>CAVSUY010000016.1:0-171393 GCA_963731035.1 uncultured Gammaproteobacteria bacterium | reverse complement strand
ACCACAGCACAACGCCGGAGATGCGGATCGCGGGCTGACCATGTAAATAATTCTGCGTAGCTGCCCGGTTCACAGGTCTGCTGGCATTCGGTCGCAGAAGTCAATCATAAAGCTATTCAACGCCGCCTTCCAATCGTGTGCCGGCCGGGTCCAATTCCTTGAAGCGGCTGCAATGGCGAGGAAGACAACCTTCATCGCCGAGGCATCGCTCGGAAAGAGCTTGGGTTGTTGACGGCCTTGCGCACCACGTTGTTGAGCGACTCGATCGCATTGGTCGTATAAATCACTTTGCGAATCTCATCCGGATAGTCGAACAATGTGATCAGGTGCGACCAGTGTCGCCGCCAGCTCTGGCTGATCGTCGGCTACTGGCCATCCCAGCGCTCGCCAAACGCCTGCAGCTCGCGCTCAGGTTCCTCGATGATGGCGGAGGTATAGATCTTTTTGAGATCGGCGGCCGCCGCCTTGCGGACCTTCGAAGAGACGACCCTGAGCGAGTTGCGGACCATATAGACGATGCAAAGCTGGATCCGGGTGTCCAGCTACAGCGCCTCGATGGCATCTGGAAAGCCCGTCAAGCCGTCCACCGCGGCAATGAAAATGTCTTTGAGCCCCCGGTTCTTGAGCTCGGTCAGCACCGTCAGCCATTACTTGGCGCCCTCGGTCTCGTCCAGCCACAGACCCAACAACTCCTTCTCGCCGTGCAGATTGCGCCCCAGGACCAGATGGATGGTCTTGTTGATCAGCTGCTTGTCCTGGCGCACTTTCACCACAATGAGCAGCTACACAAATCAATTTACAGTCTCCGCGGGCTCCGGCCCTATCCGACGAAACCCGCAATTCTCGATCCACTCAGATATCAGGGACCGGGCTCGCACGTGGTTTGCTGTCGGATGAATATCGTCACCGTTCAATCCATGGATGTCCGCACGGTGATTGCCTCGCGTCTATAGACCGATAGTTGAGAAGTCAATATCGGGGAAATAGCGTGTCATGTTCCTCATCTTCTCTTTTTGGAAGTCGGTCAAGCTGTCGACACCCCTCCCAACAATACCTTTGTTGAATCTGCTCTTCTTCTCATCAATTTCATCCAAAGCGTCTTCTACTTGCTTGACATAGACATCCATTTCACAAAACTCGAGAATTCTCTCTAGAAAGGACTTCGGACAAGTCACGAGGCTCTCATACGAAGTCCATAGTATGCGAACCTCCTTGTTCCGGTCCGCCACTGACCAAGACACGTAATGATGTATATACCAAGGGGTTGCCATATCGACGCAGAGATCCAACTTCTGTTCCTCTGTCAGGTCACCATAGTGCTCCACTACTGGCATAAAGGGCATTCGGTCGGCAACTCCCAGAGCCTCATAATAATCCCTTAGACTCACCATACAGTCGTATATGTTTCTCGTATGAACGATGACTGATGCGTCAACACTTTTCAGAATGCCGAGGTTTCTCTCGTTCGCCTTGGCGTGCTGATAGATAATTGCGTTTCGTCCAATGCTGTCTATGACACGTGGCAAATACAGGTCCTGCTCATTTCGTTTGTAGCCGGGCACCCAATGAGTCCGTTCGAATCCCGTTGCTGATTCGAGCAATTTGCTAAGATACGTGCTCCCACTTTTCGGAAAAGGCGACAAAAAGATCACTTTGCAATCAGGAAGCACAGTCTTCCGAATCAGGTAGCACGCTTTCAGTATTTTGTCGATCCAGCCATCAGTACGGCTTCTCTTGTCTGGAAATATATTCAGGTCTAGCATTTTGTCGTTCTTAGATCTCTCCGCTCTGAGCGTCGGAAGGTCCTCTTTCTTCGATTTGCATGCCAGTAATCTGTGCTTGTATTCGGCGCGGCAGGCCGGTGAGGTTCTTCGCCCCCCGGGCGTTCAGGTACTTGCTAATAAAGGATACCACGCCTACGACGGGCCACTGGCCTCATTCGACTCTCAGAGATACCTTTTGATGCCTTTCAGTGGCGTAGCTGCAGCAGCTGACCCTCTAACTACAGGAGGTCACCACGGCTCAACGATCCCGACGGCACCAGCATCGTTCCCGCATCCTGTAGTGGCCGGTCTCAGAGTCAACGCCCTTCGTTTGCCCAGTTGACTAGACCACCCGCCAGCAGAATCCGCCTTTGACGTTCGGTGAAGTCGTGGGTGAGCTCAATGGTTTCACGTGAGCCCTCCACGGTCGCTTCGATATCACCGCCGTTCCGCAGGAAACCGTGTAGACCGTTCAGCACCAGAACGTCGTCCTGCTCGATATGCTCGTAGCCATCCATGGTGGTAAATCGCAGAGGCAGCACGCCGTAGTTGATCAGGTTCTGGAGGTGAATACGGGCGAAGGATCTGGCGATCACCAGCCGAAGGCCGAGGTAGCGGGGCGCGATGGCGGCATGCTCGCGGCTGGAACCCTGACCATAGTTCTCCCCGCCGATCACGGCGTGACCGTCCCGCCCATTCATCTCGCCGGCGCGTTCCGGATAGCTGTCGTCCACGACATTGAAAACGAACTTGGCGATGTGCGGTATATTGCTGCGATAGGGCAGAATCTCCGCTCCCGCCGGCATGATCTCGTCGGTCGATACGTCGTCCCCGACCTTGAGTAGCACCGGCAGCTCGAGCCGGTCGGGGGTCGCGTCGAGGATGGGCATCGACTCGATATTCGGCCCCTTGACCAGTTGGACGCGCCTCGCATCGTCCGTGGACGGGGGCTGGAAGATCCCTCGCTCTACCACCGGATCATCAGGCATTTTCACCTCCGGATAGTCCATCTCCAGGCTGCGCGGGTCGGTAATAACACCCTTCAGCGCCGACGCGGCGGCTGTCTCCGGACTGCACAGGAACACGCTGTCCTCGCGGGTCCCCGAGCGGCCGGGGAAGTTGCGCGGCACGGTGCGAAGGCTGTTGCGGCCGGTAGCCGGCGCCTGACCCATGCCGATGCAGCCGTTGCAGCCGGCCTGATGCAGACGGGCGCCGGCATGCAGCAGGTGGCCAAGAAGTCCCTCGCGCATCAGGGTCTCCAATATTGACCGCGAAGTGGGGTTGATATCGAACGACACGGGTACGGCGACGCGCCTTCCCTGTACGATCTTCGCCGCCATCGCAAAGTCGCGATAGCCGGGATTCGCCGAGGAGCCGATGTAAGCCTGGTAGATCTCTTCGCCTTCCACCTCGTGGACGGGTACCACGTTGCCCGGACTGGAAGGCTTGGCGACCAGCGGCTCCAGTGCGGAAAGATCGATTTCATCATCTATGTCGTAACAGGATCCCTGGTCCGCCGCGAGTGGCTGCCAGTCGTCTTCACGCCGGTGCCGGCGCAAGAAAGCGCGGGTCTGCTGATCGGAGGGAAACACCGTGGACGTCGCGCCCAACTCGGCACCCATGTTGGCGATGACATGACGGTCCATGGCGCTCAGCGATTCCAGGCCGGGGCCGTAGTACTCGATGATACGGCCCACGCCCCCCTTAACGCCGTGTCGTCGCAGCATCTCCAGTATCACGTCCTTGGCGCTGACCCAGTCCGGCAGCTCGCCCGTCATACGCACGCCCCAGATTTCGGGCATCTTGAAAGAGAACGGCTCACCCGCCATCGCCATGGCGACGTCGATGCCCCCCGCCCCGATGGCCAGCATGCCCAGCGAGCCCGCCGCGGGCGTGTGGCTGTCGGAGCCGAGCAGGGTTTTTCCCGGCTTACCGAAATACTGCATATGAAGAGGATGGCTGACGCCGTTGCCGGGGCGGCTGAACCAGACGCCGAATCGCCGGCAAGCACTCTCCAGGAACATGTGGTCGTCGGGATTCTTATGGTCGCTCTGGATCAGATTGTGGTCCACGTACTGTACCGATGCTTCGGTGACGACCCGTTCGAGATCCATGGCCTCCAGCGCCAGCATCACCAAGGTGCCGGTGGCGTCCTGGGTCAGTGATTGGTCGATCTTCAGTCCGATACGCTTGCCGGCAGTCGGCTCTCCCTCCACGAGATGATTTGTAATCAGCTTCCGGGACAGGTTCAGCGCCATGTTTGAAAGGCCGTTATGTGGGCCCGCGATGTATTCATCGCTAATATGTCAGGGTCACGACGGTCTCGCATTAACAAAGTTTAATACCACCCATGCGTCCCGATACGGTGTCGGATCCGCCAACCGAATGGGCCGGAACCGGTGTGTTAGACTGTGTTGGCGTGTCGGCATTCGCGATGAAGACGCTTTGCGTGCCGGCCGAGAAACGCTCGGAAGGCTTGTCGCGCGGTCTACACGCCGTTCGAGGCTCCGGCATTCATCGCGATGCAGTCGCGGGAGGGACGATGAAGAAGCAACAGATCTACGTGATCGGACTGAACGACTTCAACCTGAAGAAGCTGAAAGGCACGAGGGATGCCGGTTCGTGCGAGTTTCATGGTGTTATCGAGCCGGCGGCACTCATGGAAACCGAAGACTTCTCGATGAAAGACCTGATCGAGACGGCTCGTCGGCAGCTGCGTGGTGCCCGAAAAGGTGTCGACGCGCTGGTGATCTACTTCGATTTTCCCGTGAGCACCATGTGGCCGATCCTGTGCCAGGAATTCGGTCTGCGCTCGCCTTCTCTTACGAGCCTGCTGAAATGCGAACACAAGTATTGGAGCCGGATCCAGCAGAAGGAAGTTATCCCGGAACACGTACCCGGTTTCGCGGCGTTCGACCCTAACGGCGAAGACCCGTTGTCCGATATTCCTTTCGACTTTCCGTTCTGGATCAAACCGATCAAGTCTTCGGGCTCGCGGCTCGGCTTTCGGATCAATAATAAGACCGATTTCGAGGAGGCGGTGCGTATCCTGCGAGACAATATCGACTCCATCGCCGATCCCTTCAACTACATCCTCGATCAGGCCGATCTGCCGCGCGATATTGCCGCCGTGGACGGCCATTACTGTCTGGCCGAGCAGATTATCGGCGGACGCCAATGCACCGTCGAGGGCTATGTCTTCAATGGAAAGCCGAAGGTCTACGGTATCGTCGACTCCATTCGCCACAAGAATAGGGTCAGCTTCCTGCGCTATCAGTATCCATCCCGCTTGCCGGTGGAAGTACGCAGGCGCATGGCCCGCATCGCCAACAAATACGTGAAGCACGTTGGCTTCGACAACTCCTGCTTCAATGTGGAATTCTTCTGGGACGCAAAGAACGACCAGATCTGGTTTCTGGAGATGAACACGCGGCTCGCGGAATCGCATTGCGACCTGTTTGAGAAGGTCGACGGCCGCTCCAATCATGAGATCGCCATCGATATCGCGATGGGGCGCGAGCCCGACTATCCTCGCCGCCAGGGCAAATTCAAGGTAGCGGCGAAGTTCTTCCATCGCAAGTTCCAGGACGCTGTGGTCACCCATGCACCCAGCAAGGCTAAGATCGCGGAGATCGAATCACAGTTTCCCGGCACTACGATCAGGCTCCAGGTCAAGCGTGGCACCAGACTCTCGGAACTATCGGAGCAGGACAGCTACAGCTTCGCCGTGGCCTACGTGTTCATGGGAGCGGGCAACCAGAAGCGGCTCTTGCGCAACTATCGCAAAGTGCGCAAGGCCCTGGGCTTCGAGTATCGCTTCCTTGAACCAGACGGGCCGCGGACATCCTTCGTAAGGGCGGCGTGAGGAAACGCCAGTCGATGGAAGCCGGTTAGTTGAGAACCATCGCCTCGTTCCCGCTCCAGGTCCGGGAGCTGGAGCACGTCATGATCGAGATGGCCGACGGCTGCCGTCTGGCGGCCCGCATCTGGATGCCCGACAACGCCGAGGCCCAGCCGGTTCCGGCGATTCTCGAGTACATCCCCTATCGCAAACGCGACCTGACGGCCGAGCGCGACGACATCAATCACCGCTACTTCGCCGGGCACGGCTACGCCGGCGTGCGAGTCGATTTACGCGGCAGCGGTGAATCAGACGGTGTTCTGACAGACGAGTATCTCCCACTCGAACTGGACGACGGGATCCAGGTTCTGCGATGGATTGCTTCCCAACCCTGGTGCAACGGCCACGTGGGCATGATCGGAATTTCCTGGGGTGGATTCAACGGACTGCAGATCGCTGCCCTGCAGCCGCCGGAGCTGAAGGCTGTCATCACCCTGTGCTCGACGGATGACCGCTACGCGGACGACGTTCACTACATGGGCGGCTGCCTTCTGCTGGACAATCTGTCCTGGGCTTCGACCATGTTCTCCTATAACACCTGTCCGCCGGATCCCGCACTGGTCCACGACTGGCGCGAGCAATGGATGACGAGACTGAAGGAGAGCGGCCTCTGGCTGGATACGTGGCTGCGCCACCAGCGCCGGGACGACTACTGGAAGCACGGCTCCATCTGCGAGGACTTCTCCGCCGTGAGATGCCCGGTGATGGCCGTCAGCGGCTGGGCGGACGGCTACAGCAACGCCGTGTTCAGACTGCTGGAAGGCCTGGTCGTCCCCCGTAAAGGGCTGATCGGCCCCTGGAGCCACAAGTATCCACATCTGGGCGTACCGGGACCCGCCATCAATTTTCTGCGCGAAGCGGTCCGCTGGTGGGACCAATGGCTGGGCGGCCGGGACACGGGCATCATGGAGGAGCCCATGCTCCGGGTGTGGATGCAGGACAGCACTCCTCCGCGACCCTACTATGAGCATAGACCGGGCCGCTGGGTGGCCGAGGACCGTTGGCCATCCGACCGTATCCATGAGGCGCGGTATCCGCTCGCCCCGGGGGCGCTGGCGCAGCCCGGCACCGACATCGATGAACGGGAGCTGACGATCAGTTCGCCTTTGAGCGTAGGTCAGTTCGGCGGCAAGTGGTGCTCCTACAGTGACGTTCCCGATCAGCCCCACGACCAGCGGGGTGAAGACGGCGGCTCGCTGGTCTTCGAAAGCGCTCCGCTGAACGAGTCCGTGGAAATTCTTGGTGCGCCGACCGTGGAGCTGGATCTTGCCAGCGACCAGCCGGTCGCCATGATAGCGGTGCGGCTGATGGACGTCGCCCCCGACGACAAGTCCACCCGTGTCAGCTACGGTCTGCTGAATCTGACGCACCTCGACAACGACGAGCAGCCGACACCGCTCACGCCCGGAAAACGCTACCGGGTACGCGTCCGCATGAACGACATCGCGCAGTCATTCGCCCGGGGCCACAGGCTGCGGGTGGGGCTGTCCACGTCGTATTGGCCGCTGGCCTGGCCTTCGCCGAAGCCGGTCCGGCTCAGCGTATTCACCGGGGCCGGCGCCCTGATCCTCCCAATACGTCCGTCCCGCGACGTCGGACAGGGCGCTTCCGGATCTGGGCAAGCCCGAGGGCGCCAGTCCTTCGCCACGCACATTGACACGGCCACCCAGGCAGGAATGGGTGATCACGCACGACCTCGCCCGCGATTTCTCCGAGC
The DNA here is from genome assembly GCA_963731035.1 of uncultured Gammaproteobacteria bacterium. Taxonomy (GTDB): domain Bacteria; phylum Pseudomonadota; class Gammaproteobacteria; order Arenicellales; family JAANXG01; genus JAANXG01. The sequence continues at coordinate 164,012 of CAVSUY010000016.1, read as the reverse complement.
TGCGAGTGTTGTTCGACGAGGGCATGCATCACCTGGAGCTCGTCGACCTCGGCACACACACCATGGTCGAAGAACGATACTCGTATCGGGACCACGACTACGACACGCTGCGCGGCGAAACGTACTGGGAGCGCAGCTTCAAGCGCGGCGGCTGGGGAGTGCGGACCGTCACACGCACGGTGATGACGGCGACCCCCACGCACTTTATTGTGCGGGCCGATCTCGATGCTTATGAAGGCGACGTCCGGGTGTATACCCAGAGTTGGGACCGGCGGATACCTCGCGACTTCGTTTAGAAGTCCTCACTCGTTTCAACACTCTCCCCCCAGGGAGAGGGAGTCACTCGAGCATGTTCCCGCTCACCTCGGGTGAGCGCCCCGATGTCAACTACTTCGCGTTCAGCGCTCTCGCGGCCCGGCTGTAGTCTTTCGGCTTAACCCACAGGAGCATGCCGAACCGGCCCTTGCCCGCGGTGACGGCGTCGGCGGCAGTGATGTTGATCTTCCGATCCGCCAGGCGCTTTAGCACGCGGCAGCCGACGCCCACCTGGTCATCGCCCTGTACCAGGAAGCCCCGCTTAGTGGTGCTCAGCTTCCACCCGTGCTTCCTGGCGACCCGCCGAACCGCCGCCATGTCCTCCGGCACCAGATCGAGCTGCGCCTTGCCGCCGCCAGCCGGAAAACCCGTCAGCGCCAACAGGTTGACGCCTGCGCCTTCCAAAGCCTCCAGCACCTTGACGCCCTGGCCCGCCTGCTGCGCGAGTTTGATGTAGCAGTAACTGACCTTTCGAATACGGTATGCCATACGTCCTCCTTCACGTGTGTGACCATACGCCAATACCAGTTTGCAACTCAGTGCTGGTACCGCCGTACCGCCCGCCAGTTTACAGCAGGCCAAGGGCAGGTAACACGGGCTGGACTAACCGGCTGTCGCCGGGCCTGAATGCGCCGCACCACAGTAGTGCGGTCCGTGGGACGAATTGGCGCCGAGTGTCGATGGAGGTGGGCACATGCCGCCCCGAACGCAGTCAAGCGGCGCCGCGGCTCGCCTTGGACTTGTACAGGCTGTCGTCCGCCTCGCGAAACAAGTCGGTCATGGACAATCCCTTGCGCCAAGTGGCCGTACCGATGGACAACCCCGGGGACTCGCCCGACTCGTTCCTCAGCCTGCCGGCCACGAGCTCGGCCTGTTCCGAATCACAGTCCGCCAACAGCACCGCAAATTCATCGCCGCCCCAACGGCATGCCGCGTCCACATTTCGCAATACCCGACGCAGCGTGTCGGCGGTTTTCCTCAGCACATCGTCGCCGTACAGATGTCCGTATTGGTCGTTGATCTCCTTGAACCGGTCCAGATCGATGAGCATCATGGAGACTGGATTCTCGGTGCGCGCCGCCCTGCTCAACTCTTGCCGTGCAAGCGACTCCCACATGCGCCGATTGATCAGGCCGGTAAGAAAATCGCGCACGGACCGTTCATGAAAGCGTTTCACCAGCAGGCCCGCGAACAGTCCTACCGTTACCGAAACGCCGAACACCGTCACGATCCGGCTGGCCCACTCGGGGTCGCCGGCCGCGATTACCGCGCCGGCAAAGCTCAGGCCGCAAAACCCGATCAGGGCGGCGACCACGCTGCTGCGCAGGAAGAACGTCCCGTAAAGGACCACGAGCACGTAGAACAAGGGAAAAGTGGAAGCGGCTCCGGGGCCACCGGCCCACACGGCCACGGCCAGCAACAGCGCCGCGTAGGGAGCCTGGGCTACCAGTGCCCACAGGGGCAGGCGCCGCCGCCATGTCCACAGCACCAGGGCCGTCGACGCAGCCACCGCGATAACGCCGGTCGCCCACAGCGTGGACATGACATACCTATCCGCGACGCACAGAGACAGAAACCCGGTGGCCGCACATCCAAGGTACGCGATGATGCTGACCCGGACCATCTCGGACCGGGTTTCTCCAATGTCGATGCGGAGTTCCCTCTGAATGAGTTCGCCCCATGAACGCACCGTTGCTCTCCCGAATTCACTGGATTTCCGCGTCGAAGCTTCCGCACGCGCCGAACGGGTAGAGGGCGTCGGACGACATCCAGGCGCAGATGCCCTCTCCACACCTCAGTATGCAGTTTTCGAGCCGGCCCCCACCGGATGAATTGTCAATATAGCAGGATTTCCGTCACTGTGGGGTACGTGAAGATACGGATACCGCGCAGTCGGTCCCTGACCGGACATGATAGATTGTCGTACCGGTAGAACCTTCCGCCCTGCTTCTCGACGACGAACCGATGGAACACAATCTGCTGACCGAGATTCTGACCCTGCTGGCGGTATCGGTGTTCGTGATCGGCGTCTTTCGCCGCCTCAAGCTCCCCCCGCTTCTGGGCTACCTGTTCGTCGGTATCGGAGTGGGTCCCCATGCGCTCGGCTGGTTCAACGACAGTGATGCCGCCGCAGTCCTCGGAGAGATCGGGATCGCCTTTCTGTTGTTCGCAATTGGGCTCCAATTCTCGGTTCCGCAGTTCCTGGCGATGCGCAGTGTCCTGCTCAGACTTGGGGGCACCCAGGTCCTGGTCGGCACGGCGACCGGGGCCCTTGTCGCCTGGTGGATAGGCATTCCCTGGGCGGCGGCGGTCGTCGTGGGCGGGGCGCTTGCGATGTCGTCGACGGCGATCGTGGTGAAGCAGTTGACGGACCAGTTCGAGTTACAGACTCGGCACGGAAACATGTCCCTGGGGATTCTATTGTTTCAGGACCTTGCCGCCGTACCTTTTCTGGTGGCTATTCCGATACTCGCCAGCGGCGCCGCCGACGATCTCGGGCTGGCTTTGACCTACGCCGTATTCAAAGGGATCCTGGCACTGGCGCTCATGCTTGCGGTCGGTCGCCTCGCCCTGCGACGGCTGTTCGACGAAGTCGCTGCATCGGGATCGGCGGAACTGTTCACCTTGACGGCGATTCTGGTTGCATTGGTCGCTGCCTGGGTAACAAGCCTGCTCGGGCTATCCCTGGCCCTGGGCGCGTTCCTTGCGGGAATGATGCTGAGCGAAACCGAGTACCGCCACCAGATCGAGGTCGAGCTGCGGCCCTTCAAGGACATTCTCCTCGGCCTGTTCTTCATTTCGGTGGGCATGCAACTGGATCTCGCCGTCACCGCGCACCTGTGGCCGTGGATACTGCTGCTGGCGGCCGGCTTGATCATCGGCAAGGGCAGCCTCATCGGCTTGCTTGCCTGGTGGTACAGCCGGGACCCGGCGACCGGCTTGCGCACTGGCTTCGTGCTCGGTCACGGCGGTGAGTTCGGGCTCGCGCTCCTGGCCCTGGCATTGAACACCGGCCTCTTGCGGCCCGGCGACAGTCAGCCCATTCTTGCCGCAGTGGTGGTGAGCATGCTGACGGCACCCTTGTTGATCCGCTGGAATAATATTGTTGCAGCCCGGCTGCTGCCGGTCCGTCCAGCACCGGAAGGCCGGGCGGACCAGATCGCGGCGGCGATGCAGGATACCGCCGGCCACGTCGTGATCTGCGGATATGGCAGGGTAGGTGAGCAAATCGGCAAGTTGTTGAGCTGCGAGGCCATCCCGTACGTCGCCCTCGACATCAGGCCGATACGCGTCAAGCACGGCTGGCAGTCGGGCGAGCGCGTGTTTTACGGCGATGCCGGTCACCGCGAGATCCTCAAAGCCGTCGGTCTGCAGCGCGCAAGCGCCTTGGTGATCAGCTTCAGCGACGACGGCACCGCCGCGAAGATCCTCCACAGCGCGAGGTCCATACGCAAGGACCTGCCCATCCTGGTGCGCAGCGGGGACGATTCCAACCTGGAATCACTGCTGGCGGCTGGTGCGACGGAAGTAATCCCGGAAACCCTCGAAGCCGGTTTGATGCTGACCACCCATCTGATGCTGCTGCTGAAGACGCCTGGCGACAGGGTCGACGACCTGGTGAGGAGCATCCGCCGCGCGCGCTACTCGCTGCTCGGGGAATGATGCAGACAGGCTCGGGCCCGGCGGCGCGGCTCACTCAGAGGCTTCGGCGGCCCGCCGGGGTTCCTGCACCAGCGCTTCGAAGTCGGCAGCCGGAACCGGCGGGCTCATGAGATACCCCTGGAATTCGTCACAGCCTTGCGCTTTGAGAAACTCCAATTGGCTGGGTGTCTCGACCCCCTCGGCCACGACCTGAAGATTCAGATTGTGGGCCATACCGATCATGGTTGAGACGATCTCGGCGTCTTCCCGGTTGCCGGGAAGCTCCTTTATGAATATGCGGTCTATCTTGAACTTGTTGATGGCGAAGCGCTTCAGATACGCGAGCGAGGAATAGCCGGTGCCGAAGTCGTCGATGGACACGCGTACGCCGATTTCTCTCAGCCCGTTGAGCATTTCTATGGAACGCTCGCCGTGCTCCATCAACACCGATTCGGTGATTTCGAGTTCCAGTCGGTCGGGATCCAACCCGGTATCCTCGAGAACCAAGGCCACCTCTCGCTTCAGGTCACCGGTCTCGAACTGGCGGCTGGAGAGGTTGACGGCAATGTTCAGTTCATCAAAGCCCGCCGATTTCCAGCGGGCGGCCTGCTTACACGCGGTCTCCAGCACCCAGTGACCCAGGGGCACGATCAAGCCGGTGTCCTCCGCCACAGGTATGAAACGGTCCGGCCCGACGATCCCATTTTCCGGATCGTGCCAGCGCACCAGTGCCTCGGCACCAATGATCCGCCCGCCGGGAACCTCCATCATTGGCTGATAATACAGCTCGAACTGATTGCTCTCGACTGCATGGCGCAGGCGGGCCTCCATCTGCAGGCGCTCTCGCGCCGCTTCGGTCAAGCCTTCGGTATAGAAGCGATAGGTATGCCGCCCCTCGATCTTCGCCTGTTGCATGGCCGCGTTGGCGTTGGTGATCAGCGCTGCGGCGTCATCGGCGTCTGTGGGAAATATGCCGACGCCGACGCTTATTCCGGCGAACACCATCTGGCCGGTTGACAGTTCGATGGAAGTCTCGCCCAGTGCCACGATGGCTTGAGCTACCTGCGCGATCTCCTCCGGCTCGTGGTCTGATTCGATGAGCACTACGAATTCGTCGCCGCCGAATCGCGCCAGCGTATCCTCGTTCTGCAGGATCGACCGGATTCGCCGCGACACCGTCTGCAGCAGCTCGTCCCCGGCGCCGTAGCCGAAGCTGTCATTGATGTACTTGAAGCGATCGAGTCCGCAGAACGCCAGGGCTATCCGTTTCCCGCGTCGACGTCCCAGGTCAATGGCATGCTCCAGGCGCGACATGAGCAGGACCCGGTTGGGAAAGTTCGTCAGGGGATCGTAGTGCGCCAGTCGCTGTACTTCGGCTTCCGAATGCTTGATACGGCTCACATCAGTGAACACGCCGACGTAGTTGGTCACCTTCCCTCGCTCGTCATGGACCGCACTGATGGTCAGCCATTCGGGATAGGGCTCCCCCGACTTCCGGCGGTTCCAGATCTCCCCCTGCCAGTGGTTGGTCCTGGTAATGGATTGCCATATGCCTTGATAGAAGAGGCGGTCATGGAAACCCGACTGCAGCAGTTTGGGCGTCTTGCCGAGCACTTCCTCTTCCGAATAGCCCGTGATCTCGGTGAATGCCGGGTTGACGCTCAGTATCCGGTTTTCGGTATCGGTTACAACGACACCTTCCCGGGTGCTGGTGAAGACCTGGCCCGCCAGGCGCAGTTGTTCTTCGGAGGCCCGCCGCTCGCTGATATCCCGCGCGAGAACCAGGATCCGGTTCACGCCGTCGATGCGCGCTGATCGCATGTTGATCTCCGTCCAGAAGGTGAGGCCCCGGCGGTCCCGTACCTCCCACTCGAAGATCTGAGGCTCCCCGCGCATCGCGGCCTCGATGCGTTTGTCCACAGCCGCCTGCACCTCGCGCGGATCGCCCGCGCTGACGTCCGGTATCGTAAGCCGCCTGACTTCCTCGGCGCTGTAACCGCCCATCTCAATCGCCTTGCGGTTGACATCAAGAATAACGCCCGTTGCGGGATCGACGATCAGAATCGCATCGTTGACGCCTTCGTAAATGGCCCTGAAACGCGCTTCACTGTCGCGTATACGCTGCTCCGACTGCACGCGTTCCGTGACATCCAGCGCCATTCCCGTAATGGCCTGCCGCTCATCGACCCCCATGCGTGTTCCATGCAGCTCCAGCCAGATTTTGGTGCCGTCCTTGCGCAGGCCGCGGGCCGTGTAGTGCGCGCTCGGAACACTGCCGTCCAGGCGCCGTCGGATCTGCGCCTTCACCGCGCCCTGATCCTCCGGAGCAATCAGATCCGGGGGAGACATGTGATCGATCAACTCGTCCTCGGAATAGCCGAACATCTCGGCCAGCCGCCGGTTGACGTAGCGAAAGCCGTCCTGATCGAACACGTAGATTCCGACAATGGATTGCTCCACCAGGGCCCTGAACTTGCTTTCCGAAGCGCGCAGCGCTCCCTCCGCGGCCTTGCGGTCAGAGATATCGGTGATGGCGGCTATGTAATAGTCCTCGTTCCCATTGGCTCCCGGCACTATGGATGACATCAGGGTCGCCCACACCACCGTGCCGTCCTTGCGGATAAATCGTTTGTCCATCGTGAACGAGTCGAACTCCCCCGCCAGCATACGCTTCGTCTGCTCCTCGTCCCTTGCCAGATCGTCCGGATGGGTGATGTCCTGATACTTCAGGGTCGACAACTCGTCCTGGGAGTAGCCCACCATATCGCAATAAGCCCGGTTCACCCGAAGGAACCGGCCCTCCAGCGAACTGTGCGCCATGCCCACGGCGGCGTGGTCGAACGTGACCTCAAAGAGAGATTCCAGCGCGCGTTCGCGCGCGCGGGCTTCCCGGTCGGCTTCGTACTGGCGCTTGATTTCCCTGTGGCCCAGATAATAGAAAACAGCGCCCGTTACCAGCACGAAAACGGCGCCCTTGACGGACTGCAGATAAGTCAGACTGGTGGCATCTGATACGAGCCATCCCAGCATGGTGTCGCTGCCAACGATCCAAAACGTGCCGAACACCAGGTAGATCAGCGCTATCCGGGCGGCCCGCGCGGCCGGGGTCAGCTTCACTGACCGGTTCCTGCGGGAGATTCGACGCAGGCATAGTTGTTTTTGTCCCGCACGTTCCGCGCACGCAGGACGACAATCCGTCGGCCGGCCAACAAGCATTCGATACTGCAACCTGTGAGTCGTATCCCGGACACCTTGTACACTTCCGCATCTCCGTAAGGCCTTCTGCAAAAATCATACAGGCTGCCGCGTCGTCGCGGCAATATCGCGGTGGCCATGCGGGCGGGTTGAGGCGAGCCGCGGAAAACTGCGACCCCCGGGGCGGGGCCGCCACGGGCCGCGTTGGATCGAATCCTTCCGGGGAGGCCCGGTCAGGATGAACGGTGATCAGTTCCCTTCCGGATCTGTTCCTGGAGCACCCGGGCAGCCGCTTCGAATATGTCCAAAACGGCACCGGTGGCGAGCTGCTCGGCCATGGGCTCGGCGATGGGCACGACCACGTTGTTGATATCGTCGAGTCCGTTCTGGATTTCCCGAATAATGCGGTCGCACAGCGCATCGACTTCCGAGGCTGCCTGCCACTTGATCTGCTGATATTCCGGGCTCGTTCTGGCAGGATGGCGCTTGTCATGGGCCGCCGAGTCACCGCCCTGCTCGGCAAGTCGAAGCCGGAGCCGCTCCAGGAAGGATGAATCATTTAGAGATGAATCATTTTCGGTCATTCGGGTCGCACCTCCTGCATTCGTTGTGACATGCCGGCAATACGAATATCCGACATCACTTGCGAGGTCGTATCCTCCGGCACCTGCGGCTCATCCAAGCCTGGTCGAAAGCGCGTTGTCACGCGGCAACCCTGAGGGAGTACTTCGGGCCAGCAGTGGCCGCAGATCCTCCGCCGGTGCGGGCCTCCCGAGCCAGAACCCCTGCAATGTATCACAGCCCGATCGCTTGACGTGCTCCATCTGCTCGGTGGTCTCGAAGCCTGCCGCAACAGCGCCATACCCATCACAGCCCCTCGTCGCCGCCGGACATGCCGAATTCCTCGTTCACCTGCTTGAAACACTTCAGGTCCGGCATCGCACCCGTCAGGGGATGCCGGACCAGCCCCATTCGTTGATCTGCATCAACCGCGTTTCCCACCCCGCGGTATAAGTTTTCGCGCCGGAGCCGATAACCAAGCCGAGAGACGATGAAATTTCAGAACATACTGGTGGCCACCGATGGTTCTCCGCATTCATTAGACGCCGTCGAGGTCGCCCTGCTCATCGCGGAACGGAACGACGCGCAGTTAACCCTGCTCCACGTGATTCCCGGAGGACCCTTGCCCGAAGCGTTGAAAGAGTACGCGCGGGCGGAGCACCTGGAACCCACTCCCTACCTGTACGAGAAGCAGGTAGCGGAGCGGATCGTGGACGCGGGTGCTGCACGCGCCTCGGATACCGAGGTGCACATCGCCCGCCGTATCGAGAGCGGCGATCCCGCCGCCGCGATTGTTAAGACCGCCAAGGCCCTGGGCTGCGATCTGATCGCCATGGGACACCGGGGCATCGGCGATGTGGAAAGCCTGCTGATGGGCAGCGTTGCCCACAAGGTCAATCACAAAGCCCAGTGCAGCGTGATCACGGTGAAGCATTGAAGTAGGTCGAGCCTGCAGGCCCGGCGCCCCGCCGAACCCCGGGTTGCAGGAGTGGTTTCGAGCTCCATGAACGGAGGAAGTGCAGCAGGTTGCCGGGAGCAATTGCTGCCGACCGCGATTCTTTCAAGGACATCGCGGTTGAAACCGCTCCCGCGTCCGGGTCTCGACGCAGTACGCTCGGCTTGAGTTCGAACCCATGTCCAAGTAGTCTTGCGCCGACTTCCGAATGCTCTGCCGCCATGACCACACTCGACGTATCCCACGTACGCAGCCACTACCCCGCTTTCGAGCACCCCGAGACATCGCAGTGGGCCTTCTTCGAGAACGCCGGCGGCTCATACGTGCCCCGGCAGGTAAGCGACAGCCTGCACCGCTTCTTTACGGAGTACAAGGTGCAGCCCTACGGCTATTCCTACATGCAGCAGCAGGCCGGGGAAGCCATGGATGCCGGCTATGCGGTCGCCGCCGGAATGATCAACGCCGACCCGGACGAAGTCACCCTGGGACCGTCCACCACCATGAACCTCTACGTCCTGGCCCAGGCGCTGCGACCCGCTCTCTCGGCCGGCGACGAGATCATCGTCACCAACCAGGATCACGAGGCCAACATCGGCTGCTGGCGCCGCTTGGAAGAGTTCGGCGTGGTGCTGCGTGAATGGCGCATCAATCCCGTCACCGGTGATCTCGTCCTGGATGACCTCGGCCGGCTCATCAGCAACCGGACGCGGGTCGTGTGCTTCAGCCTGTGCTCGAACATCGTAGGCACCATGAACGACGCAGGCGCCGTCTGCGACATGGCCCGGTCCGTCGGCGCGGTCACGGTCGCGGATGGCGTATCGTTCGCGCCCCACCGGATGCCCGACGTGCGTACGCTGGGCCCCGACTTCGTCGTGTTCAGCACCTACAAGACTTTCGCCACCCATCTCGGAGTATTGTGGGGCAGGTCCGAGCGCCTGGCCGAACTGGCCCCGCAGGGACATTTCTTCAACGCCGACAAGCCCCACTACCGGATGAATCCCGCCGGTCCCCTGCATGCGGAGATCGGCGCACTGGCAGGCCTGGGTCGGTACATGGAGGACCTGCATCGCCATCACTTCCCCGATCGTGCCGGACGCTCGCTGCGCCAGCAGACCGAGGACATGTACCATCTGTTCTCCATGCACGAGACGGCGCTGGCCAGCCGGGTCCTGGAGTTTGCCCGGGGCCGCGGTGACCTTCGCATCATCGGTCGATCCGAGGCCGCCGCCGAGCAACGGGCGGGCACCATTGCCCTGGTTCCAACGACCCGGACGCCGGATGAGTTGGCGCGGGCGCTGGCCGAGCGCAGGGTCGCCACGGGAGCGGGACACTTCTACGCTTGGCGCTGTTTGCAAGGACTAGGTATCGACCCGGAATCGGGTGTCGTACGCATCAGCCTCGTGCACTACAATAGTGCGCCAGATGTGGATCGGTTGATAGCCGCATTGGAGGAATCGCTTGACAGACGGCGGTAGTCGTCGGGGTATTCGTGACCGGCGATGGACGGTGGAGGAAACCCGCTACTCTTCGTATTTGGTATCCCGGAAGGGAATCGATACTCATGCCGCGAAACCGCCGTCGACAGGGTGACAGATGGTCGGATCTGCTCGAACGTAAACACTGTATGTCCACCGGATTGCCCACCACATCGGGTGGATACGAGCAACTTGACACGACTGGGAACAGGCCAGCGTCTGTCTTCACCATTTTCCGCCGAGGTGACCCGGCCGCACTCCGCGGTTTCCGGGGGCCCCTCACAACCTTAACGGGGCCTTGAAGCCTTCCGGTATCGGCCTGATTACAAATGCTTTCCGCCCGCGCGGCCTGTGTTATACTTCGTTGTCGCTTAATGTGGGTCATATTGTCGTTTGGCGGCAAGTACCAGGCGGCATTCCTTACGAAGAACGGCAACTTCTCGCCGTGATCGACAACCAAGAAACCGGCATGGCGTGCACGACTCGGGCGCCCTGCCCACGTGGAGGAAACCCTAAATGAACCGTCGCAAATTCATAAAGACGGCCGGTGCGGTCGCAGGCGGCGCCGCCGCAACAACGCTCGCCGCGCCTGCCATCGCCGAGAGCATGCCATCGCTCAAGTGGCGCATCACCTCAAGCTTCCCCCAGGCCCTGGATACACTTTACGGTGGCACGGAAGTCTTCGCCAAATATGTCACTGAGGCCACCGATGGTAAGTTCCAGGTGCAGGCCTTTCCGGCCGGTGAGATCGTGCCCGGCCTTCAGGTCGCGGACAAGGTCACCGACGGCACGGTCGAGATGGGCCAAACGGCGCTGTATTATTTCTGGGGCAAGGACCCGGCGTTCTCACTGGCCACCTCGATTCCCTTCGGCCTCAACGCACGGCAGATGAACGCCTGGTGGTATCACGGCGGCGCGAAAGAGTCGCTGAACAAGTTCTTTGAGAAGTACAAATTCATCGCCTTTGCCGCCGGCAATACCGGCTGCCAGATGGGCGGCTGGTTCCGCAAGCCGGTCAACTCCCTGGACGATATGAAAGGCCTCAAGTTCCGCATCGGCGGCATGGGCGGCAAGATCATCGCCAAAATCGGCGTCGTTCCGCAGCTCATCGCCGGTGGGGACATTTATCCCTCGCTGGAGAAGGGCACGATCGACGCCTGCGAATGGGTGGGGCCGTACGACGACGAGAAGCTCGGCTTCTACAAGGTGGCACCTTACTACTACTATCCCGGTTGGTGGGAGCCCGGCCCCATGCTGCACGTCATCGTCAACCTCGACAAATGGAACTCACTGCCCAAGGGTTATCAGAAGATCGTCGAGGCGGCGGCCGGCTACGCCAACGCCGACATGATGGCCAAGTATGATGCCGCCAACCTCCCGGCATTGCGCCGCCTGGTGGCGAACGGGGCCAAGCTTTCGCCATTCTCGCAGGACATTCTGGAGGCCTCCTTCAAGGCGGCCAACGACACTTACAAGGAATTGTCCGCACAAAGCGCCGACTTCAAGAACATCTACGAGTCGTTGGTCGACTTCCGGCGCAACGCGGTTCTCTGGGATGAGGTTGCCGAAAACACCTACAACAACTTCATGGCACACAAGCAGCGTTCGAACGCCCTTTAGGACTCGGGTCGTCCGATACGAGCCCCGGAGCCCGCAAGGCTCCGGGGCTTTTTTTTGGCTTCTTCAGATCCCGGACGTCAGTCGGATTTGGGAGGCGGTCCGAAGTTGGGAGGCTCGGGCTCGCTGAAATTGAGCTCCGGGGGCTGGATGGTCCCGCCGTTGTCAGACTGGGGCACGACGATCTTCATCGTCTCCGGGTTGGCGTTCAGGGGTTCCTTGTAGTGTGTGACGATGATCGGGAACGCCACTGTGATGCCGACCATGATGAGCTGGATCACCACGAACGGAATCGCGCCCATATAGATCTGGCCGGTCGTAATGGGAGCGGTACGCTTGCCCGTCACCGGGTCATTGTACGGCTCGCGTGCCGCAACCGAGCGCAGGTAGAAAAGAGCGAATCCGAACGGCGGATGCATGAACGAGGTCTGCATGTTGATACTGAGCAGCACCCCGAACCAGATGAGATCGATGCCCAGCGCCTGTGCGGCCGGCGCCAGCAGCGGTATTATGATGAACGCAAGCTCGAAGAAGTCGAGGAAGAATGCGAGGAAGAACACAAGGAGATTGACGACCAAGAGGAAGCCGATCTGTCCACCCGGCAGGCCGGTGAGCAGGTCCTCCACCCAGACATGGCCGTTGACGCCGTAAAAGGTCAGTGAAAAGGTGCGGGCGCCGATCAGTATGAAGAGAACGAATGACGAGAGCTTGGTGGTGGAGTCCAGGGCCTGGCGAATGACATTGAGGTTCAGCCGACGCTTGGCAAAGGCTAGAACGAGCGCGCCGCTGGCGCCCATGGCTCCGCCTTCCGTGGGGGTGGCGACGCCGACCAAGATGGTGCCGAGCACGAGGAAGATCAGGGCGAGTGGCGGGATCAAAACTATAATCACCTGCTCGGCCAGCCGCGACAGGAGATTGAGCTTGAGCTGCCGGTTGAGGTGCGCGATCACATAGGCGAAAGCGACGGCCCCGAAGAAGACCGTCACTGAGCGCCACTGCGGGTCGCCTTCGTAGAAATGATCAATCAACAAGCCCACACCGACGGACAAGGCCAGAGCGACAACCAGCGACAGGATCCCGGGTCCGAGTGTACGCGCCTCCGGAGGCAAGGCCGGCAATGCCTTGGGCGAGAACACGCATCGGAGCACCACGTAGCCGGCATACAGCGACGCGAGAATGAGGCCCGGATAGATGGCGCCTTCGTACATGTCCCCCACGGAGCGGCCAAGCTGGTCGGCCATCACAATCAACACCAAGCTCGGCGGAATGATCTGGGCGAGGGTTCCCGAGGCGGCAATGATGCCGGTGGCCAGCCGCCGGTCATAACCATAGCGCATCATGATAGGCAGCGAGATCAGCCCCATTGCGATGACGGAAGCGGCCAACACACCGGTGGTCGCGGCCAGCAGCGCCCCGACGAACACGACCGCGAAGGCAAGCCCGCCGCGCACCGGCCCGAAAAGCTGCCCGATGGTCTCGAGCAGGTCCTCCGCCATTCCCGATCGTTCAAGTATCAGTCCCATGAAGGTAAAGAAGGGTATGGCGAGCAGGGTCTCGTTGCCCATAATGCCCCAGATGCGGTCCGGTAGGGCTTGCAGGAACAGGGGATTGAACATGCCGAGCGAGATACCGAGCACCCCAAAGCCGAGCCCCACGAAGGCCAGGGCGAACGCCACGGGATAACCAAGCAGCAGAAACACCACCAGCGAAGCGAACATGATCGGCGCCATGTTGGCAACGAGAAACGCAGTCAAGTGCCGGCCCTCCGGCTCCGAAGGCCCCTCATTTGATCGGCACTTGATCGGCCCGCTCTGACGGCGCGCCCGGCTCCTCCATGTCCCCGCGGAGGATCGCCACCCTCTTGATGAGCTCCGACAGTCCCTGCAGCAGGAGCAGGGTAAACCCCAGGAACAGCATCAGTCGAGCGGGCCACAGGATGAGGCCGCCGGCGCTGCCGGACATTTCTCCCGAAATAAACGAATTATAGAAGAACGGCCAGGACTCGTAGACCATCAGTCCGGCGAACGGCAGAAGCATGACAATGTGTCCAAAGACATCGATCCAGTCGCGTACCCGCTTGGGGAGGGCATTCGAGAGGATGTCGATGCGGATATGATCGTTGCGTTGCAGCGTGTAGGCCGAGGCCAGCAGATAGGCGGCGCCGAACAGGTACCATTGCAGCTCGAGCCAGGCATTGGAGCTGATATCGAGCACTTTGCGCACGATCGCATTACCGGCACTCACCAGCACTGCGGCGAGAATGAGCCAATAGACCCAGCGGCCGACGAAAGCGGTCAGTGCATCAATTCCGCGGCTGATGGCAAGAAGTGTCTGCATGGGTGCTCCTCTCGGTGGTGCCCTTCTTCGGTGGGGCGTTGTCAGACAAGCGCAACTATGGGGCAAGTGGCGGGCGACCGCAAGTGCGCGCGCTGCTCGCGCAGCAGCGCGAGCGCGTCGACGACTGAACGGGCATCCAGTCTCCGTCTATCCACCAACCACCATGCCATCGATGGTCCGATCCGGACATGGGAAGTGTGGCAGATCGCCATGAGCGAAATGCCACGGACCTGCAGGCGACTCACATCCTTACACGCTTTCCTTCCGCATCGTACAACGGCCGCAGCGAGGCGCGGACCGGCCAGCGCCCCCCGGCGATCTCGATCTCGTAACTGCCGGCCTCGATGAATTCCCGCGGCACGCCGGACGCCTGCTCGACGTAGCCCAGGGCCACGCTGGCACCCAGCGTGTGCCCGAACATCGCCGAGGTGGTGCGTCCGACCCGGACACCGTCGCGCCAGATCGGCTCATCGTGCACCATCAGCGGCCCTGGGTCGTCGAGGACGAACTGCACCAGCCGCCGCTTCACGCCGCCACGCTTTTGCTCCAGGAGCGCCTTGCAGCCGATAAAGCCGCCGGGCTTGTCCCAGGCAACGGCGAAGCCCAACCCGGCTTCCAGCGGCGTATCCTCATCGCCGATGTCGTGGCCCCAGTGACGGTACCCTTTTTCGATGCGCAGGGAGTTCAACGCGTGGTAGCCGCAATGTCGAAGGCCGATGTCACGACCCGCGGTGACGATGACATCATAAATGGGCACTGCGAATTCGGTGGGTATGTACAGCTCCCAGCCCAGTTCACCGACGTAGGTGACGCGCGAAGCACGGACCAGTCCGTAGCCGATCTCGATCTGCCGCGAGTGCATGAAAGGGAATGCACCATTGGACAAATCCGAGGGAGTGAGGGACGAAAGCAGGTCGCGGGAAGCCGGACCCATGACACCAAGCACCGCATAGGCGGAGGTGACGTCGGTCAGCCACGCATGCGCGTCCGAGGGGATACGGCCGCGCAGCCAGTGGAAGTCACGGCCCTGGGTGCCGGGGGCCGTGACGATGAAGTACTCGTCCTCGGCAAGCCGCGTCACCGTCAAGTCCGCCTCGATCCCACCGCGCTCGTTCAACCACTGCGTGTAGACGACCCGGCCGGGTTCCACGGAAACGTCGTTGGCGCATACCCGATTGAGCACTCGCTCCGCATCCCGCCCCTGCAACAGAAACTTGGCAAACGACGTCTGATCGAAAAGGCCGACCCCCTCCCGCACCGCCTGGTGCTCGGCGCGGCTGTGCTCGAACCAGTTCTGTCGGCCGTACGAGTAATGGTATTCCGGCCTGACCCCTTCCGGGGCGTACCAGTTCGCCCTTTCCCAACCTTGCAGCTCCCCGAAACAGGCACCCTGCGCCGCCAGCCGGTCGTGCAAAGGCGAAAGCCGCACCGGGCGCGCGCTCTCCACCTGGCGGAACGGCCAGTGCATGGCGTACAACAGACCCAGCGCTTCCACCGTCCTGTCGCGCAGGTAGCGGCGGTTACCCTGGAACGGCGCAACCCGCCGAATATCGACGTCCCACAAATCCATGGGCGGATGCCCGTCGCGCATCCAGTCCGCGATCACCTTCCCGGCGCCGCCCGACGACTGGATTCCGATGGAATTGAATCCCGCCGCCACGAAGTAGTTGCCGACTTCCGGGGCTTCGCCGAGGTAGTAGCGGTTGTCCGGCGTGAAGCTCTCGGGCCCGTTGAAGAAGGTTCGAATGCCCGCTTGCTCCAGCAACGGCACCCGCATCACCGCCCGTTCCAGTATGGGCCCGAAGTGATCGATGTCTTCCGGGAGCTGTCCGAACTCGAAGCCCTCGGGAATCCCGCCCATTCCCCAGGGCTTGGCCACCGGCTCGAAGGCTCCGATCAGGAGCTTGCCGGCATCTTCCTTGAAGTACGCGCAGTTGTCCTGGTCGCGCATTACCGGCAGGTCGGCGGGCAGTTCCTCTATGGGCTCGGTCACGATATAGAAGTGTTCCGCCGCATGCAGCGGGACGTTCACGCCGCACATTCGCCCCACGTCCCTGGCCCACATGCCGGCGCAGTTCACCACGTAGTCCGTCGCTATGGGGCCGTCCGGTGTATGCACCGCGCTCACTCTTCCCCCCTTGGTCTCCACATCCGTGACCTTCACGTTTTCGAAGACGCGGACGCCGTTGCTGCGGGCGCCCCTGGCGAACGCCTGGGTGACGTCGGCCGGGTTGACCTGGCCGTCTCCGGGCAGATAGACCGCGCCTTCCAAGTCGTCGATATTGATGATGGGATACAGTTCCAACGCCTCGCGCGGGCTGACGACCTCCACCTCCAGGCCGAAACAGCTCGCCATGGAGGCGGCCCTTTTCCACTCCTCGAACCGCTCCCTGCTCGGCGCCAGTGCCAGGGAGCCCCGGCGCCGGAAGCCCGTTGCCTGACCGGTCTCTTCCTCCAGGCCGGCAAACAACTCACAGGTGTACTGCGCCAGGCGTGTCAGATTGTGGGTCGCGCGCAGCTGGCCCACCAATCCCGCGGCGTGCCAGGTGGTACCGCTGGAAAGGCGCTTGCGCTCCAGCAGAACGACGTCCGTCCATCCCGCCTTGGCAAGATGATAGGCGACGCTGCACCCGACCACTCCGCCTCCGATGATCACAACCTGGGCCCTGTCCGGCAAGTCTGCGGTCATGGTCGGTACCTCTTCTTGTCGATGTAGGTCGGCATTCTATGCCGACAAGGACGCCCAAGGGACATCCGGGACGGCGGCCGCCGGGACATCGGCGTTGTGTGCCGACACGGCAGCTCCTGTCGGGATAGAATCCCGCCCTACATTGTTGCAAGGTGAGTCGATATGACGGGGGAATTGCTGGACTACATCGAAAGGGACACGGGGACCGGGCCGCAATACGCGGTGATCTGGCTTCATGGCCTGGGTGCGGACGGCCACGACTTCGAGCCGATTGTTCCCGAGCTCGGCCTTTCCGCGTCCCCACCGGTGCGCTTCATCTTCCCCCACGCACCGTCCCGTCCGGTGACCATCAACGCCGGTATGGTGATGCGCGCCTGGTACGACATCACCCGGATGGATCTCGGCGTGGAGGTTGACGCCGACGGTATCAACCAATCCGCCGAGCACCTGCGGCGACTCATCAGCGCCACCGTCGACTCGGGAATCCCCAGCGAGCGCATCGTCCTGGCCGGCTTCTCCCAGGGCGGCGTAATCGCTCTGCACACCGGCCTGCTGCACACGGACAGCCTGGCGGGGATCATCGCCCTGTCCACCTACGTCCCGATTCCCGACGCCATCCGGCGCTACGCGAGCGAGGCCAACAAGCACATCCCCATCTTCATGGCTCACGGACGTTTCGACCCCGTGATTCCCTACCCCATGGGCAGGCAGAGCGCCGAGTTCCTGATGAAAGAAGGCTACCCGGTCCAGTGGCACGAGTACCCCATGGAACACTCGGTCTACCCCGACGAGATTCGGGACCTCGCACACTGGCTCAACGGGGTGGTGACGGCGTAGCGCCGACGCCGGCTCATGCCCGGGCCCGGAATATAGGGCCGCAGCTCCCGTCCGCGCACGCCCTCTTGAAAGTTTCGCTGTCCTCAGGCTGTAGTGTGGTGTGGGAAATACCGAACTTGTTTGCCAGCAGCGTTTCCAACCGCGCCCTGCAGCTTTCCCACTGCGGCATGGCCGCCACCACCACGTGCGCTGAAACGGCATAGGTGGATGAATCGAGCGTCCACACGTGCAGGTCATGCACGTGCTGCACGCCTTCAACGGCAGCGAGCGCCTGACCCAGGTCCTCCAGGTCGATGTCCCTCGGCACACCTTCCATGATCACGTGCAGGACGTCGCCCAGCAGTCGCGCGCTCGACACCAGTATCAGCAACCCGATGAGCGCGGACAGAAGCGGATCGATGGGATACCAGCCGGTCAGCCAGATGACCGCCCCGGCGGCCAGCGCCGCCACGGAGCCCAGCAGATCCCCCATGACGTGCAGATATGCCCCCCGCACATTGAGACTCTGTTCACCCCCGTGGAGAATGCGGGCCACGGCGATATTCACCAGCAGGCCCAGGAAAGCGATCACCATCACCGCGCCGCCCCTCACAGCCTGGGGGGTTTTCCAGCGCTCCATGGCCTCGATTCCGATGTAGACGATTACCCCCACCATGAACGCGACATTCAGCAGCGCACCCAACACCTCGGCCCTTTTGAGTCCGTAGGAGTGCACCAGCGAGGGGGGTTTGCGGCTCATCCAGGCTGCCAGCGCCCCCACGGCTAGCGCCAGCGAATCGGTGATCATGTGGCCGGCATCGCCGATCAACGCCAGTGAGTTCGACCACCATCCGGCTACCGCTTCGACGAAGGCGAAGAGAACCGTGAAGCCGAGCGCGAACAACAGGGTTCGCTGACTGCCGTGTTGATGATGGTTGTGATGGTGTTCGGGCATGGATATCCCAACCCCCGGAGCCGGGCTAGTGTATCCCGCCAGAAATGATGCAAATTATTTCAGGCTGGGGTGGCGGTGGCCCCGATCCGCAAACGGGCGCCGCCGGGATCTTTTTCAGTCGCTCCCCGATACTCGCTTGGTGAAAAAGACCCCGGCGGCGCCCTTTCGATGCTCTATCGAACAATTCAACCCCGATCGGCAAGCCGCCGATAAGTTATAGACTGTTTGACGGGGTACACTAGTCCTCCAGATCCTCGTCGAGATGCGCGGTCATGTCGTGAAGGACCCTGCGAACATGGTCATCAGCGGCCCGGTAGAACACCTGCCGGCCTCTCTTCTCCGCCCGCATGAGACGCGCCGCCTTCAACAGCCGCAGATGGTGGCTCACCAGAGAAGGGGTGATACCCAGGCGCTCGGCCAGCTCATGCACGTTCACCGCTTCGTCCAGGCACGCACACACGAGGCGCAGGCGGTTGCTGTCGCCGAGGAGGTGGAATACTTCCGCCAGCTCTGAAGCCTGGTCCTGATCCAGCTCGATACCAGTCATGGAATCCTGAATACATGAATATTTGTACATATATTAAATGATATTCCGGCCGGACACAACCGCGCAACGCGAATGCCGGTTGCCGGAGGGCCAGACTCCGGTCTCCAGGATCGATCCGGTACAATTGCGCCTCCGCTGACCCGCCACCCGGTCGGCGAACCACCGAGCCCCGGTAGCTCAGGGGATAGAGCAACCGCCTCCTAAGCGGTAGGTCGCAGGTTCGATTCCTGCCCGGGGCGCCAATCGAGCCGCGACGCGAGAACGCGGCAGCCCGCCAGGTGTCTATAATGCGCAAGCCGCGGCTGCGGCGTTGTCGCTCGCAGCGCGGACAATGTCCCTTAGGAGGGAACCTCTCAATGAAAACTCTACTCTGGGCATCCTCGTGGTGCCTGGTCGCAGTTCTTGTCGTCGTCTCCCTCCCGCCGGCCCGGGCCGGCACGAGCGCTGACGGGCGAAGCTATCTCGGGTCGCCAGTCGCGGTGGGTGACGGCACCATCCGGGCTGTCGAATTGGTCGACGCGGCCGGCACGCCCACTGCCGTGGGCTTGGAGTTCACGTCCACGATGCTCGAGGGCCTGCCGGACAAGGTGAATCCCAAAGACTCCTCACTGGACTGGCACTACTACCTGACGTTTCCCGAAAAAGCGCCGCGCACCGGCTTCGACCACATACTGGTGGATTGGCACCCCCTGGGCCATCCCCCGAAGGGGATCTACACCGTGCCCCACTTTGACTTCCATTTCTACGTCATCGATCAGAAAAGCCAGCTCGGTATTCATTACAAGCATCCCGAGACTCCCGATATCGCCGACGTTACGATGCCCGCGCCGGCGCTGATACCGGATGGATACTTCATCCCGCCGGGCACCCAGGTGAACAGAATGGGAGTCCACGCCGTACCCAAGGCGGCTCCCGAGCTTCATGGGAAACCCTTCACCAACACCGTGATTTACGGCTACTCCCACGGAATGCTCACGTTCCTGGAAGGAATGACCAGCATCGACTATCTCAAGACACGACCTAGCACCACCCAGGTTGTATCGACCCCCGCGCAATACTCCTTGCCTGGGTATTATCCGCGCAGCTACAGCCTCACTTACGACGCGAACAAAGGGGTTTACCGGCTGATGTTCGGGCAACTGAAACCTTGGCACGTATCCCGGATTGCCGCCGGCGGCTCTGACTGAGTTCTCCGGTCGATTTGCTTGTTCAGGCAGGGACGCCTGCTCGCGCTCGAGCCGGTCTCGCTACCGTCTCCGTGGCGCCTGTCGGGACGTACACCCGGCATCTACTCCTGCTGTGGCCTCCAGCGCAGCAGGTAGCGTTCGAGGCGCTCTATGGCGAGGTCGATGCCGAGTACGACGATGGACGTAAGGAGCAGGCCGGCGAACACGCCGGTGGTGTCGAATACCCCCTGGGCATGGGATACCACGTAGCCGATGCCGCGGGCGGCGCCGATGTACTCCCCCACCACCGCGCCCACCAGGGCGAAGCCGATGCTGGTGTGCAGGCTGGAGAAGATCCAGGCCATGGCCGAGGGCAGGTAGACGTGGCGCATGAGCTGGCCGTCGCTGGCCTGGAGCATGCGCGCGTTGTTGACGATCACCGGGTCCACTTCACGCACGCCTTGAAAGGTGTTGAAGAAAACCACGAAGAACACCAATGTCACCCCCAGCGCGATCTTGGACCCCATGCCGAGGCCGAACCAGATCAGGAAGATGGGCGCAAGAATCACCCTTGGCAGCGCATTGAACACGCGTATGTAGGGATCGAACACGGCCGACAGCAATTCCACGCGTGCCAGCAGCACGCCGGCCAGCACCCCCGTCACGATACCGATGGCGAAGGCGGCCATGGCCTCGATCAGTGTGGTGGCGAGGTGCGGCCAGATGTAGCCGCTGACCACCCATTGCCACATCTGCACGGCGATATCACTGGGACGGCTGAAGAAGAACGGATCCACCACACCATAGCGCGACAGGATCTCCCACACCCCGGTAGCCAGCGTGAAGAAGCCCACCTGCAGGGCCAGCACCAGCGCTCGGTGCGGTCGCTTGCGCGGTGCCGTGGAGGCGAGACCGGTGTCAGCCGCCACCGGGGTGCTCCGTGATTTTCTGGACTTCGTCGCGCAGGTCCGCCCATAGGCGCCGGTAGAGCGCGTTGAAGGTCGGATTCAGGCGTATCTCCGCCACGTCGCGCGGGCGCGCCAAGTCGATCTCGTAGTCACCCTTGATCCGCGCCGGGCAAGCGGAGAGCACTACAACACGATCCGCGAGTGCGATAGCCTCCTCCAGGTCGTGAGTGATGAACAACACCGTCTTGCGCGTTTCCTGCCACAGCGCCAGCAGCTCGTTCTCCATGATCTGGCGGGTCTGTACATCCAGGGCGCCGAAGGGCTCGTCCATGAGCAGGATGCGCGGGTTGACGATCCAGGCCTGGGCGATAGCCACCCGCTTTCGCATGCCGCCGGAGAGCTGGTGCGGAAAGCGGTCCTCGAAATCCGACAAGCCCACCCGGGCCAGCCACTGGCGGGCCTTGGCCGCCGCCTCATCGCGGGGCACGTTGCGGAACACCAGCCCCAGCATCACGTTGTCCAACACCGTGCGCCAGGGCAGCAGCGCGTCCTGCTGGAACAGGTATGCCGCATGCTGGTTGACGCCGGCCAGGGCCTCGCCGAACACGGCGACACGCCCGGCGGGAGGAAACAGCAGGCCGGCGGCGGTGTTGAGCAAGGTTGACTTGCCGCAGCCGCTGGGTCCCACCACCGCCACGAAGGTGCCCTCGGCAACGTCGAGGGAGAAATCCACGATCACCGTGTGGACGTCCCCCGAGGGTGCAGCAAAGCGGATCGTCACGCCCGAGAAGGAAACGGCGGCGGGTTCCGCCGCCGTTGGCTTCGACGCTGGCTGGGCCATCCCGGCCCGGTTACTCGGGCAGACCGAACTTCGCCGCCGCTTTCGCAGCGAAGGCGTTGGTGTAGGTCTTGGTCACGTCGACGTTGGCCTTGGCGACCTCGGGGTCCGAGCCGCTGAACACACTGAGCACAGCCTCGGCACCCTTGGGATCCATGAGACCGTTGGCCGAGTACATCGACATGGTGTTTTTCAGCGCCGACAGATAGAGATCCTTGTCCTTGCCCACGTACTCCGCCGGCATCTTCGCCATGATCTCCTCGGCCGAATGCGACTGTATCCACTTGAGGGTCTCGGCCATGGCGTCGGCCATGCCCTGGACGGTGTCCGGGTGGCTGTTGATCCAGTCGGTCAAGGCATAGAACGAGCCGCCTGGATAGTCGCCCCCGAACACCTTGCGGGTGTCGGCCTGGGAGCGCGTGTCCACCAGGATGCGCAGATCGCTGTACTTTCCGGTGAGCAACGTCACCGCCGGGTCGAGCATGACCGCGGCGTCGATCTGACCGTGCTCCATCGCGGCAATCGCAGTGCCTCCCAGACCAACGCCCACCACCGGTACGTCATCAGGGTTGATACCGTTCTTGCGCAGGGTGTACTTGAGAAAGAAGTCTGTTGACGAGCCGGGTGCGCTTACACCCACCTTCTTGCCTTTGAGGTCCGCCGGCGACTTGATCGTATTGGTATTGGCCGGGGCGACCACCAGCACCAGGCCCGGGAAGCGGTCGTAGATGGTAAACGCCTGCATCTGCTTGTTCTTGGCAGCCAGCTCCACGGTGTGGTCGTAGTACCCGGAGACCACGTCGGCGCTGCCTCCGATCACCGCGGTGAGAGCCTGGGAACCGCCTTTGAAAGTGACCATCTCCAGGTCCACGCCGTTCTTCTTGTACATTCCAAGCTGCTTGGCGAGTACCGTCGGGAGGTAGCACAGGCACGACGCGCCGCCGATGGCGAGCTTCACGTGCGGCATATCCGCCGCTGAGGCCGATGACACCCCGGACAGACCGAGAATGGCCGCCAATACCATGCCGGCCAGTCTGCCGGCGAAGGCTCGAGCGCGCGGGTCGAGCCGGAAGAATTCACTGCTCATGTTCCTATCTCCTCGTTTGGATGGTGTGATGATTGGGACGAAGTACGCCGGAACGGCGTCCTCCTGTGTCCGGTGGGTGGAAGCGGTGCCGGCGAAAATTATAAACCCGCATCGCAAATGGCGAAAGAACCGGGACCTCAGGCATTGCCTGCGCGAATCCGGCTATAGGTGCATAGGCACCAGCAGCACGCCGTCCGCGTAAACCCGCAGCAGGCACTCCACCAGGGGGATCAGAGAAGAGTCCACCATGTTGCAGGTATAGGCGGGTGAATGGACTGTGACTTGTCCCGCCAGGAACAGCTCCAGGCTCTGCCGGCACACCGGATGCAAGTGCTCGGGCACGGTGCAGGCGAGCTGGTCGAGAGGATTGCTCATGATTGCGAGTATAGACGGGTTTACGGTGGCCTCTCCAGCCGGGGGAACCGTTTGGGACCTTCACCGTACCAATTGATCGCGACTGAAGTCGCTCCTACAATTCGTGGTTCACCGCCGTGCAAGACGCCCGGATTGTAGGAGCGACTTCAGTCGCGATTCATGAGAGTCTAATCAGATAACGCGCTCGTTGCCGCCGTCAATCGGGATCTGGGCGCCGGTGGTCTTGGCGAAGCGTGCGCCGATCAACTCGCAGATCACCTCGGCAACATCGGCAGCGGTGACGCGGGTCTTCAGGACATTGTTGGTCTTGTACTGCTCCACGGACATGCCATAGCTGCCGGCACGGCTTTCAAGCACCGATTCGGTCCACACGCCGGTGTCGAACACGGCGTTGGGGTGAACGGTATTGACGCGGATGCCGAACTCCCCGAGCTCCAAGGCGGCCACTCGGGCCAGCTGGACCAGACCGGCCTTGGCTGCCGAGTACGCCGCGGCATTGCGCCCCGGGGCAGGCACGTTCTTCGATCCCACGAAAACCACCGCCGGATCGATTCCATTCTTGAGGTACGGAATACAGTACCGGAGGAGGCGCTGATGGCTGGACAGGTTCAACTCCACGCTGCTGTTCCAGGTATCGTCGTCCATGTCCTCTATGGAGCGGCCGGCCGGGAAGTTGCCTGCATTGCTGACCACCATGTCGAGACCGCCGAATTCCTTTATGCCCCTGTCAACCGAGTCTCTCAGGCGATCGGCGTTGGTGACGTCGCACTCGATGGTCTTCACCTCGGGCCGGGCGAACTCGGCGCTGATCAGTCCCTGCACATCCAGAGCCACCACCACGGCACCGCGATCCAGCAGCGCCTTGACGCAGGCCTTGCCGATGCCGCTTCCGGCGCCGGTGACCAGGGCGATGCGTCCCTGAAACGGCGGCCCGTGTCCCGCCTTCCTGATCTTGGCTTGCTCAAGCTCCCAATACTCGACCTCGAACAGGTCCTTTTCCGGCAGCGCCCGCCAGCCGCCCAGGGCTTCCGCCCGTTGAATGGACCGCGCGGTGTGGCGTGCGATATCGGCAACCGCGTCGGCCTCTGATATCGAGCTCCCGAAAGACAGGATGCCGTGCTCCGGCCACACGCCCCAGCGCGGCGCCGGGTCCAGGCAGACCTGGGTGCCGTCGGTGTTGTCAAGAAAGTAGCGCTTGTAGTCGTCGATGAATTCGGCCACCGAGCGATCCGGGTCGTTCCCCACCACCATCGGCACACGCTTGGTGCGGATGATGTGGTCCGGCGTCAGCGGCCCGCGCCCGGCGATGGATCTCAGGTCACCCAGCTCGCTGAAGCCGACGGCCTCCACGCTGTCGTCGATGCGCACCAGCATGGGCTTTTCCGCCGCGAAGGACACGGCCTGGCGAAGGCCGGACAGACCGAACGGGGAGATCTCCCGGGCCGTATCGCTTCTCGCGACACGCAAGGCATCGCGTGATTCGAGGCAGCGCTCGGCATCGTCCACCAGGCGAATCATGCGCTCGTAGCTCTCCCGGGCGTCGTCCGCGAAGGTGAATATGCCGTGGCTCATCAGCACGATTCCCTCCAGCGCGCCCCAGTCCACATCGGCGATCATGCGAGCGACCACTTTTGCCAACCTGAACCCCGGCATGACATAAGGCACGACCAGGACGCGCTCCCCGTAGACTTGCCGAACGATGCCCTCGCCGTCCGGGGTGTTGCTCAAAGTGATGACAGCGTCGGCGTGCGTGTGGTCCACGTAGCGCCGGGGAATGATGGCATGAAGAATCGCTTCCACCGACGGATTGGGGGCGGCCGGGTCCAGCATGGCCGCTCGCTGGTGCTTGACCATGTCGGTGTCCGAAAGGTGGTCGAGCTCCGCCATGCGCTTGAGGGTGTTCAACCTCACTGGAGCGAAGCCCGCCGGTTCTATCGAAGCCAGGTCCCAGCCGCTGCCCTTGACGTACAGGACGTCCTGAAGTTCACCGAACAGGTCCGCCACGGAGGTCTTGACCGACGTGTTGCCGCCGCCGTGCAGCACCAGGTCGTCGTCGCCGCCGATCAGCCGCGAGGTATAGGCGCGCAGGGCGAGAGGATCCTCGAACGCTCCCGCTTCTTCGTCGTTCCATCTGCTTCTCATCAGGGTTCTCCAGGAATCCGGCCGACCTACAGTTCGCTGCAGGTCGTAAGTCTATCCCGACAAGGGAATTACATTGAAAATCCGATCTGGTCGAGGCGCCCGGAGAGCGCGGCACGCTCCGGATCCGAAAGCGGCGTGAGAGGCGGCCGCACGGTTGCCCACGCCGGATCATCGTAGTGCCGGGCGCACAGCGCCTTGAGCGCCGGTATCATCCTGGATTGTTCGAACGCATCGCGAACGGCAGTAGCGCAGCGCTGCGCATCGTCCGCGTCGTCGGCGCCGTCGCTCCACCGCTCGTACACCCGGCGGATACCGCCGGGATTGACGTTGCCCGAAGCGGTGATACATCCGGCGCCGCCGTGGCGCAGTGCATCCAACAGAAAACGCTCCGAACCCGGGAAGATCCTGAGCCCATCGAATCGCTCGAGCAATTCACGGGTGTGGTTCCAATCGCCCCCGCTGTCCTTGATGCCCGCGATCTGATTCGGATAGGCCTCCAACAGCCGCGCCACCAGCGACACCGGGATCGGCACCTGCGAAACGGGCGGTATGTGGTACAGGAAGATCCTCAAATCGTCCGATCCCACCTGCTCGATGATCCAGGAAAACGACGCGAGCAATCCTTCCTCGCTCACGCCCTTGTAGTAGAAAGGGGGCAGCATCAGCACGCCCCGACAACCGTGCTCCAAGGCCTGTCGACACAGCCGCACCGTGTCGCCCATGGCGCAGCAACCGACCCCCGGCATCAGCCTGTCCGCCGCCACGCCGGACTCCACCAGGGCCTCGAGCAGCGACATCCTTTCCGCCACGGACAGGGAATTGGCTTCGCTGGTGGTACCGAACACCGCCAGGCCGTCGGCACCCTGCTCGAGCAACCAGCGACAGTGGGCGGCAAAAGCCGTGCCGTCAACGGACAAATCAGCCGTAAAAGGCGTCAATACAGGTACCCATACGCCCTTGAAGAGATTATGATTTATTGCGGACACCGGACTCCGGAATGCTGCGGTGGTGGATGTGACCCAAGGGCGGAATTTACCACCATCGGCGCGGCACGTGGGTTTTGACAATCAGCCGGTAAGACACTACGTTACTCGATGAGCATACCAACCGGGTAATTTCAGGATATCCTGCCCGCGGCCCCGCGGCCCTCATTTGTGCCTATCAAGAGAATCAACGCAGACGAGCTCGAGCTGGGCATGTACGTCTCCCGGCTCGATCGGCCGTGGCGCGAGACGCCATTCGAGTTTCAGGGGTTTCATGTAGCCGACGCGTTGGAGATCGAGGAGCTCAAGAAGCAGGCCGAGCATGTGTACATAATGATCCCCGACGAGGAGATCGAGGTGAGCTCGGCGCACCGCACCCCGCGGCCCGATTTCGATACGGGCGGAGAAAGCAAGACGCCGGTGCGCAAACCCACGGTCCGCATCGAACAGGAACTGCCCGTGGCCAGAGAGACCCACGCGCAAATGACGGAACTGATCGAGGTGATCGAGACCGCCTTCAGCTCCAACGAGGAGCTGGACATGCCGCGCGTCAGAAAGACCATTGGCTACATGGTACGGAGCATCGAACGCAACCCGGACGCCTACATCTGGCTGACCCGCATGAAGCGATACAGCGCGTACACCTACACCCATTCGTTGAGCGCATCGGTGTGGGCCACGGCATTCGGCCGCCAGATGGAGCTCGACGAGCAATCCCTGAACGATATCGCGCTGGGGACGCTGTTGATGGACGTCGGACTGACGGAACTCCCGGGGGAGATCCTGCAGAAAACATCCCGCCTTGCCCATGAGGAATGGGAAGTCATCAAGACTCACGTACGGCACAGCATGAAGTTGCTGTCCGGAACTCCCAGTATCTCCCCGGAGATCATGCACCTGGTCGCCACCCACCATGAGCGCCTCGACGGCAGCGGGTACCCGCGCGGGCTGCGTGGTGCCCAGATTCCGCTTCTGGGTCAGATGGCGGGCATCGTCGATTTCTACACCGCGGTGACCCTGCAGCGCCCCTACATGAAGGCGGTGTCGTCGTCGGCCGCGTGCCAGCTCCTGTACAAACAACGTGGCAAGTATTTCAGCGAGAAGCTGGTGAACGGCTTCATACAGACCCTCAGCACCTATCCGACCGGATCAATGGTCGAGCTCAATTCCGGCGAGGTGGGCATAGTGGCATCGCAGAACCCCGGCTGGCTGCTACGCCCTAAGATCATCCTTTTGCTCAACTCCGAGAAGAAGCCCTACGGCTCCTTCCCCGTGGTGAATCTCCTGGACGAACTTACGGACCGGAGTAACCAACCGCTGTACGTCATCCGCTCGGTTCCCGAAGGCGAGTTCGAGATCGATATCGACCAGATCTCCTTGTGAGGAGGACACGGTCGCCCCGCGTCTCCAGCGGTAAGCCGCAGTCGAAAGGATAAGCGGCGCTTATTCGATGAATAACAAAAATCAATTGGAGTGCCCAATGGCAAGCGGCTAACGTTCGCGGCTCCTGGAACGAACGCGAACGAAACGAAGGGCACGCCATGACCGCAATCGCCGCGACCATTCAAGACGAGTCGACTCATCCTTACCGCGAGCTGTTCGGCCCCGGCCCGTCCAAGGTTTCCACCCGGGTCCTTCAGGCCACGGCCCGCCCCACCCTGGGTCACATGGATCCTGAATTCATCGATCTCATGGACGATACCCGCAGACTGCTGCGCTACGCCTTTCAGACCGACTACGACTTCACCTTTCCGTTGTCGGGGCCCGGTTCCGCGGGCATGGAGGCCTGCCTGGTGAATCTCCTGGAGCCCGAAGACACGGCGGTTATCTGTCGCAATGGCGTCTTCGGAGGCCGCATGGCCGAGATTGCTCGGCGCGCGGGCGCGAAGGTGACCGTCGTCGACGTGCCTTGGGGGGATCCGGTTCAGCCCGTCGACGTCGAGCAGGCGCTGGACGCGAATCCCGGCTGCAAGGTACTGGCCTTCGTCCATGCCGAGACCTCCACCGGCGTGCTGTCGGACGCCCGCGAGCTGGCGGAGATCGCCCGCCGGCACGGCGCCCTGACCGTGGTGGACGCCGTGACCTCCCTGGGCGGCGTGCCCCTCGAAGTGGATGCCTGGGGCCTGGACGCGGTGTACTCGGGTTCGCAGAAATGCCTTTCTTCTCCTCCGGGCTTGTCGCCGGTCACCGTCAGTCCCCGGGCGCTGGACGCGGTCCGTCGCCGACGGACGCCGGTGCAAAGCTGGTTCCTCGATTTCTCATCACTGGTCGACTACTGGTCAGGCAGCAAGCGCGCCTACCACCATACGGCACCGGTCAACTCCATATACGGGCTGCATGAGAGCCTTACCATGCTGCAGGAGGAAGGACTGGAAACCGCCTGGGCTCGCCATCGCGAGAGCCATGAGGCACTGGCGGCGGGCCTCCGTGAACTGGGTCTGGAGCTGCTGGTGGACAGGGCCCACCGCCTACCGCAGCTGAACGTGGTGCCGGTCCCCGCGGACATCGACGACGCGGCGCTGCGGACCGCGCTGCTGCGCGACCATCGGATCGAGATCGGCGGCGGTCTCGGTGAGCTTGCCGGCAAGGTCTGGCGCATCGGCCTCATGGGATACGGGGCCAGGACAGAGTCGGCAAAACTCATCGTGGACGCGCTGGCCACGGTCCTCGCGGAACAGCGGGGCAACCGCCCCAGTGTGTCCAATGGGTAGTGGAATTACTGTAGATTTGTGCTGAACCCAACGCACCGGAAGACCCATGAGCCATACCCGTTTCGATCCCGTCACCACCCGGCTGCACCGCAGCGAGCTGGCGGTGCCCGGCTCAAACCCCGGCATGTTCGATAAAGCCCTGGCCAGCGACGCCGACTACGTGTTCCTCGATCTCGAAGACTCGGTGGCACCGGGCGACAAGGAGCAGGCGCGCAGCAATGTGATCCAGGCCTTGAACGACCTGGACTGGCACGGCGCAGGCAAGACCATCTGCGTGCGGGTTAACGGCATCGACACGCACTATTTTTACCGCGATATGGTGGATGTCCTGGAGCAGGCCGGTCACCGCCTCGACACGGTACTGATACCGAAAACCGGTGTGGCGGCGGATCTCTATCTGGCCGACGCCCTCGTCACGCAGATCAGCACCGCCAAATCGATCCCGCACAGAATCGGTCTCGAAGCCCTGATCGAAAGCGCCCTGGGTATGGCCAATGTCGAGCGGATCGCAACGGCCAGCCCGCGCCTGGAGGCGATGCATTTCGGAGTCGCGGATCTGGCGGCCAGCATGCGGGCGCGCACCGTCAACATTGGCGGGCTGAACCCGGACTACCCCGGAGACCAGTGGCATGCCGGCCTCTGTCGTCTTGCCACCGCTTGCAGGGCTTACGGGCTGCGTCCCGTCGATGGGCCGTTCGGAGACTTCAACGACCCGGACGGCTTCCT
This sequence comes from uncultured Gammaproteobacteria bacterium, assembly GCA_963731035.1. Lineage (GTDB taxonomy): Bacteria > Pseudomonadota > Gammaproteobacteria > Arenicellales > JAANXG01 > JAANXG01. The sequence continues at coordinate 133,972 of CAVSUY010000016.1, read as the reverse complement.
GGAGGCCGCCCGCCGCGCGGCCGCCCTGGGTTTCGAGGGCAAGTGGGCCATCCATCCTTCACAGATCGCGCTGGCCAACGGGGTCTTCTCGCCCACCGAGGCGGAGGTCCGGCGGTCGCAGCGCATCCTGGACGCACTGAACCAGGCGGAAGCCGAAGGTCGTGGCGCCGCCCAACTCGACGGCCGCATGATCGACGCCGCGTCGGCACGCATGGCAGCCAACGTGATAGCGATCCACGAGCAGATCGCCTCGCGATAGACGGACGACGCTGGGACCATGGACATCCACGAGTATCAGGCCAAAGAGTTGCTGTCCGAGTTCGGCGTGCCCGTCCCGCCGGGCGGCCTCGCCTACAGCCCGGAACAGGCCCAGTACCGCGCTCAGGAGATCGGCGGCGATGGCTGGGTGGTGAAGGCGCAGGTCCACTCCGGGGCGCGCGGCAAGGCCGGTGGCATCGTGCCTTGCCACAACGACCGAGAGGTCTATGACGCGGCGGCCGGCCTGCTGGGCCGGCAGCTGGTCACCGAGCAGACTGCACCGTCGGGAAAGGGCGTGTATCGCCTCTACGTGGAAAAAGCCACCGACATCGAGCGCGAGATGTACCTGGGTTTCGTCCTCGACCGTGCCCGTGAGCGGGTAATGGCAGTGGCATCGAAACGTGGCGGCATGAGCGTTGAGGAACTGGCGACCCGCTTTCCCGGCGCCTTGATCCGGATCGAGATCGAGCCTGCAGTGGGCATGCAGGGCTTTCAGGCCCGACAGCTGGCCTTTCACCTGGACGTGGCCGAAGCCCATCTCAACACGGCGGTGGCGATGATCCTGGGATGCTATCGGCTGTTCCGCGACTACGACGCCTCCATGTTGGAGATCAATCCGTTGGCCGCGACCCGCGGCGGGGAGCTCCTGGCCCTTGACGCGAAGATCAGCTTCGACGACAACGCCCTGTTTCGTCACACCCGCATCGCCGAGCTGCGCGACAAGTCCCAGGAGGATCGTCGCGAACGCAAGGCGTCCGACCGCGGCTTGAGCTACGTCGGTCTCGATGGGGACATCGGCTGCATCATCAACGGCGCCGGACTCGCCATGGCGACTCTGGACATGATCAAGCTCGCCGGCGGCGAGCCCGCCAACTTTCTCGATATCGGCGGCGGCGCGTCACCCGAGCGGGTCGCAAACGCTTTCGAGTTGGTGCTCGCCGACGAGGCGGTGCGGGTGGTGCTGGTGAATATTTTCGCCGGCATCAATCGCTGCGACTGGGTTGCCGAAGGGGTGGTCCAGGCCATCCGCTCGCTGGAGGTGGATCGCCCGGTGGTGGTGCGGCTGTCCGGCACCAACGTCGAGCAGGGCCGCGGCATCATTCTCGAAAGCGGTCTCGCCATCGAGTTGACCGAAACGCTGGCCGAGGCTGCGCAGGCCGCGGTGAGACTGGCCGCCGCTGCGACCGCAGAACACTCATGAGCATCTTGATAGACCAGAACACGCGCTGCATCGTGCAGGGCTTCACCGGCCAGACCGCCAGCTTCCACGCCGGTGAGATGCTCGCCTACGGGACGCGCATCGTCGGCGGCGTGACGCCGGGCAAGGGAGATCGTATGCATCCGGACCTGGACAAGCCTGTGTTCAACAGTGTACGCGAAGCAGTACGCGAGACCGGCGCCGAGGCCTCCATCGTATTCGTGCCGCCGCCGTTCGCAGCGGACGCCATCATGGAAGCGGCGGAAGCGGGTATACGTTACTGCGTCAGCGTCACCGACGGCATCCCGGCCCAGGACATGATGCGGGTAAAACGCTACCTGCGAGGACGCGAAGTGGATGGCGGCATGCGGCTGACGGGACCGAATTGCGCGGGCACCATCAGTCCCGGCCGCGCTCTCCTGGGCATCATGCCGGACCATATCTATATGCCGGGCAGCGTGGGTATCGTGGCCCGCTCGGGAACCCTCGGCTACGAGGCCGCCTCGCAGATGAAGGCGTTGGGCATTGGCGTGAGCACGAGCGTCGGCATCGGCGGCGATCCCATCAACGGCAGCTCTTTCCGCGACATCCTGGAGCTGTTCGAGCGGGATTCCGATACCCGGGCAGTGCTTCTGATCGGCGAGATCGGCGGACCCCAGGAGGCCGAGGCGGCAGCCTACATCCATGACCACATGACCAAACCAGTGGCCGCCTATATCGCCGGCATGTCGGCCCCGATGGGCCGGCGCATGGGACACGCCGGCGCCATCATCCGGTCGGCCGGAGAAAGCGCCGCCGAAAAAACCGAGCTGCTCGGGGAAGCAGGTGCCCACATAGTACCAAACCCCTCCGAGTTCGGTACAACGCTGAAACAAATCCTTCACGCCTAGCCGCCGGCCGCCTTCCATCCCCAATCGAAGGGGCATCCTCCGCAAAGCTCGCCGTAACACAGCCGGACCGTCACCAATCCAGTTTCCCGAACCCGTTCTTTCCGACCAGCGCGAACCCGCTCGTCCAGGCCGAAGCTGGCGTTTTGCCCCATGAAGACCTCGCCAGGTTCATGCGGTACTGGTATTCCATCTCCCGGCGCGGTCGCGCTCGCCGGTCAACTGGACTCCGCCCGCAGGAGATAGCCCCGTCGCGAGGGAGAAAAGCCCGCCGCCACCAGTTCCCGGTGCCAGGGTGTCACGTAGGGCCGTTCCCCATTGATCAGCTCGAGGAACAATGGATTGCCGCCGACTGTTTGCTTCAACAAGCGTATCAGCGGGCGGGGATCATCGATGTCTTTCGCCGCGTAGAGACGCCTTCCATTGCGAGCCAGGTACGCCGACAGCTTGCCGTCGCTGATGAATATACGGGCTCCGGGCGCACGCTGGGGACGGTGGTCCGCCATCATCGGGGGCCACGGTAGCGCGGTCCCGAAGGGGCTGGCTGGGTCGCACGCGGCCAGCACGCCCCCGGCGGGCTCCGCCGATTCATTCCAAACCTGCTCCGCGCCGGCGGCCGCGAACTGAACGGGGCCACCGGCGTCGAGCAATCGTGTCCGGTGCGCCGCGCCCAATGCTCGGAGCTGCTCAAAAAGCGGCAGCCATCCATCGAAGCCCGTTGCCTCGCCGGCGAGCGTTGCCGGGCAGGCGATTCCGAGACGATCCAGCAACTGCCTGGCCAGGGCGAGTCGACGCTCGCTCTCCGGCGCGAATCCGGAGTCCGGTCCGGACAGCAGGGTCCAGCGTCCCACGGCACCCGGCGGCAGCCGCCTGCGAGTGGCATACCGCGGCCTGGGGCGCGGGTGATAGCGTGTTGCGGCGACGGCCCGGCGGGCGCGCAGGGCATCCAGCGAGCTGCTCGTTACCTCGCCATTCCATGCCAGCTTCCATAGGGTTTTCATAATATCGTCGGGAAACCCTCCCAACCGGCCGGTGAGCTGCTCGAATTCAAGCCCACCCTGTTCCAGCAACAGTTCCCGGATCCGTTTTTCGCGGGAGCCGGGGGCAAACAAGGTGATACGGCCGAGGGACGGGAAGTCGCTCCTCAAAAACAGCTGCAGCATCCCGTCGCGTTCCCCGAGGGGCTGACTCCCCTGCCACAACACTTCACCGGAACCGATCAGCTCGTCGAGCTGCAGCGGCGAGTAGTCCGGGACCCGCGCACGGAGGATGGCGTTCTCAAACTCGGAAAGGGGTAGATCGATGCCCTGCAACTGCCTGACCGCGTGGCGCAAGCCGTCGGACCCGCTGCGGCGGCCCCACAAGCCGTGCCAGCGAAGCAGGAATGAAACATAGCGGGAGTCAGCGCCCATCGATTTTGCCGGCGGGTCGCAGCGCCGATTGCATGAGAGGCCGGACACCCGGGACAGGCTCGCCTCCCACCCGGGCGCCGCTCAATCGCGGTCCCAGGTGTTGAAGGGCGTCACCGCGAGATAGGAGTTGAGATAACGGGGATCACCCGATACTTCCTCCCCCACCCAGCCGGGGATGGTGAAGCGCTGCTCGCGGTGCTCGATCTCCAGTTCGGCAAGCACCAGGCCCCGGTTGGCGCCCTCGAACACATCCACTTCCCACAAGTCGCCTTCGTGACGCACCCAGTGCCGAATCTTGGAAAGCGATCGGCCCGCGCACAGCAGTGTCAGTATTTCCCGCGCATCAGTCAGAGGAACCGGGTACTGGTACTCGTGCCGCTCGATGTCCAGGGTGGCGTTCTTGATGTTGAGCGCGGCCTCTCCCCCGGCAATTCGCACGCGCACTGCACAGTCCGCGGTGATGGCGAGGTAGCCCTGCTCGAAGCGCTCCCGGCGCTGAACACTGGAACGCCAGGATTCACCTACGACCAGGAACTTGCGTTCGATTTCCTTTCCCATGTCCAAGTCGCCCCTTCCGGCCGCACTCGTCGCGCCGGTGCGAGCGGGACCTCAATCCGGAACGGGATCGTAGCCGCTGCTTCCCCAGGGATGGCACCGGCCGAGGCGCCGGAGGGCCAGCCAGCCGCCGCGCGACAGGCCGTGCCTGCGTATCGCCTCCTCCGCGTACTCGGAGCACGTGGGCAGGTGGCGGCAGCACGGTCCCACCAAGGGCGACAAGCAGTACTGATATACCCGGATCACCGAAACCGCGATCCGGACCAGTGGATTCCGACTGCTGCCAGGGTACCGTGTCACCAGGCCGCGTCAGTCGTTGAAGCGCGCGCACCGGCGCCTTTGCGTAAGAAACGCCTGCCACAGTAGTAGCACTCTGCCAGGCCGTCATCGCCGAGCATGAGGTAGATGCGAGGATGCCCGAAGGTCTTCCCGCCGTCGCAGGATACCTCTTCGACATCGGGTTCGACTTCAACAGTCTCCGTCACTGGCAACACCTGTAGTGGAATTCTCCGGATTATATCTCACGGCGCCGCGCAATTGCGCGCTCCAGGCCGCCTCGCGGCGCCGCGGGGACCTCTGCGGGTCTGGACCTTTTCGGAAAAATCCGCTTCACTTGAACGCCAACGCCGAAAGGGAGGCTCATCCGTGTCCGAACGTCGCTCGATACTGCGGCAGCCGCTGATTCTGATCCGCTCCAGGCGCATGGACCGCCGCCGGTTCCTGTGGCTCATGTCCGCCGCCGGGGTCGGCCTGAGCACCGGGGTGATGCACGGCTGCGCCACCGATCCGGTAACGGGCAAATCGATGCTGGTGGGAATGTCCCGATCCCAGGAAATCGGCACGGACCGCCTGCAGTCGCCGCACCAGTTCTCGGCGGACTACGGGCCGGTCCAGGACGCCTCGGTAAACGGCTACCTGTCCGGCATCGGCACCCACCTGGCCTCCGTCTCCCACCGGCCCGACATGCCCTATTCGTTCCGGGCAGTAAACGCCAATCACGTCAATGCGTACGCCTTCCCCGGCGGCAGCATTGCGATGACCCGCGGGCTGCTGGTGGACGCGGAGAACGAGGCGGAGGTGTCCGGGGTGCTGGGACACGAGGTCGGCCACGTCGCGGCCCGGCACGCCGCCGAACAAGCGGGCAAGACCATGATCGCTCAGGCCGTGGTAATGGGGGGCGCGGTCTACGCCAGCAGCAAGCAAGCGGGCCTGGGAAACGTTGTGGCGGGGCTCGGCTCCCTCGGGGCCGGTGCCCTGCTGGCTCACTACAGCCGGGATCATGAGCGCGAGGCGGATACGCTGGGCATGGAGTACATGACGCGGGCCGGGTACAACCCGGAGGGCATGGTGGGTGTCATGGACGTGCTGCGCTCGGAAAATAAGCGCAAGCCATCGGCGATGGAATTGATGTTTTCCACCCATCCGCCCAGCGAGGAACGCTATCAGACGGCGGTGAAGCGTGTTGCCGAGGAATATCCCGACGACAGGAGCGCACCCTTGTATCGGGAGCGCTTCATGGACGAGACCGCTTCCGTGCGGCGGCTCAAGCCGTCGATCTCGGAGCAGCAAAACGGCGAGAGGGAGATGGGCGGCAAGGCCTACGCGGGTGCGGAAAAGTTCTTTCGTTCCGCAGTCCGCCTCGCCCCGGACGACTACACGGGCAACGTTCTGCTGGGTAAGAGCCTGCTGGCCCAGGAAAAGCCTTCGGAGGCGAATCGCTACTTCGCGCATGCCGAGAACGTCTATCCGCAGGAAGCGCAGGCTCACCACCTGGTCGGCCTGACCCGCCTGTACGGCGGAGACTACGAGGCGGCTTACCAGGAGTTCGATCGTTACGAGAAGCTGCTGCCCGGCAATCCCAACACCACCTTTCTCAAGGCGGTGTCGCTGGAGAACATGCAGCAGAACAAGGCCGCGGCGGAAGAGTATTACCGCTACCTGCAGCAGGTGAAGCAGGGCGAGGCCGCCCAGTATTCGTATCAGCGCCTCAAGGCTTGGGGATACCTGTAACGGACGTAATCGTAGCAGGTCGGGATTCACCCCGACTACCCACGTCCAGCCACCTGTAGGATAACATTCAGCCACCTCCAACTAACCAACCACGGCCACCTCCGTCGGTAGGGTTTGAATTGTCTTCGAGGGGGACTCGCTACGTGGTGAAGGAGCACAGGCTATTGACGCGAGTGCCGTGCATGAACCAGGGCGGGGTTTCAGCGGTACGCCACGAGTACGTCCGTATAGACTCGCCCCCCGGCATCCAGGTAGCGCGCCCCCAGCTCCGAGGAAGACAGGCCCGCGAACCGCCCGCGGCGCCAGTTGGGTTATGATGGCCGGCGTTCATGAAAACACGCAGCAGACGTTTCCTGATCACACTGGCGGTCGTCGGCGGCACTCTCGCACTCCTGTATGCGGCGGCGCCGGCGATACTGGCCAACATCGCCGTGCGCGTTCTCAGCGGCGTGTTCGACGTGAGAAGTCTGGAGATCGAGTCCGTCGGCCCGACGGAAATCGATGTGGCGGCCATAGGCGTGAACGATAGTCAGATGAGCCTGGACGCGAAACATGCCGTCGTCCGATACCGGTTGTGGCCTTTCCAGATTCGTGGCGTGGACATCGAACAGGCCCGCTTGACGCTGGCGCCCGCCGGCGGCGGCGCGTCCGTCCCGGTCCCCGCGGCTGTTCCCGCGCTTCCTACCCTTTCCGCTGCGGATCAAATCGCTCGACATCCGGGCGCGGACACCGTGGGGCGAAGTGCGAGTCCCCCTGTCGCTGGAGTCGAGGTCCGGGCCGGCGGGGGGGTTGGTGGCCATCGTCCACACCCCGGAGTTGTCGGCAAGCCTGGGCAATCCGGGCCGGAACCGCCAGACTCTTACGATAGTGGATGCACGCGGCGCATCATTGCTGACGCTGGATGCGGCCCTAAACGGAGAGTATCCCGTTCATTTCGACGCTAGTGTCGATCCCGGAAACGTCACCAAGTGGATTCACGCGAGCGCGACGATACCGGAAGCGATCAAGGCCGAGCTGGCGCCGTTCGACATCGACGGCAAGGAGGTCCACGTCAAGGGCACGATCGCGCGCAATATGGACTTCTCCGCCCGGGTGCTCGGTGCGATGGTCGTACACGATAAACGCGACGCATCGACCCGTCTCTTCCAGAGCATCGACTTTACAACGCCCTCGGGATACAGCATCGGCCGCACCGGTACCTCCTGGTCGGGAACCGGGGCCGCCGGACTCGAGTTCGCTCTGGACCCCCAGACCACTTTCACGGCGCACAACCCCCACTGGACCTGGAAAGACTCCAAGGGCCTGACCTTCAACGCCGCGGAACCCAGTCTCAAACAACTTGGCATGGACGCGGACGAAGTCGAAGTCACCGTGCCATCGCTCACCGCGGCCGGGACCCGGGGAACCATCAGTGCAAAGGGCGTGCGGCTGTCCGGCTGGCCCAAGGGCCTGTCTCACTACGACCTCGACGGAACCTGGTCCTGGACCGGGACATCGCTGACGGCAGGAGGAAACGGCAATGGCCCCGGCCTACCGGCTTTGAGCTGGAAGCTTCAGATTTCGGAGGGCCAGGGCTTGGTGGAGATATCCGGCCATGACGCCGTGGCGGCTTTGTCGCCCAGCCTTCAGGTGTACACCCAGTCGATCGCGCGGCAACTGACGGTGAAGAGCGGCGACGTCGACGGGCGCTACCGGTTCCAATGGAACCCCAAGGGCGAGCAGACCGGGCTCGCCCTGACCGCCGGCCCGGTGAACGCCGACCTGGACCAGATGGAAATCCGCGGGATGGAGGCCCGTGTCGCCAACCAAGGTAACACTATCGACCAGCTGACCGTGGGACTTTCGGTTCCATCACTGAAGCTCGGAGCGGGGGTGGTGGCGGAGAATGCGGAGTTGAAGCTGCGCCTCGCCCTTCCCGAAATACACATCGACGCCGCGAGTCTCCACTTGTTCGGCGGCGAGATCTCGATCCACCCCGCCTCTATCAACCTGAACGACGACAAGTTCGAATTCCTGGCTGATGTCGACAGCATGTCGCTGGAGAAGATCATGAACTTCTTCGACCTGAAGTCCACCCAGCTCACCGGTGCGGTCACGGGACCGATACGGGTGGTGTACGCGAAGGATGGAGGAATCGAGATCAACGAAGGCGACCTCCACAGCATCCGGCCGGGTGTCCTGAAATTCAGCATGGGCCCGGATGCGGCGGCTGCCACCCAGTTGGACAATATCGCATTGCGGGCGCTGCAGGATTTCAAGTACAAGGAACTGAAAGCCAGTCTCCTATACAAGCCGGACGGCGAATACAGAATTACCGCACGCATCGTTGGCAGCAACCCCAATGTCCTGAACGGCCATCTGATCGCCTTGAACCCCACTATTCACGGCCGACTCCCGGCCCTGTTCCGCGCCTTTTTTGTCACGGGGGACTTCGACCGGGCGATCATCGAAACGCTTCAAAAGAAGGACTTCTCGTCAACGTCCGGGGAGACACCATCGTTGAATGACGATTAGAATAGGGCCTGTTGGCCCAATCGAGTCTACCGCATGAAACTAAGAATATGTGGAATGGCGTTGCTGACCGGAATATGGCTGGCGGCGTGCTCTCCCACGGTGAAAATGGAAGCACCGGAGAAACCCATCGAAATCAACATGAACATCAAGATCGAGCACGAGATCCGCGTCAAAGTGGAGAAGGACATTGATACGATGCTCAAACAGAACAAAGACCTGTTTTAAGTGGAGCGAAGCGCATGTCGACTCAGACGCTGATGAAATCTTTCAAGAACTCGCTGGTTCCGAGCCTGGCCCTGGGAGTGTTCCTCGCCCTGCCACTGACGGCCGCTCACGCCGCCAACCTGGACCAGGCGAAGCAGCAGGGTATGGTCTGCGAGCTGCCCACGGGCTACCTGAAGCCCACCGGCACTGCCACGCCCGATGTCAAAGCCATGGTCAATGACATCAACACCAAGAGGAAGGCCGAGTACGAGCGGATTGCCAAGCAGCACAATGTCACCGCGCAGGCCGTCGGCGTGCTGACCGCCAAGAAACTCGAGCCCAAGTGTAAATAGCCGGGACTACTTTTCGGTCGCCGCATACTTCTCAACGTCCGGAAGGAGCTGAACCGCCGTCGGCCAGCAGCAGTTTCAGCGGGACACTGTAGGTCGGATTCATCCCGACAACCCATGTCGGGTTGTGGTCGTGGGATTTGAATATCTTGTGGGGTCGCTGGGTGGTGGGAGTGTTCAGATTCTTGGCGGGAGTGCTGTGCATGAACCGGGGAGGGGTTTCAGCGGGACGCCGCGAGTACCTCCCTGTAGGCTCGCCTCCGGCATCCATGCCTCCAGACGCCCGCTGAAACCCCTCCCCGGTTCATGCCTATACGCCCATCCCTTCGTTCCTATACGCCCATCCCTTCGTTCGGGGGGCGGAGATACCTGACACATCCGTGGTGTTTGTCGAAGGGTGATGCCGCTTGGGCATGGGTTGGGGGAGGTTTTCGCCGACCGTCAGGAGGCTTAGGATGCCGGAAGCGAGCGTACAAGGATGTATTTACAGCGTGTCGGCGAAAGCCTCCCCCAACCCATGCTGGCCGTGGTCCTGTCAACTACCGACCAGGCTTCAACACAGCACCAACCGAAACGCCGTTTGCCCTCACCCCGAACATAGAATCTCTCCCTGAGGGAGAGGGGACTGCTTGCGTCCTGCCTCCTCCGTCCCTGGAGTCACCCGGCGAAGACGATCAAGGGAAGTCTACTTTCGGCGAATTCCTACAGCCCGGCCGGCGTATTTTGCCTTGGGCAGATCCCGGTGGCTGGCCAGCATGCGCTGCAGGCAACGCATACTGTCACCCCCGAAAGGAGCAGGTTTCCTCGTCTTCATATCCACGTGAATACCCACCTGCTCCATGGCGGCGACGATGCGTTCGTCGGTCGCGTGAAACATCTCAAAGTAGGCGTGGAAGCGCTTCTCATCGAAATCCATGAGGCGGCCGGTTACCGACAACGGATCTCCTTCCACTACCTCATTCAAATAGTTGATATGCACTTCCAGGGTGAATACCGAGCAGTGGCTCTCCTCCAGCTGGGCCGGTCCGATTCCCAGGCGATTGAACATCACGTCCACGCAGCGGTCGAACGCGTACAGGTAGTAGGCCACATTCATATGGCCGTTGAAATCGATCCACTCCGGGACTACCGTTTGATTTTCGAACTGCAGCGGCGCTTCAAAATCGTCGTTCATCGTGGTCATGTACGCGTTCGCTAACGGGCGCCGCATTCTCTCAGACCTGTCGAAGGACATCCAGCACCGCGCCGGCCACTTTCGGCACCGTATCGCCAGCCGATCCCCGAAGGTAAAACCCGGAAAATCTGCTTTTATTTCGATACAACGGTTTGTGATAGATTTACGCGTTCCCTGGCCGGGATTCGCTCTCGCAGCACCCCATGGCCACTCGGCCGTTCGTACGGGCCGGCGCGGGATAGACTATCAACTTACACAGGAGGAACCATCGTATGGCACTGCGTATCGGCGACGAAGTCCCGAATTTCACTGCGAACACAACCGAAGGAACCATCAGCTTCCATGACTGGATCGGAGACGGATGGGCGATACTGTTTTCACACCCCAAGGATTTCACCCCCGTTTGCACCACGGAACTGGGCTACATGGCCAAGCTGAAGCCGGAATTCGACAAGCGCAACTGCAAAATCATCGGATTGAGCATCGATTCGGTCGAGGATCATGAGGCCTGGGCCAAGGACATCGAAGAGACCCAGGGGACCGCCGTCAACTATCCGATGATCGGCGACACCAGCCTGGAAGTCGCGAAGCTCTTCGACATGATCCATCCCAACGCCAGTGGCGATCCCAAGACCCGTACCGCGGCCGACAACCAGACGATACGCTCCGTTTTCGTCATCGGTCCGGACAAGAAGGTCAAAGCGATGGTCGTCTACCCGATGAGCACCGGCCGCAACTTTGATGAAATACTGCGCCTGCTGGACTCGTGCCAGCTCACGGCGACCCACAAGGTGGCCACTCCGGTAAACTGGAAGAACGGCGAAGACGTGATCATCGTCCCGGCTGTTTCCGACGAAGATGCCAAGAAAAAGTACCCGGGGGGTTGGAAAGCACCGAGACCCTACCTGCGTATCGTGCCGCAGCCCAAGTAGATCGTAGATCGTCCGAACCCGCAGGTCGAAAAAAGCACCTTCGGCGTCACTGCCGTTTCACGAACCTCCCCCTCCCTCCGGGATGACCTCAGGGAAGGGGGAGGCAGGGCGAAGATTGCAGCCAGAGCCGAGAGGGTTGGGGTGAGGGGATCGAATCACGGTACGGCCGGCCGAATTCATTTTCGGCCTCCCGCCGTTCAGACCTGATTGTTCTCGGGGAAGACCCGTTCCTCGAGATCCCCCACCCCTTTATTGTTCAGGGAGCCAACGTTACCACTCGCCCATATTCTCCATGGAAGCCCACGGTTCCCTGGGCGCCAGGTCGTCTCCTTTTTGCAGCAGCTCGACGGAGATGTTGTCCGGTGACCGTATGAATGCCATGTGACCGTCCCGGGGAGGGCGGTTGATGGTCACGCCGGCATCCATCAGGCGCTGGCAGGTCTCGTATATATCGTCCACCCGATAGGCGATATGCCCGAAATTCCGACCCCCGGACAGCTTTTCGGGATCGTAGTTGTAAGTGAGCTCGATCTGGGCGGACTCATCGCCGGGAGCGGCCAGCATGACCAACGTATAGCGGCCCCTCGGATTGTCGTGCCGGCGGACTTCCTGCAAACCCAGCTTGTTGCAGTAAAAATCCAGGGATTCCTCCAAATCGGTAACCCTGACCATGGTGTGCAAATATTTCATAGGACGGTTCCGTTGCTTTCGGTTGGTCGTCCGGCCGCACAAAGCGGCCGCTCTCAGTCGTTGCCCAGCGCCTTCTGGGTCTTCTCCTTGGCTTTGCCGTAACCGCTCTTTACGGCGTCCCCGGCCTGGCCGGCCGTCTCCTTGGTGGCTTCCCAGGCCTGCCCGGTCTTTTCCTTGGTCCAGTCAACGGCCTTTTCGGTGCCCTCCTTCGTCGCCTCCCAGGCCTGAGTGGCCTTCTCGGAGGTGTAGTCGGCCGCTTCCGAGGCGCCCTTCTTGGTCGCGTCCCAAGCGCGCTTCGAGGCGTCTTTGGTCTTATCGATTGCTTCTGTGGCGGGACCCGGTCGTTCGTTTCCAGGCAGGCGCTCCCGGCCCTGGTCTACGTCACCGTTGCTCGGCGGCTGCCCCTCCACGACTTCGGGTTTGACGACCTGCGCGTCATTATCCGCTGCGTAGGCACCCAACGGCAGACAAACTGCCGCCAGCACCACGATGAACAAGTGTTTCACAAATTTCATTCTCCTCTAGTAGGCAATGTCAGCCGCGACTCTTCCGCTCTCACAACAGCCCAAGCATGGTTTGGGCATCGCTGACTTCGAATTTTCCGGGTTCCTCGACATTCAAGTGGGTCACCACGCCGTCTTCGATCACCATGGCGTAGCGCTGGGACCGCATGCCCAGCCCCCGGGCGTTCAAGTCCATTTCCAGTCCGACCGCGCGCGTGAAGTCGCCGCTGCCGTCCGCGATCATCAGGATTCCATCGGCATTCTGGTGCTTGCCCCAGGCATCCATGACAAATGCATCGTTAACGGACAGGCATACTATTTGGTCAACGCCTTTCGCCCGCAGTTCATCGGCCTTGACCACAAAGCCGGGCAGATGCGACTGAGAGCAGGTTGGGGTGAACGCGCCGGGCACGGCGAACAGAACGGTCTTCTTGCCATCCAACAGTTCGTCGGACGAGATCTTTTCCGGGCCCTTGTCTCCCATCCTGTAGAGATCGACGTTTGGCAGCTTGTCACCGATGGCGATGGTCATGGCAGGTCTCCTGTATTGTCAGGTATTGGCGGCTTGCGCTCGTGAACGGTCATCCGGCACTTGAAAAGCTGCCGGAGCGGACCCAGAGAAACGGTGAATTTAGCAGAGCTTGGCCCCCCGTTACAGGGCTGCGCGGATCTCGTGCAAGACGTCGCAATGGACCGCTGTTCCGGCGCTCCCGGATGGCTCATTTCCCTGTCTAATCAGGGACTTGGCTCGGTTTATGCGATGTCAAACTCTTATTGCGTCGCCTGCGCCTTTATAGTACAAATGCGCGCTTAATTTTTCCAACGCGTCGTCGGGAGTCGTTACATGGCCGCAACTTCCAAGAAGGCCAAGAAGAAGACCAGCAAGAAGGTTACCGCCGCTAAGAAGAAGGCGAAGACCGTTCGTAAGAAGACTTCAAAGAAAGCGGCCGCCAAGACGGCTACCACCCGTGGCGCGGGGAACAAGACGAAGAAAAAGAAATCCACGGCGAAGAAGTCCGCGCCGGCCGCCCGCAAAAAAGCCGCGGGCAAGACCGCCGGCAAGACCAAGGCAAAGACCAAGGCAAAGACCAGCCGCAGGCGGGTCAGCGAGCCCAGCCTTCATACCGCTCACTCGGTAATTCCCGGAATCGCGCCGTACAAGCCCGGGAAGAACGAGGAGTACATGAACGAGACTCAGCACGACCACTTCCGCGAGATTCTCGAGGCCTGGCGGAGCCAGCTCGTATCCGACATTACACGAACAATCAGCTCCATGCAGGATGAATCGATCAACCATCCGGACCCCACCGACCGGGCCACCCAGGAAACGGACATGTCCCTGGAACTCCGGAGCCGGGACCGGGAGCGGAAGCTGATCAAGAAGATCGACGACACTATTCAGCGCATTGATGAGGACGACTACGGCTACTGCGACAACTGCGGCGTGGAGATCGGTATCGCAAGGCTGGAGGCCCGTCCCACTGCCACCCTGTGCATCGACTGCAAGACCCTGGACGAAATACGCGAACGCCAGATGATATAGGTGCCGTCGACCCCTTGGAGCACCAGTCCACCCCTCCGGGTGTGGTAGTCACCGAGTCCGGTTTCCGGGCCGCGCCGTGGTGCCGCGGCGGCCACGTCCAGACCGTCTGGCCTTATCTGTTCCGGCTGATACCACGGCCGCGGTATCGCCGCGAGCGCCTCGAACTTCCCGACGGGGACTTCATCGACCTCGACTGGCTGGGGCCCGCCGAGCCCCGGGCTCTGGTCGTGATCCTTCACGGTCTGGAGGGCTCGTCTTCGTCACACTACGTTCGAGCCCTGTCTCAGACCCTGGCGGACCGAGGTGTCTCCAGCGTGGTGATGCATCAACGGGGCTGCAGCGGCGAGCCCAACCGGCTGGCTCGTTTCTATCACGCCGGGGAGACCGCCGATTTCCAGGTCGTGTTGGAACACTGCAGAAACCTCCTGCCCGGTATGGCTGTCCACGCCGTGGGCTACTCCCTCGGCGGCAATATCCTTCTCAAGCGGCTGGGCGAGGACCGTGACGGGCCCCTCCCGGACGCGGCGGTCGCGGTGTCGGTGCCGTTTCTTCTGGAGGTCGGGGCACGCCGACTCGAGCACGGAATATCACAACTGTACCAGGCCCACCTGATACGAGGCATGAAGCGGTCCGTCGCCGTCAAGAGGGGGCGGATGCCCTACCCCATCGACGAGCACACACTGTCCCGGTGCGGCACGTTCGAGGAGATCGACACCTGCCTGACGGCGCCGCTGCACGGCTTTGTCGACGCCCACGACTACTACCGGCAGAGCAGCTGCCGGCGCTTCCTGCCCGCCATCCGAACCCCGACCCTGATCATCCACGCCCGCAACGATCCGTTCATGACACCCGCGGTGATACCCGGGCCGGAAGAGCTTTCCGGGTCTACCCGGCTCGAGTTGAGCCGGTCCGGAGGACATTGCGGATTCGTTTCAGGTCTTTCCCCGTTCAAGCCTCGCTACTGGCTCGATGAGCGCATTCCCGATTTCATCGAATCGCGCCTGCCGCACCATCGACCCTGAAGCCTGGCAGGATGTTGAAAAACGCCTTCCTGGCCTTTTTCAACGCGCCGAGCGCGGCACCTGTCCGCACTCGGCTACGCAGTGCTGTTTTTCAACAGCCTGCTAGTGCGCCCCGCCGCAAACATTGCACCATTCAGCGGCCCGCAATCCTCGGGCACAGACCGCTAGCGCCCGGCGGCCATCGGTCGGGTTTCAGCCCGACAACCCATGTTGTACAGGACATTGACATGAGTACCTGGAATGGGTTCTATCAACTACCGATCAAACGCCAATACAGCACCACGCCATAAGCCGTTTACCCTGTCCCGCTCGCTGAGGGAGCAGGGGACCCTTTTTCTGAGGCCGTTTATACGCGCCAGGGGCCCCTCGGCTCGAGGATTCGCGGCTTACCAGGGGGGAAGCTCGATCAAGGGCGATCCGGCCCTTTCGTGGGGCTGGGATCGCGTTCCAACAGGAGTGTAACCGGTCCGTCGTTGATGAGGTGTACCCCCATGTGAGCACCGAATTGTCCGCGAGCCACTCTCCCGTCTACTCTTTCCGAAAGGGCGGCGGCGAAGTCCTCGAACAGCGTCCGGGCCTGGTCTGGCGCCAGGGCGCCGGTGAAATCCGGGCGCCTGCCGCGCTGCACGTCGCCATACAGGGTGAACTGGGGTACTGCGAGGATTTCCCCTGCCGTATCGATGACCGAGTGCTGAAAGCGTCCGTCCTCGTCCTCGAACACGCGCAGGCCGCAAATCTTGTCGGCCATGGGCGCCAGCACGGAGGCGTCGTCGCCGGATCCGAAGCCGGTCAGCAGCACCAGGCCGCGACCGATGGCGGCGATGGGATCCTTGTCAACGACAACCGAGGCGGACGAAACGCGCTGCAGCAGAACGCGCACAGGCCGTCGCGCCGGGAACCGACGTCAGGCGGCGTCTTCCAAGGCCTTTATGCTGAGGCGGATTCGACCCTGCTTGTCGACTTCGAGCACCTTGACCTTGACGACGTCCCCCTCTTTCAAGAGATCACCCACATTCTCGACCCGTTGGTGGGATATCTGGGAGATGTGAACCAGGCCGTCGCGGCCGGGAAGAATGTTGACGAAAGCGCCGAAGTCCATGAGCTTGACCACCCGTCCCTCGTAGACCTTACCCACCTCGACGTCAGCCGTAATCTCCTCGATACGGGCGCGGGCCTTTTGACCGGCCGCGTTGTCCACGGACGCGATCTTGACCGTGCCGTCGTCACTGATGTCGATTTCGGTTCCCGTCTCCTCCGAGATGGCGCGAATGGTCACTCCGCCCTTTCCGATGACATCACGAATCTTGTCCACCGGGACCTGAATGGTGATGATGCGGGGGGCATGCTCGGACATCTCGGCCCGTGGCTCGGAGATGAGATGGGACATCTCCTGCAAAATATGCTGGCGGGCATCCTTGGCCTGCTGCAGCGCCGTGCTCATGATCTCCCGGGTGATTCCGTCGATCTTGATGTCCATCTGCAGGGCGGTGACACCATCGCCGGTACCCGCTACCTTGAAATCCATATCGCCGAGGTGATCCTCGTCCCCGAGGATATCCGTCAACACCGCGAACCCCTCACCTTCCTTGATCAAGCCCATGGCGACGCCCGCGACCGGCGCCTTGATACCGACGCCCGCGTCCATCAGGGACAGGCTCGCGCCGCATACCGTCGCCATAGAGCTGGAGCCGTTGGACTCGGTGATCTCGGACACGACGCGGATGGAGTACGGAAAGTCGTCCATGTTCGGCATCACGGCCGCGAGGCCGCGCTTTGCCAGCCGGCCATGCCCGATCTCCCGACGCTTGGGCGAGCCCACCCGGCCCGTTTCCCCTACGCTGAAGGGAGGAAAGTTGTAGTGCAGCATGAAGCGGTCCCGACTCTCGCCCTCCAGGGCGTCGATGATCTGGGCGTCTCTTTCGGTGCCCAGCGTCGTGGTGACGATCGCCTGGGTCTCGCCGCGCGTGAATAAAGCGGAGCCGTGCGTTCGCGGCAGCACACCGAGCCGGATACTGATGGGTCTTACCGTCACCCTGTCACGGCCGTCGATACGGTTCTCACCGGAGATGATGCGGCCGCGTACGATCTCCTTCTCCACTTGCTTCAGGGCGCGTTTGATCGCATCCAGACGCTCGGTATCCGTGGTTTCATCGCTCAGTTCGTTCATGACCGTGTCGCGAATCGCGGCCAGCCGGGCCTGCCTTTCGGTCTTCTCGGCCACGCGATAGGCTTCTTCCATGCCCGAGCGGGCGAGTTGGCTCACCCGCGAGTCCAGGTTCGTGTCCGTTTCGGGGGCCGCCCATTCCATCGGCTTGGCCCCGCACTCGCGGGCGAACTCCTGAATGCTTTTGATTGCCGTCTGCATCTGTTCGTGGCCGAACAGCACCGCGTCCAGCATCTGCGCTTCGCTGAGCTCCTTGGCTTCCGACTCGACCATCAGCACCGCGCTCTCGGTGCCCGCCACCACCAAGTCCAGCTTGGAGGCCTCCCGCGTATCGGAGGTGGCCGGATTCAGAACATACTCGCCGTCGACGAATCCGACCCGCGCCGCGCCGATGGGGCCGTTGAATGGAATGCCCGACACCTCCAGCGCCGCCGACGTCCCGATCATGGCGACAACGTCCGGATCGATTTCCGGATCCACGGACATCACGGTGGCGATTATCTGGACTTCGTGGGTAAAACCTTCGGGAAACAGGGGTCGGATGGGGCGGTCGATCAAGCGGCAGGTCAGTACGGCTTTCTCGGAGGGTCTGCCTTCACGCTTGAAAAAGCCGCCGGGTATTCGGCCCGCGGCGTAGGTCCTTTCTTCGAAATCCACGGTCAGTGGCAGAAAATCGCGGGGTTGCTGGCTGGGTTGGCAGACCACTGTTACCAGGACCGATGTGTCCCCGTAACTGGCCAGAACGGCGCCGGTAGCCTGGCGGGCGACTTCCCCGGTCTCCAGCCTGAATTCATGCCGTCCATACTGAAATGATTTCGAAACGTAGCTCACTTTATACCGTCCTCTATAGGGGTTATCTGCGTAGTCCCAGACGACCAATTAATTCACGATAGCGCTCTATATCCTTGTGCTTGAGATAGTCCAGGAGCTTCCGGCGCTGGCTTACGAGACGCAATAACCCCTGACGGGAATGATGGTCCTGCTTATGAACCTTGAAGTGCGAGGTCAAATCCTCGATACGGGCCGTCATCAAGGCCACCTGCACCTCGGGTGACCCGGTGTCGCCGTTCGAGCGCTGATAGTCGTTCATGACTCTAGATTTCTGCTCGGCAGTTAATGTCATCTGACCAACCTCTTACCTATTGCCTGTTACCAGTCACTTGGACTGCTCATCATGTATACCTGACCGCGGAGCCCGCGTATTCTAACCGCCGCTCCGCCGCCTCACAACCGAAACCGGAACACCGCTCCGTACGCAGATGTTCCATGTAAATCAGGGCCTTAGCAGCCCATATTGCTGGAGCTCCTGACACCCTGGAGCCAGGTTTCCCGGCTTGCGGGTCGACGGTGCCGCCTATTCGATTCCATCGCGCCGCCCGATCCATCATGCGCTCTGAAACAAGCGCTTGGGTGCCACCCGGCCGTCGCCCAACACTTTGCCGACCCCGAGGAACCCCGCCTCCTCCGCGTACAGCCGCACCAGCCCGCTTCGCGGCAGCTTCGCCGCCCGCACCGCCTGGCCACGCACCAGATAGTAGGCCGCGTCAGTCGACAGGGTGATGCCGGGCAGATGCTGCAGCCCGCGGTCGCCGGGAATCAGCAGCTCGTCCAGGCTGGCGATATCCTCCCGGAGCGCTTCTACCCGATCCAGCGATACGGCATCCTCCAGCTTGAAATCTCCCACGGCGACCCGTGTCAGGGCGTCGACGTGAGCGCCGCATCCCAGCGCCTCACCAAGGTCGTGCGCCAGGCTTCTGACATAGAATCCACTGGAGCAGTGCAGGTCCACCGCCAGCCTGTCGTCCTCTAGACGTTCCCAATCCAGCGCATGGACGGTCACCGGCCGCGCCTGTCGTTCCACCTCTATGCCTTGCCGCGCCAGCTCGTAAAGCGGCTTGCCATTCTTCTTGATGGCGCTGTACATGGATGGGATCTGCTCGAAGTTGCCTCGGAACCGATCCATGGCCCGTTCAATATCCTCGTCGCCCACCTCAACCGTGGAGCGCCGGACCACTCCGCCTTCGCTGTCACCGGTCTCCGTTGCGACCCCCAACCTGAAACCCGCCCGGTAACGCTTGTCGGCGCTCAGGAAAAAACCCGACAGCTTGGTTGCCTCGCCGAAACACACCGGCAGCAGCCCGGTGGCGATGGGGTCTAGACTGCCCGTATGACCTGCCTTGCTCGCCCCGAAGGCCCGCTTCACGTGCTGCAGCGCCGCGTTCGACGTCAGCCCTGCCGGCTTGTCCAGCAGCAGAATGCCGTCCACCTTGCGGCCCCGATCTCGATTTCTCCTGGTCATTGTCGCTTCCACCGCCTCAGCGGTGCGAGTCTCCGTTCCCGGCCACGGCCTTCTCGATCAAACGGCTCAGGTCCACTCCTCGCTCGATACTATTGTCGTAAACGAACGTCAGGGCGGGAACGTTCTTCAGGCTCAAAACGGACGCAAGCTGCCTGCGCAGGAAACCGGCCGCCTTCTGGAGGGACCGGACGTCGACCGTCGAATCATCATCCGTCTTCATCTGCGTCACGAAGACCTTTGCATTTCGCAGGTCCTTGCTCACTTGCACAGCAGTCACCGACACGAATCGCATCCGGGGGTCATCCATCTCCCGGGCGATGATAACCGCCAATTCGCGGCGAATGAGTTCCGCGACCCTCTGGGTCCGGCTGAATTCCTTCGG
Source organism: uncultured Gammaproteobacteria bacterium (assembly GCA_963731035.1). Classification (GTDB taxonomy): domain Bacteria; phylum Pseudomonadota; class Gammaproteobacteria; order Arenicellales; family JAANXG01; genus JAANXG01. The sequence continues at coordinate 113,875 of CAVSUY010000016.1, read as the reverse complement.
CATTGCGTCAGTCCGCGGCGGATCCCACATCCGGTCCGATGGTATGTGTTTTCGGCATCATCACGGCTCGAGCGTGGGCTGGACCTCGACCTGCCTGTAGAACTCCAGTTGGTCGCCGACCTTGACGTCGTTGTAGTTCTTCACGCCGATGCCGCACTCGAAACCCGCCTTGACCTCGTTTACGTCATCCTTGAATCGGCGCAGCGAATCCACGCCCCCATCAAATATGACGACGTTGTCCCGCAACACACGCACTTTCTGATTGCGTTGCACCACTCCTTCGGTGACGTAGCAGCCGGCGATAGCGCCGATCTTCGGGGCGCGGAACACATCCCGGACCTCGGCCTGGCCGATGATTTCCTCTTTGATCTGCGGCGCCAGCATCCCCGTCATGGCAGCCTTGATCTCGTCCACGACGTCATAAATCACGTTGTAATAATGGACGTCGACGTTCTCAGCCTCGATAAGGCGCCTCGCGGACGCGTCGGCACGGACGTTGAAGCCGACAATGATCGCGTTCGAAGCGATCGCCAGGTTCACATCGGATTCATTGATACCGCCCACCATGCCATGCACCACTTTCACCTTCACTTCATCCGCGGAGAGCTTCTCCAGGGACTCGGTAAGCGCCTCCACCGAGCCCTGAACGTCGGCCTTCACCAGCAGGTTGAGACCCTTCTGCTTGCTTTCGTCCATCTCCTGGAACATGTTCTCCAGCTTCGCAGCCTGCTGCCGCGCGAGCCTGGACTCGTTGTACTTGCTCTGACGGTACGCCGCGATGTCCTTGGCTTTGCGTTCGTCCCGCACCACCATGACCTCGTCCCCGGCCACCGGCACGCCCGACAACCCCTGTATCTCCACGGGAGTCGAGGGACCGGCTTCGGAGATGCCGTCACCGGCGTCGTTGGTCATGACGCGCACCCGTCCGGTTTCCCTGCCGGCCAGCAGGGTGTCGCCCTGTTTCAGAACACCTTGCTGCACCAGGACGGTAGCCACCGGTCCACGGCCCTTGTCCAGACGCGCCTCCACCACGAGCCCCGTGGCGGGTCCGGAAGCACGGGCCTTCAGTTCCATCAACTCCGACTGCAGGGCGACGTTTTCCAACAACTTGTCAACGCCTTCACCGGTCACCGCGGATACCGGCACTATGAGCGTATCGCCCCCCCACGCTTCGGGGATCACATCGTGGTTGCTTAGCTCCTGCTTGACACGCTCCGGATCGGCTTCCTCCTTGTCGATCTTGTTGACGGCAACCACCAGCGGCACGCCGGCGTCCTTGGCGTGGCGTATCGCCTCTATGGTCTGCGGTTTGACCCCGTCGTCCGCCGCCACAACCAGAATCACCAGATCGGTGGCCTGGGCGCCGCGGGCCCGCATGGCGGTAAACGCCGCGTGGCCCGGGGTGTCGAGGAAAGTGACGGTACCGTTCGCGGTGTCCACTTGGTAGGCACCGATATGCTGGGTGATACCGCCGGCCTCGCCCGCAGCCACCTTGGTTTTTCGGATGTAGTCCAGTAGCGACGTCTTTCCATGGTCGACGTGCCCCATGACGGTCACCACCGGCGGGCGCGGCTGCATATCGGAGGTGTCGGCCTCTTCCTGGGCCTGCAGAAGGGCCGTCTCCGGGTTTTCCGCGGCGGCCGGTACCGCCTTGTGGCCCATTTCCTCCACTACCAGCATTGCGGTGTCCTGGTCCAGAGCCTGATTGATGGTCACCATCATGCCCATCTTCATCAATACCGTGATCAGCTCGGCCGCCTTGACCGACATCGCCTGGGCAAGGTCACCCACCGAGACGGTCTCGGGCACGGTCACCTCGCGGATCACCGGCGCGGTGGGCCGCTCGAAGCCATGCTGCGCGCTAGCCTGCACCTTTCTGGGTCGTACCGGCTCGCGCTTGCGCCGGCCCTTGTGTCCTTTCGCCACATGCAGTTCGTCGCGCTTGCCCCTCTCGCCCTTGCCTTTCTTTCTCCCCTTGGCACCAGGCTCCTGGTCCGCATCCGCGGTCTTTTTCTCCTTGTCGGGCTTGGCAGCGGACTTCTTTTCCTTTTTGGGTGCCTTGGCGGGTTCCTGCGCGGCTTCGCCCTCCTGCACGACGGCCGGCTGATCGGCCTGATTGTCGGCCTGTCGCTGGATCTGCTCGGCTTTCAGCCGCTCGGCCTCCTCGCGTTCCAACCTCTCGCGCTCGAGCCGCTCTTTCTCCGCCTGCTCGGCCTCTGCGCGGGCCTTGGCCTCCTCGGCCTCGCGCTCCACGGCCTCCCGGGCCTTGCGCTCTTCGTCGGCCTGCCGGGCAAACTCCTCCTGTCTCTGGCGCTCCTGCTCCTCAAGAACCTCGCGCCGGACAAAAGTCCGCTTGCGCCTGACCTCCACCGGAATAGTCCGGGCGGTCCCGGTCCGCGAAGTCTGCTTGATCTCGCCCGCCTGCTTGCGTTTGAGGGTGATGCGGCTGCGGGCGGCGTCGTGCGCGGCTTTGCTTCGTGCATTGGAACGGAGGTGGGAAAGAAGCGTTTGCTTCTCCTCCTCCGTCAGGAGGTCTTCCTCATGCTTCGCCACCCCGGCTTCCTCGAGCTGCTTGAGCAGTCTCTCGATACCGACGTTAATCTGGTTGGCAAAACTCTTGACTGTGATCTGCGACATGATCGTACCCGTGCTGTGTAACTACGCGTTGCTTTGCTCCGCTTCCTCGAACCATGGTGCACGCGCGGTCATTATCAATGTCTCCGCCCTTTCCTTCTCCATGCCGGAAAGCTCGAGCAGCTCGTCCACCGAGCAATCGGCAAGATCCTCCTGGGTCTTAATACCCTGGCTGGCGAGCTTCCGTGCGGTCAGCTCGTCCATGCCTTCGAGATTCAGCAAATCCTCGGCGGGCTCCGCGAGCTTGAGCGCCTCCTCCTCCGCTATGGCGGATGTCACCAGGGCATCCTCGGCCCGGCGCCTCAGTTCATCCACCAGCGTCTCGTCGAACTCTTCGATGTCGAGTAGCTCCTGCTTGGGCACGTAGGCCACCTCGTCCAGGGTCGTGAATCCCTCCTGGACCAGAATGCCGGCTACGTCTTCATCGACGTCCAGCTTTTCCATCATCATCGCCCTGTACTCGGCCGATTCCCGGTTCGCCTTGTCGGCCGCCTCCTGGTCCGTCAGGATGTTGATTTCCCAGCCGGTCAACTCCGACGCGAGCCGCACGTTCTGTCCGCCGCGGCCGATAGCCTGCGACAGTTGCTTCTCGTCCACCACCACATCCAAGGACTTGAGATCCTCGTCCACGACGATGGATTCCACTTCCGCCGGCGCCAGGGCGTTTATCACGAACTGTGCAGGATCCTCGGACCACTTGATAATGTCCACCCGCTCGCCGGCGATCTCATTGGAGACACTCTGCACCCGGGAACCACGGATTCCGACGCAGGCGCCCACCGGATCAATCTTGGGATCGTTCGATCGCACGGCGATCTTGGCCCGCAAACCAGGGTCGCGGGCCGCGTTCAGGATCTCGATGATGCTTTCCCCCGCCTCCGGCACCTCGAGCTGGAACAGATGAATAAGCAACTCGGGCACGACCCGGTCGAGGAACAGCTGCGGCCCCCGCGGCACGGCCCGCACGTCTTTCAGGACCGCCCGGATACGATCGCCGGGGCGCAGCCCTTCGCGGGGAATCATGGCCGACTTCGGCAGAGTCGCCTCCGCCCCGCCCAGGTCCACGACGGCGTCGCCGCGCTCCAGGCGCTTGACGACGCCGGAGATCATCTCACCCTTGCGCGGCAGGTATTCCGCAACGACGCGCTCGCGTTCCGCCTCGCGCACCTTCTGCATAATCACCTGTTTGGCGGCTTGGGCAGCGATGCGCCCGAAATCAACCGGCTCGAGAGGCTCCTCCACGAATTCACCGGCCTCGATATCCGGATGGTCGAGACGGGCCTGGGTCAGGCGGATCTGCCGGGTCGGGAACTCCAGCTCCTCCTCGTCAGGGATCACCTCCCAGCGGCGAAAAGTATCGTGGGCGCCGGTATCGCGGTGGATCGAGACGCGGGCGTCGATATCCTCTCTGTGGCGTTTTCGTGTGGCCGTCGCCAACGCGGCTTCGATCGCCTCGAAAATGACATCCTTTCCCACGCCTTTTTCGCGGGAAAGCACGTCCGCCATCAACAATATTTCATTTGCCATGAATCTATTACCTAACTTTTCTCACCCAACTCATCGAACTCCGGTATCAGGCGCGCCTTGATCACGTTGGCGAGCGGAATCCGGTACGTCTCACCATCGACCACCAGGTCCAGCCCTTGGGAATCCGCAACTTTCAGCCGCCCGCGGAACCGACGACGCCCGCTCACGGCGTCGCTGGTGTTCAGGCGAATCTCCTGCCCCACCACCGCCTGGAAGTGCTTCGCCTTGGTCAGGGGCCGGTCCAGACCGGGAGACGACACCTCCAGCGTGTAGTGGCCAGGCACCGGGTCCTCCACGTCGAGGATCGCGCTGAACTGCTGGCTCGCACGGGCGCAGTCGTCCACCGTCACACCCTTCGGTCCGTCGATGTAGACGCGCAGAACGCTCCGTCCCGGGCTGCCGGTCAGCTCGACGGCCAGCACCTCGAAGCCCAGCGCCTCCGCGCCCGGCTCCAGAAGCTCGTGCAAATCTGCCCTCGTCACTGCTGTCTCCCGGCCCCTGCCCGTCACAAAAAAGTGGGCCTTGAGCCCACTTCGTTATCTTCGCTCCCGACCACGGGACCCCGTTCGGCTCGGAGATCCCCTAAACAGAAAACCCCGCACTAAGCGGGGCCCAAAGATATCTTTCGACATTTGGTAGCGGGGGTAGGATTTGAACCTACGACCTTCGGGTTATGAGCCCGACGAGCTGCCAGACTGCTCCACCCCGCATCAGCCGGCCGATTCTACCCCGGCGGCGAGGTTGATTCAAGCCACGCCCCGGGGACCCAGGGCTTCCGAGAGGGCCCCCACCCCGGCCGGCGGCGAGGGGCGAGCAATTCCTCTCCGGGACTCAGGGCCTCGGAACCCCGTCTGCGTCCCGACGCGTATCCATCCGAGAGAAGCAACATGGGTTGCCGTCGGCCCGGTTTCAAGGAGTAGGAGATCCGGCAACCGGTTTACAGGCGCGCGCCCTCGGCCACGCTGGCGACCCCGGTGCCTAGTGGCTTCATAGCCTTGTGAAAACCGATCATGCCGCCCAGCAAGGTTTCGCTGGCCACTTGTTCGAACCCCACATCGCGCAGCAGGGTAGAGAATTCATCCGCGGAATAGAACATCCGCAGGGTATTAATGAAGTATTTCTTGCAGCCGTGGGCCGCGGAGGAGCTGCGAAACAATGCCGCTGTGAAATTCAGGCATAAGCGCAAGTATGCATAGTAGCCGCACTCCACGACCTTGTTGGAGGGACGTAGCATATCGCAGTGATAGAAATGCCCACCGGGTTTGAGCACACGTCGAATTTCGCCGCAGACATCCATGATACGCAGATGGCGTGAAGCGTATTGCAGGGTGACTATGTCGAAGTGATTGTCGGGGAAGGGCAAGGTATGGACATCCCCAATAGTGCTGTTTATGTGAAAACCGAGTTTGCGAGCATTTTCCTGGCCCACCGCTTGCATAGCCTCACTGCGATCGATGGCATGGACCTCGAGATCCGGTTGTCTTTTCAGCAACGCAAGGCCGATGGCATTGGTGCCGGCACAAACGTCGAGCACCCTCTGCCCGGGCTGACAGTCTATGGTGGCAATAAAGCGATCAAGAAACCAACTCCACAATCCAAGGCTGGCGACATGATTGGCGCGGTCATAGTAGCGTGCGACATCGGCAAAGACATCATCCAATTCCTCCACCCATACATGCTTGAACTGACGCTCCCGGTTGTCCTCCCTCCTCGAAAACGGATTTGCATGCTCACCGTCGATCATATTGCCTCCGCGAGATACATATCATACGTTGTCGCTAGTGTACCCCGTCACTAGCATCATCCCCGATGACGCGACTGTACAGCAACGCTCAGTCAGGTATGGATAAGAATTTTAGCCATGGGATTGACGGAAATTCCCCCTTGGTAAAGAGGCGCTTTGAACGATCCTAACCGCCGGCCAGGAACGCCAGGCCGTTCACGGCGTGAATGCACATCGCCTGAATGGGGGCAATAACCGGAAGCAGCAGGACCACGGCGCAGGCGTTGATGCCCACCAGGATACGGGCGTCCCGGGGCGTCTGAATCTCCGGCACCGCGCCCTCGGGTTCATCGAAGTACATGAGCTTGATTACCCTGAGGTAGTAGAACGCCCCCACCACCGTGAATAGGACCGCCACCACGGCTACCCACACCAAGCCTGCCTGAATGACAGCCTGGAAGACGTTCAGCTTGGCAAAAAAGCCGATAGTCGGGGGGATACCCGCCATGGATATCATCAGCAGGAGCATCAGGAACGCGTACCACGGGTGAGTCTTGTTGAGTCCTTTCCAGTCGCTCATTTCCTCGGCTTCGAAACCGGCACGCGACAGCAGCACGATCATGCCGAAGCCGCCCATCCCGACAAAGGCGTAAACCAGCACGTAAAACATGGCGGCGCTGTAACCGGCGGGAGTGCCCGTGAGGATACCGAGCAGCATGAAACCCATGTGGGAGATCGCCGAGTAGGCGAGCATTCGCTTGAGGTTGACCTGGGCGATGGCGATGGTGTTGCCGATCCCGATGGATAGCAGCGACAAGGCGATCACCATGTCCCCCCAGGCCGGATGTAGATCACCCAGGGTACCCGCCAGCAGCCGCATCATCATCGCAAAGGCGGCGACCTTCGGTGCCGTGGACACGAACAGCGTGGCGGCCGTGGGGGCGCCCTGATACACGTCCGGTACCCACATATGGAAAGGAACGGCACCCAGCTTGAACGCCATGCTCACCAGCACGAAGATCAGGCCGAGAACCAGCGCCAGGTCGTTGGGGGAATGCTGGGCCACGGCGAGACGGATCTCGTGCATGTCGAGGCTGCCGGTGAGGCCGTAGAGCAACGACATGCCGTAAAGCATCATTCCCGAGCCGATGGCCCCGAGAACGAAATACTTCATCGCCGCCTCGCTGGACCACGCGGAGTCCCTGCGGAAAGCCACCATGACGTACAGGCAGAGTGAGAGCAGTTCCAGTCCCAGGTACAGAGCCAGCAGGTTCCCGGCCGACACCATGACGAACATACCGACTACCGCGAACAGCCCGAGGACGAAATATTCGCCGCGAAGGAAATCCCGCTTCTGGGCGTAGTCCCGCGAATAGACGAACACCACCGCGGCGATGAGACTTATGGCGATCTTCAGAACCCCGGCGAATGCATCCTCCACGAACATGCCGTTCATGGCGTACTCGGTAGACGTGTTGAAACCCGCCATGATCAGGCCCGCTGCCGCCAACAGTGTCAGGATGGACAGTACCGGGGATATGGTAGCCCTGCCCTTCCCCGCGTAGACGTCAATCATAAGTATCGCGCAGGCCATTCCTGTTATGAACAGCTCGGGAATCAGCAGTGTGAAGTTCAGATTCATGTGTCGCTACAGCTTGGTTGCCGATACCTGGGTGACGAGATTGTCCACCGTGGCGTGCATCACGTGGAGGATGGGATTCGGCCACAGTCCGAGCCCCAGCACGGCGATCGCCAGCAGGGCCAGGAAGAAAATCTCCCGGGGAGTTGCGTCCGTGAGGGCTTCCACTTTCGGATTGGCCACCGGCCCGAAGATGACGCGCTTGTACATCCACAGCGTGTACGACGCACCCAGAATCAAGGTCGTTGCTGCTACCACGGCATACCACGCGTTGACCTCGAACGACCCCAGAATCACCAGGAACTCACCGACGAAACCCGAGGTGCCCGGCAGTCCGGAGTTGGCCATGGCGAACAACATCATGAAGGCCGCGAACACCGGCATCTTGTTCGCCACGCCGCCGTAGTCCGCGATCTGCCTGGAATGCAACCGGTCGTACATAACGCCCACGCAAAGGAACAGCGCTCCCGAGATGAAACCGTGGGAGATCATCTGGATCAGGCCGCCCTCGATGCCCCGGGCGTTGAAGATGAAGAAACCCAGAATCACGAAACCCATGTGGGCAATGGACGAATAGGCGATGAGCTTCTTCATGTCCTGCTGGACAAGAGCCACCAGGGAGATGTAGACCACCGCAATCAGGGCCAGGGTGATCATGAATCCCGCCAGCTCGTGGCTCGCATCCGGCAGTATAGGCAAACTGAAGCGGGCAAATCCGTATGTACCCATCTTCAACATGATGGCGGCCAGGATGACCGAGCCGCCCGTAGGGGCTTCCACATGGGCGTCGGGCAGCCAGGTATGCACCGGAAACATCGGCACTTTCACAGCGAACGCGGCAAAAAACGCGAAGAACAGCCACAGCTGCGTGTGCAGGGGTATGCTCAGGTTCTGGAAGTCCAGGATGCTGAAAGTGCCGCTCTGGTTATACAGGTAGATGAAGGCCACCAGCATCAGCAGCGATCCCAGCAGCGTGTACAGGAAGAACTTGATGGTGGCGTAGATGCGATTGGGGCCTCCCCAGACGCCGATGATGAGGAACATCGGCACCAGCATCGCCTCCCAGAAAATGTAGAACACGATGGCATCGAGGGACGAGAATACGCCGATCATCACGCCTTCCATGATCAGGAACGACGCCATGTACTGCGCCACCCGCTCCTGGATCACCCGCCACGCCGAGATCACCACGATCATCGTCAAGAAAGCGGTCAGGATGATCAGAGGCATGGAGATGCCGTCGACTCCGAGGTGATAGAAGATATGGAACGCGGGAATCCACTCGTGCAGCTCGACGAACTGCATGGCCGCAGTGCTCGCGTCAAAGCCGATGTACAAAGGCAGGCTCAGCAGGAACACCGCCGCCGCGATAACCAGGCTCAGCTTTCGGATTGCCGGAGCGCGCTGGTCGCCTCCAAGGCTCAGCACCGCCACGCTACCGAGTATCGGAAGCCAAATGAGGCAACTCAGGATATTGAAATGCGCTGCATTCATAGGGCGGTGCTCAGATACCAGGTGATCAGGACGAACAGCCCGATGATCATGGCGAAGGCGTAGTGGTACAGATAGCCCGACTGAACCCGTCGAATCACGCTGGATACCCATCCCACCGTGCGCGCCGTGCCATTCACGAACACGCCGTCAATAATGAAAACATCGCCGACCTTCCAGAAGACATCGCCAATCGCACGGGCGCCCCGGACGAACACGAACTTGTTGAACTCGTCGAAGCCGTATTTGTTCATCAGCACGTAGTAGGGCACGCGGAAAGTCTCCGCAAGACGCCTCGGGATCTCCGGACTCTTTATGTAAAACAACCAAGCCACGACGAATCCAACCACTGTGAGGAACACCGGAGGCGCAACGAGGCCTTCTTTGATGGTCTCCCAGACAAGACTCATGCCGTGAAGTCCGTGGTGTTGGGATGCCATCTCCGCCAGAGCGTCGCGCGCCGGCAGCACATGCAGGGACTGCCCGAAATAGTCGCCGAACAGCAGAGGCTCGTAGAACAAGGCTCCGATAATCACCGAGGGAATTGCCAACAAAATCAGGGGCACGGTAACCACCCACGGGGATTCCTTGACGTGGGTGAACTGCTCCCTGGACATGCGAGGCTTGCCGTGGAACGTCATGAACAGGAGGCGGAAGCTGTAGAACGAGGTCACGAAGGTAGCCGCGACGAGACACAGGTAGGCGAACCCGGCCGGCGCCAGACGAGATGCATGGACAGCCTCGATGATGGAGTCCTTGGAAAAGAATCCGGCAAACGGGGGGAAACCGACCAGGGCCAGGCTGCCGATCCAGGCCGTAACAAAGGTGATCGGCATGGCCTTTCTCAGGCCGCCCATGTTGCGCATATCCTGCTCGTGGTGCAGGGCAATGATCACCGAGCCCGCTGCCAGGAACAGCAGAGCCTTGAAGAACGCGTGCGTGCCCAAGTGAAAAATGCCGGCCGCGTAGGCAGACGCCCCGAGGGCGGCAGTCATGTAGCCGAGCTGGGACAGCGTCGAATAGGCTATCACCCGCTTGATGTCGTTCTGCACCATGCCGACCATGCCCATGAGCAGCGCAGTCAGGGCGCCGATAATCATGACCACGCTCAATGCCGTCGTGGAAAGCTCGAACAGCGGTGACATCCGGGCCACCATGAAAATACCGGCCGTGACCATGGTGGCGGCATGGATCAAGGCGGAAATCGGCGTGGGACCTTCCATGGAGTCGGGAAGCCAGACGTGCAGCGGCATTTGCGCCGATTTGCCCATGGCTCCCACGAACAGCAACAGGCAGATCACGGTGATCGCGCTCACGCTGCCGCCCAGCACGGTGAAGACCGCACCCTGGGCCTGGGGGGCCGACGCGAACACCGCCTCGTAGTCGAGGCTGCCGAAAACGTACGCGATGGCGGCAATGCCCAGCACGAAACCGAAATCACCGACCCGATTCACCAGGAAAGCCTTCAGGCTCGCATAGATGGCCGATTCCTTCTTGAACCAGAAGCCGATGAGCAGATACGAAACCAGGCCGACCCCTTCCCATCCGAAGAACAACTGCAGGAAGTTGTTCGACATCACCAGCATCAGCATGGCGAATGTGAACAGCGAGATATAGCTGAAGAAGCGCTGATATCCCGGGTCGTCGCGCATATACCCCACCGTGTATATATGCACCATGAGCGACACGAACGTCACCACCGCCATCATCAGCGCGCTCAGCTGGTCGATCAGGAACCCGACTTCCAGAGGCAGCCCGCCGCTCACACCCCAGGTGTATACGACACCGTTGAAGTAGTGGCCGTGCAGCACGTCTATACAGACGACAACGGACAAGGCAAAGGAAATCGCCACACCGAGAATGGTGATCCAATGCGCGCCGCCTCGCCCGATGTACGGACCGAACAGCCCGGCGATAATGGACGCCGTCAGGCAAACGAGGGGAATGGCCAGGTAGACCGCCTGCATGTGGTCGAATATCGTCATCCCTTCAACTCGTCCACGTCGTCAACATTGATGGAATGCCTGTTGCGGAACAGGACGATGAGGATCGCGAGGCCGATTGCGGACTCCGCGGCGGCGACCGTGAGCACGAAGAACACGAACACCTGGCCGGCAACATCCTGCAGGTAGTGCGAGAATGCGATGAAGTTCATGTTCACCGCCAGCAGCATCAGTTCGATGCACATCAGCAATATCACCAGGTTCTTCCGGTTCAGAAAGATTCCGATGACGCTCAGGGAGAACAGCACCGCTCCCAGAATCAAGTAATGGGTAAGCGGTATCACGACGACGAATCCTCCGTGGGTCGGCGTTCGGAGGGCATCTTCACCAGCCGCACCCGATCCTCGCGCCGGACCGAAACCTGGTCCGCCGGATTGAGGTACTTGCTGTCCGGGCGCTTACGCAGGGTCAGGGAGATGGCGGCAATGATCGCAACCAGCAGTATGACGGCCGCGATTTCAAAGGGGTACACGTAGAGGGTATACAGCACCGAACCCAGTTCCCGGGTATTGCTGTAGTCCACGCCGTGAGCCATCGGACTCGGGAGATTCCGGGCGCTGAAGCTACCCCCGCTCAGGATGAAGATCAGCTCCGCCACCATGAGCAGAGCCACCAGCCCGCCGATGGGCAGGTAATCCGTAAAGCCGGCCCGTAGTCGGGCGAGATTGATGTCGAGCATCATGACGACGAACAGAAACAACACCATCACCGCCCCGACGTAGACCAGCACCAGCACGATGGCCAGGAATTCCGCCTCCAGGGTCATCCACACGCAGGCGGCACTGAAGAACGCCAGCACCAGGAACAGGGCGGACTTCACCGGGTTGCGCATGGTAATCACCATGGTGGCGGCGAACACCAGCACCAGAGAGAAGACGTAAAAAGCGAGCTGTATGAAGGTCATTGTTTCTTGTTTTTTACTGGTCCTTCGCCTTCAACGATAGGGCGCGTCCTCGGCGCGTGCGGCGGCAATGCTCTTTTCGTACTTGTCCCCGATCGCCAGCAGCTGATCCTTGGTAATGATATTTTCACCGCGGTTCTCCATGTGGAACTCACTGATGTCCGTTTCCACGATCGAGTCCACCGGACAGGACTCCTCACAGAAGCCACAGTATATGCATTTGAACAGGTCAATGTCGTAGCGCGTCGTTCTGCGCGTTCCATCCTCGCGCTCCTCGGATTCTATGGTGATGGCCGCCGCGGGGCAGACCGCTTCGCAAAGCTTGCACGCGATGCAACGCTCCTCGCCGTTGGGGTAGCGCCTCAGAGCATGCAACCCCCGGAACCGCGGCGATTTCGGAGCCCGCTCTTCCGGATATTGAACGGTGACCTTCCTCGCGAAGAAGTTGCTGCCGGTCAATCTCAGGCCCTTGACCAGCTCCCAGAGAGTGAAGCTTCGCAGTGTGCTGGTAAACGATTTACCCATGTCGCCTCCGACTCAGTGGAACCAGTAGCCGAACGGGGTGAAGAACGTCGCAACGCCGATCACTCCGATCCATACCAGAGTAACGGGAATGAAAACCTTCCAGCCCAGGCGCATGATCTGGTCATAGCGGTAGCGTGGAAACGTAGCGCGGAACCACAGAAAAAAGAACAGCAAGAAGCTGATTTTCAAGGCAAACCATACCAGACCGGGGACTACGTCGAACAGCGCGATCGGCAGCGGCGGTTGCCAGCCGCCGAGGAACATGACCGAAGCGAGCGCGGAAATGAGGATCATGTTGGCATATTCCGCGAGAAAGAACACCGCGAAGGTCATGCCCGAATATTCGACGTGAAAACCCGCAACGATCTCGGATTCACCCTCGGCGACATCGAATGGAGCGCGGTTTGTCTCCGCCACGCCGGAAATAAAATATACCAGGAACAGCGGAAACAGTGGCCAGATGAACCACTGATGGAATCCACCTGCCTGCGCCATTACGATATCCTGAAGATTCAGACTGCCGGCCGCCATCAGGACCCCTACCAGGGCGAATCCCATCGCGATTTCGTAGGCGACGATCTGCGCTGCAGAGCGCATGGCGCCAAGAAACGCATACTTGGAGTTGGACGCCCAGCCGGCAATGATCACGCCGTATACGCCCATGGACGTCAATGCCAGGACGTACAACAGACTGGCATCTATGTTCGCGAGCACCATGGTGTGGGAAAACGGCATCACTGCCCAGACGGCGAGCGCCGGAGTAATCGAGAGAACCGGCGCGGTGAGAAACAGAGCCCGGTTTGCGTTGGCGGGGATGATCGCTTCCTTCATCAACAGCTTGAGCGCATCGGCGATCGGTTGCAGCCAGCCGCGAGGCCCCACGCGATTGGGCCCGATTCGCAGCTGCATGTAACCGATCACCTTTCGCTCCGCGTAGGTCAGGTAGGCGACCGCCACCAGCAACGGAACCAGGATCACCACGATCTTGACGACGTCCAGCACAGCGAGCTTGAACCACGCTGGTGCCCCGCCCAGGATTGTGTAGATCCAGTATTGCATCAGCTTCCTCTTACCACCCTCACCATCGGCACCGCCCCCAGAATCGCCGTTTCGGAAAACCCGGCGGGTATGAACACACAACCGTCGGGAACACGATCGTCACGCGCCACCGGCAAGTTCACCATCTCGCTGCCGGCGTACACCTGCGTGGGCTCCCCTTCGGAAAGACGCAAGCGTTCGATCTGTGTGCTGTTCATACGGGCCGCAGGTGGAGGATTGTCACGGGTCTGCTGCAAAGATCCGGCCCGGCGTACGGTGCTGTCGATCCGCAGGGGCGGCGTGTCCACGATCCTCATCAGATCGATCTCGTGATCGACGGAACCGATGGACATCTCGTTCCAACGTTTGCCCGTGAATCCCCAGCTTGGATTGGCCGGGGTATAGGCAATCCGGCTTCGCACATCGTCGATGGATACGTAGTCAAATCCCTCGAGCTCACAGAAATTGCCCAGAACGCGGAGTATCTTCCATGCGGGACGGGCCTCTTCGAAAGGCAGCACCGCAGCGGCGAAACGCTGCTCGACCCCGGCGCAGTTGATGAACGTACCCGCCATCTCGCTCCAGGGCGTCGCGGGGAGCATGACATCCGGGTTCACCGTCTCGCGCACATCGTAGGGCGTTATGGCAACCACCAGCCGGGCGTCGGACAATGCCGCACGAGCCGCCCCGGGGTCGCCGCAATCGAGCTCCGGTTCGTTGCCCAGGAGCACGTAGGCCTGCAGCCTCTTTTCCAACATGGCTCTCGCATTCAAGCCGTCGCCGGGCACCGCCTCCTCGCCCGCGCCGCGGTGTGGAACACAGCCCGCCACCCAGGCACCGACGCTATTGGCCGGAGGCAGAACCCCGACCCGGGCGCCGCCCGTTTCCCCGAGCTGCTGCGCGAGACTCATCAGGATCGAAGCATTCTCGTTGTGAAGGGCGGCATCGCCCAGAAGTATGCATGCCTGGCCGCCGCCGTCCTTCAAGGCTTCGGCGATGCCCCGCTCCGACTCGTCGGCCTTCCCGTGGGCATACCGCTCCACGTCTTCGTCGACGCTGCCAGCACCCATGCATGCCGCGATCCGGGCCAGCGAAGTGATCATGTCACGGGGGGATACGGCTTTCTGGAACGCAAGTTTGAACTGGAATCCGTAGTCCATCGGATTCACCGCCATGACCCGGGCACCACGTTTCCAGGCCTTGTGTATGCGAAGGCCCAGCAGGGGCTGCTCCTTGCGTATGTTCGAGCCCACGAGCAGGATCACTTGTGCATCTTCTATGCCGGCCACCGGCAGTCCCAGCGAGGGCTGCGCCGGAGCGAGGTCGTCGTTGCGAAAATCCCGTTGGCGCAGGCGGTGATCCACGTTGGAGCTGCCCAGGCCGCGCACGAACTGCTGAAACAGATAGAGCTCCTCGACCGTGGAGCCCGGCGCGGCGAGTCCCCCGATCTGATCGGCGCCCTCCTGCTCTGCAATCTTCTTCAAGCCGTCGGCGGTGAAGCGCAGTGCGGCTTCCCAATCCGTCTCCTCCCAGACGCCATTCCGCTTGATCATGGGGGATTCCAGGCGAGCCGGAGAAACCAGCGCCTCGTAGCTGAAGCGATCGCGGTCCGAAATCCAGCACTCATTGATGGAGTCATTGGTGCGCGGCAGCACCCGCTTTACCTTGTCCCGGCTCGACTGGATGTTGATGTTGGAGCCCAGGCAGTCATGCGCCGCGATGGAATCGTGGTTGATCAGCTCCCAGGAACGCGAATTGAACCGGCTCGGCTTGCTGGTGAGCGCGCCCACGGGACACAGGTCAATGACGTTGCCCGAGACTTCCGAATCGACGGAGCGACTGAGAAACGTGCCGATCTCCATGTGTTCTCCCCGCCCCATTGTGCCCAGTTCCATGATGCCGGCGATCTCCTGGCCGAAGCGGACACAGCGCGTGCAGTGAATGCAGCGCGTCATCTCCGTTTCGATCAGAGGGCCGATATCCGAATGATCGACCGCCCGCTTCATCTCAGTGTACCGTGACATGCTGCGGCCGAAAGCCATTGCCTGATCCTGCAGTGGACACTCACCGCCCTGGTCGCACACCGGACAATCCAGGGGGTGATTGATCAGTAGGAACTCCATGGTGGACTTCTGCGCCTCCTTGGCATAGTCCGAGCGGGTGTAGACCTTCATGCCGTCAGCGACGGGGGTGGCGCAGGCGGGAAGCGGCTTGGGCGCCTTTTCGACTTCCACCAGGCACATGCGGCAGTTGGCGGCGATCGACAGCTTCTCGTGATAGCAAAACCGCGGGATGTATATGCCGGCATCATCCGCGGCCTTGATTATCATCGTGCCGGCTTCCGCCTCCAGCGTTTTTCCGTCGATTTCAAATGTAGGCATGGTGTTCTTACTGCGGTCTCGATTTGACTTATTATTGGTCCTGCCGTGCATCTCGCACCGCGGCACCGGCAGCGAGATCAACAAGATCTCGAGCAATCAACGACGTAACTGTCTTAGCGGCCCGGATCAGCGGTCCACCTCACCGAAAACAATGTCCAGGGTTCCGATCACCGCGACCACGTCCGCCAGCATGTGACCGCGGCACATTTCATCCAGGGCCGACAGATGGACAAAAGCCGGCGGACGGATCTTCACCCGGTACGGCTTGTTTGCGCCGTCAGAAATCATATACACGCCGAATTCACCCTTGGGCGCTTCGACGGCGGCATACACCTCTCCTTCCGGAACACTGTATCCCTCGCTGAAAAGCTTGAAGTGGTGAATCAACGACTCCATGTCGTCCTTCATTTCTTCGCGTCTGGGCGGCGTAATCTTGTGGTCATCCAGCATGACGGGGCCGGGGTGGTCTCTAAGCCAGCTGACACACTGACGGATGATCCCGACCGACTGGCGCATTTCCTCTACGCGGACCAGGTATCGATCATAGCAGTCCCCGTTGACGCCGATCGGAATGTCAAAATCCATCCGATCATACACGGCATAAGGCTGTTTCTTGCGCAGATCCCATTCCACCCCTGATCCGCGCAGCATGGGTCCGCTGAAACCGAGTTGCCGCGCCCGCTCCGGGGAAACGACACCGATACCCACAGTGCGCTGCTTCCAAATGCGGTTGTCCGTCAACAGGGTTTCATAGTCGTCGATACAGCCAGGGAAGCGTTCCGTGAAGTCCTCGATGAAATCGAGTAGAGAACCCTGGCGATTAGCGTTTTTCCTCGCGGTGGCTTTCTCGCCATGCCGCTTCGACGGGTCGTAGCGCGGCATACGGTCAGGCAGGTCCCGGTACACGCCGCCCGGGCGGTAGTAGGTCGCGTGCATTCTGGCTCCGGATACCGCTTCATAACAGTCAAAGAGATCCTCGCGTTCCCTGAAGGTATACAAGAACACCGTCATCGCCCCGATATCCAGACCATGGGTACCCAGAAAGAGGAGATGATTCAGTATGCGGGTAATCTCATCAAACATCACTCGGATATACTGCGCCCGAATCGGCGGCTCGATACCAAGCAATTTCTCTATCGCCCGCACGTATCCGTGCTCGTTGCACATCATGGAAACGTAATCCAATCGATCCATGTATCCGATGCTATGGTTGTACGGTTTGGTCTCGGCAAGCTTCTCCGTCGCGCGGTGCAGCAGACCGATATGGGGGTCCGCGCGCTCGATGACCTCCCCGTCCATCTCCAGCACCAGCCGCAGCACGCCGTGCGCGGCGGGGTGCTGGGGCCCGAAATTCATGGTGTAATTACGAATCTCGGTCATAGTAACCCTCCTTGCGAATGACCTTGGGCACCAGGGTGCGTGGCTGCGTGGTAACCGGTTGGTAGACGACGCGGCCCTTCTCGGGGTCGTAACGCATTTCCACATGCCCGACCAGTGGAAAATCCTTGCGGAACGGGTGGCCGATGAAGCCATAGTCAGTAAGAATGCGCCTGAGGTCTGGATGGCCTTCGAAAACGATCCCGTACAGGTCAAAAGCTTCGCGCTCGAACCAGTTGGCCGAATTCCAGACGTCGACTACCGACGGGACAACCAGCGATTCCTCATCCGGGTAAACCCGGAGTCGTACACGCGCATTGTGCACGAGACTCAGCAAGTGATACACGGCTGCAAAGCGCGGCCCTTGCCATGTGCTGACGGTTTCATGCGCCGGTTCTTCCACCTGTTCCCCGAGCTGCTGCTGGCCGCTGAATGTCCGGATCGGCAGACCCCCTTCGCTGTAGCCGTATTGCGAATAGTCGACCCCACATACGTCGATCAGCTCTTCGAAACGCATCGCTTCGCTGTCGCGGAGCTGCAGGCACAGCTCCAGCAGCTTGCTACGGTCCACCTCGAGCGTCAGATCGCCGCGGTGCTCGCCATGGCCGGTTAAAGCTCCCGGAAATCTGTCCTGCACCCATTGCAGGATGGATTGGTTATTCAGCATGCGGACGCGATCCTAACGCGCAATGGTGTTGGTTCGACGGATTTTTTTCTGTAGCTGCAGGATCCCGTACAGCAGGGCCTCGGGAGATGGCGGGCAACCGGGCACGTAGACGTCCACCGGAACAATCCGGTCGCACCCCCTCGTTACCGCATACGAATAGTGGTAGTACCCGCCCCCGTTCGCGCAGGAGCCCATGGAAATGACCCACCGGGGCTCGGCCATCTGGTCGTAAACCTTTCTCAGGGCGGGAGCCATCTTGTTCACGAGCGTGCCTGCCACGATCATGACGTCGGATTGCCTTGGGCTCGCCCGAAACATGACGCCGAACCGGTCCAGGTCATACCGGGCTGCGCCGGTATGCATCATTTCAATGGCACAGCACGCCAGACCAAATGTCATCGGCCACATAGACCCCGTACGGGTCCAGTTGATGAGCTTGTCCGCCGATGTGGTGACCCAGCCTCTTTCGAGAATACCTTCGATTGACAATGTACGCCTCTGAAGATTCGATTGCCGCAGGTTTTCCTTCGCCGGCCGTTAGCACGCCCGCAGCTGATGTGCGACTATTCCCATTCCAGCGCGCCCTTCATCCATTCATAAATGAAACCGATGACCAGTATGGCGAGGAAGAGCATCATCGCCGTAAAGCCGAAAACCCCGATCTTGTCGAGAACGATCGCCCAGGGGAACAGAAACGCAATCTCCAGATCGAAAATAATGAACAGAATGGCAACCAGGTAGTAGCGAACGTCGAACTTCATCCGGCTGTCCTCGAACGCCTCGAATCCGCATTCGTAGGCCGACAGCTTCTCCTTGTCCGGCTTATTCGGAGCCAGTATCCGGCTGAGCACCAGGCATAAGATCCCCACGGCGGCACCAATGGCGATAAACAACAATATGGGCACGTAGCTCTGTAGCATTGGACCAACAGGACATCATGGATTGCCGACGGGATATTCGACCGCTTCCGGGCCGCAGCGGCCATCAGTCTAGGCCGCGCGCAACCGTCAAGTCAAGGTAACGCCGGCGTCAATAGCGGCGATACAAACGATTGCCCGTCGTTAGATGTGAACAACCTGTTCACGATGCATGGTGCCGAAGGCCGGACTCGAACCGGCACGGCTTGCGCCACCGCCCCCTCAAGACGGCGTGTCTACCAATTCCACCACTTCGGCATCGACATCACGCTAAGAAACCCGGGCAAACCCGGCATCGCCTCACAAACTGCTTCACTACTGTTTTGGAAAGCCCCGATTATTCCGAAGTTCCCTGCTTCGTTCCATCGTTGGTCGAATCCTGACCGGTCGTTCCTGGCTTGTTCGACCCCTGGCCCGCTGAATCCTGGGACCCTTGATTGACGTCTGGCGCCGCGGGTATGTCGCTCTGGGCCGGGCTTGTGCCGGAGCTCTCATCGCCGCTTCCGGCCGGGCTCGTCGTCGACGATGACTGCTGCCCGGACTCCGATTGACCGTTCACCTGTTGGGTCACCGACTGCGGTTCGCTTTTCTGGCCGTAAATATAGGCCAGAGAAAGGCTCGTACAAAAGAATACAGCAGCCAGCAAAGCCGTCGTCCGACTGAGGAAGTTCGCCGAACCCGCGGCCCCGAATACCGTCTGGGAGCTGCCGAATGCCGCCCCCATGTCCGCACCCTTGCCCTGTTGCAGCAGCACGAGCACCAGTATCCCGATGGCGGCGAGCACATGAATTGCCAATATTATATTCACCATAATCTCAACTCCGGCGGAACCTCCATCTACCTGGAGGTTCCATGGACGTTCATGCATGCGGCGCAGACTTCCAGAAACTGGTCCGCCTTCAGGGAAGCGCCCCCGATCAAGCCGCCGTCGATATCGTCCTGGGCAAACAGGTCCGCGGCATTCTCCGGCTTGACGCTGCCTCCGTACAACAGGCGCAGGCCTTCGGCTACACTGCGGCTGGAGGACGCGATCCGTTGCCGTATAAATCGGTGTACTTCCTGGGCCTGTTCCGGCGCGGCGGTCCGGCCGGTGCCGATCGCCCACACCGGCTCGTAGGCGACGACCGCGTTGGCGAACGCGGCCACGCCCATCTCGGCGAGAACGGCGTCCAATTGTCCAGCGATGACGGACTCGGTGCGGTCCGCTTCGCGCGCGTCCAGGCTCTCGCCGACGCACAGGATGGGGATCAGTCCACTGCGCTGCGCCGCATCGAACTTGGCAGCCACCAGCGCGCTGGATTCGCCGTAGTAGGCCCTGCGCTCGGAATGGCCGACAATACAATAAGTACAACCAGCGTCCGCCAGCATGGAACCCGAGATCTCCCCGGTGTAGGCGCCTCCATCGTGCTCGGACAGATTCTGGCCACCGAGGCCGACTCCCGTGTCCCGGATCTTCGCGGCCACATGCGGAATCAACACCGCCGGCGGACAGACCAGAACCTGAACGCGCGCGGTCTTGCCATCGAGGCCGGCGACAATGGCGTCCACCAGTTCCGCGCTGCTCGCGCGATCGCCGTGCATCTTCCAATTTCCAGCAACGATGGGCTGCCGCATACCAGATTACTCAGTTCACAGGATGGGCCCGTATCGCTTCGAAGCCCCGCATCGGCCGCCGCGGGTCGGAGCCGGCCGGAAAGGAGCGCGATGTTACCGGCACGACCGGCCAAACGCAATCAAGCGCCACGGACGCGACGTGAACCGGTGAGCGGGGGCGGCTTCAGGCCGCGGTTTCGGCGCGAACCACGTCCGCGAGGCGGGCGCCCAGGCGATTCACCACCTCTGCATCGATCCCTTCCACCATCACGCGGATTACCGGCTCGGTACCCGACGGTCGCAGGACTACCCGTCCCTTGTCGCCCAGAATACCCTCGATGTCCCGAACGGCGGCGAGGATGGTCTGGTTGGTGGAGGTGTTGAAGTCGCCCCGGCCGTTCGACTTGCACATGGGGACGTTCAACATGATCTGCGGATAGACGGACATCCCACCCGCCAGCTCCGCCAGGGGCTTGCCGGTGCGAACCATCGCCTGGAGGACTTGGAGGGAGGCAACGATGCCGTCGCCCGTGGTGCACTTGTCCAGGCAGATGATGTGCCCCGACGTCTCTCCGCCCAGCTCCCAGCCGTGCTCCATCATGCAGCTCATCACGTAGCGGTCTCCGACGCTGGTGCGGACAAAATCGATTCCGAGGCTCCCCAGGGCATGCTCCAGCCCCAGGTTCGTCATAAGCGTTCCCACCACTCCACCTTGCATGGTGCCGCTCCGGCGCCCCTCCTGGGCCAGCACGAACAGGGCTTTGTCACCATCCACCAGATCGCCTTCCGCGTCCACCAGTATCACCCGGTCTCCGTCCCCGTCCAGGGCGACGCCGACGTCCGCGCCTTCCCGCCTGACAGCGGCCTGCAGGCGCGCCGGCTGGGTCGAACCGCAGCCGTCGTTGATGTTGAAACCGTTCGGCTCGACCGCGACGCTGACGACATCCGCGCCGAGCTCGGCGTAAACGTTCGGAGCGATGTGATAAGCGGCGCCGTTGGCGCAGTCAACGACCAGCTTGATTCCCTGCAACGACAGTTTGGGGTCGATGGTGCTCTTGCAGAACTCGATGTAGCGTCCGGCGGCGTCGGCGAACCGGGTAGCCTTGCCGAGATTCTCCGGCTCGACGACGGTCATCGGCCGCGCCATCTGCTCCTCGATCGCCCGCTCGACTTCATCATCCAGCTTGACCCCTGTCGATGAGAAGAACTTGATGCCGTTGTCATGATAGAGATTGTGGGATGCGCTGATGACGACGCCGGCCTCGGCGCGCGCGGTGCGCGCCAGATAGGCGATCGCGGGAGTAGGCATGGGACCCAGCAGCGCGACGTCCACCCCCGCCGCGGAGAATCCCGCCTCGAGGGCTGATTCCAGAAGATAGCCGGAAACGCGAGTGTCCTTGCCGATGATGACTTTCGCGCGCCGCGAGCTCCTGCCCCCGGACATGGAGCGGAATACGCAGCCTGCGGCCCAGCCCAGCTTCAGTACGGTCTGCGGAGTTACTGGTTCATCACCGACGCGGCCGCGGACGCCGTCCGTGCCGAAAAGTTTCTGTTTCGCCAAGCGACTCCCCTGGATTGCGGTCTGTTATTGCAGACGATTCTAGCACCGATGGATGGATCGAATCGCGGCTGAAGCCGCTCCTACAATCCGGAGTTCAGCACCGCTGATAGAACCTCGGATTGTAGGAGCGGCTTCAGCCGCGATTCCTTCCAGCAGGCCCCCCCCGGGACCCGTAAACCGCCTGCCAGACCTTGAGGGCATCGGCGGTGGCCTTGACATCGTGGACGCGAACGATGGACGCGCCTTCCGCAACGGCTGCGAGCGCGAACGCGACGCTGCCGAAGGCTCGATCATCGATGCCGCTGCCGGTGATCTTTCCGACGAAGGATTTGCGGGACAATCCCGCCAAAACCGGCAATCCCATCTCGCACAAGCGCCCCAGCCCGCGCAGCAGCTCGAGGTTGTGCTCCAGCCTCTTGCCGAAACCGAAGCCGGGATCAACGATCAATGAATTCCTTGCGATACCGGCCCGCAGGCACGCCTGCACACGATCTTCCAGAAAGGCCCGCACCTCGCTGACCACGTCATCGTAGCTGGGACTGGCCTGCATCGTTCTCGGCGTGCCTTGCATGTGCATGAGACACACGCCGGCGCCGAGCTCGCTGGCCACCTCCAACGCGCCCGCGGTGCGCAGCGCGTGGACATCGTTGATTATGACCGCGCCCGCCGCGACGGCTTCCCGCATTACGTGCGGCTTGGACGTATCGATCGACACCGCGACGTCGACTCGGCCGGTCAATGCTTCGATGATCGGGTACAACGCGCTCCAGCTCCTGCTCCCACGGCACCTCATCCGCGCCTGGCCGTGTGGATTCGCCCCCGATATCGATGATGTCGGCGCCTTCGGCCTCCATGCGCAGCGCACGCTCCAAGGCGTCTGCGGGGGAAAGAAAACGGCCGCCGTCCGAGAAGGAATCCGGGGTCACGTTGAGGACCCCCATGATCACCGGCCGGGACAGATCCAACTTCCTGCCCCGACACAAAATCACGCGGTGCTCACGACGCTGCGGCACGGCGTTCGATCCGGCCGTTGGGATGCCCTGGACGGCCGGCGTCAGATTTGGTTGCCGGCCGGTTTGTCGAGCCTCGGCTTGACCTTGGGACGGCGCTTCTTGCCGCTGCCAACGCTGGAGCTGCCCGAAGGACCGTCGTCGGGCGCATCTTCCGGCGGCCTTGGATCATGGCCCGACATGATGTCGTTGATCTGCTGGGCATCCAGTGTTTCCCAATCCATCAGTGCCTTCGCCATGACCTCGACCTTCTCCCGGTTTTTCTCCAGGATATTGCGGGCACGGTCATACTGCTCGTGGATGATGCGGCTGATCTCGATATCCACCTTCAACGCGGTGGAATCGCTGAGGTCGCGTCGCGTGGACATGTCGCGCCCCAGGAACACCTCGGAATTGGAGTCGCCGTAGGTGCGGGGGCCCAGCTCGTCGCTCATGCCCCAGCTGCTCACCATCTTGTGGGCCAGCTCGGTGGCATGCTGGAAATCGTTCGAGGCGCCGGTCGTCATCTGGTTCATGAACAGCTCCTCGGCGATTCGCCCACCCATCAACACCGCGATTCTGGCCAGCAGATAATCGCGGTTGTGGCTGTAGCGGTCCTGCTCCGGAAGCTGCATGGTCACGCCCAAGGCGCGTCCTCGAGGAATGATGGTGACTTTGTGCACCGGATCGGTGTAGGCGTCGAGAACCTTGGCCACCACCGTGTGGCCGGACTCGTGGTAGGCGGTGTTCATGCGCTCTTCCTTGGGCATCACGATCGAGCGCCGTTCCACGCCCATGACCACTTTGTCCTTGGCGTTCTCGAAGTCTTCCATGTCCACCAGCTTCTTGCCGGCGCGTGCAGCGAACAACGCGGCCTCGTTGATCAGGTTGGCGAGATCGGCGCCGGAGAAACCCGGTGTTCCCCGTGCCAGCACGCTGGGATTGACGTCCTCGGCCAAGGGCACCTTGCGCATGTGCACTTTCAGAATCTGCTCGCGGCCGCGGATATCCGGCAGCGGCACGTGCACCTGGCGATCGAAGCGACCGGGGCGCAACAGAGCCGGATCGAGCACGTCGGGTCGGTTGGTGGCGGCGATGACGATCACGCCTTCGGAGCCCTCGAAGCCGTCCATCTCCACCAGCAGCTGGTTGAGGGTCTGCTCGCGTTCGTCATGGCCGCCGCCGAGCCCGGCACCGCGCTGGCGCCCAACCGCGTCGATCTCGTCTATGAATATGATGCAGGGAGCGTGTTTCTTGGCCTGTTCGAACATGTCTCGCACCCGGGATGCACCCACGCCGACGAACATCTCCACGAAGTCGGATCCGGATATCGAGAAGAAAGGTGCTTTCGCCTCGCCGGCAATGGCCTTGGCCAACAGGGTCTTGCCTGTACCGGGGCTGCCCGTCATCAGCACGCCCCGCGGTATGCGACCGCCGAGTTTCTGAAAGCGGGAAGGATCCTTCAGGAACTCGACGAGCTCCTGGACTTCTTCCTTTGCTTCCTCGACTCCGGCCACGTCCTCGAAGGTGACTTTGTTGTTCTCCTCGGTCAGCATCCGCGCTTTGCTCTTGCCGAAGCTCAAGGCGCCGCGGCCGCCGCCACCCTGCATTTGGCGCATGAGGTAGATCCACACGCCGATAATCAGTATCAGCGGAAACCAGTTGATCAACAACTGCGCCAGGAACGAGGGCTCCTGCTTGGGCTTGGCCTCGATCTCCACGTTGTTCTTGATCAGGTCACCTACCAGGCCGGGGTCCGTCGGGCTGTGGGTCCGGTAAGTCTCGCCGGAGGTCGTGGTAGCGGTGATGGTTTTGCCGTCACCGTCGATAGTGACGTGTCGTATGTCACCCTGCCTGACTTGATTCAGGAAGGTCGAATACTCCACCGGATGCTTCTGGGAGTTGTCACGCGAAGTCAGGCTGCCGTTGAAGAACGCCATCAGGACCATGGCGATCACCAGCCACAAAATCAAATTCTTCGTGAGGTTGTTCAATTTCCGATCTTCTCAGTCATCTTATAGACCATCATACACAACGCCTCAACGGCCGTCCGGTTCACAGGATTCCCCGTTCGATTCAAGAGCTTCCCCGATTTTGCAGGGGTTTTGTGT
Source organism: uncultured Gammaproteobacteria bacterium (assembly GCA_963731035.1). GTDB lineage: Bacteria > Pseudomonadota > Gammaproteobacteria > Arenicellales > JAANXG01 > JAANXG01. Next base: position 88,798 of record CAVSUY010000016.1, on the reverse strand, counting down.
CTGGAACAACCCACGCCGTCAAGCCCTCGGCTGGCGTAAAAGCAGGTAAATTTCCCGGCTTTTGTCCCGCGACGCTTGCGGTTTCCGGACCACCGAGCGGCAAAAGAGCGTTTCTCCCAGGCGCCTGATCCGAAGCGCTTCCCCGCCCTCGAATAATTTTACCAGGGCGATACCCCCCTTTCCCAGGACCCGGGCCGAAAAGCCGATAGCCCGTTCCGCAAGCGCGGCGGCGTTGGCCTGGTCAGCGTCGACAATCCCTGTGATATTGGGGGCCATGTCAGAAATTACAAGGTCGTAGGAATTTGGTGAAACCAGCTCCAGGAGCCTGGCCTGGACCGCTTCGTCGGTGAAATCCTCCTGCAGGAAGGTGACGCCTTCGACCGGCTCCATGGGCAGGATATCCACCGCCACCACCGAACCGCGCGAGACTTTGTCCCGGGCGTACTGCGACCAGCCACCGGGCGCCGAGCCGAGATCGAGCACCCGGCTCGTGCCTTTGAACAGGTGGTCCTTCTCGTCGATCTGCTGGAGCTTGAAGGCGGCCCGGGAACGGTATCCGGCGGCGCGGGCCTGGCGCGTGTACGGGTCACGCTCCTTATCCGCGATCCAGTGTCGAGTTTTGCGTTTTCTTCTACCCACGTTTATGACAAACTGAATTCAATGCTTACCGGCAACCAGAAACATTATCTGCGCGGCCTGGCGCACCACCGCAAGCCCGCGGTGACGATCGGCGCCAACGGCATCAGCGCTGAGGTGATCGCCGAGGTCGAGCGCGCCCTCGGCGATCACGAACTGGTCAAAGTAAAGCTGCCGACCGCTGATCCTTCCAGCAGGAAAGCAATGGTGGAGGAAGTGTGCGCCGCCACCGGCGCGCATTGGGTGCAGACCATAGGGCGGATCGGCGTCATATACCGCCCGGCCGCCGAGCCGCGAATCACCATTCCAGAATCCTGACGGTTCAATGTCGTGTGTCTCTTGTTCCATTGCCGCGATGCACATGAGGACTATCCGTTCATTCTGCTTGCAAACCGGGATGAATTCTACGAGCGACCGACCCGCGCCGCGGACTTCTGGGCCGACACTCCGGATGTCCTCGGGGGGCGCGACCTTCGTCGCGGCGGCACATGGCTGGGGATCACCCGCACCGGCCGCTGGGCGGCCCTGACCAACTACCGCGAGCCGTCCGATGCGGTCTTCGATCGTTCCCGCGGCGATATCGTGCGCGACTACCTGGCTGGCGGCGAAAGCGCCGGGGCGTTCGCCGAACACCTGACCCGGGTCGCCGGCGAGTTCGACGGCTTCAACCTGCTGTTCGGAGACCGGCGGCAGTCCCTATGGCTGTCCAACCGCGGTGATGGTATACGAACCCTGGAGACCGGCATATATGGCCTGAGCAACCACCTCCTGGAAACGCCTTGGCCCAAAGTCACCCACGGCAAACGAACCTTGGCCGCGCAGTTGAAGCAAGTCCCGGTGACCGACCGCTTGTTCGAACCGCTCACGAACCGGACGGTCTACGATAGCGATCTACCGGACACCGGCGTCGATCACGAGGTCGAGCGAATGCTGTCCAGCGCGTTCATAGCCAGTCCACGCTACGGCACCCGCTCCTCCACCTTGATCACGGTCGACCGGGACGGACGGGTGTATTTTGAGGAAAGAAGCTATGACAATCGGACCAGCGGCTTGAAAGAGCCGGATGAATATTGTTCGAAAATCTTTCGATTTCGGCTAAATTGTTAGTCTTGTACAGACTTCAAATGCCTGGAACCGTGACCATCACTGCAACTGGATCGACTCACTGATGCTGCCAATATCCCGCAGAACACGCAATTGGACGATCCTGCTGATCCTGATCCCCGCTCTTGCATACGGAGCGGCCAAGGCAATGGTGTGGTACAGCGTGCGGAACTCCGTACAGAATGTCCGTGAATCCCTGTCTCCGTTCGCATCCCTGGACTACGCGAAGATCGCATCACCGGTGTTCGGCTCGTTCGGCGTCACAGGCATCCGCATCAAACCGCGTGTATTCGAAGACGAAATCTCAATCGGCTCCGCGCTGGTCCATATCGACGACCCGATCGAGAAATTCAAATTCCTGCGCAGTTCCATGGACGAACGGCTTCCCACCAGCCTCCACTTTTCCCTTCACGACGTGCGTGTCCCCCTGACCGGGGATATTGCGGCCTGGTTTGGGAACAACGCGGCGTCGGGAAACACCTCCGGGGCGTCGCCCCCGGCCTGTGACACCGGCGCGGCCGTGACCGTGGCGGACATGAAGCGGATGGGCTACGACGAACTGGTGGGAAACGTGGTCCTCGACTACAGCTACGACCGCCGCAGCGGGGGCTTGAACACGTACCTCAAGCTGACCCTCCAGGACATGGCCGAGTTGACCCTGGAAGGCACGATTCCGGCTTCAGAGGTGGTGTTCAACGCGGAGCGAGTGAAGGGGGTTCCGAAGTTCTCGGATCTGTCCCTTTCGCTGCAGGATTTGTCCTGGGCATCACGATTCGATAAGTATTGCGCCCAGGCCATGGGAATCACGGAGGCGCAGTACATCCAGAAGAGGATGATGGATACCCGCAAGGCCTTTGAGGCGGCCGACTTCGATCCCAGCCCGGAGCTGCTGGCGGGCCTCGAGAAATTCACCACCGGCAAGGCGACTTTGACGATAAGCCTGAATCCCAGGGACCCGATCAGTTTGACTCAACTGCCCGCCGGGAATGACCCTGCCTATCTGATCGACAGTCTCGGCATCGACGTCATGGTGGACGGAGAGCCGGTAAAGAATCTGGGCCAGGCGAAGAAGACGGAGGTCGCGAAGGCCGCAGAGAAGAAGAGCGAGGCACGGGAAGAGACCTTCAAGCTGACCCCGATTCAGGAACTTCCACAGTATCTCAAGAGCCGCGTGCAGGTATTTGTCACCGACGGCAACGTGCACCGGGGCTATCTCGACAGCATCGACGCTGACAAGCTTGTGATCACACGGCACCTTGTGGGGGGTTCGGCAACCTTCAACGTCAGCCGCAAAGACGTTGCCAAGGTGCTGGTCATGCGCCCTTGACGGCCATCTCCCGCTCCATTGCCGGCAACCGCCGACCAGGGCGGGCGGATCAGATCCGGACTTTGACGATCTCGTACATTTTGAGGCCGCCGGGCGTCTGCACCTCCACTTCGTCGCCCTCCTGCTTACCGATCAAGGTGCGGCCGATGGGAGAGGTGACGGAAATCTGGCCCTGGTTCAGGTTGGCCTCGAGCTCGCCGACGATCTGGTAGGAAACCTCCACGTCGTCGTCCAGGTCGTACAGGTCCACCCGGACGCCGAACACGACCCGATCCCCGGAGTTCAATGTGGCGGGATCGATCACTTCCGCGCGCGCGAGCTGGCTCTCCAGGTCGGAAATCCTGCCTTCGATGAATCCCTGTTGATCCTTGGCGGCGTCGAACTCCGCGTTCTCGGACAAGTCGCCGTGGGCACGCGCCTCCGCGATCGCGGCAATCACGCGCGGCCGCTCCACCGACTTGAGCCGCTTCAGTTCCTCGCGCAGCTTCGCGGCGCCGCTGGCGGTCAGAAGTACTCGTGTCATTGCCTTATCTCTGCGTGCAATACCTGCAGGCTGGTAACGCCGAAATCGTTCCCCACCCGATGCGCCTCACAGGCAGCGCGGGCGGCAGCCAGGCTGGTGAAGTAAGTGATCTTGTGTTGCAAGGCCTCGCGCCGAATCGTGTAGGAATCCTTCACGCTCTGCTTGCCGGAGGTCGTGTTCACGATGACGTCGATCTGCTGGTTCTTAATCATGTCCACGATATGCGGCCGGCCCTCCTTGACCTTGTTGACGGGCGTTACGGCGATACCGGCTTTCGCGAGCGTCTCTGCCGTGCCGCGCGTGGCCACCAGCTTGAATCCATTGTCCGCCAGATACCGGGCTATTTCAATCGCCGGGGCCTGGTCCGCCTGCTTGACGCTGATCAGCGCGCAGCCGGATATCGGGATCGGCGAACCGGCCGCCTGTTGGGACTTTCCAAACGCCTCGCCGAAGCTGCGGCCCACTCCCATCACTTCGCCTGTGCTGCGCATCTCCGGTCCGAGAATCGTGTCCACGCCCGGAAACTTGATGAAGGGGAACACCGCTTCCTTGACGCAATAGTAGTCAGGGACGATCAGACCATGCACCCCCTGCTCCTTCAGTGTATTGCCGACCATACAACGCGCCGCTATCTTCGCGAGCGGCCGCGAAGTAGCCTTGGATACGTAGGGGACCGTGCGGGAAGCGCGCGGATTCACTTCCAGGACATACACATCATCGCCCTTGACCGCGAACTGGATATTCATCAGCCCGATGACGCCCAGCGCACGGGCAAGCTGCTCGGTCTGGACACGGAGAACCTCCTGGATCGACTCCGGCAGACTGAACGGCGGCAGTGAGCACGCCGAGTCTCCCGAATGCACGCCCGCCTGCTCGATGTGCTCCATGATACCGCCCACCACCACCGCCTCGCCGTCACAGACGGCATCCACATCCACTTCAGTGGCATCGTCCAGAAACCGGTCGAGCAGCACCGGCGACTCGTTGGACACCCTGATGGCAACCTGCATGTAGGCTTCGAGGTCCTCGCGCTGATGGACGATCTGCATCGCCTGCCCTCCCAACACGTAGGACGGCCTGACCACCAGCGGATACCCGATCTCCTCGGCGAACTCCAGGGCCTGCTCGGGGCTCACGGCGGTGCGGTTGGCGGGCTGCAGCAAACCCAGGTCGTTGATCAGCCCCTGGAAGTGCTCGCGATCCTCCGCCCGGTGTATGGCGGCGGGTGAAGTCCCTATGACCGGAGCCCCCGCCGACTCCAGGTCACGCGACAGCTTGAGCGGCGTCTGGCCGCCGAACTGGACGATCACTCCCGACGGCTGCTCCACGTGAATGATTTCCAGCACGTCTTCCAGTGTCAGCGGCTCGAAATAAAGACGATCCGAGGTGTCGTAGTCGGTGGACACCGTCTCCGGGTTGCAATTGACCATGATGGTCTCGTAATCGTCCTCCTTGAGGGCCATGGCCGCGTGCACGCAGCAGTAATCGAACTCGATGCCCTGGCCGATGCGATTGGGACCGCCCCCCAGCACGATGACCTTGCGCCGCTGTTCCGGATTGGCCTCGCACTCTTCCTCGTAGGTCGAGTACATGTAAGCGGTGGCGGTCGGGAACTCGGCGGCGCAGGTGTCGACACGCTTGTATACGGGGCGCACGTCTTGCGCGTGGCGCAGGGCCCGGAAAGCCGGCTCGCTTATGCCCAGCAGTTCGCCCAGGCGCCGGTCGGAGAAACCCTTGCGCTTCCACTGCCTCAGCGTGTCCGCACGCACGCCCCTGGGCCCGGCTGTGGCTATCTCGGTTTCGATCGCGACCAGCTCCTCGATGGCCGCCAGAAACCAGGGATCGATGCCAGTGAGCTCATGCACCGTCTGCAGAGGGATCCCGTGACGGAAGGCATCGGCCAGATACCACAGTCGTCGGGCTCCGGGCACCTTGAGCCAGGGCGAGAGCGCGTCGATCATGTCCCCGTCGTGCTCCGATCCGTCCATCTGCGGCTCCAGCCCGTGGCTGCCGATCTCCAGGCTGCGCACGGCTTTCTGCAGAGATTCCTGGAAGGTTCGTCCAATCGCCATGGCCTCACCCACGGACTTCATCTGGGTGGTCAGGGTAGCATCGGCCTGGGGAAACTTCGCGAAGTCGAAACGCGGGATCTTGGTGACCACATAGTCGATGGAAGGTTCGAAGGATGCCGGGGTGGCGCCCCCGGTTACCTCGTTGCGGAGCTCGTCCAGGGTATAGCCGACGGCCAGTTTGGCCGCCACCTTGGCGATCGGGAAGCCGGTGGCCTTGGAAGCCAACGCGGAGGAACGCGACACCCGCGGGTTCATCTCCACCACCACCATGCGGCCGTCCCGGGGATCGATGGCGAACTGCACGTTGGAGCCGCCGGTGTCCACACCGATCTCCCGCAGCACCGCGATGCTGGCGTCGCGCATGATCTGATACTCCTTGTCCGTCAGCGTCTGCGCCGGTGCAACCGTGATGGAGTCGCCGGTATGCACCCCCATGGCGTCGACGTTCTCGATGGAACACACGATGATGCAATTGTCCTCGTGATCCCTCACCACCTCCATCTCGAACTCCTTCCAGCCGAATATGCACTCCTCGATGAGCAGTTCGCGGGTCGGAGAGGCTTCGAGACCGCGGTCGCAGATATCAATGAATTCTTCGCGGTTATAGGCAATGCCTCCGCCGCTGCCTCCGAGAGTGAACGAGGGCCGAATGATAGCGGGGTAGCCGACCATCGCCTGCACCTGAAAGGCCTCCTCCAGGCTGTGGGCCAGCGCTCCCCGTACGGTTTCCAATCCGATCCGGGCCATGCACTGCTTGAACAGCAGGCGATCCTCCGCTTTGTCTATCGATTCGCGCGACGCCCCGATCATCTCTACGCCGTACTGTTCCAGCACACCGTGGTTGGCGAGGTCCAATGCGCAGTTAAGTCCCGTCTGGCCGCCCATGGTGGGCAGCACGGCATCGGGACGCTCCTTCTCTATGATCTTGGCGACGACTTTCCAGTGTATGGGCTCGATATAGGTGGCGTCCGCGAACTCGGGATCGGTCATGATGGTTGCCGGGTTCGAGTTCACCAGCACCACCCGGTAGCCCTCTTCCCTCAGCGCCTTGCATGCCTGGACACCGGAGTAGTCGAACTCGCAGGCCTGGCCAATAACGATCGGTCCCGCGCCGATGAGCAGGATGCTTTGAATATCGGTCCGCTTAGGCATGCACGATAGGCGCGGTGGAGCTGTCGCGCGCTTTCTTGTGATCGCGCATCATCGCCACGAAGCGGTCGAACAGGGGTACCAGGTCATGGGGTCCGGGACTCGCTTCTGGATGCCCCTGGAATGAGAAGGCCGGGACACCCGTGCATTCGATGCCCTGAACGGTGGCATCGAACAGCGAACGGTGCGTCACTCGCACGTTGTCGGGTAGATCGTGCTCCCGCACCGCGAACCCGTGGTTCTGACTGGTGATCAGGACCTGGCCGGTGTCCAGGTCCTTGACCGGGTGATTGGCCCCATGGTGACCGAATTTCATTTTTGTGGTGGAGCCGCCGGCAGCCAGCGCCAGCAGCTGGTGGCCGAGGCAAATCCCGAATAGCGGGAGCCGGGCGCCCATGAACTGGCGGATCGCGCGGATGGCGTAGTCGCACGGCTCGGGATCGCCGGGGCCGTTGGACAGAAAGACGCCGTCCGGCGCGTCATCCAGAACCGTGTCGGCAGCCGTCGTCGCCGGCACCACCGTCACCTCGCAGCCTCGGTCCGTCAGCATGCGCAGGATGTTGCGCTTGATACCAAAGTCGTAGGCGGTGACCCGGAACTGGGCCCGGGGATCGCCCCGATATCCCTCCTGCAGCGACCAACCCCCACCGCGCCAGGTGTAGGGCTCCGCCGCAGTCACTTCCCGGGCCACGTCCATGCCCTTTATGCCGGGGAAAGCGCGGGCGGCTTCCAGTGCCCCGTCTACATCGCCCTCACCCGCCTGGAGGCAGCCGTTCTGGGCGCCTTGCTCCCTCAGGATGCGGGTCAGTCTGCGGGTATCGATGTCGCTGATGGCGACCAAACTGCGCTCCTTCAGGTAGTCTCCCAGGGTCTGGCCGGCCCGCCAGCTGCTCATCAGCGGGGGCAGGTCCCGGATCACGAGACCGGCGGCGTACAGTTGCCCTGACTCGACGTCCTCATCGTTGACGCCGGTGTTGCCGATATGGGGGTAGGTCAGGGTGACGATCTGCCTGGCGTAGGAGGGATCGGTAAGGATTTCCTGGTAGCCGGTCATCGCGGTGTTGAATACCACCTCCCCGACAGACCGGCCTTCGGCGCCGATGGAACGACCTTTGAAGACGGCCCCGTTTTCCAGCGCCAAAACCGCAGTGTTGCTCATCGAGGACCCTGTCTTTTCCGTTGTTGTGGCGCGGACCTAAAAAAAGGGAGAAACCCATGGGTTTCTCCCCGCTTTGACCGTGCTTGCCTTGAACTCATCGAAGACGGGATTCTAATTAATCCGGCGTGCCCGATCAATCCGTAAGTCAATCGGCAAAGGCGACCGGGTCGAAACGACGGCAGTCAAAGACCCAGAACATCCTGCATGTCGTACAGCCCTGCGTCCCGTCCCGCCAGCCACTCGGCGGCGCGCAGTGCCCCGTGGGCAAAGTTCAGGCGGCTGGTGGCTTTGTGGGTGATCTCGATGCGCTCTCCTTCGGACGCAAACAGCACGGTGTGCTCCCCCACGATATCGCCGCCCCGCACCGTGGCAAACCCTATCGCGTCACGCGGCCGCGGTCCGGTATGCCCGTGGCGCCCGTACACGGCCACGTCCTCGAGCCGGCGACCCAGCGCCCCGGCAACCTTCTCACCCAACTTCAACGCCGTACCGGACGGCGCATCCGCCTTGTCCCGGTGGTGTGCCTCTATGATCTCGATGTCGCTGGATGATCCCACCGCCCGCGCCGCCACCTCCGACAGCCGAAAGCACAGGTTGACACCCACGCTCATGTTCGGCGCCAGCACGATCGGTATCTCCGCAGCCGCCACCTCGATCCGCGAGCGCTGCTCCGGCTCGAAGCCCGTGGTGCCGATGACGATGCCCTTGCCGTATGTCGTACACCATTGCACGTTGGCCAGCGTGGACTCCGGCAAGGTGAAATCGACCACCACGTCGAGGTCCTCGTCCAGGGCCTCCCGTGCCAGCACCCCCAGGGCCGTGATACCCGCAATCTGACCGGCGTCGGTGCCGACCAGATCGCTCCCCGGCCGTACGGTGGCCGATACCAGCCGCATGTCGTCGCGCGCCTGGCAGGCCTGCACCAGGGCTTTACCCATTCGCCCGTTGACGCCCGCAATGCCGACTCTGATCATCGTCCGCCGTGGTGCGCGGCACCGGATTGTGAGGGCGGTTTCAACCGCGATTCGCTCCGCAGGTGGTTACAATGCCGGCAGTCTATCACGGCAACACTCATGCGATTCGACTCCACGCAGCGCCACGAATGGACCACACGCATAGAGCGCGCCAGAGAAATCCAGGAGGAACTGCGCGATCGAGTAGTGAAATGGGACAGGTTCTCAAAGATCACGCGCGTCGCGGGGGTCGACATCGGTATCGATCGGAAGACGAACCAGGCGCGGGCGGCCGCGGTGGTGCTCGGCTTTCCGGGCTGCGAGCTGCTCGATCATGTCGTCGTGAAACGGCGCATACGCTTCCCCTACGTCCCGGGCTACCTTTCGTTCCGTGAGGTCCCGCCGATCATGGCCGCCCTGGAGAAGCTCAGCGTATCGCCGGACCTCATCATTTGCGACGGCCAGGGCATCGCGCATCCACGGCGCTTCGGCCTGGCCTGCCATCTCGGCGTGCTCGCCGACCTTCCGACAATAGGAGCCGCCAAGAGCCGCCTGATCGGGACCCATGAAGAGCCCGGCCGCCACAAGGGGCAATGGTGCGAACTGAAGGATAAGGACGAGATCATCGGCACGGTCCTGAGGACGCGAAGCGACGTGCGGCCCTTGTTCGTGTCCATCGGTCACCGCGTCAACCTGCCCACCGCCGTTCGCATCGTGCTCCAGTGCTGCACCCGGTACCGGCTGCCGGAGACCACTCGCGCGGCCCACCGACTGGCGTCCGGGATTGGCACGCCGGACTGAGTCCAGCCGGGCCGGGCCAGGCAGGTGGGGCCAGGGTACCCAAGCCGCCGAATGTGCCAATTGGTTGGCCAAACAAACAAAAAAATAAGCGGGCGCCTCGCGGCGCCCGCTTCGTTTTCCCACAATCCATGCGGGGTACCGTGTGAAACTCGTTCACTTGCCGCACGAAAAAGTAGCACCCGTATTTCGATCCTTCAAGTATCATTGCCGCTACGATCGAGTTTCCGGGAGCTTGTTGCCAGCGATACACCGAATCCCCGACAAGCCGCCGGCGCCCGAAGAATCCGAATCAGGACGCATGCCGAGATCGCCGACGTTCGACAACCAGTACGTGCTGGACCAGGCCATGGAGGTGTTCTGGCGGCGGGGTTACCACGCGGCGTCGGTCCGCGACCTGGTCAAGGCTACCGGTCTGCAACCGGGCAGCCTGTACGCGGCATTCGGCGGCAAGCGCCAACTGTTCCAACGGGTGCTCGATCACTACCACGCGGCCAATCTCAATCAGATCCGGAAGCATCTCGGCACCAGCGGCGCCTCCCCCATGGAGCGGATTCGCCTGGTCTTCGACGTTCTCCTGAAGCGTTGTCAGGAGGACCTCGACGGCAAGGGTTGCCTGATGGCCAATACCATCGTGGAACTGTCATGCGTCGATGCAGAATTGTCGCGGCGCGCCAACAACATGTTCGAGGACATGGAGCATGAATTCGTCCGAGTACTCGAGGAAGGCCGGGAGAAGGGAGAAATTACGTCCGACAAGGAACCGCGGACCCTGGCCCGATACCTCGTCATGAGCATCCACGGCATACGGGTATACAGCCGCGGTAACCTGGACGCTTCTCATCTGCAGTCCCTGGTCGACGAAACACTCGCACTGATCGCCCGTCCCCTGTAGAAGCACCCGCAGGCGCGATATCATGTAGCACCACCGCCGGCGGTCCAACGCCATCACCGGATTGTGCATCTTCCGAAGGCCTCTAGTGTACCCTGCCAGAAATGATGCGAATCATTTCAGGCTGGGATGACGGTGGCCCCGATCCGCAAACGGGCGCCGCCGGGGTCTTTTTCATCCAAGCGAGTATCGCGGAGTGAAAAAGACCCCGGCGGCGCCCTTTCGATGCTCTATCGAACAATTCAACCCGGATCGGCAAGCCGCCGATAAGCTACAGACTGTTTGATGGGATACACTAGATTGAAAAACACCGAAATTGTCGTGGGCGACCATCGCGTCGAAATCTGGCCCCAGGGTCAGGAGATCGCGACGCTCGACTTTCCCACGATTCTGATGACGCGTTTCACCGACATCGAGCTCTATCACCCGAACCTGATCTCCGGGATCCTGAAGATGGAGCCGGACGCAGGCAGGAACTACTTCCGCGGCGCGTGCGGCACCAAAATACATCATGTGGACCGCTGGGGGCTCCCGGAAGCGGACCTGATCCACGCCCGCGCGATGGAGCTGTACAGGCGCTCGCTGTCGGCGGAGCAGGCGGTCGTCGACTGGAGCTGGGCCAGTGTCTACCGGCAGGGCGACCACTGCATGCCCCACAGCCATGTTCGGGCCAACGCCAGCATAGTGTATTGCCTCGATGTCGGGGAAGCAGACCCCGAGGACCCGTTGGCCGGCACCTTCTATTTTGCCGATCCACGACTGCCGTGCTGCTGCCAGGAGGAGAACGGAAGGGTCACGACCCTCTATCGACCCAACCTGCAGCCGGGAGCCATGTTGATCTTCCCCTCCCAGCTGGTGCACAGCGTGAACGCATACCGGGGCAGCCGGCCGCGGATCACCATGTCGTGGAACATCAGTGCGGACGCCATCCCCGGCTCCGCCATTCCCGACGAGGGGTGACGCCCTTCCCGGTCGGCAGTCAGAGCGCGGCGGCCGGATGCACTTCGTGCCCGTAGATCTTCCCGGGCGCGACGTAGTCCCGTAGTCGATTTCGACAGTAGTCCAGCATTTCCGCCTCGACATGCGCGGGGTAGCCCAGCAAGCCGCGGCGGTTCCCCATCGGCATCGCGTACAAGCGTTCCTCGGGATACAAGCGCGCGATGCGCGCGTGGAATTCCTTGGGCATCCGGAAAGCTCCGAGGGTCACCGAATGGATCGACTCCGAGTCGATCGACCGGAAGACCCTGGCGAACAGGCCGTCGTACTGTGTACGGAAATCGGGGTCGTAGATCACGGGGTCGAACCGGAGCCCCACGGACCAGCCCCTGTTCGCCAACTCCTCCAGTGCATTGACCCGTTTCTCCAGGGTCGGGACTTTTCGTTCCAACCGTCGGGAAACCGGCTCGGGGGTGAAGCTGAAGGCCGTCACTACATTCGGCAAAGCCGGTCGGGCGCACAGGGTCCGGACCTGGGTACTCTTGGTCCGGATCTCCAGGCGGGCGCCGGGCAGCCCCTCGAACAGATCCAGGGTGGAAGCGGCAAATCCGGTGACAGGCTCCAGTGCCAGACTGTCGCAGTCGTAACCCGAGAAAAACCACGGCTCCAGCCCTTGGTCCCGGCGCGCGCGCTCGGTGATTGCCCGTTCGAAGTCCTCGAAGTTCACGAATACCACGTAGTGCGCCGATCGGTACATGCCCTGCAGGAAGCAATAGCGGCAGTCATACACGCAGTTCAGCATGTGCGAGAAATAATAGTTGCGGCCGCCGCCGACACCATAGCCCGGCGGCACCGGCAGCACGAAGCCGTCGGGTTTGGCCGCCAGTATCAGGGCCGGCCGCCGCTTTTGCAGGCGAAAGTCCTGGGACCTGGGGTTGAACACTTCACCGTAGTGCGCGCAGTGGACCCGCGTCGCGTCCGGGAAGCGTCCGCATATCCTCCGGGTTCGGGGATGGTCCCTGCAGGCCTCTTCGATGTAAATCAGGTCGATCAAGACTCGCCGGCTTTCGCACCGCGATACACTTCGCCCAGCCGGTCCTCGATCTCGGCGAGAACGGACCTGGCCGAAGGACACCGGTTCAGCTCGGCGTCCAGCAACGGGCCACCCCCTCGCAGGACCTTCCACTTCCGAAGCAGCGCCCGGAGCTGATGTTGTTGGGATACCGAGAAATGCCAGCGCTGGAGCATCTGCTCGAGTTCCTCCAGCCGGGGCTGCGTCGCGCTGATCTCGTCGGCGAGCCTCGACAACACGGCGGCAGCCTGCTCGACGGCGTCCAGATGCTCCATCATCGTTTCCCGTACCCGGCGCTTGGAGACAGTTTCAACACCGTTGCTCCGATTATCGGAAACGATCTTGTATACCTGGACCATCTCGGCGGTGGAATAACGCACTGCGGTGGCGTAGAAAGCGGATGCTTCCATATCGTAGACGTAGGGTTCCGCATACATGGCCTCGGGCGCATCCACGGTGCACAACGTCTCGCCCCGCCCGGGCAGGTCGACGATCCGGGGGGGATACCAGGAGCGGCCGGTGGCCGCTTCCAGGATGCGCACGGCGTGCACGCCCTCCCCCACCTCGTGACTGGCATGACCCGCGATGCCGACATTGAGCCAGGCGGACATACCCGCCTCGGAATCACGCGCGTCGAGAGCGCCGAGGGTGGCGACTCCGGCAGCGCAGGGAACCCGTCCCAGTCCGGTTACCACCAGCCGGATCCCGTCGCCTCGGAAGACTCGAAAGCCGACCACCGCAGGGTCCTGCGTCAGCCCGAAGTGCTCGATCAACGGCCTGGACTCCGTAGCCAGGGCCACGACGATGTTGATCACAGGAGCGCACTGTAGCGGTCGAGCCGCGGCTGGTAGGCTTCGATGAGACGATGGTTGCCTCGCCTGCGGGCACCGCCGACGAGGACGCGCAGCTTCGCCACCAGCATCGCCAGGGTCTCGCGTCGATCCCCGGCGCCCAGTCCGGGCGCCGCCAGCATCTTTTCCAGGGCCGCTACACGGAAGCGATCCATGCCCCAATGCCGCGCCGAGAGCTGATCCTCGTGACCGCCGTAGCGGGTTGCCAAGGGCCGGTCGATGAATAGCACCGGATGATGCGCGCACAGGCGCAGCCACAAGTCGTAGTCCTCGCAGGCGGGCAATGACTCATCGAACCCGCCTGCCGCTTCCAGCACATCTCGCCGCACGATCGCCGTGGAGGGGGATATGGCGCAAAGAGGCAGGCAATGCCGGTATATCCAGCCGCCGCGTTTGCGGTGCTTGCGCTTGGGGTTGACGCGAGCGCCCCTGCGGATCCAGATCTCATCCGTGTGGCACAGCACGTGGGGCGTCCCGTCCAGCGCCTCGCGTTGGCGCTCGAGCTTGTCCGGCATCCAGCAGTCGTCCGAGTCCAGAAACGCCACCCAGTCATGAGTGGCCCGCCGAACGCCCAGATTGCGGGCCGCGCTGACACCCCTGTGGTCCTGCCGCAGGCAGGTGGCCCCCGGGTAGGCGCGAACCACTTGCTCCGTATCGTCGGTCGAGCCGTCGTCCACCACCAGGCACTGGTCCGCGGGCGACGACTGGTTGAACACGGAATCCAGGGCCCGGCCCAGAACGGAGGCACGATTATGGGTGGGGATCACCACCGCGATACCAGTAGTCATCGCTGTATCGTAGCAGTTGCCGGGAGCCGTCTGGCGGGTGGGAGAAAAACCCCAAACCTCCGCGCCACACGGAGGCGGCGCGAAGGATGGAGACGCGTCAGCGTTTGATCGGGGGCCCGACTCACCCCGGAGGCGGCGCTCGCCGACCCCGGCCCCGGAAGCTCCCGGGCCGCGTCCGTTCGAAAAGCCGGGAACGATAATCCAATAAAATCAAAAACTTAGACCGCCAGACCGCTCTGTTCCGAGGGCCATCCGGGTCGCCGAAAATACTATCGGGGACGGACCCGGATCACAAGTCTTGATTTTTTGGAAATTTTCCGGCACCCATCCCGGGGGCCCGGGCCCCGACGCGCGCGGAGCCGCGGGAAGGCCGGGGCACGGCATATCGGCACCGCCCCCTCGCGCCTGCCTTGTCCCCCACGGGGAGACGGAACACCTTCTGTGCCCTTTCAAAGGGGCAGGGCCGGGGTGAGGCTTTGCCAATCCCTTCACCGTCCCCTCACCCTGAGTCTTTCCCCGAAGGAGAGAGGGGACGCCGAGGGACGCCAATGCGGACTAGCCGAGCAGATCCTTGATGGCCTCACGCTCCTCCCGCATCTCGCGGTCCGTGGCACTCATTCGCTCACGGCTGAAATCATTGATCTGCAGTCCCTGGACGATCTCGTATTCCCCGCCGCGGCAAATGCATGGATAGGAGTAGATGACACCTTCCTCGATTCCGTAGCTGCCGTCGGACGGCACGCCCATGCTCACCCAGTCGTCGCCGGGCGTACCCAGAGCCCATGAACGGACATGGTCCATAGCCGCCGATCCGGCGGAAGCCGCGCTCGACGCGCCGCGCGCCTTGATCACCGCGGCGCCGCGCTGCTGGACGGTGGGGATGAACTCATTTTCCATCCACGATGCATCGACCTTGCCCAGTGCCGGCGCCCCGTCCACCGTCGCGTGATGAATATCCGGGTACTGCGTCGCTGAGTGGTTGCCCCAGATGATCATCCTTTTCACCCTGGAGGCGTGGGAGCCGGTCTTGCTTGCCAGCTGCGCCACGGCGCGGTTGTGGTCCAGCCGGGTCATTGCCGTGAACTGCCGGGAACCGAGGTCCGGCGCGTTGCTCTGTGCGATCAAGGCGTTGGTATTGGCGGGATTGCCCACGACCAGCACCTTGACCCCGCGGGATGCCGACGCGTTCAGCGCCTTGCCCTGGGCGGTGAAGATTCGCGCGTTCTCCTGGAGGAGATCTTTGCGTTCCATCCCCGGGCCGCGGGGCTTGGCGCCGATCAGCAATGCATAGTCGGCGTCGCCGAAGCCCTTTTCTGCATCATCGGTCGCCACGACGCCGTGCAAAAGCGGAAAGGCGCAATCTTCCAGCTCCATCACCACGCCTTTGAGCGCATCGAGCGCCGGGGTGATCTCAAGCAGTTGCAGTATCACGGGCTGGTCGTGGCCCAGCATCTCTCCCGCGGCGATCCGGAATAGCGTGCCGTAGCTGATCTGGCCGGCGGCTCCGGTAACCGCTACGCGAACGGGTGTCTTCATGGTGTTTCCTCTCGAGTACTGAATGGAACGATCATGGGATCCTGAGGCAATGCTGTCCCACAAGCCCATTCTACCTGTCCAGGGCGCGGGCGCGGCCGGGTTCTTTTTCAGTCGCTCCCCGATACTCGCTCGGTGAAAAAGAACCCGGCCGCGCCCTTTTGCGAATCCCGGCAACCGGGTGGATTATCAACTCGACGAAGCCTCGCCGCAGCTCGCTTCGCAGAAGTATCACGTACGCATTGTGGGACAGCAGTAGATCCTGGGGGATCACGGCTGCCCTGATTGGCCCTCGGGTGCGCAGTCTAACGCCTGTCGGTTTCGATCACCAGATTGACGGTCCGTCGTTCCTCCGGTCGGATGCGGGTTGGGGCGGCAGGCCCGGTATTCCCGCTGGCGGAACCGTTCAGCTCAGGTGCCGGATCAAGTCGCCGATGAAGGTCTCGCACTCCGCGAGTTGGTCCATCTTCACGAACTCGTCCGGCGTGTGGGCCTGGCTGATGGACCCCGGCCCGCAGACCACCGATTGGATGCCGGTGCGGCTGAAGCCGCCCGCCTCGGTGCCGAAGCTCACTTTCCTGGTGCGGTCCTTGCCGGTCAAGCGACGGACGAGCTTGACGACCTCGTCGCTCTCGTCACCGTCCAGTCCTGCCATATGCGACAGCTCCTTCCACCGGAACTGCACGCCGTGCTCGCCGGCACGCATCTCGGGCTCCACGCGCTCGCGCGCGAACCGCTTGACCTCCTCCAGCATGTCGGCCGGCTCCTCCCGGGGCAGATTGCGGAACTCGAACTCGAAATAGCACTCGGCGGGAACAATATTGACCATGCTGCCCCCCCTCACTACTCCGGTGTGGATCGTGGTGTGCGGGACGTCGAAATCCTCGTCGAACGGCCCGTTCTCGCGCTTGGACCGGGCCATGTCCGCAAGAAAACCAATCACCCGCGCCGCGGCGTTGACGGCGTTCACACCCTGCGGCGCCAGAGCCGAGTGGCAGGCCCGCCCCTCGACGCGGCAGCTCATGCCCAGCTTGCCCTTGTGCGCAGTTACCACGTCCATGCTGGTGGGCTCACCGACAATGCAGGACCTCGGCCGGGTGGCCTGGCCCGCCAGGTATTCCAGCAGGCTCCGTACACCCACGCAGCCCACCTCTTCGTCGTGGGAGATGCACAGGTGGATGGGCTCGTGCAACGGCGCCTCCAGCATCGCGGGCACCGCCGCCAGCACCACGGCGATGAAGCCTTTCATGTCGGTGGTGCCTCGGCCGTAGAGGAGATCTCCCTCGCGGGTCACGCTCCAGGGATCCCGGGTCCAGTCCTGGCCCTCCACGGCCACCACGTCACTGTGCCCCGACAGCGCCACGCCACCCCCCGTTTCCGGCCCGACGATGGCGTACAGATTGGCCTTGGACTTGTCGTCGTTGTAGTCGATGTAGGGCTTCAATCCCTGGTCCCTGAGACGCTCGTAAACGAAGTCGATCAGCTCGAGATTGCTGAGGCGGCTGGTGGTGTTGAAAGAGACGAGCCGTTGCAGCAGTTCCATCGCGGGTTTCGAGACCGTAGCGGCGTTCACGGCGGATGATGTGCCTGGCATTGAACTCAACCCTGTCCGAACCGATGGCCGCCCTGGTCGAGGTATTGCTTCTCGCCGTCCGTCGAGACACGACCGAGCAGCTCGTTGCGGTGTGGAAACCTGCCGAAGCGCTGCACGATATCACGGTGCAGCACCGCGTATTCGTAGAGCGTCCTGGCGTAGTCCTTGAACTGTTCGGGAGCCGATTCCATCAATGCCCCGAACAATTGCACGCTCCGCGTTTGATCTTCCATAGTCTCTGCATGCTGAAAAGGCATGTACAAAAACGCCCGCTCGGGGACATGCAACGGGGAATCGAACTTTCTTTCGATGCTTTCCTTGGAGCACCCGAGCGCCCGCGCGTCATTCGAGAATGCCGAAGCGGTGCCCCGGTACAGGTTGCGGGTGAACTGGTCCAGCAGCAGCACCAGGGCGAGAGCGGTGCGCGGCTCGGTCATCCAGGCATCCAGCTCGCCGCGAGCGGCCCGCTCATGGAGCGCACCGAAACGATCACGCAGCGTCCGGTCCTGGGCGGCGGTCGACGAGAACCAGAGCTTACCGCGCTGTTTGACGTTGTCTGCGTCCGAGGCGTCACCGAACCAGAACTCGAGCAGCACCTGCGCTTCGCTTTCAGAATTATTGAAGGCGTCGTTCGACGTTCGTGACATTGGGCACCTGCTGCAGTTTTGACAATACCCGGCTCACCGTCTGGATGCCGGACACTTCCACCGTCAGGTCGATATACGCGATGTGGTCCTTTTTGTCGACATTGGTGGTTACTCCTATCACGTTGATCTGCTCGTCGGCGAGGATGTTGGTAATGTCTCTCAGCAGTCCGTGCCGGTCGTAGGCGGTGACGGTCACGTCCACCGGATAGTGCTCGCCGGCGTCCGTGCCCCATTGCACCTCCACCAGCCGATGCGGCGCGTCTGTACGTTGATGCAGGACGTTGCCGCAGTCCTGGCGGTGGATGCTGACGCCGCGTCCACGGGTGATGAATCCAACGATCGGCTCCCCGGGCACCGGGCGGCAGCATGCCGCCACGTGGGTAAGCAGGTTGCCGACCCCGTGTATCTTGAATTCGCCCGGCAGGCGGTGGCTGGGCCCGCTGCGCGCCGGCTCCGGGACTGCCCTGGACGGCACCACCGGACCGGACAGCTCCTGGGCGGCAGCCATGATGCGCGTCGGCTTGATCTCTCCCTCCGCCAGCAGGCGCAGCATGTCGTCGACCTTGTCGTAGCCCATTTTCTGCGCCAGCTTCTCGAGCTTCACCGATGCCAGCCCCACGCGTTGCAGCTCGCGTGTGAGGATCTGGCGCCCGGAGGCGACACTCTCGCCGGCATGCTCCTGCTTGAACCATCGTTGTATGCGCGAGCGCGCCCGCGAGGTCTGTATGTAGCCTGCGTGCGGGCTCAGCCAGTCGCGGCTGGGGCCGCCGGTCTTCACGGTGAGGATTTCCACCTGCTCGGCATTCTTCAGACGGTAGGTCAGCGGCACGATGCGCCCGTTGACCTTGGCGCCACGACAGCGATGGCCGACCTCGGTGTGGATCGCGTAGGCGAGGTCGATGGAGGTGGAGCCGGCCGGCAGGTCGATCACGGCGCCCTTGGGGGTGAACACGTAGATCTGGTCCTCGAATACGTCCGATTTCACGCTTTCCATGAACTCCGCGGCGTCCGCCACCTCGTCGCGCCATTCGAGCAATTGGCGCAGCCAGGCGACCTTGCGCTCCAGGCTCTGGTCCGTCTTGCCGCCTTCCTTGTAGCGCCAGTGCGCCGCCACACCGAGCTCGTTGTGCTCGTGCATGTCGTGGGTGCGTATCTGCACTTCGACGAACTTGCCCTCCGGGCCCACCACCGCGGTATGAATCGAGCGGTAGTCGTTCTCCTTCGGCGTGGCGATGTAGTCGTCGAACTCGCCGGAGATATGCGGCCAAAGGGTATGGACTATCCCGAGCGCGGCGTAGCAGTCGCCTACGCTGTCGGTCAGGATTCTGACGGCGCGCATGTCGAAGATCCTGTCGAAGGCGACGTCCTTGCGCTGCATCTTATTCCAGATGCTGTAGATGTGCTTCGGGCGGCCATACACTTCCGCCTTGATCCCGGCGCCGTTGAGCTCCTGGTGCAACCGCTCGATGAACGACTGAATGTACTTCTCCCGGTCCGCGCGCTTCTCGGCCAGACGCGCGGCGATGTCGTGGTAATCGGTGGGATTGAGGTAGCGCAGGGACAGGTCCTCGAGCTCCCATTTGAGCTGCCACACACCCAGGCGGTTTGCCAGCGGCGCGAATATGTCCAGTGTTTCCCGCGCAATGCGGCGCTGCTTGTCTTCGGGCAGGGCTTTCAGGGTGCGCATGTTGTGGAGGCGATCGGCGAGCTTCACCAGCACCACACGGACATCCTCCACCATGGCCAGCAGCATCTTTCGCAGGCTTTCCGTGCGCGCGGATTCCTGGATTCGGTCCGGCGGCGCGCCGCTGAACTCGTGGATCACGTCCATCTTGGTGACGCCTTCCACGAGCTTCGCCACGCCCGCCCCGAACTCCTCGCTGATGGCGTCGATGGTGACGTCGGTATCCTCCACCACGTCGTGGAGCAGCGCCGCGGCGACCGCCTCGGCGTCCAGCTGCAGCTCCCCGGCCAGGGTTGCCGTGGCGAAGGCATGGCTGACGAAGGGCTCGCCGGAAGCGCGCACCTGGCCCTGGTGCGCGCGCACCGCAAGCAGTGCCGCGCGCCGGATGAGGTCCAGATCCGTATCACCGTATCGTCCGGCGACGGTGCGCAGCCATACCTCCACGTCGACGGGATCGGCGCCGCCGATGGGCACGGTTTGCGTGGAAGGGGCCACCATGTCGATAAGCTCGGTCGTTACCGGCAGGAGTCAAGAGAACTTATTACATGGATGCCCGGCCGAATCAATTCAACTCGGCGCCCAAGAGGCGGAAAACGGGGGAATCGCGCCCGAATCCTGCCGTAACCGGGTCTGGATGGAGGTCCCCGGGGCGACGCAATCGCGTCCCGTGCGCCGGCTGACGGCAAAGAGCGAAGCGGCGGTCAGCTGGAGCCGCGTATCTCGGCCTGGACCTGCTCCCAGCTGGTGTGGCGCACATCGCGGCCCTTCACCAGGAAGATCACGTACTCGCAGATATTGCTGGCACGGTCGCCGATGCGTTCCAGCGCCCGGGCCGACCAGATCACCTCCAGGGTCCGGGGTATGTGCCGCGGGTCCTCCATCATCAAGGTGATCATCTGTCGCATGATGCTCTCGTATTCCTTGTCGAGATCGGTATCCTGCTCGCGGGTCTGGACCGCGGCCTCCACATCGGTGCGCGCGAAAGCGTCCAGGGCCTGGTGCAGCATATGCTTGGCCATGTCTCCCATGTGGCGCAGCTCACGGTACTCGCCCCGAGGCCGGTCGCGCTGCGCCAGCTGTACCGCCATGCGGCCGATACGCTCAGCCTCGTCACCCATGCGCTCCAGGTCGGTTATGGTTTTGATGACCGCGAGAACGAAGCGCAGGTCGTTGGCGATCGGCTGGCGGCGGGCCAGGATCTGACTGCATTCCTCGTCGATCTCCACCTCCAATGCGTTGATCTTGAAGTCGCCGTTCAGGACCTTCTCGCCCAGGCTGCTGTCGCCGGTGGTAATGGCGGTGATAGCATCGGAAAGCTGTTGCTCGACGAGGCCGCCCATGGTCAGCACCTTGGAACGGACATCCTCCAGCTCGGCGTTATAACGTCTTACGGTGTGGTGACCAATGTCCAGGCTGTCGGAACTCATGTCGGAAGGCCTCGCTGCAGGGAGCTTGGGATTGAAGAGACGGCAGGCCGTGGGTGCTCATGTTCCACGCTGCCGACGCTAGTGTACCGCGTCACTAGCAACCGGTTGTTAAGAGAATATGATCGAGGTCGAGTCGAATAATTGATTATCTTACAAAGGCTTGCCTGTTTAAACCCGCCGGGTCGAGCCTGGTGACGATCACAGGTACACTAAGCCCATAGAGTATGGTCCCCGCATTCGGCCTCGAGCACCTCCGACCAACGGCATTGTCAACGAACCGGCACCGTGCAGCCATGCCCGAGATCCATTTCACATACCTGAACGGCCCCGACATCGATCGCCTGGGCCTCGGTGACGACGAGATACTCGATGCCGTGGAGGCGGGCCTCAAGGCCCAGGGCGAAGGGCAAACGGTAATCGAGCCACGGGTACACCTGGAGCCCGATCCCGCCTTCAACGGCCATTTCAACGTCCTACGGGGCTATATCGCAACGCTGGACCTGGCGGGCGTCAAGATCGTCGGCGACTTCGTGGACAACTACAGGCTGGGGCTGCCCTCCGAGATGGCGCTGTTGAACCTGTTCTCCCCCCGCACCGGCATGCCCCGCGCGCTCCTGGACGCCACCGCCATCACAGAGATGCGCACGGGCGCGCTCACCGCCCTGGGCGCCCGCTACCTGGCCCCGCCGGCACCCCGGATCCTGGGACACATCGGGGCGCGCGGCACCGCTTACTGGAATGTCAGACTGCTGGACCACCTGTTCGACTTCGCCGAGATCCGGGTCCACAGCCGCCGCACGGAAAGCCGCGACGCCTTTGCCCGCCGGCTCGGCGAGGACCTCGACAAGCCGGTGATCGCCACGGAAGACTGGCAGTCCTGCCTGGATGGCGCCGACATTCTGGTGGAGGCCGCGCGCCTGCCGCGCCCGGAACCGCTGCTCAAGACCGCATGGATCAAAAGAGGCGCGCTAGTGGTGCCCTACGGCACCATGAGCGCGGTGGAACTGTCGCTCACCGACATCATGGACAAGATCGTGGTCGATGACTGGGGCCAATGCCGCCAAGGCAAGCTGGGCGCGCTGCGAGCGCACGTGGAGTCGGGCAAACTGACGGAAGCCACGCTGCACGGCGAGCTGTGCGAAATCGTGGCGGGCAGGAAAGCAGGACGCGAGCGCGACGACGAGACCATCCTGTTCTGGCACCGCGGTCTTGCCCTGTCCGATATCGCCCTCGGCGCGGCGATGCTGCGCCGGGCCGAGGAGCTTGGCGTAGGCAGCAGCCTGAAATTCGCCTAGGTTCCCGGCTGTTGTTTGAAGGACCGCGCTGGTCCAATGTCGGCGAAAAGAGAGACCTCACACGCACTTCGTTGGAGTAGACTGGCCGTACGTCGGACCAAGCGGCAGCAGCGCGCGGGATACCGGCGTCGGATGTTAGAACCAATGGTTGAAACAATCGCACCCGGTGCAAGGGGTCCAAAAATGAACAACGTTGGTGTAGGTCCGAGAGCGGTAGCAATTATCATCGACACGGTTATCCTGTTCGTCGCTGGCTGGATCATTGCACTGTTTTTCGGTAGGGCGACGACGACGGGTTTTCATCTGTCGGGAGGGCCGGCTCTGTTGTTCTTTCTCATCGCCTTGGCTTACTACATCGTGATGGAAGCGCAGAAGGGCGCGACGATCGGAAAGCTGTTGCTCGGCCTGCGCGTGGTCAACGAGGACGGCGGCTCGATCGACTGGCAGGCATCCATAGTACGCAACCTCCTGCGCATCGTGGACGGGTTGTTCATCTATCTGGTCGGCGCCATCCTGGTGTGGACGTCGGATAAGAAGCAGCGGCTCGGAGACCGTCTCGCGAAAACGATTGTGATCAAGAAGTAGGTTGTCCTGCCCCGGCGACTGAGCGCGGGAGGTATCGCGCCCGCGCTCAGTGCCTGTTGCAACGCCACGCTGCTCGACGGCCGGCGTTCAGCTTCCCCGATCCGGCGCGTGACCGCGGTTTGCGCGGTCACGCATCATCGCGGCTGAAGCCGGTCCTAAGCCACGATATGCCGAGGGGAATCTGCAGGCCCGACGACGACCCAGGGTTGCAGGGCTCGGGGTCAGTGCGAAGCCAGAGTACCGGACCGCACCAGTTGCGCGCATATTCCTCGCAGCTCGCGGCTCAGGGACCGGTCGCGGTCCAGGACCGGCATTATCCGTCGCACCGCCGCGTGGGCTGCAGCCACCGGCGGTGGCAGCGTGTCCCGAATTCCGGCCATATCGACGGCCTGGGCGGCCACTGCCGCTTCGATTGCAAGGAGCTGCTCCAGGTGCTCCACCAGGCGCTGCAGCTTCTTGGCGGCGAAAGGGGCATTGGCCATGGTGTCCTCGACGCCGGAGGCGCCAGCGCTCAACTCCGCGGGAGTCGTCGACGCGTCGTGGCGAATCTGCGCCAGCAGCGCGTCGGCGGTCTTCATCAGGGGCGCGAAACCGGAGCCGTCCGGCCAGTACCGCGTCAGGCTCACGGGTAACCCCGCGTAGTCGCCGGCCAGCATGCGGCAGCAGCGCCCTATGGCGCCCACGGCAACGTGAGACAGAGTCTGGCCGGCCGCGTCCAATGCCACCGTTAGCAGGGGCATCTGGAAATTGCCGGTGGATATGGCGCTCTGGTCTCCCGGCAGGACGAGAGGATTCTCTCCGGCGCCGTTCAATTCCGCGTCCAGCGCCGATCGCAGCAGGTCGAAGGCGGTGAAAGCGGCGCCGTGGGTCGGTGCAACACAGCGAAACGACAGGGGATCCTGCAGCCGGCGCGGACCGCCCGGCTGGAACAGGCGGCTGCCTTGGAGGCGCCTTCGCAGTCCTTCGGCGGCGCGCTCCTGGCCCGGCTGCGGCCGGGCCGCCGATGCCCGGGGGTCGAGCGGCGAGGGGTTGGCACCGTAGCCTTCCATCGACATGGCAGCCGTAGTTTGTGCCGTCTCCAGGGCACGCAGGCCGTCGACCAGCGCCAGCGCGCTACGGGCGGCCGTGAAGGCACTGCTGCTGCACAGCACCAGGCCGTCCTTGGGCCCGGGCTCCAAGGGAGGTATGCCATGCTCCTCGAGAACGTCCCGTGCCGGACGGGAAACCGGTCCGGAGCGCTCGTTCCACTCCTCGAGAAATGCCCCTTCACCGATCAAGGCCAGCCCCAGATGCGCCATGACACATAGATCGCTCGATCCGATGGACGCAGTCTCCGGCATCTCGGGGATCAGGCCCGCGTTCAGCACCCTCGCCAGGGTCTCGGATACCGAGCGGGAGGCGCCGGCGCCGCCGATGCTCAAGGTATTCAGGCGGATCACCATGAGAGCCCGGACGACGTCGGACGACAACGGTTCGCCCATGGCTCCGGATCGGCCGCGGATGGTGTTGCGGGAGAAGTCCACCAGGACCTCCCGGGGAAGAGGCTCGTTGGCGCGGCTCCCCAGGCCGTTGGTGACCCCGTAAAGGGGCAGGCCGGTTTCGATCGCCCGTTCGACGACCCGGCGGCCGGCATCAATCCGTTCCCAGGCACCCGGCGCCAGTGAAACCGGCAGGTCGTGGCGGGCGGCCCGTTCAACGATCTCGGCGGTCAGCGAGGCACCCGTCAGCGTGATCTGGTCCCGGCCGGGATCGGGTATTGAATGCATGGAGAGTTCCTTGGTGCTGCAGCGAAGAGCCGGCAATCTACCACCGGCGCCCCAGCGGCGAAACAGGTGCCGGTTGCGCGGCGGCCCGTCAGTGGCCGGAGGCGGTTTGCGCAGGCAACGCCGCTGCGTCGTCAGGCGACGGAGGTGCCGACCCGTGCCGGCCGACGCTGAACGAGGACGTCCGGGAACACGAACTCGAACCGCGAGCCCCTGCCCAACTCGCTTTGCACATTCAACCTGGCCCCGTGCCGCATCAGGACGTGCTTGACGATCGCCAGGCCCAGGCCGGTGCCGCCGAGCTCGCGCGAGCGTGCCTGGTCGACGCGGTAGAAACGCTCGGTGAGCCTGGGAATGTACTCGGGAGCGATGCCGATCCCGGTATCGGCCACCGAGAATCGCGCCGTGCCGTCGGGCTGCAGGTGCCAGTCGACCGTGATCGTGCCACCGTCGGGCGTATAGCTCACGGCGTTGAACACGATGTTCGAGCATGCGCTATAGAGCTCGTTGAAATTGCCCCGCATGCACACGTCGGGATCGATTTCGCTTTCGAACCGGTGGCGGTGATGACTGAGCTCGCGGGCTTCGGAAATAACCGACCGGATCAACGCCGGCATGTCCACGACCTGGAGGGAACCCGGCTCCGGCCCCGCTTCGAGGTTCGAAAGCGCGAGGAGGTCCTCGACGATGGAGCACATGCGATCCGTCTGCTGATCGATCTGCACGAGAGGCTTGTGCCACTTCTCGTTCACTGCGGTATCGTCCAGAAGGTTCTCGACGTAACCCTTGATCACCGTGAGCGGCGATTTCATTTCGTGGGAGACGTTGGCGATGAAATCCTGGCGCATCCGCTCAAGCCGGTGCAGTCGTGAGGTGTCCCGGGCGATAAGCAGACGCTTGTCGAGGTCGCCGTAGGGAACGATGCTGATGGCGAGGGTGACATCCGGGTCGGCGGGCGACACGATCTCCAGGGGTGTGTCGAACCTCCCCTGCTCCAGGTAGTCCACGAACCGCGGCACCCGGATCAGGTTCTTGACCGGCCGCCCGAGGTCCTGCGGCTCGCGTAGTCCCAGCAGGCACCGGGCGGCTTCATTGATCAGCTCGATCTCGCCGTTGCGGTCGAACGCCACCGCGGCGTCCGGCAACGCGCGCGCCACCTGCCGGTACTTGTCCATCTGGCCCTGCAGAGTCTTGTTCCGCCGGGACAGTTCATCGATCCGGGACTCCGCCTGGCGGTAGATGCTGTCCCACACTCCGCCGGTTTCGGGCAAATCGGTCTCCGCCGGGTCTCCGGCCGACAGCCAGCGGGCGAGTTTGTATGCCTGATACAGATGCCAGGCGAGGTACACCGCCAAGGCAATGGAAGCGGCCAGGAACGGGGCGCCGATGGCGTACCCCGGAATCAGGGAGGCGGCGACAGTGACGACGACCCGCCGGAGCTCACTGCGCCATTGAGCGGTCACGAGTCCAGCTGTTGGGAGAACCGGTAACCCGATCCGTGCACAGTCTGGATGTACCGGTCGAATCCCGACGCCGATAATACTTTTCGCAGGCGGCGGATGTGCACGTCTACCGTCCTCTCCTCGATATAGATGTTTCGCCCCCAGACTCGGTCCAGCAACTGTGCCCGGTCAAACACGCGCTCCGGATGCGACATGAAGAAATGAAGGAGCTTGAACTCCGTGGGCCCCAGCTTTACTTGCTGGCCGTCGGCGCTGACGCGGTGGCTGGCCGGGTCCAGGGCCAGGCCGTTCACCGCTATCGGGTGCTGGCCGCCGTGGACGTGCACGCGCCGCAGCACGGCCCGAATCCGGGCGACGAGCTCCCGGGTGGAAAACGGCTTGCTCACGTAGTCGTCCACGCCGGAATCGAAGCCCCGTACTTTGTCGTGCTCCTCGCCCTTGGCCGTGAGCATGATGATGGGGACCTCGCTGGTCGTGTCCTGCCGCTTGAGGCGCCGTGCGAACTCTATACCGCTTTGACCCGGCAGCATCCAGTCAAGCAGGATCATGTCCGGCAGCCGGTCGCCGATCTTCTTCATCGCGGATTCCGAGTCGCTGCATTCCTCGACCTCATAGTCGGCGTTGCGCAGGGTGGACGCCACCATGTCACGGATGGCGATATCGTCTTCCACGATCAGTATGGACTGTTGCAAAGGGTGGGCCCGTGGCGGTTGCGTTGGCGCGTATTTGAGCCGAATTTTATTACAAATCCATGACAGGAAGCACTATAAGTGCCCGTTTTTTATAGCCAATTTGGCGGCGTGCCGCTTCCGCCGCCTTACTGCCCGGACCCCGCCGGACGGCTACCCGGGACTCGCGTCACATCCCGGACTTCCAGGATCTCCCGGAGCACGCTGGTGGCGAACTGGCCTCTGCGGAGGGCGAATGCGAGCCCCAGCACGGCCTGCTCCTCGTCCAACTGCCACTCGAGATCGCGCACTACGCAGCGGGTGGGCCGGCGTTCCATCTTCAGGCCGTGCCGAGCGAGCACATCGCACCAGCTCTGGAAGGGATCCAGAGAGTCCTTCTCCAGCTGTGCCGCCGCGCCCGTCGAAGGGCTCTCGCCGGCGCCATACAAGGGACCGGTTGGATGCAGGTCCAGGGCGGCGACGCGCTCCGAAATCTCGGGATCGTCGCCGGGCGCCGCGAAGCCGCTGCGGGTGCCGTCGAGGTTGACGTATTCCCCGGGCAAGGCGACATTCCAGTTGCCTTTCTTCACCCGCTCGTCCAGCACCCGGTTGAACAGCTCGGATCGTATCGCCGACAGGGTCATACCGCGCTCAAGGCGCGGTAGTCGCCGCCCCGACGCCAGATGCCGGGCATTGTCCGCGTACTGCCGGCCGAAGCGCTGCTCGCCGAAATAGTTCGGCACCCCGCCGGAACGAACGCCGCGCAGGCGTTGATCCAGATCGACACGGTCCAGAGCGTCGAGCGCTACGCGAATTGCGAAGCGGTTGGCGCGGTGGGTGCCCCGTTTCAGCTTGCGCCGGTGCCGCGCCCATTCGAGGACCCGTGCTCCAGGATGGGAGAAGCCATGCCAATCGACGGAGGATGCGCAGGGAACGCTGAACCATTGCCGACAGACTGCGTGCCTGTCCTTGAGACCGCAGTACCCCACGTCGCGAACCGGCACGCCCGCGAAGTTCGCGAGAGCTCGGGCGACCTCCACCGTGTTGCACCCGGTCTTCTCGACGCGCAGCAGCGCATGGGGACCGTCGCCGGAAGCGTCGAAGCCGAGTTGCTCGTCGACCGCAAAGTCTTCGGGTCGTTCCCGGATGCGGCCCCGGGAGGCGGGCCCGGCGCCGGCGCGGGCCGGCGTCCACGGCATCGTGAATGAATTCATCGGTCAGCTCCAGAGCACGACAATGTAAGAAACGCGGCTGGTGTCATGAAACCGTACATGAATTCGATTGTCACCGAAAAAAGCGCCGTTTGGTCGATGAGACGCCGATGAACTAACATGGGCGCCTTTCGCCACCCACCTCAATGAAACGAGAAGCAGCATGAGCCTGGACATTCCAATCATTATCGAGCCCGAGGCATTGGAGGCCCTGCTGGGCCACGAGGAGCTCGTGGTCGTGGATCTCGGGAAACCGGAAACCTATGCCCAGGCCCATGTCCCGGGTGCCGTACGGATGGAGTATGGCTCCCTGCTCCGCGGCGACCGTCCCGCGCCGGGTCACCTGCCCGACGCCCAGGCGTTCTCCCGTACGCTGTCCGAGGCCGGCATCACGCCTGCGCGCACGGTCGTGGCCTACGACGACGAAGGCGGGGGCCGGGGCTGCCGCCTGGTGTGGAACCTCCACGCGGCGGGCCACCGGCGGGCGGCGGTCCTCAACGGCGGCATTCACGCCTGGGCCGCGGAGAACCGTCCGATGAGCAACGATCCCTCGGTCGCGAAGCGCCGGGACTACGGGCCGATCGAGTACTCGGCGGCGCCGGTCGCCGTCCGAGACGAGATCCTGGAACGACTGGGTGACCCGGGTCTGATCCTGCTGGACGCGCGCTCCCCGGAGGAATATGCCGGAACCAGCGTCCGCGCCGCCAAGGGCGGCCACATCCCCGGGGCCGTGAATGTGAACTGGATCGACTGCATCGACCGGGCCAACGCCGCCAGGCTGCTTCCGGATGAGACGCTGCGGCGGATGCTGGACGAGCGCGGCATCACGCCGGATAAGGACGTGATTACCTACTGCCACACCCACCACCGCTCGGCCCACAGCTATGTGATGCTCAGGCACCTGGGTTTTGACTCGGTCAAGGGCTACGCCGGCTCCTGGTCCGAATGGGGCAACGACCCGGAAACGCCGGTGGAGAGCTGACCGGGCGTCCTGCCGGCCGGGCCGGACGCCAGAGGCCGAGGGTTTCTTCCTGGTGCCGGATTCCCGCGGCTTGACCCAAAGCCATATGTCGATTATTCTCGACATATGGACATATCACTGGCCACCAAGGCCCTCGCCGCCCTGTCCCAGGAAAGCCGCCTCGAGACCTTCAGGTTGTTGGTTCACTGCGGCGCCGACGGCATGGCCGCCGGCGAGATCGCCCGCGCGTTGAAGGTTCCGCACAACACGATGTCGTCGCACCTGGCGATTCTCGTGAACGGGGGTCTGGTCGGCTCGCATCGCGAAGGCCGGTCGGTCATCTACCGCATCGATTTCGAGGGCACGCGCGCCCTGCTCTCCTTCCTGATGGAAGACTGCTGCCAGGGCCGGCCGGAGGTGTGCGCGCCCATGCTGGAAAGCATTCTTCCCGGATGCTGCACCCCGACCAACTTTGATGGAGAACGCAATGAAGCGACTGCACGTTAATCTCGCGGTGTCTGATCTGGACGCTTCCGTCCGGTTCTACAGCACTCTCTTCAATGCCGCGCCCAGCGTGTTGAAGGATGACTACGCCAAATGGATGCTCGAAGATCCCAGGGTCAACTTCGCGGTGACTACCCGCGGCGAGGTTAAGGGCATGGATCACCTCGGTATCCAGGTCGAGAGCAAGGAAGAGTTGGACGAGGTCTACGGACGGCTGAAGACCGCGTCGGCACCGGTCATCGAGCAGGGCGAGACCACCTGCTGCTACGCGCGCTCCGAGAAGAACTGGGTCATCGATCCACAAGGCGTTCCCTGGGAGACGTTCCTGACCACCGGGGACAGTCCCGTGTACGGCAGCGACGACGACCGCATACCGAGCCATGCCTCGGCCTGCTGCGCGAACCCGGCGCGGGATAGCCGGAAACCGAGCTCGGCGTGCTGCTGAGTTCCGTCGCGGCCAGCGGCCGACCCCGGACCCGATTAACCGACGCTCCCGGAACTCCCCTGTGAACGACGACAGGACTTACAACGTTCTCTTTCTGTGCACCGGAAACTCCGCCCGCAGTATTTTCGGGGAGGCCATTCTCAATCGGCTGGGCCAGAGCCTGAACCAGGGCCGCTTCACGGCCTACAGCGCCGGAAGCCACCCTGCGGGCCGGGTGAATCCACATGCCCTGGACCTCCTCGATCGCCTCGAATACCCGACGGCGGGTCTCCGTTCGAAGTCATGGGAGGAGTTCTCCGGATCCGATACCCCAAAGATGGATTTCATTTTCACGGTGTGCGACGACGCCGCCCGCGAGACCTGTCCCGTGTGGCCGGGCCACCCCATTACCGCGCATTGGGGCGTCCCCGATCCGGCGGCCGTGAAGGGCTCCGAAGCCGAGATAGGCCTGGCGTTCGCCGATGCCTATCGCATGTTGAACAATCGTATCAAGCTCTTCATCAACCTGCCCCTTGCCTCGCTGGACGAGCTCAGCCTACGCAGCCGGCTCGCGGAAGTGGGGCGCACCTTGAGCGAGAGTGCGTGATGCGGGCCCATCCAGCAAGAAAACACATCGAGCCAGTGAATGAACACCACGATGCCGCGCGGGCAGGACGATCATGAGTCTGTTTGAGCGTTACCTGACGCTTTGGGTCGCGGCGTGCATCGTCGCCGGCATCTCGCTGGGACACTTCTTTCCACCAGTGTTTCACGCTATCGGCGCCGCCGAGATCGCAAAAGTCAATCTGCCCGTCGCCGTACTCATCTGGTTGATGATCATCCCCATGCTGATCAAGATCGACTTCACGGCACTTGCGGGGATTACGGAGCATTGGCGCGGCATCGGTGTGACGCTGTTCGTCAACTGGCTCGTCAAGCCTTTCTCCATGGCGGCCCTGGGCTGGCTGTTCGTCGGGATCGTGTTCAGGCCCTACCTGCCGGCGGACCAGATCGACTCCTACATTGCAGGGCTGATCCTGCTGGCGGCGGCGCCCTGTACTGCCATGGTGTTCGTGTGGAGCAATCTCTCGGACGGCGAGCCACACTTCACGCTGAGCCAGGTGGCGCTGAACGACGTGATCATGGTATTCGCGTTCGCACCCCTCGTCGGACTTCTGCTTGGACTTTCCGCCATCACGGTCCCCTGGGAGACCCTGACCCTGTCCGTCGCGCTGTACATCGTCGTCCCGGTCTTGATTGCCCAGGTGATTCGACGCTGCGTATTGTCTACCGGGGGCCCGGCGGACGGAGCCCGCCGGCTGCGGGAGCTTATGGCGCGACTGCAGGTCGTATCCCTGGCCGCCCTGCTCGCGACCCTGGTGCTGCTGTTCGGGTTCCAGGGAGAGCAAATCATCCGTCAGCCCCTG
The DNA here is from genome assembly GCA_963731035.1 of uncultured Gammaproteobacteria bacterium. Lineage (GTDB taxonomy): Bacteria > Pseudomonadota > Gammaproteobacteria > Arenicellales > JAANXG01 > JAANXG01. Next base: position 57,352 of record CAVSUY010000016.1, on the reverse strand, counting down.
ATCATCGCCATGCTGGCGGTCCCCATAGTGATCCAGGTCTACTTCAATTCGAGCCTGGCTTACCTGCTCAATCGGGCCGCCGGAGAAGCACATTGCGTTGCGGCGCCGTCGGCCCTTATCGGCGCCAGCAACTTCTTCGAGTTGGCGGTCGCGGCCGCGATCAGTCTGTTCGGCTTCTCTTCGGGAGCGGCGCTGTCCACGGTGGTCGGCGTCCTGATCGAGGTGCCGGTCATGCTGAGCGTGGTGAAGCTCGTCAATGCCACACGGGGTTGGTACGAAAGCGGAACCAACGTCGTCCGCCACGGCTTCGGCGAGTCCCCTTCGCCGAAAACGCGAACCGGGTGATCCAGGAGGGCCCGCTCCTCGAGGCCACGGTCAACAAAATAATCGCGGCTGAAGCCGCTCCTACAATCCGAAGCTCTGCACGGCGGTAGACACGGATAGTAGGAGCGGCTTCAGCCGCGATATCTCCGCATTGTCAACACCAAATGCCGACTCGTGGGGATGTGGGGAGTCCGGGAAAATACCCGGGACAACATCCGCCAAGCCCGCTAGAAATCCGTCGGCGATCCGCCCTCGGCTTTTCGGCGCTCCACGAAGGCCTCCAGTTCCTCCCTGATCGCGGGGTCCATCGGCGGCGGCTGGTACCCCGCCAGCACCTTCTTCCAGATACGGTTGGCGCGCTGTGTGGCGTCCAGGGAGCCGTTCAATTGCCATTGTTCGAAGTTGCTCCAGTCGGACAGGAACGGGCTGTAGAACGCTGTCTTGTAGCGCTGCTGTGTGTGATCGCAGCCGAGGAAATGGCCGCTGGGACCGACGCCCTCGATGGCATCCACCGCGAGGTCATCCTCGGTAACCGACACCGGCCGCTGATAGTACGTGAACTGCTGCAGCAGCTCGCAGTCGATGATGAACTTCTCGAAGCTGGCGCACAGCCCGCCTTCGAGCCAGCCCGCGGCATGATAGACGACGTTACCGTGGGCCATCGCCACCGCCTGCAGCGAGTACACGCTTTCCCAGGTCGCCTGGGCGTCGGGGGCGTTGGAGGCATTGGCGTTCGAGACGCGGATGGGCAGGTTATATCGGCGCGCCATCTGCCCGGACATCTGGGTTGCCCGCATATACTCCGGCGTGCCGAAGGCCGGCGCCCCGGACTTCATGTCCACGTTGGAGGTGAAAGACCCGTAGACCACCGGGGTGCCCGGTTGCACGACTTGCAGCAGCGCGATGGCGCACAACGCCTCGGCGTTCTGCTGGGCCACCGCCCCTGCCAGGGTCACCGGCGCCATGGCACCCGAGAGTGTGAAAGGCGTGATAATCACCGGCTGCCTATGCCGCGCCAGACGCATGGCGCCGTCCAGCATCGGCCAGTCGTGCTTCAGGGGCGAGGAGGAGTTGATGTTGGTGAACATCCGCGGCGTCGCCTCGAACTCCTCCCAGCTCAAGCCGCCGGCGATGCGCACCATCTCCATCGCGTCCTCGATCCGTTCCTTGCCCAGCGGATACGGCTGCATGGCCTTGTCGGTAAGCGTAAGCAGGTCGTACACGGCATCCAAATGCCGAATCGACGGGTGGATGTCCACCGGTTCCACCGGATAACCGCAGTTGATATGGATGCAGTTGAAGCTCTGCGCCAGCCGCAGCAGGTTCTGAAAATCATGACGGTTGCCGGTGCGCCTTCCGTTGTCGAGATCCGACACGTTGGGCGGACTGGCTACCTGCCCGAACACGGCATGACCGTCGCCGACGACGATGCGGTGGTCGGGATTGCGGGGCGTAATAGTGAACGATGACGGTGCCTTGGCCACCTGCTCCATCACGAAATCCCGGTCCATCTTGACGTTGGTGGAGCCCGGCTTCACGTCGCAGCCGGCTTCCGTCAGGATCTGCCGGGCCTCGTCGTGCAGAAACTCAATGCCGATCCGCTCGAGAATACGCATCGAGGCATCGTGAATTCTTTCCACGCCCTCCGCGTCCAGGGGTTCGGTGGGCGGATCGACGTACCTGGGCTGTCCCCAGGGGAGTTGATCCACGGCCTGACCCGTTTCTCCGGATTCCTCGCGCCTGCGGCGGCGCCTGGAACGACGCGGCGCGGCCGACTCTTGTTCACTCATGCTTGTCCGCCCTGATGTTTGTCATGCAGATCGAGAACGATCTTGCACGCCTTCCCGGCATTGAGGGCTTGAAACCCTTCCTCGTACTCCTCGAACGGCAGCCGATGGGTGATCACCGCGCTGATGTCCAGGCCGCTGTCCAGCATGGCGACCGTCTTGTGCCAGGTCTCGAACATTTCGCGGCCGTAAATACCCTTGATGGTTATGCCCTTGAAGATCGCTTCGTTCATATCCACGGTCGGAGAATCCGAATACAGGCCCAGCAGGGCCAGCTTGGCGCCGTGCATCAAGGCCCGGATCTGGTCCGCCAGGGCGCTGGCGCTGCCGGACATCTCCAGTCCGACGTCGAATCCTTCCCGCATTTCCAGCTCCCTCATCACCTCTTTCATATCCACGCGGTCTGCCCGTACGCCACGGGTGGCACCCATGTGCTCCGCGAGAGCCAGGCGCCCGTCGTTGATGTCGGTCACCACGATATGCCGCGCCCCGACGTGACGTGCCACCGCCGCCGCCATTACCCCTATCGGTCCGGCACCGGTGATCAGAACGTCCTCGCCGATGAGGTCGAAGGACAGGGCCGTATGCACGGCGTTACCCAGTGGGTCCAGCAACGCCGCAATGTCGTCCGGAATGTCGTCAGGCAGCGGATACGCATTCACCGCAGGGATGCATACATACTCCGCGAAGGCGCCGGGTCGGTTGACACCGACACCCCGGGTATCCTTGCACAGGTGACCGCGGCCCGCCCGGCAATTGCGGCAAACGCCGCACATGATATGACCTTCTCCCGACACGCGTTGGCCCGGCACGACGGTTTCTGTTGCGCTGCCGACCTGCTCCACCACGCCGACGTATTCATGGCCAACGACCATTGGCACCGGCACCGCGCCCTGTGCCCACTTGTCCCAGTTGTAAATGTGCAGGTCGGTGCCGCAGATAGCGGCTTTCTCGACCCGTATCAGCACGTCGCTGGGACCGGGCACCGGCTTGTCGACCTGCTCCAGCCACAGGCCCGGGCGCGCCTCCTTCTTGACCAGGGCTTTCATCGATCCACCTCCAGTGCGTATTCGGCACGCGTCACCGGACCACCCCCGTGGCGCGGCCGGCCCGGGCGAAGGCCGCAGCCGCGGAATCGAGCTGCTTCTCGCTGTGCGCCGCACTCATCTGGGTACGTACGCGGGCCTTTCCTTCTGGCACCACCGGGTAAGAGAAAGCAGTCACGTAGATGCCCTCTTCCATCAGGGCGGCGGCGAACTGTTGCGCCTTCTTCGCATCGCCGATCATTACCGGAATGATCGGATGCTCGCCGGCCACGAGTTCGAAACCCTCTTCGCCCAGGCGTTCGCGGAAAAACTGCGCATTGGCTTGGAGGCGGCGGCGCGGGGAGTCGTCATTCTCTACCAGGTCCAGGGCTTCCAGCGTCGCGGCCACGATACACGGCGCCATCGAATTGGAGAACAGGTACGGCCGTGCCCGCTGCCGCAGCAGCTGCACCAGGGGACCAGGCCCGGCGACAAAACCGCCGCTGGCTCCGCCGAGAGCCTTGCCGAAGGTGCTGCTGATGAGATGGACGCGTCCGGCCACGCCGCAGTGGGACGGCGTACCCGTACCCCGTTCCCCGAGCACGCCGGTGGCATGACTGTCATCCACCATCACCAGGGCGTCGTAGCGCCCGGCAAGATCGCAGATGGACTCGAGATCGGCAGCGATGCCGTCCATCGAGAAAACCCCGTCGGTCACCACCAGCCGGTGGTCCGCGTCGGCCGCCTCCTTGAGACGCGCTTCAAGCTCCTCCATGTCGTTGTTGGCGTAGCGCAGCCGCCTGGCCTTGCACAGACGAATCCCATCGATGATCGAGGCGTGGTTGAGGGCGTCCGAGATCACCGCATCGTCCGGACCCAACAGTGCCTCGAAAACACCGCCGTTGGCGTCGAAGCAGGAGGAGAACAGGATCGCGTCCTCGGTGCCCAGGAAAGCGCTGACCCGCTTCTCCAGCTGTTTGTGCAGGTCCTGGGTTCCGCAGATGAAGCGCACCGACGCCATGCCGAGACCGTGACTGTCCAGTGCGGACTTGGCCGCCGCAACCAGCTTGGGATGATTGGCAAGGCCGAGATAGTTGTTGGCGCACAGGTTGAGCTCCTCACCCCGCTCGGCAATAGTCACCATGGATGACTGTGGCGACAACATCACCCTCTCCTGCTTATAAAGGCCCTGCTCCCGGATGGACTCCAGCGTCGCCGCGGCGGATTGAATGAGGGATTGAGACATCGCTCGCGCCTTTTTTGTGTGATGAATCGAAAATCTTTCCCACTATACTAAACTCGCCTTGATCCTCATTGTGCGATGGATAATCGGCGGTGGTTGCGGGGAGACCACGGCATTCTAGTCCAATCGAGCCGTACCGCGCCAAGACGTTCTCTCGAAATCTCCGGAAGAGCTCATCGGATACCAGCCGCGCGACCGGTGCCCCCCGGACCTCGGATGCTGTTTTCAAGACGGGTTCGAGCTACCATAATGATGAACTTCCCGCTGACACGGTCACCCGAGAAGATAGCGCCGACGCCCATGACCGATACCAAACCGAACCTGCCCGGACTCTACGAGCTCGTCGTGGTGGACCGGACCGACAGCGCCCGGGCCCACGCGGAACGTCTCGCGGCCCAAGGCGCCGACGAGGGCACCCTCGTGTGGGCAAAAAAGCAGATGGAGGGTGTGGGACGAAAGGGCAGGCGCTGGATTTCCGGGGAGAGAAACCTGCATTGCGCGGTCATCCTGCGCCCCGAGGAGACCTTTGCCAAGTGTTGTCAGCTGAGCCTGCTGGCGGGCATGTGCACCGCCCAGGCCATCACTGTCGTCGGAGAGCCGATGGAAGAGCTGCGCTTGGGCTGGCCCAATGACGTGTATCTCAACCGGGGCAAGGTCGCGGGCGTTCACCTGAGCGGCTCGATGGATCCGGCGGAACACGTCGACTGGATGGTCATATCGGTAAACGTCAATGCCTTCGAGCAGCCGGAGAGTCTCGGCGCCGCCGCTTCCAGCCTGCGCGGCGAAGGATTCGAAGCATTCGATCGGGTGACCCTGATGGAAAGCTTCAGCCGCGAGTTCCTGGCGTGGCTCAACCGGTGGGCCGAGGAGGGCCTGGATCCTGTTTGCCGGGCTTGGTCCTGGCGCGGAGACTGGAACGGCGAGCGCAGCCTGGAATACGACGGGCGAACTCATGCCGGCACTTTCGAATCCTTGGAGAAAGACGGATCTTTGAAACTCGAGACCCGGGAAGGGATAATGTGTTTTCAACTCGCGGAGTTCTATCGTCCGGAGTTTTCGGTCGTTTCCTAGCAGGCTGTTGAAAAACAGCCTGCTAGTGCGAGACAGGGATGTCTCGCCGCGAATCAAGCACCGTAAGTGCTTGATTCGGCGTAGCCGAGTGCGGACAGGCGCCGCGCCCGGCGCGTTGAAAAAGGCCAGGATGGCGTTTTTCAACATCCTGCTAGAGGCTGTTCCGACTGATGAAGCAAAAGAATCGTTCCCGCGGTCTGGCCCGCAGAGATTTCGTCCGCTCATGCGCCACGCTCATGGCGCTCAGCCTGCACAGCCGCGCGCGAGCGGGGCAGTTCAAGAAAAGGAAACCCTACCAGCGTACCGGCCTCGTGGACCATCACAACAGGCCTTTCAAAGTCTCGGACCTGGCGGTCGGGCAAACGTACATCTTTCACTACCCCTACGTTTCCACGCCGTGCTTTCTGATCAACTTCGGCCAGGGGCTGGCGGCCGGGGACCCGTTGAAGACGGAATCGGGCGACGAGTACGAATGGCCTGGAGGCGTGGGGCCGCAGCGGTCGGTGGTCGCCTTTTCCGCCATCTGCGCACACAAGATGACGCACCCGGCGAAGTCCGTCAGCTTCATCAACTACCGCCCCGGCCAGATCGACTACATCAATTCACACCACGAGTCGACGGAAGGCAGCCAGTTGATCTACTGCTGTTCCGAACGCAGCGTCTACGACCCCCGCGACGGAGCCCGGGTGCTGGGCGGTCCGGCGAGGCAACCCCTGGCAGCAATCGGGCTGGATTACAACGCCGACGACGATTCGCTTTCCGCCACCGGCACCTTCGGCGGCGAGATGTTCGACAAGTACTTCGCCAAATTTACCAGCCGGCTGCAGCTCGAATACAGAACGATGGATGTGCGTGCGCGGGTTGGGGACGCGTCCTGGGTGCAAACCATAGACGACTTCACGCGCACCCAGATCCTCTGCTGAACCGCGACTGATCGAAGGATAAGAAGATCACACCGGGTGGTGAACTTCGGCTTGTAGGAGCGGCTTCAGCCGCGATTCCCGAGCTTGGGCGAGGTAGCGTTCGCCGGCAATCGCGGCTGAAGCCGCTCCTGCAATCCGGGGCCGTGCATCGGGGTGAATCGTCAATCCTCGCCAGCGGTCTGTACCAGGCGCTCCATTTGTAAGTCCTTGTTTTTTCTGGCGAAATAGAAAGGCGTGCGGCCCAAATCATCGCGTATCGCCGGATCGGCGCCGGCCGCCAGCAGCACTTTCGCGATAGCCTGATCACCCTTCAGCGCCGCCAGATGAAGGGCGGTGAGTCCGTTCTCGCCGATCCTGTTTACGCGGGTAGACTCTTGCGCGACGAGCAGGCTCACAATCTGTAGTCTTTGTTCGTAAACCGCCCGCATCAGCGGCGTCCACGAATAGACGTCGGCGATATCGGACCTGGCGCCGTGCTCCAGGAGCAGCCGGGCTATGTTCGAGTACCCCTTGGCCGACGCGATCATCAGCGCCGTCCAACCGTTGTCGGCAGCGGCATTCACGCCGGCACCGTACTTCAGGAGCATGGACACGGTCTCGGTATCGTGACTCAACACCGCGTACATGATGGGGGTGCCTCCGTTGTTGTTGGCCCCGTTGACATCGGCCCCCTCTCCTATGAGTGTCTTGATGCGTTCCTTGTCCCCGTTCTTCGCCGCCACCATCAGAGCGGTCTTACCGTTGCTGTGGACCCTGTCAGCCGCGGCATTGGCACTGTCCAGGTCACTGGCCAGGGCGCCGGGCAACGCTGCCGGGACGACCCAGAACAGACAAAGGAACAAAACTGCCCTACGCATGAGCCCGGGTCAATGAACGATCTCGGAACCGGCGCCGGACCTGGGCGAATAGTGGGATACGATCTCCTCCAGAGCTTTGTCGGCGTCGTACTGGCTGGACATCCTCAGCAAGGAATCGTGGGCGAAAGCTTCCCGGGCGATGGATTCGAACAGCTGGTGCCGTTCCGTTTCGATAGCCTGTTCCTGGGCTTGAATGACCGCGTAGTCGTTGTCGCCGAAGAACCAGCAAATTCGGGCCTGTCGCGCCAGAAGCTTGAGCGACTGGTAATGGGTGTCCTCGCGTCCCGGCACCAGCAGGATTTCGTACTTGAGGGGGTCGTCGGGAACGGTGGCGATGTTGAGCTCGATGGAAACCAGCGCCGCGGACTGGTGTGCCATCAGCCTCGCCCCGAGTTCGACTGGGACCGGATCCCGGGCGGTCTTGAGAACGCGTCTATCCTGTTTGCATTCGGGACCCGACACGTGGACGAACAACGCCGCCTCCCAGTCTTCGGACCCGCCAAGCCGCACGGGCACGCAGGTGGCGGCGGAGCCCGAACCGCGCATGGCGTTGCGAATGTCTACAGGGAAGGAATCCCGGGATCCGGAGTTGTCAGCCAATGTCACCTGGGCGATGCATGCCCGCTACAAACGAAATGCGCCGGGTGGACCCGAGCCCACCCGGCGCGGTTTCTGCAGAAATACAGCCGCCGGTATCAGCGGAACCGAACGGGATACGCCGCCTGCTACCCTGCCTCCTGTCCAGCGGCCCCCGCAGCCGGCTGGTGCGCATCCGTTCGCTCGGCGGTGTTCTTCACTTCCTTGTACCACTCGCTGTGGTGCTGCTTGGCCCAGTTTACATCGACACGGCCGCTCACCATACCTTCAAACGCGCCCTCGGTGCCGATGGTACCCAGGTAGGCATGGCCTAAAATTATGGCAATCCAGATCAAGGCGAATGACGAATGCAGCAACTGGGACAGCTGCATATCCCCGCGGGTCTGCCCCCACAACGGGAAGTCCAGAATCACTCCCGTGGCGCTCACGATGATGCCGCAGAGGATGATTCCTCCCCAGAAGACGAACAGTTTCTCCCCCGCGTTGGCCTTGCCGGCGGGCGCATGCTTGCCCTTGATCACCCCTCCGCCGCTCTTGAACCACTCCCAGTCGCTGCTGGACGGCAGGTTGTTCTTGATCCACACCACGAGCATTGCCACTACGCCGATGATGAACAGCGGGCCGAGGAAATTGTGCAGGGTAATAGAGACGCTCGCCCAGGCGGAGAAACCGGCAAGCCCCAGCCAGGGTATGAGTATCGCCCGGCCGAACAGCATACTAAGGCCGCTGATGGCCAGTATGATAAACAGGATCGCCACGTACCAGTGCATGAGCCGCTCGAATGCGTTCCATCTCGCCACGGTGACACCGGATCTTCCTTCATCGATGCGCATGGAGCCGCGAACGGCATAGAACGCCAGCAGGACTATGATCGCCACGCCAAGCAGCCCCGCTCCGTAGGATGCCACGAGACCGTCGCGAATCTGCCGCCAGTTCTGTCCACCGTTTTGAACCAGAACGTTCGTGGTGTACGGTCCGCTCGCAGCCACGTATCCCTGGTCGCCGTCGCGCACCGCCCGCCAGTAGTTGGCCCGCGGATTGGTCTGCGTCTGGTTGCTCTGGGCCTGCGTGTCCGATACGAAACCGACGTAAACGTAGCCGCTCAACGGCAGAACCATCGCGCCGACTAGGATTACGATCACGCTCCACAGGATAGCGCGCCGGTGGCGGCGCCTGGTTTTATCTGCTGCACCCATCGGATCTCCTCTCAATTCAGTTCTAGTCTGTTCTGTCGCGTTGCACGGCTAACGATCGGTCTGGACCATCAGTGCGCGTTGGTCGAGCTCTTTCATTTTCGCTTCGTCCGATCCTTTCGACTTTTCCGCCGAAAATTTGTCGGCGCTGCAGCCGACCAGAAAGAGCGCCAGGACCATAGTCAAAACTATCTTGCTCCAGAATCCCATAGCCATATCAACGATCGACCTGAACGAGGTTGAAACGGTCAGCCAAGGTCGCATCGCGGGACTTGGCATCGGACTTCAGCAGTGGATCAGAGTCCCCCTTGTATACGCCCGGGTTATGGAGCGTGACATCACCGGACTCCTTGTAGCAACCGGCAAGCAGGGCTGAAACCGCCAAAACTGCCACTAGATAAGACGCTGTCTTCATGAATAATGCTCCCGTGGTTGAAACATCCCCGAAAACGGAGCGCCGGGTGGGTCCGCCGCAGCAGGCCCCACCCGGCCAGGTTTCCGTCAGGCCGTCGAACCGTAGGCGGTCTCCCAGCCCCAGGTCTTCGGTCTGCCGCCTCGCTTCAGTACCCGCTTGCGATATATGTCGGCGAGGATATCGCCGTCACCGGCGAGCAGCGCCTTGGTAGAACAGAACTCGGCGCAGATGGGGAGCTTGCCTTCAGCGATGCGGTTGCGACCATATTTCAGGTACTCGGCTTCGCTGTTGTCGTCTCCCGGACCGCCTGCGCAGAAGGTGCACTTGTCCATCTTGCCCCTGACACCGAAAGCCGCCTGCTGCGGATACTGCGGCGCCCCGAATGGACAGGCATAGAAGCAGTAGCCACAGCCGATACACAGGTCCTTGTCGTGCAGGACGATGCCCTCGGCCGTGGTGTAGAAGCAATCCACGGGACAGACCGCCGCACACGGGGCGTCCGTGCAGTGCATGCACGCCACGGAGATCGACTTCTCGCCCGGGACGCCGTCGTTGAGCACGACGACCCGCCGGCGATTCACGCCCCACGGAACCTCATGCTCGTTCTTGCATGCCACCACGCAGCCGTTGCATTCGATGCACCGCTCGGCGTCGCAAAGGAATTTCATTCGTGCCATATTGTTACCCTCCTATGCCGGGCGAATGTTGCACAAGGTGACTTTGGTTTCCTGCATCTGGGTCACCGAGTCGTAGCCATAGGTCATCGCGGTGTTGCACGCATCGCCGCGTACCAGAGGTACGGTCCCTTCCGGATACTTGGGTGCCAGGTCTTCACCCTGGAACCACCCTCCGAAGTGAAACGGCGTCCAGACGACCCCCGGTGCCACCCTCTTGGTGACCATGGCCATGACCTTCAACTTGGCACCTTCCGGACCGTCCACCCATACCATCTGCCCGTCGCTGACGTTCCTGTCATTGGCATCCTTCGGGTTGATCTCCATGAACATGTTCTGCTGCAGCTCCGCGAGCCACGCTGCAGAACGCTGCTCCGCGCCGCCCCCCTCGTACTCCACCAACCGGCCGCTGGACCAGATCAGTGGAAAGTCCTTGGAGAAGTCCTGGGACTGGATCGAGGCGTAGCGGGTCGGCAGACGATAGAACCGCTTGCGGTCCTCGTAGGTCGCGTAGTCCGCCAGCAGATCCCGGCGCGGCGTGTACAAGGGTTCGCGGTGGACCGGCACCGGATCCGGGAAGGTCCACACCACGGTACGGGCCTTGGCGTTTCCGAACGGCGCGCAACCGTGCTTGATCGCCACGCGCTGGATGCCGCCCGACAGATCCGTCTTCCAGTTTTTGCCTTCGGCAGCCTGTTGCTCGTCGGCGGTGAGATCGTTCCACCAGCCGAGCTGCTTCAGCACATCGGCACTGAATTCCGGATAGCCGTCCTTCAGCTCGGAACCGACGCTGTAGGACCCTTCGGCAAGCAGGTTTTCGCCGTCATGCTCAACACCGAAGCGGGCACGGAAAGTCAGGCCGCCTTCGGCCACCGGCTTACTGGTGTCGTAAAGAATCGGCGTGCCGGGATGCTTGAGATCGGCGGTACCCCAACACGGCCACGGCAGTCCATAGTATTCGCCGTCCACAGGGCCACCCTCGGCCATCAACGTAGTGGTGTTGAAGGTCTTGCGGTTGGCCGCATGGGCTTTCAAGCGCTCGGGGCTCTGGCCGGTGTAGCCGATGGTCCACATACCCTTGTTGAACTCGCGCGTAAGGTCCTCGACCAGCGGCTCGTCGTTGGTGACCTTGACGTTCTTGCACAGCTGATCGGCGATTCCAAGCTTCTTGGCCAGCTTGTACATGATCGTGTGATCAGGCAGCGACTCCCACACTGGATCGATCACTTTGTCGCGCCACTGTAGCGAACGATTGGATGCGGTTACCGAACCATAGGTTTCGAACTGCGAGGAGGCAGGCAGCAGATAGACACCGTCGGTGCGGTCGCTCATTACCGCCGCGTGGGTTGGATACGGGTCGGCGATAACCATCAGGTCCAGCTTCTCCATCGCCTTCTTCATATCCAGACCACGGGTCTGACTATTGACCGCGTGCCCCATGATGACGACGGCACGGAAGGGATTCTTCTGACCGAGGTTCTCGGGCGTCTCCAATACTCCGTCTATCCACCGGGATACCGGGATGCCGCGGTAGTTCATCGGATGGGCCTGCTTGCCACCGTCGTCCTCGACCATGCCCTGATCGAACTGGCCCTTGACCCATTCGAAGTCGAGGTCCCATACACGGGCCCAGTGCTTCCAGGAGCCTTCGGCGAGGCCGTAGTAGCCCGGCAGCGAGTGCGACAGCACGCATAGGTCCGTCGCGCCCTGCACGTTGTCGTGGCCGCGGAAGATATTGGCGCCGCCGCCGGACTTGCCGACGTTGCCAAGAGCGAGCTGCAATATGCAGTAGGCGCGGGTGTTGTTGTTTCCGGTCGTGTGCTGGGTGCCGCCCATGCACCAGACGATGGTGCCGGGCCGGTTTTCCGCCATGATCTTCGCCGCTTCCTTGACGAGGTCGCCCGGGACCCCGGTAACGCGCTCCGTTTCCTCGGGCGTCCAGCGCTTGACCTCCTCACGCACTTGGTCGAGACCCCATACGCGCTGCGAGATGTATTCCTTGTCTTCCCAGCCGTTCTCGAAGATATGCCACAGCACGCCCCAAACAAGCGCCACGTCCGTTCCCGGACGCAGCCGCACGAACAGGTCGGAATGGGCCGCTGTGCGCGTATAGCGCGGGTCGCACACGATCATCTTGGCGCCGTTCTCCTTGGCGCGCAGGATATGCTGCATGGCCACCGGATGCGCTTCGGCGGCGTTGGAGCCGATGAAGAACATCGCCTTGCTGTTGTGCATGTCGTTGAAGGAGTTTGTCATCGCCCCGTAGCCCCAGGTGTTGGCAACACCCGCGACGGTGGTGGAATGACAGATACGGGCCTGGTGATCAACGTTGTTGGTGCCCCACATCGCGGCCAGCTTGCGGAACATGTAGGCCTGCTCGTTGCTGTGCTTGGCGGAGCCGAGCCAGAACACCGAGTCCGGTCCCGAATCCTTGCGGATCTCGAGCAGCTTGTCACCGATCTCGTTGATGGCCTGATCCCAGGGGATCTTCTTCCATTTGCCGCCTTCGAGCTTCATGGGATATTTCAAACGCAGTTCGCCCATGCCGTGCTCCCGTACCGACGCCCCCTTGGCGCAGTGGGAGCCGAGGTTGATCGGCGAATCGAAGTCGGGTTCCTGACCGGTCCACACGCCGTTCTGGACCTCGGCGATAACGCCGCAGCCCACCGCACAGTGTGTACAGACCGAACGTCGGATCTCCGTCTCCACCCCTGGCTTGGGCGCGAAATCGGAGCGCGCGGCTTCCGCGCGACGCATCATGGTCAACGGCAGTCCACCGGCGACCGCGGCACCGCCGAGGCCTATGCCCGAACGCCGCAGGAAGGTGCGGCGATCTATTGCCTCGCCCGCAAATGCCGTCTTGCGGGTCCCGGAGTTACTTTTTCTGATGAGTTTCATTGGCAACCTCCGTCCTAGAAACGCGCTTTTTCGTAGTATTCGCGGATATGGGGCGTCTCGTGGTAGCCCTTTTTCGGCGCGGCTTCCGTAGCCGACCGGGGCTGCTCTTCGACGCTCGCCTGAACGCGGGGACCCAGTGCGGTTACAGTTGCCGCACCTCCCGCCACGGCCGCGCTCTTCAGGAAACCACGGCGCGACAGCTTCTCGCTTCGACTGGCATAGCTCATCTAGGCTCTCCTCTCTTCTCTCATCGTACGATAACTTGTTGATAGACCGCTGGGAAGGCTTTCCGTTCGCTTCCGCCCGGCGGCCTCCAACCCGATTCATGGCGATGGTTCAATGCGGCAGCATCGCCAGGTATTGTTTCTCCACCTCTATGAACTGCGATCCCAGCACCCCCACCGCGCTGTAGAAATTCGCGCTCGAGGCGTTCTGCAGATCGCCGAAAAACTTCCCTATCCAAGGCTCCAGATGCCGGTCGAAAAACTGCTTCTGCTCGTGGGCACCGAAGCCTCTGTCATCCACGATCATCATGGCCATTGTCTCCATCAACGCGCCCGCATGATCTTCAGGCTCCTTCACCTCTTCACGACGTTCGAAGCCGAGCATCTTCAGGTCCTGCCGGAGCTGCGCCAACGGCCGCTCCATCAGGAACCCGGTCAGATACCACGATCCATACGGCATCACCTCGCCTCGCCCGATGCCGATGAACAACGCATGGTATTCGTCATCCACCGACTCCGGCGTCGTCCGTCCGGCCGCCATGGCCAACGTCTTCCACGCCGCAGCCATGCCCGTGTCCTGCTGGTCTTCCCCGACCTCGATCGCCTTCAGGCGATCCAGCAATTCCCGGTTCGGCGTGCCCGCCAGGAGAACCCCCAGCAGCGCATAGGCATTGGCCCTGAGCTCGTCTTCCTGTGAGACCGACGTCAGCGTCTCACTCATAGCGAACCCTTCTTCTTTGCGTATGACTGTGCATAAGACGCGCCACATTAGACGGGAAAAGAATAACCAATGATAGATGCATGTATATAGACCGGATCGCTTTTGTCGGTTTCACGATGCAAAATGGTTCATATTGAACCATATGGGTCAAAATGACTCATTTATTCGGGGGAACCGTCACCCGGTTTGTCGTAGACGTCGAGGGAACCGCCGTCGGCGAACATGTCTTCCACCCGGCAGTCCTCGCACATTTCCAGACGCTTCCTCTGTTTGGGATCCTGGTACATCCAGTGTCCGGACAGCTTACTGCGGATTCGTTCCATCATCTTCTCGGTTGTGAAGGGCTTGCTGCAGTGCACGCAGAGGAAGGGCTTTTCCTCGTGCAGAGTTCGCTTGCGGGACCGCTTCTCGCTGTCGCAGGTATACGAGGGATGCAGGTCTATGGCGCCTTCGGGACAGGCCCGCTCGCAGATCCCGCATTGCACACAATTGTTCTCGATGAACTGCAGCTTTGGCAGATCCTCGCCGTCGTACAGCGCGGAAGACGGGCACACGGATACGCAGGCCATGCACAGGGTGCACTTGTTCGAATCGACGTTCAGCGTACCGAACGGAGAACCTTCCGGCAGCTCCACCCGCTGCGGGCTTTTCGGCGCATTCTCGTAGAGGTGGTCCAGGGCCAGATGCAGGGCGGTTCGCTTCTCTTCCATGGCCGCAAAGCCGGTCGGCGTCACCACCTGCTCCTTGCTGCCGGCGGCAGCTCCGACCACCAGCCATTATCCGAATCGACGTCCAGCATCCGGATTCGGTCCGACGGCAGCCCGAAGCCGGCCAGCAGAGTATTGGCGATCTCGACCTGGTGGCTGAGCTCGTCCCGCACCTGTTTGGAAAGGACCGGAGTGCAGCCTATGCTCACGCCATGGGCGCCATAGCACAGCGCCGACAGCCAGCCGTCCATGCCCAGGGAGCCGACTTCCTCCACCATCACCGGAATTACCGACTCCGGTATCCTACCGGTGGCCGGCGCCGCGATGTCGGCTCCCGCGGAATCATCGAGTATCAGCAGCCAGGGCGAGCGCCCCTGCTCGTCGTGGTAGCGGCGCAAGGCCCGGCGGAGATTGTCCAGCAGATCGCTGACCCGCGGAAACTGATACGTTATCGCTCCCGTCGGACAGGCGGTGGCGCAGATTCCACCGCCCTGGCACAGAAAGGGGTCGACGTCTATGCGGTCCGCCAGAGAACGGATGGCAACGGTCGGACAGGCATCCAGGCACCGGGTGCAGCCCACGATACGGCTGGAGGCGTGCGCGCAGATGTCCGGGTCGTAGTGGAAGTACTTGGGCTTGTCGAACTCCCCCACCATCTCCGGCAGCGTCTGCAGCGTTTCACGGCATTCCGCATCCGACGCCGGCGCGAAGTATCCCGGCGCCGGAATGGCGGCCGTGTTCAGCGGCTTCGCGCCCAGGTCCAGGACCAGATCGAACTCCTCGCGCTGATGTCCCACCATCTTCGCCAGGTTTCGCGACTCGTTGTCCTCGGCGACGCGAACCAGGAATTGGCCCAGGTGGCCGGAGAAATGAGTCACCCGGGCGTGAACCAGGTCGAGACCGGCGATCTCCGACAAGCCGATTTGCCGGCGCTCGGGATCGGCGACAAGGAAAGTGCAATGCAACTCGTCCCGCGGGAGCATCTCCAGCAGGCCCTCGGCGCGAGCCTCGTCGTCGACCACGATCAACAGGGAGCCGTCCGCGTGATAAGTCACGACCGAGGTGGCCGTTCGCGACTGCGCACCCAGTATCGATAGAGCCGCCGCACGGGCAATCCCGTCCGGCGTGGTGGCCGGCCACTGCAGGGTATTGCCGTGGTCCACCTGCTCGTCCACGACCGCTGTCATGTATCGACCTCGCGCTGTGCGGGCTCATCGGAGTCGACCTCGTCCGGCGCGCCGGTGGCCGGAGATTCGTCGGCCTCCTCGTGCCCGGCGGCCAGCTGCCGGTTCTCGCTGGATTCCTCGGACGCTTCGTCCGGCTGGTCCCGTTCATCCGCAAGCGCCCGTTCTTGTTCCCGCGGCTCGCGGTCAGATTCCTTCCCCCCTTCCGCGGCGTGTCGCATATCGGAAGTCACCACGTCACCCAAGGCCTGAAAATTCCGATAGTCCTCGTTGTAGTCATCGAGGCCGTCGGTCACGTTGAACTTGGGGAGGCGGAACAGGCGGCGCAGTGCCTGGGTGCGCAGCGCTTCGCTGACGCCGGGAGAGAAGAAGCCGCTCATGTCGGTGGTTTCGGCGATCGTGTCGAGATCGGGCATGTCGTCGTCCGTCATGACCCGCCCCTCGACTTCGGCGGCGGGATTCCCGTTCGCCGAGCCCGGTTCCCGGGCGAGACGGTCCGGCGACTCCGCGGGCGCCGCCTCGCCCCCGGGCACGGACTCGCCGGTCGGCAGTGCGGCGGGCGCTTCCGGCTCCGCCTTGCGGCGGGACCAGCGCCTCAGGAACCCACCGTCAGTGTCTTCGCTGGCTTGGTGGCGTCTGGACATGATTCGATTCGCTCCAGTCGGCGCGCTTGCGTTTCTTTTTTACCTCCGGCACGTAGTTGTTGACGACGTAGCGTTCCAACCACTGGTAGATATCGGGGGGAAGCGGTAATCGGTAGACCTCGTCGTCCACCTCCTGGTAGCCGATAATCTCATCGTAGTCGACGGTGACCAGGAAAGGCTCGGGCTCGCCGTCGGTCTCCGAGCCGCGGCAGACAATGAACATGGAAGGCTGCTCCGCCATCAGATTGGACCAGTAGTGCTCCGCAGCATCCTTGAACAGCTCGATGATGAAATTGGTCCACAGGATGCGCTGGGAGTCTTCTTCTTCATGAATCACCAGTCTTTGCGGGCTGTCGCGGAGGTGTTCCTCGCCCGTCAGCACGCCCGCGGCCTCCCATTCCACGAATCGCCACCGGTCGCGCTGCTTCTCGCGGCGTTCCATGACTATCGACACAGGAAACCGTGTCTCTGAGGATGCTGGAATTGCCATCTCGCCGATCAATGTACCGTACGGCGGGGACTGAATACTACACCCGGCGTTTCACTTCGTGGTACCCGGCGACAGCGCCGCGCGCCGGGCAGGATTGGCCGCAAAATCACCGAGGGTAGTATACTTTTGACGTTGCCGTACCACTTTCGTGCTGCATCAAGACGAGAATGCACCGGCCCACAACGGGTAAGCGTGGTCTTGCCCCGATACACGAGGTCGTCGCGATGGACAGATCATGGCCCGCCCGCTGAGCCGGGGTCGGGGCGCAGTTCCCGATGCTGAATGGGAAGAACCTGAAGCGCGTTCCCCGTTCATGAGCGTCAAGGAGGTCGCCGAGTACCTGCATCTCAATACCAAAAAGGTCTATGCCCTGGTCGGCGAAGGCCAGATACCCGCCACCAAGGTCACGGGGAAGTGGCTGTTTCCCCGCAAACTGGTGGACCAGTGGTTGATGGAAACCAGCCACGGAGGTCTGCTCACCGACCGGCTGGTCATCACCGGCAGCGACGATCCGCTCCTGAGGCGGGCGGTAATGAAACTGGTCCGGGAGCTCGAGGGCCATGCGGTAATCGGCTACACCGTGGCCGGCACCCAACTCGGGCTGAGCCTGCTGGCGCGGCACCGGGTGGACGTCTGCGGCGTCCGCTGGGGGCCCGCCGGGGAAAGCCGACACCGGCACGCCGCGCTGGTGCAGCAGTACCCGCCCCACAAGTCGTGGGTGCTGGTCAGGGCATTTGCCCGGGAGAGGGGCTTGATGGTGGGCACGGACTTCGACTACGTTGGCGACCTGTCGGGACTCTTCCGGTCGGGAGTGCGCTGGGCCATGCGGCCCGACACCGCCAGCGCCGACCGGCACTTGCGGGAGCTGTGCGCGACGTACGATTTCGATCCCGCCAAGCTCAGGGTGGTGCGCACCGTTGAATCGGAGCGGGAAGCGGCGTCGATGCTGGCCAGGCAACAGGCGGACGTGTCGCCGGGCAGCCACGCGACGGCCCGGGAGTTCGGTCTGGATTTCATTCCGCTGGACTGGGAAGCCTACGATTTTGCCCTTGACCGCGGGGTATACTTCCGTACCCTGTTCCAGCGCTTCGTGGAGACGCTCAAGAGCGAAGATTGCCAGCGATTCGCGCGCGCTCTGGGGGGCTATGATTTCCAGCAGTGCGGCCAGATCATCTGGTCCGCTTGAGAGCGGCTCCGCTTTCGACCGACACCGATTCGAACATTCATGCATGGTGAGTAAATGAACGAAGACAAATTCAATATCGAGCTGAGAAAGTTTCTGAAGAAGCTCGGCATCACTTCGCAGCGGGAGATTGAGGCCGCGGTGCGCGAAGCCGTCGAGAACGGCAAGCTCAAAGGCGACGAGTCCTTGGCCGTCAAGGCAACGGTCACCATCGAAGCGGTGGGGATGGAAACCGTAGTCGACGGAGAGATCAGGCTGGAGTAGCGGTTCATCCATGGCCGATACACGACCCGGACGAAAGTTGCTGCGCGGCGCACGCCTGGACGACACCGACGAAGAGGTTTTCGAAAAGGCGGCGCAGGCCGGCGAGTGGGTCATCCCGGGGAGCTTCGAATTTCTCGACGACGATGACTCGACACTGCACGGCAGGAGGCTGCAGGCCTTTCGCTCGGGCTTTTTGGGCTTGACGAGCTTCGGCCGCACTACCATCGCGTCCATCTCGCCGGCCACCGACGAGCAGGTCCAGCAAGCGGTCGAGCAGCTCGGCCAACATCTATTGGATCATTATGGGGCGCCGGACCGCGCGGCCGCGCTCCAGGCGGCCCGCTCCGAACTCGAGTACGCTGAATCGCTGTGCGAGTACGAGATCGGCACCCTGGTGGCCGTCGAGCGCGAGCTCACGGAGCAGGGAATCGAGGAAAAGTTCAAGCGTTTCATCCCCAACCAGGTCGCCGAATGGGAAGAGGCGCGGCCCATTTCCCTGGCCGACCTGGTCAAGCAGGACGACCTGTAGGCGGGCATTCATGCCGACAACGGCGTCCGGGCTGGCACCGTATTTGTCGGGATAAATCCCGACGTGCAGGGAGCATGTCCCGCGTTCGCGAACGCGTCGCCGTTGTCCGTTCAGCGCGAAACCACCGACACCACCGGCTCGTCCGACACCATCCGCGCCAGGACCACGCGATCGACTCGCGGCGACCACTCGAGCACCCGGTCCGCGATCAGCCGTGCGGTGTATTTCTGCTCATCGGTATCCACCATGTTGATCACCGGAACGACGCGATCGGCGCAGTCGGCGCCCTTCATGCCTCCGGCGGGATGCGCCAGAAGCCGGGCGACATGATCGCCGGTGATCCTGTCGCCGACCCGCGTCCCCACCAGCTCCGCAATCGCTTCGGGGCGGTGGGCGACCGTCTGGTCCAATAGCTCGCCCACGCAGCGCACCGATACCAACGGGATCAGGGTGGTGAATCGTTCCGGCAGCGCCGGTTCGTGGGACGCTGGCGCCTTGATCCATCGCAGCCTGGCGCCGTCGGCTTTCACCAGGGTCAGATCGAAGCCGCAGGACTCGTGCAGCTCGGTGGCGAGTGCGGGATCTACCCCCGCGAGGCGCGCCTTCTTGTCGCTGGGACAGGCGTAGGCGACGATCCGGCAATCCGATGCGCCGGCGACCAGCCGCTCGAGATCCTCGTTGGGCGCGATCAGCGTTTCCGCTGCCAAACGCTTTCGAAACGGAGGGATGTGCACCGTCGACGTGATCGCCACCCGGCCGGCAAACCGCGCGACGATCTGGTAGATGGTGCTCTTCTTGCCGCCCGCTCCGACCAGGCAAACAACGCCCCTGCCGGCCTCGAGCGCGTCGACCAGGTCCACGGACCGCTCGGGGATCGTCGATACCATCGAAAGTCGTCGGGGTTCGGGGACGGACGGGCTAGGACACGAGCCGCTGCTCGAGTCCACCCTGGTGCTGCTCCCAGCGCTGCAGCTTGCGCTCCAGCGTCTTTCGCGATATGCCCAGGCGCCGCGCCGCTTTCGACTTGTTGCCGCCCGCCGATTCCAGGACGGCCAGGATATGGGCGCGCTCCACCGCCTCCAGGGACCAGTCCTTTGGAAACTTCGTCGCCGACGACACCGGCCGGACGTCGCGATTGAGAAGGTCATCGGGGAAAGTGCCGAACAGCACGAACCGTTCCATCATGTTCTTGAGCTCCCGAATGTTGCCCGGCCAGTCGTACGCCAGGAGCTTGTCGAGGTGCTCCCCCTTGAGGGCCACCGGCTGGACGCCGCTGTCTCTGACAAAGTTGTCGATGAAGTGCTCCGCCAGGAAGACGATATCCTCCCTGCGCTCGCGAAGGGGCGGAATCCGCAGCGTCACCGCCTCCAGCCGGTAGTACAGATCCTTGCGAAAGCGCCCGGCATTCACCTCGCCGCCCAGGTTGCGGTTGCTGGCCGCAATGACCCGCGCGTCCGTAGTCACCTCGCGGTCGGATCCCACCGGCCTGACACGCTGCTCTTCCAGCACCCGCAACAGCTTCGCCTGCATGGGCGTCGGCATCTCGCTGATCTCGTCCAGGAAGATCGTGCCGTGCTCGGCGTATTGAAACAAACCCTCGCGATCTGAGTTGGCGCCAGTGAAGGCTCCCCTCACGTGACCGAACAGCTCGCTCTCGAACAGTTCGTGGGGGATGGACACGCAGTTCAAGGGAACGAATGGGCCCTTGCGCCCGCTGAGCTTGTGGATTGATCGCGCGGCGAGCTCCTTGCCAGTGCCGGTCTCGCCCTCTATCAGCACGACGGTCTCGCTCGGCGCAATCCGATCGATCAAGCGAAACGATTCCACGATCGCGTCACTATCGCCGATCATCGTGTCCCGGAACTTCGCGGTATCCACTTTATCCAGCATCAGGTCGTTGCGCCGGATGGTCGAATCCTTGGCCAGGCAGCTGGAGATCGACTTCAGGATCTGCTCGAGACGCACGGGCTTGAATACCAGGTCCGCCCCACCCACCCGAATCACCCGCATCGCCGTCTCCAGATCCGGGTTCTCGGCCATGAAAATCACCTCGCTATGCAACCCCGTCCGCTTCAACGAAGCCACCCAGCTCAACCCGGAAGATTCCGGCAGCTCGATGCTGACGATCAGAATGTCAAAGTGCTGTCGTTGTCTGAGCTCTTCGGCCTCGCGCACCCCACTGACTGCCTTGACCACCGCGCAGCGTTTCTCGAGGCCCCGGGCCATGCGCTCCAGCAAGGTATGGTCCTCCTCCACGATCAGGATCGAGGACAGATTCATTAGTTGACTGGTGTCTGCAGGCGGATTCACGGACTCGTGCGACGGATGGCTGTCGGAACATTCTACCATCGCGGAAACCCGCCATGCCGACGGCGTCATGCCCGCGCCCGGGTCCGCGTGCGATTCCGAACGCGGTTGCCGGCATGAATACCGGCCTAAGTTGAACGATAACCCGGACGCGCTCCTAGCTCGGGATTCCATCCCGACACAATATGGCGCTGGCCGCGGACGCCGCTATTCGTGGTAGCGGTCCGGAAACCGCGCCTTGAGCGCGGCCACCTTGGGGGCGTCGTTGATCCTGATATACAGGCTCTCTGGATGCTTCCGCGCATAGTCCTGCATGTACGATTCGGCCGGGAAGAAGTTCTGGTGCTCCGTGATCTTGGTCGCGACCGGCCTGTCGAACACCCCGGCCTCGTCGAGCTGGCGCACGTAGGCGCGCGCGACACTGACCTGGTCCGCGTTGGTGGCGAATATCTCGGAACGGTACTGCGGCCCGACGTCGGGTCCCTGGCGGTTGACCTGCGTGGGGTCGTGCGCCACCGAGAAATAGATCAAAAGCAAATCGGTGTAGCTGACCTGGCGGGGATCGTAGCTGATACGCACCGCTTCCGCGTCGTCATACAAGCCGGAGCTGGAATCGGCATAATTGGCATGCTCCTGGGTGCCCCCGGCGTACCCGGTAACCACGTCGGTCACGCCCTTGACGTGCTGAAACACCTCCTCCATACCCCAGTAACAGCCGCCGGCCAGGATCGCGGTCTGCGGCTCGTCGCCTTTAACGTCCAGCGTGGTCTTGGCCGGCGGCAGCGTCACGCCGGATCCGGCGGCCGCGGTGGTGCTATGCCAGAATGCGCCGGTGCACAGGACGGCCGCGAGCGCGATCGTTGGAAGCTGTTTCAATAAGCGAGTGTTTGCGAATGCCATGGCGTTGCTCCGTTGAAATGGTGACGGCCGATCCCTGTGGCGCGGGGACTTTCGTTCCCGTGGGCGGAACCCGGGCGCTGATGCATGCGGGGGATTCCACGGTTTCCTGCCGTTGGCGGTGAATCTACGCGGATAATGCTCACGTAATCATCACAAAATTGTCACGGGGCAGCGATCTTCCTGGGTGCGGAATGTCGCGCCGCAAGTGCTGCGTCCGTAGGCCGGGATCCTGTCCCGGCAAATCTGCCGGCCCGGACGGATCAGCCGGGAGATCGGGTTCCGGAGAGAAAGCTACCCACTTCATGGATCAGCGCGGCCGGCTGATCGGCATGCACCCAGTGGCCCGCCTTCTCCACGCGGGCGTATTGCACGTTCGGAAAGTACCGTTCTATGCGCGGGCGATAACTCGGCAGCACGTAGTCGGACTCGCTGCCGTTGACAAACAGCGTCGAACCGTCGTACGTGCGGCCGCCCGGATCGGGAAAGCCGACCAGGTCGTCCATGGCACGCTTGAGCGCCTCGAGATTGAGCCGCCAGCGAAAGGCCCCGTCGGCCTGTTCGAGGCTCTGCAGCAGGAACTGGCGCACAGCCCGATCGGGGACGGACGGCGCCAGCGCCTCGTCAGCCTCCTTTCGCGACCGCACGGCCGCGAGATCGAGGCGCATCATCGCTTCCACAAGGGGGAGTTGCGTGTGGTCATAGGCCACGGGAGCAATGTCCACCACCACCAGGCTGTGCAGCCGCTCCGGATGGTCCAGCGCCAGAATCATCGCCGCCTTGCCGCCCATGCTGTGGCCGAGAATGTCGGCGCGATCGATGCCCTGGCCGTCGAGGGTGTCCAGGACATCCCGGGCCATCGCGGGATAGGTCATCTCGTCGTCGTTGAAGGACCGACCGTGGTTGCGCATATCCATGGCCAGGACGCGGCGGCTGTCGTCGAAATGCCTGGCCACCCCGCGCCAGTTCGTGCCGGAGCCGAACAGACCGTGCAACAACACCAGCGGCGGGTTGTCCGATGTACCAGGGTAGTCTTGAAAATACAGTTCAGGCATGGCTCGTAACAGCTCGGCGTCGAGTTTAAACTATCGGCGAAATTCAAACGAACGGGAACACATTTATGTCCAGCAGTCGAGAAGTTGTGGTGGTCAGCGGCGTGCGCACCGCGGTTGGGGAATTCGGCGGATCACTGAAAGGTTTCTCCGCCAATCAGCTGGCCGCGATGGTGGTCAAGGAGGTCGTCGCGCGCTCCGGCATCGATCCGGCGGACTTCGGTCACTGCGTGTTCGGCAACGTGATCCACTCCGAACCGCGCGACATGTACATCTCGCGCATTGCCGCCATCGAAGGCGGCCTGCCAAATGAAGTGCCGGCCCTGACCGTGAACCGGCTGTGCGGCAGCGGCCTGCAGGCCGTGGTCAGCGCGTCGCAGAGCATCCTCTTGGGCGACTGCGACGCCGCCGTGGCGGGCGGCGCCGAAAGCATGAGCATGGCGCCCCATCTGCTGCCCGGCATGCGCTGGGGCGTCCGCATGGGAGACGCCAAGGTCGTCGACGCCATGGTGTCCGCACTTCACGACCCGTTTCACAGCTGCCACATGGGCGTTACCGCCGAGAACATCGCCGGCAAATGGAACATCACCCGGGAGGACCAGGACCGGCTCGCCGTCGAGAGCCACAAGCGCGCCGCCCGCGCCATCGCGAACGGCTACTTCAAAGAGCAGATCCTGCCGGTGGAGATCACTTCCAGAAAGGGCACCACGATCTTCGACACCGACGAGCACGTGCGCTCCGACGTCGACGTGGAGTCCTTGTCCAAGCTGCGCCCGGTGTTCCAGAAGGACGGCACGGTGACCGCGGGCAACGCTTCCGGCATCAACGACGCCGCGGCCGCGGTGGTGTTGATGGACGCTGCCCACGCCGAGCAGTCCGGTGCCACGCCCATGGGTCGCCTGGTGGCCTACTCCCACGCCGGTGTCGACCCGGAATACATGGGCATAGGGCCCGTGCCCGCCATCAAGATGGCGCTGGAGAAGGCCGGGCTGGGCGTCCCGGACCTCGACGTGATCGAGCTCAACGAAGCGTTCGCCGCCCAGGCCCTGGCGGTGGTCCGCGATCTCGGGCTGCCGGAGGACCGCACGAACCCCAACGGCAGCGGCATCTCCATCGGCCACCCCATCGGCGCCACCGGCTGCATGCTCACGGTGAAGGCGCTGTACGAGCTGCACCGCACCGGCGGCCGCTACGCCTGCGTGTCGATGTGCATCGGCGGCGGCCAGGGTATCGCGGCGATATTCGAGCGGTTGTAGGAACGAGGAGCCGCAATCGCGGCTGAAGCCGCTCCTACAATCCGGGGCCCGGCACTGCGGCAAACCTCGAATTGTAGGAGCGACTTCAGTCGCGATCATGC
Organism: uncultured Gammaproteobacteria bacterium; assembly: GCA_963731035.1. Classification (GTDB taxonomy): domain Bacteria; phylum Pseudomonadota; class Gammaproteobacteria; order Arenicellales; family JAANXG01; genus JAANXG01. The sequence goes on along the minus strand of CAVSUY010000016.1, from coordinate 32,786 downwards.
GGCAAACCTCGGATTGTAGGAGCGACTTCAGTCGCGATCATGCGGCAAACCTCGGATTGTAGGAGCGACTTCAGTCGCGATCATGGCGAAGGCCGCCGCACGAGCTCAACGGACCGGCGGCTGCTGCACCTGCCCGACATGTCCATTGACCGCAAACCGTCATGGAGCAGCGATCAGCCGCCGTCGCGGCTCAAGCCGCCACATTCCGGGGCCCGGCACTGCGGCGAACCTCGGATTGTAGGAGCGACTTCAGTCGCGATCATGCGGCAAACCTCGGATTGTAGGAGCGACTTCAGTCGCGATCATGGCGAAGGCCGCCGCACGAACTCAACGGACCGGCGGCTGCTGCACCTGCCCGACATGTCCATTGACCGCAACCGTCATGGAGCAGCGATCAGCCGCCGTCGCGGCTCAAGCCGCCACATTCCGGGGCCCGGCACTGCGGTGAATGTGGATTACGGGAACTACTGGACGTCGAGAATCTTGACGTCGAAGTGCAGGGTCTTGCCGGCGAGCGGGTGATTCAGGTCCAGCACCGCCGTGTCGTCCCGGATCTCCGACACCCGGATCTGCTGGCGATGGCCCTGCTGGTCCTGCATGATCAGGAGCTGGCCTTCCTTACGCGCATCTTCGGGTATCTGGTCCAGGGGCACCTCTTGGAAGGCGTTTGGATCCACCGGTCCGTAGGCTTCATCGGGCTGAAGGGTCACTTCCTTCTCATCCCCTGCGGCGAGCCCGCTCAACTCATCTTCCAGGGCGGGAATAATCTCCTCCTTCCCCTGCGTGTAAACCAGGGGGTCGTCGCTGCTGTTGCTGTCGACGACCTCCCCGCCCTCGACATTGAGGGTGTACTCCAGTGAAACTTTCGAACCTTCGGTGATCACTTTTTTGGCCTCCTCGGCGTGAACCAAGCCCGACGGTATGAGAATCGCCAGAAACAGAATCAGACCGGCGGGGCTTGTGGCAGAACGTCGCATGAATGGATCCTCGCGCCTGTTGCGGTGTATTGGCCCGGGCTGACAGCGCGACATCAGCCACTGGGGTGCACGACCGGGGGACTTGCGACCCGAAGCGCCCAAATGTGGAATTGCAATCGAATCGAGCGCTCGCCGGCTCCGCTGGGAAAGCGAAATCAAGGGTATAACGCTAACATACCCGGATCAGGTGTTTAAAGGCCGCGCGTCCCTCCGGCGTTCCCTACATGCCCGCGAATCGGGCGCGCAGTTCCTCGAGCTCGTCCAGAAGATCCAGCACCATGGCCACGCCGGCCAGGTTGATCTCCAGATCGTGCTGCAGCCGGATCGCCCGATGGGCGCGGCGGAGCTGGGTGGCGGGGAAACACCAGTCGCGCTGCTGTATCTCAGGCTCGATGATTCCCTCCTCCACCAGCTCGATGATGCGCTCCTCGCGTACGCGGCAGGCCCCGCTGATTTCCGCCAGGGTCAGAGTCACGGTCTCGTCGAGGAGATAACCGGTCAAAACACGATGCGTCGGGTCTACCATGGCTTACACTCCCAGCCGCGCGCGCGGATTGAATTGCATCTGCTCCCGCATCTGCTCATACAGCTTCTTCGCCTTCTCGTCCTTCGCCGGAGGCAGGTCGATCTGCAGCGTGACGTAGAGATCGCCCGGCTCCCTTGCCGGTATGCCCCGGCCCCGCAGGCGAAGCTTCGCGCCTGACCTGGAATCGGGGGCGATGGTGAGGTCCACCGTGCCGCCGGGCGTCGGCACTTTCACCTTGGCACCCAGCGCCGCCTCCCAGGGTGCCACCGGCAGGTCCATATAAAGGTCCGCGCCCTCGACACGATACACACCGTGGGGCGCGAACTCGACTTCCAGGTAGAGGTCCCCAGCCTGGCCCCCGCCGATCCCCGGGGTCCCCTGTCCCGAGAGCCGGATATGCTGCCCCTGCTTGATGCCCTTGGGGATGCGAACGCTCAAGGTCCGCTGCCGGGTGCGAACGTGGCCGGACTCGTCCACCGTCGGCGTCTGCAGCGTCACGCTGCGGGTGGCACCGTGAAAGGCGTCCTCCAGGTCGATCAGCACCCGCGCGTGGTGATCGCGGCCGCGCCGCTGGAAGTCCGCGCCGCCCCACGCACGCTGGCGCCCGCGGTCGCCGAACAGGGACTCGAAGAAGTCGCTGAACACCGAGTCGTCGCCGCCGGGGACCCCGCCGCTGAACTCGAACCCGGTATCCCAGTCCGGCGGCGGCCGGAAGTCCTGGCCGGCGCGCCAGTTGGCGCCGAGCTGGTCGTAGGCGGCCCGCTTCTCGGGGTCTTTGAGAACCTCGTACGCTTCCTGCATCTCCTGGAACTTGGCCTGGGCATCGGACTCCTTGCTGACGTCCGGATGGTACTTGCGGGCGAGCTTGCGGTAGGCGCGCTTGACGTCGTCTTGGGTGGCATCGCGCTCCACACCCATGATCTTGTAGTAGTCCTTATATTCCAAGCTGTTGCCTCCGGTCGGAAGGATTTGTCATCAGCAATATATCGTCGGGCGGGGCTCCCCCCTCACCCCCTCCCCCGGAGGGGCGGATAAAAGCTCCCTCTCCCTTTTCAAAGAGACAGGGCTGGGGTGGGGGTATACCCATCCCCGGGATCCCCCTCACCCTGACCCTCTCCTCAGCGGGGACAGGGAAACCTTCTCGCGTTTGCGGACGACGGGACATACTTAAGGTATTGCGTGCCAAGCGATGCTTTTTCAAGATCAGGACTGAAGCTCGAAGGTACCGATCACCGGCAGGTGATCGCTCGCTATCCGCGCAGTCTGGTGACGACAGCGGCTTGCCGATATCAAGTGCAGTCCGCCCCGGTAGTAGATCCGGTCCAGCGCCGCCCGCGGCGAGAACGACGGATAGGTCCGGATCGCCCAGGGCCCGGCTTCGGTCTTCCGGTCGGTGGCGCAGCGAAACTCCATGCCCTCGACGAAGAATGCACGTAACAGGGAACGCCAGTCGTTGAAGTCGCCGCCCAGCAAGCAGGGCGTGCTGGGCTCGAGCGCCATGATCTCCTGGGAGCGGGCCAGGATTCCGGCCTGCCGCTGGCGCTCCCGCGCGCTCAAGCCCAGGTGCAGGTTGAACGCCTCCACACGCCGCCCCCCGTTCAGCTCGATCGTGGTGTGCTGACACCCGCGCCGCTTGCGTTCGTCCACGGTCAGGTCGATGTTCCTCTCACGGACAATGGGGTAGCGGCTCAAGGTGGCGTTGCCGTACCGGCCCTTGCGCAGACTGACGTTGTGACCGAGGGCGTAGTAGGGAAAACCCAGCTCCTCGGCCAGCACCTTTGCGAGGTTCATCCTGCGGCTGCGCGGCACTCCTTCATCGACCTCCTGCAGCAGGACGATATCGACGTCGTGATCCGCCAGGATCTCGACGATGCGGTCCAGGCGAAATCGCCGGTCGAGACCGATCGCCCGGTGGATATTGTAAGTGATCAACCGTAGCCTCAAGCGCTCAACACCCCCTTCGATTGCCACCCGGATTCTACACGCGCGCCGGGCCCCGATCGTGGAGCCTCGGGCCGGTGCCGGCATCGCCGGTCGGACGCAGGCCCGCCCATAGCGCCGGTCGCCCCGCCCCGTTGGCCCGGAATCGAACGGCACCGGCGACCGCCGGCGGCTCTCCTCCTGGCGCGGCGGACAACACTTTTTTTGCGTCGCGGCGAGGCGGAATTTCGTCGATTCCGGACCAAGATATTGATTTATCTGGGATTTAAGGAGATTTGGGGCGCTCCAATCGACATATATTCGTCGCGAATGCTACTTGCTTCGGATAGGCATCCGCTTTATTTTGGCGCATACCAACCAAAGAACGAGGAAGCGTAAGTTATGAGTAAACGCATCAAGATAGAGGGTCGAGTCCATCCGATGGTTCACGACCTGGCGGTCGACCTGCAGAAGCATCGGATCTCCCGCCGGCACTTTCTGCGGACGGCAAGCCTTCTAGGGCTGTCGGCCGCGTCCGCCTACGCCCTGCTGGGTAAAATAACCGGCGAATACTGGGCGATGCCAGTCGCCCGGGCAGCCATGGAGCCCCGGATGGGGGGAACACTGCGCGTGTCCATGCCGGTCCAGGAAATGACCGACCCCGCTTTGTTCGACTGGGTCGAAAAGTCCAATGTCGCACGCAACATCGTCGAATACCTGACGGTCACCGGACCGGACAACGTCACGCGCCCGTATCTCGCCGAGAAATGGGAGGCTTCCGATGACCTGACCGACTGGACCTTCCATCTGCACAAGGGCATCAAGTGGAACAATGGCGATGATTTCACCGCCGACGACGTGGCATTCAACTTCAACCGCTGGCTGGATCCGGCGACGGGGTCATCCAATATCGGGCTCTTCTCGGCCATGACGGAGGAGTATGACACCGGCAAGAAAGACGAGAACGGCAAGGCGAAGATGTCCAAACGGGCCATCGACGGCGCCGTCAATGTCGTGGATGCGCACACCATCAAGCTGCACATGAAGACCCCGCAGCTCGCTATACCGGAGAATTGCTACAACTATCCCACCGCCATCTGCCACCCGAAGTTCGACGGCAACCTGATGGCGAATCCCATCGGGACCGGCCCGTACACGCTGGCCGAGCACACCGTGAAGCAGAGGGCGGTACTCAAGAAACGCAAGGAACCCTATTGGGGCAAGGATCTTTCGAATCCTTACATCGGCGGTCCGATCTATCTGGACGAGATCGTATACATCGACCACGGCTCGGCATCCGCCGCCCAGCTCGCCGCGTACGCGTCCGGCCAGGTGGATTCCATCTACGAATTCGACATCGCCTCCCTGCAGATGGCGCAGAGCCTGCCGAACACCACCATCTACGAAGCAAAGACGGCGCAGACTGTCGTCGCCCGTATGCAGGTGGACAAGGCGCCGTTCGACAACCCCAAGCTGCGCCAGGCCATGCAGGCGTGCATCGATGTGGACAAGTATCCGGAGCTGGTATACGGCGGCAGAGGAGAGTTCGCCGAGCATCATCACGTGGCTCAGATCCATCCCGAGTACTACAAGCTGCCGAAGCCGAAGCGCGATGTCGAGAAGGCCAAAAAGCTGCTCGAAGAGTCGGGCCACGGCAACGGTATCGATCTCAGCATCGACGTTGGTAACACCAATGGTCCATGGCAGCAGCAGGTCTGCGAGATCATGAAGCAGCAGCTCGCTTCCATCGGCGTGAACCTGTCCCTCAACGTCATGCCCGCCTCGAAGTACTGGGAGATCTGGGACAAGACGCCTTTCGGACTCACGGCCTGGACCCACCGTCCGCTCGGCACCATGGTGCTGAGCCTGGGTTACCGCAGCGGCGTGCCCTGGAACGAGAGCCACTACGCCAATCCGGCGTTCGACAAGGCGCTTGACGAGGCAGAAGCACTGCTCGACGTCGACGCCCGCCGCGAGAAGATGAAGACGGTGGAGAGCATTCTCCAGGGCGATGCCGTCATCATGCAGCCGCTGTGGCAGCCGAAGTTCTTCGTTGCCAACAAGAAAGTGCACAACATGACGGCCCATCCCACGCAGTACCATCAGTTCCACAGGGTCTGGATAGAAGCATAGTAGTCTGATTCGCTGACAGTACGGGCCGGAAGCGGCGTTGCTGCTTCCGGCCTTTTTTTGTCGGTCCGGCCTGCGTTGCCGGCCACTGCCGGGCGCCGGCCCGAGGTTATCGCGAGAGCTGGATGACTTCGTCGTAGCGCGGCACACACACCGTCAACTGTCCGTCCAACCGGCGAATATTCATCGGCACGCCGTAGACCGCGGATAATCGATCGACCACCAGCACATCCGCAGGGGTGCCGCTGGCGACGATGCCGCCGTCGTGCATCAGCATGACCTTGTCCGCGACTGCAAAGGCGTGGTCCGGGTTGTGGGTGGACAACACGATGCCGTAGCCCTCGCGGGCGAGGCGCGCGATCTCGCCGATAATGCGCACCTGGTTGCCGTAGTCGAGGCTGGCGGTGGGCTCGTCCAGCACCAGGATTCCAGTGTCCTGCACCAGCGCCCGCGCGATCAACACCATTTGCCGCTGCCCGCCCGAGATTCGCGAGTAGTCCGCGTCGGCCAGGTTCCCTATGCCGAGTTGCCGGAGCACCTCCGTGGTCCGGCTCCGGTCCTCGGCATCCGGCGCGCTCAGCAGGCCCTTGCGCGCCTGCCTGCCCATGATCACCACGTCGCGGACGCGGAACGGAAACGGCGGCGTGTGCTGCTGCGGCACGTAGGAGATATGCGACGCGATCTGGCGCACCGACATACTCGCCAGCACCGCACCGTCGATGGTGACCTCGCCGCCGAGGGCCGGTATGAGCCCGATGACCGTCTTGAACAAAGTGGTCTTGCCCGAGCCGTTGGGTCCGAGCAGGCAGTTCACTTCCCCCGCGGATACCTCGAGCTCGATGTCCGACGCCACCAGGGTCGTCCCGTAGCCGATAGACAGCCCGTGCGCGCGCAGGGTCATGACCACACCCGCCTGCCCCGCGCCAGCAGGACCACGAAGATCGGCGCGCCGATCACCGAGGTAATGATCCCCAGCGGCACCTCGGTTACCGATACGGTGCGCGCCAGGGTGTCGACCAGCAGCATGAACGCGCTGCCGATCAGGATGGATGCGGGCAGCAGTCGCACGAAGCCGGGGCCCACCAGCATGCGCGCGAAGTGCGGAATGATCAGCCCCACCCAACCGACCACCCCGGCGAAGGACACCACCGACGCGGTCATCAAGGTGGCGCCGGTGATCAGGGTCAGGCGCACCTTGCTCACGTCCACGCCCAGCGCACGCGCCTCCTCGTCGCCCATGGAAAGTATGTCCACCTTCCACTGCAGCAGCACCAGCGGCACCAGCGCCAGCAGCGCCACCGGCAGCGCCGCCCAAACGTCGCTGATGTCCACCGTGGCGAGGCTCCCCAGCAGCCAGAAGGTGATGGCCGGAAGCTGGTCGTAGGGATCGGCGAGCACTTTGAGCAGGGACGTGACCGAGCCCGCGAGCGCCCCGATCACGATGCCCGACAACACCAACACCAGCACCGAGTCCTGCCGCCGCACCATGGAAGCGATCAACATCACCAGTCCCACCGCCCCCAGCCCGCCGACGAACGCCATGAGCTGGATGCCGAACACCGGCAGCGACATGAAGATGCCGAGCACCGCGCCCAGGCCGGAGCCCGCGGAGACCCCGAGGATATCCGGCGACACCAGCGGGTTGCGGAAGATTTGCTGGTACACGGCGCCTGCCGCGGCCAGGCACGCGCCCAGCACCAGTGCCGCCGCGATGCGCGGCAGTCGGATCGAAAACAGGACGATCGCGGCCTGGTCATGGGCGGACGCCGTGCCGGCCAGGGCGGACAGCACGTCCTTCAGCCCCATCGGATAGGCGCCGATGCAGGCGGCCGCCAGGGACAGCCCCAGCACGATCACGATCAGCACCGGAAATACGGGCGATCGCCGGTGCACGGAGCCGTGCCTGGCGTTTACTGCGGTGCCCGACCGTTCGCCCATTGAATCAGGGTGTCCAGTTTTTCGTCGCTGAGGTCGACGTGGTAGAAGAGTTTGTAGAACTCGCCCGTGGTCTTGCGCAGGTCCAGCTTCGCCTTGTCCGGGTAGAAGATCGATGCCAGCCACTTCAGGCCGATGATACGGTTGATGGAGGGCGGCCGGTCGATCCAGCCGAAAGGCGCCGTCGGGCTGAGGTAGACCCGGCCGCGGCGCACGGCGGTGATGCCCTGCCACAGGGGATCGTTCCAGACGTCGGCGTAGAAATTGCGGTCCCAGGTGATAATGGTGTCGGGGTCGGCGACGATCACCTGCTCCATGGACGCCTTGACGATGCCGGTCTGCTTGCCACCGGCGTCGGCCACGTTGCGCCCGCCGGCGCGCTCGATGATCTCGGTGTTGATGGAGCCCTTCAAGCCGGTCTCCAGGCCGTCCGGGCCGCGGGCGAGATAGGTGCGCGGACGCTGGACCTCGGGCACCTGCGCCAAGGCGCCGTCCAACTCCTTGAAGGTCTGCTCCACGTAGGCGGCCAGCTTCTCGCCCCGCTCCGGCACACCCAGCGCTTGCCCGACCAGTCGCAGCGCCGCGGCCGCGTTCTCGAAACGGCCGTCGACCAGGACATAGGGAATACCTGTCTGATCCTGAACGCGGTCGGCGAGGGACTTGTAAGTCTCGGTCACCGAGCCGAAATCGATGATCAGGTCCGGGTGCATCCTGACGATGGTCTCCAGGTTGGCCTCCCCGCCGCGGCCGGTCAATCGCCCGGTCTCCGGCAGGTCGCGGTACGGCTTGGCGATGTAAGGCATTTCCTCGGGGTGAGGCGCGCGCGGCCAGCCGGCCAGGGCCTGCGGCTTCAAGACATACACCAGCACCATGGCGGGCGGTCCCGAGGCGTACACCTTGTTTACCTTGTCCGGGATCTGCACGGTCCGGCCCGCCGAGTCGGTGAACATCCGCGCGCCGGCGGTCTGCGAAAGCGATGCCAGCATCAGGACAAACGCCAGCCGGGCCCACCGTCGCATCAACAGCTGCGCAGGGATCGGTGTCATGAACCACGGTGCCGATGCTGATACAGGGAGTGCAGTATCGCCTGGTATCGGCGGATGTCGTGCCTGACCCGCATGTATTTCAAATTGAACGGCGTCTTGGCGTGCAGCACCCGCAACTCCGCGTTCATTACCGTCGTGAGAACGCCGCGGGCGCGGCTGAAGAAATCGGCGTGCTCCAGCAGCTTGAGCTTCGGGTTCCAGCCCACCGCCCGCACCTGCGGGGCGCGGCCGATGAAAAAGTTAGGCACCTTCTCCACCACCGGCAGGCCCGCGATGCGGCTGCCGGGCGGCCGCACCGGCGCCGCACCGGTATCGAACAGCGCCGCCCGCCGGTAGTCATGCATCACGTAGAGCGGCAGGTCCACCACCTGCCCGCCCATGATATCGATTTCAGGATGATCGACCATGGTCCGCACAGCCTGCCCCAGGTGGGTGCGACGGGTAAATATGAAATCGTCGTCCAGTATCAGCACAAACAGCGAATCCAGGCGGTCCAGCGCTTCGTTGCGCCCGACCGAAATACCACTGTTGTAAGGCAGGTGCAGATTGTCCACCCCGGTGAAGGTGGTCGGCTCACGGCTATCGTCCACCACGAGGACCCGCAGGCCCGGATAACGGCGTCGGATGCTGGCGAGCAGCCGCCGCGCCACCCGCGGCCGCTCGAAGGTCTTCACCACCGCCGTCACCTGGTCCAGGAGCTCGTCGTTCGGTCCGGCCCTTTCGCCGGCGACCATATCCATCCCCCGCTCGGCCCCCAGCTCGCAGCCGATCAGAAGGTCGTACACCGGCTTTGCCAGCAGGTGCAGCCGCCCGAAGACCAGCTTCTCGTAGATGAACTTCTTTTGTCCTGTGGTCAGCGGTTTCAAAATCGTCGCCGGCGATGCCGGGAGCATGCGGTTGTAACGGGACTTGGGAGTATAAGAGCCCGGTATGGCGGAAACCATGGGCACCCGCGGCCTGCTTCGCTGCGGGCGCAACCACGCGAGACGCAGACCATTCGCCGTTCCCCCGCGGTCGTCATGGTGGACGGCGATGATAACGTCTTAAGCCGCTGCCGGTCGGTTTCTCGACCGAGACGGCTACCGCGACCCCAACTCGTCGCGCAGCCGGATCAGGCCGGGATTATCCGGAATCCACTTCAGGCCTTTTTTTACCATTTCCAGCGCGTCGTCTTTCGCATTCGCGCGGGCAAGCTCCGACGCGCGCTTTACGATCGCATTGGCGACGGCGTCAAGTCCCTGCAGGGATTCCCGGTTGCCGGGCTGGAGATCGGCAACGGCGGCGAAGGCTTCAGCGGCGTTGCTGCCAGGCGGCTCCACCAAGTGGCCGCTGGCGAGGGCCAGCTTGGCGATCTCCAGTATTCGATTGATCTTGGCGCGCGTTTCATCGTCGATAGGCTTTGGCGATGGATTGGCCGCTGCAACGGAGGCGCTGACTTGGTGGGCGTCGCGCTCCTCTTGTCCGGTTCCGGCATTGCTTCCGGACTCGGGCTCGGCCCGGGCTGCTGTCTCATTCACTGTGCCGGAGGGCGCTACCGAAACCGGCGCACGTTCGTACAGGAAAAGCCAGGCGACGGTCGCGGCTGCCAGGATCAGCGCCGCGGCGCCGATGCCCCCGACGACCCGGCCGGAAGCCCGGTTTCGCGGCTGGGTGAGTTCGTCGAGGAAGCTTTCGACGGACGGGGTCCGATCCTCCCGCGCGAATGCCAGGCCGTGCTGCAGCGCCCGGTTCTGGCGGGTGTTCAAGCCGGCGATGGGATTGGGCTTGAGTTTCCCCGCCCGGGCCTGGGGTGCAGCGAGATTGGAAAACGGGTGGGAACCGGTGAGCAGCTCGTATGCGACGCAGGCCAGGGCATAGATATCGTCCCGGGGATCGGGGTCCTGCCGATCGAACATCTCACAGCTCGCGTACGAGGGCGTCATGGCCCCCAAACGCCCCGCATCGAACACCGTGAGCGCCGTTCGACCCGGCTGGGAAATGACCCTGGCAATACCAAAGTCGAGGATCTTGACGACACCTTTGTCGGTCAGGAACACGTTGTTGGGCTTGAAATCCGCGTGGACGATGCCTCGTTCGTGGGCGTAGGACAGCCCGTTTACCATGCCCTTGATAATCGGCAGGGCTTCCTCGAAGGGCAGTCCCTTAGCAGCGGTGGTGGCCAGAAACTGGTCCAGCGGTTGCCCCTTCAAAAGCTCCATGCACAAGTAGGCTATATCGCCTTCGCGGTCGAAGTCATACACGGTCGCTATGTTCGGATGGGCCAGCTGCTGAGCCCGCTTTGCTTCGCGCTGGAGCGCCACATAGGCATCAGGGTCGTCCCTGATGCTCCCGGCCAGCACTTTGATGGCAACCTTGTTGTGGAGGTCTCCCGTTTCCTCACGGCGCAGATCGCGCGCGCAGTAGACGATACCCATACCGCCGTGCCCGATCTCCGACTCAAGGATGAATCTTTCCCTGAATACCGCGCCTATCATGGGGTCCCCCGGTTGAACGGGTGGTGCCTGCCCAACGGTGGCGGGCGCGGCGCCCGGGCGCGTTGCCGGCGCCGGGGACCCGGCAATGATCTCCGTTCCGTGGCCCCTGACCCGGGTTATCAGCGTCGAATAAAGCCGTTCCGTGATGCGGTCGTTGCTGCGCAGCTCACGCACGGTCTTCTCCACCTCTCCGGCGGCGTCGGGCGCGGCGGTCAAGGTCTCCTGCAGCGCGGTGTCGAGTGAATCGTCGTCCAACTCGCCTTCCAGGTACTGATCCAGCGCTCGTTGAAATTCAGTCACTCGGTGATCTGTTACTTGGTTTTGCCTGACAACTCAAACTGCTTCGTAACGAGGATGAACTCACCGAACTCGTGGCCGGTGTTCTTCAACAGCGAGTACTCGGGTTTCTGATCTAAATCAAGGTCGCGTGACCTGTTCTCCACGCGTTCCTCCACTTTGCGGTAAAGCGCCGAGCTCTCGACGGTCCCGTCGCCTTCCTGCAGGGCCGCGATGAACGCATTGGCGAATACTGAATGGCCGTTGCCCGCATCGTCGACGACCGGCTCCACGCCGCCTGAAGTGAGAACGTGGCGGGACTTTGCCTTGGCCATGGCCCGCAGCCACTTGGCGCGCATCTCGGGGGACATGCCCGGATCGAGGTCAGTGTTTCCACTGCGGCTGAGCGCCCCGGAGTAGCAGGAGTCCGCCACCACCAGTATGTGCATCGCCGACATCTCGTTGACGATATCCGTGATCTCGATCGTGGATACCCAGTTCGCCGTGCTGTCGGGCTCGGCATCCACCGGCAGCCAGTGTCCCCGTTTGTTGACTTTGTCGTAGGCCCCGTGGCCGGCGAAATAAATCAACAGGTTGTCCTTATCGGTGAGCTGTCTGCGCATGTCATTCAGCGCCGTGAGCATATCGTAGCGGGTTGCATCCAGCAGCATCTTTATCTTGAACCCGTACTTGTCACGCAGGATTTTCGCCACCGCCTTGGCGTCATGCATGGGGGTGGACAGATCCGTGATGTTCTCGTAGTGGTTGTTGGCGATTATGAGCGCGTGATAGCTGCCGAATACATCGAGGCCGGCGCCGCCGGAGTCGGACGCCGACCCTTCAGGAAGCTCACGGATGAGCTCGAGGTCGACCGTCGAATTGCGCCCCGACTTGTCCACGGCGACGATGGTTACAGGTGTACGTCCCTTCTTCACCGGTATCTTGGCGGTGAAAATGCCGTGCTCATCGACGGTCTGCTGCTGGCCGTTTATGGTCAGGGAAAGTATGCCGGGACCGGCGCGCGCCTTGCCCACGATGGTCCGAATCTCGGTGTCAGGCCCGGTAACGATCTGGTTGAGTGACCTGGTGTTGCCCAGGGGCGGGTCGATCAGCTCGATCTTGGGGGGATCGCCGGCGGGCTCCGGCTTGGCCGACGCGCTCTCGATGGGGGCCGGCTTGTTCTCGGCGGGGGCCGCAGCCGACGTCTTCGCCGCGGGCTCCCTAACGACTTCCTTTCGTTCAATAACGGTGCGCTCGACCACGACATTCGGTTTGGTCAGGTTCTGCAGGCGAGCGCTCTTGATCTCGTTGATTTGCTTGAGGAGCTGGCGGGATTCGGGTTCCGTCACCCATAGCACCTGGAACTGGTAGGTGGGGTCCTTGAGCAGGACCTGCTTCAGATTCCGGCTCGGGTCGCCGGGGTCCGGGCAGGAACCCTCCTGAATCTTGTAGAGACGGTCGATCGTGAAAGAGGCAAACCCCGTATCACCGTTGCATTCGGTGGTCTGGGCCGTAACAGTCAGGTCGGCATACGACGGCGCGGCCAGCAAAGCATAGAGCAGTAATCCGCACCCTATGTTGATGAACGAAACTCGACCGAGTGCGCTTTTGTTGCACCGACGCCGATATCTGTTTTTGTCCATTGTCTGTACCTCTGTGGAAGTACCGGATGCTGCTCGTGCCCGAGTACCGGCTCGATCAATGCCGGAAGATTATAGACCAGTAGTTTCGCGGGAAATAGAGGCCGAAAGCTGTCCCGCCGGCAGGAACGGCCGGGGGCACCTGGTGCTGCGCGCAACGAACCTCCACCGACAACCTGCCTGCAACCGGAGGTATTCCGCGGCGTTTCAGGGCAGGATCAAGACATCACAGCGCGCTTTGCGCACGATATCCACCGCCACCGGGCTGATCAGAATATTGTGACGCACGGCATCAGCCGTTCCCACGACAATGAGATCGTAGCTCGACGACAGGCCGACCAGGCACTCAGTGACCCGTCCCAGGCTTACGAATCCTTTCCCTCGCGCGGGGGCCGGCAGATTCTCACGCATCAAGCGCTTCACTGTCTGCTCGTCCTTTTCCCGGTTCGTATGCCACGTTTCTTCACTGACCCGGCCTGGAGACTCCTTCGGCAGATAGCGTCCGGGGGTGCTTTCGCAGTAGGTGGCATCGAGCGTGGCGTTCAGGGTGGCGGCCCAGTCACCGGCCTGCTGCAAGCGGAGGGCCGGGTTCCCATGGTGCAGGTCCAACCCCATGAGCAGACGTTGAAACGAGGCTTTTGGTTCGTCTGTCCGAGGTACGAACACGGGGCAGCGCGCATCGCCGATGAGTTGGATCGCCATCGCATCTTCCACCAACTTCCGCCAGCCGGCGGGCTCACGCGGACCGACTACCATCATGTGGTAGTTGCCGGATTGTTCGCGCAGGACTTTGCGCGGCTCTCCGCTGATCACGAGAACGTCGCCGCGCCGATCTTCGGCCAGATGAGCGAGCAGGTCTTCGAGCGCCTTCCTGCGTTGTGCCTGCTCGGCGCCGGATTCTTTGTGCGACACGTACAGCATGTCCACCCGTCCATCTATACAGCGCGCCAGATCCGCCGCCCGAGTGACAAACCACGCGTTCTTCACTCTCAGATCGATCCCTACCAGTATCTTCTTCAACCCGATGACGCTCTTTGGTTTGACAGTGGCCGGACGCGGGTGGCCCCGGAATGGTTCGGTGGTTTGAAGCCGTTCAATGAATTATATGACACGACGAGAGGCGTCTCCTACAATCTTGGCCGTCGACGTGCCGACGCCGCAGGTCGTTGATCCAGCGCATTGTCGGGACAGTCATCTTTTCACCGTTTGATTCGGGAGATCGGACAATCACCTGGCACCTGAGCGAACGCCGGATCCATCGGTTCTTCCAGATCAGCGTGATCTTCAAGGGCCTGCATGCCCTGGCGGAATGCGCCGGAGGCATCGCCCTTTATCTGATCGGCACGGACACCATCGTCCATTGGGTCGATCTTTTGACGCAGGAGGAAATTTCGAAGGACCCGCGGGATTTCATCGCCACGCACCTGATGGATCTGGCACAGCACCTGTCGGTCGGCAGCCAGTCTTTCTATGCCTTCTACCTGCTGAGCCACGGCCTCGTAAAGATCTTTCTGGTGGCGGGGCTCCTGAGAGAGAAGCTCTGGGCATACCCGACCTCACTGGTGGTGCTCGCGGCGTTCATCGTCTATCAGGTCTACCGCTACTCGTACACCCACTCCCCGGGCCTGATCTTTTTGACGGTTTTCGACCTGGTGATCATCGTCCTGGTTTGGCACGAATGGCGCATCCTGCGGTCGCTCATCTCCGGCAGGGCTCAGTCGCAGCACTAGCAGTCCTTGGACTTCGTGCGAGAAGGTTCATGAACGGCCCCGATATTCCGATTGATTTAGGGTCTGGCTGAAGGTCGCTCACGGACGAATCAGGAACGATCCCCGGACGCAAAGGACGGCGTTTCAAAACTGTCTCGAAACGCCGTCCCCTTTTCCCGGGTCCTGGCCCCGGGCTCCGTCAGTCCGCTCGAGAAGCTCTCCAATGACTAGCAGGCTGTTGAAAAACAGCCTGCGTAGCCGAGTGCGGACAGGCGCCGCGCCCGGCGCGTTGAAAAAGGCCAGGATGGCGTTTTTCAACATCCTGCTAGGCGAGATCAAATCGATCCAGATTCATCACCTTTGTCCATGCGGCCACGAAGTCATGGATGAAACGCTCCTGCGCATCCGAGCTTCCATAGACTTCCGCCAGGGCCCGCAGCTGGGAGTTCGAACCGAAGACCAGGTCGATACGGGTTCCGGTCCACTTGACCTCACCGGTTTCGCGATCGCTTCCCTCGAACACGTCCTTCAGCTTCCAAGACGGGCTTCCAGATCGTACCCATGTCGAGCAGGTTCACGAAGAAGTCGTTGCTGAGCGATCCCGGCCGGTTGGTCAACACGCCATGTTCGGATTTGTCCGACGTTCGTGTTCAGAACGCGCATGCCGCCGATAAGAACCGTCATCTCGGGAGCGGTCAGCGTCAGCAATTGCGCCCGATCGACCAGCAGCTCCTCCGCCGAGACGGAGAACCGCGTCTTCAGGTAGTTGCGGAAGCCATCTGCGACCGGTTCGAGCACGGCCATGGATTCCACATCGGTTTGTTCCGCCGAGGCGTCCGTGCGGCCCGGCGCGAAGGGAACCGTCACCTCGTGACCGGCATTCCTTGCGGCCTGCTCGACGCCTGCGCAACCCGCCAGCACGATCAGGTCGGCGAGCGAGACCTTCTTGCCACCCGCCTGGGTGCCGTTGAACTCGCTTCGAATGCCTTCCAGGCTGGCGAGCACCTTCGCCAATTGCTCCGGTTGGTTCACTTCCCAGTCCTTCTGAGGTGCCAGACGAATGCGGGCGCCGTTGGCGCCGCCCCGCCGGTCCGAGCCGCGGAAGGTGGAGGCGGAAGCCCAGGCGGTGGAAACCAACTCGCCGGCAGCCAGACCGGAATCGAGGACCTTGTCCTTTAGGGAGGCGATGTCCTTGTCGTCGACCAGCTCGTGATCGACCGCCGGAACAGGGTCTTGCCAGATCAGCTCCTCCGCGGGAACTTCCGGGCCGAGATAGCGTGCGCGTGGACCCATGTCGCGGTGAGTGAGCTTGAACCAGGCCCGGGCAAATGCATCCGCGAGCTCGTCCGGATGCTCGTAGAAGCGTCTGGAAATCTTTTCGTAGGCCGGGTCGAAGCGCAAGGAGAGGTCCGTGGTCAGCATGGTCGGCCGGTGCTTCTTTGACGGGTCGTGAGCATCCGGAACGGTATCACCGCTATCCTTCGCCACCCACTGATGGGCGCCGGCCGGACTCTTCTCGAGCTCCCATTCGTAACCGAACAGGTTCTCGAAGAAGTTGTTGCTCCACTGCGTCGGCGTGGTGGTCCAGGTGACTTCCAGACCACTGGTGATCGTGTCGCCGGCTTTGCCGCTGCCAAAGCGGCTCTTCCAGCCGAGGCCCTGCTCCTCGATGCCCGCGGCTTCAGGCTCGGCCCCCACCAGCGCGGCATCGCCGGCGCCGTGGGTCTTGCCGAAAGTGTGACCGCCGGCGATGAGCGCCACCGTCTCCTCGTCGTTCATCGCCATGCGCGCGAAGGTCTCGCGAATGTCCACGGCGGCCGCAAGCGGATCAGGATTGCCATTCGGGCCTTCGGGATTGACGTAGATAAGCCCCATCTGAACAGCGGCCAGCGGATCTTCGAGATCCCGTTCGCCGGAATATCGCTTGTCATCCAGCCAGGCATGCTCAGCGCCCCAGTAGATGTCCGATTCCGGCTCCCAGATGTCCTCACGCCCGCCGGCGAAACCGAAGGTCCTGAATCCCATCGATTCCAGGGCAACGTTGCCGGCGAGAATCATGAGGTCGGCCCATGAGATCTTGCAGCCATACCTTTGCTTGATCGGCCACAGCAGCCTGCGCGCCTTGTCGAGATTGGCATTGTCGGGCCAGCTGTTGATGGGAGCAAAGCGCTGGTTCCCTCTCCCGCCGCCGCCGCGGCCGTCGCCGGTACGGTAAGTGCCGGCGCTATGCCAAGCCATGCGGATGAACAAAGGTCCGTAGTGACCGAAGTCCGCCGGCCACCAGTCCTGCGAGTCGGTCATCAGCGCATGTAGATCCGCCTTCACCGCTCCCAGGTCGAGACTCTCGAACTCTTCAGCGTAGTTGAAATCCTCACCCATTGGGTTGGACGAGGAAGAATGCTGGTGCAGGATATCCAGCTGCAACTGGTTCGGCCACCAGTCCCGGTTCGACGTTCCAGCGCCAGCCGCATGCATGACCGGACATTTGCTATGAGTCATGGCGTAATCTCCTCTTGTGCTCGAGACGTGTTTCTACCGGACATCTTTATAAAACTTTCGATACTCATCTTTCCAATATATCCTGTTAACTGCGGCGATAGATTCCATCAATCGTTGTAAATTTGAAGGAGAGTCGTGAAATCGCAGAAGGACTGAGCGTCCAGGAGATAATCCCTCCACTCCCTTTTCCCGGCACCAGTCAACTTACACCCGCCGGGAGCGCCCTCTCATTGACTTGCATCAGACTTCCGCCAAACGGCCGGGGGCGAAGCCCGAAACCGCCCGAGCATGCTCCGAGGCCGGACGGCACCCTGAGTCCTGGCGGCGGGGCCGGACAGCTCGGGTCTATTATTCTCAGTGGCGGTCGTAGACAATCGGGAATACATGCCAATCCGGCCGGAAGCCGCAGCCCGGCCGACCGAACCGACGAGGGGGTCACACGCTTATGTCCGCCGATTTACCACATATTCCGCTTCTTGTTCCCGGCGCGAGCAGCGGGGCGAGTGACGTCACGGTGAGCGCGCCGTGGGATCTTGCGCCGATCGCCACGGTATCCCGTGCCGACGGACCGACGGTGGACAAGGCGCTGGCCAACGCCTACGCGCTGTACCGCAACCGGGATGCCTGGCTGCCGATACGCGAACGCGTGCAGATCCTGACGCGGACGATGGACATCATGCGCGGTCGGCGCGAGAAGATGGCGCTCGAGGCAGCGCGCGAGGGAGGCAAGCCGCTGGCAGACTCGCTGGTCGAGGTCGATCGCGCGATCGATTCCGTGCACATCTGCATCGACGAGCTCCGCAGCCGCGCCGGCGAGGTGATCCCGATGTGCATCACCGAGAGCTCGAAGAATCGCGTGGCCTTCACCCGCTCCGAGCCCATCGGCGTGGTCGTCGCGATCAGCGCCTTCAACCATCCGCTGAACCTGATTGCGCACCAAGTGGCGCCGGCCGTCGCGACCGGCTGCCCGGCGATCGTCAAGCCGGCCGACAAAACAGCGCTGTCCTGCCTGCACTTCGTCCAGATCCTGCACGAGGCAGGGCTGCCGCCCGAATGGTGCCAGGCAGTCGTGACCGCCGACCGCAAGGACGCGACGGCGATGGTGACGGACGAGCGCGTCGGCTTCTTCTCCTTCATTGGCTCGGCCAAGGTCGGCTGGTCACTCCGCAGCCAGCTCGCCGCCGGCACGCGCTGCGCGCTGGAGCATGGCGGCGCGGCGCCGGTGATCCTGATGGAGGGCGCGGATCTCGACCGCGCGGTGCCATCGCTCACCAAGGGCGGCTTCTACCATGCCGGCCAGGTCTGCGTGTCCGTGCAGCGCGTGTTCGCCCACCGATCGCTGGCCCGAAGCTTCGCCGAGAAGCTGGCCGCGGCGGCCGACAGGCTGAAGGTCGGCGATCCGACCCATGCGGAGACGGAAGTCGGCCCGCTGATCACGCCGGGTGAGGTCGATCGGGTACACGATTGGGTGCAGGAGGCGAAGACCGGCGGCGCCGACGTGCTCTGTGGCGGCGAGAAGCTCTCCGACACGGCCTACAAGCCGACGGTGCTGTTCAACCCGCCGGCCGACGCGAAGGTATCGGTGGCCGAGATCTTCGGCCCGGTCGTCTGCGTCTACGAGTACGACGACATGGACGAGGCCATCGACCGGGCGAACGCGCTGCCATTCTCGTTCCAGGCCGCGGTATTCGGCCGCGACATCGACCGCATCATGCGCGCAACCAGCCGGCTTGACGCCTCCGCCGTGATGGTGAACGACCATACCGCGTTTCGTGTCGACTGGATGCCGTTCGCCGGCCTGCGCCAGTCGGGCCACGGCGTCGGCGGCGTGCCGCATTCTATGCACGAGATGACCGTGAACAAGATGACGGTCATCCACTCGCCCGAGATCCAGGACTGAGGCGGACGTCGTCACAGAATCACGCGACAGCCCGAGAGAGCCGCATGCGAAAAAGCATTGTCAAACAAAAGCTGGCCCAGGATCAGCCGGTCCTCATCACGCAACTCCACCTGACCGACCCTTCACTGTTTGAAATGGCCAGCCTGATGGGCTTCGACTGCCTGTGGATTGACCTGGAACATCACGCCCACAGTGTGGAGACCGCGAGTGCCCTGATGCGCGGGGCCCGCGTGGGCCATTCGGACGTTATCGCCAGGCCCGCCAAGGGCGAATTCATGCGCATGGGGCGGCTGCTCGAAGCCGGTGCCACGGGCATCCTCTATCCGCGTTGCTCGGACGCCAAAGAGGCGGCCGAAGTCGTGCGCTGGTGCAAGTTCGCGCCGCAGGGCGAGCGCGGCTACGACGGCAGCAGCCCCGACAACCCGTTTCGTTTCATGGAGCCTGCCGAGTACGTGGCCGCGGCCAATCGCGAGACTTTCATCATCGTGCAACTCGAGGAACCCGCGGCGATCACGCGTGCTGAAGAGATCGTCGCTGTGGAGGGAATCGACGGCCTGATGCTCGGGCCCGCCGACTTCAGTGTCCTGAGTGGCATTCCCGGTCAAGTGGACCACGACCTGGTGCGGGCCGCGACCGAAACGATCGCCACGGCTGCCAAGGCAGCCGGTAAACACTGGGGGCGCACGAGCGCCTCGTTTGCCGACACGAAAAAGTTCATCGACATGGGGGCCCGGCTGATTTTTCAGGGCTCCGACATCATGAGCATGAAGAAGGCGCTGCTTGAACTAAAGACCGGCGCGATCGATCTCGGCTTCACGTTCAAGAGCTAGTTCCAGTTTTCCGAGATACTCTCCGAGCGCCCCAAGTTGCAGCCTATTCAATTCTTTCCAGTTGTAGCGCATCGATAGCTCTCTAGGTAACGTTCGCGTCAACCCGCGAGCAAAAGCAGAGCGAAGCACCGCTTTTGCGAGTCGGTGTTAAACGCGTTGTTAGGGTTTTTTGGTCTTGCCGTCAAGACTCTCATTTCTGATCTCCACTTGGTCACGATCCGGCAACGCGTCCCTAAAGTCATCGAACTTCTTCCATTCAGGTATTGGTGGTGTGTAATTGACTTGCGGTACGTAGGAAGATAGCTCGACGAGATGCATCTTATGAATGTAGCGAGGGCAGGCCGGAAAGATTGTTTCCGCTGTCACACGAATAACAAAGACCGATCCGGGGTATTCTGAACGTTCAGGATCGTTGTCACTGATCTTTGCCGTTCCGTTGACACGGAGACGACTCTGATTTTCGAAGTCGATAAAGAGAAGTCCGATTTGAGGATTCACAACAAGATTTCCCCAAGACCGATACATTCCGTTTCCGTCGTAGTCGGGAAAAACGAGTGTTTTCTCATCCAGGGCGCGCACAAACCCGGGGAGGCCACCTTTGTAGGAGCAGTCCGGCCTACCGTCAGAGTCCGAAGTAGCGACGAAAACCATGGGGCACTTCTGAATAAATGCTTTGTCACTTTCGGTAAAGGATTTATGAACAATCACTTGTTCCAGACGATCGGCGATACGCCGAGTTTCGCGCACATCCTGAAGCTCTCGCATCCCATCATGGTAAATCGGGTCATTACTCATAGATTACCCTGTGCACTTGTGTAGGAAAACCCTAACGCTGGCGATGAGCCGCGCTTGACGGCGACCGACCGCAGCGGCAGCGAAGGGAGCGAGCGGTCAAGCGTCGGACTCCATCGCCCTGGTTATGTGCTAGTTTGGGTCCTTGACGCCGAGGTCGCGGCAGATCTTCTGGGCGAGATGATCGTTGATCTCGCGATGTCTGGGCACCGCCGACCGTCTGTTCTGGGCAGGATTGTGCCATCACGAGTGTCATCATTCCTCTCGGAGCAGTTCGCAACCATACGATTCGAGATGTCGAATCAGGTCACGGCGCTTCATACAGCGATTTCTAGTTCCTCAAAGTCTCCGCCCGCGGCATCAATGGCGTCCGTGCGGTTCAACTCTAAGGCTTCCCGAAGCATGATCTTCAACGATTCAAGCAGTTTCTCTCGGGTTCTCTCCTGGCAATTGACGCCAGGGACTTCTTCGATCCACCCGATCCACCAATCGCCTTCCTGTTTCACGACTGCTGTGTAGCTACCAGGTTTCATGGTTCTATTCTAACCCATCCGCCCCAGCGAGCACATAACGAGGTTGTAGAAAAACTCTATTTTGGAACGGACTTTTCACGGACTCGATCTCAAATGAGTGATCAGTGGTGGAATGGCTTGGTATCGTAGACGGCTTCCATTCCGGATTACCTATGCTGGGACCATCCCGTAATTCATGATCTTCTCGATGTTGTGAACCAAACAAAACAGTCGCCACTGGCCCTGCACCTTCGGACGGCTGCGTAAACTGAACCGCTTCAATTTCTTGTTCGCCGTGATGTTGGCGAACACCGGCTCCACCACCGACATCCGGTGACCGTAGATCTCCCTGCCTTGTTCACTGTCTATCCGCCGCCGCATCCAGTTCATGTAGTAGTTGCCGGGACCCACGTCCTTCTCCAGGATGAACGACACCTGGCGACCGTGGCCGTTGCGGTGGTCCGCTGAATTGGGATTGCGCAGGCACTGGTGCTTCAGGGCACAGTGCCGGCATTGGAGAAGATAACCCTCGAAGAACAACTTGCGGTTGCCCCGCTTGTCCACTTCCTCCCGACGCAGCGCCAGATCATTGCCCGCCGGGCATCTACAAGTCCGACTTTGGGGATCGAACTCGAAAGCGTGTGCGGGAAACCATTTGCCGACCTTCGATGACCGAGGCTTCCGGTGCCGGGCCTTGTGGCCGGCAAAGCGCTCATCCCGCTCCCGGAACCGGGTGTCCGGGACATAACCGTCGATCCCCTCATCGTGCAGGTAGCGCATGTTGGTTTCGCTCGCAAACCCGGCGTCTGCCGTCACCTGCGTCCCCTCGTCATAAATGTCCGGGCTGATGCCCAAGCGTTCGAAGCGGGTCCGTACGGATCTCGTCATGGGCTCCAGAGTGTGATGCTCCTGACCGTCCCCGAAGGCCTGGGCCTCCACGATGATCTGGTGTTTTCGGTCCACCGCCGCCAGGCCCGTGTAGCCCTGGATCGTCCCTTTGCTGGTGGTCATCTTGGCCGAATCGTTGTCGGTAATGTTACTTTTCACTTCCCTGGCCCGCTTGCCCCGGCCCATCCTTGGGCGGGCGGTCTTTAAAAATCGTTCGATCTTCTCGTTCGCCCGGTTCAGGGTTTCGAGGGTCCGCTCGGTACGTTCGGTTCGGGCCGCGTCGCCGGTGGTTTCTTCTTCCTCATCGATCCGGCGATGTTCACCAATTAGGACCCGGATCCGCTGCTGAATCTTCTTCTGCTTGTCAGTCAGCTCCTTGAAAGTCCCCGACCATTCCTTGGCCGCGTTCGAGGGCAGCTTGCAACCATCGATGGCGAACAACTCCTTGCCCAAAAGACCCTGTTCGTCGCACACCAGCAGGATCTGCTCGAACAACTCTTCGATCTCATCGGGATGACTGCTCACAAAATGGGCAATGGTGGTCCAGTGCGGGACCGTATCGCAGGACAGGGCCTGAAACAGGATGTTGTGCCGGCAACACCACTGAATCTCCCGGCTCGAGGTGATGCCCTTGGAGTAGGCGAACAGGATGATCTTCAGCAGAATCGCGGGGTCGTAGGCCAGACGGCCCGTGTCCTCGTTCTTGAAGTGCACATCGAAGATCGACAGGTCCAGCCTCTTGTCAATCAGGTGGTGCAGAGCGTGCTCGAAGGTGCCGGGTTGCAGCTGCGCTTCGTAGTCCACCACAACCAGCTTGCTTTGCTTATAGTCGTACGGCTTGTATCTGGGCATGCCAATACTCCTTGAACCGTTACGACACTTTACTCCATCACGACTGGATTCCGGGGTTTTTCTACAGCTTCAACGGTCGCGGTAAGCGGCGCGAGGTACGAGCGTCCGCTTGACCGCCTTGTTAAGCCGAACTCTAGAATGACTCGTGTTCTGCGTCTTTAGAGTCAAAGTATTCCAGCGTATAAGATACTGCGAGGTCAGTATCGAACTGCTTGCAGGTAAACAGGACTGTCGCGAAAAATCGAGCCCCCGTCCACACATACAGTGAGATCCCTGAATCGATGAGGGGAACGAAGGCATCGAATCCTTCATTCTCGTCTTTCCCCTGCCCTCCCGGAGCATAAACGATCGGTGTCCCATATGTCCGCAAACCCAGGTGCGCTGCCACGCCCAGCAGGTAGCCCTCGACCTCGTTCTGTCCGATTTCTATCGAGTAATGCCCCTCGATAAGGAGCCTCTGGCGCGTGATCTCGGGTGCCAAATTCCTCATGTGTCCTCCATACGTTCCACAAAGGCTTCACGCCTCGCATCAACGGCGCAGCTTAGCTTCGTCCGACTGCATGCGCTTGTTATGCAAATATGTTTCTTAAACTCAATCATGCCAGCGAAATATCATTATTCAATATTTGAAGAAAGCATTGTCTTTAGGGACCCTTGGTCACGATAGAGTCCCTAAAGACAATGTTCTGCCACGCTCTGGTTCGAACAACCACCTCACATTCCATATCTGAATTCTGATAATCCCACTGCCAGTGCACCTATGTTGACGATCATTTGTGCAAAAAACAGAGTGAAACCAGTCCCTAGGGCGCGTAACGCTGATGTGGACACCGCTGAATATAGTCCGGATATGCAACCGATAACTATTCCCATCGCAACCAATGAAAATGCCTTCTCCACCGTTTCGGCCCCTGCAAATGTGAGAGACAACCACCCTCCTCCACATAGAAATCCAACTAGGAAGTGTTTCCAGGTCCAGCGTTCGATTTTCGTTCTCATCACAATGGGAAACACTATTAGCCACCCGAGCAGAATACACCCACGAGTTATCGTACTCACGGCTGAGTCTGGTCCGAAGTGTGGTTGTGTCCACCACACATAAACTGCGCCAATGAGCATTAATATTGGAAGGAGCCCCCGATAGAATTTAATCGTCATGTGAATCACATGGTCTCGCGGCATAACGATGGCGATGAGCCGCGCTTGAGGGCGACCAACCGGAGCGGCAGCGAAGGGAGCGAGCGGTCAAGCGTCGGACTCGATCGCCCTGTTATGCTTCTTTCCAACCACTATTACTCCTTCCGCGGCAAAACCACCTAAACGGCCTTTCGGTCAATGTGCGAAATTTGTAAGGCATCTCAAAACACGCTCGTTCGAGCAGATCGTTTGCGACAGTTTGTGCTGATGGATGCGGCATGCATATCCATTCCTGATTCTCTCTGGAGAGTTCGATCAACTGGGGTCGTACATATTGGTCGAATAGCGTAAATGCGCTGTTACCCAAGAGAATTATTTTGTGAGGATATTTTCCAAACTCTTCGTCTTCAGAAACGAAGTAGCGTACTACATCAGACATATTACGCAGTAAGTACTGCCGTATTTCACGCTCGTCTGAGGAAGCTCCTCCTTCCGTCGCTTTTAGATCGACAAATCTAAAATGATCAAAGACCGTGTCATCGGTGACTCCAAGCGTTCCACTTAACATAAGCTTACATCTATTGTGAAACAGCTTGTTTCGATGGTACTTGTTTGCAGAGTTTGCAGTTCTAAACCAATCCCCCATGTCTGGATAGCCGCTATTCGGGTTGCCGCCATTTGGCTCGGTTGCCACCATCATTACTCTAGAGCTAGAGCTATTCCATTTCTCGAGATCGTAAGGCGTGAAAAGCCATTCCGTTCGACTATTCATGGAGCATAACGTCCCGCGTGAGCGGCGCGCTGCTTTTGCGCGTCCGACTCAACGCGATTGTTATGCGCTACTTGCACTTGCCGCAGCCCGCGATGAATAGGAATAGACTTCAAAGAAATCATAGAAAATTCCTGCAAATGCATAAAGACATTCCTTCTCGCCATAGCGGATTCGGTATTTGAATACGTCTGGATTATTGCCGCGGACTGGCTCTTGCGCCAAGAAGGCGCGAGAAATCTCGACAATTTTCTTCGTGGGCTCGTGAGGGATGGCCTTATCGTTCGAAATGGTGCTGTAAAAATTGGGTGAAACCACCATTATCGGATATACCCACTTCTGTCTGTTGACATGGAGAAAGAGCGCCCGCGCAAGATGGTCTATACAACTATCAAAGCGCGCACGATCAATTTGCAACGCATGGAGCGCGCCATTCTTGATGGTTCCTTTTTCTGTTATGAAACTGGAATACTTATAAGGAGAGCGCGCGGCGCCTCGAAGCATTTTCCCAAGAAACTGATGCTGCGCAACGCTGTTGTTCGCGACGGCTGTAAAAAGGATCACTGCGCGCATGAACTCATCATCTTCTGACTTCTTTGAGTTGTGCGCATCACACGAGGGTACAGTGATGAGATTACGCCGCAAGTCTCGTCCGATCTCATTCTTTTCAGGGAACAAACACTCAGGGGGCGCATGTTCACGGGACGACCGCGGTGCATCACACATGTAGCAAGTGTCTGCGCGCTTCATCTGCTTTTAAGTGCATAACGTTGGCGATGAGCCGCGCTTGACGGCGACCAACCGGAGCGGCAGCGAAGGGCGGGAGCAGTCAAGCGTCGGACTCCATCGCCCTTGTTGGAGCTGTTGCTTCAATCACCGCCCGTTCGGTAGCAGCTACCAGGTGCTTCAAGAAACGGATCGCTTTCTCCAAATCATCTCGCTTTACGAGATGTGGCGCAGGGGAATCGGCTTGTACAGGCTTCGCCCGATGCACCGCGTCGCCCCGTTTCGCAAGTAGCTCATTCAGTTTTGCCATGGCCGACTCCGGATCATAGCCGCCCCATTTCCAACCACGAGTCACGTCAATAGACAGATAGTCCACGAACAGTTGGCGGGTCTTTTCACTATTTGGATTGTGAAACCGCTTTAGTTCGGTTTCCAACCTCCCAACTACCAGCTCCGTTAACTGTTCGTCTTTCGATCCCGCAAGTCGATTACCGAGAAGCTCCCTTGCCAAATCCTCGACGTAGGTTTCCCATGCGGTTAGCGCCATCACGAGCCCGGCCCGCTTCAAGACCTCCGTATTCTCTGGCGGAGGATGGGTGTTTGCCGTATCAAAATGTTCAAGCAAGATTTCAGCATCCTGTATCGCGCTATCAAAAGTTGTCCTTGCCTGAGACATGGACTGGATCAGCTCCAACGCTGGAGCTGAGGCGCGCGGTTTACCGCGTCGCCTCCAGCTCCTTGTTAGGCGTTGCGGATTCGTGGTCGCCGCCTCAGGGAAGGCTTGCCTACTTATCCCGTGCTAGCTCATAGATGAGGATGACGACGCCGTCGCCAACCGTCTTCGAGCTGACTAGCCGAAGGGACTTTTTGTCGCTCATGTTGCCGAAGAGGCGCTTGCCCGTCCCGAGGATGACAGGGAAGACCATCAGCCGCAACTCGTCAACGAGGTCGTGTTCGACAAGCGTCTGCACGAGTTGGGCGCTGCCGTGGACGACGATGTTCCCACCCAGCCTCTGCCTTAGCTTCTGGACCTCCTCCACCACGTCGCCCTTGAGCACCGTCGAGTTGTTCCATTCAGGCTCCTTGAGTGTCGAGGAGACGACGAACTTGGGCATGCTGTTTAACTTATCAGCGAAGTCGCCCTTCAGCGACGGCCAGGCTGCGGCAAAGCCTTCATATGTCACCCGCCCCAACAGCAGAGCCTCGGAGTCGCGGGTCTCGTCGAGCTTGAATTGGTCGCCATCCTTCCCGCGACTGATCTTGAACGTCCAACCTGCGTGTTTAAAGCCCTCGCCTCCGCCTGGGGCCTCAATGACGCCGTCGAGTGAGACGAATTCGGTTACGATTACTTTGCTCATATTCATTCTCCTGTTGTTGAGTTTGTGATTGGGCTGTTCCGCCGATTTTTTTCAGGTTGGAATCACAGGATACGTGAACAACGCTTAACGTCGTCGATAAGCTGCGGGCGCCGAAGGCGACCGTCAGCTTCATCGGCTTGTTGGGCTGCTGCGCCGGAGCGCCTGGCGCGCAGCTCGGCCGGGCCGAGGCAAAGCACACGGGAGGTTCATGGACCTTCGGTCCCATGCCAGGCAGCGCCCTGTCCCACGGAAGCAGCTTCTTTCACCATCGGTCACGGCTCGAGTCACTGACGTTTTGTCAGCACGACATGAGTTGCGGCGGCGGTCGGGACATGAGTCGTGCACTCATAGCCCAAGGCAGTGAGATCGAGGCCGTATAAGAGATGCTCGCCGGAGCCGAGCAGCCTGGGTGCGATCGCCACGTGTAGCTCGTCGATGAGTCTCGCCTCGAGGTACTGGCGGACCGTCGCCACGCCGCCGCTGATCTGCACGTCCTTGCCCTCCGCGGCCGCCACGGCGCTCTCCATCGCCTCGCGAATACCCTTAGTAACGAAGTGGTAGACCGTACCCCCTTCCATCTCGACCGACGGGCGGGCATGATGCGTCAGTACGAAGACCGGGCCGTGGTACGGGGGGTTCTTTCCCCACCAGCCGCGCCACGTGTCATCGGGCCAGGCACCTCGAATCGGGCCGAACATGTTACGACCCATGATCCACGCGCCGACGCCATCGCCAAATCGCCCAGCGAACTCGTCATCGACGCCGGTGGTGCCGCCGGTCTTCCCGCCCATGCGCTGGAACGTGCGCGTCGGGAAGAACCACTCGTGTAACGCCTCCCCGCCGACGCCGAGGGGCTCCTCGCGAGTCTGGCGCGGGCCGGCCCCGTAGCCGTCGATCGAGATCGCAAAGTTGTGCACGCGTACGCGAGCCATTTGTTCCTCCCAGGCAAGAATGACGTCCGCCAAAGGGCGAGAGGGCGACGCACGTCGGGACAAGCCCACCAAGAGTGTATAGCAGCCCAACGAGGTTGTAGAAAAACTCTATTTTGGAACGGACTTTTCACGGACTCGATCTCAAATGAGTGATCAGTGGTGGAATGGCTTGGTATCGTAGACGGCTTCCATTCCGGATTACCTATGCTGGGACCATCCCGTAATTCATGATCTTCTCGATGTTGTGAACCAAACAAAACAGTCGCCACTGGCCCTGCACCTTCGGACGGCTGCGTAAACTGAACCGCTTCAATTTCTTGTTCGCCGTGATGTTGGCGAACACCGGCTCCACCACCGACATCCGGTGACCGTAGATCTCCCTGCCTTGTTCACTGTCTATCCGCCGCCGCATCCAGTTCATGTAGTAGTTGCCGGGACCCACGTCCTTCTCCAGGATGAACGACACCTGGCGACCGTGGCCGTTGCGGTGGTCCGCTGAATTGGGATTGCGCAGGCACTGGTGCTTCAGGGCACAGTGCCGGCATTGGAGAAGATAACCCTCGAAGAACAACTTGCGGTTGCCCCGCTTGTCCACTTCCTCCCGACGCAGCGCCAGATCATTGCCCGCCGGGCATCTACAAGTCCGACTTTGGGGATCGAACTCGAAAGCGTGTGCGGGAAACCATTTGCCGACCTTCGATGACCGAGGCTTCCGGTGCCGGGCCTTGTGGCCGGCAAAGCGCTCATCCCGCTCCCGGAACCGGGTGTCCGGGACATAACCGTCGATCCCCTCATCGTGCAGGTAGCGCATGTTGGTTTCGCTCGCAAACCCGGCGTCTGCCGTCACCTGCGTCCCCTCGTCATAAATGTCCGGGCTGATGCCCAAGCGTTCGAAGCGGGTCCGTACGGATCTCGTCATGGGCTCCAGAGTGTGATGCTCCTGACCGTCCCCGAAGGCCTGGGCCTCCACGATGATCTGGTGTTTTCGGTCCACCGCCGCCAGGCCCGTGTAGCCCTGGATCGTCCCTTTGCTGGTGGTCATCTTGGCCGAATCGTTGTCGGTAATGTTACTTTTCACTTCCCTGGCCCGCTTGCCCCGGCCCATCCTTGGGCGGGCGGTCTTTAAAAATCGTTCGATCTTCTCGTTCGCCCGGTTCAGGGTTTCGAGGGTCCGCTCGGTACGTTCGGTTCGGGCCGCGTCGCCGGTGGTTTCTTCTTCCTCATCGATCCGGCGATGTTCACCAATTAGGACCCGGATCCGCTGCTGAATCTTCTTCTGCTTGTCAGTCAGCTCCTTGAAAGTCCCCGACCATTCCTTGGCCGCGTTCGAGGGCAGCTTGCAACCATCGATGGCGAACAACTCCTTGCCCAAAAGACCCTGTTCGTCGCACACCAGCAGGATCTGCTCGAACAACTCTTCGATCTCATCGGGATGACTGCTCACAAAATGGGCAATGGTGGTCCAGTGCGGGACCGTATCGCAGGACAGGGCCTGAAACAGGATGTTGTGCCGGCAACACCACTGAATCTCCCGGCTCGAGGTGATGCCCTTGGAGTAGGCGAACAGGATGATCTTCAGCAGAATCGCGGGGTCGTAGGCCAGACGGCCCGTGTCCTCGTTCTTGAAGTGCACATCGAAGATCGACAGGTCCAGCCTCTTGTCAATCAGGTGGTGCAGAGCGTGCTCGAAGGTGCCGGGTTGCAGCTGCGCTTCGTAGTCCACCACAACCAGCTTGCTTTGCTTATAGTCGTACGGCTTGTATCTGGGCATGCCAATACTCCTTGAACCGTTACGACACTTTACTCCATCACGACTGGATTCCGGGGTTTTTCTACAGCTTCAACGACGGCGCTCAGCCGCGCTTGAGGCTGGCGCGGGATGCGGCAGCAAGACCGCGCAGGGTCAAGCGTCGGACTGCAGCGCCCTTGTTAGGCGCGAATGGAACGCGCTTGCTAGAGATGGAAGTACCAGACCGGAAAGAGGGCGGCGACACCTGCAGCCTGTCTTAAGCAAGTACCTAATACCGCCAAAAAGCCGAGCTTTAAAAAGAAGAGTAAACGGCGCAGCCACCCGAACTTGGCGAAGAACCGCGACGATGCCGGAAGTCTTGCCCTGCGATCGAGGAGCTTCGGACACACATGAGTCGTGAGCAGCAGCTATAACCTTCGTCGGACTCGTCGTATTTTTCGCGGCATCAATTTGTCCATTCAGTTGACGATGTCGTGCCCATAGACATTAGAAAAGCACGAAGGACATTCTATAAAATATTATATATCTAATTTATTCATTCACCAGGGGAATCTCAGTAAGCGCTCGGTCGCGGCTTAAAGGTATTTGAACCCATGAGACCTCCCAGTGCGGGCCTAACGTCGGCGATGAGCCGCGCTTGACGGCGACCGACCGGAGCGGCAGCGAAGGGAGGAAGCGGTCAAGCGTCGGACTCCATCGCCCTTGTTAAATGCCCTGTTCCGTTCTTCTCCAACGTCAAATTATTTTCTTCTAACCCTCTTCTCCAGGTTCTCAAAATTCTCTGTCCTACGATACGTTGTATTCGTCCATCAAATATCCGCTTCGCAACTCAATGGCACGCTTTATCGAACTCCTCGTACATTCTGCACCTCAGCTGTTCTTAAATGAGCTACGTAATGTTTCCTCATTGAAGTAGGTACACCCGATACATGCCGTTCCAGTTTAGTGTGCCGTCTCTGCCAATTTTGGCGAAAACGTCGGTATCGCCACTATACTTCTTCTCACAACCACTGAGGATTGTGAGTATGTTCACCGCTTCATGGCGCGTCATTTCGTTTTTGGATCCAAGCATCAACCGATTTGTCGTATTGCAAAAATCTTCAAATGACTGAGAACCGTTCAAGAGCGTCTCGGTTTTCTGTCTTGGATATACCATATCTGATCGTCTCTAGTGCTCTGCGAGCATAATTGAGCTCGTAATACATATCGCCCTTCCCCAGTGCCACGGATTGCGAAAGCAAGTCGACAAAGCGCCAAGCCACCAATTCTCGTATGACAATGCTTCGGTAAGTTACTTTCCACTTATGAGCCGTTCGATTTCTGGAAATCAACGCCGCTAACTCTATCTTTGTACAGAGGCTAGCCTGCCACTCTTTCAATAGTTGTTCGATCCTCTCCATATGGCGTTTAACGTTGGCGATGAGCCGCGCTTGACGGCGACCGATCGGAGCGGCAGCGAAGGGAGGAAGCAGTCAAGCGTCGGCCTCGATCGCCCTTGTATGGTGCAATTTTCGTTGCATGCATCCTGCTTGTCCTATCTAAAACGGGTAAAGTGAGGCCCACCTTCGGTGGCCACCGAAGGCCCTTTGTAGTAGCTCGATCGATCGCAGGTTTCTTAGACAAAACCGATAACAAGTGTGAGCGCTACAAACTCCCTTAGGCACAGCTCGAATAGTCATGTGGGCCTCGAGCCCGTATAGCAAGGCAGAGAAAGCTTATAACATGAAACAAAACAATGACACCCAAATCAATGTCGGTATCGACACCAGCCAGTCTCAACTCGATATCTACATTCGCCCTCTGGATAAGTTCTTCTCGGTTCCCAACGACACAGCCGGTATCCAGTCCGCTATCAAAGAAATCAAATCCTTAAAGCCGGCCAGGGTCCTCATCGAGGCCACAGGCCGCCTTGAGATGGAATTCGTCTGTCGCGCCCACCAAGCCCGGTTGCCGGTTGTCGTGTGCAACACCGCTCAGGTGCGGCAATTTGCCAGGGCCGCCGGACGCCTGGCTAAAACAGATCGACTCGACGCTCAGGATATCGCTCATTTCGGCGAAGCCCTTCAACCTGACCTCACTCCGCTCAAGCCTGAGAAACTACGGCAAATCAGCGATCTGCTGGCCGTCCGGACCCAGATGCTGGATATGAGCACCATGCAAAAGAACCGTCTAAAACGCATGCCCAAGGCCGTACATGCGCCCCTTCATCGCATCCTCAAATCTATCCAAAAGGAAATCCGCGCCCTGGATTCACGGCTCGACGTCCTGGTCCAACAAGTCCCCGAGTGGCAAAACAAGCGGGATCTGCTGATGAGCGCTAAAGGCGTGGGCACGATCTTGGCCTACACCCTGATCAGCGAGTTGCCCGAGCTCGGGCAACTCAATCGAAGACAGATCGCCGCCCTGGTCGGCGTCGCTCCCGTCAACCGAGACAGTGGATCTTACCGAGGTAAACGACCCATCCGCGGCGGCCGGCACAAGGTCAGAACCGTGTTGTTCATGTCCATCATGTCCGCTATTCAGTGCCATCCAACCCTTCGACCTATGTACCGAAAGATGGTCGCAGCCGGGAAACCCAAAAAGGTAGCTATAGTCGCCTGCATGCGAAAACAGCTCACCATCTTGAACGCAATGGTCAGAGACGATACCTCGTGGAACGCGATTCATGCTCAATAACTTGACTTTCAGCCATAGTCACTTGTTAGAGCGCGTTCTATTCGATTGCATTGTATATATCGTCTCTGCTGAGACATCTCGTTCGGACTAGATGCGATAACAGCTGCAACACGGTATCTCGATGCAAGACTGGTGGACCGCCTGGGCCATACCCAAGCTTCAAACGACCGCCTGTGTCACGGAGATCCTTATAATAGGAAAACCAGACATCCGTTACTTCCCCGTTCGGTTGGTAACTCACGAGGAAGACAAAAGGCTGATACGAATCGTCGGGATCTCCAAGCGGTATCACTCCGCGCAAGTATGGCTCCCACACTTCACCTGGTTCCTGCAATTGAAATCGTTTCTCGATATAGCCCTGTTTCCCACATGGGCAAAGAAACCACCCCTCGGTATCCCTATGACTTGCGATGAGGTCAACAATATTGTTCGCCCAAGAGCCTTGTTCACAATCGGGATCAGTACACTGAATATTCCAGCCCATATGTATCTCCTATAGCGCTTTAACCGTGTGTGGATGGAAACAGGTCGT
>CAVSUY010000015.1:0-134002 GCA_963731035.1 uncultured Gammaproteobacteria bacterium | reverse complement strand
GCTGGAATTCACGCAGTTCTCGAGGCCGTTCTCTATCGCGGTGAGCTCCCGCGCGCTAAATTCGCCGGAATACTCGGTGCCAGCGATCGCCAGGCCAGGGGTGTCACCAAAGCCTTGCTCGACCGCGAAGTCCTCACCTCAGAAACAACGCGCACCCCGCTACGCATCGCCTTCCCGGCGAGCCTCGCGCCCCGCTGGATGCCGGGGCTGTTTCCGGAAAAGACCGAAGCGCTGCGTCATTAGCGACGCAATCGATCTACCCTTCAAAGAATTTTGCCTAGTCGGTAATAGGGCGGGTCCGAGGGCCCTCTGGCTGGACATGGCCAATGCGGCATGACAGCGCGAGGTTGATGCCTCAAATCCAACCTTCGACTGAAAATCTCCGTGTCGGCAGTTCGGTTCTGTCCCTGGCCACTATAAGGCATCGTTAGAGCCGGGTCCGGAAAAAGCGCAGGAATTGACCTGCATCACACCGTTTTGCAGCACAAAGGCATACACTGCCCGTACTTTTCAGGGACCGGCAAGAGGAGCAACACATTGGAAATCACAAAGGCGGATATCGCCATCCTTGGGGGTGGTGGCAGCGGACTCAGGACGGCGATCGCCGTCGCGGAATCGAACCCTGATCTCGATGTCGCGCTCATCTCCAAGGTGTTGCCGATGCGTAGTCACACCGTCGCGGCCGAAGGTGGCGCCGCCGCGGTGACCCAGGATCACGACGACCTCGAATATCATTTCAACGATACCGTCGCCGGGGGTGACTGGTTGTGCGAACAGGACGTCGTCGAGTATTTCGTCTCGCAGTGCCGCGAAGAACTGACGCAGATGGAACACTGGGGTTGTCCCTGGAGCAGGAAGCCCGACGGCCACGTCAACGTGCGTGCTTTCGGCGGCATGAAGATCGAACGGACGTGGTTCGCCGCCGACAAGACCGGCTTCCACATGCTGCACACCTTGTTCCAGACGTCCATCAAGTACCCGTCTATTCGTCGCTTCGATGAATACTTCTGCGTGGACTTGCTGGTAGAGGATGGCCGTGTCGGCGGCATCCTGGTGATAGATGTCTCGAGCGGCGAGTTCGTGATCATCCGGGCGAAGGCAGTGGTCATTGCCACCGGCGGGGCCGGTCGCGTGTTCCGCGAGAACACCAACGGCGGCACGGTCACCGGTGACGGCATGGCGCTCGCGTATCGGCACGACGTACCGCTTCGCGATATGGAATTCGTGCAGTATCACCCGACCTGCATGCCGGGTACCGGCCTTCTGTTCACGGAAGCATGCCGGGGCGAAGGTGGGTTCTTGTTGAACAAGGACGGCTATCGCTATCTTCAGGATTATGGACTCGGTCCGGCGGAACCGTCGCCACGCAACAAGGCAATGGAACTCGGGCCGCGCGACCGGCTCAGCCAGGCCTTCTGGCACGAGAAGCAGAAGGGCAACACCCTGACCGGCCCGCACGGTGAATACGTGGACCTCGACTTGCGCCACCTCGGCGAGAAGAAATTGCGTGAGCGATTGCCGCAGATCTACGAGATGGCGGAGATGTACCTCGGCGTGGACCCGGCGAAGGAATGCATCCCGGTGTTGCCGGCCGTGCACTACACCATGGGCGGCATCCAGGCCGACGGCAGGACGGCAGCGTCACTGCCGGGGCTCTATTCGGTCGGCGAGTGCTCCAGTGTCGGCATTCATGGCGCCAATCGCCTCGGTTCCAATTCGTTGTCCGAGCTTTGCGTGTTCGGCAAGGTAGCCGGCGAGGAGGCGGCGTCGTTTGCCCAGAGCCACGACCACTTGTCGACGGAATCGTTGGAGAAGCAAGCGAAGGACATTGCAGATCGCACCGCGCACATCCGCAATGCGGAAGGCGGCGATCGCATCTCGACACTGCGCACCGAGATGGCCAAGACCATGGAAGACGGCTGCGGTATCTACCGCACCGAGGCCGAGATGGAAGCGACCTGTGCCAAGCTCGCCGAGCTGAAGGATCGCTACCAGAAGCTTCACCTCGACGATCATTCCAGCGGCTGGAACACCGAGTGGCTGCTGGCCATCGAACTCGGTTTCCAGCTGGACGTGGCGCAGGCGATGGCGCATTCGGCAATCAACCGCAAGGAATCGCGTGGCTCGCATCAGCGCCTGGACGGCTTCGAAGAACGTGATGATGAGAATTTCCTGAAACACTCGCTCGCATTTTATAACGAGTCCGGTGAGCCGCGAATCGACTACCAGGAAGTGAAGATCACGAAATCGCGGCCGGGTGTCAGGGCATACGGCGCGGCTGGCGAGGAGGCCGAGCAGAAGCGGAAGGAACAGGCGACGGCAGGTGGAGACAGCTGATGGCGGACGAACGAACGATCGAGATGGAAGTACTGCGCTATCGTCCGGAGAAGGACATACAGCCGGTCTGGCAGAGCTACCAGGTACCGTTCACCGACGACATGTCGGTGCTGCAGGGATTGCAGTACATCAAGGACCACCTGGACGGCAGCGTGAGTTTTCGCTGGTCGTGCCGCATGGCGATCTGCGGCAGCTGCGGCATGACCATCAACGATACGCCGTCCCTCTCGTGCCAGACCTTCCTGCGGGACATCTACCCGGAGAAGGTGAGAGTGCAAGCGCTCGATCACTTTCCGATCGAACGCGATCTCATCATCGATGTTGATGACTTCGTTCAGAAGCTGGAAGGCATCACACCCTACATCGTGCCGAAGGAAGACAAGTCGCCGACCGACGGCGAGTACCTGCAGACGCCGAAGCAGCTCGCGAAAATCGAGCAGTTCAGTTCATGCATCAATTGCATGCTGTGCTACGCGGCATGCCCGCAGTACGGATTGAACCGGAACTTCACGGGTCCCGGTATCCTGGCACTGCTGCACCGTTACAATGCGGATTC
This sequence comes from uncultured Gammaproteobacteria bacterium, assembly GCA_963731035.1. Classification (GTDB taxonomy): domain Bacteria; phylum Pseudomonadota; class Gammaproteobacteria; order Arenicellales; family JAANXG01; genus JAANXG01. The sequence goes on along the minus strand of CAVSUY010000015.1, from coordinate 131,109 downwards.
GCGTGACAATGCGAAGGATAAGCGCATGGAGGTCGTGAATTCCGAAGACGGCGTGTGGGGCTGTACGCTCGTCGGTTATTGTTCGGAGGTCTGCCCCAAGGGCGTCGACCCGGCCAACGCCGTCAACCGCAACAAAATCAACAGCACGATCGACTTTTTCACCCACTGGTTCATACCGAAAGGAGACTCCACGTGAGTGCGCCCGCCCCCTTTGTCCGCAGCATGAAAGGCTGGTGGTTGAAGCATCCCTACTATGTGAAGTACATGATCCGCGAATCGACGGCGCTGTTCGTGACCGTGTATGCGCTGGTTCTGTTAAACGGACTCTGGAACCTGGTGAAGGGCGAAAGCTACTACGAGGCGTGGCTCGAGTCCCTGCAACATCCGCTGGCGATCGTGTTCCACGTCGTCGCAATGCTGGCGGCCGGATACCACACCTACACCTGGTTCAAGGTTTCGCCGAAAGTCGTGCCACATATATACCTCGGCACGGACCGGATTCCGGACAACCTCATCACAGCAGTGCAGTACGTCATCGCGGCGGTGTGCTACCTGGCCCTTTTCCTGGTCGTGGTGCGGACATGAGCACGAAACAAAGATCGAGCGAACCCTTATTCTGGTCACTGTTCGGCGCCGGCGGCGTCGTGGTCGCGTTCATCGTGCCCATGCTGATCTTCATCACGGGCGTGGCGGGTCCGCTTGGCTTGTTGCCGGAAGGCGCGCTTTCCTATGAGCGCGTGCTGACATTCGCCACGAGTTGGCCGGGCAAATTGTTCCTTTTCGTGGTCGTCAGCCTGTGCCTGTGGCACGGCGTTCACCGCATCTTCCTGTCACTCCATGACTTCGGCATCGAGAAGGCAAACTGGCAGCGCTGGGTGCTGTACGGTTCGGCGGCGATCGGTACCATCGTCGCGGGAGTGCTGCTCCAGTTGCTGGGGTAGTTAGAAAATAGGGGTCAGACCCCTTTTATCCATTGTAGACCCGCAGTGCCACCAGATCGCAGGCCCCGAGCTTGCTGTCGACCGCCAGGTTGAGCAGGGCCAGGTCTCGGAGACGACCCGCCTGCAGCCGGGTACGGATCGCCCACACCTCCCTGAGCCTGAGAGGGGGTTTCTGACCGACCAGCTTGCCGGTGTTCCAGGGGACTTTGGGCGTGGTGTCGCGGGAAGGTGGGCACATTGTGGGCTCTTCCAAGGATCAGTGGAGCACCATATTTGTATCCCAACGGCGGCCTCCGGCCTGCAAGCGGACATATCAGCGACTACCGCTTTCAACCCGATGCGGCCGTTCCCAGGCGCAGACATATTGTGCAGGAACTGGTATGTTCTATTGACCTGTAGTCGTCGAACCAGGGGAGAATGCAATGTCCGATAAGAATCGCCGAAAACTGCTCAAATCAATCGCTGCTGGAAGCGGTGCAGTCATCACCGGGAAAGCGCTGCCTGAGTTATGGACTCGTCCAATAGTCGACTCAGTCGCACTTCCTGCGCATGCGGAGACATCACTAGTCTGTTGTGAGGGTGTGTTCTGCGATTTAGGTTTCAGTCAACAAGTCCCGATCATTGGAAGCGCACAAGTAAATAGTGATTGCACAATTATTATGGAAGGCGACTCCATGGAAGGTGGTTGGTCGGGCAGTGGTACCGTGGGCGCTGATGGCTCGTTTTCTTTTCCTATCAACTTTGTCAGCGCTACAAACCAACACGTAAGCGGCACCGTAACTGTGGACTGTCTACGAATAATTGGTACTCTGACTGGCGGCTGGGGTAATTTCAGCGCCCCGGTTAGCCAAGGCATTGCCTCTATAAATCAGTGCGACTCCTGATAACAGAATGATATGTAAGCCGCCCTTCGGGGTGGTATTTTTTGCCTATCGAACGACCGCTTCTGGCCGGTTCCGGCCATCCGCGTCTGTCCGCACGATTGTCCGCTAAGAGACGAGGAGCGGACGCTATTGATGCTCTATCAGAGCGGCTGCTGCCGACCCAAACCGGCTGTTGCGACCGAAACCCCTAGGAGTAAAGTGGCGAATCCTGATTTCGGGCTAAGCACCAGGATGGCCGGACGGGTGATGTAGCGGCACAAACGCTCCAGCTTTTAGACCTTGGCAGCAACGCCAGCGTGGGCAGAGAACCTGGCGGCCCCGGCTGTGTGTTCTAGTCGCCTTCTTCCCGGTCCGGTGTGGTTTGCAACGTGGATGTCTTGCGCCCGGCCTTCGGGTCGAAGATACGGTAGGTGATTACCGGCCCAGCATGGCGTACTGGCTCACGGGGAACCGAGAAACAGGTTCCTGTATATTTGGTAGTCACTGTGGTGTTGAGCCTCAACGAAAGACGCGGATCAATGAAAAATTTTAGCCTAGATGCAACCGATATTCGCATCCTCAGCGCTGTTCAGGAGCACGGGAAACTGAGCAAAACGAAGTTGGCGGAGATCGTCAACCTATCACCCACGCCATGTTGGGCCCGTTTGAACAGGTTGGAGGCGGGGGGGGGTTCATACGTGGCTATCACGCTGAAATCGCGCTGGATCGCATTGGAGATTTCATCAGGGTCGTCGTAACCATCTCGTTGACAAATCACCGCAAGCGTGACTTCGATCGGTTTGTATCTCATATTCGCGAATTGGACGAAGTTGTCGAATGTGTCGCGACAGGCGGGGGTATGGACTACGTAATGAAGGTTGTCAGCCCAGGTCTGGTGGCCTTTCAGGACCTGATGGAGGCCCTGCTCGCGGCCGAACTGGGGATTGAAAGGTACATGACATACATAGTAACCAGGGAGATAAAATCAGCGGCCCCTAACCTTGCCGGCCTGACCGCAAAATCCGGTAGTTAGGATCGCCCGACTGATCAGTCTGTTTGGCGTTTTAGTACAGTCTGTTCGGTCTATTGTCTGGAGATGTTCAGTCCATATTCAGGCTGTAACTGCGGTTAGAATTTTGCCCAATTTAACAAGGTACGACGGCTTGTCGAGCCGTCGATGTAGAAAGGGCACGCAACATGACGAACACAGCCGATTTCGGTTTTGGCACGCAGATACGAAAATCTCCCTATTTCGACGCGACCATACGCTGGGGCGCTCAGGCGTTTTCAGTTTACAACCACATGTATATCCCGCGCGATTTTGGCGACCCTGAGCAGAACTTTTGGACTCTGGTTAACGACGCAATCCTGTGCGACGTCGCGGTCGAGCGGCAGGTTGAAATAACGGGCCCAGATGCCGCCCAATTCATGCAGATGTTGACACCTCGCAATTTGTCAAATCTGTCGATCGGGCAATGCAAATATATCCTTATTACCAACGCCGACGGCGGTATCCTGAACGATCCGGTTTTGCTTCGACTGGGCGAAAATCACTTTTGGATATCGCTTGCTGACAGCGATATTTTGCTTTGGGCCCAGGGTGTGGCTGTGCATTCCGGGCTCGACGTCGCGATCCACGAACCGGATGTTTCACCCCTGCAATTGCAGGGCCCGAAATCAGGCGAGGTGATGAAGGCGCTGTTTGGCGAGAGCATCATGGACCTGCGCTATTACCGGCTGCGTGAGGTTGAACTGGACGGCATTCCGCTAATCGTCTCGCGCACCGGCTGGTCCAGTGAACTCGGCTATGAACTATACCTGCAAGACAGTTCACGCGGTGACGAGCTATGGGAAAAGATCATGACAGCGGGAGCGCCGTTCGGCTTGAAGCCCGGTCACACGTCTTCGATCCGCCGCATTGAAGGCGGAATGCTGTCCTATCACGCCGACGCGGATATCGACACGAATCCCTACGAGCTGGGTATGGACCGCCTGATCGATCTTGACATGGAGGCCGAATTCATTGGCAAGGCGGCGTTGCGTCGCATTCGTGAAAAAGGGGTGAGCCGCAAACTGGTTGGCCTGAAAATTGAGGGTTCGCCTCTGAAAGGGCCGAATACCACATTTTGGGCTGTCAATAAAAACGGAAACAATGTGGGCAAAGTTACATCCGCCATCTACTCCCCTCGCCTTGAGCAGAACATTGCTTTGGCAATGGTGTCTGCAGATTGCGGAGATATAGGGACGGTTGTCGATGTCGCTATGCCGTCTGGATCGGCCCCGGCACCCATAGTTGAAACGCCGTTCTTTGATCCTAAAAAGAAAATCGCTAGCGCCGCCTAAGCGTCATCAAGTTAGAGAATCACCATGTCTGAACTTTCCATCGAACTGAGCTGGCAGCGGTCCGAACTTGATCTGCAGCCCGGTAAATATTCGAATGCCCACAACCTGCGATACAACGACAATTATGAACAGCAGGCTGATGCGGCACCCGACTGGGGCGGCGACCCCGAGAATACGAATCCAGAACAAGCGCTCGCGGCAGCGCTAGCCAGCTGCCATATGATGACGTTCCTCTCGCTGGCGGCGAAAGCCGGTTGGCCTGTTGCGAGCTATCATGATCGTGCCGTCGCCCAACTTGGCAGGAACCCCAAGGGCCAGATGTCGGTCACTCGTATTGAGCTGCATCCGGTAGTGAGGTTCGACACAGGGTATTCGATAGAGGAGGAGGAATTGGACAAGATGCAACATCGGGCGCATCGCTATTGTTTTATCGCTAATACGCTCGCGGAAAGCGTCGAGATCAACATCCTGTAGCACCAAAGGAAGGAGCCGCCCGCCCCATGCACGAGACTGACATTCTGCTGAGTGAATTGAACGACGACGGCATTCTGCGCCTGACACTGCAATGACGCCGGGAGGCGTAACGCATTGTCCGAAGCGATGCCAACGCAACGCTTCACCCATCGACATCGCGACTACCATGTGCTACGCGCATCTGGCCTCGGAGCACGTCAGGGAGGCCGTTTCAACTTTGGAGTGGTCATGTTTCGGTCATAGTGACCGGAAAGGAGAGGAAAGCAGCGATGCTAAGTGCATGATTAGACTGGTCGGGGTGGCGCGATTCGAACACGCGGCCCCTCCCTCGCGAAGGCCATTTCGCCGCATTGTTTCGATGCCATGGGCGCGGTTGAAACAACCGGTTTCTTGATCTTGTAGGCGTAGTCTTCCGCCAGGAGGGCGGCCAGTCGTCGTAAAATGGGTGACTTGATCTGAATCGATGCCAGGAAAGTGGCTACACACCCACTAGCATTGGCGCGCCTGCTTGAACACTTGATCTAGATCATTGTCACTTGCCCGCGGCGGTCATATTTTGGCCTACGGCATTATTGGCACTTTATTTAGACCCGGAGGAAGACAATGATCAACCGAACGTGGCTTACGATTGGCCTCGCGCTGATCCTCAGCGTCGGCCTGCTGCCGCAGGCCGTCCTGGCCAAGACCGAGATCACCTGGTGGCACGCGATGAGCGGCCCCCGGCTCAACGTCGTTAACCAGATCGTCAAGGACTTCAACGCCTCGCATCCGGACATCGAACTGAAGGCCCTCTACACCGGTACCTACCCGGAAACCATGACCAAGTATATCGCGGCGTATCGCTCCAAGACCGCCCCGAACCTGGTGCAGGTGTACGAGGTCGGCACGCAGCAGATGCTCTCCAGCGGCGCCATTACCCCGGTGTACAAGATCCCGGGGATGCTCGGCGAGGAATGGGACTGGGCGCAGTACGTGATCCCGATCACTCACTACTACTCGACCGCCGGCAACCTGTGGTCGATGCCGTTCAATTCGTCGACGGCGATGATGTACTACAACAGGGACTTGTTCGCGGAGGCGGGGCTCGATCCTGATCACCCGCCCAAGACCTGGGGCGAGCTCGAGGCAGCCGGTAAGAAGCTGCTGGCGAGCGGCAAGGTCAAGCACGTGCTGTCGTTCGGTTGGCCGGGCTGGGTGCTGGAGCAGATGTTCGCCGGCCACAACCAGTTGTTCGCCGACAATGACAACGGCCGCACCGGCATGGCGACGAAGGTTCTGTTCAACGGCGACTTCGGCCAGATGGTGCTGAGCACGTGGAAGCGCCTTACCGACGAGGGAATCTTCATTTACGGCGGTCCGGAGTACTCGGCGAACTCGGCCTTCGAGGCCGGACAAATCGCGATGCTGATCCAGTCGACCTCGTCGCTGGCCGGCATCGAGAAGGGCTCGCAGTTCAAGGTCGGCACGACTTTCCTGCCTCGCTTCGCGGGCTATCCCGGCGGCAACTCGGTGATCGGCGGCGCCAGCCTCTGGGTCACCAAGGACCAGAGTAAGGAGCAGCTCAAAGCCGTCTGGGAATTCCTCAAGTACCTGGCCCGGCCCGAAGTCGCCGTGGAATGGCACAAAGGGACCGGCTACTTTCCGACGGTTAACACCGCGGTGCAGTCGCTGATGACCGAAGGCTGGTTCACCAGGGATCAGAACTACCTGACGGCGTTTTTGCAGGTGCTGTCGGGACGGCGCGACACGGCGGCGGCGACCGGCGTGCGCATGGGCCCGTTCGTGCAGATTCGCGAGATCGAGCGGACGGCGATCGAAAAGGCGGTCTCCGGCCAGCTTTCGCCCAAGGCCTCGCTCGATGACGCGGCGAAGAAGGCCGATCAGCTGCTCTCCGACTTCGCGTCAATGAATCAATAAATAAGTAGCTTACTGTCCCGCGGGGACGGGTGGAGCAGCCTGCCCGTTCCCGCGGGGAGTCTGTTGGGGGGACGTCGATGGCAAACGTGGTCGAGGAAGAGCGGTTTCCGGGTCACCCGTGGCTGCCGTACCTGCTGATCCTGCCGTCGGCGGTGGTGATCGTCATCTTCCTGGTCGTCCCCTTCCTGCAGAGCGTGTACGGGTCGTTCTTCCAGTCGACCGCGTTCGGCACCCACCAGGTCTTTGTCGGGCTGCGGAACTACACCCGCGTACTATCGTCGCCCGACTACCGCGACAGCGCACTGGCGACGCTGCTGTTCGCCGCCTTCGTGATGGTGATCGGGCTGGCGTTCTCGCTCTTTGTGGCGCACTTGTTGAACCAGAAGATCCGAGGCCGCGGCGTCTACCAGGTCGCGCTGATCTGGACCTATGCGCTGTCACCCGCGGTCGCAGGGGTCATCTGGGCGTTGCTGTTCGCGCCGGCGACCGGGCTGGCGCCGTACATCGTCTCGCTGCTGACCGGCGGCCACGTAATGAACTGGATGACCAACGGCAGCCTGGCCCTGCTCGTGGTCTCCGTCGCGGCAACCTGGAAGATGCTCGGCTACAACATCGTGTTCTTTCTCGCCGGGCTGCAGAACATCCCTGAGGAGTTCATCGACAGCGCCCGCGTCGATGGCGCCGGCCCGTGGCGGACGTTTTGGGACATCACCTTCCCGATGCTATCGCCGACGACAACATTCCTGCTGTTCGTCAACATGCTCTATGCGTTCTTCCAGGTGTTCGGCCTGATCGACATCATGACCCACGGCGGTCCGGGGGATGCGACCAACATCCTGGTCTACAAGCTCTATCGTGACGCCTTCCTTTACCTCGACTCCGGTGCCGCGTCAGCGGAGTCATGCATCATCTTCGTCGTCATCTCGGCGGCGGCGATCATCCAGCTGCGCTTCGCCACGCGCAAGGCGATCTATGCACGTTAGGCAGACAGCAGGCACGGAGGGCGGCTGAGATGGCGCACAGGTATGTAAAGCTGGGGGCAACCCATCTCGCGCTGATGACGCTAGTTGTCGTGATCACCTTTCCAGTGATCTACGCCCTGATCGTCAGCACGCTCACGTTCCAAGAGGCCTACGTGTTCCCGCCCCGGCTGATACCGGGCACCGAACTGTGGAACAACGTCGTCGAGGCATGGAACCGCGTCGACATGGGCCGCCAGTTCCTGGTAACCGGCATCGTCTCCATGGGCACGGCGATCGTGAAGATCATCCTGTCGTTGATGGCCGCGTTCGCCTACACACACTTCCGGTTTCGCGGCCGCGCGCTGCTGTTCCCGCTGACTATGATCACCCAGATGCTGCCGCTGCCGGTGCGGATCCTGCCGACCTTCGAGATGATGGCCGACTTCCACTGGATCAACACCTACTCGGCGCTGATGTTCCCGTTCTTCGCCAGCACCACCGGCATCCTGTTGTTCCGCCAGTTCTACCTGACCGTGCCGCGCGATCTGCCGGACGCGGCACGCGTCGACGGTGCGGGGCCGATCCGCTACTTCCTGCAGATCCTGGTGCCGCTGTCGCGGACCAACATCGCCGCATTGTTCGTGATCGAGTTCATCTTCATGTGGAGCCAGTACCTGTGGCCGCTAATCGTGACCACGACGGGGGACATGCGAGTGATCCAGATCGGCCTCAAGATGCTGATAGCGACCGACCAGATCGCACCTGCGTGGAACGTCATCATGGCGGGGGCTATCCTCTCGATGCTGCCACCGCTGGTGGTGCTGATGGTGTTCCGCAAGAGCTTCGCGGAAGGTATCGCGATGCAGACCCAGAAATGAGGGGCCGGCACACATCGGCGTCCGTTCCGGTGTTCCGGCGCAGCACCGGTGACGAGAAGGCGACACGCATGCGCCGTGGAAGGAGGTCGAAATGGCGCAGGTAGCAGTGATCGGCGGCGGCGCGTTCGGTACCGCCATAGCGTGCGTCGTTCGGCGCTCCGGTCACGACACAGTGTTATGGGCGCGCGAGCCCGAAGTCGTGGCCGCCGTCAACGACGAGGGCGAGAACACCGAGTTCCTCGCGGGCGTGCCGCTGGTGCCGGGCATCCGCGCCACCGGCGATCTCACCGAGGCGCTGGCCCGCGCCGAGTTCGTGCTGCTGGCGGTGCCGGCGCAATTTCTGCGCAGTGTCGCCCAGGAAATGCAGCCGCACCTCTTGGCCGGCACGCCGGTGGTGAGCTGTGCCAAGGGCATTGAGCGCGAGAGCTGCGCGCTGATGCCGGAGGTGATCACGGAGGCACTGCCGCAGGCGACCGTTGCCGTGCTGTCCGGCCCCTCGTTCGCGAAAGAGATATCCCGCGACCTGCCGACCGGCGTCACCCTCGCCTGCGCCGATATCGCCGTCGGCGAGCGGCTGGTGCACGCGTTCGGCAGCCCCCGCTTCCGCACGTATCTTTCCACCGATGTAGTGGGTACCGCCCTCAGCGGGGCGATGAAGAATGTGTTCGCCATCGCCTGCGGCATCGCCGCCGGCAAGCGGCTCGGCGATGGCGCCAAGGCGACGCTGATCACCCGCGGCCTTGCCGAGATGGCGCACCTCGGGATTGCCAAGGGGGCGAAGCTGCAGACGTTCCTCGGACTCTGCGGCGTCGGCGACCTGACGCTCACCTGCAACACCATGGAATCGCGCAACACTTCGTTCGGCGTCGCTATCGGTGAGGGCCGCGACTGGCACCAGTTGTTGGCCTCGCGAAAGGCAGTGACCGAGGGTTTCTCATCGGTCCAGGCCGCCGTCAGCCTCGGCCGCACGTTCGGCGTCGATATGGCGATCGCCGATGCGCTCGACGAAATCCTGGAACGTGACGCACCGGTCGACGAAGCAATCGGGCACCTCCTGGCGCATCCCTACGAGTTCGAGTGGGAAGCCGAGGCGCGGGCAATCACGTGCGGGAGCCGGGGGTCGAGATGAAGACGGGAACCATCACGGGGCGGAAGGAGCTCGACGGATAGATGGCCGAGGTATCGTTTCACAACGTCTACAAGTCCTTCGGCAAGGTGAAGGTGATCGAGGGCGTCTCGATCGACGTTGCCGACGGCGAGTTCGTGGTCATCGTCGGGCCGTCGGGCTGCGGCAAGTCGACGCTGCTGCGCATGCTGGCGGGGCTGGAGACCGTGACCTCGGGCGAGATCCTGATCGGCGGCAAGGTGGTCAACGACCTCACGCCCAAGGACCGGGACATCGCCATGGTGTTCCAGAACTACGCCCTCTATCCGCATATGACCGTCTACGGCAACATGGCCTACGGCCTCAAGATCCAGCGATTGCCGAAGGCCGAGATCGAGAAGCGCGTCAACCGCGCCGCCGAGATCCTGGAGCTCACCCAGCTGCTGAAGCGCAACCCGCGCGATCTCTCCGGTGGCCAGCGCCAGCGCGTCGCTATGGGCCGGGCGATCGTTCGCGAGCCGAAGGTGTTCCTGTTCGACGAGCCGCTCTCCAACCTGGACGCTAAGCTGCGGGTGCAGATGCGCGGCGAGCTCGAGGAATTGCACAAGCGCTTGAGGACCACCACGCTCTACGTGACCCACGACCAGGTCGAGGCGATGACGCTCGCCGAGCGCATGCTGGTGCTCAACGCCGGCCGCAGCGAGCAGATCGGCGCACCGCTCGAGGTCTACAACAAGCCGGCGACTACCTTCGTCGCCGGCTTCATCGGTTCGCCGCCGATGAACCTGATCCCTGGTGAGATCTCCTCGGACGGCGCGGCGTTGGTGCGGGACGGCGAGGTTCGGGCCCGGCTGCCCCAGCCGCTTCCGGCGTTCGCCGGTCGTAAGGTGCTGCTCGGACTGCGCCCCGACGACCTGCTGCCGTGCGAGGCCGGAGAGGCGCTGATCTCGCTCGACATCGACTTCACCGAACTGCTCGGCTCCGACACCCTGATCTACGGGCACATCGACCACGACCCGGCGACCGCGACCAAGATCGCGGCGCGGTTGCACGCGGTGCAGCACGGGCGGGAGGAGGCGTTGCCGCTCCGCTTCAAGCCGGAAAGCGTGCACCTTTTCGATGCCGAGACGGAGCGGCGCATCGAGATATGAGCTGCCGACCGCTATGGCAGGCTGTTAAAAAACAGCCTGCCGCGGCGGCCGTTTCACTGCCTCACTGCCAGACCAGCGGCAGCAGGCCGAGCGCCGCGAGGCCGAGCAGCAGAACCAGGCTGGCGGTCCCGGTCTCGCGCGGAGCCAGGACATACGCGTAGATCCCCTTGACCAGATTGTTGCTGGCGGCGGCGATCAGCACCGCCGCGGCGCCCGGTGCGAGCGGCGTCATCTCCGGGACCGCCTGGGTGATGCTCATCACGAACGGGTCGACGTCGGTGACCCCCATCAGGCCGGCGAACAGGTAGAGGCCGCGGTCCCCGAAGTACGTGAGGGCGAGCTGCGTGCCGACCAGCATCGCCAGGAACACCAAGGCGAACACCAGTGCGGTGCCGAGGTCCAACGGATTCTTCGGAACGTGTCGGTGCTCGACGTCATCGGCATTCCGCTCGCCGCGGTTCGACCAGTACCAGCCGATGGCGATCGCGACCACGGCAAGCACCGCGAACGCCGGCGCCAGCGACAGCATCAAGGCGCGGTTGAAGATGCCGAGCAGCACGATCAGCCGCAGGTACATCACGCCCGAAGCGACCAGGATACTGCCGGAGAACAGGTACGGGTTTTCCTCCCCCAGGGACCGCCGCGCCAACGCCACCGTGGTCACCGTCGACGAGTACATGCCGCCGAGCACGGCGGCGAGGATCAGCCCACCCTTCTCCCGGGTCGCCCGCTGCAGCACGTAGCTGCCGTAGGACACGGCACTCACCGCGACCACCACTAGCCAGGTATTGAACGGGTTGATCTGGAACCGGGTGAAGGCCTGATCCGGCAGCACCGGCAGGACCACCGCGGTCAGCAGCAGGAACTTCGCGAACGTCAGCAGGTCGTCGGAGCCGATCCGTCGGGCGAGGCCTTCGAGAGCCACCTTGAGCTCAAGCAGCAGCAGGCTGGCGACGCTAACCGCGGTGGCGATCCAGAAGCGTTCGTCATAGACCATCACCCCGACCAGGTAAGTGGCGAGGCCGGTCATCTCGGTGGTGACGCCGGCGGGCTCGGCCGTCTTGAGCTTGTGCCAGTACGACAGCATCAGAAAGCCCGACACCGCGATCAGCCCGAGCGCCACCGGCAGCATTGCGCCGTCCGAGACGAGCGCCATCAGGTAGCCGATGATGCCGATCAGCGGGAAGGTCCTGACGCCGCCGAAGGCGTAACGTCCCTCGATGACCTTGTGCTCCTCGCGCTGCAGGCCGATCAGGAACGACAGGAACAGGACGAGCAGCAGCTTCGTCCATTCCTCGTGGAGCCAATATGGGAAAGTCACGGTGACATCCTCTCCAGGCACGCCCGCTTGCACCGCGCAATCGCGTGCCATTCGCGACGTGCGACCCACATTATCGGTCCCGGGTGTGGGGGGCGGACTTGATCCCGGTCAATACATCGAGAGCCGGTTTGACGATGATCGAGGGGTTGACGCGATCGATGCGCCGAGGATCTGCTGAACGATGGCACACACACGAACGAACGGGAGCCGCCGGATGAGCCCCGCCGACGGAGGGCGCGGCCGTCCGGCGCCGCTCGCCGACTGGCCGCGCGAGCGGCGGGCGGCGATCCGCGGCGTATTCTGCGACATCGACGACACGCTCACCACCCACGGCCGCATCGATTCATCGGTGATCGGCGCCCTGGAGCGGCTGCAAGCGGCGGGACTGCTGGCGGTGCCGCTGACCGGCCGGCCCGCCGGCTGGTGCGACATGATCGCCCGGCAGTGGCCGGTCGACGCGGTGGTCGGCGAGAACGGCGCGCTGGCGTTCCGCTACGAGACGGTCGAGCGGCGGATGCGCCGGATCTACGTCGACGACGAGGCGATGCGGGCCGAGAAGCGTCGCCGCCTCCAGGCGGTGCGCGACGAGATCCTGGCGGCGGTGCCGGGCGTCGCGGTCGCCGCCGACCAGCGTTACCGCGAGGCCGACCTCGCCATTGATTTCCGCGAGGACGTGGCGCCGGTGCCCGATGCGATCGACGACGTGCTCGCCATCTTTCGACGCTTTGGGGCACATGCCAAGGTCAGTTCGATCCACGTCAACGGCTGGTTCGGCGATTACGACAAGCTCACCATGACGCAACGACTAATGGCAGAGGCCTGGGGCGTGGACCTCGCGGCGGCGCGTGCACAGTACACCTTCGTCGGCGATTCGCCCAACGATGCACCGATGTTCGCGTTCTTCCCGGACGCGATCGGCGTCGCCAATCTACGGGCCCTGCAAGAGCGTTGCGAGACCCTGCCCGCATGGATCACCGGCGCCGAGCGCGGCGCCGGCTTCGTCGAGGCCGTCGACGCGATCCTCGACGCACACTCGTAGCGAGTTCCCGAGTTCCGGGGACAGTATATCGAACTGCCCTGGTCAAGCCTCCACCGGCTCCCGGGCACCACGGACAGGTTGAAGGGTCCACACTCGCGGATCGGTCGAGATGGTACCGCGTACTGTCCCCGGAACTGGGGAATCAAGCCACGGTCGGGCGTTCGGTATACTGTCCCCGGAACACCGTGGTGGAGTGGTCAGAGTTTGGTCATAGTGACCGGGAAACGGAGGAGGGCGGGGACGCTAACTCCCTGATTTAGCTGGTCGGGGTGGCGTGATTCGAACACGCGGCCCCTGCCTCCCGAACACTGCAGCACGCTGCGAAACTGTATTTTAATCAGCAACTTAGCGCAGTTGGCCCCGTGCGGTTCTTGACAGATTTGGCCGGCAAATGACAGTAAATGACCCACTTCGGTCACGATTTGGTCACGGTCGAAGTAGCGATGGCCTATACGACCGGCTCCCGTGTATGTGCTACATTCTCATGAGGTGTATCGGACCCGAGCACCTGTATTGCCGGTATGAAGACATTTCAACTGGTTCCCGAAATATCGATAAGAGCGAGTTTCGGGCAACCCTTTTAACAGTTGGAGGTCTCATATGGCACAGTCTAGAAAATCTCTCATTATCCCCCGCACACTTGCGTTCAACGCTCAGGGCGGCCTCTGTTATTACTGCGGGCAGCCCATGTGGAACAACGATAGCGATCTGCCTTCACTAACTGCCCGATATGGTCTTTCAGTCCGTCAAGCGAAGCTGCTAAAGTGCACCGCGGAGCATCTTGTTGCACATAAAGATGGTGGAACCGCAGAGCGGACGAATATTGTTGCGGCGTGCGAATATTGTAACAGGGGCAGGCATCGCGGAAGAAGAGTGGCGCCTCCACCATCTGGGCACAAAGCTTTGGTCCGTCGGCGGTTACGGCGAGGAAAATGGCATGGCTTGGTATTAGCTCGCTGAGCCTCTAAGCACTTGGTTCGAAGTTGCAGCTATTAGTACTCGAGAGATATTGATATTTCGACAACGCTGCAGTGTAGCCGGTGAAAAAGGCGGCGGAGTCTGACCCGGAAACGATGGGCCGTATAGTCGCAATATTGACTGTTGTCACGGTGGTTCTCTTAAACATGCACCGCTGTATGCCAGTATCGGCCTTGCGTAGCCCGTTTAGCGACGGACCACGCAACGAATGCCGCATCAAGGGAAACATCGGCTTGAGCGGCGAAAAGATCTATCACGTGCCTGGTGGGGAGTGGTACGACAAAACCAGGATCGACACGAGCAGGGGGGAGCGTTGGTTCTGTACGGAAAGTGAGGCTCGTACAGCCGGTTGGCGAAGATCCAGAGAGTAGGCGCCGCCGGTGCACGGGGATTTTCAGTCCTGGCAACGGATTCAAAGCTCCATGGTGTCAGTAACTTAGCCTGGGCACCCCTTGTGCTTTCGCACGGCAACGTTGCAGTACGATCCGTAGGGCGATCTTGGACGACTGTACGCGGCGTCATTTCCGTTCTCCGATAGTGCCCACCCTTTCCTGGAATACGATCTAATGCGCGGCGGTGGGTAGGACGTCTTCGGGCGGCCATCGACGGTGGGTGGCGGACCAGCCGGCGCCACCGGCCTGTCGGGCGCTGGTGGCCGCCACAGTACGTTTTGAGAAATGTCTGAGACATACACACAAACGCCAGCTAGAGCACAAGAGAGAGGATTAATTGTCTATATATTTCAGTTAGTTAAGCTAAAATATACACAATAACCTAATAAATGTATAGCATAATAAGATAATTGTGGGTAGACATAATAATCTTAAACTAGTAAAACATATTAACCTAATAGAAAGGGAACACGAAAACCTAATTAGCGAGACTAAAGACGGTAGCATGGCGACTCCTTCTGAAAAACTGGCTGAATCCCTCCAGGCTCTGCGGCACGTGCAGGACGAGCGCGGCGCGGCCATTCGTTCCCGCGATCTGAGTCGCACCCACCGCGAACGTTTGCTCAAAAACGGCTTCCTGCAAAAGGTCATGAAGGGCTGGTACGTCCCGGTGCGCCCGGATGAGGACGTAGGGGAGAGCACCGCCTGGTACGCCTCGTATTGGGACTTCTGTGCCGCCTATCTGAACGAACGGTTCGGCGATGATTGGTCCCTCTCCCCGGAGCAGTCGCTGCTGCTTCATGCCGGAAACTGGGCCGTACCGCCGCAACTACTCGTGCGCGCCCCTAAGGCCGGCAATAAACCGGTAAGCCTGCCGCACGGCACGTCGCTTTTTGAGGTGCGGGCAGAACTCCCCGAACGCAGCCAGACGGAAGAGAGAAGCGGGCTGCGTTTGTTCTCTGTCCCGGCGGCGCTCGTCGCCTCCGCACCAAACGTGTTTAGGCACTACCCGACAGACATGCGTGTGGCGCTGTCAATGATACGTGACGCCTCGGAAGTGCTTTCTGTTCTGCTAGAGGGCGGCCACAGCAAGATCGCCGGGCGTCTTGCGGGCGCGTTCCGAAATATCCGTAAGGACAAGATTGCCGATGAAATCGTCAAGACAATGCGTGTGGCCGATTACAAGGTCTACGAAGAAGACCCATTCGAAGCGCAAGCACCTTTTGCAATCGACACACGCGAACGCTCGCCCTACGTCAATCGCATACGGCTGATGTGGCAACAAATGCGTGCGGACATTGTGGGCAAGTTCTCGGAAGCCAAAGGCGTCGCGGGCGGCACGAAACAATATCTCGCGCGTGTTGACGATGTGTACGTTACAGACGCCTATCACTCGCTGTCGATTGAAGGCTACCAGGTAAACCCGGAGCTGATTGAGCGTGTGCGTAGCGGTGACTGGAATACGGATGCCAATGACGAAGATCGTGAACGCCGCGATGCTCTCGCCGCGCGCGGCTACTGGCAAGCCTTTCAGGTGGTCCGGGAGAGCGTCAGCAAAGTGCTGGACGGTGAAGATGCCGGGGCCGTGGTCGAAAACGATCACAGCGAATGGTATCGGGAGCTGTTCGCCCCGAGCGTCGCAGCCGGTCTTCTGCGGCCTGCCGATCTCGCGGGCTACCGCAATCACCAGGTTTATATCCGCCGCTCAATGCATGTGCCGCCGCGCTATGAAGCGGTACGGGATTGCATGCCTGCGTTCTTTAAGTTACTTCGTGAAGAAGAAGATTCGGCGGTGCGTGTCGTACTCGGTCACTTCGTTTTTGTCTATATCCATCCCTACATGGACGGCAACGGCCGGATGGGCCGATTCCTGATGAATGTCATGCTGGCGTCCGGCGGCTATCCATGGACGGTGGTCCCGGTCGAACAGCGCGAGACCTATCTGGCGGCGCTTGAGGAGGCGAGTGTGAAGCAGAATATTGTGCCGTTCACAGAGTTTCTGAGCGGCTTGGTCGGCGGCACCATATAACTGAGTTATATTTGAAGGAACAACTGTGGTCGGGGTGGCGTGATTCGAACACGCGGCCCCTGCCTCCCGAAGACAGTGCTCTACCAGGCTGAGCTACACCCCGATTTCAGGTCTTTCCTTCCGGCCGGCATCTGGCTTGCCAGCGCCGGTGTCGTTGCGAGCCTCAGGACGTTATCCTGCCGGATTGTAGGAGCGGCTTCAGCCGCGATCAGGGACGTCGCGTATACTGCTAATCGCGGCTGAAGCCGCTCCTACAATCCGGGGCTGCGCTTCGTTCCTCACAACGGCGGCGACGGGCCAGTCAGTAGTTGCGCTCCACGGCAAACAAGGCCAAGTCCATCAGCGCCCGTTTATAGGGCGATTCGGGAACGATGGACAAGGCAAGTTGGGCTTTCTCCGCCTCGTCGCGCGCGCGGCGGGCAGTGTACGCAAGGGAGCCCGTGGATTCAATTGCTTCCTGGACCTTTTCGATGTATTCCAGGCCCCCGTTCTGGATGGCCTCACGCAGCAGTTTTTTCTGGGCCGGAGTGCCCCGTGCCATGGCATTGATCAGGGGTAGGGTAGGTTTGCCCTCGGCCAGGTCGTCGCCGATGTTCTTGCCGAGCTCTTCGGAATCCGATCCATAGTCCAGAACGTCGTCGATGAGCTGAAAGGCGGTCCCCAGATGCAGGCCGTAGCGGGCCATGGCGTGCTCAACCCCGGAAGACTGGTTGCTGGCCACGGCGCCGAGTTGGGCGGCCGACTCGAACAGCTTGGCGGTCTTTCGGCGAATCGTGTCCAGGTAGCGTTCCTCGGTGGTGTCCGGGGAGCCACAGTTGATGAGCTGCAGCACTTCACCTTCGGCGATCTGGTTGGTGGTTTTGGCCATGATCTCCATGACCCGCATGCTGCCGATCTCCACCATCATCTCGAAGGAGCGCGAATACAGGAAATCACCGACCAGGACGCTGGCCGAGTTGCCCCACAGCTCGTTGGCGGTGGCCCGGCCCCGGCGCATGTCGGAATCGTCCACCACGTCGTCATGGAGCAGGGTGGCGGTGTGGATGAACTCGACAATGGCTGCCAGGTTGATATGGGCGTCGCTCTTCTGCTGGCAGGCCCCCGCCGACAGCAGCACGGTGACGGGGCGCAACCGCTTGCCGCCACTGTTGATAATGTAGGAGGCCAGCTGGTTGATCAGGACGATATCGGACCTGAGCCGCTCGGCGATGAGACGATTCACGCCCTGCATGTCCTCGTCTACCAGCTCCACGATGCCGGCCAGCGCGGCCCGGCCGCCGTGCTCGGCGGTTTTTATGGGGGCGGATCGGATAGTCAAGGGTAGAAGCGCTTGTTCTGGATGGCTGTTTCGACCAGAGAATGCCGGGGTTGATTCCAAACTGCAACCGGAAAATGGCCTCCCGACGGATTGAATTGACCTGGGTCAGCGCGATGGATAAAATCGCGCGCTCCCCCTCGGGACAGAACCGGTCCCGGCCTAAATATTCCTGGAGAATCAATGATGTATGCGGTGATCGAAAGCGGCGGCAAGCAGTATCGCGTGGCCGTCGGCGATCGTGTCAAGGTTGAGAGCCTGCGGGCCGAGCCCGGCAGCCAGGTGCAGCTGGAGAAGGTACTGCTGGTGGCCGACGGAGACAAGATCGAGGTCGGGGCGCCGTACACGGGAGCCACCGTCGAGGCGACGGTCCTTCAGCACGGGCGCGGCGCGAAAGTCCGGATATTGAAGTTCCGCCGCCGTCAGAATTCGCGCCAGCACGCCGGGCACCGTCAGAACTACACCGAGCTCGAAATTACGAGTATCGGAGCCGGAAAGGCTGCGGCCCCCAAGAAGGCGGCGGGCAAGCAAGCCGCCACCCAGCCCAAGGACGAGGCTCAGGCGGAGACCAAGACCCAGGCCGGGAAGGCCGCGGAATCCGATTCCAGCGCTGATCTCACCCAACTCACGGGCGTGGGTCCGGTGCTGGCGGAGAAGCTGCACGATGCCGGCGTGACGTCGCTGGCGCAGATCGCCGCGTGGACTGCCGAGGACATCGACCGGCTTGACGCCGAGCTGAGCATCAAGGCCCGCGCCGAGCGGGACGACTGGGTCGGACAGGCCAAGAAACTGATCGGGAAGTAACGAGAGAGGCTATCATGGCTCATAAGAAAGCAGGCGGCAGTTCGAGAAACGGCCGCGATTCGATCGCCAAGCGCCTGGGCGTGAAGTTATTCGCGGGCCAGAAGGTCACGGCCGGCAATATCATCGTGCGCCAGCGCGGCAGCACTTTCCACCCCGGCACCAATGTTGGGATGGGCAGGGATTTCACCCTGTTCGCTACGGCCGATGGCGTGGTGGAATTCAAAGTGAAGGGCCCGCAGAAACGAAAGTGGGTGAGCGTGGTCTCGGCCTGAACCCCAACTCGGGCGAAGCACAGACAAGACCCCGCTCTGGAAACAGGCGGGGTTTTCTTTTTCTCGGTATGCCTTCAACCAACGCTTACCACCGGCCGCGCACATGAAATTCGTCGATGAGGCCGAGGTCACGGTGCAAGCCGGCAAGGGCGGCAACGGCTGTCTCAGCTTCCGCCGCGAGAAGTTCATTCCCAAAGGCGGCCCGGATGGCGGCGACGGCGGCCGGGGCGCCAGCGTGTACCTGGTGGCGGCGGAAGGGCTCAATACGCTGTCTGACTTTCGCTACACGCGCCGCTTTCAGGCGGAGAACGGCCGGCCTGGCATGGGCCGGGACAAGACCGGGCGAAGCGGTAAGGATCTTTACATCCGCGTACCGCCCGGAACGCTGGTACGGGATGCTCAATCCGGCGAGCTGATCGCGGACGTGTTATCCACGGACGCGCCGGTCATCGTGGCGGCGGGTGGCCAGGGTGGCCTGGGCAACACCCACTTCAAGTCCAGCACCAATCGCGCCCCCCGCAGGACGACGCCCGGCAAGCCCGGAGACCAGCGCGTCCTGCGCCTGGAACTGCGCCTGCTCGCGGATGTCGGCCTGCTGGGCCTGCCCAATGCCGGCAAATCGACTCTCCTGTGCGCCGTGAGTCAGGCCCGGCCGAAGGTGGCGGACTATCCGTTCACCACCTTGTATCCCCATCTCGGCGTGGTGCGGGTGGAAGCGGAGCGCAGCTTCGTGCTGGCCGATATTCCCGGGCTTATTGAAGGCGCTTCCCGCGGCGCAGGCCTAGGCGCCAGGTTCCTGCGCCATCTCAGCCGCACCCGGCTGCTGCTGCACCTGGTGGACCTGGCGCCTGTCGACGATCATCACGATGTCGCCGAGGACGTACGGACGGTAGCGGCGGAACTGAGAGCGTTCAGCGAGGATCTGGCGAGGCGCCCGCGGTGGCTGGTGCTCAATAAGATAGACGCCCTGGGCGCCGATGCCAGGGCGCAGAGACGAGAGAATCTGGTGACGGCACTCTCCTGGGAAGGCCCGGTATTCGAGATCAGCGCCGTATCCGGCGAGGGCTGTGAGCTGCTGTGCGGACAGATAATGGATTTCCTGGAAGAACAGAATGAGCGGGAGCGGGCCTCGTGAGCGTTCGGAAACAGGTCAAGGCGTCGCGCCGCTGGGTGATCAAGATCGGCAGTGCGCTGCTCACGGACCGGGAGAGCGGCTTGAACGCTGAACTCGTCGACCGCTGGATCAGACAAATCGTGGCCCTGCGTGAGCAGGACCTGGAAGTGGTGCTGGTTTCCTCGGGTTCCATTGTAGAGGGCATGCACCGCCTCGGCTGGCGGACCCGGCCCCGCGAGATTCACCGCCTGCAGGCCGCCGCGGCGGTGGGGCAGATGGGTCTGGTGCAGTTGTACGAGTCCGCTTTTCAGCGTTTCGGTATCCGCACCGCGCAGATGCTGCTTACGGGAGGCGACTTGTCCGACCGCCACCGTTACCTCAACGCCCGAAGCACGCTGCGCTCCCTGCTGGAGTTGAAGGTGGTTCCGGTGGTGAACGAGAACGACACCGTCGTCACCGACGAGATCCGCTTCGGCGACAACGACACGCTGGCCGCGGCGGTGGCGAACATCAGCGATGCCGACCTGCTGGTGATCCTCACGGACCAGGCGGGGCTGTTCGAAGCCGACCCGCGAAGCAATCCGCAGGCGCGGCTGGTGGAGCGCGGCACGGCCGGGGACGAGAGCCTGAAAGCCATGGCTGGGCCGGGCAGCGCGCTGGGGCGGGGCGGCATGGTGACCAAGTTGACGGCGGCCGAAAAGGCGGCGCGTTCCGGCGCCGCGACCGTCATTTGCTCCGGCAAGACCGACGACGTGCTGGTGCGCCTGAGCGCGGGAGAGGCGTTGGGTACCCTGCTGACCCCCAGCAAAGGCCGGTTGGCGGCGCGCAAGCAGTGGCTCGCCGGCCGGCTGACGGCCCAGGGCACGCTGCGTCTGGATGCCGGCGCGGTGGAGGTCCTGCGCCGGGCGGGCCGCAGCCTGTTGCCGGTGGGGGTCACTGAGGTGCGGGGCCGCTTCGACCGCGGCGACCTGCTGGTGTGCGAGGACGAGAACGGCGCGGAGATCGCCCGTGGTCTGGTGAATTATTCGGCGGATGAGGCCCGCCGGATCATTGGCGAGCCCAGTAGCCGCATCGAGGCGATCCTGGGCTACATCGACGAGCCGGAGCTCATTCACCGCGACAACATGGTGGTGTTGTAGGGGCGGGCAGGGATTGAACCCGTTTCAAACTCTCGTATACATCCCCCCTCTCCCCTCTGGGGAGAGGGTTGGGGTGAGGGGAATAGGAGCGAGCTTCGCGTTCTCGCCCTTCCCGGTTACGCGGCATCGTGGATTACCACGCGGTTTCGTGTCGAGGCTAATATCCATTGCCCTCACCCTATCCCTCTCCCGCGGGCGGGAGAGGGGACCTTTCGTCCAGGGGGTGCCTTGACACGGCAGGGCAAAAAATGGATATTTGCGCCCCCTCTCAGTTGAATACCGGCAAGAGCATTGGCGAACTCACCACAAGCACGCAAACGGGCCAGGCAGAATGAGGCGCGGCGCCTTCACAACGGGCCCCAGCGCTCGACGGTCCGCACGTCCATCCGGGAAGTGTTGAAGCAGGTCCGCGAGAACAATTCCGAGGGCGCGCGCGCCGCCTACCAGCGGGCCACGTCCCTGATCGACAAAGCGGTGCACCAGGGCCATCATCACCGCAATCGCGCGGCGCGCCTGAAATCCCGTCTGAACCGGCGGGTGCGCAGCATCAGCGCCGGCTGATCCACGGTCTCCAAATCGAGTTTTTCCAGAACGCCCGGCCAGTGCCGGGCGTTTTGCTGTCCACATCTGAGATCGCTCGCGAATTTCCTTTATAGTAGCCGGCGTCTGCAGATCGTCAGCCGGAGCTAAACACAAGCGGCATGTCGCGCAAGCTTTTGAAATCGACGCTGGTGGTTGCCGCCATGACCCTGGTCTCACGGGTCAGCGGACTGGTACGGGATATCGTGTTTGCCAACGTCATGGGCGCCGGATTGATGGCCGACGCGTTTTTCGTCGCTTTCCGTATTCCCAATTTTTTCCGCCGAATATTCGCTGAAGGCGCGTTCTCCCAGGCCTTCATACCGGTGTATTCGGAGTTCCGCGAGCAGGGCAGCGCGGAGGACGCGGGAGCGTTTCTCGACCACATGACCGGCATGCTGGGCGCAATCCTGGTGATCCTGACGCTGCTCGGACTGTGGGCGGCACCGGAATTCGTAACGGTGATCGCGCCGGGCTACATAGACGAGCCGGACAAGTTCAGCATAACCGTGGATTCGCTGCGCCTCACGTTTCCCTACCTGCTGTTCATCTCTCTGGTGGCCATGTCGGCCGGCATTCTCAATACCTGTGGGCGCTTCGGGGTTCCGGCGGTGACGCCGGTGTTTCTCAATCTGTGCATGATCGCGGCCGCCCTGTGGGTGGTTCCGCTCGCCCCGAACGCGGCGGTGGGAGTGTCCATTGGTGTGTTGGCGGCGGGGCTGTTGCAGCTCGCGTTCCAGGTGCCGTTCCTGCGCCGAGAGGGCGCGTTGCCTTTTCCCCGCCCCAGTATCCGGGACGAGGGCGTGCGCCGGGTATTCCGGCTCATGCTGCCGGCGATGTTCGGTGTATCCGTCGCCCAGATCAACATTCTGGTGGGTACGCTGCTGGCGTCCTTTCTGGTAACCGGCAGCGTGTCGTGGCTGTACTACTCCGACAGAATCATGGAGTTTCCCCTCGGTGTGTTCGGGATCGCACTGGCTACGGTAATGTTGCCGAGCCTGTCGAAGCTCCACTCCAGAGGGCATGGCGAGGCATTCTCCGAGATGCTCGATTGGTCGCTGCGCTGGGTGTGTCTGATTTCGGTTCCTGCGATGATCGGATTGATCCTGATGGCGGCTCCGATTCTGAGCACCCTGTTCCTGCACGGAAGCACGACACCGGACGACGTTCGCATGATGTCCTTCGCCCTGGTAGCCTATGCGGTGGGGCTTGCCGCTTTCGTCATGGTGAAGGTACTGGCGCCCGGATTCTTCGCCCGCCAGGACACCAAGACTCCGGTCAAGGTGGCGGCGGTGTCCATGGTGGTCAACATCATCCTCAGCCTGATCCTGGTTTCGCCCATGCGGCACACCGGTCTTGCGCTGGCAACGTCGCTGGCCGCCTGGGTTAATGCGCTGCTTCTGCTGCACCTGCTGATGCAGGAGGGGATCTTCAAACCCCGCCCCGGGTGGATTAAGTTTCTGTCCAAAGTCGGTGCTGCGGGCATTGCCATGTCGGCGGTGTTGATCTGGGGCGTCGCCAGCCCGGACGAGTGGGCGGCTCGTGGCACCGTCGAGCGCGCGCTGTACCTGTCGGGCTGGATCGGGGCCGCTGCGGCGGTGTATTTTTTGGTTATACTTGCCTGTGGTATACGACCCGATCAACTCATACTCAGGCGGGCTGAACTCGAATAATGAGCAGTGCCAACGCGGTACAGATCCATCAAATCGGCGCGGTCGGCGAGCCGCGGGTCTTCACGCTCGCCGAGGCGGAAGCCCTGCTGCCTTTGATTCGAGGCATTACCGAGCAGTCAGCCGGGGAGCTGGCTCCAGTCAAGCAACGGCTCAACAACATGCTGGCCACGGATCCCCGAACGCCTGCGGTCCAGCGGGAGTACGAAGAGATCATCAAGCGCTGGGTGAGCAAGCTGGAGCGCCTGGGCGTGGTGGTGAAAGGCTTGTGGCTGGTGGATTTCGACACCGGCGACGGATACCTGTGCTGGAAGTACCCCGAGCTCAGGGTCGCCCACTATCACGGCTACGACGACGGATTTGCCGGCCGCCGTCCGCTGGTCGAGGCCGTCGAAGAGCTGGACCCCGACTGGGCGTGAGTGGCGTACCCGCCGTCCCGGCGCGCGCTTCTTGGAGTCGCAGCGGGCACTTGTATAAAATGTCCGGTTTTGTTTGCGGCGACGAATTCGGTGCGGCTTTGATCGGGATACGGGGCGAGTAGTGGAAGTCATTCGTGGGCGGTTGAATATCGAGCCGCGTCACCGCGGCTGCGTGGTGACGATCGGCAATTTCGATGGCGTTCACGTCGGGCACCGCGCGGTGATCGCCCAGCTCGAGCGCCGCAGCCGCGAATTGGGCCGCCCGTCCATGGTCGTGGTCTTCGAGCCGCAGCCCCAGGAGTATTTCAGGGGGAATGAGGCGCCGGCGCGGTTGAGCCCTTTGCGCGACAAGCTCGCCTTGCTGACGGGCGTCGGCGTGGATTATCTGCTGTGCCTTCGCTTCAACCGCGCCGTTGCGCAAACCAGCGCTGCGGATTTCGTTCAGCACTTGCTGGTGGAGGCGCTGGGCGTGCACCACCTGGTGGTGGGTGACGACTTCCGCTTCGGTCACGGCCGCAAGGGAGATTTCACAACCCTGGTGGATGCCGGGTCGCGGTTCGGGTTCAGCGTCGAGGAAGCCGATACCTACCAGGTCGACGGCGCCCGGGTGAGCAGCACGCGTATCCGCGAGTCGTTGGCGGCCGGGCGCTTCGAAGAGGCGGAAACGATGCTCGGCCGTCCATTCCGCATTCGCGGCCGGGTGGTACACGGCGACAAGCGGGGTCGGGAGTGGGGATTTCCCACCGCCAACATCGACATGGCCCGGCGTCGACCGCCGTTTACGGGCATATACGCCGTCGAGGTGTATGGGCTCGGCAGTTCGGCGGTGAACGGTGTGGCGAGCATCGGCGTGCGGCCTACCGTGCCGGGGCCGGCCAAGGCCTTGCTGGAGGTGTATCTCCTCGATTTCGACGGCGACATCTATGGCAGGCGGATAGAGGTGGGATTTCTCGTACGAATACGGGACGAGGAGCGGTTCGAGACCTTCGATGCTTTGAAGGCGCAGATTGCGGCGGACATCAGGCACGCCGAGGAGTTCTTCAGGGGCCGGAGCGGGAGGGGCGACGGTGCGGGCAGGGCCAACACAGCATGACGTTTTATGAGCGACTATAAAGACACGATCAATCTGCCTTCCACGGAATTCCCGATGCGGGGCAACCTCGCCAAGCGCGAGCCCGAGATCCTCTCGTACTGGGACCGGATCGGCATCTACCAACGTCTGCGCGAAGAGGGTTCGGGCCGCGAGAAGTTCATCCTCCACGACGGCCCCCCGTACGCCAACGGCGTGATTCACATCGGCCACGCGGTCAACAAGGTCCTCAAGGACATCATTGTCAAGTCCCGGACCCTGAGCGGATTTGACTCGCCTTACGTCCCGGGCTGGGACTGCCACGGCTTGCCCATCGAGCACGAAGTCGAGAAGATCCACGGCCGCGAGGAGGCGCGACGCGACCCCAGGGCCTTTCGCCGGCTCTGCCGCGCCTATGCGACCGAGCAGATCGACTCACAGAAACGCGATTTCATCCGACTGGGCGTGGTGGGAGACTGGGACGACCCGTACCTCACCATGGCCCCGGCAACCGAGGCGAACACCGTCCGGGCGCTGGGCAAGATACTCGACAAGGGACACCTGTACTACGGCCTGATGCCGGTCTACTGGTGCTCCGACTGTGGCTCGGCCCTGGCGGAAGCGGAAATCGAGTACCAGGAGAAGACCTCGCCGGCGGTGGATGTACGATTCCGCGTCGTCGACCCCGACGACTGCGAGCGCCGCATGGGGGTTACGGGCGCCGTGGGCGGCAATCCCGTGTCCGCGGTGATCTGGACTACCACGCCCTGGACTCTGCCCGCGAATCAGGCCGTGGCCCTGCACCCGGATCTGGAATACGTCCTGGTCAAGCGGCAGGGGGACAAGGGTTTCGAGTATTTCGTGCTGGTGTCGGACCTTCTGGAATCCGCCATGAAACGCTACGGGGACGAGGACTACGAGGTCCTGGGGCGCTGCCGCGGCAGGGACCTGGAAGGGCTCGAGCTGCAACACCCGTTCCTGGACCGGCGGGTACCGTGTGTACTGGCCGAACACGTCACCATCGAAGCGGGCACTGGATTGGTCCATACGGCCCCGGGACACGGCCAGGAGGACTTCGAGCTCGGCCGCAAGTATGGCTTGACGGTCGACAACCCTGTGGGGCCCGACGGCTGCTTCCTGCCCGCGACCGAGTACTTCGCCGGGGAGTTCGTGTTCAAGGCGAACGACCATGTCATCGAGGTGCTGAAGGAAAGAGGCGCCCTGGTGCACGCGGAGAACTACGAGCACAGCTATCCCCATTGCTGGCGGCACAAGTCTCCCGTCATATTCCGCGCGACGACGCAATGGTTCGTGAGCATGGACAACCACGGTCTGCGCCGGGCGGTGCTGGATCAGATCGAAAAAGTCTCGTTCCATCCCGACTGGGGTCGGGCGCGGATCCACGGCATGGTGGCCAACCGGCCGGACTGGTGTATCTCCCGGCAGCGCTACTGGGGCACGCCCATCGCCTTCTACGTTGACCGGGAGACGGATGAGCTGCACCCGCGCATGCCCGAGTTGTTGGAGCGGGTGGCGCATGAGATGGAAACCGGCGGTGGCATCGACGCCTGGTTCGACCTCGACGACGCCGAGCTGCTGGGCGCGGACATCGAGCGGTACCGAAAGGTCACCGACACCCTGGACGTGTGGTTCGACTCCGGCACGACCCATGACACCGTGCTGTGCACCCGCGACGAGCTCCAGCGGCCCGCTGATCTGTACCTCGAGGGCTCCGACCAGCACCGGGGGTGGTTTCAGTCCAGCATCCTGACCGGTGTCGCGATCACCGGCAAGGCGCCCTATAAGGGTGTTCTGACCCACGGGTTCACCGTCGACGCGCAGGGACACAAGATGTCCAAGTCCCGGGGCAACGTGATCGCACCCCAGGAGGTAATCAATACCCTGGGCGCGGATATCCTGCGGTTGTGGGTCGCGGCCACGGACTACCGCGGGGAGATGAGCATCTCGGACGAGATTTTGAAGCGGGTGGCGGATTCCTATCGCCGCATGCGCAACACGGCGCGTTACCTGTTGGGCAACCTGGCGGATTTCGATCCGGACAAGGACCCGGTAGCGGTTGACGACATGCTGGCCCTGGATCGCTGGGCCCTGGCCAAGGCCCAGGCCCTGCAGTCGGAAATCCTGGAAGCGTACGAGAACTACCAGTTCCATCTGATGTACCAGAAGCTCCACCAGTTCTGCGTGGTGGAGATGGGCGGCTTTTACCTCGATGTCCTCAAGGACCGCCTGTACACGACGCCCAGGGATAGCCTGGCCCGGCGTTCCGCGCAAACGGCGATGTACTACGTGTTGGAAGCCCTGGTTCGTTGGCTGGCGCCGGTGCTGGCCTTCACTTCGGAGGAGATCTGGCGCTGCATGCCGGGGAGTCGGAACGAGTCGGTGCTGCTCAATACCTGGTACGACGGTTGGCCGCCGGCACGGCTCGAGGACAGCGAGAAGAACGGTGAGTACTGGGACCGGGTGATCGAGGTGCGGCAAGCGGTCATGCGTACCCTGGAAGCGGTGCGCAATGCGGGTGACATCGGCGCCGGCCTGGATGCGGAAGTTACCGTGTACTGCGATGAGCCGTACCTGGGAGTTCTGCGCGATCTCGGCGACGAGCTTCGCTTCGTGTTCATCACTTCCGGCGCCGAGGCCCGGCCGTCAAGGGAGCGCCCCCAGTCCCTGGAATCGTCGGGGCTCGAGAACGTGTTCGTGGCGGTGGAGAAATCCGACAAGCCGAAGTGTGTACGCTGCTGGCACCGGCGGCGCGACGTCGGCACCAACCCCGATCACCCCGAGCTTTGCGGCCGCTGCGTGGAGAACGTCGCCGGCGTCGGGGAGACGCGGCTGTACGCCTGATGGATGCATCTATCGTGCGCGTCAGCGCCGCGGCGGTTTGTCGGATGGTTCCTTCGTCTGGCGCTGCTCCGTCCCGCGCCCCGCACCAACTCCCTCTCCCGTTTGCGGGAGAGGGCTGGGGTGAGGGGACGACGTTTAAGACCGCGTTCGCGCCCTTCCCGGTTCCCAGTATGCGTGGGTACAAACTGGATCGTGCCAGGGCTGCGTTCCATTGCCCCGGAGGGGAGAGGGGATCTTGGTTGGCGGCGCGATGCTGAAGACCCTTTGGATATCGGTCGTGGTATTTGTGCTGGACCAGATCAGCAAATGGCTGGCGGTGGCGTATCTGTCGGGCCGGCCGCCGGTGAAGATCATGCCGGGCTTCGACCTGCAGTTGGCCTACAACACCGGCGCCGCCTTCGGCACCCTTAATGATGCCGGGGGCTGGCAGAATGGGTTCTTCATCGCGGTTGCCGTGGTGGTGTCCCTGTTCCTGGTGTACTCCCTCTACCGGCTCACCCCCGCACAGCGCCAGATCGCCGTGTCCTACGCCTTGATTGTCGGCGGGGCGTTGGGCAACGTCTTCGACCGCGTGCACCAGGGCTACGTCGTGGACTTCATCCACTGGTTCTACAAGAGCTACGACTGGCCGAATTTCAACGTTGCCGATTCCGCCATCTTCATCGGCGCGGTGCTGCTGGTGATGGACGTGGTGGGGTTGAGGCTGCTGGATCGCGGCTGAAGCCGCTCCTACGATCCGGGGTTTGCGGTGGTGCATGGGCGCCGGATTGGGGGTTGAGGCTGCTGGATCGCGGCTGCACTGGGATCGTCAGGAACGATCCCAGTGCAGCCGCGATTTCGACCGGACGGTTTCCTTACCTTTCCCCCGCTTCCCGCGTTACCGGTTCCAGCACTTCTGGGACGTGTTGTTTCCCCCCGAGTCCACGGCGCTGCGCTGACCGAAGCTGTTCAGAGTGAACTGCTGGCAGGTCTTGTCCTCGGCTAACTGCCGCCCGATCGGCGTGGCGGTCAACGTATAGCCCGTAGTGGAGTTGGTCGCGATGCTGAGACTGTAGTAGCGGTTCGGCGACGTCGTCGAGTAGCTCAAGGCGCTGATGGTGGGTGTGTAGGACAACTGGTTCGAGTAGTGCTTCTCCTCCAGGTTGGCCAGCTCCGTCAACGAGACGATCGCGTCCGAGCGGTTCGACCTCACCACGTAGTCCCGGTACATGGGCAGCGCGATCGCCGTCAAGATGGCGATCACCGCCACCACGATCAGGAGCTCGATCAGCGTGAACCCTCGTTGGGCGCGACCTGGCGCCTGTTTATGTGCCTCTGTCATTTATTCCTCTTCTATCCAGAAGGTCTTATGCACCGTCGTCAACGGGCCGGGATCCTGCGGTACTGCGCCCGCGCCGGTCGGCACTGGGAGGACCACGCCGCCCGGCAGATAGGCCGGCACGATATCCGCCGAAGGTCCGGCGCCGAGGCTCGTGAAGCGCTCGACTTTGTCGAAGGTGTTATCCGCGTTCCGGTCGAAGGCCGGCGCTCCGGTGAAGAAGTCTACCGCATAGAACCTCGACGTACCGATGGCCGCGGGTGCCGAGCACACGTCGGTGGTGTCGGTAGTCTCGCCCGGAGGCGTGAAGGTGGTGCAGAACTCCCGTCCACCCAGCACCGTTGCGGTCGAGAAGCCCTTCTCCCCGGTCAGCGGCGGGTTCGGATCCTGAGAGTCGTAGTTCGTCGCCCTGCAGGTCGAAGTACCAGCCGTAGCTGTTCTTCAGGTTGGTCAGGGCGGTATCCGACGAAGTCAGGTCGGTGCCGCTGGCATTGGTCAGGGAAATCGTCCCACCGTCCTGTTGGCGAATCACGAACGCGCTCTTGTCGGTGACGTCCGTGAGGTCGCTGTTGGTGATGGGTGTTCCCGGAGTGCAGCCGGTGAGCAAGGGATTGCAGGCCGGGAAGTTGGTGCTGCTCAGTCCGGCGGCGGGATTGTCGGTCAGGAAGTCGCGCACCCCGTAGGCGCGGTCCTGAACGGTCTTGCCCTGAGGCTGGGCGCGATTGCCGCTGACGATACCAATCAGCTCGTACGGCTCCTGCACCACTGCCTCGTCGTTGACGCGGGCGACTTCGGGTGCGTAGAAAAACTTCCGGCGGTCCTCGTTTGTGGCATCGGTTCCCAGCCGCGCCAGTACACCGACGGTGCTGCTACTGAAGTCGCTTTCACCGGTGGTGGCGTTTTTGGTGACTGCCAAATCGACACGAAACACCTGTCCCCGAAGATCCACAGCGTACAGCCGGTCTGATCAGTCCGTCCTCGTTGGTATCCAACGGGGTGATCGGGGCTGGGATGGCGGTGTTCATCGAGCTGACGACTGCGTCGGGGGCGTCGCCATTGCCGTCGCTGCTGCTGCTGGCCCACCACAGGCGCTCGCCGGTATCGGCATCGACGATGAATATGGCATTACCCATGGAATCGCCGTTGCTCGAGTTGTTATAGATGTCTCCGCCATCCGGGGAAGTGCCGTCAGTGTCGGTGCCGTCTTGGCGCGTATCGTAGCCGCCGCCGAATATCAGCACCGTGCGCGGACCGTTGGCACCGGCGATGCGCACCGGCAGCGGCGTGCTCCAGGTCTGGCCGAGGCGCTGTGAACTTGTTATCGGTACTGTCGATGCGCCACAGGAGCTCAGGCTCGACGAGGTCCTTTCTTGCCGACGACGTTACCATCGTTGTCGGTGACCCCGATGACCTCGGAGTCAGGCGTCACGTTCAGGGCGAAGATCTGCCGGCCGCCCCGACGCAGGCCGAAGTACAGGTCCACGAAGTCTCCATCGGTGGGGTCGATGATCCCGTCCCCGTTCACGTTGCGAATTCGCGCGGTCGGAGTGGCGTCGACGCCGTACAGATGGGTGCCGTTGGGGTTGCCCTTTAGACTGGACTGCAAAGACAGCATGGAGTTCGGGTAGAAGATCCACTCTTCGATGCCGTTTCCCTCGTTGAGCATACGAATGCCGCCGTCGTTCGTACCGACGAAGATCTTCGACAGTATGGTGTCGGTGGCGTCATCCTTTCCGTAGGTGAGCACCAGGGGTCGGCTGTGCATGGGATCGCCGAAAGCCCAGCGGTCCACGTCGCTATCGTTGCCGTACCTTGGCAGGTCACCGGGGAACTTCTCTCCCGTCATCCAGTAGATCAGGTCGTTGAGGCAGGCATTCTGTTCGGCGAAGGTCCCCGTAGTACAGTTGCCCTGGTCGCGCAGCGCCGCCTTCAAGCCCGTAAAGGAAGTCGGGTCGTCCGCCGTGCCGGCGCCGTCCACGTCGTTGCTGGTTAGGTCGATCGGATGGAGTGCCGTGCCGGTCGTCTTCACGTTGCTGAAGTCGGTCGGCGGGGTAACGGCGCCGCTGCTGGTATTCACGTATACCTTGCGCGCGGTGTAGGGCGGGATTTTCTCCCCGGCACCGCCCTGGTTTATCTCCGGCGCGCTGTCCGCGGGGTCGCTCCAGAAGCCCTGGGCCTCCGGCTTCAGGGTGCCGTAGGCTGTCCAGGTTGGTGATGTCGCTGTACACCGCGGGATTGCCGTTCTTGTCGATAACCTCGCCGAACGAACACGTATCGCTGTTCTTCTCCTCGCACAGCTTGAACTTCTTCATATTGCCCAGCCAGCCGACCTTCTGTCATCCGGACGGAAAAGGCTGAAATAGATATCGTTCAAGTTGAACAGGCGGTTGAAGGCGTTGATCGATATACCGGGAGCCACGAACGACGTGGTTTCCTTGTTGATCTCGTTGACGATGGTCTTGAATACATCTTTGAGCTGGTCCGCGTTGTCGGCCGTGTAGAAGTCGTCTCCGTAGTTGAGGTCCTGGTACGCCATTCGGATCATTCAGGTCGCCGCCGTTGCCGACGAAAGCCAGAGCCTTCAGGAATTCGACCGCCCGACGGTTCTCGGTGCTGTTCGCGATCGGCAGGTTGAAGCCGATCGTGAAGGTGCGCACGTTGTTCAACACGTCGGTGGCAGGATTGGCCTCGGGGATGAAATCGGTCTTCTGCAGGTAATCAGCCACCTCCAGGCCACACTGCTCAGTCGGATGTGGGATCGCGGAAAGAGAAGCTGCCGCTGTTGATGATCGCGTCGCCGTTGTTGTCGATCTGGGGAATCCGCATCGGGCACGAGGTTCGGCCCGTGAGGGTCTTGATCAGTTCCCTGGAGCTGTTGCGGTTGGCGATGCCGTCACTCAGCAGCACCAGGAATCCTTTTTCACAGGCCTGGGCGGTGGAGAACGGCGACATCATAGGTCGCATTCGTGCATCGTTGGCCATATGCTCCGTCCGGCAGTCGCTATTATTGGGATCGGTCGCCGTGCAATTGCCCTCCCGGATGATATCGACACCACCCCCGTAGGTCGCCGGATGACTCAACCGGCTGCGATCGCCTTCCCGCAGCAGCTCGGCGTCGGTCAGCGGCTGGCCGAATCTGTTTATGAGGTCCGAATCCAGGTCGCTGGTGTATATCCCTTCATCGGTCGGTCCCGTGGCCTCGTAGCTCTGTCCGGCGCCGCGGGTGCGGCCAAAGTGCACGGCTTCGCCTGCAAAATAGGCGCCTGCCTCGTACAAGGCGTCCACCGGAGGAGTATAGCCGCTGGCGACCAGATCGTTGACAATGCTCAACAAGGCGTCCCGCCCGGTGATTTCGCCGGGTTGGGTTGATCGCCCAAGTTGATCTGATAAGAGATATCCAGGCGGGCCGGCAACGGAAAACCGCAGCAGGATGCTCCTCGTCGATTCTGCGGCCCTTGGCCGCCGTCCAGGATCAGCGCCAGCGCGTTCCCCGATGCCCATGTCTCGCCGTTGACGGTCACGTCGCCGTCGATGATGGGCTGCAGCAGCGATGTAAGATCGGTGCCGTTGTCCTGGGTCGAATAGATGCCATTCTGGTTCCAATCGTTCGTAATATCCCACGTCACCGGTGCGACGGTATCGCTCACTCGGTTGCTGAGGTTGTTTCTGCCGTTGGAGAAGGACGGCGCATTCGGATGCTGCTGCACATTGATCAAAACTTTGTCTTCGCCGCTGTCGAAGTTCGCGGAGCTCATGTACAGATTGGCGCTCGGTGATCGTTGCCCCGGCTGGAACGTCGACATTTTCGAAACGGAGGCCGACGAGCCATTGGTCGTCGAGATCCAGGTCGCTGCTGTAGAGGTCTATGTCACCCTTGTTGTATCTATTCTGGCCCTAGCCACCCAGGTTGTACTTGGCTTCCTCCGAATCGTTGCGCTGGTCGTTGATCGATACCGATGTCTTCCTCGTGGTGCAGCCCTCACCGCTGCCAAGGGTGTCAGTCCTGTACGCGACCCGGAGAGTGGGGGCGCCGCTGGCGCCCTTGTCGAACGCCTGGGCGATCAAATTGGCATCGGTGCTGGTGATACGAAAGGCCAGTGAGCCGCCGCCGCACCAGCCAGTCTTGCCGGTCACCGAGGACACCAGAGACGAGATGTCCACACTTTGCTTGGTGTCGCCGATCATGTCCCAGGTGTCGGTAGTCCAGATGGTGGACGTACCATACGCACGGTCGCTGATCTTCTGTCCGCTGTCGTTGGAATAGGTCTGCGGACTGGTGCTGTCCTCGATGGCGATGGTGAGATTGCCGGGATCCGTAGTCGCCGCGTCCACGGTGAATTCCAGCGATGCGCTTGTGATGGTTGCGCCCTGCGGAACCTGGACGTTGTTGAACCGAAGACCGACGTCTTGCTGCAATGTCGTGGCTCCCGTCGGGAACGCGTAGAAGACGTTGAGGGTCGGCTTTCCGGCCGCGCCCTCGGGACACCCTTCTTGCCGGTATTCTGCGCGCCGTCAAAGGAACACGCCTGACGATCGTTGACGTCGCCTCCATCGGGATCGGTGAAGACGAAACCCAAGGTATCGCCGTTTTGGAATGAAGTATTTGCCCGCATCTCTTCGACGAGTGGGGCCAGGTTCGGCGTCCAGAGGGTCTCTCCGTCGTTGGGGGTGAAGATCTCTTCGTCCCCTTCGCTCAGATCGCCCACCCAGTCCACCGTGGAGGTGGTAAGGGGTTGGGTCGATATCCGGTTGCCGTTGCTGAACCCGCCCAAGGAGGGGTTCAGGATGCCGCTTGATCACCAGGTCGACGGGAGCGGAGAGCTGCTCGTTGTCGGGTCGTGAAATGCGATATCCGACCACACCACCACCGCGTCATCGGGGATATCGACATTCCGGAACAGCACGCCTGCATCGCTGTAGTCGTAGTTGTTGAAGTAGTTGTGCAGCATGGAGAACCCATAGTAATTGGTCGTCAGGTTCGCCCGGAGACTTCGTTGCCGTCATCGTTGCTGCTCCTGCACCTGCTGCTGCACTTTGGTCCCGGAGTCCACGTACTCAATGCGCAGCACGGGCGCCGCGGGGCCGTCCACGGTGCTCAGTTCGCGGTGTCCTCTGAGGGACTCAAAGAGGAGGGTGATCGGATTGCCGCCCGTAGTCGGCCAGTCGTTCCGGTTAACGATTTCCTGAATGATGTTCCGCACGTTCGGGGTGGTCACATGGTCGCCGGCCGAAAGGGAGGAGACATTGCTCCAGTCAACGCGGGCATTGGTCTGAGCGGTAAAACGCGATGTCACCGAGTTGGCGCCGGTCTCCGTGAAAGCAGGTGAATTGCTGACATTGTGTCCAGATATCCGAAGATCCGTATCCTCGTTGTGCCCGCTGTTCTCGACGGAACTCCACTTCCGCATGGAGAATCGTGGCATTGCGGGGGATGGTTACGCCAGGGAAACGGACGCCGGCATTCGTTTGTCCGACGTCCAGGTCGGGGCTGGTCAGGGTTTCGTTGCCGGCGGTGCCGGCCTCGTCGTCGTCGTTGGACGTGAGTGGACTCAGTTCCAAGGTCTTGACAGTGGCATCCCCTCCGGTTTGGATCTGCGTCAGATTCAGCGACCGGTCGTCGAGATAGACCTGGCTCGTTTCTTTCGGCGGCATCGTCCGACGATCGATCGATCGACGACACCGAAACCGAACCGTTGAGGAAGTCAGGGGCGGAGTCCAGGTTGATGACCGGAAAGACGATGGGAGCGCCCAGCTCATAATGAAATCGCTCCAGGCCGGCCTTCAAATTGCTGGTGGTGGTGACGAGATCGGTCAAGGCGGACTTGACCGCTTCGATCCGCGTCTGGGTTCCATTCGGGACGACGGTATCCATACTGCCGCTGGTGTCGATGGTGAACAACACGTTGGGCGTCTCCGCCGACGGCACCTTGTTCACGTAGATCGCCGCATCGTCGGCGCGTAGCCCCGTCCACAGGGAGCAGCCGAAATACAAGGCGGCGGCCGCGATAATATAAAAGCGTTTGAACATGTGGTATTTGCGTTCTTGGTGTTGCTTGACCATCGCCGTGGACCTTTGGTTAATTTCGCCGGGAGTTTGGCTTACTCTTCCAGAATGGACGGTGCGTTCGGGCCGCGTTGATACACGCCCTGCTGCAGCGTGACGTTGGCGTTGCCTACCGTGGTGGATTGGCTTTCAATGCGAAAATGCAGCAGGGAAGTCTGGCTGCCTTCGGCCGTGTCGGTGAGCCTGCCGGGTGTCGAGCTGCCGATGAACTGCTCGCAGGTGTGATAGCTCGAGACCACGTCGGGGTTCACTGCCGGCGGATAGGTGCTGGGATCCAGCGAGCTGCAGCTGTCGTTGGTATCGAGGTTGTACTGGCCGGTATTCAAGCTGTCCAGCACCAGCGCGATCTTGGCCTCCGCGTCCTGAAAGGCGACGGTGCGCTGCTGCAGGTTTCCGGCCATGCGCTCCTCCAGGGTGGTGGTCCGCAGGGAGGTGACGCCTATGATGGTGAGCACCAGCAGGAAAACAAGCCCCACCACCAGGACGATGCCCCGCTGGGCCTGGGGCGACGATGACGGGAACGAATGGATCCGGGTCATGTGCCGCTTCATAGCGAATGATTCCTCACCATCAGGGTGCTATTGAATATCCGCCGTTGGCCGCGGATGGTCGGGGTATCCGAGCTTACGTTCGTTCCGAGCAGCGTGTACTGGCCCTTGTCCTCGCTAATATCCGAGCCTGATCCGTATTCCCGATCGTTCAGGTTCTCATTGCTCACGCTGCGAACCAGGGCCGCCAACCGAACTGCCGCAATGTTGGAGGGCGGACTAGCGCCGTTGACGAAGCCGCCGCCCGACAGGCTCTGGTAGAGCAATTGCAGGTTTTCGATGCCTTCCACCAGTTCCTGGTTATTGCGCATCAGGGTCGGGATGCCGCTCTGGCCGTTCGCAATCGTGTAGACGTTGGTGACCAGGCGACGAACCGTGATGGGACCGC
The DNA here is from genome assembly GCA_963731035.1 of uncultured Gammaproteobacteria bacterium. GTDB lineage: Bacteria > Pseudomonadota > Gammaproteobacteria > Arenicellales > JAANXG01 > JAANXG01. The sequence continues at coordinate 95,155 of CAVSUY010000015.1, read as the reverse complement.
CGGTGGTGATGTTGGGATCGTACGTGCGCCCCAGGGAGCCGGCCGAGGTATTGGAGAGATCCAGCACGATACTGTTGGTCGACGTGTTGATACCGTCGGCGGCTATATCGGCGATGGAATTGCTCCCGCAGTCCCCGATGACCAAGGTGTCGTTCTCTTTCCACTCGGATGGGATGGTGCCGTTGACAACCAGGGTGTTCGGCGTGCTGTAAGGCTCGTAGGCGGCGGGATCGAGGGTGACCTCGGACCCGGGATCGTACGGTTCGCCGTAGATAATGGTGATGCTGTCGGAGGCGCTGCTGGCGCTCTCCGTGGAAGTGATGGGGGCGACGGTGCTGTTGATGATGTTGTTGGAGCAGCCGAAGTAGCCGGCCATGCGGACGTCGTAGGTGAGGAACTGCATGGCGAAGCGCGCGTTCTCCTGCAGACGGGCGCTGTACTCCTGCTGGGAGTAATTCTTCTTCGAGTTGACCATCAGGGTTACCAGGCCGCCGAGCAAGACCAAACCGATCACCATCGCCACCAGGAGCTCGGTAAGCGAAAAGCCGCGGGAATACCGATATTTCGTGATCATAGTGCGACCTTCATCGACATCTGTTGAATCAGATCCGCGGATGTCAGGGTGCTGGGATCGAAATCCTTGCCTCGGGTCGCCCCGGGCCGCTCGACCCAGCTGACGGTGATGGTGACGATGCCGCTGTTCACCGCTATGCCGCCGCTTCCGCCCGGCAGTGAGGTTCGAAGCAGCTGGTACCAGCAATTCCGGTCATTGTCGGCGCTCGGGGCCGAGGTGTCGCTGCAGCTGGACGGGGTCGGGCTGAACGAACTCGTGTCGTAAGATGCGGCGTTGGCTGCGTTCAGCCGCATGCGGTCGATGATATCGCCTGCCAGTATGGAGGCCTGGGTACGGGTGTAGGCGCTGGTATTCAGATGCATTCCCTGAGCCTGCAGCAAAGCCAGCCCCATCAATCCGATGGACAGGATGAGCAGGGTCACCAAGGCCTCGAGCAGGGAGAACCCGCTCTGCGACGATCGATGCTGCGGCGCACAAACAGCTTGCCCCCAGACCGACGAACGGTGCTCGGAAGTCGATGCTAAGTCAGATGAACGGATCATTTTAATAGATATACGGTCATATTTAGTAGACGAACGGTCTATTTCTGTTTTACCGGAAATGTTCATTGCTGCCCATATTAGCGGTAAGTCTAGTCCACGTATTAGGAATTGTCGAAAATATTTAGGGCCCTTTCGGGCTTCCTCAATAAAGTTTAGCTTCACGTGGGGAGGCGGCAAGTCGGACGGCCTGTGTCATACACGTGTTTTGCCGTGACTTGTGCGGCGCACCATGGAGAGACAGCTTGCGAGGCGTTAGGCAGACCGCAGCCGGCTGGCTGGGAAAAGTTAGACTTAGAACGAGTCTAACACTACAATCCGGCACTGTTATGAAGCACCCGGACCAAACACCCGCATCGGTAGACACGATCCTGCGTAGCCATGGCGTGATGCCCACCGCCCAGCGTCTCCAGATAGGCGGTATGGTGCTTACGCGGCCCACGCATTTCTCCGCCGAGCAGCTGTACGAAGAGGTCAACGGGTCCGGCAGTCGTGTTTCCAAGGCCACGATCTACAACACCCTGGGCCTGTTTGTGGAAAAGGGCCTGCTCCGCCAGGTTCTGGTGGATCCCAGCAAGGTTTTCTATGACTCCAACATGACGCCTCATCACCACTTTTACGACGTCGAGTCCGGCCGCCTGGAGGATATCGACGCCAGCGAGGTCCGGATCGGGGCGCTCCCCGAGCCGACCGACGGTGTGCAGATCGAGGGGGTCGACGTCATCGTCCGCATCCGCCGCACCGCGAAATCCTAGCGCCAGTTCACTGCGTCAAAGACAAATATCCCCGGATTGTGGGAGCGGCTTCAGCCGCGATTGTCCATGGTTGATCGGCGGATAAACCGTTCCTGCGGTCTTGCCGCCGCGGTTGCGTGCCTTGCCGGAAAAGACCTTCGGTGTCGAGATCTGGGAATCCCGTCTATACTGGTTTAATCTCGAATCCGGGACCTCTTTGAGACTTCTACGACCTTGGTGAACCATGCGAGGAACAGACAGAGCGACCGGTTTTACCCTGATTGAACTGATGATCACCCTGATAGTGGCCGCGTTGCTGCTGGTCTGGGGTGTGCCGAGCTTTCAGCGATTCATCAACCGGACCACCCTGACGTCGGAGACGAACAATTGGGTGGCCGTGCTCAACTATGCCAGAAACGAGGCGATCACCCGGGGCCAGCGGGTGACCGTCTGCCGCACCGTCACGCCGGATGCCTGCAACGGTACCGCCAACTGCACCTGCGGCGTGAGCCAATCGGGGTCTGCCAGTGGTATTCCCAACTACCACAGCGGCTACCTGATCTTCACCTCAGCCGGCAACGCCCAGCCGATCAATTTCATCGCCGCTTCCAATCAACTGCTGCGCACGGGACGCGCAGAAAGCCAGAAGGTCACGATCCGGGGCAACGGAGAGGGCGACAATGCGTTCAGCTTCATGCCTAACGGCACCCTCGATCCCAACGACGTCAACGGTGCGGGACTGACCGCCCGCCATGTAATCTGTCTCGTGAGCTCCGCAGCTGACCTTTCCGCCGCCCAGAATGCATCGAACTCCGCCGGCCGGGTGGTAGTCATTTCGCAGACGGGTCGCTCGCGGGTGGACCAGATCGGGTCGTCGAACTGCGCCGGCAACGTCGCGGACGGCCTCTCCGAGTGACGGGAATGCTGGTGTCGCTCCGGCCTTATTGTATAATCGCGCCCCCGTTGCCAGCGTAGCTCAGCTGGTAGAGCAGCCGATTCGTAATCGGCAGGTCGGAGGTTCGACTCCTCTCGCTGGCACCATTTTTTTCACCTCCATGGACCCTCCTTTGGGTCGACGGCGTCTCGCCCTCCCGCGATATGCCGCATTTACCGATCTCGACGGATGGAGGAAATGCCGCGATCGTCTGGAGCAAAGGCGGCGTGCGCGTTTCTGTGGATCGGGCCAGGACGGCAGCAAGGCCGAGCCAATGGCTCGATAGCGGTGTGGACCGTTCGTTGTTCCCGTTCGCGGGGAATCCCGGCTGACTCAGGCGATGGAAAACCGGTTCTCGAGGCGCTGGCTGCGGTCTATGGCGCCACGGTGGGTGAGGTTCTCGCGCAGCACGGAAAATACCAACTCCCGCCTACGTCGCGGGTTCCCGGCGGCATCGGCTCGCGCGCCGGATGTGCCATCCCGCCAGCGAAGGTTGATGACGCGCAGATTCGACTTGGACCGCTGTGCGGGCGACGCGTCGGGGTCTTCGGCTACGACGAACAGGGCGGGGAAATACCGGTACACGCCGAACGCATCCTGGTGATGTGTGAGCTCGTCGAGCCCCTGGTGGATGCTTCGAACACCGGCGACGCGGGAAAGATCCCGTTCGGTTTCAATCAGCTCCTTGGTGCCGCTCTTCAGCATCTGGTCGTGGTCCGCGTGCAACCCGTCCAACACGTGCTTGTGCAGTACCAGCGTGGAAGTTCGCCATTGGTACTGGTCGCCGGCCGGCAGCACGTAGCCGAGCTCCAGATCGTAGGGCGGCGTGTCGAGATAGGCCATTGAGATCTCCCCGAGCTCGCGCAGGAATTCTTCGAGCTCTGCCAGGAATTGCGGGTTCGAGTTCACGAAGGTTCGATCCTTGAGTTGAGGGAACGTTTCCTTGACGGACCGCAGCTCGCCAGCCTTGATGTAGCCAAGCTCGCCCGCCTGGTTGAGGAAATAGAAGTTCTCGACGCCTTTGTAGAGATGGACGAACCGGGAAATGGCATTGGAGGAGGAGATTGGCATTGCAGCTTCACCAAACGGTTTTGAATCGAGTGCAGTTTAGCGCGCCGCACCGCCGCCGGACCGAAGTCGGTCGGCTTACTGAGCCCGTTTATCGCTTTGGTCTGGCGGCGGCGAAACCTGGTTTCGCAGTTTGTCGAGAGGCCTTAGCTCATCCATATTTCACTCGGTGCACCGGGTGTGGCAAGATGGATTGCAGATGGCTTTCTTTTCGTTTCGTTCCGTTTTTCTTGAAATTCTTATAGACAATACAACCGGTTGTTTCCAGTCTCCCCCGCAAATGCTGCATGACAATCGAACCGGACGAGTGTCCGGAATCAGGTGGATGCCTTCGGTGAATTTCGACGAAAGACCGATCGGCGCCCGCGTGAACGCGCTGGTTGTTCATTGCATCAGCCTGCCACCGGGTGAGTACGGCGGCGAGAACGTCGAACGATTCTTCTGCGGCTCTCTTGATTGTGACGCCCATCCGTATTTCGAGCACGTCCGTGGTCTGCGGGTATCCGCCCACTTCCTGATCAAACGGGGCGGAGAGATGACCCAGTTCGTGTCCACGCTGGACCGTGCCTGGCATGCGGGTCGATCGACGTTGGCGGGGACCGCCGAAGTCAACGACTTTTCCATCGGCGTCGAGCTCGAAGGTCTCGACGACGACGAATACACCGATGCCCAGTATCGTGCTCTGGCGCAGCTGACGCGCACTCTAATGGCCGCCTATCCGGAGATAGGTCCCGGCCGTGTCGTCGGCCATTCCGACATCGCTCCGGAACGCAAGACCGACCCTGGCCCGCGTTTCGACTGGCGTCGATTTCGACGTGACATCGGCCTTTAGAACGGGGCACCCCGTTTCTCGGTCCGAACGTCGCCGACAATTTCCGGCACCTTGGCGCTGGTGTGCCGGTATTGTACTGCTGTTCGCGGTCTTCGCGCTCGGTACGACGACGGCGTGGCCGTTCACCCTGAAGGACGACCGGGGTGCGGCGGTAGAGCTCGAATCGCCGGCGAGGCGGGTGATAACACTGGCGCCGTTCATCACCGAGCTGGTCTATGCGGCGGGGGGCGGCGACCGATTGATTGCGGTAAGCAGGTACAGCGACTATCCACCCGCAGCCCGCCGCCTGCCCAGGATCGGCGACGCTTTCAGTGTCAATCTCGAGGAGCTAGTGGCATTGCAGCCGGACCTGGTAATGAGTTGGGAATCCGGCAACAATCCGCGAGTCGCGACGCGACTGGAGTCCCTAGGCATCCCGGTGTTCGTTCTGGAGCCGCGCGAGATCGACGACGTGCCGCGCGCCCTGAAGCGGATCGGCCGGCTGCTGGGCACGGAGCAAGCCGCGGGCGAGCAGGCCGGCGCCTTTACCAGGGCCATCGACCGGATGCGAGATCGCTACGCGGGACGTAGAACGGTTCGGGTCTTCTATCAGGTGGCGCGGCGCCCGTTGATGACCCTCAACGGCCATCATATGTTCACGGCCATCGCGCGACTTTGCGGTGGACGGAACATCTTCGAGGACCTGACACCCATCGCCCCCACGGTCAACCGGGAGCAGGTTCTGGCCCGGGATCCGGAAGCCATCCTCATCAGCTCCACCATCAAGAATTCCGAGACTCTGATCGACTACTGGTCGAGGTACCCGGACATGACCGCGTCGAGGCTGCGCAATATCTTTCTGGTTGATTCAGACCTGATCAACCGGCAGACGCCGAGACTGGTGGAAGGGGCGAAGCAGGTTTGCGGGTTCCTGGAACGGGCACGGCGGAAGCTGGCGGGAACACAGAAAACGGGGGATTGACGCGTGGGATTGAATCGCGGGATCGAATCGCGGGATCGAATCGTGGGATGGAATCGTGGGATGGAATCGTGGGATGGAATCGTGGGATGGAATCGTGGGATGGAATCGTGGGATGGAATCGTGGGATTGAATCGTGGGATGGAATCGCGGCTGAAGCCGCTCCTACAATCCGGGGTTCGGCACTGCGTTAGTCATCGGATTGTAGGAGCGGCTTCAGCCGCGATACTTTCCGGGAGGCGTAGCAAGGTCAATCACTCATCCCGTTTCCGATCCCACAGCACGTCCGTTTCCCCGGCGCTCTTGTTCAGGTAACGGGCCAGCACGAAGAGATAGTCCGACAAACGGTTGAGGTACTGCCTCGGTGTGTCCGCCTGCTCCGTCTCGCGCGCCAGGGTGACGATTCGCCGTTCGGCCCGTCGACATATGGATCGCGCGAGGTGGCACCAGGACGCTGCGCGGGTACCGCCCGGAAGAATGAAATCCTTGAGCGGCGCAAGCTCGGCGTTGAGCCGGTCCAGCTCTTTCTCGAGCTTGTCCACGGCGCCGGCACTGATGAGATGGTAGCCGGGAATGCTCAGCTCTCCGCCAAGGTCGAACAGGTCGTGCTGTATATCGGACAGAACCGCGGCAATGTCGTCGGGAAGCGGTTCGGTGCGCACCAGCCCCAGGGTACTGTTGAGCTCGTCGACGGCGCCCATTGCCTCGACGCGGGCATCGTCCTTCGCGATGCGCGAGCCGTCGCCCAACCCGGTGGTGCCGTCGTCACCGGTGCGGGTGTAGATCTTTGATAGACGGTTGCCCATATCGTTGCCCTGGCGGTTGCGTTATCGAGACAGCACTGGGGTCGTCGCTGACGATCCCGGCATTTTCTCCCTCCATGGAGGTAAGGTCGCTCCTGGAAGTCGTCCGGACCGTGCGATTGTGGTGACGGTCTCCCTGCCCCGGACCCGCGCTATTTTTGCGCGAGGCCGCCCCGCACCACGCCGACACCGAGGCCTTCTATGGTCAGTTCGTCCCGCTTGAGGTCCACCACGATGGGCGGAAATTCCGGGTTCGCCGATAGCAGACGAACCTTGTTGCCGCGCCGGTTGAATCGCTTCACGGTGACGTCGTCGTTCACCCGGGCCACCACGATCTGGCCGTTGGCAGCGTCCCGGGACCGGTGCACCGCGAGCAGATCTCCGTCCAGTATCCCGGCTTCCCGCATGCTCGTGCCTTGCACTTTCAGCAGGTAGTCCGCCCGGGGTCGGAACGTATCCGGGGAAATTTCGAGCTGGTCCGATATATGTTCCTCCGCGAGAATCGGTGCACCTGCCGCCACCCGTCCCACCACCGGCAGAAAGCCCGGAGCGCGTCGATCCACGTGCACCCGAATGCCCCGCGAGGTGCCATGGCTCAACGTGATGGCCCCCTTCCGCTCCAGGGCCTTGAGATGGTCCTCGGCGGCATTGGCGGAACGAAAACCCATGGAAGAGGCAATCTCCGCCCGCGTCGGCGGCATGCCGTTCCTGCCGATATAGCGAAGAATGAATTCCAGAACCTCTTGCTGCCGGCTCGTCAGAGCTTCCAAGCGTTACTCTCCCGGTGGTGGCTCGCTGTGATTTTATACAGTCGGGCGGCGGAATGCACGCCGCTCGTGCCTGCCGGCCGCCGGCGCCACCCGGGGACAGAGGACTATCGGAAACCGGCCGCCTATCTCGGGGCGATACTTCGAAGCGCCGCGGGCGCTTGCCTGGAAGTGCTGGAGGGTGCAGCCGGGGGCGCCGTTCACCGGCTTCGATAGGTGATCCGGCCCTTGGACAGGTCGTAGGGGGTGAGCTGTACCGTTACCTTGTCGCCGCGCAGGATTCGAATGTAGTGCTTTCGCATCTTGCCCGAGATGTGCGCGATGACGACATGCCCGTTTTCGAGCTCGACTCGAAACTGCGTATTGGGCAGCGTCTCGATGACGGTGCCCTCCATTTCTATATGATCTTCTCTGGCCAAATTCTACTCTTGCGTTGTCAAACGGGCGCGTATGATGCCCCACCTCTGTGACGGCGTAAAGTCCCCGTCCGGCGCCGCACTGTCCCGGTGCGGCGTTTCGGGAACAAGTGAGAACGCCCGATTCTTTTTATTTCAACAGCTTCGCTGCTCGCGCGATTAACCGATCTGCTGCCAGGTGCCGTTTACCAGGCCTTGAATCGGTTTGAAATTGGTCTTGTAGGACATCTTTTGACACTCGGCGATCCAGTATCCCAGATACACGAAATCGAGCCCGAGCTTCCTCGCTTCCTCCACCTGGTGCAGGATGGCGAAGGTGCCCAGACTGCGTTCGGCCTGGTCCGGCGAAAAGAAGGTATAGATCGCGGATAGCCCGTCGTTGAGCCGGTCGCATACCGCCACCGCCGCCAGGTTCGGGCCGTCATGCATTTCGTAGAACCAGGTTTCGTGCCGGTCGTTCACCAGGAATCGCCGGTACTGCTCCGGATCCGGGTCGCACATCTCGCTGTCCGGGTGCCGGGAACGCTGATAACGAAGGTAAAGTTCAAAGTGGGCGTCGTCATAGCGGGCCGGTCCCGCCTCGATGCGCAGATCCCGGTTCCGCCCGACGGTGCGTTTCTGGCTCCGGTTCGGTTGGAATTCGTCGATGGGTATGCGCACCGACACGCACGCACTGCACTGGGCGCAGTGCGGCCGGTAGATGACGTCGCCGCTGCGGCGGAATCCGTTCACCGTGAAGAACGTCAACGCGTTGCGGTCGACGCTCATATTGGGGTCGATAATGAGACTGCTGGCGGTCTCCGAGGGGAGGTAGGGGCACTCGTGCGGCGCCGACAGGTAGATCTTGACGTGTTCCGGGAGTGCGCCCACGGCTGGTCCTTCTATACGACCTGCTCGGTCCATTGAAACGCGGGGTCCGGGTGCTTCAAAGCCGCGTCGAGCTCCTCCAGAAACCGGGTACGCGGGATCTCCACGGCCCCGAGGCTGATGACGTGCCCGGACGGCAGTTGGCAGTCGATGAAACGGAACTTCCAATGCTTCAGCAGCTTGACCAGTCCGGCCAGCGCCACCTTCGAGGCATCGGTCGCTCGGTGAAACATGCTCTCCCCGAAGAACGCGCGGCCCATGGCCACGCCGTACAGGCCGCCGACCAGCGTGGTGCCCGACCAGGCTTCCACGGAATGCGCATATCCGGCGCGATGGAGCTCGACGTAGGCGGAGTTCATTTCCCGCGTGATCCAGGTTCCGGAGCTCGGCGAGCCGCCGATCAGGCGAGGTTCCGCACAGGCCCGGATGACGGCCTCGAAATCATGGTCGAAGGTGACGGCAAAAGTGTTCTTCTGCAGAGTCTTGCCCAGGCTGCGCGAGATCCTGAAGTCCCCAGGGTAGAGCACCGCGCGCGGGTCGGGGGACCACCACAGGATCGGCTGGCCGGCGCTGTACCATGGGAAGATCCCGTGCCGGTAGGCGTCGAGCAGGCGCCGGCTGGACAGATCGCCGCCGATGGCCAGCAGACCTTCGGGCGAGGCGTGTTCGACCGGAGGGAACATCGACGTGGTGCGGTTCGACAGCAAGTGCATGACGACAAGTTTGGAGCAGGCGCCGCTCATACGCAAGACGTCGTGGCTCGGCTCACGATTCGCGCCGGAACGGGCTGTGTTGCTCCAGGATTCGGGCGTAGCGCTCGACCTGCCGGGTCTCGGCGTGGAGAAAGTCCCGGATCGCGTCCTCGAACTTCGGATGCGCCAGCCAGTGTGCCGAGTAAGTCGGGGTGGGCGTCAGTCCGCGATTGAGCTTGTGTTCACCCTGGGCCCCGGCTTCGAATCGCGCAAATCCATGCCGCAGGCAGTAGTCGATGGGTTGGTAATAGCAGGTCTCGAAATGCAGTCCTTCGTAGAATGTTGACGCACCCCAATAGCGCCCGTAGAGCGTGTCCTCGCTCTTGAAGTACAGGGCCCCGGCGATGATCTGTCCGTCCGGATCGAAGGCTGCCGCAATCAACACCCGATCCTTCATCTGCGTCGCCAGGGAGGCAAAGAATTCTCTCGACAGGTAGGGAATCGCACCGCGCTCGTGGATCGTGTTCTGATAGAACCGGTACATGGCATCCCAGTGGCGGCGATCCAGGTCGGGCCCTTCGATCATGCGAACCGTCACGCCCGCTTCCTCGACCTGTCGCCGCTCCCTGCGCACCTGTTTACGCCGCTTGGAGGTCAGGCTTCCCAGGTAGTCGTCGAAGTCGCGGCAGCTCCGGCGATTCCAGTGAAACTGATTGCCCGTTCGCTTCAGCAGACCTTCGCTTTCCAGCGCCGCAGTGTCGGCGGCGTCGGTGAACAGCCAGTGCACCGACGACAGATCCAGGTCCCGCGCCAGTCGCAGGATCCCCTTGATCAGAGACTTGCGAACCTCGCCCGGATGCGCGGCGTCGGGCGACACCAATAGACGCGGACCGGTAGCCGGCGTGAAGGGAACGGCGCACAGCAGCTTGGGATAGTAGGGCAGGCCGGCCCGCTGGTACGCGTCCGCCCAGGCCCAATCGAAGACGTACTCGCCCCAGGAGTGGTACTTCAAGTAAAGGGGAGCGCCGCCGAGCAGTACCTTGCGTTCCGGACCGTCGTAGACCAGCATGTGCCGGGGCTCCCATCCGGTATCGGCGCCAACGCAGCCGGTGCGCTCCAGTCCCGCGAGGAACGCGTGGCGGATGAAAGGATAGTCGCCGCGGTTCATGCGGTCCCATTGCTCCGCGTCTATCTCGGATATGCTTTCTATCGTGTGCGTGTGCATGGCGCGAGTCTAGGAGCTTGTCCGAGTAATCGTTCTACTACTGCGAAAGCGGGGGAGCGGTCCATTTTCCCGAAGTTTTTCGTCACGGTGCTACTACTATGCTCCTCAAACCTTCGAAAAACTATCCTCGCTCTCCCACTTCCTCGCTACGTGAAGATTACTCGGACAGGCTCCTGGCCCGGATTTCTCCCCGGGGCGATGTGATAGTTGAATGAGGCTTTGCCGTAAACTTCAAAGTACTGATGAATAGCACTTTCCTCAGTTACACATGACAGCTGGATTCGAATACCATTCCGTCAAACGAAGTGGAGCACCAGGTCAATGACCGACAACTTCAGACTCGCCCTGGCACAGTTGAATCTGCTGGTGGGAGACATTCGGGCCAACCGCCGACGAATCCTGGAAACGACGCTGCAGGCCCGGGAGCGGGGCTGCGTCATGGTGGTATTCACCGAGTTGGCGCTGAGCGGCTATCCGCCGGAAGACCTGCTGCTCAGGCCCGACTTCATTGACGCCAACGAGGCGGCGTTCGATCACCTGTTGGCCGACCTGCCTCCGGACATCGCGGTAATCCTGGGCTACCCCCGCCGCTCGGAGGGCGGCCTGGCGAACGCGGCGAGCCTGATACTGAACGGCCGGGTGGAAGCGACCTACCACAAACGTTGTCTGCCGAACTACAGCGTGTTCGATGAAAAGCGATACTTTACCGCCGGGAACAAGCCCTGCGTCGTGGACTACGAGGGCAAGCGGATCGGCCTCACGATTTGCGAGGATGTCTGGCAAACCGGTCCAGTGGAGGCGGCGGCGCAGAGCGGGGCGGACTTCGTGGTCAATATCAACGCATCGCCGTTTCATATCGACCGCATTGCCGAGAGGAACCGGATAGTCAGCGCGAAGGCGAGAGACTGCGGTGTTCCGATCCTCTACGTCAATCAGGTCGGGGGGCAGGATGAGTTGATATTCGACGGCGCCTCGTTCGTGGTGGATGCTGAAGGGCGCGTCACCCAGCGTGCCGAACAGTTCCAGGAAAAGCTCGAGATCGTGGAGTTGACCGGGGGTCGGCAGACCGCGCCCGTTCCCAGCCGGATCGTCGACGAATACTCCCTGGAGGAGAGCGTGTACAACGGCTTGACCCTCGGGGTACGGGACTACGTGAACAAGAACGGGTTTCCGGGCGCCGTGGTGGGCTTGTCCGGCGGCATCGATTCCTCGCTGACTCTGGCGATAGCGGTCGACGCCCTGGGCCCGGAGCGCGTGCAGGGCGTGCTGATGCCGTCGCGTTACACCGCGGAAATGAGTCTGGAGGATGCCGCCTCGGAGGCGCGTGCGCTTGGGGTCGAGCACCATACCATCCCCATCCAGCCGATCTTCGAATCGTTCCTGTCCTCGCTCGAGACCATGTTCGAGGGCCATCCCGTCGATACCACCGAAGAGAATATCCAGGCGCGCTGCCGCGGCGTCCTGCTCATGGCCTTGTCCAACAAGTTCGGCCATATCGTGCTCACGACCGGCAACAAGAGCGAGATGGCGGTTGGCTACGCCACGCTGTACGGCGACATGGCGGGCGGCTTCGCGGTGATCAAGGACGTGCCCAAGACCCTGGTGTACGGCCTGGCGCGACTGCGCAACACGCGCGGAGCCGTGATTCCACAGCGGGTTCTCGATCGGCCGCCGTCGGCGGAGCTGGCACCGGACCAGCTCGACAGCAACAGCCTGCCGCCCTACGAAGTGCTGGACCCCATCCTGGCGCTGTATGTGGAGCAGGGTCTTTCCGCGGAGCGCATTGTGGCGCTCGGATACGACGAGGAGGTAGTACATAATGTCATTAACCTGGTCGAGCGCAACGAGTACAAGCGCCGTCAGGCGCCGACTGGCATCCGTATCACCGCCCGCGCCTTCGGGCGTGACTGGCGCTACCCGATCACCTCGGGATACCGGCCTTTGAGCTGGAAACCCTAGCAGCTGACGGCATTCGCGGCTGAAGCCGCTCCTACAATCCGAGGATCGGCAATGCGATAGAACGTCGGATTGTAGGAGCGGCTTCAGCCGCGATCAGCGACCGAGCGCCCCGGAACCCGGCACAAGCCCCATCAGTCAATCCGGGGCTCCATCGCGGTGCGCACCCCCGGATTGTAGGAGCGGCTTCAGCCGCGATCAGCGACCGAGCGCCCCGGAACCCGGCACAAGCCCCATCAGTCAATCCGGGGCTCCATCGCGGTGCGCACCCCCGGATTGTAGGAGCGGCTTCAGCCGCGATCAGCGACCGAGCGCCCCGGAACCCGGCACAAGCCCCATCAGTCAATCCGGGGCTCCATCGCGGTGCGCACCCCCGGATTGTAGGAGCGGCTTCAGCCGCGATCAGCGACCGAGCGCCCCGGAACCCGGCACAAGCCCCATCAGTCAATCCGGGGCTCCATCGCGGTGCGCACCCCCGGATTGTAGGAGCGGCTTCAGCCGCGATCAGCGACCGAGCGCCCCGGAACCCGGCACAAGCCCCATCAGTCAATCCGGGGCTCCATCGCGGTGCGCACCCCCGGATTGTAGGAGCGGCTTCAGCCGCGATCAGCGACCGAGCGCCCCGGAATCCGGTACAAGCCGCATCAGTTGAACGGATTCAGGTCCACGGACTCCGGAAGCAGGCTGAATTCCTCCTTGATTCGCGGCCGCGAGCCCGTGAGGTACTGGCTGTCCGGGAAGTTCAGGGCCAATACCCTCCGGGAGTCCGCCGACAGATCCTCGAGGCCCATCCTGCCATAGGCCAGCATCATCAGTCCCAGGGCATGCTCGACGGCGGGCGTGCGCGGGAACTGATTCAAAACGTACTTGCAGCGATTGAGGACGGCTACGTAGGCCTCCCGGCGCATGTAGTAGTCGGCGACGTGCACTTCGTGCATGGCAAGGGAATTGTGCAGAAACGTCATCCGCTGCCGGGCGTCTGGCGCGTAGGAGCTGTCGGGAAACCGGTTAACCAGTTCCTTGAACGCGTTGTAGGATTCCTCCGAGGATTGCGGGTCGCGATCTGGAGAACTTTCCCCTCTGGTCAGTTTCTCGAGAAACGTGTTCGCTTCGCTGAAATTGATGATCCCCTTCAGGTAGTACGCGTAGTCGACGTTGGGATGGGTGGGGTGCAGGCGTATGAACCGGTCGGCCGCCGCCAGCGCCGCCTCCGAATTGTCGTTTTTGTAGTAGGCGTAGGCGATTTCAAGCTGCGCCTGTTCCGTGTACGATCCATAGGGATAAGTGCTCTCGAGCTCTTTGTACAAGTCGATCGCCTTGGCGTAATTCTTGCCCTCGAGGTCATGCTTCGCGTCTTTATAATATTGCTCCGCGGTATAGCCGCTTCGATCCTTGTCCTTGAACAGCGTGATGTTGCTGCAACCGGCGAGGAGGGTCGCGGTAAGCAGGATTCCAAGGGCAGCTTTGATCTTCATGTTGAACGCCATGACTGGTTCTGAATGGAATGCCGGGTACGGGCGGTCCGGCCGCTCTGCGGGACGGTACGCGGCTGACATCCGGACGATTATAAACGATCCGCGGCCCGGCGCCGTACACGGGTCGCGCACGTGACCGCGGCCGAGTCTACGCACCGGATGGACAGCATCCCCGAGCAGTACGCCGGTCAAAGAGTGGACAAGGTGTTGGCCTCGCTGTTCCCCCAATATTCCCGCAGCACCTTGCAGCAGTGGCTGAAGCAGGGCCGGGTGCTGCTCGATGATGACATCCCGAGCCAGAAAGACAAAGTCCAAGGCGGCGAATCGGTGGAGCTGGCGGCGCCTGACGCGCCGGTACTGGAAGCGGCGGCGGAAGACATACCCCTGGACGTCCGCCATTGCGACGAGCATCTCCTGGTGATTCACAAGCCGGCGGGCCTGGTGGTCCACCCGGGAGCCGGCAACCCGGACGGCACGCTGATGAACGCCCTGCTGTATTTCGATCCCGCCGCGGCCCGGCTGCCGCGGGCGGGTATCGTGCACCGCCTGGACAAGGACACCACCGGCTTGATGGCGATTGCCCGCAATGAACCGGCCCGGCTGGCGCTCATCGAGCAGCTTGGCGCGCGAACCATGAAGCGCCGCTACCTGGCGCTGCTGCACGGCGATCTTATAGCCGGTCGCGTGATCGACGAGCCCGTCGGCCGGCATCCCCGCAACCGCCGTATGATGACGGTTCGAAGCGACGGCAAGTCGGCAGTGACACGGGTCCGGGTGCTGAAACGCTTCGGGCCGCTCACCCTGGTGCATTGTATGCTCGAGACCGGGCGCACCCATCAAATCCGCGTTCATGCCGCCCATATCGGATTCCCCCTGGTGGGAGACCCGGTCTACGGGGGCGCCGGCCGCGTGCCGGCCGGCGTCTCTGAAGCGCTCCGGGAGCATATCCGGGGTTTCGCCCGCCAGGCGCTGCATGCCGAGTCGCTGTCTTTGAAGCATCCGGACACCGGTGAAGAACTGTCGCTCACCGCCGCCCCGCCTGACGACCTGGCGGCGCTGCTGCGCTTCGTGGAGGAGGAGTTCGGTGACGGCGGTCGGTGACCTGCTGGAAGTGGTTGTGCCGCGCTGGAACGTTGCGCGGCGCGTGCACGCCTTGACCACCCTGCGGGGCGGCGGGGTGAGTCAAGGCCCCTACGCCAGTTTGAACCTCGGCGGCCGCACGGGTGACGACCCCGGTTGTGTGGCCGAGAATCGTTGCCGGGTGCAAAGGGCCTTCGGTGTTCCAGCCGATCCGGTCTGGATGAAGCAGGTTCACGGCACGCGTTGCCTGCAACTGGCCGATGCCCGCGAAGGCGAGGAAGCGGACGGCAGCTACACCCTGACCCCCGGAACGGTGTGCGCCGTGCTTACCGCGGACTGCTTGCCCTTGTTCATGAGCGACGGTGAAGGTCGACGCGTGGGCTTGTTCCACGTGGGATGGAAGGGACTGGCGGCCGGTATCGTCGAGCAGGCCCTGTCTATATTCGATTCCAGTCCGCAAGTGCACTGCTGGCTTGGTCCCGCGATTGGACCGGACGCCTTCGAGGTCGGCCCCGAAGTGCGTGATGCCTTGCACGCTCCCGGCAATGAGTCCTGCTTCATGGCGTCGGCGAACGAGGGTCGCTGGATGGCTGATCTCTACCGCCTGGTGGCGCATCGTCTGCAACGCGGCGGCATCGACAACGTGGCCTGGGACGAGACCGCCTGTACCTACAATGATCCCGACCGCTTCTTCTCCTATCGCCGGGAGCACCGGTGCGGACGCATGGCATCCCTCATCTGGATCGAACATGAGCAGGAATAGGGCGCTTTCCGCACGATCGGAGGTTGCCCGGCCCAGCCGTGGATCGGCGGCCTACCGCGGCGGGAGGTGTTGTCAATCGCCGATGGGTCTCTCGAACTGCAGCGACAGGTCAACCGCTTCCAGGTTCTTGGTGATGGCCCCCACCGAGATGCAGTCCACTCCCGTCTCGGCGACGTTTCGGACGTTGTCGAGATGCACGTTGCCGGATGCTTCGAGCTCGGCGCGATGCCGGCTGATCTCTACGGCGCGCTTCATTTCCGATACGGAGAAGTTGTCCAGCAACACCCTGGGGGCCCCGGCGGAAAGGGCTTGCTCCAGCTGATCCAGAGTCTCCACCTCTATCGTTACCGGTACGTTCGGCGGCGCGGCTCGCCTGGCCCGGGCCACCGCCTCGGCGATGGATTCGCCGCTCCGCAGGTGGTTCTCCTTGATCAGTATGCCGTCGAACAGTCCTTGGCGATGGTTGTGTCCTCCGGCGCACCTCACCGCCCACTTTTGCGCCACCCTGAGACCGGGAATCGTCTTGCGCGTGTCCAGTATCCGGGCGCCGGTGCCGGCTACAGCATCGACGAAGCGGCGCACGGCCGTGGCGGTTCCGGAAAGTGTCTGCAGCAAGTTGATGGCGCTGCGCTCCCCCGTGAGAATGGGCCGTGCGTTCCCTTCGATCTCACACACGATATCGCCGGCATCGCAGTACCCGCCGTCCACAACCCGCCAACGGATGTTCACGCGCGGGTCGAGCTGCTCGAATACACCTTCGAAGAAAGGGATGCCGCAAATCACGGCGTCCTGGCGCACGACCAGGCGGGCATTGATCGTGGTGTCGGGGGTGAGAGCGGCGGTTAGGTCGCCCGGCCCGACGTCCTCTTGCAGGCAGGCTTTGACGATGCGCCGCACGTAGTCGGGTTCGATGGGGAATTCGCGTGACATGGCTTCACCGGAATGGCCGGTCGTGAACATTAGGGGGCGCCGCATCCATTCGTCAAGCGGCCACCTTGGGAGCCTGTGCGGACTCGGGCATAATGCAGTCGATTTCCACGCCGACTCGACCTCCGGGCTTGTAGGATGCACGATACTTTGTTGAATCAGAAGCATTTGTGGGGGTTTGTCGACGAGGCTGTCAAGCGGCGGGGCGAGAACCCGTTGTGGGTACAAAGGCTCGCCAGGGGTGACAGGCGGACCACGTCCTATGCCGCGATTGGCCGGCGAGCGGCGGCTCTTTCCAAGCGTCTGCGCGAGGCCGGCGTGAGGCCGGGGGACCGCGTATCCATCCTCGCCCCGAACGGGCCCGAGTGGGGGTCGGCTGCCTTCGCGATATGGCGCCTGGGGGCGGTCATCGCACCGCTGCACACGGGGAGCAGCGACGAGGATCTCAGAAATTCCCACGATGCGCTGGCGCCGAAGTGCACCTTGCACGCCGGCGGCGCACGCGGACTCCCGAACGCGATCGAGATTGGCGATGGCGAAGACGGTGACGAGGAGGCGGCGCCCGACCTCGATCCCCATTCAGAAGCGGCCAATGTCTACACCTCGGGCAGCACCGGCAATCCCAAGATCGTGCGCCTGTCCCATGACAACATCCTTTCGAATCTGCGCGGGGCGGCGCGCATCGACGTGCCCATCAGCCATCGGGACCGCTTTCTTTCCCTGTTGCCGCTGTCCCATTCCATGGAATTGACCGGCGGCCTGCTGCTTCCCATGTACCATGGCGCCACCATAGTGGTGCCGCGCCTGGTCGCCGCAAGCGAGATACTGGCAGCCATGGCGCAGGAAAAGATCACCTTGATGATCGCGGTGCCGCGTCTGTTCCGCAATATCATGCTGGGCATGGAGAACAGATGCGCGAACGGTGGACCGGTGTTGAGAGCGTATGTCGAATTGATTCGCCGCTCGCCCCATTGGCTGTCAAAGATCATCAACGCGCCCCTGCGGCGACGATTCGGTGGCAGTGTCCACTGCTGGCTGAGCGGCGGATCCCGGTTGGACCCGGAAATCGCCCGGTTCTTCCGCGACTTGGGGTTTCCCCTGATCCAGGGATACGGGTTGACTGAATGCGGACCCGTGGTGAGCGTGCAAAGCATAGACGACGATCGCCTGGACAGCGTGGGCGAACCACTCTACGGCATGGAGGTCAGAATCGAGCAACCCAACGAATCCGGGGACGGCGAACTCTGGGTGCGGGGTCCGAACCTGATGCTGGGCTACGCCGACGAAACGCAGACCGCAGCAGCCATGCATGACGGCTGGTACAACACCGGCGACATCGCCCGGCTGGTGGACGGACGCAAGATCGTATTGACCGGTCGCAGCAAGCGGTTGATCGTCACCGAGGCCGGAAAGAACGTCTACCCGGAAGACGTCGAGATCAAGCTGGAGAAGCATCCGATGCTGAAAGAGGCGGGTGTCATCGAGTTGGACATGGCGCCGGCGGCGCTACTGGCCGTGGACGGTCCGGACGAAGAAGACAAGGCGACCAGGATCATCAAGGACTACAACCGGCGGGTTTCGAGCCACAATAGGATTACGCGCTATGCTGTGGTGAACGAACTGCCCCGCACCGCACTGGGCAAGGTGTCGTTGAAGGACCTTTCGCGCGTCTTTCTGGAACACGAGGTCACCTGAAGCAGCGCCATGAATGCACTCTGGTGGGTAGTCGGCGCGTCGCCAATCCTTGTCGCCGTGGGCCTGTTCTGGAGGCTTGAACGTATCGGCGCGAAAGCACGGAAAAGCCGATTGGGGCGGTAGCTTTCCTCAACCACCTAGACGGCCTGATGCGGCTATTCTCGGCGCGGTTTCATCGCTTGGAGCACGAGTCGCTGCCGGTACCGGAGACGGGCGGCGCTATCATTGCCGCCAACCACCTGTCAGGTGTCGATCCGATTCTGCTCAGTGCCGCCGAGCCCGCGGCCCCTGCGTTTCGTAATCGCCACTGAACAATACAGACATCCCCTTCTTCGCTGGTTCTACGATCTCATCGGCTGCATTCCGGTGGATCGAACGGGATCTCCCGAGAAGGCATTTTACTCGGCCAGGCGGGCGCTGGCCGAGGGTGAGTTGGTGGTGCTGTTTCCCCAGGGCCGTATCCGGCTGCCAAGCGATCCGCGCAAGCCCCTCAAGCGCGGTGTCATCGCGCTCGCCGCGATGGCGCAGGTTCCCATTATTCCGGTGCGCCTGTCCGGCGTGGGAGGCATGGGGCGCCTGGTGTCGGCGGTCCTCATCCGCAGCCACGCCCGCATACACGCCGGTTCGCCTTTGGAGGTGGCTGACAGCCGCGATGAACGGGCGCTCCTCGCCATTGAGGAGTTCATCAGCCGCGGTGTATATGACGACTACTCCGCCTACTTCGACGCCGATGGCAACTACACTGGCTCGCCCGCATTGTCCAGTGTTTCCGCGATGGGGCCGTCCTAGTGACGGGGTACACTAGCCGTATCCAGACCGCGGGACCCCTCCTCGACGACCGTGGTCCGCGCGGGCGGAGGAAGAGCCACACCTGAGGGGAACGTCGGTTTATAATTCGCTCCTGCAAGTAGGGGGAAGCAGTCGATGTTCAAGAGCGTAAGGGTCGGTGTAAATCAACTCAAGATCGGTATGTACGTCGCCGAGCTCGATCGACCGTGGCTCGAAACGCCGTTCCTGTTCCAGGGGTTCTATATCCGGGGACAGGACGAGATCGACGAGCTTCGAAAATTCTGCGACTACGTTTATATCTACCTGGAGACAGGGCAGGACACGGCAGGGCCGGCTCGCGGGCGGTTGCCCTGGATTCCGGAGCGAATTGGAGGCACTGGCCGGGACGGGCGCCGTCGAGGCTGGCTTCGCTTGCGGCTCGCGACGGCGGCGACACCAGAATCTCGATCATACCGGGATTCAATCCGCGCAACGGCAACCGGTGTATGAGGAAACGACGGGTCTGAAGGAAGAGGTCGCGAATGCGACCGGTGTGCACAAGGAAGCCGTCGAAACCGTTCATGCAGTGATGACTGGCCTGCGCCTGTCCGACAAGCTGGACGTGCAGCGCCTGGAGACCGCGGTAAACCCGATGGTCGACAGCATCCTCAGAAATCCGGCCGCCCTTGCTTACCTCATTCGCCTGCAGAACAAGGGTGACTACCTCTACCGCCACTCGCTGGCGTCCCTGGTTTGGGCTACGGTCCTCGGCCGGCACATCGGCTTGAACCGCGAGGATTTGAACGTCGTGGCCCTTGGTGCCATGCTGCTGGACATGGGCAAGATCCGCCTTCCGGATGAAATTCTCGAGAAGCCGACAAAACTGACCGACGAGGAATACGCGTTGATGAAGCGCCACGTCGAGTTCGGTCTCGAGATTCTGAAGGAGACCAAGGAGGTGGACGAGCGCGTCATGGACATGGTCGCCCATCACCATGAGCGATTCAACGGCTCGGGATATCCCAACGGGCTCAGGGGAAGCCAGGTTCCCGTGTTCGCGCGAATCGCCGGAATTGTCGATGCCTACGACGCCATGATCACGCCGCGGTCGTACGCCAAACCGATGTCATCGTTCGATGCGTTTCGGCAGCTGCGGCTACAGGCCGACATTGAGTTCCAGGCCGAGTTGATCGACCAGTTCACTCAGGCCATCGGCGTGTTCCCCACGGGAACGCTGGTCGAGCTGAATACGGGCCAGATAGCCGTCGTCACCAAGCAGAACCGTGTTCGCCGGCTGCGCCCCGAGATCATGGTGATTATGAATCCGGAGAAAGAGTTCCTGGATTCATTTTCGGTGATCGACCTCAACAGGGAATCCGGAGCGGAGCACGGGCGGGAGACGCTCTGGATAGAGCACGGTCTGGCGCCGGGTTCCTTCGGCATCGATCCAACAGAGTTCTTTCTGGACTGATCGGTGGGCGAGCCGCGGCCGGCAATCGACGACAGGGATCACTGGCTCGGCGGAATCGGGCGGGCCATCGATCGGATTGAGGACGCTATCGGCCGCTCTCAGGAGCTCGCCGTTCTGATGGTCTACGTGGATGACGTCGACCGTCTCTGTGCCAGCGCCGGACACCTGCGCGCCGGGGAGCTACTGAACGATTTTCGCGAACGGTTGGAGGAGCTTCGCCGCGAAGGAGACGTCGTTGCCCAACTAAGCGACCGAAAGTTCGTTCTGCTGCTGGGCGGCTTCCGCAACGAAGGGCATATTCGGCTTGCCGCGCAGAAGATTCAACGGCTGATACAGGAGTCATCCGGTGCAAGGACGGATGAGCAGGGCCTGGATGTCAGAATAGGCATCTCTCTCGTCGCACCGCCATACCACAGTGCAAATGAAATACTGCGCTCCGTGGAGCTGGCGCTGCTGGAGGGTCGGCGCAGCAACGAGCCGGTGACTTTCTACAAGACGCGGGCGGCGGACGAGATGGTTGCGGGATGGCACCTCGAGCAGAAGTTCGCGGATGCGTTGGAAGCAGGGAATCTCGAGCTTTACTATCAGCCCAAGATGGATCTGGACAGCAAACGCATCGTGGGCGCGGAAGCGCTGCTACGGTGGCACGATCCTGAACTCGGAGAAATTTCGCCGGACGTCTTCATAGGCGTGGCGGAAAGGAGCGGCCTGATCACGGAGCTGACCTACTTTGCCATACAACGGGCCTGCCGCCAGCTGAACGATTGGAAGACCGAGGCGGGGGGGTTGACCGTGGCGATCAATACGACCCCGAACACCACGCGGGACTTCGGCATCATCGATGTGTTGGAGAGCGCTACCCGCATCTGGAATGTCGATCCCGCGTCCATCGTGATCGAGGTTACGGAGAATGCTCTGATGGCGGACCCGAAAATGAGCCATCGCGTCTTGACGGGTATCCGCGACTTTGGGGCCCAGGTGTCGATCGACGACTTCGGCACCGGATACTCCTCGCTGGCCTACCTGAAGGAGATTCCGGCCGACGAGTTGAAGATCGACCGTTCCTTCGTAATGAACATGCTTTCCGATCCCGGCGACTACAAGATCGTGGAGCATTCGACGTCTCTGGCCAAGAGCCTCGGGCTTCGGGTCGTCGCCGAGGGGGTGATGAACGCACAGATGGTGAATGTCCTGTGGGCACTCGGCTGCGACTACGCCCAGGGCTACTACATCTGCGAGCCGCTCCCCACGGCGGACTTTCTGCCCTGGTACCTGAAGCGGGCCGGGCCGGTCGCTTGAATACCGCGGTCGTTGCCCCATATTTGAGGCAATGACTACGAAATTGAGGGAAATTTCCCATGCGGATGGATAAATTTACATCCAAATTCCAGATGGCGCTGGCGGATGCCCAGAGCCTCGCTGTCGGCCGCGACCACCAGTACATCGAGCCGACCCACGTCATGGTGGCGCTGCTGGACCAGGAAGGCGGGAGCGTGCGCCACCTGCTGACCCACGCCGACGTCAACGTCAACAAGCTGCGCTCCGCGTTGGGAGAGCACCTGGACCGACTTCCCCAGGTGGAGGGTCAGGCGGGGGATGTGCATATCTCCCAGGACCTGACCCGCGTCCTGAACGTCATGGACAAGATCGCCCAGAAGCGCAAGGACTCTTACATTTCCAGCGAACTGTTCGTGCTGGCGGCGCTCGAGGATGCCAAATCCACCGTCGGCAAGCTTCTGAACGAAGCCGGCGCCAGCAAGGGCGCGGTCGAAAAGGCCATCGACAATGTCCGCGGTGGCCAGTCGGTCGACGATCCCAACGCCGAGGAGCAACGCCAGGCGCTCGAGAAGTACACCATCGACGTCACCGAGCGCGCCGAGCAGGGCAAGTTGGACCCCGTTATCGGCCGCGACGACGAGATTCGCCGCTGCATCCAGGTGCTGCAGCGCCGGACCAAGAACAACCCCGTCCTGATCGGCGAGCCCGGTGTCGGCAAGACCGCCATCGTCGAGGGTCTGGCCCAACGCATCGTGAACAACGAGGTGCCGGAGGGCCTGCAGAACAAGCGCCTGCTGTCGCTGGATCTGGGCGCCCTGATTGCCGGCGCCAAGTTCCGTGGAGAGTTCGAGGAGCGGCTGAAAGCCGTCCTGAACGACCTTGCCAAGCAGGAAGGGCAGATCATCCTGTTCATCGACGAGCTCCACACCATGGTGGGCGCCGGTGCCGCCGAAGGGGCCATGGACGCCGGCAATATGCTGAAACCAGCCCTGGCGCGGGGCGAGCTGCATTGCATCGGCGCCACTACGCTGGACGAATATCGCAAGTACGTAGAGAAGGATGCGGCCCTGGAGCGACGCTTCCAGAAGGTGCTGGTGGGCGAGCCCAGTGTCGAGGATACCATCGCCATACTGCGCGGCCTCAAAGAGAAGTACGAAGTGCACCACGGGGTCGACATCACCGATCCGGCCATTATTGCGGCGGCGACCCTGTCGCATCGCTATATCACCGACCGGAATCTGCCGGATAAGGCCATCGACCTGATCGACGAGGCCGCCAGCCGTATTCGCATGGAGATCGATTCCAAGCCGGAGGAAATGGACCGTCTCGATCGGCGGATCATCCAGCTGAAGATTGAGCGCGAAGCGCTCAAGAAGGAAAGCGACGAAGCTTCGCGCAAGCGCCTGTCCGACCTGGAAGGTCAGATCTCGGTCCTGGAGAAAGAGTACGCCGACCTCGAGGAGATCTGGAAGGCGGAGAAGGCCGCGGTGGCCGGTACGCAACACATCAAGGAGGCGCTTGATCAGGCTCGCCTGGAGATGGAGACCGCGCGGCGCGCCGGCGACCTGCAGCGCATGTCCGAGCTGCAGTACGGGCGTATCCCGGAGCTCGAGACCCAGCTCGAGCAGGCCGGCAGCGCCGAGAAGACCGAGACCAAGCTCCTTCGCAACAGCGTAACCGAAGAGGAGATCGCCGAGATCGTCTCGCGCTGGACCGGCATCCCCGTGTCACGCATGCTCGAGGGCGAGCGCGAGAAGTTGATGCGTATGGAGGAAGAACTGCACAAACGGGTTATCGGGCAGGACGAAGCGATAAAAGCGGTATCCGACGCCATTCGCCGCTCGCGCGCCGGCCTGTCGGACCCCAACCGGCCCTACGGCTCGTTCCTGTTTCTCGGCCCCACCGGCGTCGGCAAGACGGAATTGTCCAAGGCCCTGGCCTCGTTCCTGTTCGACACCGAGGACGCGATGGTGCGCATCGACATGTCGGAGTACATGGAGAAGCATTCCGTGGCGCGGCTGATCGGTGCGCCTCCGGGATACGTCGGCTACGAGGAAGGCGGCCACTTGACGGAACGGGTGCGGCGCAAACCGTACTCGGTGATCCTCATGGACGAAGTCGAGAAGGCCCACCCGGACGTTTTCAACGTGCTGCTGCAGGTGCTGGACGACGGTCGCTTGACCGACGGCCAGGGCCGGACGGTGGATTTCCGCAATACCGTGGTCATCATGACCTCGAATCTCGGATCGCAGATGATCCAGGAGATGGCGGGCGAAGAAAACTACGAGAAGATGAAATCCGCGGTCATGGAGGTGGTGGGACAGCATTTCCGGCCGGAGTTCGTAAACCGCATCGACGACATCGTGGTGTTTCATCCGCTCGGGCGCGAGCAGCTGCACGAGATCGCCCGGATCCAGGTTCGATATCTGCGCGACCGGCTAAGAGCCCGGGACATGGACCTGGAGCTTTCAGATGCCGCGCTGGACAAGCTCGCAGCGGTGGGTTTCGATCCCGTCTACGGTGCGCGGCCATTGAAGCGCGCTATTCAGACCCGGATCGAGAACCCCCTCGCTCAGGAGATCCTGAGCGGCAAGTTCATGTCCGGCGATGTCATCCGTGTCGAAGTGCAGAACGAGGAGCTTGTGTTCACCAAGTCCGACCGCCCGGCTCAGCAGGTGGCGTAGACTCCTGGCCGTGGTGCCGGACGTCGTTCCTGACGATGTCCGGCATCTTCCCGCGCACTCGGGGGTCGGAATTCATCTCGACTTGAAGCAAGAATCGGGAGAATCCCGATCTGCGCTTCCTCAAGCTGGCGCGAGGCCTTCCTCCATCGGCCTGCCCCAGGTCTCGCGCAGCCAGAAAAGACAAATCAGGCCCAGGACATTTGTGGCGACCAGGGTCGTGAAGGCAAGGGCATAGGCATCGGCGCCGTAGACGCGGGCGCCTTCGATCATCGCGCCGCTCCAGTTCGAGTCCAGAATCCAGCCGATCAGAGGCTGCAGGATTGCTCCCGAGGCGACTACCACGGTGTTCATCATGCCGAGGGCGGTGGCGGTACTGTCACTGGCGTTGAGCTCGCGTACAGCGACATAGCTCAGCACCATCGTAGAGCCCCCGAATCCATTGAGAAAAAACAGCACGCACAGTAATACCGTGCTCGCCACCCCCGTGAAGATGGTGAGGCACAAGGCCGTGAGGCTGAGCAGCATGCCCGCGAGGATCACCGGCTTGCGGCGACGGATCCGGTCCGACGCCCATCCCAGCAACGGAGCGCCGACGGCCCAACCCACGGAGACCACCGAGGCGATGGCCGCCGACTCGGAAACCGGCAGGTTGTGCACGGTGCTCAACCAGGGCACGGCCCACAACCCGGAGAAAGCCAGCAGCGTGCTCGACGGCGCAAAGCCTATCGCAGCGCACAGCCAGGTCTGGGAGTTTGTCGACGCGGATTTGAGCCCTGCCAGGGGGTGGCGGTCGACCACGCCCGGCGCACGATGGCGCCGGCGGTTGGGGACGACCAGGAACAGGAGGAATCCGAGAACCGCGGCGACCACCGCCAGCACCAGCATGGACTCGCGCCACCCGATCCGCTCGATGAGCACGCGCAGCGGCGCCTGACCGGCGATGGAGCCGATCATGCCGACGGTCATCAAGGCGCCGGAGAGTGTGGCGAAGCGCCCATGGGGAAACCAGTAGCCGGCGATGGCGAGGGTGCCGACGAAGCTGAACGCTACCGTGCCGCCGATCAGCGCCCGGCCGGCGGACGCGGCGAGCGCCGATTCGCTCAAGGCGAAGCCGGCCGAGGCGAAGGCGCAAAGAATCAGTGCCGCGCTGAGCAGCTTTCTGGGACCGAAATGATCGATCAACACCCCCACGGGAAGCTGCAGACCCGCGTAGCCGTAGAAGTAAAACGCCGATAAACCGCCAAGCGCCGCTCCGCCTACGGACAGGTCTCGCATCAGTTCGACGGTCATCACGCTCGGCGCCACGCGCTGGGCGAATGCGTAGCCGAAGTAAATCGCGCCGAGAATGAACGCCGTCCAGGCGCGTGGGCGGCTGACGGAGTCGGCGGTGGCGTAAGTGTTGGTCAAGGCTGAACCTGGCGCGGCAAGCGCAAAGGCGGATCGTACATCAGTCGGTGTCGGCCGCGTGCTTTCGGATTGCAGGAGCGACTTCAGCGGCGACCCGGAATTGGAACGGAACCGCGGCTTCGGGTTTGCCGTGTTTCTGGTTTGCCACAGACACTTCGCCGCCTCGACTTTGGCTCCTGCGTTGCTCTGCCTCCTTCGTCCATACAGTCGTCGCAATGGCGGCGGCACCTGCGGGTGCTCAGGTTCAGCCGCCGTTCACGCGGTGTTCAGCAGCGGTTCAGGGGGCGGGGAATACTCTTTCTCGCGACAGAACTGCTGTCATGCCTGAAGGAGGCGACCATGAAACCTGTTCGTTACGCAATTCTCCCCGCTCTCGCGGTCCTGCTGTTCGGTATCGGTGGAACCGCCCGCGCCGACAGCGTGGGCCTGGCATTCGGGCCCGGCGGAATCTACTACTTTGATTACAACTCCGGCTACCGTCACTATGGCGGGTACCGGCACGAATACGAGCGGCGCCACAATGACCGGCGGCACGCGTACGAGGGACCATCCTGGGTGCGTCCGCCGTACTGGCACGGATATCGTTCTTACGGATACAGCTATCGCCCGCCCGTGCGACGTTTCTACGGACACGACCACGACCACGACCGCTACTGGCACGGCGAGCGCGGCTGGGGCCATTGACGACAGGACCGAAACCGCCGGATAGTTGAGGCCGGCACGTCGCGTCCCGGGGTGCAGTCGCTATAATCGGGAGATCATACTGCCACCGTCGAGACATGCGTCCGATACTAGATCTGCGGGGTGCCATCTGGGGACCCACGCCGCCTGATCGCAGCCGGCCGGTTCGCTGGCTTTTTCAAGCGGCGCGGGTAGTCGATTGCCTCATAGACGACCTGTACAAGGGACAGATCAACCTGTACGCGATGAGCCTGGTCTACACGACCGTGCTTTCCATCGTGCCTGTTCTGGCGGTCAGCTTCTCGGTTTTGAAGGCGTTCGGCGTCCACAACCACCTCGAACCCGCTCTGTTGACGTTCCTGGCCCCCCTGGGATCCAAGGGTGCCGAGGTCACCCAGCAGGTGATTCAGTTCGTGGACAACATACGGGTGGGGGTGCTGGGAGCCGTGGGCCTGGGGTTCCTCATCTACACAGTGATCTCACTGATGCAGAAGATCGAGGAAGCGTTTAATTTCATCTGGAAGAGCCGGGGGAAAAGAACTTTGAGCAGGACGTTCAGCGACTACCTGAGCGTCCTGCTGGTGGGTCCGGTGCTGGTATTTACGGCGATCGGTGTTACTGGCTCGGCAATGAATTCCGACCCGGCGCAATGGCTTGCCGCGTACGAGCCCGCCAAGACGATTATTGCCGTGGGCGGAAAGCTGGTGCCGTTCCTTCTGATAGTTGCCGCGTTCACGTTCGTCTACCGGCTGATCCCTTATACACGTGTCAAGCTCGAGTCCGCCTTTGCCGGCGCCGTGGTGGCCGGACTGCTGTGGGAAACAGCGGGCGTCGGTTTCACGACCTTTATTGCCGCGTCCACCCACTACACTGCGGTCTACTCGAGTTTCGCGATCGGCATCCTGGCCATTATCTGGGTCTACCTGGCATGGTTGATTCTCCTGGTGGGCTGCAGGATCGCGTTCTACTACCAGCATCCGGAGTACCTGTGGCTGCGCGAGTCCGATACGGTCATGTCGCCCCGGCAGATCGAGGCGCTGGCCCTGCGCACGATGATCTGCATCGGCCGCCGTTTCAAGAGCGGCAAGGGGGCCACCGACATCTATTCGTTGGTGGATGATACGGGAACCACCCAGCCCATGCTGGAACGCGTGCTCGATGGACTTGCATCGAACCGGCTGTTGCTGGCGGTGGACAACGCCGAGCCGGTCTATTTGCCGGCGGTGCCGCTGAATCAGATCACGGTGGAGGACATCTTGAAGTCGGTACGGGGCACGCTGCGGGCCGCGGTGCCGGACTCCGCGGTGGACGCAGTGGTGGAGACGGTGATCAAAAGCTTCGAGGCGTCCCTGGAGAAGAGGCTGCGTCAACAGACACTCGATGACCTGGTATCCCGGGTCGATTCCGCCGCCGGGACCGCTTCCCTGCAGGCATCGGGGTAGGTGAGGACAATGCGACCAACCGATCTTGTCGCCAGCATGCCCGCCGGGAACGCCCAAGGCCTGCCCCAGAAGAGTCCGGGAAGGGCGCCCGGGTCACCGGCCGGGACGAGAGCCGCACGATCGCCGGGTTCATGGCTGGCCGGATTGTTGTGGCTGGCGCTGGCGACGACCATGCCGGCGCATTCGGATGGGCTTGAAACCTGGGTGCGTGTGGACACCGGAACCGCGACCCTGTCGGTGCTGCGCGGCAAGCACGTTATTGCCCGCTTCAGCGATATTTCCATCGGCCGGGGAGGGGTGTCCCGCCGCCGCCTTGTCGGGGACCAGAGCACGCCGCTGGGCGAGTTCCGGGTGGCCAAGATCCGGGAGAGGAGCCAATTCCATCGTTTCTTCATCATCGATTATCCCAACGAGGCGCGGGCCAGCCTGGCGCTCCGGCGAGGGGAGATCGACGAGCCCACTTTCAAGGCGATTCGTGTCGCCGTGCGCGCCGGGCGTCTCCCTCCCCAGGGCACCTCGCTCGGAGGCAATATCGGGATCCACGGACTGGGAGCAGCCGATCCCCGTTTGCACGAGGCGTTCAACTGGACCCGCGGTTGCATCGCCTTGACCAACGAGCAGGTCGACCGGCTGACACGCTGGATTCATGTAGGCACCCGAGTTGTGATAGATTAAGTGTGCCGTTCGCATGTTGCCGAGCGGCGGTTACACCCATCCACTATACGATCACTGACATGATCGTTCATTGCCCGCGAGGGCAGCTGTATTTGGAGGATTTCGATGACACGAAGCTTTTCGGCACTAGTTGGAATTCCGGCGCTGGCCATCATGCTGGCCGCGACCGCCGGTTGCGCGACCACGAAGCAGTTGAACGAGGTCAAGGCGATGGCCGAGAGAGCCCAACAGACGGCGGACGAAGCCAAGGCCATGGCGGCGGATGCGGCAAGCAAGGCCGACGAAGCTAATCAGCACGCCATGGATACGGATCAGAAGATCGACAAGATGTTCAAGAAGACGATGATGAAGTAGTTCGTCATCTCGGATTCTGGCCGGCCTCCGGCGAGGCCGGCCAGAATTCTGGTCCGGTCCCCGGGCATCACGGGCAGTCAGTCGGTTCGTCCCAGGTTCTGGTTGATCCGAACAGATGCGATAGGCGCGTGGGATACCTCGGCAGGGATTCCCGTGGTGAGCCGGGCGGCAGCATACACGGCGTCCCAGTCGATCAGGCCCTTGGAAGGGAGCTTTCCCGTCGCCTCAATGACGGCGTTCACCAGCGGTGTCAGGTTCACGGGCTTGTCGGAGCCCGATTCGCCGAGCGGTGGTTGCACTTCGATGTACAAGCGGCCATCGAGCCAACCCACCTTCACCGGCTGGTTGACGATGCGTACCGGAGTCCCGACGGACACCATGTGAAACAGCGCATTGATGTCCTCGGGATACAAGCGCAGGCACCCGTGGGTCACCCTCATTCCGATTCCGTATGGCTTGTTGGTGCCATGGATGAGATATCCCGATATCCCCAGTCGCAGGGCATAGTCTCCGAGGGGATTCCAGGGGCCGGGCGGTACCACTATTGGCAGCGGGTCACCGTTGGCGGCATGTTCCGCGCGGATCGACGCTGGCGGACGCCACGCCGGATTCTTGTCCTTGCGAACGACCTTGGTGAGCACCAGCGGCGTTTCCCAGTTGCCCCGTCCGACGCTGACCGGGTATGTGAAAACACGCTGCGGCTCTCCGGGCCGGGCCTTCGGGAAGTAGTACAAACGCATTTCTGGAATGTTTACCACGATACCTTCGTGCGGCGCGTCCGGTAGAACGAACTGCACGGGCACCGCCACCTCGGTTCCTTCGCCGGGCAGCCAGGTGTCGACCCCCGGGTTGGCAAGCCGGATCTCCTCGTAGCCGACCTTGTAGCGGCGGGCGATGTCGGGGAGCGTATCGCTCGCGCGCACGGACACGATCTTGACTTCCCCCACCACGGAGTCTCCGGGCGAAGGAAGCGTGTATTCGTTGGCCCCGGCAGTGGCGGCGTACAGGCCCAGCGCCGCCAGGACAACGGCGAGACGGCGTGAAAAACAGCGCTTGTGGGGAATTGGTGCGGACAAGAATTCAAACCGTGAGTATGATCCCGGGGATTATGCGCTCCGCGGAGCAGCCCGCCAAGCGGGCGGACCTTGATCCACCAGAGTCATGACCAGCAAAGATCGCAAACCACCGTTGCATGACGACAACCGGCTTCAACCCCGCATTCGGGCCCAGGTGCGGATCGAGATCCGCAATACCCGGGAAGACCGAATCCATACCGCTCTGCTCGAAAACCTCTCCTGGGGCGGCGCATCGATCCGGTGCGAGTCATCGCCCGGCGTGCCGGGAGATGAGCTCGAGATCCGTCTGCCTTACAAGCCCGGTCAACCCATTGTCATAGCGTCCGAAGTCCTGCGGGTCGAGCGCGATGGTGAGGGTCATATCATGGCGGTGCGGTTCGTCAGCGTTAAGACGCACGACGAGAGGCATCTCGAGGAGGTGCTCGAGATGCTGCTGGCGGGGCCCGGGGGCGGTCGTCGGCAACATCCCCGTCTGGCACAGAGGCTCGAAATCTTTTTCGACGACCCGGCCGACGTTCGGGCGACCCTGGAGGATATCTCGCATGGAGGGATCGCGGTGACGGTTCCGTACCACTTCAACGTCGGCCAGAGCGTGCAACTGACGATCTACGCCGGATCCCAGATCGGGGAATTGAGTCTTCGTGCCCGCGTCGCCCACGAAGCCCCATCGGAAGACCCGGGTCCCGGTCTGTTTCGGGTCGGCCTGAAACTGGAGCATCCCGCCAAGGACCTCCACAGGCTGGTGAAGTACCTGCTCGGGAAAATGGAGCGCTCGGAAGCGTTCGCGTCCGGCGGGTGGGTCGAAAAATAGGTCGGCCGGGCTCATCGGCTACGATCAGGCTGATCCGCGACCGGCCGCACCCTCGACCGCGGAATCAGGCGGGTTCGGCGGGACCGACGAGGGTTTCCCGCAGACGGCGCCGGGCGATATCGTGGGCCTGCCGCACGTGCTCCCGGCAGGCGCGCTCCGCGCCATCGGGGTCATGCCTTCCAATAGCTTCGACGATCAGTCGCAACTCGACAGGTCCTGTCTTCGAGCGTCCCGCGGACGACAAGGTCATGGCCCTGAGCTGATTGATGCGCGCGTTAAGGTTCCGAAAGACATTCCAGGCCACGGTCTTGCCGGCGCTCGTGAAAATGATGGCGTAGAAATGCGTCGTCTCCTCGAGCACCTGCACCATGTCGCCGCCCTTGAACCCGCCCTCGATGGCACTTAGTGTTTCCCGTAGCCGCTCGAGGTCGCCCGCACTGATGCGTTCGGCGCAGGCGCGGGTTGCCAGCACTTCGATGACGGCGCGAAGTTCGTAGATCTGATCCACGGTATCCAGGTCGAGGCGGGCCACCACCGGTCCCTGGTAGGCGAGGGTTTCCACCAGGCCTTCCGCTTCCAAGTAGCGCAGAACCTCCCGCACCACGGTCCGGCTGACGCCCAGCAGTTCGGCGAGCCGGCGTTCCACCAGTCTCTCGCCCGGCTGGAAGTGGAATCCAAGGATGGCGTTGCGCATCTTGTCCAGCGCCAGCTCTTTCAGCGTCGTGGTGGGGCGCTCGACTTTGAGCGTGCTGGAGTCGCTCGTCTTGCCGGCATTCATCGCTTCAGTTTCATTTCGGGCCATTGACAGTAATATGGTATACCATCATACTATAATCCAGTTGCATCTCGAACACCAGAGCCCCGTGACCGAAGCGAACCCCTTAGATTGGCGTCATACGAAGACGCCGGAGGCGAGAACCAGGTATCTCGACAGTGGCACGGGGCCCGCCCTGGTGCTGATTCACGGCGTGGGACTGAACGCGTCGGTGTGGCAGCCGCAGATCGACGCTTTCGACGGAGCCTATCGGGTGATCGCCTATGACACTCTCGGCCATGGTGCCAGTACGTTGCCCGCCTCTTGCGCCACCCTGTGGGATTACGTGACCCAGCTGCACGACCTGCTGGACTCACTCGATATCGAGCGCGCCGCGCTGTTGGGCCACTCGATGGGCGCCTTGATCGCCATACTGTTCGCCCTCGAGCACGGTCAGCGGGTGCGGGCGATGATCGCGGCCAACCCGGTCTACCGAAGGCCGCAAGTGCAGCTGGCCGTCTCGCGTAGGCGCGTCCGCGAGTTGGAGCGGGGTGGGCCGGAGGCGAACCTGGGCGAGGTGTTGGAGCGCTGGTTCGGCGACTCCCGGAACCTCGATTCGCCCCGGGTGGAGCAGGTTGCGAAATGGATCCGGCAGGCGGATCCCTGCGGCTACGCGCGGGCCTATCGGGCGTTCGCCGAAGCCGACCCGCTGATAGACGGCCGGTTGACTGAACTGGAGGTTCCGGCGTTGTTCGTGACCGGGGGGCTGGATCCCAACTCCACGCCGGCCATGGCACGAGCCTTGGCGTCCGAGGCGCCCCTCGGCCAAGCCACGGTGCTCGATGGCGAGCGACACATGATGGCCTATGCATCTGCGCCGCGCTTCAACAGTGTGGCAAGAGAGTTCCTGGTCCGGACGGCCGAATCGTCGAGATGCACGGTGTAAACGCGTCATGACACCATCCATCGATACGCGGGATTTGAGGAATGCTCTCGGGGTCTTCGCCACCGGCGTAACGGTGGTAACGACCGTCGACCGCGAGAATCGGCCGCGGGGATTCACCGCCAACTCGTTCACCTCCGTCTCCCTGGAGCCGCCGCTGGTGCTGGTTTGCATTGGCAAGGCCATCGGTACTGCCCCGGTGTTCACATCCACCCGGCACTTCGCGATCAACATACTGGCCTCGGATCAGCAGTCGATATCCAGTGCTTTCGGCACCCCCTCCGGCACTCGTTTCGAAGCCGTTGGGCATGTGCGTGGACGCACCGGAAGCCCGATCCTGGATGGGGTCGCCGCATGGCTCGAATGCGAGACCCACGACTTACTGGAGCGCGGTGATCACGTCATCCTCATCGGGCGGATCCTCGACTACGCCTACACCACGTCCAGCCCGTTGGGCTACTGCCGAGGTGCCTACGTCACCTTCGGTCTTGCCCAGGATGCCCTGAACGCCGCCCAGAACGCCGGCCGGGATTCGGCGCCGGTACGGGTCGGAGCGATCATCGAGTACGACGGGGCGGTGTACCTGGAGACGCGCCCGGACGGGAAGCTCGAGCCACCTACAGGCACGCGCCTCGGCGCCGACGACGATCCCGGCACGTTGATAGGCCGGCTGCGCGCCGCCGGCCTCGAGATGGAATTGTCTTTCATCTACGCCGTGTTCGACGACGACGCCCAGGGCGTACAGTTCATTTTCTATCGCGCCGAGGCACGCGAGCCTTCTCCGGCTCTGCGGGACCGGTTCGTTGGCTTCGACGCAATCCCCTGGCCGCGGCTTCCGGACGAGGCCATTCGTACCATGCTGCGCCGCTATGTGACGGAGCGCCAGGAGAACACCTTCGGCATCTATGTCGGCGACCATCGGTCCGGCACCGTGCGCGCGGTGTCCAAGTAATCGTGAGCCTCATCCCGGAGTCACAACCATGAAGTTTTCCCTGTTCGTACACCTGGAGAGATTCGATCCGGCGCAGTCGCACGCCGAGCTTTACAAGGATTTGGTGACACTTGTCCAGACGGCTGAGGACGGTGGTTTCGATGCTGCCTGGGTGGGCGAGCATCATGCCATGGAGTTCACGATATCCCCGAACCCGTTCATTGGTCTGGCGAACCTGGCAGGGACCACCAGCAGGATCAGGCTGGGCACCGGCACCGTGGTGGCCCCATTCTGGCATCCGATCAAGCTGGCGGGGGAGGCGGCTATGACCGATATCGCCACCGGCGGCCGGCTCGAGGTGGGTATCGCCCGCGGCGCGTACCAGTTCGAGTACGACCGGGTCGGCAGCGGCATCGATGCCATGGCCGCCGGGGCGGCCATGCGCGAGTTGATCCCCGCGGTGCAGAAGCTGTGGCAGGGCGACTACGCCCACGAAGGCGAGCACTGGTCGTTTCCAATGAGCACCTGCGTCCCGCGGCCCCTGCAGAAACCCTGTCCGCCCCTGTGGGTGGCGGCCCGCGATCCCAGTTCCCATGACTTCGCAGTCAGCCATGGCTGCAACGTGATGGTGACGCCCCTGTGGCAGGGAGACGATGAGGTGGCGAGCCTCATGAGTCGATTCAACACTGCCTGCGCCGCGCATCCTGAGATTCCTCGCCCCATGTCCCTGGTGCTGAGGCACACCTACGTGGGCGGGAGCGACGAGGAGGCGGAGCGCGCGTGCCGCGACTTCAGCCGCTACTACAGCTACTTCAGCGGCTGGTTCAAGAACGAGCGCCCGATTCGGAACGCTTTCATACAGGAATTCACCGACGAGGAGATCGCTGCCAACGAGATGTTCGCCCCCGAACTGATGCGACGGAACCTGGTCATCGGCAAGCCCGACGAGGTGATCCAGCGCCTGAAGGCTTACGAGTCTCTGGGCTACGACGACTACAGTTTCTGGATCGACAGCGGGATGAGCTTCGCACAAAAGAAAAGATCCCTCGACCTTTTTATCCGCGAAGTCATGCCCGCGTTCGACCGGGAGACGGTGACATGAGTCTGCAAGCGTTTCAGCAATACATCAACGGGCATTTCGAAGACGCCGCCGCAAGCTTCGACAGCCTGGATCCCGCGACCGGACAGCCCTGGGCTACAATGCCCGCCGCTTCCGCGGAAGACGTCAACCGCGCCGTCGAGGCCGCCCGCGAAGCGCTGGACTCCACGGCGTGGCGGGGCCTCACGGCCACTGCGCGAGGCAGGCTGCTGCACCGATTGGCGGATCTCGTTCAGGACAACGCTTCCAGGCTGGCGGAGCTAGAAACCCGCGACACGGGAAAGATCATTCGCGAGACCTCGGCGCAGGTTGCCTA
The DNA here is from genome assembly GCA_963731035.1 of uncultured Gammaproteobacteria bacterium. Classification (GTDB taxonomy): domain Bacteria; phylum Pseudomonadota; class Gammaproteobacteria; order Arenicellales; family JAANXG01; genus JAANXG01. Next base: position 60,160 of record CAVSUY010000015.1, on the reverse strand, counting down.
TGTAGCGGAGTACTATCGATACTTCGCCGGCGCGGCCGACAAACTGGAGGGCGCGTACCTGCCCATCGACAAGCCCGACATGGAGGTGTGGCTGCGCCGCGAGCCCATCGGTGTGGTCGCAGCCATCGTACCGTGGAACTCGCAGCTGTTCCTGTCGGCGGTCAAGCTCGGCCCGGCCCTGGCGGCCGGATGCACGGTGGTGCTCAAGGCGTCCGAGGACGGCCCGGCGCCGATGCTCGAATTCGCGAGACTGATCGACGAGGCCGGCTTCCCGCCGGGGGTGGTGAATATCGTGACCGGGTTCGCGCAGGACTGTGGTCAATCCCTGACTTCGCACCCGCTGGTCAATCGCATCGCGTTCACCGGCGGACCGGATACTGCCCGGCACATCGTCCGCAATTCCGCCGACAACCTGGCCCACACTACTCTGGAGTTGGGCGGCAAGTCCCCGGTGGTGGTGTTCGAGGACGCCGACCTGGCGAGTGCCGCCAACGCGGTGGTGGCGGGCGTGTTCGCGGCGACCGGCCAGAGTTGCGTGGCCGGCTCCCGCCTGGTGGTCCAACGGCGCGTGAAGGAAGCCCTGGTGCAGGGTCTCATCGAAAAGGCGGAGGCCGTGGTGATCGGCGATCCGCGGGACCGGGCCACGGAAGTAGGTCCACTGGCCACTGCGGCCCAGCGGGAGAAGATCGAAGACATCGTCGCCCGCAGCCGCGACGCCGGCGCCAGGGTCCTGACCGGCGGCTGCCGTCCGCAGGCTTTCGACCAGGGCTACTATTATCGGCCGACGATCATCGATTGCGACTCGTCCCGCGTGCCCAGCGTCGAGCAGGAGCTATTCGGACCGGTGCTGAGCGTATTGACGTTCGACACGGAAGACGACGCAGTGCGCATCTGCAATGACACTCGCTTCGGTCTGGCCAGCGGCGTGTTCACCCGGGACCTGACCCGCGCCCATCGCATGGTCAGGAACATCCATGCAGGTATCGTCTGGGTCAACACCTATCGCGCCGTATCGCCCATCGTGCCTTTCGGTGGCTACGGACTGTCCGGCTACGGCCGGGAAGGCGGTATGGAATCCCTCCTCGAGTACACGCGGGTGAAGGCCGCCTGGCTGCGCACCGCCGACGATCCCATCCCCGATCCCTTCGTGATGCGTTGACCTCGATGCCCCGCTGCCCCGGGAAGATGAAACATCGCCGGACAGAGGATACAATCGATTCGCGGCGCGTGCCTCTCAATCAAAGCACTGGCGAATGGGCAGAAAGAAGAAAGTCGAGCTGTTTGTTTCCTACGCTCGCTCCAACAAGAATCTCGCGGGCAATTTTCTGCACCGGTATATGGAGCAGGCCGCCGCTTCCAGCCGTTACGACTACCTCTTCTGGCGGGACCGGGAAATCCTGGTTGGGGAGGAGTGGCACGAGGCTATCGCGGCCGCCCTGGAACGGTGCGAGCTCGGATTGTTGCTGGTGAGCCCCGCTTTCCTCGGATCGCAGTACATCTCGGATCATGAGCTGCCGCGGTTTGTCGGGCGCGGTGCCAAGCCTCTGATACCTGTCATGCTGCAGTCCGTGGATTTCGACCGCCATGACCTCAAGGGACTGAAGGAGCGCCAGATATTCCGTCTCGAGGGGGACAGGTTCAAAGCTCCGAAGTCCTACGGAGACTGCGCCGGCAGCCAGCGGGATCGGTTTGTCCAGGCCCTGTTCCGTGATGTAGAGCACAAGCTGGACGGAATATTCGCGCGCCGCGCAGCTCGCCGGGGCAAGCGAGGACAATGAAGACTATCGGCCTGCTGGGGGGCATGAGCTGGGAGAGCACGGTCGAATACTATCGCGCCATAAACGAGGGCGTGAAGAACGTTCTAGGCGGCTTGCACTCGGCAAAGATCATCCTCTACAGCGTCGATTTCGAACCCTTGGAAAGACGCCAGCATCAGGACGACTGGGCCGGAGCGGCGAAGATACTGTGCGACGCCGCAGTCCGTGTTCAGGATGCGGGTGCCGATTTCCTCGTCGTCTGCACGAATACCATGCACAAGGTGGCGCCCGACATCGAGAGCGCCATTGACATCCCGCTTCTGCATATCGCCGATGCGACAGCCCGGGTGCTGATCGCCGACGGCGTCGCAAAGGTCGGATTGCTGGGCACGGCGTTCACCATGGAAAAGGAGTTCTACAAGGGACGGCTGCAGGGGAAGCATGGTCTGGAAGTGGTGATTCCCGGCACCGCCGACAGAGAACTGGTCCACGATGTCATCTACCGCGAGCTTTGCCTGGGGCGGGTACTGGAGACGTCGAAGAAGGAATACCTGAGAATCATCAGGCAACTGACCGACGATGGCGCCGAAGCCGTGATCCTTGGCTGCACGGAGATCGGCATGCTCGTCGGCCAGCAGGACACGGACGTTAAGCTTTACGACACCACCGCAATACATGCGCAGAAGGCGGTCGAATACGCCGTGGCGCCATAGCGGCCGAATCTCCGAGGGCAAAGGATCTCCTCTCCCTCACCGGAGCGCGACGGGGTGAGGGCGCCCTTTTCCAAGTAGCCCGGAAGTATCAGATAGAACATCCTCAAACGAAGGGATGGGCGCCAAAGCATGAGCCGGGGAGGGGTTTCGGCGGGCGTCTGGAGGCATGGATGCCGGAAGCGAGCCTACACGGAGGTACTCGCGGCGTACCGCCGAAACCCCTCCCCGGCTCATGCCCTGCAAGGCACCCGGCACCGGGAGACAGGCTGAGTATCCGTCCGGGAAGCTACTCGTTGCGCAGCGCCTCGGACGGAGGAATACTCGCCGCGGTGCGCGCCGGCCAGTAGGAAAACAGAGCGCCGAGCACTGCGGCGGCGAGCGGCGGTATGGCAATGCTCCAGGGGCCCGCTTGGACGGGAACCGGCCAGTTTCCTGCGGTCAGCAAGAGAACGGCGTGGGCGAGCAGGGTTCCGAACAAGGCCCGCCGCAACGGTGACCGCGATGGCCTCCAGCGCAAACAGCAGTGCGATATCCAGACGGGTCGCTCCAAGGGACCGCCGCAGTCCGATCTCCGTGATGCGGTCCCGTACGTTGGCCACCATCAGGCTCATCAGGGCGGTGCCGCCCAGCAGCAGACACAACGCAGATACCGTGCCGGCGCTGACCGCAATCGACTTCTTCAGGCGGTTCACTTCTCGAAGCAGGCTCGCGGGTGTCACCCAGGCGAGCTTGCCCACCCTCTGATCGGGCTGCTGCAGCACTCTGCGCAGAGCCGGCAGGAGATCGGGAGCGGATAGCCGTGTTCCTCTCACGAATAAGGCATCTATCGCGCCTCGGGAGGGCGTTTGTGCCTGGTCCCAGTAGGGCAGCACGGTCTTGGGGACCAGAACCACGCGGTCGCCCAGCACCAGCCTCGGGTCGCCTTCCTCCGTGTCGAGGGCGCTGCCGCCCGCGTTGACGATGCCGACGATCGTGAAGGGAGTGTCGCGCAGGTAGATGAGATTCCCGACCTCGCCATCCCCACTCCTCGCTCAGTGCCCGGGTGACGACGGCGTTGCGCTGCGCGTCCCGGACGTCGAGTCTGTCCAGAAACCGGCCCGCCGCCAGGGACCATCCCCGCACTGACGCCAGGCGGTCGTCGGTGGCCACCACGGTCAATTGCTGGCGCGTCCCCAGCGTGGGTGCCGTGTAGCGACGGATACTGGAAACCGTCAGGTCTTCGAAGTTTCGTTTCAGAAGCTCCGCGTGCCGACGGCTCAGTCCCCCGTTCTGGTCAAGGGGAGAGAGCCGCAGCACACCAACCACGTCGACCCCCAGGTCCTGTACCAGCCGCTCGGACTTGGAATTGAGCGCCGACAGCACCGCGAGCAGCAGGACCAGAGAGATGACCCCTATGCCGATAGCGAGGAACGACAGAGCGAAACGCGTTGGCTGCGACCGTATGCTGTCGCCGATATCCCGCAGGGTCATCGACAGACTCACTTCGCTCCGGCCTCCAGCCTACCGTCAACGCACCGCATGCTCCGGGAGCAAAAAGTCAGCAGATGTTCATTGTGGGTGACCAGGAGCACCGTCAGACCCTGCCGGTTCAAGTTCGCGAAACATGTCATGACCGACTCCGCGGTCCGCCCGTCGAGGTTGCCTGTTGGTTCATCCGCCACCAGCAGCCGCGGCTCGAGCACCACTGCCCTGGCTATCGCCACCCGCTGCATCTCCCCACCGGAGAGCAGCCTGGCGGGGCGATCGGCGATCCCGGCCAGGCCCATGAGCTCCAACGCCTGAAGGGCCTTCTTCCCGGCCTCCGCGCGGTCGTGGGGCACGTAGCGAAACCTGAACAGCACATTGTCCAGTACGCTGCGGTGGGGAAGGAGGCAATACTTCTGAAATACCATTCCAACCCGCACCTTGCGAAAGTCGCAAAGGTCCGCGTCTGTCATGCGGCTGACCTCCATGCCGTCGAACGCCACCACGCCCCCGGACGGAACGTCCAGCATGGCGGCGAGATTCATCAGCGTGGACTTGCCGGAGCCCGATGGCCCGGTGATCCCCACGAACTCGCCGGACTCCACGGTGAAATCGATCCCCTTAAGGACGTCCACCCGCCCATGGGGCGCGTAGAAGTGCTTCTGCACGTTCCGGAAGGCTACAAGCGGCGACATTTCGCTCTACTGGATCAGGACTTCCTCTCCGGGCTCGACGCCGTTCAATACTTCATAGTAGGTGTCGTTGGCCGGTCCGAGAGTCAATTGACGCGTGGAATTGGTGTGCCCGTTCACAATCCTGGCCAGGGCCTTGCCCTGGTCCCAGGACACCGCGCGGCGGGGGATGAGTACGGCGGTCTTCTTGTAGTGGGAAACTACGTAAGTGGTTACCGACATTCCCGGTCGGATCAGCGGATCGATGTCGTCGACACTGATCTTCACGTGAAAGAACTTCTGCCATCCGGGATGTCCGGGCAGCGCCTGAGCCACGGTCGCGACCGTTTCAACAGTCCCCGGGAGGGTGAGGTCGGGATACGCCAGCGGTCTTATGAAGGCCTGGCGGCCCTTGACCACGTTTGAGAGCTCCGACTCGGGTACGTCGACATGGACGACAAAATCGTTCATATCCGGGATAACCATGAACGGTTGATTGGGATAGATGTTGTCTCCTACCCGGACCGTACGGTATTCGCCGCTTATATGGAGCGGCTTGTACACCACGACACCACCCTTGGGCGCCCGTACCTCGGTAGCCTGCAGCTGCCGCTTCGCCAGGTTCAATGCCTGGTCCGCCGATTGCAGCTTGGTTCTGGCGCTGTCTATCTGCGAGGGATGCAGGTATTGCTTGGTGAGTCGGTACTGGAGCTCCAGTGTCTGGAGTTTGGCCTTGAGCCCTTCTACTTTGCGTCGCTGCTCGTTGATCTCCTGTTCCGATATCAAGTTTTCCTTGCGAAGGCTGAGGCTGTCCCGGAGGTAAGCGTCCTCGGACTCGAGGTCGGCCCGCGTCTGCGCCACTTTCATTTCCAGCTCGCGGAGCTCGAGCGGCAGCTTGGCGTTGACCAGGCTGTCCAGCTCGGACGTGGCGAGGTCGTATTCCTTCTGAAGCTTCACCATGTCCCGTTCCAGCTGGGCGTCGTCAAAGCGCACCAACAGGTCGCCCTTGGACACGGACGAGCCCTCTTCGGCGAGTTCCACCACCGTGGCCGTGCCGTTGAACTGAGACATGATCGTGACGACGTTGCGAGACTCGAGCTTGCCGTCGTAGACGGAGCGGACGGCGAACTCGCCTTGGGTAACCGGCGCCGACTGGACTTTCCGTACGGCGTGCCCGGGCAACGCCGTGAATAACGTCACCGCGCCTAACCAAGGCGATGCAGCCCGCTATCAACCACCCCAGCAGCCGCCTCCTTCCACCGTGTGCGGGTCTGGAGCCCTGGTCGTAATGAGAACCCATTACAGCCTCCGAGGCTTCAGGGTATCGGGAACCTCGGTCAGGGTCCCCATTGTCCGCAGCAGCTCGTAGGCGGTTATGGATGCGTCGGACTTGCCCGCCAGGTGGTCGCTTTGCGCCTGGACGAACGCCTGTTCGGCGTCCGTCACCGTGAAGTTGTCTCCGCGTCCGATATCGAAAAGGCGCCGCGCCAGGTCCAGGCGCGCCTTCGCGTAACGCAGGTTGCGTTCTCTGATTTTGAGATCCGCCGCCGCCCGATGGTAAGCGAGCATTCTCTGCTGGAGCTCGCGAGCAATCGACAGTTGCACCATTTCCACGAATTGCCGGGCCGATTCGGCGTCGATCCCGGCCTGCTTCAATGCGTTGCGCTCGCGAGTGTGATTGAAGTCGGTATCCGCCGACAGGCCGAGAAACCAGCGATTGTCGTCAATGAGACCGCCGAGGGCCGCGTCATAGGTGTGCTCGTAACGCGCGACAACGCGCACGTCCGGCCACAGGCCCTTGCGCGCTATCCGAACACCGCGCTGGGAGTCGACCCGGTCTTCCAGCGCCTGCGCGTAGTCGAGACGGTTGTCAAAAGCAATGCGGACGGCTTCCTCCAGTGGCGGTACGTTGATATCGAGCGCCACGGTCGGCTCGAGCCGAAAGGAAGTTCCGGGATCGAAGCCCAGCAGCTCGGCGAAGGCACGCTTTGTGGACTCGAGCTGTTCCCGGTCCGACTCAAGCCGCGACTGTGCCTGGCCCCGCTGGAGGTCGACGCGAAGCGTATCGATGCGGGACGCCCGGCCCAGCTTCTCCCTGGCACTGGTGCGTTTGAACAGGGTCTCGCTGCGTTTGTAGGATCCTCGATCCGCTTCGAGCTGCTGTTGAAGGCGCAGGATGTTCTCGTACTCCCGCGCCACGTCGACGACGAGATCCTGCTTCTGTGACGCGAGCCGCCGGCGGGCGCGTCTCAGATCACTTCGTGCCTGAACAATGGGCTCCTCGTTTACGAGCCGTCCCGCGAAACGGAACAGCGGCTGCGAGACTTCCACCACCAGGCGCTCCTGATTGCCGTCGATTCCTTGGAACTCTTCCCTGACCACGCGCGAGCTCAGTTCGGTGCCCGTGCGGAACTTCCTGGAGGCGCTCAGGCCGAGGGTGGTGGCGCCCCGGCCGCTCGCCAGCGTGTTGATGGATACCTCCGGACGGGCGCTGATCGCAAATGCGGACCGCGCGGTGTCGACGGACAGGGCGGCGGACCGGGGCCCGAGGGCGGAGATGGCCAAGGACCGATTGCGCGTCAACGCCAGCCCGATGGCCCTCTCCAGGGTGAGCGAATGGAGGATACCGCCTGTCTCGACGGCGGCGCTTACCTTGATCGGAGACCCGAAGAGACCGGCTGCGGCGGCGCACAGCAACCATGCCGAAAGACGGCGAGATAGGTTCATTTTCCGTCCCCTTTTGGACCATCTTACCCCAAGCCGGAGATATTCCAAGCGTCAACCCCCGCCCGCGGCCCGCGAATCGAACCCTCGGGGCAATCGAGCGGTCGTCCTCGGGCAACACGGCGGCGAGCTTCAACGGTCCGGGAGGCGTTGCCCCGAAACCGGCCGGAGCGGGACATCGCGCCTTCGCCGCGGAACGTCGGGAAGACGCCTCGATGAAGCCGGATTGCCCCGCGACCGTGAGCGTCCGCGAGCCGTCCTCGATGATCCGCGTCATCCGAGCCGGATATCCATAGCGTGTAGAATCGTCGCCGGAATCGGTCGGCCGCGGTCAGGCCGACCGCGAGGTGCCTAGTCGTCTGGAGACCCGGGTTTGGAAAAGAAGACACAGTTCAACGTCTGGTATTTCATCGCAGCGTTCCTTTTGCTGTTGATATTCCAGAGCTGGTGGTCCCAGCATCAACAGGTTGAAACGATCCCCTACAGCCGCTTCGAGCAGGATCTCTCGCAGGGCCGGATCAAGGATGTGGTGGTGCGCGGCGATTACATCACCGGTACCTACAAGCAGCCCCTGGAAAGCGGCAAGACACAGTTCATCGCCAATCGGGTGCCGCCGGATCTCGCCGAGAAACTGAACAAGGCCGGGATCGAGTATTCCGGCGCGCAGCAAACCACGTGGCTGCAGGATTTGCTGTCGTGGGTGCTCCCGGTGTTGCTGTTCTTCGGTTTGTGGATGTTCCTGTTTCGCAAGATGGCCGAGCGCCAGGGAGGACTCGGCGGGTTCATGACGGTCGGCAAGAGCAAGGCGAAGGTCTACGTCGTGAAGGACACCAAGACCACGTTCGAAGACGTGGCGGGTGTCGAAGAAGCCAAGGCGGAGCTGGAGGAGGTCGTCGACTTTCTCAAGCACCCGGATCAGTACGGCAAGCTGGGAGCGCGCATACCTAAAGGCGTGTTGCTGGTAGGGCCGCCGGGCACCGGCAAGACGCTGCTGGCAAGAGCGGTAGCGGGCGAGGCCGGTGTGCCGTTCTTCTCCATCAGCGGCTCGGAGTTCGTGGAGATGTTCGTCGGCGTCGGCGCGGCGCGCGTGCGGGACCTGTTCGAGCAGGCGAAACAGCAGGCGCCAGCGATCATCTTTATCGATGAACTCGATTCACTGGGACGCTCGCGCAGCGCTGCCGGGGGCTTTGGCGGCCACGACGAGCGCGAGCAGACTCTGAACCAGCTGCTGGCGGAGCTGGACGGGTTCGACACCAGCGAGGGCGTGGTGCTGCTGGCGGCGACCAACCGCCCCGAGATCCTCGACCCGGCGCTGCTGCGGGCGGGGCGCTTCGACCGCCAGATCCTGGTCGATCGCCCGGATAAGATCGGACGCCTGGAAATCCTGAAGGTGCACACCAAGAAGACCGAGCTGGCGGAAGGGCTCGACCTGGAGCAGGTGGCGGCTTTGACCACCGGGTTCAGCGGTGCAGACCTGGCGAATCTGGTGAACGAGGCGGCACTGTTTGCCACCCGCCGCAAGGCGGAGTTCGTGACCCTGGATGACTTTACCAACGCCATCGAGCGCATCGTCGCCGGGCTCGAGAAGCGCAACCGCCTGTTGAACCCGAATGAGCGCAAGTTCGTGGCCTACCATGAGATGGGCCACGCGCTGGTCAGCATGGTGCTGCCGGGCGTCGACCAGGTGCACAAGGTGTCGATCATTCCACGAGGCATCGGCTCCCTCGGCTACACGATTCAACGCCCGACCGAAGACCGCTACCTGATGACGCGCCGCGAGTTGGAAGACAAAATAGCCGTTCTCCTGGGAGGGAGGGCCGCGGAGAAGCTGGTGTTTGATCACCTCTCCACCGGGGCCGCCGACGACCTGGCCAAGGCGACCGACATCGCCCACAATATGGTTACCCGCTACGGCATGGACGAGCAACTTGGCTACGTGACCTACGAACAGACGCAGCCGAGGTTTCTGGACGCGCACGGAGCACCGTCGCAAGTGGAAAGCCTGAGCGAGGCCACCCGCCAGGGCATCGACGACGCGGTGCGGCAAATCATCAAGACGGTGTTCGGCCGGTCGCTCGAGGTGCTGGAGCGAAATCGCGAGGTACTGAACCGATGCGCCGCCGCCCTGCTGGAGAAGGAAACGCTCGACGAGGCGCAGCTCCGAGAGCTGACCAAGGATCTGGTGCGCGGCGACGACGCCGGAGGAAAACGATGAGAGCGGTGTGATCAGGCGATTCGCGGACTGCTATCATAGGCGGGCACTCAAACCGGTCGGTGGAAATTATCCCTATGCCTATCTGTGAGGCCGATCCCTGGCGGCTGCAGTACTTCGAGAATGTGCCTTGCCCGGACGACGTGCGGATTCCCACCGAGGACGGGGATGCCTACCTGTGGTATCCCGGCTACAAGTGGGTCTACAACAAGCTCTACGTTGCGGAAACCCAGAACATCGAATGCGGTCCCCACGGTATAGACCCGCCGGCGTTCCCGATCTTTTCCAAACCCATCTACAACATGCGCGGCATGGGGGCCGGCAGCCGCGTGTTCCGCACGTTGAAGGAGTACAAGCACGGCCAGCGGCCCGGCCATATGTGGATGGCGCTACTGGACGGGGAGCATGTGAGCACCGACGTTGCCGTGTTGGATGGAAAGCCGGTGTGGTGGCGCCACGCCACCGGGGTTCCCCTGGCGGGAGGCATGTTCGACCAATGGGTCGTGTGGGCGGAGCGGCGGCCGGAGATCGAGGACTTCTGCGGCAAATGGATCGAGGCGAACCTGTCGGGCTACACCGGCATGGTGAATCTGGAAACCATCGGCGGCAGCATCATCGAAGCCCATCTTCGCTTCGCCGACCAGTGGCCGGACCTGTACGGCAAGGGCTGGGTGGAAGCCCTGGTGGCGTTGTACGCCCGCAGGCAATGGACGTATCCCGACGATAACCGCCGTACCGGGTACAGCGTGGTGTTGTTCGGGGCCCATGGGGTCAAGTACCACCATCCGCCCAAGACTCTCATCGAAGGCCTGCTGGAGACGCCTGGCGTTACCAGCATTCAGATCACCTTCCACGACGACCGCCCGGCGGCCGCTCATTCCATGCCGCCCGGCGGCTTCCGCCTGGCAATCGTCAACGGATTCGATCTCGAGGCGCAGCGCGGCGCCCGCGAGCAGCTCGCCCTGAGCTATTGGTCGACCCAGCAGCTGCTGCCCAAACGGGGCCGCCGCCCGGCCGGGGCCGTCGAGCACCAAGCGCCGCCGCCCGGCCCGTAGGCCGTTCGCAAAGCTGTCATGCTCGAGCGTATCCGCGAAGTCGAGAACGTTTTCATTCCCATGCCGGACGGCGCCCAGATCGCTGCCCGGCTGTTCCTGCCCGCGGACGCGGATTCGAACCCGGTGCCCGCGATTCTGGAGTACATCCCGTATCGCAAGCGGGACCTCATGCGCGCACGGGACGAGCCCATTCACCGGTATTTCGCGGCCCACGGCTACGCGAGTGTCCGTGTCGACGTAAGGGGATCGGGAGATTCGGGTGGTCTGCTGTACGACGAGTATTCGCACCAGGAGCTGGAAGATGCACTGTCGGTGATCGAGTGGATCACCCGGCAGCCGTGGTGCGCCGGCCCCGTGGGCATGATGGGTATTTCCTGGGGTGGATTCAACGCCCTGCAGGTGGCGGCGCTGCGGCCGCCGGCGCTGAAAGCCATCATCACGCTTTGCTCCACCGACGATCGCTACGCCGACGACGCCCATTACATGGGAGGCTGCCTTCTCAATGAGAACATGCAGTGGGGGTCGATATTGACCATGTACTCGGCGTATCCGCCCGATCCCGAGGTGGTGGGGGAACGCTGGCGCGAGATGTGGCTCCAGCGCCTGGACGCCTTGCAGCCTTTCGTGTCCCACTGGATGTCCCATCCGTGGCGAAGCGAGTACTGGAAGCACGGCTCGGTGTGCGAGGACTACGCCGCCATCGAGGTGCCCGTGTATGCGATCGGCGGCTGGGCCGACGGCTACAGCAACGCGGTGCCCAGGATGCTTGCCAACCTCTCCTGCCCGCGCAAGGGCCTGATCGGCCCCTGGGCGCACAACTTTCCCCACGACGCCACGCCGGGGCCGTCCATCGGCTTTCTCCAGGACGCGGTGCGCTGGTGGGATCACTGGCTCAAAGGGCGTGAGACCGGAATCATGGACGAGCCCATGATGCGCGCGTGGATGCAGGAGTGGGTGCAGCCCCAGCCCCAGTACGATAGTTGGCCCGGGCGCTGGGTGGCGGAGGATCACTGGCCCAGCGAACGCATCACGCCGCACACGCTTGCAGCTCGATGTGGGCTATCTCGGCAACGACGTCACTGTGACGCGCGAGCTGTCATTCTGTTCGCCGCAGACCACCGGACTGCGAGCCGGCGAGTGGTGCGCCTTCGGCGTCGATGGCGAGATGCCCCCGGACCAGCGCCCCGACGACGGCGGCTCCCTGGTATTCGACAGCGACCCGATCGAGGCGGACATGGAGCTGCTGGGCGCCCCGGTCCTGGAGGTGGAGATTTCGTCGGACTTGCCGGTGGCGATGCTCGCCGCCCGGTTGTGCGACGTGGCCCCGGACGGGTCGTCCCTGCGAGTCAGCTACGGCCTGCTCAACCTCTGCCACCGGGACTCCCACGAGTTCCCCGAACCGCTGGAACCGGACCGGCCCTACCGCGTGAGCCTGCAGCTCAACGACCTGGCCCACGTGTTCCGGGCCGGTCACCGGGTGCGCTTGGCCCTGTCGTCCAGCTACTGGCCCATCGCCTGGCCGTCTCCGGACTGGGCGACGCTGACTGTGAGTACCAATATCAGCACGTTGACCCTGCCGGTGCGCCTGCCGCGGGCCGAGGACGCCGCTCTTCCCGAGTTCGAAGAACCGGACGCCGCGCCGGGCACCCCGCATACCAAGCTGCGGCGCGCGCCCATGCGCCGCTCCATCGAGATCGACCTCACCACCAACGAAATGGTGTACACCCTGCGCAGCGACGGCGGCGAGTTGGAAGGCGCGGCATTGGCGCGCATCGAGGAGATCGATCTCGAGGTGGGGTACGTCGTCACCAAGCGCTACCGGATCCTGGAAAATGACCCCCTGTCGGCGCAGACGGAATTGATCCAGCAGTCGCGCTTCAAACGCGGAGACTGGCAGATCCGCGTGGAATGCCAGAGCACCCTGCGCAGCACCCATGACATGTTCCAGTTCGACTGCCGGGTCGAAGCCTTCGAGAGCGAGGAGTCCGTGCGGCGGCGGGAGTTCGTTCAAACGATTCCGCGGAAACTGGTCTAGCAGGATGTTGAAAATCGCCGTCCTGGCCTTTTTCAACGCGCCGGGTGCGGCGCCTGTCCGCACTCGGCTACGTCGAATCAAGCACTTACAGTGCTTGATTCGCGGCGAGACATTCCTGTCTCACACTAGCAAGCTGTTTTTCAACAGCCTGCTAGTGGCGGGGTACGCTAGGGAGTCATCGAGGCAATCGCGGCTGGAGCGGTTTTAAACGCGATTATTCGAGGGACAGCCCCGACACCAACCCACAGCGCCGCGCCGCGGTATCCAGAATGCGTCGCAATAGCTCCGGATACTCTATCCCGGCGAAGCCGGCCATCATGGCCAGTTTGGCGTCGAAGGCCCATGCGGGGTTGGTATTGGCCTCCATCAGCTTGATCAGGCCGTCCTTGGAACGGCGGAAGTCGAAGCGCCCGTAGTCGCGCACTCCCAGTCGCTTGTACAGCCGGCGCGAGTGGTTGACGAGTTCCGCCTCCTCGTCGGTGGTGAGGTCGGCACGTTTGAACTTGATGTCGGTCCAGTAGGGTGAATCCGGTATGGCCTTGGACTCGTAGGACAGAATTGGATTGAGCCCCTCCGGCAGGTCCGAGAAATCCACCTCCAGGGCCGGCAGTGCCTCCAGGTCGTCGTCGGTATTGCCGATCAGGCCCACGCCGTACTCGGTGCCGGTCAGGTATTCCTGGAACAAGGCGTCGCGTCCCGGCAACGCCTCGATGTACCAGTCCAGGTAGGCTCGAGCTTCTTCGGGGGAACGCACCACCGCGTCCTTGGTAATCCCCAGACTGCCGTCGGCCCGGTTCGGCTTGATCAGGGCCGGGTAGGGACCGTCCGGCGGCGGTGCCGCCAGAGTCTCGAACGGCAGGTACAGCTCCGCCGGCACCGGCACGCTCAAGGACTCCGCGACCAGTCGCACGATGGCTTTGTCGTAAACCAGGCTCAGCGCCGCCGGTGATGCACCCGTGTAAGGGATGTCGAGCAGCTCCAGGTAGGCGGGAACATTAGGCTCCAGGGTGATGCGGTTGCGAAAGCCGGTATCGCAGAAGTTCACCACCAGGTCGAAGTGCTCCTCTCTGACCAGATCCAGGAGCCGCCCGTGGTCCGCCAGCACCCGGCATTCCAGCCTCGGCAAACTCGCGAACGCCTGCTCCATGACGCGGTGTCCCTTTAGGTCCTCCTCGTTGTACCGGCCGCCGTGTTTTTCGGGGTCCGGCACGGTGTGGTCGCCGGTGATCACCAGAATCTTCATCGTGTTTCGTCCCGCGGGCGATGCCCGGATGTCTGCCGGAATCCGTCCATTGTACCCGTCTGTCGTACTGGCTGCCGGTGACCCGGGCGACACTAGCAGGCTGTTGAAAAACAGCCTGCTAGTGTGAGACAGGGATGTCTCGCCGCGAATCAAGCACTGTAAGTGCTTGATTCGGCGTAGCCGAGTGCGGACAGGCGCCGCGCCCGGCGCGTTGAAAAAGGCCAGGATGGCGTTTTTCAACATCCTGCGAGGATCCCCCCGGCGGACCTATGCTCACGGTCGTCGATTGTGGAACGCGGTTTGTTTCCTGTACATTTCGGGCTCTTTCAGTGGCCTGCAACGGAGGCAGTGGCAGATGATTGAGCGATGGATGGTGCGCTTGCAGGCCACTGGTGCCATCGGGGATTCGGCGGCGGAAGCGGTCGTGCTCCGGGTTTCCTGACGAACAACTCAACTAGGAGCCCGTCCGAGTAATCTTTGGGAAAATGGACCGCTCTCCCGCTTTCGCAGTAGTAGAACGATTACTCCGACAGGCTCATAAACGTAGGCAGGTGAAGAATATGGCTGAATGTCCGGTTTGCGGCGCCCTGGTCGAGACCGAGGGAACGGCCGTGGTAGGGGAGCTGATCGAATGCGGAGACTGCGGTTCCGAGCTCGAGGTCACCGGGGTGGAGCCCCTCACTCTCGAGGAAGCACCCGAGGCGGAAGAGGATTGGGGGCAATAAGAGTAGGATTTCTGCACTCGCTGATCCGCAAGGAGGAGAAGCTCCTGATCGGCGAGCTGCACAAGCGGGACGACATCGAGCTCGTCATGCTCGACGACCGCAAACTGGTTTTCGATTTGAGACAGCGCCCGGAAGTGGACGTCGTTCTCGAGCGCTGCATCAACCATTCGCGCGCGCTGCATGCCCTGCGGCTCTACAAAAGCCTGGGTATCCCCTGCGTCAACAGCTACGATGTTGCCCAGACCTGCGGCGACAAGATCCTCACGGCGGTGGCGCTGCGGGACCATGACGTGCCCCAGCCGGACTTGCGTATCGCCTTCACCGAGGAATCGGCCCTGGAGGCGATTGAAGCCCTCGGCTACCCGGTGGTGCTCAAACCGGCCGTGGGCTCCTGGGGCCGGCTCCTGTCGAAAGTCAACGACCGTGACGCCGCGGAGACTATCCTCGAGCACAAGACCGTTCTGGGCAGCTACCACCACTCGATCTTCTTCGTTCAGAAGTACGTGGAGAAGAAGGGTCGCGACATCCGGGCCTTCGTGGTAGGGGACGAGTGCATCGCGGCCATCTATCGCACTTCCGGGCACTGGATCACCAACACCGCGCGCGGCAGCGTGGCCAGCAACTGTCCGGTCACGCCGGAGCTGGGGCCGCTTTGCGTGCGCGCCGCCCGGGCGGTAGGCGGCGGCATTTTGGCGGTGGACGTCCTGGAAAGCGAGGAGGGACTGCTCGTCAACGAAGTGAACTACACCATGGAGTTCCGCAACAGTATCGACACCACCGGCGTGAATATTCCGGACAAAGTGGTCGACTACCTCGTATCGAAGGCCCGGACGTGATTGCGGTATCCATCGCGGGAGCGTCCGGATACACCGGCGGAGAGTTGATCCGCCTGCTGCTTCAGCATCCGCAGGTGGAAGTCCGCCAGGTCACCTCGGAGCGCTTCGCCGGCAAGTCCGTGCACAAGGTTCACCCCAATCTACGCAAGGGGACGGACCTGAAGTTCTGCGCCATGAGTGAACTGGAGAACTGCGACGTCCTGTTCCTCGCGCTGCCGCACGGCCGGGCGATGGCCGATATCGACCGTTTCCGCGCGCTGTCGCCGAGCGTTATCGATTTGAGCGCCGACTTCCGACTGGACGATGCCGGCGCCTACCGCAAGTGGTATGGGCAGGAACACGCCCGCCCGGAGCTTCTGGCCGAATTCGTTTACGGCATGCCGGAGGTCAACCGCGACCGGCTGGCGTCTACGCGGTATGCTACCGGCGCCGGCTGCAATGCCACGGCGACCATCCTCGCGCTTCGACCGCTGTACAGACGCGGTCTGGTGGAGCGGGCGGTGGTCGAAGTCAAGACCGGTTCCAGCGAAGCGGGCAACGCGCCGGGGGAGGCGAGCCATCACCCGGAACGCAGCGGCGCGGTGCGCTCCTACAAACCCACCGGCCACCGCCACGTGGCGGAGATGCTACAGGTGCTTGGGGGCGAGGCGCGCATTTATTTCTCCGCGACCTCCATCGAGATGGTCCGCGGTGTCCTGGCCACCTGCCACGTTTTCCTGAACAAACGGATCAGCGAGAAAGATGCGTGGGGAATCTACAGGGACGACTACGGCAGCGAACGCTTCATCCGTATCGTGAAGGAGCGGTCGGGCATCTATCGCTACCCGGAGCCGAAGCTGCTGTCCGGCACCAACTACTGCGACATCGGTTTCGAGCTCGATCCCGACGCCGACCGTCTGGTGGTGATCAGTGCCATTGACAACCTTATGAAGGGTGCCGCCGGTCAGGCGCTGCAGGCATTCAATATCATGCACGGCTTCGCCGAAGATACGGCGCTCGGTTTTACGGGCCTGCATCCCATCTGAGCCCGGACGGCATCGTTCTCCATGTGCCGCCTGCTGCTGCTCCATAATCCCGACGGTGTCGACCCGGCGACCCATCTCAACGATTTCCGCGCGCTTTCCCGACATAGCAAGGAGTACCAGGGACACGGTTGGGGCTGCGCCTGGTTGGACGAGGATCGCAAGTGGCGCCTGTATCACAACATTCGGCCGGCATGGGAAGACCGTTCACCCGCCGTGCCACGGACACCACTGTTCCTGGCCCACGCCCGCAGCGCTTTTCGCGACGAGGGCATTGCGATAGAAAACAACATGCCGTTCGACGACGGCGAGAACGTGTTCGTGTTCAACGGCGAGCTGCGCGGTGTGCGGATCAGGGAACAGGGCCGCATCGGCGCGGAAAAGATCTTCAACTACGTCAAGCGCCTCGACAAGGGAGATCTGGGTGCGGCGGTCCAGCGTGGCGTCGATATAATACAAAAGCGCACTCGCTACGTGCGGGCCATGAACTTTTTCCTTGCAAACAAGCGCTGTGTGTATATCGCTTCGGTATTCAACGAGGATCCCGATTATTTTCAACTCAGGCAGACCACTACGGACGGCACACGGATTGTGTGCTCCGAACCCTATCGCGAGCGGGAATTCGCCTGGGAACGGATACCGAGCCAGAGTGTGCTTTCGATAGGGCTGTCGTGAACGGCTTGGCAGGAAACCAAATGAGCGACAGGGTAAGGGCCCGGCGCCGGTTTGACTGCCCCCTCACCCCAACCCTCTCCCCCAAGGGGGAGAGGGGGATGGTCAAGGGTACTGCCCCCGAGGGGAGAGGGGGCAGAGTCGTGCCGTGGCGAGATGGGTCGACATGCTGATCGTCAAGATAGGCGGCGGTGACTCCCTCAATCTGGCCGGTATCGTGGCTGACCTGGCGGCGCTGAACGAGCGCATGGTACTGGTGCACGGCGCCAACGCGCTGCGCGACCGGGTGGCTGAAAAGATGGGGTTCGAAAAGCGGGTGCTGACCTCTGCTTCCGGCTACAGCAGCGTGTTCTCCGACGAGCACACCCTGGACGCGATTCTGATGGCATACTCCGGCCTGCGCAACAAGCGTATCGTTGAGCTGTGCCAGCAGCACGGCATCAACGCCGTCGGCCTCACCGGCATAGACGGCCAGGTGATACGGGGCAGACGGAACAAGGGCATCCGCATTCGCGAGAATGGCAAGAATCTCATCAAACGGGATCTGTCCGGCAAGCCCGCGGAGATCAACACCGCGTTCCTGTTGCTGCTGCTGGACAACGGCTACACGCCGGTATTGACCATCCCCATCGCCGACGAGAAACAGGTGGCGATCAACTCGGAGAATGACGACATCGTTTGTCTCCTTCAGGAAGCCCTTTCGGCCGATACCGTCATCCAGCTGATCGAAGCGCCGGGTTTCATGGACGACGTGAACGACCCCTTCACCGTGCACCGGACGCTCACGCGAACGGAGATAGCGGAGATGGAACAGCGGGTGGAGGGCCGCATCAAGCGCAAGATGCATGCCTTGAACAAGCTGGTTCAAGGCGGCGTCGGAAAAGTGATCATCTGCGACGGGCGCACCGAGCACCCGGTACGGGACGCCCTGGCGGGGGCGGGCACCTGGATACAATGACGCCATGACCGACTTCCGCGCACTGGAACAGCAATTCGCCTTCGAGGTGTATCCCAAGCGGGATATCGTGATCACCCGAGGCGAGGGCGCGGTGGTGTGGGACGACGGCGGAAAGGAGTACATCGACTGCGCGGCGGGCATCGGCGTTGCCAATGTCGGTCATGCCAACCCGGCTGTTGCCGACGCGATCGCCGCCCAGGCCCGGGTCCTGGTGACTTGTCCGGGAATCTTCTACAACGACGTGCGCGCGAGGCTCATGGCGAGGCTGGTGGAGATCACGCCGGATAACCTGCGCCGTGTATTCCTGTGCAACTCCGGGACCGAGGCCATGGAAGCTGCCATCAAGTTCGCCAGGCTCAGTACCGGCCGGCAGAAGATCGTCAGCGCCATGCGCGGATTCCACGGCCGCACCCTGGGCGCCCTGAGCGCCACCTTCAAGTACCGCGACGAGTTCGAGCCCTTGATCCCGGGCCACGAATTCGTGCCTCTGAACAATTCTGAAAAGCTGGAACAGTCACTCGACGAGAACACCGCTTGCCTGATCCTCGAGCTGGTGCAGGGGGAGGGCGGCGTGCGTCCGGCGGACAGGGACTACGTGAAACGCGCCCGCGAGCTTTGCAGCGATCGCGGCGCGTTGTTGATACTGGACGAGATCCAAACCGGCTTCGGCCGCTGCGGCGCGTTGTTCGCCTGCCAGGAGTACGGCGTCGAACCGGATATCATGACCCTGGCCAAGGCGCTCGGGGGAGGCGTGCCCATCGGTGCCGTACTGTGCGCCGACGACATCAAGTCGGCGGTGGGAAAGCACGGGTCGACCTTCGGCGGCAATCCGCTGGCCTGTGCCGCGGCTCTGGCCGCGATCGGCTACATCATCGACCATGGCCTGGCGGATGCCGCGCGGGACAAGGGCGAGTACTTTCGTGCCGCCGTCTCCCGCGACCTCCCGCCCGTGGTGCGCCAGGTGCGGGGGCGAGGCCTGATGATCGGCGTCGAGCTCAAGGAGCGCGTCAAGCCCCACTTGGTGGCGCTCATGGAGCGCGGGGTGCTGGCGCTGCCGGCGGGGCCGACGGTAATCCGCCTGCTTCCGCCCCTGACGATATCCCGGCCGCAGCTCGACACGGTTGCGGCGACGCTCCGAGCGGTGCTGGCTGGTGAATAGACACGTTGCAAAGGTGGGCCGCGGCGCGTCGTTGTGGCGGAGAGAGGTTCATGCCGGGACCACTTGAGGGGGTGCGCGTCGTCGACCTGACGAGCATGGTCTCGGGGCCGTTGGCCACGATGATGCTCGCCGATCAGGGCGCCGACGTGATCAAGGTGGAATCGCCGGCCGGCGATCATTCCCGCGAGGTTGCCACGCGACGCGGCGGCTTCTCGGCGTCGTTTCTCAACAACAATCGCAACAAGCGCTCGGTGATCCTGGACCTCAAGCAGCCCGGCGGCGTCGACGCCCTGAAACGCATGGCTGAATGCGCCGACGTCTTCGTGCAGAACTTCCGCCCCGGAGTCGCGGAACGGATCGGTGCTGGAGAGCCGGCAATTCGAGCCGTGAATCCGGCTATCATCTACGTGTCCATCTGCGGCTTCGGCTTCGAAGGGCCGTTCGCCCACAAGCCGGTCTTCGATCCGTTGGTGCAGGCCCTGTCCAGCCTGACCACGGTGCAGGCCGGGTCCGACGACAGGCGGCCCCGTCTGGTGCGCACCATCCTGCCGGACAAGCTCACTGCCATCCAGGCTTCCCAGGCAATCACCGCGGCGCTGTTCGCCCGGGAGCGCAGCGGCAAAGGCCAGCACGTGCGCCTGTCCATGCTGGACACGCTGGTGTATTTTCTGTGGAGCTCGGACATGGGTGGGCACACCTTCGTCGGCGACGAGACGTCGTCCGAGACCGCCCAGTCTTTCATCGACCTGATCTACGAGACCGCCGACGGCCACGTGAGCATCGCCGTCATGCAGGACAAGGAGTGGCGGTCCCTGGCGGCGGCGGTCCAAAGGCCCGATTTCGTCGAGGATCCGCGCTTTGCCACCACCGAGCTTCGCGACATCAATAAGGACGCGCGAACCCGGCTCACCCAGGAGGCCGTGCTGCCGTTCACGACCGATGACCTGCTCGATCGGCTGGAACGGCACGACGTGCCTTGTGCCCCGGTACTGACGCGCCGGGAGATGATCCGCCATCCCCAGATCGCGGCCAACGGGACGGTGGTGGAAACTATCCATTCGCATGCCGGGATGCTGCGCCAGGCCCGCCAGCCGGCCGCGTTCTCGCGAACGCCCGCGGAGATCCGGTTCGGGGCGCCAGGCCACGGCGCACACACGCGCGCGGTGCTGGCGGAGTGCGGATTCAGCGACGAAGAGATCACCGCGCTGCTAAGCTCGGGCGCGGCCATCGACAACAGCGACGAGGAATCGGCGGAATGATCGACTTCCACTATTCACCGACACCAAACGGCTGGAAAGTCGGCATCATGCTGGAAGAATGCGGCCTCGAGTACAACACCATCCTGATGCAGTTGTCCAAGGGCGACCAGTTCAAGCCGGAATTCCTTGCCATCAGTCCGAACGGCCACATCCCCGCGATCCTGGATTACGATACCGGCGGTGAGCCGGTGGGGGTATTCGAATCGGCGGCCATATTGCTTTATCTGGCCGACAAGACCGGCAAGTTCGCACCGCCCGTGGCCTCGCTGTCCTCGAGCCCGGCCCGCCGCGATCTGATGGCATGGCTGTTCTGGCAGGTGGGCAGCCAGGGACCCATGGCGGGACAACTCAGCCACTTCGTCAACTACGCCCCCGAGGGCCAGGACTACGGCCTCAAGCGCTATCAGAACGAATACAAGCGCTCGCTCACGGTGCTGGAAAACCGGCTGCGGGACCGCGACTATGTACTCGGGGAGTATTCGATAGTGGATATGATCTGCTTCCCCTGGGTGTTCATTGCCAAGCCCCTCGGCATCGATCTGGCCGAGTATCCGCGGGTCGCGGCATGGCGCGGAAGAATCAAGTCCCGCCCGGCGGTGCACCGGGCCATAGACCTGCACAAGGACAAACAGAACCGCGGCCGGGACACGGCCGGCAACAGCCCTCTCCTGTTCAGCCAGGACGGATCACAGTTGAAACCGAAATAACCCCGGTCCGAGGGGAGTCCCGTAGCTCGGGCTTTAGCCCGACAACCGATGTAGTACGCAGGATCGGGGGGAGTGCCCTGCATGAACCGGGGCGGGGTTTGCGCGGGACGCCACGGGTACCTCCCTGTAGGCTCGCCTCCGACGTCCCTGTCTCCAGACGCCCGCGCAAACCCCGCCCCGGTTCATGCCTTTAATGCCCATCCCTTTGTTTGGCGGTGGGGTGCAACTGAATTGCTTAGTGGCTATCGAAGGGTGACGCTGCTCAGGCATGGGTTGGGGGGAGGCTTTGGCCGACCGTCTGGAGACAGGGATGTCGGAAGCGAGCGTACAGGGATGTATCTACAGCGTGTCGGACAAAGCCTCCCCCCAACCCATGCTCTCCGTGGTCCTTTCGAGGACCGGCCAACGATGGAGACAGCACCAAGCCGCATGCCGTTTGCCCCCACCGTGGCCCTCTCGGATCTGGCTCCCGACTCGCCCTGCTTTCTCCACCCCTGGAGTCGTCCCGCAGGCAGGAGATCGGCCGGAGATTTGTTGATCTATATCAAGGCGCGCCGCTTTGGTACTCGGCTATGTTCCGCGTTTCGACAAGAACGCCAAAAAATTCTGCGAGGCCGACCAATGCTACTGAAACACGTGTGGGAGATCCTGACTGAGCCCCGCAATGCCTGGGGTCATATCCGGGACGAGGACTGGTCCATTCCGGAGCTGTATCTTCGTGTCATTGCGCCGCTGGCGCTCATATCGCCGGTGGCCGGTTACATTGGCACCACGCGCTTTGGCTGGCAGATAGGCGCGGGAGAGCCGATCAAGCTCACGGCCTCCAGCGCCCTGCAGATCAGTGCCGTGTATTTTGGCGCGATCCTGGTGACGGTATTCATCATCGGAGCCCTGATTTCCTGGATGTCCGACACCTACGGCTCCAGGCAGTCAATGTCGCGCAGCGTTGCCATTGCCGCCTATGCCGCCGTGCCCCTGTTCCTGGTGGGATTCGTCCAGATCTACCCGGTACTATGGATCAACTTCCTGATCGGCCTGCCGGCGCTGGCCTACGCGGTGTACCTGCTGTACCTTGGCGTGCCGATCGTCATGGGGATCTCGGCCGAACGCGGCTTCCTGTTTTCGAGCGCTGTTCTGGCCGTGGGACTGGTGGCACTGGTGGGACTACTGGCAAGCACGGTCGTGTTGTGGAGCTACGGGTTGGGCCCGAGCTTTACGGATTGATAACAAAGTATCCGGGGAGTTGAATGCATGAACGATACCGCAAACAGGTATAACTACAGGATCATTCAGCAGTTTTCCGTCATGACCATCATCTGGGGCGTGGTGGGCATGCTGGTAGGGGTGTTCATCGCCGCCCAGATGGCGTGGCCTTACCTCAACTTCGACATTCCGTGGCTGACCTTCGGCAGGCTGCGGCCCCTGCATACCAACGCGGTGATTTTCGCGTTCGGCGGCTGCGCCCTGTTCGCCACCTCCTATTATGTCGTCCAGCGCACCTGCGGCGTGCGCCTGGCCTTCGGACCGCTTGCGACTTTCACGTTCTGGGGCTGGCAACTGGTCATTGTGCTGGCGGCCATCACGCTGCCGATGGGGATCACCACCAGCAAGGAATACGCCGAGCTCGAGTGGCCCATCGACCTGTTGATTGCGGTGGTGTGGGTCTCCTACGCCATCGTGTTCTTCGGCACCATCGCCAAGCGGAAAGAGAAGCACATCTATGTAGCGAACTGGTTTTACGGTGCCTTCATTCTGGCCATTGCCATGCTGCATATCGTGAACAGTCTGGAGATCCCGGTGTCATTGACCAAGTCCTACCCGGTGTTCGCCGGGGTCCAGGACGCCATGGTGGAGTGGTGGTACGGGCACAATGCCGTCGGTTTCTTCCTGACTGCGGGATTTTTGGGGATCATGTATTACTTCATTCCCAAGCAGGCGCAACGGCCGATATATTCCTATCGCCTGTCGGTGGTGCATTTCTGGGCGCTGGTGTTCACCTATATCTGGGCGGGGCCGCACCATCTGCATTACACGGCCCTTCCGGACTGGGCCCAGTCCCTCGGCATGGTGTTCTCGCTGATTCTCCTGGCGCCGTCGTGGGGTGGCATGATCAACGGCATCATGACCCTGTCGGGCGCCTGGGAGAAGCTGCGGACCGACCCGATCCTCAAGTTTCTGATCGTCTCGGTATCCTTCTACGGCATGTCGACGTTCGAAGGGCCCATGTTGGCGATCAAGACCGTCAACGCCTTGTCCCATTACACGGACTGGACCATCGGTCACGTGCATTCCGGCGCCTTGGGCTGGGTCGGCTTCATCTCCATGGGAGCCATGTACTACCTGATTCCCCGGCTGTTCAATCGCGAGATATACAGCGTCAAGCTTATCGAGACGCACTTCTGGATCGCCACCATCGGCATCGTTCTCTACATCACTGCGATGTGGATTTCGGGCGTGATGCAGGGGCTGATGTGGCGGGCGGTCAACGAGGATGGGACATTGACTTACAGCTTCGTCGAAAGCGTGCAGGCAATGCATCCCTACTACGTCATCCGCTTCCTGGGGGGAGTTCTGTATCTCTCGGGGATGTTGATGATGGCGTACAACGTCTTCCGGACCATCTTCGGCCCCGCTCCCAGCGAGCAGGCCGTTGCGGCGTCGGCTTAGAGGAGTCCGCAATGTCTTTGCAAGAAACAGCCGAAAAGAACGTCTTCTGGTTGATCGTGCTGATACTGGCCATCGCCAGCGTCGGTGGAATGGTGGAAATCGTGCCCCTGTTCTTCCAGACATCGACGACCCAGCCCGTCGACGGCCTGAAGCCCTATACGCCGGTCCAGCTCGCAGGACGGGATATCTACGTCCGGGAGGGCTGCTACCTGTGCCATTCCCAGATGATCCGCCCGTTCCGGGCCGAGACCGAGCGCTACGGCCATTACTCGGTTGCAGGTGAATTCGTGTACGACCGGCCGTTCCAGTGGGGATCGAAGCGTACCGGTCCGGACCTGGCTCGGGTGGGAGGCCGGTACAGCGACGCCTGGCACCGGGCGCACCTGATGAATCCCAGGGACGTGGTGCCGGAATCCATCATGCCGGGATATCCGTGGCTGGCGGATACGCCGGTCGACCGGTCTCACATAAAGAAAAAGCTGCAGGTATTGAAGATGCTCGGTACGCCGTACACCCAGGAGCAGATCGACGGCGCCTATGACGCCCTCGAGGGCAAGTCGGAGCTGGATGCGCTGGTTGCATATCTGCAGTCCCTTGGCACCGCAATCAAGACACGGCGGTAATCCCATGATCACAATCCTGAGTATCTGGACCGCCGTGCTGTTGGTGATTTTCATCGGCATTGTCGTTTGGGCGTGGAGTCGCCGCCAGCAAGCGGGGTTCGACGAAGCGGCCAATATCCCTTTCAAAGACGAAGACAGTCGTCCAGGAGAGAAGAATCGTGGCTGATTTCGTAAGCGAGTTCTGGAGCTGGTTTATCATCGTCCCGACCGTCATCGGGATCCTGGCCCTGTTTCCGCTGGTCTACTACAACCGCGGCACCAAGACCCAGGGGGAGTCCGGGGAAGAGGCGGACAAGATGGGCCACGTCTGGGACGAGGATCTCGAGGAATACAATAATCCGTTGCCGGGCTGGTGGCTGAACATGTTCTACATCACCCTGGTGTTCGGCATCATTTATCTGATCCTGTACCCCGGCCTGGGCAGTTTCGCCGGAGTGCTGGGCTGGTCGTCCAAGCATCGCTACGAGAGCGAGCTTGACCAGGCGTCGGCGAAGTATGGGCCGATCTTCGCCAAGTACCAGCAGACGCCCATCATCCAACTCGACGAGAACCCGGCGGCCATGGAGACCGCAAGGCGCTTGTTTGTCAACTACTGCGCCCAATGCCACGGCTCGGACGCACGCGGGGCACCGGGCTTTCCCAACCTGCGGGATAACGACTGGCTCTACGGCGGGCAGCCCGATCAGATCGAGCAGACCATCCTCAACGGCCGCAACGGAGTGATGCCCGCCTGGGGCCAGGTGCTGGGCGAGGATGGCGTGTTCAACGTCGCCGAATACGTGCTGAGCCTGAGCGGGCGCCAGCATGACCCGGCCGTCGCCGCGAAAGGAAAGGAGAAATTCGACCAGCTGTGCGTGGCCTGTCATGGTCCGGACGGCAAGGGCAGCACCGCCGTCGGCGCGCCGAATCTCACGGATAAGACCTGGCTTTACGGCGGATCCCAGAAGACCGTGATGGAAACCATCACCAACGGTCGCCAGGGCCACATGCCGCCGCACAAGGAGTTCCTTGGCGAGGCCAAGGTACACTTGCTGGCGGCCTACGTATATCATTTGTCTGCCCAGCGCGAGCATCAATAGTCCGCAATGACCCGCGTTGATCCCGCCGAACCCCCCAGGGCGGACCGGGGTTCGGTGGGACCGCCTCGGGCAATCGCTGCAACCGGTTTGTCACCACGCGAATTTCGAATGTCACGAGCAGCTTCATCAGCATCGAACAATACGGCCGGGCGTGGCGCGCCCCCGGCCGCGGGGCTGGAACCGTCCCTTTACGCCAAGCGGCAGAAGGTCTATCCGAGGCAGGTCCACGGCCTGTTCGCTTCCCTGCGACTGTCGGGCGTTATCGCCCTGATGGGAATCTACTACTTCGTACCCTGGATCCAATGGAAAGGCCAGCAGGCACTGTTGCTGGACCTGCCGGCGCGCAAGTTTCACTTCTTCGAGCTGACCTTCTGGCCCCAGGATTTCATCTATCTCACGTCGCTGCTGATCATCGCCGCCTTGACGCTGTTCTTCTTCACGGCGCTGGCTGGCAGACTATGGTGCGGCTACGCCTGTCCGCAGACAGTGTGGACGGAAGTCTTCCTGTGGATTGAGCGCCGTATCGAGGGCGACCGTTCGAGGCAGATGAAGCTGGACAAGTCACCCTGGACGGCTAAGAAAGTCTGGATCAAGGGCCTGAAGCACTTCGTGTGGATCGCGTTGTCGTTGTGGACCGGCTACACCTTCGTCGGCTACTTCACCCCGATCCGGGAATTGGGCGCTGCGGTGCTCAGTCTGCAGACGGGCCCCTGGGAGACGTTCTGGATCCTGTTCTACGGCTTCGCCACCTACGGCAACGCAGGATGGCTGCGGGAGCAGGTCTGCATCTACATGTGTCCCTACGCGCGATTTCAGAGCGCGATGTTCGACAAGGACACGATGATCATCTCCTACGATGAGCAGCGCGGCGAGCTGCGGGGGGCGCGCAAGAAGTCCGCCGATCCCAAGGCCTTGAATCTGGGGGACTGCGTCGACTGCACGATATGCGTCCAGGTCTGTCCCACCGGAATCGATATCCGGGACGGCCTTCAGTACCAGTGTATCGGCTGCGCGGCCTGTGTGGACGCCTGCGACGACGTGATGGAAAAGATGGGTTATCCCAAGGGTCTTATCCGCTACACCACGGAGAATGCGCTCGAGGGCCGCAAGACTCGGGTCCTCAGACCGCGGGTGTTGATATACGGGCTGATTCTGCTGGCCTTGCTGTCCGCGGTGGCCTACGGCATCGCGACACGGGTCCCTCTGGATCTGGACGTGATACGTGACCGTAATACCCTGTACCGTCAGACATCGGAGGGGTTGGTCGAGAATGTCTACGTCCTCAAGCTGCTGAACATGGACCGGAAGGACCATGACTACACGCTTTCGGCGTCCGGTCTTCCGGGCGTGGTCATGAAAATGGACGATCCGAACCTGGAAGTGCCCGCGGGAGAGGTGAGAGAGGCGTCGGTAAGGCTGCAGATTGATCCTTATGATCTCAAGAAGCCCGGCAACGACGTGTTTTTCGTACTCACCGCACGGGACGATCCGTCGTTGACCGTCAAGAAGGAGGCGCGGTTCGTCGGGCCGGGCAAATGACGGGCTCGACCGAACTTTCTCCGCGGTGGAGATCCGCAACGGGTTGGAGTTGCGGCTTCGTCACAGGCCCGCCGTCGCTGGTGGAGGCGGGTTCAGGCTTGCATTGTATGGAAAAGACTGGAACAGAAATCAAATACCCCCGGGTTGAGCTTGAATTGTATGGATAAAGTCGGAATCGAAGGCAAACGGCTCTGGTACCAGGAGCCCATGGTTTGGATGGTGATCGGTATTCCCCTGGCGTCGGTGATCATGGGTGTGATCATGATTACGCTGGCGTTTCACGATCGCGACGGCCTGGTCGTGGACGATTACTACAAGGAGGGGCTGGAGATCAACCGGACGCTCGAGCGCGACGCGCGTGCCCGGGAGCTGGGGCTGACCGCCGACGTTCGGTTCGAGACCGTCGGCAACCGGGTATCCTTGTCCCTGTCCGGGGGTCCGTCGTTCCGGGCTCCGGCTGAGATCAGGCTCGCCTTCTATCATGCGACGCGTGAGGACGAGGACCGCGTCCTTTCCCTGCGGCGCGATGCCGCGGGCATGTACTCGGCACTGATGCCTGTGCTTCGGGCCGGGCGCTGGTACGTGAGTGCCGAAACGCCGGACTGGCGGCTGATACGTGAGGTCTGGCTGCCCGGCAAGGACGGGTTCAGCATCACGGCCCGGGCACCCGCGCCCGCAGACGGGTCTTCCGGCACCTGAATGTCTCATACCGGCACCTTCCTGTCCGCGCTGATAGTCGGTCTGTTGGGCGCCGGACACTGTGTAGGCATGTGCGGAGGGATTTCCGGCATGCTGTCAATCGGTTCCGAAAAGCTCGGCGTGTCCGCCCGGCTCCTGCGGACCGGTGCCTACAACGCCGGGCGCATCGCCAGCTACGCTGCGGCCGGCGCGATCGCGGGAGTTGCCAGCCAGACCCTCGGCGCCTTGCTGCCGGCGGGGCTGGGTCGCCCGCTGGCGATGGGGATTTCCGCCCTGTTTGCGGTGCTGCTGGCCCTGTACATGGTGGGTTGGGGGGGCGCCTTGCTCCGTATCGAGAGGCTCGGCGGCGGCCTGTGGCAGCACCTGAAGCCATTGGCTCAGCGGTTCATACCGGCGCGCAATGCCGGGCAGGCTTTTGCGCTGGGGCTGGTCTGGGGATGGCTTCCCTGCGGACTGGTCTACACCGCGCTGGCATGGGCGCTGGCCAGCGGCAGTCCCGCCAGGGGTGCGCTGCTGATGCTGGGCTTCGGGCTGGGAACACTTCCGGCCCTGATTACCATGGGCATGGCCGGGTCCTGGCTGCTGGCATTGCGCAGCCGGCCTCTGGTGCGCTACGTTGCCGGGCTGGTATTGGTGGGTTTCGCCGCCACGGCGCTGTGGCACGGGCTCGGACCGGCGGATCCATCCATGACGCACATGCACTGACAACTGCGCTCGCGCCGGCGAGGGGCTTGAGTGACAATAGGGTCGGGTGAAACGCGAGGTGAGCGATATGTCGAATCTGATCGAACAGATACATCAGGACCATATCAACGTGTCGAAGATTCTGGACCTGATTGAGAAGGAGATTGAGCGGGCAAGCAACGAGGAGATGCCGAATCTCGAGCTGCTGCAGGATGCGATGCGTTACATGATCAATTACTCCGACCTGGTTCACCATCGGAAGGAGGATTCGATGTTCACCAGGCTCGTGCGGAACGATCCGGCGGCTGCGGGCGCGGTGGACGTGCTGCGCGAGGAACACCAGACCCTGGCCCGCCTTAGCATCGATTTTCTCGAGATCGTCCGGGACGCCGAATCCGGGGAGTTCATTCTGCGTGACGAAGTGATCAAGCGCGGCACCGAGTACGTCCACACACTGCGCTCGCATATGGATGCCGAAGAGGTGGGTCTCCTGAAGCGCGCCGGGGCCTCCTTGACGGATGCTGATATGGAGGAGATTGAAGCGGAGTACGCGAACGCGCGCGACCCCTTGATGGAAGAATCCCTGCAAGAGCAGTTTGGCGGGCTCTACCGTTCCCTGACGAAATAGGAGGCCGGCGTCGGGGTCGCTGAACGGGTCAAGATTAGTGACGGGGTACACTAGTGTACCCCGTCAAACAGTCTGTAACTTATCGGCGGCTTGCCGATCCGGGTTGAATTGTTCGATAGAGCATCGAAAGGGCGCCGCCGGGGTCTTTTTCACCAAGCGAGTATCGGGGAGCGACTGAAAAAGACTCCCGGCGGCGCCCGTTTGCGGATCGGGGCCACGGCCATCCCAGCCTGAAATCATTTGCATCATTTCTGGCGGGGTACGCTAGATGGTCTTGGAGAAGCGGTCCGCCTGGTGTTCGTGGAGGTACTTGTCGAAGGAGGCGCAGATGTTGCGCACCAGCATGCGGCCGCGGTCCGTCACCTTGATGGAATCGTCGTTCACCCGCAGCAAGCCGTCATTCACGAACGTTCCCAGCCTGTTCATCTCGGGCTCGAAGTAGCCGGCAAAATCGACGCCGAATCGTTGCTCGACGTCCGGCAGGCTCAGCGTCCCGAAGCACATCAGCTGATCGATGACGTGGGCCCGCACCAGGTCATCGTCGTCCAGTAGCGTTCCCCTGGCGACGGGCAGGCGCCCGTCTTCGACACGGCGGCGGTAGTCTTCCACCCTGTGGGCATTCTGGCTGAAGCAGCGGCCCACGCCTTCGATCGACGACACGCCGAAACCGACCAATTCGCATGCCGAATGGGTGGTGTAGCCCTGGAAGCTGCGGTGCAGGGTTCCGTCCGCTCTGGCCCGGGCCAACTCGTCGTCGGGCAGGGCGAAATGATCCATGCCGATGTACTGATAGCCCGCCGCGGTGATCGTTTCCACCGATGACCTGAGAATCTCGAGCTTTCCCTCGGGGTTCGGCAGGTCGGCGTCCGCTATCCGCCTCTGGGCGGGGAAGCGGGCGGGAATGTGGGCGTAGTTGAACAGCGAAATGCGGTCGGGCCGGACCTCGAGGACGTGGGAAAGCGTATCCTGCATCGAGGCGGGCGTCTGCTTCGGCAGGCCGTAGATCAAGTCGACGTTCACTGAACGCACCCCGGCGTCCCGGGATGCCTGCAGGATGCCCAGGGTCTGCTCCGGGGACTGGATTCGGTGCACCGCCTGCTGCACGGCCGGGTCGAAGTCCTGCACACCCAGGCTCACCCTGTTGAAGCCGAGCTCCCGCAAGTCGTGCATGTGCTCGGGCGCGACGGTTCTCGGATCGATCTCGATGGAGTAATCGCCGCTCGCGTCGCCGCTGAGGTCGAACCATTGCTTCAGCCGGTCGAGGATGGAGCCGAGCTGTGGGGGGGTGAGGAAAGTCGGGGTGCCGCCCCCGAAGTGAATTTGCTCGACCCGACGGCGCGGCTCGAACAGGCGCGCCTTCAGATCGATTTCACGGAGCAGGGAGTCCAGGTAAGCGGCGGCCCGGTCCCTGTTGCGCGTCGCAATCTTGTTGCAGGCGCAATAGAAGCACAGGTGCTCGCAGAACGGTATGTGGATGTAAACGGACAGTGGTGCCGGGTGGGCGGCGGAGTTGCTGCGCCGCACCTGGTCCGCGTAGTCGTCGGCGGAGAACCGCTCGTCGAATTGCAGGGCGGTGGGGTAGGAGGTGTACCGGGGCCCCCGGGTGTCGTAGCGCCGGATCAGGTCCCAGTCGAATCGCAGGTCATCGGACACTTGGCCGCGCCTCCCGGCGCCCATGATGTTTCCGCAGATTCTCGTCCGGAGACGCGCTGCGGTATTTGATGTGAATCAAGGTGTGGGGTCGGCTTTGCTGCTAGTGTACCCCGTCCCGACCTGCCGGGGGGGCCGGGATGGTGGTTGGACCTTTCACCGGGCGCCGGAACGACACGAGTGCGTATGACAGACGAACGCGACAACGCATTGTTCAGTGAGGCATTAAAGCAATTCGAGCACCTGTTCTCGGAGGCGAGGAAGTCGGGACTTGCTGAACCCGCGGTGGCCACTCTTGCCACGGTGGACGAATCCGGGCGACCGACGCTGCGGACCATGACGATTAGCCAGTTCGACAATGACGGTTTCGTCTTCTTCACCAGCAGTGGCTCGAGAAAGGGACGCCACCTGGAGGGGCAGCCGTACGGGGCGCTTTGCTTTTACTGGAACACCTTGAACGAACAGGTCATCGTGGAAGGTCCCGTCGAGAAGGTTCCGGAGAGTGATGCGGCGAAGTGGTGGGCGTCCCGCTCCCGGGATAATCAGTTTGCCGCCTGGGCCTCGGAGCAATCGGCGCGACTCGACAACCGTGATACGCTGCACAAGCGTCTGGCCAAGTGCCGGGAGCAATTCATTGACGGACGGGTCCCCAAGCCTCCGCATTGGGGCGGCTACCGGCTGCGGCCGGAACGTGTGGAATTCTGGCACGCCGGCTGGCGTCATCTGCACGAACGGGTTTGCTACCAGCACGGCGCGGCGGGGTGGGAGAAGATTCTCCTGAATCCCTGAGAGCGCGAAGTCCCGCGCCTTGCGGATTTGTTCGCGTTTGGATACCGCCACCTTCGCCCTTTGGCGGTTTCCCCTCACATAGAATATGTCTCCTAT
Source organism: uncultured Gammaproteobacteria bacterium (assembly GCA_963731035.1). Taxonomy (GTDB): domain Bacteria; phylum Pseudomonadota; class Gammaproteobacteria; order Arenicellales; family JAANXG01; genus JAANXG01. Next base: position 28,494 of record CAVSUY010000015.1, on the reverse strand, counting down.
GAGCAAGACGGCTCGAGTAATTGCCGCCCTGGCGTTGTCCGTGCTGGTGGCCCTGTTCACGGCCCTGGACGCCTGGCTGGTGGCGGCCGGCGAACTCGGGCCGGGCCAGATGGTCGCCCTGCTCGCGATGGAGCTGGCAGCCATGCTGGTGGTGATCTGGGTGGCGACGGTTAATCTCGAGCGGCGGGTATTCGGGCCGTTGGGCCGGCTCCAGGAGCAGCTCTCGCTCCTCCTGGGATCGGATTGCGACCATCGGGTTCAGATTGAAGACGGGCATCTGTTGGGGAAGTTGCCTGTCTTGATTGAGGAACTCGCGGAGCAGCTGGCCCGGGAGCGCCTCGAGACCGCCCGCACCATGAGTGCGGCTACCGAGAGAATCGAGCATCGCAAGTCCAGACTCGAGGCGATTCTGAGAGACCTTCACGAAGGTGTCGTCGTGTGCAACGACAGCCATCGCATCGTGCTGTTCAACCAGGCGGCGTCGGCATCGCTGGAAGGCGCGGGGCCCGTAGGCTTGCACCGGCCGGTCACGTCCCTGGTGCCGGGTGGCCGCATTGCGGAGGAATACGCCGGTCTCAGGAGCGAACACAAGGAGGACCGTGGCCCGCCGCCGGTGCGCCGGTTCAAGGACGTCACGGCGGACGGCCGCGAGCTCGACATCCGCATGGGTTTGGTGGTGGAGCCTCACGGTCGGTGCTCCGGCTATGTGCTGTCGTTTTCCGGGGACGAATCACCATCCGCTAGAGGAGGGCAGCAAAGACCCGTCGAGCTGCTTTCGGACCGGCCGGAGTTCTATGACTTTTCCCTGCTGGAGTCGCGCTACGACCGTGACGATAGCAACAGGCGCCTCGAGGAGCTCGACTACGTCGTGTTTGACACAGAGACAACCGGGCTCAACCCAAGCAGAGGCGACGCCATGGTCCAGATCTGCGGCGTTCGCCTGGTGACCGGAAGGCCAACCGGCGAGGAGTTCACCACTCTGGTCAACCCCGGCATGGCGATCCCGCTGGCATCGATCCGGTTTCATGGCATCACCGACGATATGGTTGCCGACGCACCGGACGTGCGACAGGCAGTCCGGTCGTTCAGCGCATTTGTCCAGGGCGCGGTCCTGGTGGCGCACAATGCCGCGTTCGACATGAAATTTCTCAGGATGCAGGAGGCGGACAGCGGTGTAGTGTTCGAGAACGCCGTGCTGGACACGCTACTGCTCTCATTCGTCCTGCAGCCCGAACATGACGTCCACACACTGGACGCAATCGCCGCCCGATTTGGTGTGAGCATCAGCGACGAGGCACGGCATACCGCGCCGGGCGACGCCCGCGCCACGGCGGAAATCTTTCTTAAGATGCTGCCAGTGCTGCGGCGCGGCGGCTTGGAAACCCTGGGTGATGCATTGGAGGCCTCCAACCGCGTGCTCCACGTTCGGAGACTCCAGGAGCGCTTCTAGCAGGATGTTGAAAAACGCCTTCCTGGCCTTTTTCAACGCGCCGAGCGCGGCACGTGTCCGCACTCGGCTACGCAACAAGGCTGTTTTTCAACAGCCTGCTAGTGACAGGCTCCCAGCCGGCAACGTGTGTCGGCATTCATGCCGACCGCGGCGCTCCCGGTCAGAACAGGTCGCCGGTGAGCTCCGTGCGCATGCGTTTCCTGAATTGCCTGATCGCCCGGAACCCGTCCACCAGCATATCGCGCTCGCGTCTGGTCATGTCTTCGACCGCCACGTGATTGCCCACCTGGCCGGTGGCCAGGAAGTCCCTTGTCTGCTGGCGGAGCACCAGGTTGGTGATGTGATTGAACGCGCCCTCGAGATAGTCGCGTTCATCCGCCGACAGCACGTTCTTTGCGTGCAGGGCGTTAATGCGATCCAAGGTCGGAGTGTCGGGAATACCGTGGTACAAAGCCCCGATACGGGCGGCCTCCACCAGCGGCAGGGTTCCGGTGAGCTTGAGATTCAATTTCCCCTTGTTGGGACCTTCGAGGCGGTCCACCAGCAATCGGTTGAAGGGTCCCAACGCCACCTTGTGGTGGGCGTCCAGCTCGAACATTTCCCGAAGAAGGAACGGCTTGCGGGCGGTGGCCGTCACGTGCGTCCTCAATTCCCGCGCCAGGGAGCCGTCGCCGTACACTTTCTTGAAGTCGAAAAAGATGTCCGCCAGCCGCAGCACGATGCCCGAGCCCTTGCCGATCCACAGCTCTATCTGGGTCTTCCACTGGGAAATGGACTTGCGCCACAGGGGATTGGTCGCCATCACGCTGCCGTGGCAGTAGGGAAAGCCGATGCGATCGAGACGCTCCGTCAGGCGTCCCGCCAGCTCGATGAACCAGGCGTCAACCTCTTCGTGCGCGTTGTCCGGATAGTCCTCGAGTATGAATCCGTTGTCCTGGTCGGGATGCAGGAAATTTTCGCCGCGTCCTCCGGAGCCCATGACGACGACGTCGAACCGGACCGGCGGTGGCCCCCACCCGGAGTCAGCCATGTGGCCGATGCATAGCTCGGTGATGCGGCGGTACAGGTCGTTATTGATACCGGTGATGAATTTCTGAACGTCCGGCGCCGACGTAGAGTCTTCGAACAGCTGCCGGGCTACTTCGACCTGGGCCCGCTTGGTTTGTTCCATGCCCTGTATGGTGCCGGAATGAGTGAGCCGCTCGATCTGCTCCACCATTGGTCCGGCGGCAATGGCCAGCGCGGTCTGGATCTCCAGCGCCCCCGTTACCTCGCCCGACGCGCTGTCCACCACGGGCATGTGTCGCAGCCCGTGGCGGCGCATCTGCGCGATGGCGTGGAAAAGCCGGTCGTCGGATTGCACGGTCCAGACCGGTTGCGACATCACGTCTCCAACCGGGGTTTCCTCGGGAAGTCGAAGCGCTATCCTGCGGCAGATGTCCTGCTCGGTAATGATACCGATGGGAAGTCCGTCTCCGTCGATGACCACTGCGCTGCTGGCGTCCTGGTGGCGCATCCGGCTCAGCAAGAGTCCGACTGGGTCCGCGGTACCGACGAGAACGGGCGGGGCGCCCATGTAATCCCCGACCAGCCTGGTGAAAACGTCCGTCCGCGCGGGCATTTCCCTCAGGACGTGGGTGTGTGCAGATCCTGCTGATCGGCCTGCGCGCCGTAATCGCCTGCCGAGGTGCGGATGGTGTCTGCCACCGACTGAATGAAATGACTTCCGTCGAAGGGTTTGTGAATCACGCAGATATTTTCATGCGTGGTCCGGACAGGCTCGAATTCCTCCGGATATGCCGTCACCACGACGATCGGGGTGTGCCGGCCGAGGTGCGCGATCTGGTCTCGCAGCCAGCGCCGCGGCATATCCGGCAGTTGACAGTCTATTACCAGGCACCGCCCTGGGGTCTGCGCTGACTCCAGATACCCCTTGGCGGTCCCGTATTCCGTGACCAGGGCACCGGAAACGGTCAGCAGCATGCGTATTGCGGAACGCAAGGCGTCGTCGCCGACGACAAGCGCGATTTGCAGCTCGTACAGAGCCGGATCAGGTTGTATCACTGCAGTGGCTTCATGAAAGGGCACGTCGCCCGCGCACGATAACAGCACCGCCGAACGCACAAGTCCATGATACAGGTCACTTGCCTGGGTCTTTCCGGGGCCGGAGATTGGGGATTACGAGGTTGAGCAGCTCGGCCGAGTTGCGTGTCCCCATCTTCTTCAGGATCCGGGACCGGTGAAGCTCGATGGTGCGTTCGCTGATTCCGAGCGAGGACGCAGTAGCTTTGCTGGTCCTGCCGTCGGCAATGCTCTCGAGCACTTCCCGCTCACGAGGGGTCAGAGACTCCAGCCGGACCTGGAACCCGTCTTGCGCCGCGGCGTTCGTGTTTCGGCTCTCTTGCAGGTTAAGGGCCTTCTCTATCCTGTCGATCAGGATAGCGCTGTCGATGGGCTTCTCGATGAAATCCACGGCACCCTGCCGGACCGCGTTTACCGCCGCCGGTATGTCTCCGCCGCCGCTGAGAAAGACGATAGGTACGTCGATGCCCCTGCGTTGCAGCTCGTTCTGGAGCCTCAGACCATCCATTCCGGGCATGCTCAGGTCGAAGATGGCCATGAATCGTTTTGGCATCGTTTGCTCGCAGCGTGCCAGGAATGCCTGACCTGAGGGGAAGGATTCGGGTCGATAGGAATAGCTTCGAAGCAGCAGCGACAGGCCGCTCCGGATGGCCTCATCATCGTCGACAACGAACACCGTGCTCCGCGGCTCGGTCACGGTGCTCCGCTGCCGGTGTCGGTGGGTAGCGTCAACAAAAACGTGACACCCCGGTGCTTGTTGGGTTCGAAGCTCAGGGTTCCGCCGTGGGCTTCCGCTATGGACCGGCTGATGGACAGCCCGAGGCCGGTGCCTTTCTTCTTAGTGGTGTAGAACGGGTCGAAGACTCTTGGTGGCTCGGACAATTTGATACCGGGGCCGTTGTCCGATACCGCCACCTCCACGCTCCCGCCGTTGGCTCGACTGCGGATGGTGATGGTCCCGTCGGTCTCGCCCGTTTCGTTTATCGCTTCGAGACTGTTTCGGATGAGGTTCAGGACCAACTGCTCGATCTGAAGGCGGTCCACGAGCGCGGTCAGGGGTTCGGGATGGAGCTCGAATTTCAACGAAATGCCGTAGCGCTCTGCATCGTGTAGCGTGAGCTCTGCGGCGGCCTGAATGAGCTCGTTCACGTCCACGGTGCTGTGATCGGGCTCCTTCTTCTTGACGAATTGCCTGAGACGACGAATGATCTCGCCGGCCCTTTGCCCCTGCTCCGATATCTGCTGCAGCGCGTGGTCCAGGGTTTCCATGTCACCAGCGCCGGCTTCGATGAATTTTCGCGAAGCGTCCGCGAAGCTGACGATCGCCGCGAGGGGCTGATTGATTTCGTGGGCGATGCTCGATGCCATCTCTCCCAGTGCGACTACGCGCGAAGCGTGAGCGTGTTCGGCGAACATGGCCCTCTTCTGTTCCTCGGCCTCGAGGCGCTCGGTGATGTCGTGCAGCATGCCGGTGAAGAACCTGCGCCCGTGGGACTCAAACTCGCACACAGAAAGTCGCGCGGGAAACGTGGAGCCGTCCTTGCGGCGTGCGGTGATCGTCCGGCCGATGCCGATAACCCGGGCTTCTCCCGTTTCCAGGTAGTGCCCGATATACGTATCGTGCCGATCCCCCTCCGGCTTGGGCATCAGCATGGAGACATTGCGCCCCAGCAGCGCCGAGCGCCGGTATCCGAACAGACGCTCGGTGGCGGGATTCACCGATACCATTCGGCCGCGGTCGCTGATGGTGATGATCGAGTCCGGTGCTGCTTGGAGATAGGCATCGAGCTGATCCCGGCCGGCTGCATCGTCAGCGAACGTGTCCTCGCTCTGGCGGACGTACGAGCCCAGCTTCAGGTATCCCGGCCGGTCTCGGTAGCTCCACAGTTTGTGCCAGTGAATCGTGCAGCAGCCGCCGTCTTTGCACCGCCATTGTTCCTTTTCGGTGCATACATAGGACGCCGACGCGGCGGGACGGGGGTGCGAGTGTCGCCCGGTGCTGATGGGGAGTTCGCCGAGCAGGTCCGGGGGAAATCGGTTCGTCAACTCCTCGACCGTGTAGCCGGTCCCGGCGGCTACCCCGATATTGCACCTCACGATCCGGCAGTCCGCATCCAGTTCCATGACCACCATCTGGTCGTCATCGAAGAGATCGAAAACGACTTGCGAAACCGTGCTGGAGTTGACCCGTTGTGGCGTCAGCCCAGCGACGTTTCCAGTCGTTCGCCGTTTTCGGTCCTTGCCCGTCATACCTGGAGTGTCACCATGATCGTGCCCGCGGCGTCCTCCTGGAAGCCGCTATGTGAATCGGTTGTCCGGGTATCGGTCCGTTGCGCTTGCACGCTTGCGCAGCAGTGTTTCGTGTTCAGAGCGAAGCCCGTAAATCAGCCGATGGTTGACTTTAATCAAGATCACCGGCCCAGGTCAAAGCCGGGAGGAGCATGGGCCGCTCCTGACTACTCAGGGGTCGTTCGGACGGTCGGTCTTCTTGGTAGCCGGCTGCGCGCTGGCCCGCCGGATACCGTCGTCATCGTCGAGGATGGCGTGAGCGGGGCGGTCCAGGTCCTCGAACTGGCCACTCTTCACCGCCCAGATGACAAAGCCCACGATGACGGCGACCAAGGCCAGGGACAGCGGGATCAACAGGTAGATGATCTCCATATCAGCCGGCCGCCGCGGCCAGCGCGGGCTGGACCTGTCCGTCGCGGCCCTTGCGGCGTTCGACGTTCAATCGCAGGGCATTGGTAACGACGATCAGCGAGCTCAGGGACATCCCGATCGCCGCGAGCCAGGGGGGCACCGCGCCCGCGGCCGCGGCCGGGACCGCAATCAGGTTGTAGCCCACCGCCCAGGCGATGTTCTGGTGGATGATCCGCCGCGTCCGGTGGGCGATCCGGATGGCCTTTGGAATCGCGAGGAGCGTGTCGGACATGAGCACCATGTCCGCGTTGACCCGGGCCAGGTCGGCGCCCCCGGCCATGGAGATGGATACGTCGGCCGCGGACAGGAACGGCGCGTCGTTGGTGCCGTCTCCGACCGCCGCGACTCTGCGGCCCTGGTGCTGAAGAGTCCGCAGCATCTCCAGTTTCCGCGACGGAGTCATGTCGCCGGACCACCGGCGAATTCCGAGCTGCCGCGCGATTTCCTTCACTGCCGCCGCATGGTCGCCGGAGCACAGGTACACATCTATGCCGCGCCGGCGGATGGCTTCCAGCATCGGCCGCGCCTCCACCCGCAAACGGTCTTCCAACTCGATGCGCGCCAACAGTCGTTCGTCGTCGGCCAGCCAGGAGCAGGTGTTCGTCCCGTCGAATGACGGCCGGGTGCGGGTGTGGGCGCCGACGTATTCGGCGTTGCCAATGTAGTAGCGGGTACCGTCCACGACGCCGTTGACGCCTCCGACGCCATGCTGCGGCGCGGACAGGGCCGGCACGGGTCCCGGCCAGCAGCGGCATATCGCCCGGGCGACGGGATGGCGTGAGCTGTGATTCAACGCGGCGGCGATGCCCAGGACCCGATCGCGGGCCATGTCGCCGAAACAGTCGATGTCCTTGATGCTGAGTTTACCTTCGGTGAGGGTGCCGGTTTTGTCCATCATCAGCGTGTCTACCCGGGCCAGAGATTCGAGGGCGTCGCTCGAGACCGGCACCACGGATTGTCCGGTCAAGGCGTTCACCGCCGAGGTGAGCGCCGCGGGCGTGGCCAGGGAGAGAGCGCAGGGGCAGGTCACCACGAGTATCGACACCACGACCGCCAGCCAGTCCGCGTCGCCGCGGATAAACCAGTAAATGCCGGCTGCCACCGCCAGCACCAGGACGCCGCCGATGAACCAGCTGGCGGCCCGGTCCGCTGCCAGGGCCAGCCGGGGCTTGTAGCTCTGGGCTTTCTCCGTGAGGCGCACGATCTGGGAAATGATCGAACCGGACCGGGCCCGGGAAACCTCCACGACGACGGGCTGATCGACGTTGACCGAGCCTGCCAGGACTTCGCTGCCGGTGTCCTTCGCCACCGGCGTCGACTCGCCGGTCAGCAGCGACTCGTTGGCCGAGGTCGCACCCTCCAGGATGATGCCGTCGGCGGGAAAGCCGTTGCCGGGCCGCACACGGACGACATCGCCGGGCGACAGTTCGGAGGCGGACACTGCGCACCACTGTCCGGATCGATCGCGCCTCTCAGCGAGGTCGGGCGTCGACAGCGTCAGGCCTTCGATGGTGGCGATGCTCCGGTGCCGGGCGCGAGTCTCAAGGAAGCGCGCGCACAACAGCAGGAATACGAACATGGCAACGGAGTCGTAGTACACGCTGCCGGTCCCCGTCCAGGTGTTCCAGACGCTGCCGAGGAAAGCGACGCCCAGTCCCAGGGATACCGGCACGTCCATGCCGAGGCTGCGGTTGCCCAGGTCCCGAAGCGCACCGTGGAAGAAAGGCAGCGCACAGTAGACGATGATGGGAATCGTCAGGAACAGGCTCAGCCATCTGAACAATCCTCTGTATCCCTGATCGATGCCGCCACTGTCTCCGAAATACATCGCCGTGGCGATCATCATGACCTGCATTCCCAGAGCCCCGGTAATGCCCATGCGCAGGAGGAAAGCCTTGGTTTCCCGGCGCGCGAGATCCTCGTGCACCGTCGGATCATAGGGCTGCGCGCGGTATCCAATCGCCCCGATGCGCCGGAGGATTTCGGAAAGTCTGATACGGTCCGGGTTCCAAGACAGCGCGGCTCTGTGAGTGCTGTAGTTGACGTAGGCATCGGTGATGCCCGGCGTCTCCTTCAGCCGCCGCTCAATAAGCCAGGCGCAGGCTGCGCAGTTGATGCCGTCCACGATCAGGGAAACATGTCTCGCGGCGCCGTCCCGGTCCTCGACGTACTTTCCCTGGATGGCGGGGTTGTCGTAGGCGGACGCGGCGCTCAGGAACTCCGGCACCGTCTCGGCGCGCGCCAGGGGTTTGGCGGAGCGGCGGTCATAGAAGTCAGCGAGCCCGGCGTCCACGATCGTCCGGGCGACGGCTTCACATCCGTGACAGCACATCGCCCGTTCGGCACCGTTTATTGGTACCAAAATCTCGACGCCTTTCGGCACCGGGAGCCCGCAGTGAAAACACTCAGTCACGGGTACGGTTCCGGCCACGGGCCGGTTGAGCATGATGTGCTTCGGATTCTACTGCATGCTGGCGCGGAGCCGGGTATCCGGCAGCGTCATTCCGGCCGCCCCGTACAACCCGTCGAGGTTCATGATCGATACCGAGCTTCTCTTGATCTGAACGCAGTTCTCCGATTGCAGGCGCGAAAACAGGCGGCTGACGGTTTCCACCGCGAGGTTCAGATAGTCCGCTATGTCGGCGCGGCTCATGGGCAGCACGAATTCAATTCGCGAGTACCCGTGACTGCCGTAGTACTCCAACAGCGTTACCAGAAACGCCGCCAGGCGCTGGTAGGCGTCGCGCGTACCCATGGTGACGAGGAAATTCTCGTTGCGCAGTATGCTGGCGCTCAGACGTCTGAAGAACGCCCGCCGGAAAGCCGCCGATTTCTCGCACAGCCGTTCGACCTCCCCGAACTCCAGGGTGCAGACGCTGCTGGTGTCCAGGGCTATCGCGTGGCAATTCAAGCGACCGGAGTGAATAGCGTCGAGCCCGATCACGTCGCCGGGCAGGCAGAAGTCGATGATCTGTTCTTCGCCGGTTTCCGTCGTCTTGAAGGTCTTGATGGCGCCGGAACGCACCACGTACAGCGCATGGAACCGGTCGCCGTCGTTGATGAACTTCTCGTGCTTGCGCAGGACGCGCGAGCGCACCTCCAGATCCAGCAGCGACGACGGATCGCCGTCTTCGAAGCCGAGTCCCAGGCAGGTCGCGACTCTGGCGCAGTCGCTGCAGGTGCCGGGCCGGTCCGGGAAACTCAAAACATTGCGTTGTCTCATCGGAGCGCACTCTATCGGTTGATTTTAGTCAACTGTATAGGGGTAGCCACCGCGCCGGGAATACGTACTTTCACGCAAAGGGATCACCGGCTCCCGGGCGGCGCGGATTGGGGCCGGGACAAGGCCGGACCGCGCGGGGCGCCGGTTTTGCCATGGTTTTGTAGTGGAATTTTTGCTTTAATGCCGCGCAGCGACGTCGACCGATCGTCGGTCTGAACGTCGGGACGGGTTGAATCAGTCGAATGTACAGTCTCGATCATCAGGTGCTTCGGACGGATATCGCGGGCATGCCGCTCGAGTGGATCGACTACCGCGAGGCGGTCCGGTTGTACTATCTGGACCAGGTTGAGTACGCCTGCGGAACCCTGATTTACAAGGTATTCGGGGGTATAAACGCCTTGTCCCGCAGGCGCAGCGTGGTGGAGGTCAACTCGATCATAGCGACCCGCGGACACAGCCATGCCGCCACTAAGGCCAATCGCCTGTACTCGCCGCCGCTCAGCAACGGGGCATTGTTCGCCCGGGACGGCCGCCTGTGCCTGTACTGCGGACAACAGTTTTCCGCCCGTGAACTGTCCCGGGACCACGTCAAGCCGTTAAGTATGGGGGGCATGGATGATTGGAAAAACGTGGTGACGGCCTGCAAGCGGTGCAACAACCACAAGGCCGGGCGTACTCCGGAGCAGGCGGGCATGAAGCTGCTGGCTATTCCCTTCGTTCCCACCCACGCCGAATACGTCTATCTCCGTGGCAGGCGGGTGCTGGCGGACCAGATGCAGTTCCTGCTGGCGCATGTGCCGCGGAACAGCCCGCTGCACCAGCGCATCAGCCAGAAGCTGAAGATGTAGGTCGGTCGGATCCCGCTCCCGGCGAACTTGGGTAATCGCGGCTGAAGCCGCTCCTACAATCCGTGGATCAGCACCGCGATAAACAACGGATTGTAGGAGCGGCTTCAGCCGCGATTGGTGATGAAGCGCTAGGTCGCCGCCAACTCGTACCGCCGTAACCGCTGCGAGAACTGATGCAGCGCCTCGATGCCCGAGGCTTCGGCCGTTCGGCACCATTCCTCCAGTGCGTGCAGAATCTTCTCCTGGCTTTGGGCGTGGCTGGACCAGATCTCCTGCAGCCGCTGCTTCATCAGGTAAACCTTGTTGAGCCGGGGGCTCAGCTTCAGCACGTCGGATAGCTGCGCCCGGGCCCGGTCGCTCAGCAGCCGGCTCTCCCGGGTCATGAGTATCCGCGCCCGTTTCACCACCGAGAGCTGCTCCTGGTTTCCGGCCTGGGTCAGTTCCCTGATTTCCTGCTTGTGCACGTCGTGCACCACCTCCTTGATGAAATTGGCCATGATCTGGAAGCGGGTATTCACCAGGGCGCGTACGCTCTCTATATCGAATTGCTGCTTCTCGTCCACCTCCACCAGCTCGGGAACCGTGCGGCGCACCCGCGCCAGGCCCAGGCTGCTGAGGATGCGGATGTACAGCCAGCCGATATCGATTTCCCACTTCTTGTTGGAGAACTTGGCCGAGCTGGCGTAGGCGTGGTGGTTGTTGTGCAGCTCTTCGCCCCCGATGATCAGGCCCCAGGGTACGATATTCTTGCTGGCGTCCGGCACCTCGAAGTTGCGATAGCCCCAGTAGTGCCCGATGCCGTTGATGACGCCGGCTGCCCAGAAGGGGATCCACAGCATCTGCACGGCCCAGATGAGGGGCCCCGCCAGAAAACCGAACAGCAATACGTTGACGGCGAGCATCGATCCGATACCGACGTTTCTGAGCGGGGAATAGACCCGGCGCTCCAGCCAGTCATTGGGGGTGCCGTTGCCATACTGCTCCAGGGTCTCCCGGTTGGCGGCTTCGCGGTGATACAGCACGGCGCCCAGCCACAGCACTTTACTTATGCCATGGACCTGGGGGCTGTGGGGATCGTTGGCGGTCTCGACGTTGGCGTGATGCTTGCGGTGGATCGCCACCCATTCCTTGGTGACCATGCTGGTGCTGATCCAGAGCCAGAACCTGAAGAAATGACTGACGACGGGGTGCAGGTCCAGGGCGCGATGGGTTTGGCAGCGGTGCAGGTACAGGGTTACCGCCGCAATGGTGATCTGGGTGTAGATCAGGGCCACCACTACATAGCCCCACCAGGGCAGCTGGAACAGGCCTTCGATCATTCGTCATACCCCCTTGGTGAACGTATTGGAATCGTTATGTGAATTCGGGTGAATTCACCAGCGTGGCAGCGACTGGCGACCTGTCACCTTATCACGAGGCCGCAGCCTGCCACCAGTGTACCCCTCCAGAAATGATGTAAATCATTTCAGGCGGGGATGACGGTGGCCCCGGTCCGCAAACGGGCGCCGCCGGGCTCTTTTTCAGTCGCTCCCCGATACTCGCTTGGTGAAAAAGACCCCGGCGGCGCCCTTTCGATGCTCTATCGAACAATTCAACCCGGATCGGCAAGCCGCCGATAAGTTACAGACTGTTTGACGGGGTACACTAGCAGCCGGCCGAGAGCCTGCGGGGCGCCGGTGCAGCGGGGCCCGCGCGCGCCGCGGGCTCGCCGGACGGCGGAAACACGGCCCGCCTGCCTTGTTATTCCCCGGGCGCCGCTTTACCATCGCCGGGAGCTCAAGAGCAGGCAGGTTCACATGTTTCAAGGCAGTATGGTGGCGATGGTCACGCCCATGCACCCGGACACCGAAGTCGATTTCCGGGCCATGGAGCGCCTGATCGATTTCCACATCGAGAACGGAACCCAGGCCATCATATCGGTGGGCACCACCGGCGAGTCCGCCACCCTGGGCTTCGAGCTGCACGCGGAAGTGATGGAAAGAACCGTCAAGTACGCCGCCGGGCGCATTCCCATCATCGCCGGCACTGGAGCCAATTCCACCGCCGAGGCAGTCCACCTTACCCGGATCGCCTGGGAGATCGGTGCCGACGGCGCGCTGCTGGTCGTTCCCTACTACAACAAACCCACCCAGGAAGGCCTCTACCGGCACTTCAAGACCATTGCCGAAGCCGTGCCGATTCCGCAGATCCTGTACAACGTACCGGGCCGCACCGGCTGCGACATGCTGACGGCGGCGGTCGGCCGTCTGGCCGACATCGACAATATCGTCGGCATCAAGGACGCCACCGGCGACCTGGAGCGCGCCCGGGAGCTGGTGGAGACCTGCGGCGACCGCATGAACATCCTTACCGGCGAGGATGGCTCGGCCTGCGAGCACATGCTGCTCGGCGGCAGGGGCGATATTTCCGTTACCGCCAACGTCGCCCCCCGCGCCATGCGGCAGATGTGTGACGCCGCCATCGGCGGTGATGCGGCGACCGCGCGGCGGATCAACGAGACGCTGGCGGATCTGCACTCCACGCTGTTCAGCGAGTCGAACCCCATTCCGGTGAAATGGGCGATGCACGAGATGGGGATGATCGAGGAGGGCATCCGCCTGCCGATGACCTGGCTGGACGAGAAATACCACGAGCCCCTGAGGGCGGCGATGCGCAAAGCCGGTATAATTTAACCGGCCGCTACGGGCCATTGAATCGACAACCGGACAGCGCCGCGGCAGCGCTGTCTTTTTTGTTTCGCTGGAGCTTCAACCATGCAAAAAGGCGACTATCTCTACGCAGGCAAGGCCAAGTCCGTCTACCTGACCGAAGATCCCAAGAAGCTGATTCTTCATTTCCGCAACGACACTTCGGCGTTCGATGGCGAGAAGATAGAGCAGCTCGAACACAAAGGCATGGTCAACAACCGCTTCAATGCCTTCATCATGCAGTTCCTGGAGCGGGAAGGCATCGCCACCCACTTCGAGGAGCTGTTGTCGGACGATGAAAGCCTGGTCAAGCGCCTGGAGATGATTCCGGTGGAGTGCGTGGTGCGCAATATCGCCGCGGGTTCCATCTGCAAGCGCCTTGGCGTCAAGGAGGGCCTGGCGCTCGAGACTCCGATCTTCGAGTTCTTCCTCAAGGACGACGCCCGTCACGATCCCATGATCAACGAGTACCATATCCGTGCCTTCGGCTGGGCCGAGGACCACGAGGTGGAGCGCATGAAGGAGCTCACCTTCCGGATCAACGAGTTGCTGACCCGTCTGTTCCGCGACGCCGGGATGCTGCTGGTGGATTTCAAGCTCGAGTTCGGCAGGTACGACGGCGAGCTGCTGCTGGGGGACGAGTTCACGCCGGACGGCTGCCGGATCTGGGATGCGAATACCCGCGAGAAGCTCGACAAGGACCGCTTCAGGAGAAACCTGGGCAGCGTGGTGGAAGCTTACCAGGAAGTGGCGCACCGGCTGGGCGTTCCGCTGGAGGATCGCTGAATTAACCAGCGAGTCGACGGGCGGGTTCTGTTCCTGGAGGGTCCTTCGGCCTGCTCGACGTTTCGCCTGGACAAGCTTCTCTCCGATATCTCGCGCGAGGCGCCCGCCCTGGGGGCCTTGTCGGCCCGCTCTTTGCACCTGGTGCTGCTGGACGATGCGAGCAACGGCCTGGGCGATGACGAAGCGCGCAGGCTGGAGAGCCTGCTGGACTACGGTCCCCCTCTCGACGCCGCAATCGAAAACGGCGCATCCCTGATCGTCACCCCCCGTATCGGCACCCATTCCCCCTGGTCCAGCAAGGCCACGGAGATTGCCCAACGCTGCGGGCTCGATCGGATCCGGCGCCTCGAACGCGGCGTAGCGTGGACGCTGCAGGCCCGCGATCCCGCCCGTCCGTTCTCCGAAGCGGAGCTCCAGACCTTTGCCCGGCTTCTGCACGACCCGATGACGGAGTCCGTGTTCCGCAGCCGGGACGACGTCCGGCGCCTGTTCGAGTCCATGCGGCCGGCGCCCCTGGAGACTGTCGCCCTGCGTGCGGAGGGGCGCCCGGCGCTGGAGCGGGCCAACGTCGAATGGGGCCTGGCGCTGTCCGTCGACGAAATGGACTACCTGCTGGAGCAGTACTCGCGACTGGAGCGCGACCCGACGGACGTCGAGCTGATGATGTTCGCACAGGTCAACTCCGAGCACTGCCGGCACAAGATCTTCAATGCCGACTGGACCGTCGACGGCCGCCCGGAGGACGCCTCGCTGTTCTCCATGATCAAGCGGACCCATGCCCGCCACCCGGCGCACACTTTGTCCGCCTACCACGACAACGCCGCGGTGCTGGAGGGCGTGCCCGGCTGCCGCTTTCATCCGGACCCGGCGGACCGGGTGTACCGCGGCCACGCCGAGCCCGTGCACGTGACGTGCAAAGTCGAAACCCACAATCACCCCACCGCGATCTCGCCGTTCGCCGGCGCCGCCACCGGGGCCGGGGGCGAGATTCGCGACGAGGGCGCGACCGGAACCGGCGCCAAGCCAAAAGCCGGACTGACCGGATTCGCCGTGTCCAATCTGCGCATCCCCGACCATCCCATGCCCTGGGAGGACGCGCCCTCGGCGCCGGCGCGCATTGCCTCGCCGTTGAAGATCATGCTCGACGGGCCCATCGGCGCGGCGTCGTTCAACAACGAGTTCGGCCGCCCGAACATCGGCGGCTACTTCCGCACCTTCGAGCTGCAAACCGCGACGGGACGTCGCGGCTACCACAAGCCCATCATGATCGCGGGAGGCGTGGGCAGCATCAGGAATGGGCACGTGAACAAGCAGCCCATCCCCGCCGGCGCGTCCATCGTCGTGCTGGGCGGCCCCGCCATGCTGATCGGTTTGGGCGGCGGCGCGGCGTCCAGCGTCAAGTCCGGCTCCAGCAGCGAGGAGTTGGACTTCGCTTCCGTGCAGCGGGGCAACCCCGAGATGCAGCGGCGCTGTCAGGAAGTCATAGACCGGTGCTGGGAGCAGGGCGAGCACAACCCGATCATTTCCATCCACGACGTCGGCGCCGGTGGCCTGTCGAACGCGCTGCCGGAGCTGGTCCACGGCGCCGATCGCGGCGGCTGTTTCCACCTTCGCGAGATCCTGAACGACGAACCTGGCATGTCGCCGATGCAGATCTGGTGCAACGAGGCCCAGGAGCGTTACGTGCTTGCCGTTGCCCCGGATGCCATGGAGCGCTTCGAAGCGACATGCCGGCGCGAGAAGTGCCTGTACTCGGTGGTGGGCCATGCCACCGGCGACGGTCGCCTGGTGCTGGAGGACGCGTGGGCGCAAGCCGCCGCCGCCCGGCCGATCGACATCGACATGGCGCTGTTATTCGGCAAGCCGCCGAAGATGAGTCGCGACGCGCGCACGGGCATCTGTCCGCGGGCGCCGCTGGACCTCGGCGGCGTGACCGTCGACGATGCCCTGGAGCGTGTCCTGTCCCTGCCCACGGTGGGCGACAAGTCGTTCCTGATCACCATCGGCGACCGCACCGTCGGCGGCCTGGTGAGCCGTGACCCGATGGTGGGGCCCTGGCAGGTGCCGGTGGCTGATTCCGCCGTGACCCTGGCCGACTACCAGGAATACGGCGGCGAGGCGATGGCCATGGGAGAGCGGCCGCCCCTGGCGCTGATCTCGGGGCCGGCGAGCGGCCGCATGGCGGTAGCCGAGGCCGTTACCAACCTGTTGTCCGCCCCCGTGTCCGGCCTCGACCGTGTGCGCCTGTCGGCCAACTGGATGGCCGCCGCCGGGTCGCCGGCTGAGGACGCGATCCTGTATCGGACGGTGGAGGCGGTGAGCGAGTTGTGCCTGGACCTGGGCATGTCCATCCCGGTGGGCAAGGACTCCATGTCGATGAAGACGGCATGGGACGAGGGCGGAAGGCAGCACGAAGTCACCGCGCCGTTGTCGTTGAACGTCACCGCGTTCGCGGTACTGGACGACGTGCGCGGCGCGCTGACTCCGCAGCCCCTGGCGGAGCCCGGCACGGTGCTGGTGCTGCTGGAGCCGCACCCCGGGAGTGCGCGCCTGGGCGGCTCGGCGCTGGCCCAGGTCTACGGGCAGCTGGGGGACCAGTCGCCCGATATCGAGGCATCCCGACTCGCCGACCTGGCGCTCGCCCTGGCTGCCTTGAAAGCCGAATCGCTGATCCTCGCCTATCACGACCGCTCGGACGGCGGCCTGATTGTGACCCTGCTGGAGATGGCTTTCGCCGGACGCGTCGGGCTCGATGTCGATGCCGGTGGCGAACCGCTGGCGGCGCTGTTCAACGAGGAGATCGGTGTGGTGCTCCAGGTTCGCCGCGAGGACCTCCAGCGGGTGCGCGAGATCTGCACGCGCCACGGCCTCGGCGGTTGCCGCGAGGTGGCGAGGGTGGAGCCGGGCCACGCGATTCGAATCCGCGCCGGCGAAGAGGTGCTGGTGGAGCGCCCGCGCGCCGAATTGCATCGCCTCTGGTCGCGCACGAGTTGGAGAATACAGCGACTGCGCGACAACCCGGCATGCGCCGACGCCGAATACGATCGTCTGCTGGACGACACCGACCCGGGCCTGTCCATGAGCTTGAGCTTCGAGCTGAGCGACGAGCCGCCGGCGATAGTCGGCGGTCGGCGGCCGCGGGTAGCGATTCTGAGAGAGCAGGGCGTCAACGGTCAGGTGGAGATGGCGGCGGTGTTCGATCGTGTCGGTTTCGAGGCGGTGGACGTCACCATGACCGACATTGCGAGCGGAGACGCCGGCTTGGAAGGATTCAGCGGCATCGTGGCCTGCGGCGGGTTCTCCTACGGCGACGTCCTCGGTGCCGGCGGCGGCTGGGCAAAGTCGATCCTGTTCGATAATGCGCTGCGCGACAGGTTCGCGGCGTTCTTCGCCAAGCCGGACGCCTTCGCCCTGGGGGTGTGCAACGGCTGCCAGGTGTTCTCGCAGCTTCGGGAGCTGATCCCCGGTGCCGGCCACTGGCCCCGGTTCGTGCGCAACCGCTCCGAGCAGTTCGAGGCCCGGCTGGTGATGGTGGAGGTTCGCGACAGCCCGTCGATCTTCTTCACCGGCATGGCGGGCTCCAGGATGCCGGCGGTGGTGGCCCACGGTGAAGGCCGGGCACGGTTCGATGATGACGGCGACATTGCGGCGCTGAACGCGGCGAATCTGGTGTCCCTCGTGTATATCGCGCACGACGGCGCGCCGACCGGGCGCTATCCCTTCAACCCCAACGGCTCTCCGGGCGGCCTCACCGGAGTCACCACCACCGACGGGCGCGTCACGATACTCATGCCGCATCCCGAACGGATCTGGCGCCGGCTGCAGCACTCCTGGGCGCCGCCGGGGCTGGGAGAGTATGGGCCATGGATCGAGATGTTCAGGAACGCCCGGCGCTGGGTGTCCTAGGAGCCCGCGTTTGTGCCTATAATCGGGCCGTCGTGAATAATCAATGAGCTGAACCCATGAGCAAGCGTTTCTCCTGGGGCGGATACTTCCTTCGACTGCTGCTGGCCTTGGTGGTCGTGTTCGCCACTTATAACCCCGAAGGTCTGTCATTCGTTCACTGGATACGCGATCACGCCACCAGCGCGAGCAGCCAGCAGCTCGCGCTGATGGTGCTGGTGGGCGTGCTCATCCTTATCGGTTGGGTCATCTTCATTCGCGCCACCTACCGGTCTCTGGGGCCCTTCGGCACCATCCTGGCGGTGGCGTTCTTCGCCGCCTTGATCTGGCTGTTAATGTCGGTGCTGCCGATTCCCAAGGACAACATCAAGCTGGCCACCTATCTGGTGCAGTTCGGCCTGGCCGGGGTCCTGTCGGCGGGGCTCTCCTGGTCCCATGTGCGCCGCCGCCTGACGGGCCAGATCGACGTGGATGAAACGGACGACTGACGGGAATTCCCGGTCGGTGCTGTCTATCCGGTGCGCCATGGAGCCGTGGCGCGGCCGAAATCGATGAACAGCACCGGTCCGGCGAAACGTATCGTTCCATGCGGCAATACCTCGACTTGATGCGCCACGTCCGGGACCACGGCACGGTCAAGAACGACCGCACCGGGACCGGCACCGTGAGCATCTTCGGTTACCAGATGCGCTTCGACCTGGCGGAAGGCTTTCCGCTGGTGACCACCAAGAAGTTGCATGTGAAATCCATCATTCACGAGCTGTTGTGGTTTCTGAACGGCGACACCAACGTGCGCTACCTGAATGACCACGGCGTGACCATCTGGGACCAGTGGGCGGACGAGGAGGGCGACCTGGGTCCGGTGTACGGCCGCCAGTGGCGCTCCTGGCCGGCCTCGGACGGCGAGCAGATCGACCAGATCGACAAGCTGGTGCAGCAGATCAAGTCGTTTCCGGATTCGCGCCGGCTGATCGTCAGCGCCTGGAACGTGGCGGACATAGAACGCATGAAATTGCCGCCGTGCCATACCCTGTTCCAGTTCTACGTCGCCGGCGGCCGGCTTTCCTGCCAGCTTTACCAGCGCAGTGCCGACGTGTTTCTCGGGGTGCCGTTCAACATCGCCTCCTACGCCCTGCTGACCATGATGATCGCGCAGGTCACCGACCTCGAGCCGGGGGAGTTCATCCATACCTTCGGCGACGCGCACCTGTACTCGAACCACGTGAATCAGGTGGCGCTTCAGCTTCAGCGCGCTCCATTTCCGTTGCCGACGATGCTGATCGCCGAACGCGGCCAGGGAATCTTCGATTTTCAGTACGAAGACTTCCGCTTGCAGGGCTATGAGAGCCATCCACACATCAAGGCCGAAGTGGCGGTCTGATCGCCGAGCGACCAGCCGGGGAGGGCGTCATGGAAATGTCACTGGTGGTGGCGATGGACGAGGACCGCTTGATCGGCGCGCACAACGCGCTGCCCTGGAGATTGCCGGCCGACCTCAAGCACTTCAAGCGAACGACCATGGGCCATCCCATGGTCATGGGCCGCCGCACCTGGGAGTCCATCGGCAAGGCCCTGCCGGGACGGCTGAACATCGTGGTGACGAGCAAGCCCGGCTATGGCGCCGAGGGGGCCGTGGTGGTGGATTCGATCGAAGCCGCCAAGGGAGCGGCGGGGGACTGCGATGAGCTCATGGTCATCGGCGGGGCGCGGATCTTCGAGCAGGTTCTGCCGGACGCGGATAGGATCTATCTCACCGAGATTCATGCCCGCTTCGAAGGCGATACCTGGTTCCCGCAAATCAGCGAGGACCAGTGGATCTGCGTCAGCCGCGAGGATTTTCACAAGGACGACAAGAATCCCTGGGACTATAGCTTCATGGTCCTGGAGCGTATGACCGTGGCCCTGCCGCCCACCCTGATCCAACCGGCCCTGTAGGCCGGCATTCATGCCGACATGAAAACCAATCCACATATCGTCATCGTCGGCGGCGGCGCCGGTGGCATCGAGCTGGCCACGCGCCTGGGCGACACCCTGGGCCGGCGGGACCGGGCGCAGATCACGCTGGTGGATTCCAGCCTCAGCCACCTGTGGAAACCGCTGCTGCACGAGGTGGCCGCAGGCACTCTGGACGCGCAGCGCGACTCCTTGGCCTATCTTGCCCAGGCGTCGGCGCATCATTTCCGGTTCCAGTTCGGGCGCTTCGACGGGCTGGATCGAAAGCAGAAACAGATACACCTCGCGGCGCTGCCGGGAAGCAATGGCGGCGAGCTGGTGCCGCCGAGAACCCTTCAGTACGACTGGCTGGTCATCGCCGTGGGCAGCATCACCCACGACTTCGGGGTGCCCGGAGCAGCGGAGCACACCTTGTTCCTCGACAGCAATCGCCAGGCCGAAGGCTTCCAGCGACGCCTCATGGGCGCTTTCCTGCGCGCCCAGCAGCGGGCCGGACCGCGGGAACCCGGTGAGCTGTCCATCGCCATCGTCGGTGGAGGCGCCACCGGAGTGGAGCTGGCGGCCGAGCTGCGCAGCGCCGCGCACAAGGCGGTCGCCTACGGCTTCGACCGCATCGATCCGGAACGGGACTTGAACATCGTGGTGGTGGAGGCGGCGGAACGGCTGGTGCCGGTGCTGAGTCCCCGGGTATCGCTGAAGGCCAGGCAGCAGCTCGAGAAGCTGGGGGTCCGGGTTCTGACGGGCACCCAGGTCACCGAGGTGACCAGCGAGGGCATGATGACCAATAGCGGGGAATTCATTCCCGCCGAGCTGCGCGTGTGGGCGGCGGGAATCAAGGCACCGGACTTCCTCGCCGGGCTCGACGGCCTGGAGGTGAACAAGCGGAATCAGCTTTGGGTGCGCCCGACCTTGCAGACCACCGTGGATCCCGATGTGTACGCCCTCGGGGACTGCGCCGCCTGTCCCTTGCAGGAAGGCAGTGACGAGATCGTGCCTCCCCGCGCCCAGGCCGCCACCCAGCAGGCCACCTACCTGGCCAAGACGCTGCGCCAGCGCCTGGAGGGCCAGCCGTCAGGCGCGTACGTGTACCGCGACCGGGGCTCGCTGATCGCCTTGAGCGACCGCAGCGCCGTGGGCCGTCTCATGGGGAACCTGCTCGGCTCGGTAATGATAGAAGGCTTCATGGCCCGCCTTGCCTACAAGAGCCTGCGCCTCACCCACGAGCAGCACCTGCACGGAACCCTCCCGGTCCTCGCTACCCTGGTCGCCGAGCGCTTAACCCGCGGCACCACCCGTCCCCGGCTGAAGCTGCACTAGCGACATCGCGGCTGAAGCCGCTCCTACAAGCCGAGGCTCTCCTTCGGAGTCAAACCCTGGATTGTAGGAGCGGCTTCAGCCGCGATTGCCCTCAACGACCTCACCCACCGAAGCAACCGCCGCCCCAGGCGAAACCTCCGTCCCCTGCCGCTGCTGCAACTGCCACAACTCGGCGTAATGCCCCCCACGCGCCAGGAGCTCGTCATGATCCCCGCGCTCCACGATCCGCCCATGATCCAGCACCAGGATCTCGTCGCAGTCCACCACCGTTGACAACCGGTGGGCGATCACCAGCGTGGTGCGGTTCCTGGCCGCCCGTTCCAGCGCCGACTGTATTGCCTTCTCCGAGCGCGTATCCAACGACGAGGTCGCCTCGTCCAGGATCAGGATCGCCGGATCCTTGAGCAGGGTACGGGCGATGGCGATACGCTGCTTCTCGCCCCCGGATATCTTGAGCCCGCGCTCGCCCACCAGGGTCTCGTAGCCCTTGGGCAGCGATTGAATGAAGCCGTCGAGCTGCGCCAGCCTGGCCGCTTCCAGCACCTCGTCCGGACCGGCGTCGGGGCGGCCGTAGCGGATGTTGTACTCGATGGTGTCGTTGAACAGCACCGTGTCCTGCGGCACGATGCCGATAGCGGCCCGTAATGACTCGGTCGTCAGGCTGCGAATGTCGGTGCCATTGATGCGGATCGCGCCGCTGCTCACGTCGAAGAACCGGAACAGCAGCCGGGCCAGGGTGGACTTGCCGGAGCCGCTCGGCCCCACCACCGCCACCTTGTGGCCGCTCGGGATCTCGAAGTCCACGTCGAACAGGATCTGGCGGTCGTCGTTGTAGGAGAACTCGACATGATCGAAGCGCACGGACACGTCGGAGGTCGTCAGTACTCCGGCGGACTCGGTGTCGCTCACCTCCGGTGACGCCTCCATGAGGCCGAACATCTGCTCCATGTCCGTCAGGCAGTGCTTCACCTCGCGGAAGATGGTGCCGAGGAAGTTCAGCGGGATATAGAGCTGAATCAGGAACGCATTCACCATGACGAAATCACCGAGCGTCATGCTGCCGGCCGTGACCTGCTGCGCGGCCATGATCATCAGCGCCGTCAGGCCGCCGCCGATTATGACGCCCTGCCCGATGTTGAGGAGCGCCAGCGACACCAGGCTCTTTATCGATGCTTTCTCCCAGATGCGCAGGTTGTCATCGTAGCGCCGCGCCTCCCACTGCTCGTTACCGAAATACTTGACGGTCTCGTAGTTGATCAACGAATCCACGGCCGCCGAGTTGGCCCTGGTATCGGCCTGGTTCATCTGCACCCGAAACTTGATGCGCCACTCGGTGACCTTGTAGGTGTAAACAAAGTACACCACCACTGTGATGAGGGTGACGATCGCGAACCATGGCTTGAACTTCACAAGGAGGATGCCGCAGACCACCAGAATCTCGAAGATGGTGGGCAGAATGCTGAAAACGATGTAATTCAGGAGCTGTGTGATGCTGTTGCTACCGCGCTCGAGGTCCCTGGAAAGGCCGCCGGTCTGCCGGTCGAGGTGGAAGCGCAGCGACAGCTTGTGCAGGTGGCGGAACACCTTGAGGGTGATGCGGCGGGTGGAGCGCTGTGCGGCCTTGGCGAAAACGGCGTTGCGCAGCTCCTGAAAGAGGATGGTGGAAAACCTCAGCACGCCGTAGGCGATCAGCAGGGCCAGAGGCACCGTGAGAATGGCCGTCGCCTTCCCCGATGTATCCAGGTTGTCGACGATCTCCTTCAGCGCCACCGGCACGCCGATGTTCGCGAGCTTGGCGACTGCCAGCAACGCCATGGCGCCGCCCAGGCGCCAGCGGTAGTCCCACAGGTAGGGGACAAGCGTCTTCAGAGTCTGCCAGTCGCGCCGGCCGGTGGCCGGCATGTTGGTGCGGCGAGAACCGTGCATTCGAAAATCCGGGGGGTCAGCTCTCACAAATGGGGTTGCACCGATAGTGAATTCAAGCCAGCCGGGAAATCAATACCCGCGATTCACTGCTGTGCCACAAACTCCCTCTCCCTCCGGGAGAGGGTTGGGGTGAGGGGGTCGAATCAAGATAGTGTCCTGTTCCACATGATGCCTCATCCGCGGCCGTCGAACGGGCCCCGTACAACCATAGTCTTTGTGTCGCCATCACGTGTAGTATTTGCAAACCCTCCTTTCGGTTGGGCAATTCGTATCTTTTTCCGTTGGAGACAAAGCAATGACCTGGACCCCGACCCTGGATCCCATCTCCCCCGAGGACGTCTCGGTGGATGCCGTCGAGACGCTCATCGTCCCCCGGGCGCGCGACCTCGGCGGCTTCGAAGTGCGGCGCACCCTGCCTGCGGCCCGCCGCCAGATGGTGGGTCCGTTCATCTTCTTCGATCAGTTCGGACCGACCGGGTTTGCCCCGGACCAGGGCATCGACGTCCGGCCGCATCCACACATCGGCCTCGCCACGGTCACTTACCTGTTCAAGGGCGAGGTCCAGCACCGCGACTCCCTCGGCAACAACCAGTTCATCCGTCCGGGCGCGGTCAATTGGATGATCGCGGGCCAGGGCATCACCCACTCCGAGCGCACCAGCGCCGAAGAGCGCGCCCGGCCCCACGAGCTGTCCGGCATCCAGACCTGGGTGGCGTTGCCGCTGAGCGACGAGGAAACGGAGCCGGGCTTCGAGCACCACGCCCGCGAAGCGCTCCCGCACTTCGAGGACGAGGGCAAGCAGGTCCGCCTGATCCTCGGCGCCGCGTACGGCGAGCGCGCGCCGGTCAGCACCTTCTCCGAGATGTTCTACCTCGACGCCGCCCTGGATCCCGGTGCCGTCCTCCCGCTGCCGGACGAGCACGAGGAGCGCGGCGTATACATCCTGGAAGGCAGCATCAAGATTGCTGGAACAGGGTACGAGCCCGGCCGGATGCTGGTGTTCCGCACCGGCGACCGCGTATCCCTCACGGCAGGCAGCACCGGCGCGCGCCTCATGCTGCTCGGTGGCGAAGCCCTCGAAGGCCCCCGATACGTCTGGTGGAACTTCGTCGCCTCCTCGAAAGACAAGATCGAGGCCGCCAAGGAAGCCTGGCGCGCGGGCGACTACACCGGCGGCCGCTTCACACTGCCGGTGGGGGACCGGGACGAGTTCATCCCGCTGCCGGACGACTGACACCTGTCCGCGGTATAACGCGGAGATCCGATGGCCAGCGGCTGGCCGGTCTCCACGATCACCTTTCCGCGCCATTGCTCCGGCGACGTCGTGGCCCGCCGCAGCTACACCCCTGTTGAAATCTCGCGGAGGCCGACTTTCGTCCACCGGACGTGTCTCCAGGGGTCCCGTCCCACACGGAATTGATCTAGACTGGGTTCAGGATCAGTTCGTCCGTGTTACAACACGACCCGCACAGACATGCAACGCCGGACATGGTAACAAGTAACGGATTCAAAAGAAGATTTTGGATGGAATCACACCTCGTTGTGCAAAAAACGCCCACCTCCCTGCGTGTTATACGAACAAATGCCGTGTTACACCACGCCCTTTTTCCGTCCACTCACTGTTAGAGCTCGATAGGAGGTTACGGATAGGCACTTATGGTAAATGCGCAATGGAGTCAGCCCATAATCCTCGTGGATGGTGCACGACACAATCTGATCGACTTCGCGGAAGAGCTTAGGAACATACCGGACAAACCCGGGGTTTATGTGTTCGCTAGGAGGCATGGACAAAAGGTCAGTCCCATATATATCGGACAAGCGGAGAAGCTGCGTACCCGAATCGAGCAGCAGTTCAATTCGGTTCCCCTGATGGTGGGTATGCCGAAACGCCTCACAGGTGACAAAGATTCATTAATCTACTAGCGAAGCGAAACTGAAAAGAAACGGACAGAACCGCAAAAAAGTTCTGACGTTGATGAGAAAACGCGATCATAGATCACGCTCTATCAGAAGGATGTGACGTTGTTGAACAAACAAGGCGACCAAGAGACCGACACACTTCGTCGAATTTCGAGGCAATAGCGACGTCTGAAGGCTATTGCCCCTACGCGAAAATGCTTGTTAAATCCGCTCTAACAAGTGGCTCCAGCGGACGCCAACAGGCGCCGCTGAGCGCTTGTCGTTAGGCGGTCATAACAATGGATATTTCAAAGTTTCTCAAACAGCAGACCTCACCCCCCGACCCGGTAGACGAGGTGCTATATGCGTGTGTTGCCACGGAATTGAAGGACTCTGTTTTAAGGAAGGCCTGTGGACGAAAGCACTGGCAGATAACGGATGGGATGAACAGCGGGCGAAGGCGGACTACGTCAATCTGCGAGTCGCTCAACTCGGGGAGGAATTGCAGGCGCAAGGTGCGTATCAACAGAAGTTATTGGAAAATCCGGAGATTCGGGCGAGGGCCGGCGGGCTGACCGATGAGGAAATTGAGTATTTGGGCAATCCGCTCGAGGCCGACCGCTATACGAGGGAGTACGGCATTTCGAAAAAGAAACTGGAGAAAGCTATTAAGCTTGGCCACATACGCGCAGTCGTCTGCCGCGGAGTGCTTTGGGTGCGGAATGAGAGAATCGCCTAACAAAAGCGATCGAGGCCGACGCTTGACCGCTCGCTCCCTTCGCTTCCGCTCCGGTCGGTCGCCGTCAAGCGCGGCTCATCGCTATCGTTATGTGCTCAATTGGCATTAGGGTAATATTCGTTAAATACTTTTATTGAGAAATCGCCAAAGATGTCTTCTCGTGAATGCTTATTTTGTGATCCAGGATTTCAAAACGGTCCAACCTTCGTTTACGAATATCGAAATTGGGTTCTCATCCTTAATCAGTTTCAGTTTTTACTAGGCGTATGCATGCTGGTGCATAAAAAGCATAAGGAAGGGTTTACCTCATTGTCAGAAGAGGAGCTTCTTGATGTCCATTCGATTCTCAAAGATATTGAAGATGCATTAAAGAAATCATTTGCACCCGACTGGTTTAACTACCTTCAAACGAATAACTCGGTGAGGCATCTCCATTTTCATATAATTCCTAGATATGAAAACCCAGTTCAATTTGCAGGTGAGGAATTTATCGATGAGAACTTTGAAGGCATGCCAATGGAGCGAGAAAGGACAGTTTCGGCGGATACGATGAAAAAGGTAAAAGATATCCTTCGATCAAACATCCAGCGATATGAGAACTGAGCACATAACAATCGCATGCAGCCGGACGCGGCAAAGCCGCGCCGCTGATGCGAAGCGTTATGCTCTATCGCAGCATCACACTTCTACACAGGGGAAACACATGTTCAAGAAAGTTATTCTTGCCGCAACAGCTGCGGCCGTTCTGGGTTTGGCCGGCTGTGCGTCGGTGCCAATGGCAAATGATCAGCAATCGTCCACGGCCAAGTCCTTTCCCGCACCCGACGCCGGAAATGCGGGCTTATACGTATATCGCGATAGCTTTGTAGGCAAAGCGCTAAAAAAGGACATCTTCGTAGACGGTAACTGCCTCGGCGAATCTGCAGACAAGGTTTTTTTCTACACACAAGTCCCTGGTAACGCGAAGCACACGATCTCCACTGAGTCCGAATTCTCTCCGAACGATCTAGTGGTATACATGAAGGCAGGCGTCAACTACTTCGTTCGCCAATACATCAAGATGGGTGTGTTTGTCGGCGGGGCAAAGCTTGAAACGGTTAGCAACGACACGGGCAAAAGTGAAGTAGCAAGTCTAAAAATGGCTTCAAATGGTCAATGCAGTAAGTAGCATAACAATTCGTCCAAGCGGACGGCGGAAAAGCTCCGCCGCCGCTTAACTCCAGCGTTGAAGCTGTAGAAAAACCCCGGAATCCAGTCGTGATGGAGTAAAGTGTCGTAACGGTTCAAGGAGTATTGGCATGCCCAGATACAAGCCGTACGACTATAAGCAAAGCAAGCTGGTTGTGGTGGACTACGAAGCGCAGCTGCAACCCGGCACCTTCGAGCACGCTCTGCACCACCTGATTGACAAGAGGCTGGACCTGTCGATCTTCGATGTGCACTTCAAGAACGAGGACACGGGCCGTCTGGCCTACGACCCCGCGATTCTGCTGAAGATCATCCTGTTCGCCTACTCCAAGGGCATCACCTCGAGCCGGGAGATTCAGTGGTGTTGCCGGCACAACATCCTGTTTCAGGCCCTGTCCTGCGATACGGTCCCGCACTGGACCACCATTGCCCATTTTGTGAGCAGTCATCCCGATGAGATCGAAGAGTTGTTCGAGCAGATCCTGCTGGTGTGCGACGAACAGGGTCTTTTGGGCAAGGAGTTGTTCGCCATCGATGGTTGCAAGCTGCCCTCGAACGCGGCCAAGGAATGGTCGGGGACTTTCAAGGAGCTGACTGACAAGCAGAAGAAGATTCAGCAGCGGATCCGGGTCCTAATTGGTGAACATCGCCGGATCGATGAGGAAGAAGAAACCACCGGCGACGCGGCCCGAACCGAACGTACCGAGCGGACCCTCGAAACCCTGAACCGGGCGAACGAGAAGATCGAACGATTTTTAAAGACCGCCCGCCCAAGGATGGGCCGGGGCAAGCGGGCCAGGGAAGTGAAAAGTAACATTACCGACAACGATTCGGCCAAGATGACCACCAGCAAAGGGACGATCCAGGGCTACACGGGCCTGGCGGCGGTGGACCGAAAACACCAGATCATCGTGGAGGCCCAGGCCTTCGGGGACGGTCAGGAGCATCACACTCTGGAGCCCATGACGAGATCCGTACGGACCCGCTTCGAACGCTTGGGCATCAGCCCGGACATTTATGACGAGGGGACGCAGGTGACGGCAGACGCCGGGTTTGCGAGCGAAACCAACATGCGCTACCTGCACGATGAGGGGATCGACGGTTATGTCCCGGACACCCGGTTCCGGGAGCGGGATGAGCGCTTTGCCGGCCACAAGGCCCGGCACCGGAAGCCTCGGTCATCGAAGGTCGGCAAATGGTTTCCCGCACACGCTTTCGAGTTCGATCCCCAAAGTCGGACTTGTAGATGCCCGGCGGGCAATGATCTGGCGCTGCGTCGGGAGGAAGTGGACAAGCGGGGCAACCGCAAGTTGTTCTTCGAGGGTTATCTTCTCCAATGCCGGCACTGTGCCCTGAAGCACCAGTGCCTGCGCAATCCCAATTCAGCGGACCACCGCAACGGCCACGGTCGCCAGGTGTCGTTCATCCTGGAGAAGGACGTGGGTCCCGGCAACTACTACATGAACTGGATGCGGCGGCGGATAGACAGTGAACAAGGCAGGGAGATCTACGGTCACCGGATGTCGGTGGTGGAGCCGGTGTTCGCCAACATCACGGCGAACAAGAAATTGAAGCGGTTCAGTTTACGCAGCCGTCCGAAGGTGCAGGGCCAGTGGCGACTGTTTTGTTTGGTTCACAACATCGAGAAGATCATGAATTACGGGATGGTCCCAGCATAGGTAATCCGGAATGGAAGCCGTCTACGATACCAAGCCATTCCACCACTGATCACTCATTTGAGATCGAGTCCGTGAAAAGTCCGTTCCAAAATAGAGTTTTTCTACAACCTCGTT
>CAVSUY010000014.1:0-62668 GCA_963731035.1 uncultured Gammaproteobacteria bacterium | reverse complement strand
AGCATTTTCGGACCCCTCAGCTCCTTTGGCAGGGAGGGGCTGCGCTTGGCGTTGAGTGAGTTGTCGGGATAGCTGGTGGCGGCTCGGGAGCAGCCTTGAATGACTGGATTTCCCGCGGTCTAGTGAAAAGGCTTGGGCTATGAGGAAGCTCTGGGCCGGACCAACTGTTCTCAACGGCGCTGACTCATTGGTTACGGCTGACACCACAGCTAAGTCAGATCCGTTTGTGGAAATGCAAGCGCTGTCTTTTTTTGTGTGTTATGTGCGATGCCGCACAGATTACATTAGGCCATTATCACTAATCTTTTTGGCAACGAAAAGTCAGCCACAAATTAGGAAAAGCGCATCAATGAAAAAACTTCCCCATTTACTGGTTCTAGCCGCCTTGCTTTCCTGGAGCGCGGCCCACGCACAGTCCGATGGACATGGGTACGTTGGTTTGGGCGCCAGTTCTCTGGCGCTGGACAACGATCGGGTCCCGAACGTCCCGACCTCATCACCGTCCCACGCGTCCAAGCTCGCCAATTTGTATCTTGGATATCAATTCAACGATCTGTGGGCCGCTGACGCAAGACTGGGCACCGAATTCGACAACGTTAGCATTGACGCGATTGCGGTCAATGGATACCGGTTTTTCGGCTCCAGCGACTGGCGCCCTTTCATTTCCGCTGGGGTGAGCGATTTCTCACTGGATAACAGAGCGACAGACGGAGATACACAGCAGGCACAGGGAGGCATCGGTTTGTCCGGAAATCTGAGCAGAAACCTGGAACTCCGAGTCGGCTATCAATATTCCACAACGATCAGCGGCCACAACTATCAAGACCATGAATACAGCGCGTCTTTGCTCTGGCATTTCAGGAAACCGGAGATGGTGTCGCAGGCCGCCCCGGAACCGGTCGCAGAGCCGGAACCGGAACCCGAGCCGGAACCGGAGCCTGTAATGAAGCCCAAACCAGACCGCAACTAGATCAATCCCGGCCTCGATGGTATGCATCGCCAAGTTTAAATTTAAAGTTGGCGATGAACATCGAAAGGGATCCCGATGAGACATAGGTGTCTTGATCGGGGACTGGAAACGCGCTCAGCCAGACGGCGGGCGCGTTTCGCGTTGAGCCCGGGTTAAGGCTATGTGGCGCGGGCCCTTGCGACGTCGGGCGTTCACCGCCTGACTCACACGAAGCAGTCTCCGAAAAACCCGGGGCGGTTCACTATATGTTATTGATTTAATGGTGGGCGATGCTGGGCTTGAACCAGCGACCTCTGCCGTGTGAAGGCAGCGCTCTCCCACTGAGCTAATCGCCCACTGCCTGGACCCGTGGATCGGGCCTCTGGGGGTGGTTCCGGATGGAAGGGGAGAGTGTACGATCGGCGGCGGAAAGGGTCAATTCCCGGGTCTGGAGGCGCTTGACCCCTTGTGTCCCGAGGCTATAAAGTACGCCACCCTCCGGGGTAGTTCCCCGCTTGAATACGTGGGGCCATAGCTCAGCTGGGAGAGCGCAACACTGGCAGTGTTGAGGTCGGCGGTTCGATCCCGCCTGGCTCCACCAAATTACAACAAGACCTCAGGTCCCCATCGTCTAGTCGGCCTAGGACACCGGCCTTTCACGCCGGCAACAGGGGTTCGAATCCCCTTGGGGACGCCATGTTTCGAGGTACAATGTCCTCGAGCGGACCACAGCAGGCTTGCGGCCGCCTAGCAAAGCGATGGCCGCCATCATCGTGGATGCATCGAAATCGCCCACTGACAGCGCGGTGCTGTATCCGACGATGAGGAGGTCGGATTTAGATATCACGCGTTTCGAGGAGGGTTCCTATGCCGCTCTCGGTCGAGCAGCTCGCACAGTACCAAACTGACGGCTACATTTTCCCCGTGCCTGTCATGCCAGCCGCTGAGGCACTGGGCCTGCGCAAGCAGCTCGAGGCCTATGAGGCGACCCAGGGCGGAAAACTTCAGGCGGTACAGCGGAGCCGTGCTTTCCTCCTTTTCAAGTGGCTGGACGACCTGATCCGCGATCCGCGCGTGCTCGACCCCATCGAGCAGCTGATCGGGCCGGACATCCTGTGCTGGAGCACCATCTTCTGGATCAAGGACGCGGGCTCGAAGAGTTACGTGTCCTGGCACCAGGACAACACCTATTGGGGCCTGTCTTCCCGCAACGTGGTCACCGCGTGGTTCGCGATCTCCGACGCGAGCGTCGAGGCGGGATGCATGAGCGTGCTGCCCGGATCACACCTGGGCCGCACGCTGGAACACGAGGACACCTACCAGGAGGACAACATGCTCACGCGCGGCCAGGCGATCAAGGAGATCGATGAGTCGCAGGCGGTGAGCATGCCGCTCAAGGCCGGCGAGATGTCGCTCCACAACTATTGCCTGGCGCACGGCTCGGGACCCAACCCGACGGGTGACCGGCGCATCGGCGTGTCGATGCACTTCATGCCGCCGCAGACCGAGCAGGTCGTGGGGAGCTGGGATTGTGCGGCGGTGGTGCGCGGCGAGGACCGGTACGGCAACTTCGAGCCGACGCCGGTGCCGGCGCGGGACTTCGATCCGGTTGCGGTATCGTTCCACGCGCAGGCGGCGAAGGCGATGCGCGACGTGCTCTATGCGGGGGCGGAGAAGAACCCGCAGCGGCTCTGACGCACTAAAAATAAGAAAAACAAGGGCACCCATCGACTTGATCCGGCTGCGCCCGTGAGACGAGAAGGGATGGTCACTCGGCGGAGTGCGCGCGTCCGGTCAGGCCCAGCACGGCGTTCACGGCCAACGCGATCAGTATGACGGCGCCCCCGAGGGCCGTGGTATTCGAGACGGGTTCTCCGATGGCCATCCAGACGATCCAGGGAGCAAGAACGGTTTCCATCAGCAGCAGGAGGCTGACCTCGGGCGCCGGAAGATAGCGCGGACCGAGTGTCAGCAGACCGAAGGATAAGGGCATTACCAGCAGTCCCTGCAGCACCAGAAAGCCCAGCCCCCCGGCATTGATAGCAAGCGGCGCCGTCGCGGGCAGAACGGCCAGTGCCGAGAGGAACATTCCCGCGGACATCGCCGGCATCATGTTGACCGCTTTGCGGTGCCGGACTATGACGAACGTGCCGCCGAGGCCGATGGCGGACACCAGGGCCAGTGCGTCGCCGAACAGGCCTTTGCTGTTCAGATCGTGGTGGAAGATGACAAGCATGCCCAACAAGGCCGCGGCGATGGTGATCCAGGTCCGCAGGGGAGGTCGCTCCTCGGTGAACAGCCACGCAAGCAGTGCCGTGAATAAGGGCCCGGTCGCTATGATGACCAGCGTGTTGGCGACTGCCGTGTTGGCCACGGACAGCACGAACGCCAATGCCTGCACGGCCATGAGCAGGGCGGCGAGAATCATCCAGGCATCGAGCCGCAGGCCCTCCCTCAAGGCTCCTTTGCCTTGCAGGCATCGATAGAAAACCAGGATACCGGCGCTGGTGAAGATGCCCCGCCAGAACGCAATGGTCCACTGGTCGAGGCCCTGCGCCTCTGCCAGGCGAATCAGCAGGGTATCCGGGCATAATATCAGTACGCCCGTCACCGTGATCACGAAGCCGCGTGTATGGGGGGATGGGCCTGGTTTCATGGGAGGGCTGTTTGCTCACCGGTTTCGAGGATGCCCGAAGCGGCCGGAACACTCGATGGATGTAAGATGGCGGAATCTCCTACCGGACCATGAACGCAGCGAACACCGGTTTGGCCCACTCCGGGACCTCGGAGAGGCCGACGCTGGTGATGATGTTTCCGTCACGGACATGGAGCAGGACACGAATCCGCGGTGCCTGGCCCTTCGGCAGCTCCACGTCGACGCTGTTGTCGAACAGCATCAGCTCATGGAGGCAGGGAATCAGGGTGACGAGATTCTCGAGGCTGCGCTCGAAGCGCTCCCGGATCTTGGCCTCCCGGTGGAATGGGGCGAGCGACAATATCATATTTCGCACGAAATTTGAGACTTCGGGGCCGCGGTTCGCCCCCGCCTGACGCAAACGGTCTGCGGCCCCTCGGCGCCATGAAAGGGTGGCGGCAGGGCACATCATAACCCGCCGGCTTTTCTCCTTCCCTCGCAACGCCGGGACCGGTCTTTGCGGTCGACGACAATTGCTCGAGCGCAGCGCGGAAGGAATGCGCGGAGGGTGCCACGCTCGGTGTATTATCAGCGCCTCTTCCTGGCGTTCATTTACAATGTCGTGCTCATGTATCTCGCCTGCCACGGCGTTGAGAACGCCATGTTCTATTTGCTCCTGATGTCGGTGTTCTACTGTGCCGGCGGGGCTCAGCAGCTACCCGCACCCGGTGATCATGCTCGGCATCGATGCATTTACGCAGCCAGGGATCGGGGACGAAATCAAACTGTCGTGCAGGCAGAGCTCGCCGCCTGATCGCGACGGCGTTCGCCGGTCGGGCAGGGTGGCTCCCCGTTGGTGGCCGCGTGGCGGAAAGCGCGACCGGACCATGTCAGCGCATCAGGACTGAAGGAACACGCCTTGCCGGAAGCCCCGCCACAACGTTCCCTCGCGCGATTTCTGACAGAGACGCTGGCCACTGCGGGAGTGAAGTATCTGTTCGGGATCCCGGGCGGCGGCTCGTCGCTCGACGTGATCGCCTCCGGTGCCGACTGCGGGCTCGACTTCATTCTCACCGGCACGGAGACTGCGGGCGGCATCATGGCTGCGGTGACGGGGGAACTGACGGACGCCCCGGGCGTGCTGCTGACGGGCATCGGGCCCGGGGCCGCGAGCGCCGTCAACGCAGCTGCCTATGCCTCCCTCGAGAAGGCACCGCTGCTGGTGTTGAGCGATGCGCGCACGCCCGCGCCTGGGACTTCCAGCCACCAGGTCTTCGATCAGAAAGCGCTGTATGCGCCTCTCGTCCGGATGAGCCGGCGACTCCAGGCAGTGGACGCCACCTGCGTCGCTTACCCGCGCCGTTCAGGCGGCATTTCCTATCGGCACGCGTGCCGCGGTCGACTCCGGCGCACACATGTTTGCCGCCATGACGTTCTGGCGCGCACGGGCGCCACACGACGTGCTCAAGTCCAACGGCCTCTCGACCATGGGATTCGCGCTGCCCGCGGCGATCGCTTCGGCGCTCGTGGAGCCCGAGCGTCCGGTGGTTGCTCTCACCGGCGATGGCGGCATGGCGATGACGCTGGCGGAACTTGCGACCGCGGCGCGGCTCGGGCTGCCGGTAAAGGTGATCGTCTACAACGATGCGCGTCTGTCGCTGATCGACATCAAGCAGCAGCGGCGTCGGGAGCCGGCCCGGGGCACCCGCTATCCGCGAGCGGACTTCGCTGCGGTTGCGGAGGGCTTGGGCGTCAAGGGCTTGCGTGTGGGATCGGGGGCAGTGCAGCTTGAAGCGGCGTTGACGAACGCCGCCGCGCTCCCGGACCGGTGTTGGTCGACGTCGCCGTCGATCCGCGCGGCTATCCGGCGCAGCTCGAGGCTCTCAGAGGCTAATGCACCCCGTCAAACAGTCTGTAACTTATCGGCGGCTTGCCGATCCGGGTTGGATTGTTCGATAGAGCATCGAAAGGGCGCCGCCGGGGCCTTTTTCAGTCGCCCCCGATATCGGGGTGCGCTGAAAAAGACCCCGGCGGCGCCCGTTTGCGGATCGGGGCCACCGTCATCCCAGCCTGAAATCATTTGCATCATTTCAGGCGGGGTACATTAGGAGTCTCCCATGGCGGCGGACCCGGGCATGTCGCTTCCTGGGTGTTGACACGCCTCAAGGATTCGAATATTCTAGAAAAATAGAAAAGCAGTAGAGGAACGTGGCAACTATGAAACTGCAAACAGCCGCAGGACTAATGGCCCAGTTGGGCAACGAGACACGATTGAAGATCGTGCGCCATCTGGTCAAGGCCGGCGAGGAGGGCTTGACCGTGGGTGACCTTCAAGATCGCCTCGGCATCCCCGGATCCACCTTGTCCCACCATATCAGCCACCTCAGGCAGGTCGGCCTGTTGGATCAGCGCCGGGAGGGAACCACCTTGTTCTGCGTCATGAACTACAAGACCATGGATGACGCGGTCAGGTTTCTTACCGAACAGTGCTGCGCGGACGCAAGGTCGAATCGCGCCGCATAAATTTTTTTCCGCCCATATTTCGATATATCTGGAATAAAGAAATGAATACAGTTCTTGCCCTGCCGCGCTTCTGGACGGCTGTCTCCGTCGTCAAGCGCCAGATCTCCGCCGCGCTCACGGACCGGGTTGTCGTCGCGCTTCTCGCTGGCCTTGTCATCCTGGCGATTGTCGACATGGGACAAGCGTGGAACAGCCTGGACTTCGCGCTGCGATCCCTTGCCGGCATCCTGCCTTTTCTCCTGGTTGCCGTAAGCCTGGCCGCGTTGTCGCGGGCGACGGGAGCCGACCGGCTGATTGCGGGGGCTTTCGCGGGCCGTCCTGCGCGTAGCATCTCGATTGCCGCCGTCGCCGGAGCATTGTCTCCGTTCTGCTCCTGCGGCGTGGTGCCCGTCATAGCGGGCCTGCTTCGAGCCCGGGTTCCACTGGCGCCGGTCATGGCATTCTGGATCGCTTCCCCGGTGATGGATCCGGAAATGTTCGTCCTGACGGCCGCCGGGGTGAGCCCTGAATTCGCCGTTGCCAAGACCGCCGCTACAATCTTGATGGGTTTGCTGTCGGGCTACGCAGTCCACCTGTTTGCATCTTCGAAGACCTTTGCCGTGCCTTTACGGGAAGATCAGGCAGCCGGATGTTCCACCGGCCTGCCGCAGGGTCCGGTCGCCTGGCGTTTCTGGCGGTCCTCGGAACGCCGCCAGAGCTTCCTTGATGAGTTCCGGGTGAGCGCTCTGTTTCTGGGCAAGTGGCTGCTGCTGGCATTCTTCCTGGAGAGCCTGATGAACGCGTACCTGCCGTCCGAGCTCGTGGTACGGCTGCTGGGCTCGGGAGCATGGTACGAGATCCCATTGGCAGCGGCGGTGGGCATTCCGGCCTACCTCAACGGCTATGCGGCGATTCCGCTGGTGGCCGGCCTGATCGAGATGGGGATGAATCCGGGGGCGGCAATGGCTTTCATGACCGCCGGCGCCGTGTCGTCCATACCGGCGGCGATGGCCGTCGCCGTGCTGGTCCGGCGGCCGGTATTCGCGGCCTATCTGCTGCTCGGGTTCACCGGATCCGTCCTGACCGGTGTGCTATATTCGTTGTTCGGATAGGCGGGTCACATGAACACGAGCCACGGGGCAGGATAGCCTTGATAACGTGCTCGGACCAATGGCCCACCGCCGGCGCGCCGGGCAGCAACGATGCCAGTGTCCTGTCGCGCCGCGTATCGAGGGACCAGGTTATAAGGCTCCTGGTGAGCAGCCCCTGGCAACAGATTGGATACTGAATCAATCGCTGCCCGGGTCATGACGGTGACGGGTGGTGTCTCACGGCCCCGCCTCCGTCCAGGAATCTCATAGTGCATCCCCGGGAGGGGTCTTCAGCTTATCTTAAAGTTTGACGGACTTAAAGTTTGACTGGTATGAACGCACTCTGGACGCGTGCGCCCATGAGTGAAGAATTGGCGCGCGCGCCGTATTCGCGTTTTTCCTCTTTCCGCGAAACAATACCTACAATACAACCTAAAAGACAATCCGCGTGGGGATCTCCATGTTGTGTACATGCGCCGCAGTCTCGGATCGAGCCGGCCCCGGCCTGGATCAGGGTCGAGCGAAACCCTTTGAGGAATACAGCCGCTACGCAAGGCGTCCGGTGATCTCGAGTGGTGGAGCCGCCCGCCCGCTCGGATATCGTTTCGAACAGCTCCGTGGGCGACTCAGCCGTGCGGCACCGATTGACGAAGAGGGACTCAGATGACGACTCGAACGGAGATAAAGGCGCGGCAACGATCGGAACGTTTTGAAGTGGTCATGTTGGCGACGCCCGAAATCGACCACTATGCCGCGGCGACGCGGCTGTCCTGGGAGCGCTATTGTGCGCATCACGGCTACGACTTCTTTCTGTACGACCGCCAGATACTCCCCGACCTGCATATCAACTGGAGCCGGCTGGAGATGGTACGCGAGCGCCAACGGGCGGGAGGCGCTGACTGGGTGGTCATGGTCGATGCGGATACCTTCGTCGTCGATGAAAGCTTTGGCCTCGACCGCCTGGTGGCACCGTATGCCGGCAAAGATGTCCTCTTTGCCCCGGATGCTACGCGGCGCTTCGGATTCTGGCTGCCCCTGGACTGGGGCGGTTTCGCAACCTGTCGGACCTGGCGTCCGCCAAACGGCGGTTTTATCCTGGTCCGCAACAACGAGTTCGGGCGTTACTTTTTCGACCGGTGGATCGCGCTGGCACGGGGCTCGATGCGGCACCTGGCGAACCGCCATCCGCGCACGCAGGGAATCCTGTGGCGTGGGCTGTACCGGCGCTACCGGGACTCCATCGCCGTGATGTATGGCGAGGTCGTGCGCGCAGGCACGAACCGCGTTCTGGACCGGCTCTCGCTCGACACCCGTCAGGCATTCGTCCTCCACGACAAGCGACTGACCGTGCAGGGAGATGTCACGGGCGTGCCCGCGCCGGCTCCAGGGGGGCTCCTGGAATCGGACGTTCCGATGGGCGGATAGGACGTTCCCGACCGCCCGAATACCGGATGAGCCGGACCGTTCAGCCGGGTCCGTCGGCAGCCGGTTGCAGGACCGGGCTGAGCCGATACCAGAGCAGGCCCGCCACCACGACGCTCACCAGCGAAGTGGAAAGGGCGATGCCCGGGATCCCCAGCCAACGATATAGAAGCAGGTTGAAGACCACGTTGAAACCTGCGCTCGCCGCTCCGATGGGCAACAGCAATGGGGTGTTGCCGACCGCCACGTGAACCCGGGTCAGGGTCAGCGCAGCGGCATAAGAGGGGAGACCGAGCGCCAGCATTGTGAGGATCCTCACCATCTCGTGAATGTTGGAAACGGTCATTTCACCTCGTAGATAGAGCAGTCGCAGAATCGGATCGGCGGCGACCACCATCAAGCCTGCGAGCGCGCCGAAGACCAGCAGCACCGTCAGCAGGGTCTGGCGGACAGTGGTGCCAAGCCGCACTCGATCCTGGTCGAGGAAGTCTTCGGACAGGTGCGACAGCAGCACCGGCAGCACGGTGCCCGCGAGCAGGAATACCGGCGCCAGGGCGACATCCGAGGTGAGCTTGAG
This sequence comes from uncultured Gammaproteobacteria bacterium, assembly GCA_963731035.1. Lineage (GTDB taxonomy): Bacteria > Pseudomonadota > Gammaproteobacteria > Arenicellales > JAANXG01 > JAANXG01. The sequence continues at coordinate 53,492 of CAVSUY010000014.1, read as the reverse complement.
CAGCGTCCCGCCGCCGCCGAGAGCGACCATCCCGGCGAACAGCTGGTCCACGAGCGGATTCACCCGGTTGATAGCCTGTGCCCCCACCTGGCTTACCGCCACGCGTGCAAACCGTCGCAGCGGCTCCAGACGTTCGAGGGTGAGCCGTACCGGCAGGCCAACGGGACCGAAGGTCCAGATCGCCAGTATCCCCAAGGCGACGACCTCGCCGAGAAAATGCGCCCACGCGATGGCTTGTACGCCGAGGCTGTGACGAAGGAGCCCCATCACCAGCAGCGCGACCACCATCCCCATACCCGAGGCCAGGGGTGCCGCCGCGAACCGATGCATCGCCTGCAGCACCGAGGTCAACAGGAACTCCAGCACCACCACGAGGAGGTGGCCACAGAAAATCGGCAGCATGGTGAGGGCCAGGTCTTGCTGCGCCCCGTGGTAGCGGAAGGGAAACCAGGCGGCCGCGATGCCGCCGGTCACGATAGCCGCCGCCAGTCCCAGGAGCGCGGCGTAACAGATCAGCGAACCGAGAAACCGGCCCAGGTCCTCGGGCTGCGACCGCCGAACCTCCATGATAAGGGGCACGATGGCCGAGTCGCGGAAGGCCGAAAAGACAAGCGCCCCGCAAAATGTGAAATACGCGTAGGAGAAGACGTAGACGTCGGTCAGGTAGTTGCTGCCGAACCATGCGGCGAGAAACAGGGGGAAGAGGGCCTCGCCGATCCGCAGGATCGCCTGCAATGGCAGAAGCCACGCGGTGGTGCGCCCGATCGTTGTTCGGGCGGCGATGGCGCCTTTTTTCACGGCTGCTCCTTCGCCTTGAGGCCGGCCACCGCCGCTAACACCGACTGGTAACGTGGCAGCAGGGCCGGCAACGCGTAATCGGCGACGATGCGCTGGCGCGCCGCCGCGCCCACGCGGGCGCGCAGTTCCGGGTCGTCGATCAATGCCAGAAGCGCCGCCTTCCAGTCACCGGGCGAAGCGGCGAGGAAGCCGTCGTGTCCAGGCCGCACGACCTCGGTATTCACGCCCACCGGGGAAGCTACCGCCGGCCGCCCGAGCGCCATGTACTGCAGCAACTTGAACGCGCACTTGCCCCGGGCATAGGGGCTGTCGGGCAGGGGCATGAGGCCGATGTCGATGTCCGCCAGGTCCTCGATTTCCGTGTCCGGCGACCATTTCCTGTACTCGACCCGCACCCCGCCAAATATCCTGGGCGGCGGCGCTTCGGAGATGATGCGCATGGTGGCTCCCGATGCCGCGAGGGCGTCGTGAATCGGAGCGGCCGCTATCGACAGCTGGGGGTAGTTGCGGGAGAGCCCGGTCCAGCCCACGATTACGTCGGCGCCGCGTCGGCGGCTGGGCGGGAACGGGACGAAGCGTTCCGTATCTATTCCGGTCGGTATCACCGTGGTCTTTTCCGGCACCGCCGCCGCTTCCGCAAGACCTCGGTTGCCCGCTATGACATGATCCACCATCTCCACCAGGGTGCGGAACTTCTTTCGGTTCTGCCAGGTCAGGAAGATCGCGTCATCGAAGTCGAAGATGGTTGGGTGGCGGGCCGCCACCAGGCGCTCCAGGATCGCGAACGGCAGCTCGGTCAGCGGGCGCTGGAAGAAGACCACGTCTCCGGGGCGCAGAACCCGCAGGTCAACTGCCCGCGCTGCCGCCGCGACCGGAATGAACACAGGACCGACAGGCTTGCACCACCAGGGAAGCCAGCTGTCCCCGTCGACGCTGGGCACCGCCGCCCGCACCAGGCAGTCATAACCCGCATCGCTCAGCAGGCGAGCGATCGTGAACCCGCGCGCACGCGCCGAAGGCACGGTGCGCCCGCGGAGAAAGAAAACCACCCGTCGTTGCGTGCCATCGAGGCCCAGGGTCGAGGCACTCACGGGTGCTGTGAGAGGATGCAAAGAGGGGTTTCCGGATGTCTTGGAGCTATTATAAACGTAGGAGCGCTTTGGGCGGGTTGGGACAGGAATGCTACAATGCCTTCATATTGCGGGCGGCGGGATGATGCAGTGGATTCGGCCCGCCTCGGACCTGCCTCGTGCACCCGGAAGCAATGATCACCCGATGAACGACGAGCATTCACCCCGTGACGTATTAGTCGTCGTCCACCAGGAAACCTCGACGCCGGGAAGGGTGGGCGAGTTCCTGGTGGCGCGCGGCTACCATCTGGACCGGTGTTGCCCGAGCCTCGGCGATCCGCTGCCGTCGGACCTGTCCGGGTACGCCGCCGCGGTCGTGTTCGGGGGTCCGCAGAGCGCCAACGACTGTCATCTGCCGGAAATTCGCGCCGAACTCGACTGGCTCGAACGCCACGCCCTGCCGGGGCAGTTGCCGCTGCTCGGCATCTGCCTGGGTGCGCAGGAGATCGCGCGCGTGCTGGGTGCCAAGGTGGGTCCCCACCCGGAGGGCCTGGTCGAGATCGGCTACTTCCCCGTCTCCCCGACAGAGCGGGCCGATGGTTTTCTGAATGAGACCACGAGCTTCTACCAGTGGCACGCGGAGACGTTCGAGGTTCCCGAGGGCGCGGTCCACCTCGCACGGAACGAAGCGTTCCCGGGCCAGGCGTTTCGCTATGGCCGCGACGTCTATGCCATCGAGTTCCACCCTGAGATCACGCGCGAAATGATCGACCGGTGGTGCACCTCCGAGCGCGGCTCGAAGAAGCTCGGATTGCCGGGTGCCCGTCCGCACGCCGAGCACCTCGCCGCCCACGACCGTCATGCCGACGAGACCGGCCGCTGGCTTTCGTGGTTTCTGGACGAGTGTCTCTTGAAGGGATAGGGACGGCTCCATTGCTGTTCCAGAGAGTTCCCGGTTCCACACCGCGTGGGTGCCAAACCCGTGGATTCGGGTGAGCATTGGGGCGGGGGCAGTGGAAACGAGCTCAGGCTCCGATTTCCGCGGGTCTGTTCCCAGCCTGGCGGACGAATCGCTGCTCAACGACCGGGGTGCCCCATTGCGCGCCCGGATGTTCCTCCGCGAGCACGAAACCAAACGCTTCGTACAGGTGACGGGCTGCGTCGAGCCCCCGGAACGTCCATAGCTGGGCCGAGGGGAAGTCCTGCCGGTCGCAGAAGGTGACCGCTTCCGCTAACAGCCGCCGGCCGATGCCCCGGCCGCGATAGTCGTCGTCGATAATGAACCACCGCAAGTGGGCCGAGCCGTCGTCCAGGTCCTCCGAGTCGATAGCGACCGTGCCCACCAGGCGTCCATCGTCCACCGCGGCCCACAGCGCGTTGCGGTCATTGCCCAGGCGCCCGGTGAACTCCGCCGTCTCGGCAGCCACCTTGCTCTCGAAGAACCGGCCGAACTGATACTCGCGTGCGTAGTAGACCGCATGCATCTCCGCGATGCGGCCGATGATGCCCGGTTGGTAGCCCCGCTTGATTTCCATGGGGGAGGCTTGCATGGCGGTTGTGCCGTGCTCCGGTGCCCTGGGTCCCGCCGCCGGCGAACTCAGCCGGCGACGACGGCGCGCTGCACGATTTTCCGCGCGCCCGCCTGGCTGACGCTTGCGTCCAGCGTGCCGAAGTGGGATGCCCACGCCCCCGGTACATCCGCGCATCGCGTGGCCAGGAACACGTCGGCAACCTCCGGGGTGCTGTGACGCAGGATCTCCACGGCCTGGATCGCCCGGGCGACCGCTTCGGTCATGGGGCGGGCGAGAAACTCCTCGTCCAAGGCATCGCGCACCAGGCGTTCGGTTCGCTGCACCATGGCGTCGAAGCGCCCATCCTGTCCGGCCAGCGGCCGCAGTTCGTCGAACAGGGCGTCCACCGTTCGAGGGTCCTTCAACATCGCGCGGCGGACGTCCATGCACATCATGTTGGCGGTTCCCTCCCACACACTGTTCAGCGGCGCCTCGCGGTAGAGACGGGCCATCGGATTCTCCTCGATGAAGCCGTTGCCGCCGTGGCACTGCAGCGCCTCGTAGGCGATGGCCGGGGCGCGCGAGCAATTGAAGTACTTGGCGGCCGGGGTGGCGACGCGGGCCAGCAGCTTCTCGTGCTGGTCATTCTCCATCAGGTCGGTGGCCTTGGCCACCCGCAGGGCCATCAGGGTGGCCGCCTCGACCTCCACCGCCATGTCGGCCAGCACGCTGGTCATCATCGGCCGGTCGGCAATGGACGTGCCGAAAGCCCCGCGGCTGGTGGTGTGCTGGAGCGCCAGTGTGAGTGCCTGGCGCATCAAGCCCGCGGAACCCACCGCGAAATCGAGTCGCGTGAGGTGGGCATGGGTGAGGATCTCCCGGATGCCGTGGCCTTCCTCGCCGACGCGAATGGCCAGCGTGCCGGCATATTCCACTTCACTGGACGCGTTGGATCGGTTGCCGGCCTTGTCTTTGAGCCGCTGCAGGAAGAAACGGTTGAAGCTGCCGTCCGGCAGCGTGCGCGGCAGGAAGAAGCAGGTCACGCCGCCGTCCACCTTGGCGAGAGTGAAGAAGCCGTCGGACTGCGGCACGGAGCAGAACCACTTGTGACCGGTAAGCTCGTACCAGTGCGCCGTGGCACCGTGGTAATCATCCGAATGCGAGAAACGGGCGGTAGTCTGTGTCTCGCGCAGGTCGGAGCCGCCTTGCTTCTCGGTCATGGCGTAGCCGATCACCACCGAAGGTTTCTGACCCACCTCGCGGCGGCTGAATTCGTAGCTCGTGCCTTTGAGCTTGTCGGCCCAGATCGCCAGGCAGGGTTCTGACTGGAATCCGGCATAGGCGGCATAAGCCATGCCGGTGGGGCAGGCGGTGCCTTGTTCGACCTGGTTCCACACATAGGAGAGCACCGCGCGGGCGAAGTGCCCGTTGGGTTCGTTCGTGCGCCACGCGAGGTTGGGCACCTCGTGGCGCCACGCCAGCGACATCAGCTCGTGCCAGCTGGGGTGGAACTCGACCCAGTCGACGCGGTTGCCGTAGCGGTCGTGCGTCTTCAGCTCCGGCGGGTGGCGATTGGCGAGCCGCGCCAGGTCCTGAGCGTGCTCGTCCCCGGCCAGCGCGCCCAGGGCCGCGCAGCGTTGCGCCGCCCAGGGGGCTTCTCGGGCGATGGCGGCACAGAGGACCGCGTCGTCGCGGAAAGCGTTGAATCCAGCGGCGGGCCGTGCCTGATTGAGGACCTCGTGCGTGTCGAAGCGGTCGCCATGCGTTTCTGGCACGGTCGGATGGATGGCTTTGTTCATGACGATTTCCTCGAAAGGGGTTGAACCGGTGCCCGGACGGGCGCGACGCCGGCGCAGGCGAGGAGGGCGATCTGATCGGCCAGTGCCGCCACTTCGCGCCGGTAGGCATCGGTATCGCCGAGCCGGTGGTCGTTCAGCGGCGACAGCGGGCCGACCAGGCCCTCCATGAAGCCGCCGACGATTACGGTGGCCGCGACGTCGGGTTTCACATCCTGGCGAATGTCGCCTTTGTTCTGGCCCGCCGCGATGATCGAGCGGATCACCTCGCTGATCGCCGCGCGGTATTTCAGGCGCGCCTCGTCGATCTCCTTGTCACACGGCTCGGCGATAAGCGCATAGGCCAAGCGCGGGTTTCTCATGGCACGCCGTACGAACACCGCCACCATCGAGTGCAGGCGCACGGATGCCGGGTCGTTGGAACCGGCGATTTCGGAGAGCACGTCTACCTCGCGCTGAGATACTTTGGACAGCACTTCGGCGAATAGCTCGGCCTTGGACGGGAAGTAGCGGTACAACGTACCGGTGGCTATCCCCGCGGCGGCGGCCACGTTGGCGACCTGGGCCTCCTTCCAGCCGCCTTCGCTGACCAGCGCCCTGGCAGCCTCCAGGATGCGGCTTCTGTTGTCCTGCAGGCGGGCTTCGACGGCTTCAGTCTGGCGGTAGGCCATAAGAAATGAACCGTTGTTCACTCTTTGTGTGAATCATAGTTCATTCCTTGGTCCCGCGCAACGGACGGCTTCTGCCACAGGTCCCAGAGAGGCTATGGGCTCCGTTATCTCGAGCAAACTCTTCGGGCTGCTGCATGTCAGCCCGTTGTTGACGTCTGGAAAGGTTGTTCGGGTTTTGAATCTGGTCGTCGATCAGTGGTTCCCCTCTCCCGCTGGCGGGAGAGGGTCAGGGTGAGGGTGGCCGAGGCGTCGGTCGATTCAAAAAGCGTCACCAGCAGCCGCATGGAGACACCGCCGTTGACGGGCGTTGTACGTGGAGCAACATCAAGATATCGTGGGATTCATCAATCCGTTCGCGGCCGCACCCGGACGGCTTTCGATTCAGATCAGGAGAAGAAGATGTGAAATATATCAAACTCGGCACCACCGGCCCCGAGGTCTCGGTCATTGCGCTCGGCTGCATGAGCTTCGGCGGCTTTTACGGCCCCACCGATCGCGAAGAGAGCTTCGCCTGCCTCGACGCTGCGAGAGACGCCGGCGTCAATTTCCTCGACACGGCCGAGATCTACGGGCGCGGCCTGTCGGAGGAGATCATCGGGGCCTGGCAGCAGGACCGCGGCCATCGTTTCAACATCGCCACCAAGGGCGGGATCATCGTCGGCGGCGAGCGAGGCGAGCACGATAACTCCGAACCGCACTTGCGCCGCGCCCTGGAGGGCTCGCTGGAGAGGCTGCAGGTCGACCGCGTGGAGCTTTACTATATCCACCGGCGCGACCAATCGATAGCGATAGAGAAGGTGACCGAGACGCTCGAGAAGTTTCGCGAGGAAGGCCTGATCGGGGCCTTTGGATACTCCGAGATCGCGCCGTCCTCGCTGCGCCGGGCGGTGAGCGTGGCCCCGGTCGCGGCGGTTCAGAACGAGTATTCACTGTGGACCCGCTATCCGGAGCTGGGCCTGACGCGGGCCTGCAAGGAGCTGGGAACGACCTTTGTGGCCTTCTCGCCGCTGGGGCGGGGCATATTCGGGGAAAACCGCTTGGATCCCGACGAGTTCTGGGAGAAGGATTTCCGCCGCGGCACGCCGAGGTTCGTCGAGCCTAACTTCACCTGCAACGCCGACCAGGTCGCAGCCTTTCGGGACTTCGCCCGCGGGCGCGGCTGGACGACGGCGGCCGCTGCAATCGCCTGGGTGTTGGACCAGGGGGAGCATCTGATCCCGATACCCGGTACCCGCACCGCGGCGCACCTGAAGGAATGGGCCGTGGCCTGCGATATCGAGTTCACGAACGCGGACCGCGCCGAGATCGACCACCTCCTGCCGCCGGGCTTCGCGCACGGCGACCGCTATTCGGACGCCCAGATCGTCGGCGTCGAGCGGTACTGTTGAGGCTCCCGGCGCCACATCCCCCGGTGGGACAGCTCCAACCCGTGACCAGCCGCCATCCGGAACCGTTCCCGTGCCGACCCTGTCCGAACATCGCGAACGCCTGAGGCTGGTCGGACGCGATCCCCTGGGTTTCCTGGCCGGGGTGGTGACCAGCTTCCGCCAGAACCAGGGCTTCCTGCTGGCGGGCGCCGTGGCCTACTACACGTTGCTTTCCATCGTGCCGATGTTCGTCTTGATGCTGATCATCATGTCACAGGTAGTAGACCGGGAGATCCTCATCCAGGCCAGCCAATCCTATCTTGCCCTGGTGATTCCCGAGCAGGCCGGAATGATAGCGGACCAGGTCGCCGCCTTCCTCCGCGACTGGCGCTTGACGGGTGGAGTGGTTTTCATCAGTCTCATATTCTTCAGCTCGCTGGCATTCACCGTGCTGGAGAACGCCATGTCGGTGATTTTTTTCCATCGCGTGGCGGTGCGCCGGCGGCATTTCCTGGTGTCGGCGATCATCCCCTATATCTACATTCTGCTGCTGGCGATCGGCATGATCGTGGTCAGCATCGCCAGCAGCGTCCTGAACTCTGTGGGTCATGGCGCGCTGACCATTCTGGGGAGCCGGATCTCCCTGAGCGGGGCCTCGGCGACGGTTCTCTACTTGCTCGGCGTGACGGGAGAGGTCTTGCTGCTCAGCTCGCTCTATATGGTTCTGCCCGTCGGACGGCTCAGTATCGAGATGGCTCTGGCCGGCGGAGTGACAGCCACCTTGCTGTGGGAAATCACCCGCCAGGTAATGGTCTGGTACTTTTCGAGGCTGTCACTGGTCAATCTTATCTACGGCTCCTTCGCCACCGTGATCATTATCCTGCTGACCATCGAGGCGGGCGCCATCATCGTTCTGGTGGGCGCCCAGGTCATCGCCAACTACGAACGGCTTTCCAGGGGCGATGACCGTGAGCCGGGAATCCGAACCTGAACGAATCCATGAGCAGTGTGAAAACCTTCGCGATCCTCGGAAGCATCCTGATTCTTGGATTCGTTTTCTACTTGCTCGAGGATGTGCTGATCCCGTTTGTAGTGGCGTGGGTCCTGGCCTATCTGCTGGTACCGGTGGTGGATCTTTTGGGTCGCCGGATGCCACGGGAAGTATCGATCCTTATCATCTTCGTGCTGCTTGCGTTGATCCTCGGTGCGCTGGTATTCGGCGTAGTGCCCGCGCTTCGTGACGAGATTAATGCCTTTCTGGACCAGCTGCCGACATACGTGGATCACATCAACAAACTCACCAGCGGTCTGCTGGCGCATTTCCACCTGAGTGCGAATCCGGAAGAGCTGAGCAGCCAGATCGAGCAGGCCCTGTTTCGAATCGGAACCCGCCTGGTCGACGGACCCTCGGCGCTGGTGCACACGGCCACCCAGCTCATCAAGGTGGCCGTCTTCATCGCGCTGGTACCCGTGATGGCGTTCTATCTCCTGCGGGATTGGCATGACCTGGTGATGGGAATCGAATCTCTACTGAAGGCACCCCGCAGGCGCAGCGTCGATCGCTTTCTCAGAATCAGCGACTGGGTCCTTCGTCGATTTATTCACGGGGAGCTGCTGGTGATGGCGGGAATCGGCCTCATGTATACCGCCGGCTACGTGGCCGCGGGCATCAGTCTCAGCCTTGTGCTGGGCTTCCTTGCCGGGATAGTCAGCGTCATACCATTTGCTTCCTTCGTACTCGCAGGTGTTCCCGCCATAGTGATCGCCGTGGCGCAGTTCCACGATGCAGCGCACCTGTTGCTGGTGGTGGGCACCATCTCGATCGCCGAGCTGGTCGGCAATACGATCCTGATTCCGTTGCTGGTCGGACGCTACGTGCGGGTGCATCCGGCAGCCGTGCTGTTTTTCATCTTTGCGGGCGGCGCCCTGTTCGGAATCACGGGCATGGTCCTGGCGTTGCCGCTGGCGGCGGTCATCAAGGCTTATTGGGACCAGGGCGATACCGGCGACGGGACGCGGGAGGTTCAGCAGGCGGCGCGATGAGGGGCGCGGATCCCGGGGGAGGCGGGTAAGTCCGATGTTCATGCGGGATCAAGGCGTTGCGGCCCGCGAATGACCCAGGTCAAGAACCCTCGGGTATCCCCACGGTCATAATGGGACATATCGAGACGCACCTTTCGAGGTGCCGTACCCAACACACGACGGAGGCCCGAAATGGCAGATAGAAACATGAACGAGGAGCTGGAGCAGCTTAGAGAGGACCTGAACGGCTTGCGCCAAGACGTGTCCGCTCTGGTGGACGCAATGCGTGAAACCGGCAAGGAGCGTGGCCGCGCCGCCTACGAGCGCGCCCGGGGGCAGGTCGACAGCGCCCGGGAAAGCCTGGACAGGGAGATCGAGGAGCGACCCGTTGCCAGCGTTCTGACGGCACTCGGCATCGGCGTTGTGGTAGGGATGCTACTGGGCCGTCGTCCCTGACAGCGGGATAGGACGTCTTGCAGATGTTGCGACGCATGGCCGGAGACCTGCTGGCAAGGGAGCGCGAGAGGGCGCATCGCGCGGTGCGGCGCGTTGCGCTGCAGGTAATGCTGTATCTCATTGCGATCGTGATCGTGGCGATCGGTGTGGCATTCCTGATTGCCGCGCTGTACCTGTACCTGCATGGTTTCCTCGCAGCCTGGCAGGCCGGGTTGGCGACGGGGGGAATTGCCATGGTTCTGGCACTGCTGTTGATAGCGATCGCTTCCGGGCTGGGAGGTGGTCGACCGCGATCGAGGCATCGAGCGGATAGTCCCCGGGGATCGACGCAGGATGAGGCTGCCGTCCAATTGGGCAAGGTGGCGGAGGAAATGCTCTCCAAGGCGAACCTGCGTCCGGCTGATGCGGCCATGATCGCGCTGGTTTCCGGTATTGCCCTCGGGTTCGGGGCGGCGCGGCGCCGGCGCGGCTCATCGGGCTCGGACAAGCAGCGGAACTGACACTGCACTTTTTCCTCGGCCTACCGGGTCTTCTTCTCACCCTCATCCACGTCATCGGCATCCTGCACGCCGCGCACGCCGTGATGTACGTGCGAACCGCGCAGGGGGCTATCGCGTGGGCCGTGTCACTGGTCGCTTTCCCCTACATTGCGGTTCCCCTGTATTGGGTATTCGGTCGCAACAAGTTCCGCGGCTACATCGAGCTGCGTCGAAGCGGGGACCAGGAGGTCAACAAGGTGACCCAGGGGGTCAGGCAGGCCATTGCCGACCACGCGGTCGAGCCGCCGCCCGGGCTAGAGCGGTGGTATCGTCCGCTGGTCGCCATGAGCGGTTTTCCAATGACCGGTGGCAACCACATCGGCTTGCTGATCAACGGCCACGAGACGTTCCACAGCATGCTCGAGGCCATAGAAGCCGCCCGCAGCTATATCCTGGTGCAGTTCTTCATCGTGCACAACGATCGCGTGGGCAATGCGTTCCAGGCGGCATTGCTGCGCAAGGCCGGCGAGGGCGTGTCGGTGTATTTTCTCTATGACGAGGTCGGCTCGCGCAAATTGTCCAAGCGCTACATCCAGGTGCTGCGCGAGGCTGGAATCGCGGTCGCCGCATTCGACACCACTCGCGGCCGTGGCAATCGATTTCAGATCAATTTCCGCAATCATCGCAAGCTCCTGGTGGTCGACGGGCGCGAGGCCTTCGTGGGCGGGCTCAACCTGGGAGACGAGTACCTCATGCAAACCGAGCGATACGGCAGTTGGCGCGACACCCACGTGGCGGTACGCGGCCCTGCAGTTCAGAGTCTGCAGTTGACCTTTGCCCGGGACTGGTACTGGGCGACCACGACCATACCGGCGCTCAGCCGGGAGGTGCCGGGCGGGCAGGGGAACGCCTCGCTGCTGGTACTGGCGAGCGGGCCGGCGGACGAGCTCGAGACCTGCGAGCTGTTCTTTGTCAATGCCATTGAATTGGCGCGCGAGCGCCTGTGGATCAGCAGTCCCTACTTCGTTCCCGACGAAGCCGTGGTGCGCTCGCTCCAGCTGGCGGCGCTGCGCGGTGTGGACGTACGCCTTTTGCTGCCTGCTCGCGCCGACCATGTGCTGGTCCACCTTTCGGCGTATTCCTACTACGACGAGATGCTCGCTGCCGGCGTGCGCCTGTTCCGCTACCAGCCGGGTTTCATGCACCAGAAGGTCGTGCTCGTCGACAACCACATGGCGGCTGTCGGCACCGCCAACCTCGACAATCGATCGTTCCGGCTCAATTTCGAGATCACCATCGTTGCGCCCGACGCCGGCTTCGCGTCGAAAGTGGCGGCCATGCTGGAAACCGATTTCTCCAATGCCCGCGAAGTCCGTGCCCAGGACTACGCCGGGCGCCCATTCTGGTTCAAGAGCGCCGTTCGCCTGGCGCGATTGATGGCGCCTATTCAATAGACCCGGGCTGTCGCCGCGCAGAAAAGGTCTGGTCCGCGTACGGAAATCGTGCACGTGTCCCCGGCAACGACCGGTTCAGAAAGTGCTGCCGTTCACCAGAAAGTGGATGACGATGCTCGCCGCGTACCCGAGTCCGATCACCGGCGTCCACTTCAAGTGGGAGACGAACGTGTAGTGGCCGCGCGCCTGTCCCATCAGCGCCACGCCGGCGGCCGAACCGATGGACAGGATGCTGCCGCCTACCCCCGCGGTCAACGTGACCAGCAGCCACTGACCTTCGCTCATAGCGGGGTGCATGTGTATCACCGCCGCCATGATGGGGATATTGTCCACTACCGAGGAAAGCAACCCGACTACCACGTTGGCCGCGGTGGCGCCCCATTGGCCGTACATGACATGCGCCGATATGGCCAGGTAGCCGAGGAAACCCAATCCCCCCACGGCCAGAATCACGCCGTAGAAGAACAGCAGGGTATCCCACTCGGCGGCGGCAATGTGGCTGAAGATATTGAAGTTGTGGGAGCGCTCTCCGTACTGCTCGTGGCGCGCCAGGTGCGGCGGCGGCACCTGGTTGGCTTCCCGGTAGCTGACCAGCCGCCGCTCTTTGTGCAGCGCCGTCTTGAGCAGGTAGAACATCAGAATCTGCAGGTAGGTGAGCCCGATCATCATGCCCACGTACGGCGGCAGGTCCAGCCAGTTGTGCACGCCGACGGCGGTGGCGATGGTCAGGGCAAACAGCGCGATGGTGGCCCAGCCGCCGCGCTTGATCGCGCCGGACTCCGCGTCCGGATCGGGCGCTCCCTTGGGCACCGCGAAGTGCATGAATGCCGCCGGCACCACGAAATTCACCACCGCGGGAACGAACAATAAGAAAAACTGCGTGAAGCTCAACGCATTGGTCTGCCACACCATGAGAGTGGTGATGTCTCCGAACGGGCTGAATGCGCCGCCCGCGTTGGCGCCCACGACGATATTGATGCAGGCCAGCGCGATGAAACGGGAGTTGCCTCTGCCGACGGCCAGCGCCACCGCGCTCAGCACCAGGGAGGTAGTGAGGTTATCGATGAAAGGGGAAATGAAGAAGGCCAGCCAGCCGGTAATCCAGAACAACTGGCGGTAGGAGAATCCCCGGTGCGCCAGCCACGCGCGCAGCGAGTCGAAGACGTTGCGGTCGGCCATGGCGTTCACATAGGTCATGGCCACCAGCAGGAACAGGAACAACTGGGCGAATTCGCCCATCGCGTCCTGCAGCGCGGCCTGGACCGGCGCGTCTATGTGGTTCGCGGCCACGTAGCCCGCGATCAGTATCCATATCAGCCCCGCCGCCAACACGACCGGCTTGGATTTGCGCAGGTCGGTGTACTCCTCGAGCATCACCAGGACATAGGCGACGATAAAGACGGCGAGCGCCAGGAGGGCCTGCCAGTGCCCGGGTATATTCAGTCCCGACCGCTCGACGGACTCGGCGGCCTGGCACAATGCCGGCAGGAACGCCGCCACCAGGCCCGCGAGGCACCGAGGGACGATTCTTGTTGTTGTTCTCATCGTATCGCTCCGGTGGGCAAGGTCGAGGTGGCCGTATTGTCGCAGATATGGCGAATCGACGGCTAGGCGGGCCCTCAACCGCCGCCGTTCTCACTCGGACACGTCTCGGCGTTCTCGCCGGAACGAAGCGCCGCCCGCGGAAATTGCCGGTCCCGTCCGCGACATTCGCGTTTTTTGACCTGTATCAAGTAGATCGGGGTAACCCGCGGCGGTATACGAGCGTTTTGAAAAGTGCGCCCAATACGGAGCGTCTCGCATTGATTTCGGAGAGGTAGAATGAAGAGGTTTCTGATTGCTGCGTTGTGTTTCCTGTCGTCGATCGTCGTGGTTGCCCCGGCCATCGCGGACCGCAATTACAGCGGCCAGCATGGCTACCGGATGAGGCCGTACGACCACCGGAGCTACGACCACGAGTCATTCAGGGGACATCAGTATACGTACCGAGGGCACTGGCGGTCCTGGGACGATTGGCACCACTATCGCGGGCTGCACCCGCGGGTCTACGAGCGTGGCCATTACTTCAGGCAGAACGGTCACCTGATGTTCCGGTTCTGCGATCCGGGGAGCAGCTGCTTCTTCTTTTCTATCGGCAGGTAGTCCGGACCGCGTTACCGGCGCGCAGGGCCAGGCGATTCAGCCGCTTTTGGATTCGTCATCGTCGTCGAAATCGTACTGCGCTTCCAGCCACATCACGTTGACGATGCCGAAGGCGCAGGCGAGCAGAACGCCGAGAATCCAGGTGAAGTACCACATGATCGGTTTCCCTCGGTCAATAGATGGATTTGCTTTGGGTGCGCACGGCATCGACGGTGATTTTGCCGCGGACCTTGCTGTATACCCACGTGGTATAGCCCAGCACCAGGGGTAGAAACACCACTACCGCCCAGAACATCACCTGCAACGTCCAGTGGCTGGAGGTCGCGTCCCACATCGTGAGGCTCATGTCCGGTTGGGTGGACGAGGGCATTACGAAGGGGAACAGCGCCACGCCGGCCGTGAGGATCGTGCCGGTGACGGCGATGCCGCTGGCGATGATGCCGGCGCCGGGACGCGCCGCCGCGCTCAGGCGCATCGCCGCCGCCGCCCCGAGGAGGCCGGCGAAGGGGAGGATCCACAGAGACGGGTGCACCCGGTAGTGCAGGAACCATCCGCCGGGCGCTTTCTCGACGGTTTTCATCAACGGCGTCAAGACGCTGTCGTGGGCGGGAATCGATACGAGGCGGTAGCCGTCAATCCCCACCCACAGCCAAAGTCCCGCGAGGGCGAAGGCGATCATGAATACGCCGCCGGCGGCGCGGGCCGCCTGTGCCGCGCGGTCGGCGATTTCGCCCTCCGTGCGCAGTTGGGTATACAGCGCGCCGTGCAGCATCAGCATCGACAGGCTGACGATACCCACCAGCAGCGCGAACGGATTGAGCAGTGCCCAGAAGCTGCCGGTGTAGAAAGGCCGCAAGGTGTCGTCGTAGTGAAACGGCACGCCCTGGAACAGGTTGCCGAACGCCACCCCGAACACCAGGGCGGGAACCGCGCCGCTCACGAACACTCCCCAGTCCCAGAATCCGCGCCAGCGCGGGTCGGGCACCTTGCTGCGGAAGTCGAAGCCGACCGGCCGCAGGATCAAGGCGAGCAGCACCAGCAGAAGCGCGAAATAGAACCCGGAGAACGCCGCCGCGTACACCAGCGGCCAGGCGGCGAAGAACGCGCCGCCCGCTGTGATGAGCCAGACCTGGTTGCCTTCCCATACCGGGCCGATGGAGTTGATGACGACCCGACGCTCGTCGTCGTTCCTGCCCGTGAACGGCAGGAGCGCGGCGACTCCCAGGTCGAAGCCGTCCATGAGGGCGAAGCCGATGAGCAGTACGCCCACGAACAGCCACCAGATCAGCTTCAGCGTTTCGTAGTCAAAGATCATGACGGCCCCCTTCAGGCGTGCTGAACGGTGTCTGTATTGCGCTCGAGGCGGTAGCGTCCGGTGCCGAGGCTCGAGGGCCCGAGGCGCACGTACTTGAGCATGAGATAGATGTCCGCCACCAGCAAAGCCGTGTAGAAGACGACGAATCCGGCCAGAGAAAGCGTCACGTCGGTTACGCTGAGGCTGGACACCGACAGGGAGGTCGGCAGGATTTCGCCGATGGACCACGGTTGGCGGCCGTACTCGGCGACGAACCAGCCGAGCTCCGCTGCGATCCACGGCGCCGGCAGGGTCCACAGAGCCGCCCGGAGAAGCCAGCGCTTGGTATCCATCTGTCGCTTGGCGCAGTAGAAGAAAGCCGTCGCGAACACGAACAGCATCCAGAATCCGAGCGCCACCATGAAACGAAACGTCCAGAACAAGGGAGCGACGCCGGGAATGACGTCGCGCGCCGCTTTCTTGATCTGCTGGTCGGTGGCGTCGGTGACCTTGGGGGTATAGCGCTTGAGCAGCAGGGCGTAGCCCAGGTCGCTGCGGTGGGCCTGAAAGTCCCTGATGACATCTTCACCGGCATGACCGGCGCGCAGCTTCTGCAGGCGATCGTAGGCGATCATGCCGGAGCGGATGCGTGTCTCGGCCTGGGTGATGAGGTCGTCGATGCCGGTCACTTTCTGGTCCGTGGAGTGGGTGGCGATGAGTCCGAGCATCCATGGCACCGTGATGGCCGCGTGGGTCTTCATCTCCCGGCTGTCTGGAATGCCGAACAAAGTGAACGAAGCCGGAGGCTCCTCGGTATGCCATTCGCTCTCGATAGCGGCGAGCTTGGCCTGCTGCACCTCGCCGAGCGTGTAGCCGCTTGCGTCGCCCAGCACGATCACGGACAGGGCTGAAGCCAGGCCGAAGCCGGCGGCCACGGCGAACGAGCGGCGAGCGAATCCCAGGTCGCGCCGCCTGAGCAGGTACCAGGCACTGATGGCGAGAACGAACACCGCGCCGGTCACGTAGCCCGCCGATACCGTATGCACGAATTTCACTTGCGCGACCGGGTTCAGTATCACGTCGGAAAAGCTGGTGAGCTCCATGCGCATGGTCTGGTAGTTGAAAACCGCACCCACCGGATTCTGCATCCAGCCGTTGGCAACCAGGATCCACAGGGCGGAGAGGTTGGAGCCGATCGCCACCAACCAGGTCACCACCAGGTGCTGCACTTTGGTGAGGCGATCCCAACCGAAGAAGAACAGGCCGACGAAGGTGCTCTCGAGAAAAAACGCCATCAGCCCTTCAATGGCGAGGGGCGCGCCGAAGATGTCGCCGACGTAGTGAGCGTAGTAGGCCCAGTTGGTACCGAACTGGAACTCCATGGTGATGCCGGTGGCGACGCCCATCGCGAAATTGATGCCGAACAGCTTGCCCCAGAACCGCGTCATGTCCTTGTAGATCTCGCGGCCGGTCATCACGTAGACGGACTCCATGATGGCGAGAATGAAAGACAGGCCCAGGGTGAGGGGCACGAACAGAAAGTGGTACATCGCTGTGGCGGCGAACTGCAGGCGGGAGAGGTCAACGACGGTTTCGTCTATCATGAGCTCGACTCCTGGGCGGTAGTGTACCTCGTCACTAATATTAACCCATTCAGAGCGCGCCTGAGCCGGCAATGCCAGGCGCGCTGTGCAGTGAAGGGCCAGCCCTTTACCAGGAGCGCAACGCCGCAGTGGCGGCTCAGGCACGCTCCCTTCGGGCGACCCGGAAAGGGGCCATCCGCTGCGTTGCGGCTCTTGCAAAGGGCTGGCCCTTCCCGGCGAGCCACGCCTTGCGCCTGACCCCTTTCCGGGTCGCTGAATGGGTCAATATCAGTGACGGGGTACACTAGCTCCCTCTCCCGCTCGGGGAGAGGGCCGGGGTGAGGGGTCTGGCGTAAAGCCATAGTTGGATGGCTCCGGCACCAGCAGGTGCGCCGGATCGGAAGGTGGCTGAGCGCGGAAGAAGGTGAACCACAGAAGGCACAGTACCAGCACTTTCACCACCAGCACCACCGTGATCTCGCGGGCGAGCGGCCGCCCCGGCTTCGGCGAGGGCGTCTGGTGGCGAGATGAACTGTGCTCTTCCATAGGGATCGTGCGATTCGGCATCTCCGGGTCGCTATTATAAGAGTCGACAGTGTGCTGGAGCGAGGGATCTGGGTAGAGATACCCCCCCACCCCATTCCCCCCTGCGATTGCTATTACCTCTCCCCCTTGGGGAAGAGCGTTAGGACCGCTATTCCCTCTCCCCCTTGGGGAAGAGCGGTAGGTCTGCTATTCCCTCTGCCCCTTGAGGAAGAGCGTTCGGACTGCTATTCCCTCTGCCCCTTGAGGAAGAACATTCGGACTGCTATTCCCTCTGCCCCTTGAGGAAGAGCGCTCGGACTGTTATTCCCTCTGCCCCTTGAGGAAGAGCATTCGGACTGTTATTCCCCCTGCTCCTTGGGGAAGAGCGGTAGGTCTGCTATTCCCTCTCCCCCTTGGGGAAGAGCGGTCGGTCTGCTATTCCCTCTGCCCCTTGAGGAAGAACGTTCGGGCTGTTATTCCCCCTGCCCCTTGAGGAAGAGCATTCGGACTGTTATTCCCTCTGCTCCGTGGGGAAGAGCGGTAGGTCTGCTATTCCCTCTCCCCCTTGGGGGAGAGGGTTAGGGTGAGGGGGAGCGGATCAGAGCGAGGAAGGAATCAACCAACCGCCGCCCCTCACCGATCACGCAGCAGCACCACGTTCCCCTTCCACGCGTAACCCTTGCGCGTCACGCTGGTGTTACGTTCAACCGTCCGCTGCTGCAGATCACCCAGCGACTTCCTCATCAGCTCCAAGGGCGTGTCGTACTCGTGCGCCGTCACGGGCACCCTCAGCAGCAGAATATGCCGTGACTTCTGGATATACACGCCTCCCACCCAAAGCGGCGTCGCCGACGGATCGAGCACGAACCCGGTCTTCCACAGTCGCAGAACGAGCTGCCGGTTGTGGTCATCCGCCGGGGACTCTCCCGGTGGGCCCAGCATCAACAGGGATTCGTTCCGGCCCTTGTGAACGTGGGGCAGCATCGGCAGGTCGGCGAGCCTCGAATCCGGCAGCAGCCACTTCAACGCGTTGGCCGCGGTCAACGGGACCGGCGACCTCCAGCCCCGCGCCTCCAGCTCCCGGCGCAGGTTGTCCAGGGTGCCGCTCCACTGCACGTTGAGCGGCTCCTCGAACTCTCCCTCGAGGTCCCGCCGGTAGGCCGGCAACCGGCGCCAGTCATCCCGCCACCACGAGGCCGCGTCCATGTGCTCGACTGCGAGGTGGGGCGTATAGCGTTGCAGATCGGACGAATAGCGGGTGGTCACGTGCCAGGCACCTGCGAGGATCAGTGCCAGCAGTGCCACCACCGGCAGTCCTTGCGAAACGGGTCCCGCCGGCGCGTGCCGAAAGTAGGCGATACCCAGGAGGCAAACCCAGGCCAGGCCGAGGCTCAGGCCGCCGAGGACATCGGAAAGCCAATGGGCACCCAGGTACAGGCGCGACAGCGAGATGGTGGTGATCAGCAACGCGGCGGCCGCGTACGGAATCCACCGTCGCCCCGCCTGCAGCGTGCCGGCGACGAGCACCGCCAGAAAACCATAAGCGACCATGCTCATGGTGGCGTGGCCGCTCGGGAAGGCATAGACAGATAATCCGCCGTCGTACAGACCGGTAAAAGGCCGCGAGCGCTGCAGCACCAGCTTGATCATGGTGGCGGCGAGCTGGCCGAAGCCGATGGCGGCCACCCAGTAGCCGGCGGCGCGCCAGCGCCGCCGCCACAGCAGCCAGACCAGCACCGCGGCCGCGACCAGGGCGATGACCATGCCGTCGCCGAGCTCGGTGATGAAGACCATGACCCGGTCGCCCCACGGCGTCCGCAGCCCCTGGGCAAGCTGGAAGAAACCCTGGTCGGCGCGCACCAGCGGATCGCCGGTGACGACGTCCTCCAGCACCCCCAGGAACAGCCAGGCGGCGCCCAGGAATAGCACGCCCATGGCCAACAGGGCGCGGGGCGCCGGCCGCGCGGGGTCCAGCAGCCCGCGGATTGCCTTCGCCCCCAGCGGATGGCGACCGGCCCAGACAAGCAGTGTTTGCGCCATTGCGGCGGCTCGCGGCGACAGCAGGCGGTACACCGCGCGGACCAGCCAGATCACGAACCAGGTCAGTGCGCCGAGCACAAGCAGCAGCGCCGCCAGCCGCGTTGCCACCACGCCCGCCAGTGCCAGTGAGGCGCCGAACGCCATGCCGGGCAGCAGGTAGGCCGGTGCCCAGGCGAGGGCGGACAGGATGTTCATGGTGTAGAAGCTCACCGGCGGCATGCCCAGCATGCCGGCGACGATGGGAACGAAAGCCCGCACCGGGCCGACGAAGCGGCCGAAGACGACACTCTTGCCGCCGTGCCGTTCGAAGAACGCTTCGCCACGGGATAACCAGTCCGGGTGGCGGTGGAAAGGCCAGACACCGCGCAGGCGGTCGCGGTAGCGACGGCCGATCCAGAAGCTGATCCCGTCTCCGGCGATGGCGCCCGCCACGGCGAGCAGGGTGGTGGTCCAAAAGCTCATCGCACCGAGCGCAATCAGCGCACCGGCTGCGAGCATGATGGTAGCGCCCGGCACTACCAGGCCGACGACGGCAAGCGACTCGGACAGTGCCACAATGAACACGGCTGCGGCCGCCCAATCGGGATGTCCGATGACCCAGTCTACGATCGCATGTATCTCTATGTCTTTCGTCTCCCGCACTATGCAGGCGCCTGCGGCCGCCCGGCCTCACCTTGGACTCACGGATCCGACGCCCGGCGTGGCCGCTTGACCGCCATGGCCGTCAAGGCAAGCAGGCAGAACGCGGCGCCGGCGTAGAATGTGACAGACGGGCCGATCAAATCCCACAGCAGGCCGGCCACTACGCTCGCGACCAGCATCGCCAGGCCGCTGAGCAGGTTATAGAACCCGAACGCCGTGCCCCGCAGATCGCCGGGCGCGGTATCGGCCACCATGGTGGATAGCAGTCCCTGGGTCATGCCCATATGCAATCCCCAGATCGCGACCCCCACGAGCACTACCGCAGGCGATTCGGCGGCGCCCAGAACCAGGTCGGCGACAATCAGCACCACCAGACCCGACGCCAACAGCGTGATGCGTCCCTTCTTGTCGGAAAGCCTGCCGAAAGGATAGGCCGCGGCGGCGTAAACCACGTTCATCACCACCAGGGTCATGGGAAGCCAGGCCAGCGGCAGGCCGCTGTGCTGCGCGCGGAGTATGAGGAACGCTTCGCTGAACCGCGCCAGGGTGAATATGGCGCCGATCATCACCACCCACCAGTAGTCCGCACCGAGGCGGGAGAGTTCCCGCGTGCTGATAGGATTGACGCGTCTGTCGTTTCCGCCCTCGCGCTGCGGCTCCCGGATGCCGAAGGCAAGCAGAGTGACGGCGAGCACCGCCGGAATCACCGCCACCCAGAAGACCTTGCGGAAGTCATCGTTCCACAACAACATCAACGCCACCGCCAGCAGCGGTCCGAGGAACGCGCCCACGGTGTCGAGCGACTGGCGCAGTCCGTAGGCCGCGCCGCGCACGGCCGCAGGCGTAATGTCGGCCACCAGGGCGTCCCGCGGCGCGCCGCGGATACCTTTGCCGATCCGGTCTATGAGTCTGGCGGTGAACACCATGCCCACGCCGGTCGCCAGCGCGAACAGCGGCTTGCTGGCCGCGGCCAGGCCGTAGCCCATGATCGTCAGGGCCTTGCGCCGGCCGAGGTAGTCGCTCAAAGAGCCGGAGAACACCTTCACGATCAGCGCGGTGGACTCCGCCACGCCCTCGATGAGCCCCAGAGATAATGCGCTGGCGCCCAGCACCACCACCAGGAACCCCGGAAGCAGTCCATGGATCAGCTCCGATGCGGTATCCATGAGCAGGCTGACGCCGCCGAGCACCCAGATTCCGGCTGGGATCCCCGGGCGTATTTTTGCGGGGTTGCTCATCGGTCCACGTAGACGGCAATACCGCCAACGTCGCGGTGTTCGTCCTTGGACAGCTTGCCGATGTAGGTGACGACGACCTCGTGCTTGTCCTCATCGAGATAGCTGCCGTAGGGAGTGCCCATGCCGAGGTAGGGAAACACGTTCAGCGACTGGTCCCGGGTGTCTACCAGGGCCAGTCGCCGCCGCGCTCCCCACAGGCCCACGAGCGCGTGACCGTCGCCCAGGGGCAGGGCGCTGGTCACGTTGCTGTCGTTGATGGCAAAGACGACCTGCGCCTTGCCGGAGGCGAAGTCGGTGATCTTCAACAGGTTGCCGCCCCGGCCGGGATTCAGCCCCGGCCGCCGCTCGTAGGAGTTGGACGCCCAGACCGCGCCGCCTTTGCAGTAGAGTTCGCGGATGTAGCTCACGCGTTTGTCGACGTCCGCGAAGACCTGCCAGCCGCCGCCGTCCATATCGCGGAACCGGACCAGCCGCGAGTTCAGCGAGTCGCCGACGTAGATCCATCCGTCGTCGTCCACGCACACGCCGTGCGGCGCGTTGAAGCGTTTGCCGATGCCGTGGAACTGCTTCCAGCCGCCGCCTTCCAGGTCGGCGATCTCGACGATGCTGGTTCCCCAGCCGTTGCTGATCAGCAGCGTGTGCCAGGGCGTGACGGCCATGTAGTGCGGCGCGCGGAACCGCCTGCCTATCCGTTTGGGATCGAAGTACCTGAGCCCGCCAAGCCGCGCATCGTCGAACACCGCGAGCCGGTTGTCGTACAGCTCGGTGGCGACATACCGGCCCTTGAACTTCACGATGTCCGCGGGATGGCTCAGGCGCGGGTCCGCGGTCACCACCGAGGGATGCTGGAAGTCCAGTCCGTTTCCCGGCCACAGGTACACGGCCAGGGCGATGGCGGGCAGCACCAGCGCCGCGGCAGCGTAGAGACCGGCACGCCGTGCTGACGCCACCGGCGTCTAGTCCCCGCCTGCCTGGTGCTGGGGATCGACCGTGAACCCGTCGCGTTTCAAGGTGACGACCACGTTTCCGTTCAGGCCCGTGACGTACGCCGGGATATGGTGGTCCGCCGCGAACCGGCGCATGCGGGCCCCGCGTGCTCCCTGCCACTCTCCGGCGCTGTTGGAAACCATCAGCACCTGGGGATCCGCGGCGTTCAGGAACCGGTTTGACGCAGCGCTTTCGACGCCGTGGTGCGGGGCAGTCAGGATATCGGACTTCAGGACGAAGTTCTGGTCGACCAGGTAGTCCCCGCCCTTGCGGTTGAGGTCGCCGGCGAACAACACCTTGGTTCGGCCGTAGACGAGCCGCAGGACGGCGCTGGTGTCGTTGATATCGGTCCTGCCGATGGGCTTGCTCACTCCGTCGTGGACGTGCACCACCTCCAGAATGATGTCCTGCTTGTCATTGTTGTACAGCACGTCGTCGGTGGCGAGGTCGTGGATCGGCACCCCGGCTTTCTCGATGGCCTGCCGGGTCTGCAGCACGTGCTGATAGTCGCAGCCGGTGGACCAGGTTTCCTTGTCGCATTGCGACTTCGGCGGCAGGTTGAAGTAGATCTCGCCGATGTGCTTGAGATGGTCGATAAGGGACACGACGCCGCCGTAGTGGTTGCGGTGCGCATGGGTGATGATGAGCTGGTCTATGTGATCGATGCCGCGGTCGTCGAGATAGGGAATAAGGGCGCCGCGGGTAAAGTGGTCGAAGCCCGTGTCGATCAACACCACGTGGCCGTCGGGGAACTCGAGCAGGTGGGCGTCGCCGCTGTAGCGGTCGCCGCTGACGTGCACCATGGTCCACAGGATCCGGTTTGACGTTGTGTAGTAGTACCATCCGCCGATGCCGACGAACGTGACCACGATCAACACGGTCGCCGCCAGCCAGAAAGGAATCCTGCGCAGTTTCAATGCCGCCCCGTGAAATACCCTCGATGCGGGCGTCAGCATAGCATAGGGGCAATCGTGATCGCCGAGCCGATCGCGACTAAAGTCGCTCCTACAATCCTGGGTTCGGCACTGCGGCAAACGACGGATTGTAGGAGCGGCTTCAGCCGCGATTACCACGCCGGACCCACCGTCGCGATTGCGGTACACCCCTTCCTTCGACTGCGGCACATCCACCGACGGTGCCTGCTCGCTACTATCGCGACCGACGACAATCCAGAACCTGGCAGAACAACGAACCACAGATTGTGGTAACGGCTTCGACCTCCATGGATGGAGGAGGTCTGCGCCTGGTGCCCATCCCGGGAATCGCGACTAAAGTCGCTCCTACAATCCTGGGCTTGGCACTGCTTCGATCCGCGGATTGTGGTAACGGCTTCTGCCTCTATGGACGGAGGAGGTGTGCGCCTGGTGCCCGTCTCGGGAATCGCGACTAAAGTCGCTCCTACAATCCAAAGCCCGGCACTGCGTCGATCCGCGGATTGTGGGAACGGCTTCTACCTCCATGGACGGAGGAGGTGTGCGCCTGGTGCCCGTCCCGGGAATCGCGACTAAAGTCGCTCCTACAATCCTGGGTTCGGCACTGCGGCAAACGACGGATTGTAGGAGCGGCTTCAGCCGCGATTTCCCTGGTCGACGCTCCGGACCCCGACTACCCCGTATTCCTCATCCCCGCTGCAATGCCGTTGACCGTGATCAGCAATGCATCCTGCACCATGCCGTCGTCTCCGCGCCGGATCCGGTCCAGCAGCTCCACCTGCAGCAGGTTCAACGGATCGGTATAGGGGTTGCGCAGGTTGATCGACTTGCGGGTCACGGGTTCGTGCTCCAGCGGCGAACGGTGCCGCGTCACCTTCAACACCACGTCGTACACGCGGGAGAAACGATCGCGCAGCTCCTGCCCGAAGTGACGCAGGTCCTCGGGCACCAGGCGCTGGTCGTACTGGGCGGCGACGTTCGGATCCGTCTTGGCCAGGACCATCTCGATGGCGTCCAGGGTGGCGGCGAAGAACGGCCATTCCGACTCCATCTCGTGCAGCCGCGAAATATCTTCGCCGGCCACCGCCTTCAGCCCGTACCCCACTCCCAGCCAGGCCGGGAGCATCAGGCGTGTCTGGGTCCAGGCGAAGATCCAGGGAATAGCCCGCAGGTGGGCGATATCGCGGCCGGGCTTGCGGCGGGCCGGCCGGCTTCCGATGTTGAGCTTGGCGAGCTCGCTCTCCGGGGTAGCGGCGTGAAAGTAGTCGAGGAATCGCGGGTTCTGCTGCACCAGCTCGCGGTAGGCGCCCATGGCAACTTCGCTCATCGCGTCCATGGCCCTGCGCCAATTTGGCTTGGGCTGCGGCGGCGGGCACAGGCTCGTTTCCAGCACCGACGTCAGATAAGTGGTGAGGGTCTCCTCCGCGGTTGCAGGCAGGCCGTACTTGGCCTGCACCACCTCGCCTTGCTCGGTCACGCGCAAGCGCCCGTCTACCGACCCCGGCGGCAGGGAGCGGATAGCGTCACGTGCCGGGATGCCGCCGCGGGCGACGGTGCCGCCGCGGCCGTGAAACAGTTTGAGCTCGACGCCCAGGCGACGGGCCACCTCCGTCAACTCTTCCTGCGCCCGGTACAAGCCCCAGGCGGCGGCGAGCTGGCCGGCGTCCTTGGCGGAATCGGAATACCCGATCATGATTTCCTGGCGCATGGAGCTTCGCTCGCGGTACCAGTCGATGTCGAACAGGCGCTCGAGGACGGTGCCCCCATTCGCGAGGTGCTCCACCCGCTCGAGCAGCGGCACAACGGGCAGCGGCGACGCCACGCCGCACTCGCGCTGCAGGAGCTCGACGGCCAGTACGTCTGAAGCCTGGGACGCCATTGAGATCACGTAGGAGCCCAGGCATTCGCGCGGGATCTCCCCCAGCACCCGGAATGTCGCGAGGACTTCGTTCACCGGCTCCGGCCCGTCGAAGGAATCCGGAATCAGGGGCCGGCGCCCGCGCAGCTCGGTGGTCAGAAACTCCAGGCGCCGGGCTTCGTCCCAGGATTGATAAGACCCGAGACCGAGATAGGTGGTGATGGCGTCCAGCGCCTCGGCGTGCCGGCTGGCCTCCTGTCGAATGTCCAGGGCGACCAGCGACAGGCCGAAGCACCGGCAGCGGCGGATCAAGTCCAGGAGGCGTCCGTCGGCGACGATTCCGGCACCGCACTCGTGCAGCGACCGGTAGCAGGTGCGCAGCGTCTGCTCGATTTCGTCAATGGACTCGATGATGCCGCCGTCTTCAGTGCGCCGGTTGTCGAGGCGCGCGTCGACCCAGCGGCGGGTCTCGGCGAGCCGGTCCTGGAGCTGACGCAGCAGCACCCGGTAGGGCTCGTGGGCGTTGCGCGCGAGTTGGTTGACCGTATTGTTGGCGCGCACCATCGACAGCTCGCGGCGCAGCTCGTCCACCTCCTGCCAGTACAGGCCGGCAGCCATCGAACGGGCCATCAGGCACGCCCGGCGCGTGATGTCCGGGGTGACGTTGGGATTGCCGTCGCGGTCGCCGCCGATCCAGGAGCCGAAGCGAATCGGGGCGGCGTCGAGGCTCAGGCTTTGGCCGCAGTGCGTCGTCAGCGCTTCATCCAGTTCCCGCAGCACTTCCGGGAGCACGATCCAGACGGACTGCTCCATAACCACCAGGCCGGAGCGGGCCTCGTCCAACGGGGTCGGGCGCTCGCGCCGGATTTCATCGGTTTCCCAAATCGCCACCACTTCCCTTCGCAAGCTCTGGACCAGGCGGGCGCGCTCGTTGGCGGTGGGATCGAGGTTGTCGCTCTGGCTGAGCAGGTTGGCAATGCGGTGGTATTTCTGGGTCAGGGTCCGGCGCCTGATCTCGGTGGGGTGAGCGGTGATGACCAGTCCGATCTCCATCCGATGGGCGAGGGCGCCAATCGCCGCGGCGTCGAGGCCATTCGACAACAGTCGGGCGACGGTGTCGTGGATCTCGCGCGTGTTCGCCTCGTGGATTTGACGGTTCTGGTGATGCTGCTCGGCGATGTTGGCCAGGCCCAGGAAGTGACTGAAGGCGCGCGCCAGGCTGAAGATCCGGTCGGGCGGCAGAACGCTGAGCAAACCGGAGAGAGTGTCGGCTGCTCGTCCGCCATCGGCGCGCGCGGTCTTGGTGACGCCGCGTATGCGCTCGACGAGATCGTAAAGCTCCCGGCCTTCCTGGGAGATCAACGTCTCCCCGAGCAAGCCGCCGAGCAGACGCACGTCGTCGCGCAGACGGACATCGCCGTCACCGCCGAGACTGTCCGGGATCGTCTCCCCTGATTCGGACTGGTTGTTCAATATCAAATCACCGTGCTGTGCAGCCGGCATTGTCCACAATGGCGAGCAGCCGGCAATTAAGGAAAGATTATGAAAATGCGAAGGCTTGATTATGAGACATCGCCTTGCCGCCGGATACCGACAGGATCACCCGAACAGCCACGACCCACCCCGCTATTGCGGAGAACCCGGGCACTCGGGCTAGGCGACATGGGTTTTCCGGATTGCCACGCCGACTGCGCCGCCTCGCAATGAAGGGGGGCAGGCTCTCAACGGTGTAATTCCCTACAATACGGAATTCACAACCACCGGAGACTGTTCATGACTATCGGATTCCTCGGCACCGGCCGTATCGCGGCGCCCATGGTGAGGGCCCTGGCCAGGGACGGGTACGACATTCTCGTGTCGGAGCGCAACGCGGAGGTTTCGGAGGCGCTCGCTGCCCAATTCGATACCGTATCGGTCAGCGACAACCGAGGCGTTGTGGCCGGCAGCGACGTAGTGGTCTTGTGCCTGCTGGCTTCGGTGGCGCGCAGGGAGTTGCCGGGTCTGCCGTTTCGCGCGGAGCAGAAAGTGATCTCCGTCATGGCCGAGATGAGCCTGGAGGAGATCGCAGGCATGATCGGTGACATGCGGGAGCTGTGCGTGGCCATTCCGATGCCGTTTGTGGACTCCGGCGGCTGCCCTCTGGCGGTGTACCCGGAGTCAGCCACCCTGGTCGAACTGTTCGGGCGGCAAAACACCGTAATCCCGGTGCGGTCCGAGGCGGCAATGAAACCGCATTTTGCGGCGACGGCCCTGACGTCCACCTTGATGAAGGAGTTGATGATCGTGCGTGACTGGCTGGCGGAGCATGCCGGCGGGCGGGAGGCGGCCGAGAAGTACATCGTGCTGCTGGAGAGCGGCTACCTCAACGCGATGCCCAAGGACGGCGCCAACCGTCTGGACGAGGCGCTCAACGACCTCGCGACGGAAGGAGGGCTGAACGCGCAGCTTCTGCGCCACATGGTGGAGGCGGGGACAATAGAAGCCTTGAAGGCCGGGTTGGATGATTTACTGAAGCGCTAATCGATCAATCGCGGCTGAAGCCGCTCCTACAATCCATGGATACCCACAGCCGCCAAACCCCGGATTGTAGGAGCGACTTCAGTCGCGATGGGCCTGAAACGATGATCGATCAATCGCGGCTAAAGCCGCTCCTACAATCCATGGATACCCACAGCCGCCGAACCCCGGATTGTAGGAGCGACTTCAGTCGCGATGGGCCTGAAACGATGATCGATCAATCGCGGCTAAAGCCGCTCCTACAATCCATGGATACCCACAGCCGCCAAACCCCGGATTGTAGGAGCGACTTCAGTCGCGATGGGCCTGAAACGATGATCGATCAATCGCGGCTGAAGCCGCTCCTACAATCCATGGATACCCACAGCCGCCGAACCCCGGATTGTAGGAGCGACTTCAGTCGCGATGGGCCTGAAACGATGATCGATCAATCGCGGCTAAAGCCGCTCCTACAATCCATGGATACCCACAGCCGCCGAACCCCGGATTGTAGGAGCGACTTCAGTCGCGATGGGCCTGAAACGATGATCGATCAATCGCGGCTAAAGCCGCTCCTACAATCCATGGATACCCACAGCCGCCAAACCCCGGATTGTAGGAGCGACTTCAGTCGCGATGGGCCTGAAACGATGATCGATCAATCACGGCTAAAGCCGCTCCTACAATCCATGGATACCCACAGCCGCCAAACCCCGGATTGTAGGAGCGACTTCAGTCGCGATGGGCCGGGGCCGCCCTACCGATACATGTCCAACTCGATCAGATTGTCGTCCGGGTCCTTGATATAGATGGCGCCGCGGGATTCGAAGTCGTAGGTGTCGGTGACGTCTATCTCGTTGTATTCCATGAAGGCGCGGGTCTGCGACAGGGACCCGACCTCGAGCGCGATCTGGGTGTTTCCCCGGGTGCCGTCCTTTCTTTTGAGCAGCTTGATGGTGACGCCGCTGTGGTGGCGCATCACAACCGGCTCGTCCGCCCGGGCGCCGCTGGCTTCTTCCCTGTTGAAGCCGAGCATTTCATAGAACTTCTCCGAGCGGTCCAGGTCGGTGACCGTGACGCCGACGTGGTCGATCCTCTTGATGGGAATGCCGGACACTTCCTCCAACTTGGGACCGACTCCCTCATCGGCGAGCTCCGGTGCCACGCGCGAGCCGCGCGCCACCTTGATCGCCTCGGCGAGATCCACAGTGCCCCGGAACAGGGCGCGGCCGATGATGACACCTTCGATATGCGGCAGCAGCGACAGGGCCGACACGTCGTCGATGGTGTAGATCGTTCCAGTGGAGATCAATGGAATTTCCAATTCCGTACCGAGCGCGATGGTGGAAGCGAGGCCCATTTCCTGTCCACCCTCGAAACGGTCCAGGTCGGTGTAGATGATGGCGGCGGCGCCGCTGTTCTCGAATGACTTGGCCAGTTCCATGGTGGTGAAAGAAGTCCTGGTGCGCCAGCCGTCAATCATTGCGTAGCCGTCCTTGCCGGTGATGGAGATAACAATCTGACTCGGATAGCGGCCGCATACGTCCATGATCAAGTGCCGGTCGACGACCGCGGCGGTCCCCAGCACGACCCGTGCGGCGCCGTGGTCCAGCCAGCGTTCGACATCGAGAAAGGTTCTGATACCGCCGCCCACCTGCACCGGGACGTGCACATTGTCGATGATCTTGCAGATGAGGTCGGTGTTCTCGCGGCCGTTCTGCAGGCTGGCGTCGATATCGATGAGATGGAGCCACTCGGCGCCGGCGGCAACGAACCTTTCCGCCGCCTCGAGGGGCGGCAGGTCATAGACCTCCGGCTCGTTCTCTTTACCGCGTGTACGGTTTACCGACTGTCCGTCTTGAATCTCAATATCGGGGAAAATAATCATATTGTCCGGGTGAACCTTTAGTGTCATATCTTCGAGTGCGTTCGTATACCACAGGGCTCCTCGAAGTTGTACGCTGTAGCTGTTTATGATACCGATTAACGGAACTTATGTCTAAGCGACTCATATTGGCTTTGCTGCTGGCGCTGCAATGGGGTCTTGCTGCCGCGTCGGCGTCGCTGCCCCGGGACTTGCACAGTCTGCTCGACCGCTACCGGGTGCCGGACGCGCATATCGGCTTGTACATCGCACCGGTCGACGACGCCGCGAACGCCATGGTCCTGAATCCGTTGAAGCCGTTTAATCCCGCGTCCGTCATCAAACTCCTTCCGTCCATCGCCGCGCTTGAGACATTCTCGCCGTCGTACCAGTGGCCCACGGACGTCTACACCACGGGGCAGGTTTCGGGAGGCACTCTGCACGGAAATCTGTACTTGAAGGGCGGAGGCGATCCATACCTGACGGTCGAGGCCGTATGGGCCATGCTGAAGGCCGTCCACGCGCTGGGCATCGAGCGCATCGCGGGCGATATCGTGGTCGACGACCATATCTTCAAACTGCCGGTCTTAGATCGCTCGGCTTTCGACGGCAAGCCCTATCGAGTGTACAACGGGCCGGCGGACGGTTTGATGGTCAACTTCTGGGCGGTGAGCTTCACCATCACGGCGCTTGCCGACGAAGTGCATGTCGACGCGTTTCCGGCGTCTCGGCAACTGAAGATCGTCAACAACATCAAGCATTCCAACTCTCGATGCACCCGCGCACATCATTACGTCGACTATGATGTCGAGGACACCGCGACCTCGGTCGTGGTCACGTTCAAGGGGGTCTTGTCCGAACACTGTCCGCCGGTGCTCATGACGCGGGCCGTGATTCCGGCCGACCGCTATTTGTCGTACATACTGCCGGGTCTGTGGCACGACGCCGGAGGCGCTCTGGAGGGCCGTGTCAGGAACGGCTTCGTCCCCGACGGCGCCAAAAAAATCTACAGCCACCCGTCGCGAAGCCTGGCGGAAGTGGTTCAGGCGACGAACAAGTTCAGCAACAACCTGATGGCGCGCCACCTGCTGCTGACGCTCGGGACCGTCGACAGGGAGCGCGGCGTGACTGTCACCGACGGTGTCAATGCTCTGCGGGACTGGCTTCTCGACGCTGGCATCAAGGTACCGGGGCTGAACGTCATGAATGGCTCCGGTCTGTCCCGCGATACCCGCATCAGCGCACAGGCGCTCGCGAACATCCTGCGCTTCGGCTATCACTCGCGCTACGCGCCGGAGTTCCTGTCCTCGATGCCGATAGCCGGGGAGGACCGGGCGCTGAAGCATCGCAGCTTCGAGGAGAACGATGCCTCGATTGTGCGGATCAAGACCGGCCTCCTGGACGACGTGCGCGCCATGGCGGGCTATATCACTTCGCGCCGGGGCAGGACCTATATTGCCGTTCTGCTCATCAACCACAAGGGCGTGCACCGCGGGCTCGGGACGCAGATGCAGAATGCCTTTATCCAGTACGTGCTGGATCTTTGACTCATCGCGGCTGACGGCAATCGCTCCCGGCGATTCGCCGCACTTCCTCCTTCCATGGAGGTCGAAGCCGTTCCCACAATCCGCGGATCGACGCGGTGCCGGGCCTTGGATTGTAGGAGCGACTTCAGTCGCGATTCCCGGGACCGGGCACCAGGCGCGCACTTCCACCATCCATGAAGGTCGAAGCCGTTCCCACAATCCGCGGATCGACGCGGTGCCGGGCCTTGGATTGTAGGAGCGACTTCAGTCGCGATTCCCGGGACCGGGCACCAGGCGCGCACTTCCACCATCCATGAAGGTCGAAGCCGTTCCCACAATCCGCGGATCGACGCGGTGCCGGGCCTTGGATTGTAGGAGCGACTTCAGTCGCGATTCCCGAGAGCGGCACCGGGCGCCGCGTTGATTGATTCGACGGAGGCTGGCATGATCCTGCGCTTGTTTCCCGACGGTTCCACGACTTTCCCATGCAGGTAGAAGACACATCGCTGCCCGGCGTCAAGCTGCTGATCCCCAGGGTCTTCGGCGACGACCGCGGCTTCTTCATGGAAACCTTCAACCAGAGAACCGCCGGGGAGATCGGCATCCCCACGGAGTGGGTCCAGGACAATCACTCCTACTCCCAGCACGGGGTGCTGCGCGGCCTGCACTACCAGTACCCCACCTGGCAGGTCAAGCTGGTGCGGGTGGTGCAGGGGGAAATCTACGACGTGGCCGTGGATATCCGTCCCGGCTCGCCCACCCACGGGCAGTGGTACGGCGCCCTCCTGTCCGGAGACAACAAGCACCAGCTTCTCATCCCCGAGGGCTTCGCCCACGGCTTCTGCGTCACCGGCGAGGACGCGCATGTCTTATATAAGTGCACGACCTTGTATATGCCCGCCGAGGATGCCGGGGTACTGTGGAACGACCCCGATATCGGCATCGAGTGGCCGGTGGACGACCCCATCCTGTCCGACAAGGATCGGAGCGCCCCACCGCTGAAAGACGTTCGACTATGAAGGGACTGGTATTCGGCAAGACCGGCCAGGTCGGCACCTGCCTGGCGGCGGGTCTGCGCGCTTTGGAGAACGCGAGTTTCCTGGACCGGGCTCAGGCCGATCTCTCGCAACCGGAGAGCGTTCGCAAGGCAATCGAATCTCTGGAACCGGACGTCGTCATCAACGCCGCGGCCTATACCGCCGTCGACGGGGCCGAATCCGAGCCGGAGCTCGCGCAGATCATCAATGCCGACGCGCCGGCCGCCATGGCGCGCGCTTGCGCCGCGAGCGGCGCCTGGCTGATCCACTACTCGACGGACTACGTGTTCGATGGCGCCGCCGGCGAGCCCTACGAGGAGGACGCCGCCGTATCGCCGATCAACGTGTACGGCCGCACCAAGCTCGCCGGCGAGCAGGCCATCCGCGATATCCACCAACGGCACCTGATCTTCAGGACCAGCTGGGTCTATTCCAACCACGGCCGCAACTTTCTCAACACCATGCTGCGACTTGCCGGCGAGCGCGACGAGCTCAACATCGTCCGCGACCAGATCGGCTCGCCGACGTATGCGGGATCCATCGCCGAGGCCACGGACAAGATCGTCGCCATGCTGGACACCGGCGGTAGTGCCGACGACCGTGCCGGGACGTACCATATGACCTGCGCGGGCCGGACTTCCTGGTATGACTTCGCCCGTTCCATATTCGAGTTCAGCGGACGCCTCGACGACATCCGGGTCAATCCCATCCCCACCTCGGAGTTCCCGACGCCGGCGCGCCGGCCCTCGTTCTCCGTGTTGTCCAACGAAAAGCTACTGCGGGTGTTCGGTGTGCGATTGCCGCCCTGGGACGACGCCCTGGGCAGATGCCTGAGTGAGCGCGACCATCTCGAATAGCGAGCAGGCCCTGGGCCCGGACGGCCCGTTCGAGCGCCGTCTTCCGGCCTTCGAGGCACGCCCGGTGCAGCAGGAGCTGGCCCGCAGGATCGAGGATGCCCTGAGTCACGGCGGCGCGCTGGTGGCGGAGTCCGGCACCGGTACCGGCAAGACTTTCGCCTACCTGGTGCCCGCGGTGCTGAGCGGCCTCAAGATCATCATCTCCACCTACACCAAGAACCTGCAGGAGCAGCTCTTCAAGCGCGATCTGCCGGCGGTATGCGATGTGCTGGAACGGGCGCCCGACGCCGCGCTGCTGAAGGGGAGGGCCAACTACGTCTGCCTGCATCGCCTGGAGACCTCCGGCGAAGCGGAGGAATTCCTGCGCAGCCGGGACAAGGCGGCCCTGGAGCGGGTGCGTTCCTGGACCGCGCGCAACCGGCGCGGCAGCGGCGACATCGCCGAGATCAGCGGCATCGACGAGGACTCGCCGATCTGGCCCATGGTGACCTCGACGCCGGAGAACTGCCTGGGGGGCAAGTGCCGTTTCTACCAGGACTGCTACGTGAATCGAGCGCGCCAGCACGCGCTGACCTCCGAGATCCTGGTGGTCAATCACCACCTGTTCTGCGCCGACCTCGGTCTGAAGGTGGACGGGTTCGCGAATCTGCTGCCGGGTGCCGACGCTGTCATCTTCGATGAAGCGCACAAGCTCTCCGGGGTGGCGTCGGTGTTCCTCGGCGCAACCGTGGGCAGTGGACAGATCCTGGACTTGTGCCGGGACCTGTCGCGGGAAGAGGAGAGCGAGAAAAGCCAGGTGGAAGGTCTGCTGGAGGCGGCGGTGAGGGTGGAGCAGGAGCTCACCCGGGCGCGCGCGGCGATGCCCGCGGAGGGCCAGCGCTTTGCCTGGGAAGATGCGCAGGAGCAATTCGACGTATCGGGCCTGCTTCAGGAACTGGTGGTCAGGCTGGGGGAACTGTCCGACCTGCTGAAACTGGCGGCGCCGGTGGGGGAGGGATTGACCCGCTGCTTCGAGCGCAGCCTGCAGCTCGCGGGCAGGCTTTCGGACATCACCGACTCCGGCGACCCGTCGCAGATACGGTGGCTGGAGACCACCGCCAAGAGCTTTCGCCTGCACGTCACGCCGCGCGACGTGGGCCGCTCGCTGTCTCAGTACCTCGATCCGAACGAG
Organism: uncultured Gammaproteobacteria bacterium; assembly: GCA_963731035.1. GTDB lineage: Bacteria > Pseudomonadota > Gammaproteobacteria > Arenicellales > JAANXG01 > JAANXG01. The sequence goes on along the minus strand of CAVSUY010000014.1, from coordinate 19,676 downwards.
AAGACCTTTATCTATACGTCGGCGACCTTGTCGGTGAACGGCAGCTTCGAGTATTTCCTCGACCAGGTCGGCGCCGCCGGCGCGGACACCGTGAGCCTGCCCAGTCCCTTCGACTACCGCAGCCACGCGCTGCTACTGGTGCCGGAGGAGCTGCCGGATCCCCGCGCCCGGGGCTACATCGAGCGGGTGGTGGACATCGCGGCGCCGATCATTACTGCGGCGCGGGGCAGAACGTTCATGCTGTTCACCAGCCATCGCGCTTTGAAGAGGGCGGCGGAGCTGCTGCGGGCGCGGGCCACCGGCTGGGTGTTCCTGGTGCAGGGGGAGGCGCCGCGCAACGAGCTGCTGGAGCGCTTCCGGCGCACCGGGAACGCGGTGCTGCTGGGCTCGGCCAGCTTCTGGGAAGGGGTGGATGTGCAGGGCGAGGCGCTATCCTGCGTCATGATCGACAAGCTGCCGTTCGAGTATCCCGACGAGCCGGTGCTGCGGGCGCGGTTCGCCGACATGGAGGAGCAGGGGCGGCGCCCCTTCATCGACTATCAGCTCCCCACCGCCGTGATCGCGCTCAGGCAGGGCGTGGGCCGGCTGATTCGCGACACCTCGGACAAAGGAGTGCTGGTATTGTTCGATCCCCGCCTGTATTCCAAGTCCTACGGGCGCGTGTTTCTGAACAGCCTTCCCGACATACCGGTGACGCGCCGGCCCGGCGACGCCGTCCAATTCCTGGAGAGCATGGATCAGGACCCGGACCAATGAGCCGCATACTTGCCGTCGAAACCGCGACCCGGGCCTGCTCCGCGGCCCTGCTGTGGAATGGGGAGTGCCGGGAGATCCTGCGCCTGGAGCGCAACCGCCACGCCGAGATCCTCATTCCCATGGCGCGGCAGCTGCTGGCGGAGGCAGGCTTCAGCTTCGCGGATCTCGACGCCCTGGCCTTCGGCAGCGGCCCGGGTTCGTTCACGGGCCTGCGGATCGGGATCTCGGTAGTGCAGGGCCTGGCGCTCGGCATCGATCGCCCCGTGGTGCCCGTTTCTTCGCTGTGGGCGCTGGCCGCCCGGGTTAGTGCCCCCCTGGTGCTGGCGGCTTTCGATGCGCGCATGGAGCAGGTGTACTGGAACCTGTACCGGCAAGTCGAAGGGCAGGGGATGGCGCCCATTCAAGAGCCCCGGGTGGATGATCCGGCTTCGGTTCGCTTGCCCTCCGAGGGCGATTGGGTCGGTGCGGGCAGCGGCTGCGATGTTTACGGCGGCGCGCTGTCGGCGGTACAAACCGCGAAGCTGACCCTGGTTCACGGCGTCCATCCCCACGCCGAGAACGTCGCCCGTATCGCCGAATCGGAATTCAGCGCCGGCCGCGCGCTGGACCCCCGCGACGCCGCACCGGAGTATGTTCGCAACCAGATCGTGCAGGAGTGAGGTCGCCGCTCCGCGTCGCCTCCGGCTCCTCGCAATGACGGGGCGATGAAGCCGCGGATTGCAGGAGCGGCTTCAGCCGCGATTGCGAGGCGGGGTTTGGCACCGCGTCCTTCGCGGGTCGGGGTTTGACTCTACGGAGCGACCGTTCTCGCGCCTGCCCCACACTATCGCGGCTGACGGCGATCGCTCCCGGCGATTCGCCGCACTTCCTCCGTCCATGGAGGTCGAACCCGCTCCTACAATCCGCGGATCAGGGCCTTCAGCAGAGAACGTCGAACTTCCTCTTCGCGATCAGCTTGTCGTCGATGTGGATCTGGATTTCCCACTGGCCGACGAACTCATCCATGCCGGCGGAGGGGTTGAGGAATTGGACGACCGAGGCCTCGGTGGAGCGGTGCAGTTTCAGCCACACCCACAGGCGGGCGGTGCCGTCGATGACCTGGAACGGGTACTTGGTGTGCTCCTGGTCCTTGCCGGCAGGATTGCGCCAAGTGGCGTACAGGGTATGGTTCCCGTTCCCGGCGTCGGGCCGGTTGATTTCCACGACCCCGAATATCCTGTCGTTGCAGGCGAACTGCTTGACCGGCTGGGTCAGCGGAACGCCGTTGACTTCCTTGTTGGTAAGGTAAACCTTGTATCTCTGCTCGGGAGCGGCGTGGGCAGCCGGCAGGGCGGTGAACAACATCAAGCTCAGAATCAGATTTGCTGCTTTCATGATGAATCGTCGGATTGTTCCTCTTTCTCGGTCAGGTCGGTAGGCTTCACCCGCGGCTGTATCTTAACAACCGACACCCCGGTGCCGCGGGTCTGCATGATCTCCACCGCATAGTTGTCCAGCAGGACGCTGGTACCCGGTTCGGGAATGGACTCCATGTGCTCCAGGATCAGCCCATTCAGGGTCTTGGGGCCGTCGGTGGGCAGATCCCATCCGAACTTGCGGTTCAAGTCGCGAACATTGGTATTCCCCTTCACCACGTAGCTGCCGTCCGAAAGGTTGTGCGTGTGCCGGTCCAGGGCGGGCGTGTTATCGGTAAACTCGCCCACAATCTCCTCGAGGATTTCCTCCACCGTGACCAATCCCTTGAGATCGCCGTATTCATCCACAACGAGCCCGAACCGTCTGCGTTGACCCTGCAGGTTCAGAAGCTGCTGCATCAGGTTGGCCCCTTCCGGGATGAAGTACGGCGCGCGAATCATCTTCTCCAGGGATTCCCGGTTGAAGTTGTTGGTCTGGCTGAGGTGCAGCACTTTCCTCAGGTGCAAGACCCCAACCATATGATCCATGGACCCGCGGTATACCGGCAGCCGGGTATGGTGGCTGGTGGCCAGCTGTTCGACGATCTCGTCCCAGTCGTCGTCGAGATCGATGGCCTCGATGTCGGTGCGCGGCAGCATCACGTCGTCAACGGTCATGGTTTCGAGCTCGAGAATGCGCAGCAGCATGGCCTGGTGCTGCGGGGACAGGTGGCTCTCGGAGTCCCTCACGGCGATCCGCAGCTCGTCCGTATCCAGCGATGTGGAAACCTTGCGCGGCACGATGCCGAACGGGCGCAGTATCACGCGGCCCATGGTGTTGACCAGCCGGATTACCGGAATCCAGTCGTAGAACAACTTCTGCAGCCCGTACAACGGATACGCCGCGGTAAAGGCGACCTGCTCGGGATGAGAAGCGGCCAGGCTCTTGGGGACGACTTCGGCAAAGACGAGCACCACCAGGGTAAGCACGATACCGGCGACCGCGATGGCCGCTTCCCCATACATGCGCAGGGCGATGACCGAGCCGATGCTCACGGCGGTCAGGTTGGCGACCGTGTTGCCGAGCAGGATGGTGCTCAACAGGCGGTCCGGATGCTGCAGCAGTCTCAGCGTGACCCCGGCCCGCCGGTGGCCCTTTTCCGCGAGGTTGTCCAGCCGGTAGCGGTTGAGGGCCATCATCGCGGTTTCCGACGCCGAGAAGAACCCGGACAGCAGGACCAGCGCGGCAAGTGTCAGGAAGAGAGGAGGGAGTTCGGGGTCGTTCAATTTGGCAAGGGGCCCGGAAGAGACGCCAGTCGCGCCGGGCGGCGCATCATCTGCGGTTCAACAGCACTTCGAGTACGAATTTCCAGCCGAAATAACCGAGCAACAGGACAATGAACCCGCCGATGGTCCAGCGGGTCGCGGTCTTGCCGCGCCAGCCGAATCGCAGGCGCCCGAGCAGCAGGCTGCCGAAGATCAGCCAGGCCAGAATCGACAGCACGGTGTGGTGGTCCAGGACGAAGGCCACGCCGAGCTTCTCGATGCTGAACCAGAAGCCGGAGACCAGGCCCAGGGACAGCAGCACGAAACCGATTCCGATGAGCTGGAACAGCAGCTCCTCCATGGTCTCCAGCGGAGGGAGCTTACTGAGGACCGACGCCTCCCGGTGTACCCGCAGCCGGTGATCCTGCAGCCTCATGACGATGGACTGCACCACCGCCAACGCCAGGAAGCCGTAAGCGGCAAGCGACAGAAACAAGTGGATGGTGAGTCCCGTGGATCGAACCGTATCCGGCGACACCGACGGCCACAGCCAGGCGGTGATGACCGATATGGCCGAAACGGGCAGGATCAGCGCCCCGAGCTCGTAAACCGGCTTCAGCAGGCTGGTGGCGAGGAAGATGATGGTCACGATCCACGCCGTCAGCGAGGCCGCGTTCGTCAGCCCGAAGTTGATCGCCGGTGTGTGAGAGAATACGGTGTAGTCGAGCAGCACGCTGTGGGCCGTGATCGCCGTCAGCATGAGCGCGAACACCAGGCGCAGGTTGGCGAGCCCGCTCCCCCACAGGTGGTTGATCAACAAGGCCCCGGCGCTCAGATACAGCACCCCGGCGCCCAGGCTTAGGACGGGTGTCAGCATGGAGGGGTAAGTGTAGCTTACGGGGCTCGGCGATTGAAACATGAAGGCCTTCGGGCCGGATGCGTGCAACCATATTGGTGCAGCAGCGCAGCGCGATGCTTGAAACAGGTCCCCTCCACTGGGGGTGAGAGGGCAGTCTGTGACACGGCCCTCACCCCAACCCTCTCCCGCAAGCGGGAGAGGGCAATAGGTTCCCTCTCCCCCCGGGGGAGAGGGTTAGGGTGAGGGGGCCACAAACAATTCCCACGAGACCTTGAATGACAGATGTTTGACCAGCTCAGTGAACGACTTCAAAGAACCCTGAAACGGGTGCGCGGCCAGGCCCGCCTTACCGAAGACAACATCAAGGACACGCTGCGGGAGGTGCGCATCGCGCTGCTCGAAGCGGATGTGGCGCTGCCGGTGGTGAAGGCCTTCGTGGACCGGGTGCGCGAGCGCGCGGTGGGCCGCGACGTGACGTCCAGCCTTACACCCGGCCAGATGCTGGTGAAGGTGGTGCGCGACGAGCTTACCGCGGTGATGGGCGAGCACAACGACGCGTTGAACCTGGCGGCTCGTCCTCCGGTCGTGGTGCTGCTGGCCGGGCTTCAAGGCACCGGCAAGACTACGACCGCCGCCAAACTGGGCCGCTGGCTGGCGCAGCGAGAGAAGAAGCGGGTGGCGGTGGTGTCCACGGACGTTTACCGGCCGGCGGCCATCGATCAGCTGCGCACCCTGGCCGGGCAGAACGACCTGGAATTCTGCGAAAGCAGCACGGACGACTCGCCCGTGGATATCGCCGTGCGGGCGGTCGACTTCGCGCGCAAGAACGCCATCGACGTGCTGCTGGTGGACACGGCGGGCCGCCTTCACGTGGACCAGGACATGATGGCGGAGGTCCGCGCCATCCACGAGGCAATCGATCCAACGGAAACCCTGTTCGTGGTCGACAGCATGGTGGGCCAGGACGCGGTCCACAGCGCCAAAGCCTTCGATGAAGCCCTGCCGCTCACGGGCGTCATCCTCACCAAGACCGACGGCGACGCCCGCGGCGGCGCGGCTCTGTCAGTGCGGCATGTCACCGGCAAGCCGATCAAGTTCCTCGGCACCGGAGAGAAGGCCGACGCCCTGGAGCCGTTTTATCCGGAGCGGGTGGTGTCGCGCATCCTGGGGATGGGAGACGTCCTCAGCCTGGTGGAGCAGGTCGAACAGCACGTCGACAAGACCAAGGCGGAGAAGCTCGCCAAGAAGATAAAGAAGGGGAAAGGCTTTGACCTCGACGACTTTCGGGACCAGATGCAGCAGATGCAGAAGATGGGGGGGCTGGGTGCCCTGCTGGAGAAGATTCCCGGTCTGAGCTCGCTGCCCGCCGGGGTGGCGGATCAGGTCGACGAAGGGCAGGTCAAGCGAACCATCGCCGTCATCAACTCCATGACCCCGCACGAACGCGCCTACCCGGCGGTGATCAGAGGCTCGCGCAAGAAACGAATAGCGGCCGGCTCCGGAACCGGCGTACCCGAAGTAAACCGCCTGCTCAAGCAGTTCCAGCAGATGCAGAAAATGATGAAGCGGATGAAAAAGAAAGGAGGCATGCCGAACCTGATGTCCGGCATGCCCAAGTCACCCTTTCACTGACTACTGCTAAGGGCGGTGTACTGCCCTTTCTTATTGCCCGTCACCCATCGGAGGAAAACGGTCAGACGGCCGGCGCTACTGCCAGCGGACGTTCGAGGCGTCTGAATCCGCCTGGGCCACGTCCAGCAGACCGGCCCGGTAATCGATGACGCTGGCGGTACTGCCGGTCGTCGTCGTTGTGGTCGTCGTGGGCGTTGTGGGCGTCGTAAAGTCACCGATCTCAATGGTCGTGCGCGCCACCACGAACACGTGATGGCCGGTGGCAAAATCGGTGCCGGTGGCCCGCACGGTCACGACATACGGAAACACATGGCCGCTGTGTTGGTCCTGATTCCTGAATTCCTTCTTGGTCACCCCGTCAACGATCGGAATGCTGATCGTGCCCTCGCCGGTATTGTTGGTCAGGGTAATGACAAGGGTACTGGTGTACCTCCTCTGCCCGAGCACCGGCGCCTTGGCCCGGCCCGAGCTAAAGCTGACGTCGTAGGTCTGCCACGTGATGCCCTGGAATATGTGCGTGAAGGTACCGAGCGGGTCAACCACGTTGATGTCCAGAGTGCCCATTGTCGAGTCGATCAGCGCGTCCGCGGTGCTCCCGACGGTCGTACCGTACGCATTGACGGAAGTGGCGTTCACGGTGATCACCATCGTGCAGATCAGGTTCAGGTCGCCCGACTTGCAATCAGTCTGCGCCGCCCCGGCACCGCTGTTACTTACGCCACTGGAACACGCGGCCAGGCTCGCGATCGCTACCAGGATTCCAATCAAACGCGCCATTGAAGAGGGCCTCAATTGTTTGTTATAAATCAGTGGGTTAATTAGTGTTATCAATGTTATTTCTAATTATTATAGTGGATTTGCCTGAAATGGAAAGGAAAAACTGGCACCCCGCGTCGGCCTGCTGTGTCAGGTCGTCCGGAAAAAATCAACGCCAATCGCCCTCAAAACGGTTTTATTTGCGGGTGCTCGGCGCTAGAATCGCCGACCTCCTAAACCGGGTCCCGGCGGGGCCCGATTCTGATCGTTTTCATTGTGATCGTTTTTAACGGGAATGCAACATGGTGACTATTCGCCTGGCGAGAGTCGGGGCCAAAAAACGGCCCTTTTATAACATAGTCGTCGCCGATCAGCGACGGGCGCCCCGCGGGCGCTTCATAGAGCGCCTGGGATTCTTCAACCCCATGGCGAGGGACCACGAAGAGAAGCTGCGGATCGACCTGGAGAAGACCGAGGAATGGATCCGCAAGGGCGCCCGGCCGTCCGAGCGCGTTGACCATCTGATCAAGCAGTCCCGCAGGACTGCCTAGAGCGTTATTGACCGGCGGCGGACCGGCACCGCGGCTTGTTTGCGTCGGCAAGATCGTTGGTGTCTGGGGCGTCAATGGCTGGGTAAGGATTTTTTCCTATACCCGCGACCGGACGGACATTTTCAACTATCGGCAATGGATTGTCGGTGAGGGAGTTGCGGCGCGTACCCTGGAGTTGGAGTCGGGCCGTACCCAGGGCCGGGGACTGGTGGCCAAGCTGCGCGGCGTGGATGATCGGGACGCAGCGGCCGCGGCGGTCGGCGCCCTGATTCAGGTAACACCGGAGACGCTGCCGGCGCTGGAAGAGGGTGAGTACTTCTGGCATCAGCTGGAGGGCCTGAAGGTACGGACCTCGGACGGCACGACGCTGGGCACTGTGGATCACCTGTTCGAAACCGGTGCCAACGACATCCTGGTGGTGAACGGCGACCGCGAACGCCTGATCCCGTACACGCCCGAGGTCGTCCGGGACGTGAACCTGGAAGCCGGAATCATTCAGGTCGACTGGGATCCGGAGTTCTGATTCGAATCCCCTCTCCCCTCGGGGGAGAGGGTTAGGGTGAGGGGGTGGCGCTCGGGCAAGGAATACCCTCACCCCAACCCTCTCCCGCAAGCGGGAGAGGGAGAATCTCGTCTCTCGTGAAGAGGATGGGAAAGGGAGAATTCCCTCTCTCGCGGAGAGGATAGGGTAGGAAGAATCCCCCCTCCCTCGGGGAGAGGGCCGGGGTGAGGGGGCGGCGATGACGGTTACCAACCATGCGAATACACGTAGTCTCGATTTTCCCGGCGATGTATTCGGCAGTGACCGACGAAGGCGTTACGGCGCGGGCGTTCGAGGCGGGCCTTCTGGAGCTCAGGCTCTGGAACCCCCGGGACTACACCACGGATGTGCATCGCACGGTGGACGATCGCCCCTACGGCGGCGGCCCCGGCATGGTGATGAAGGCGCAGCCCCTGGCCGGGGCGATCGACGCGGCGCGCGCGGAAGCGCGCGACCCGGCGGCGCCGGTGATTTACATGAGCCCCCAGGGCGCGCGCCTGGACCAGGCGGCGGTGGAGCGCTACGCCGCCCTGGACGAGGCCATCCTGGTGGCGGGCCGCTACGAAGGCGTGGACGAGCGATTCATCCGCCGGTACGTGGACGAGGAATGCTCCATCGGCGACTACGTACTGTCCGGCGGCGAGCTGGCCACCATGGTCTGGATCGATGCCGTCGCCAGGCTTCAGCCCGGAGCCCTGGGCAACGAGGAATCGGCGGGGCAGGACTCATTCGGGAATGGACTTTTGGACTGCGAGCATTACACTCGCCCGGAACACTTCCAGGAGGCCGAAGTACCAGCGGTGCTCCTGGGCGGCGACCACGCCGCGATCAGGCGCTGGCGGCTGAAGTCGGCCCTGGGCCGAACCTGGCTGCGGCGGCCGGACCTGCTGCGGGAAGCGGCCCTGACAGAGGAAATGGAGCGCCTGTTGGAAGAATTTAAACGCCAATACGTTGTGGACAAACAAGACGATGCGGAGAAACGGCGATGAGCAACATCATTAAAGAGATCGAATCTGAACAATTGAAGACCGACGTGCCCGACTTCAACACCGGCGACACGTTGGTGGTGCAGGTGCGAGTCATGGAGGCCAACCGCGAGCGCCTGCAGCCTTTCGAGGGGGTGGTCATCGCCAAGCGCAACCGCGGGCTGAATTCTTCGTTCACCCTGCGCAAGACCTCCTACGGCGAAGGCGTCGAGCGCGTGTTCCAGACCCACAGCCCCCTCATCTCCAGCATCGCGGTCAAGCGCCGCGGCTCGGTGCGGCGGGCCAAGCTGTATTACCTGCGAGAGCGCTCCGGCAAGTCCGCCCGCATCAAGGAACGCATCAAGTCCGCGAAGTAGCCCGGGACACTGGGGCCAAGGTCGCACGAACCCCGGATCGTAGGAGCGGCTTCGACCTCCATGGATGGAGGAAGTGCAGCGATTGCCGGGAGATCGATGGCAGCCGTGATTGTTACGCCGTGGATCGCGATCGCCGAACGATCCCGGCGCCAAGGTCGCCGAACCCCGGATTGTAGGAGCGGCTTCAGCCGCGATTGTCCATCTATCAATCGCGGCTGAAGCCGCTCCTACGAACCAATACAAACGACCGTCCGGACCAGGAAACGGGGCGCATCGCTCATCCACCACCAACAAGAACCATCCCAGCCCCGATGACACGCCAGCACCGCCACTCCCGCATCACGCTGGTCCGGCTGTTACTTACCACCGCCATTGCCGCGCTGCTCGCCGCCACCCCGACGCTCGCCCAACAAACGGACGAGCAATCAAATCAGCAGGCGGACCCGCAAGCGAGCCAGGCACCCAGCCAGGAGCCGGACCAGAGCGCGAATACCCAGGAATTGAACCAGGACTCGAACCAGGACTCGAACCAGGACTCGAACCAGGACTCGAACCAGGACTCGAACCAGGACTCGAACCAGCAATCCAACACGCAACCGGATCAGCAGCCCGACCCGCAAGCGACCCGGCAGGCCGGCGGCCAGGAATCCGGACAGACGACCGAAGCCGCCGACATCCGTTCCCCCGCCGAGCTGGTGCAGCTTCTGCTCAAGGGCGGCGCCTACGACCTCGCTCTGCGGCGCATTAACGACTTCCAGCCCACGGCCAGCGACCCGCAGAAATGGCTGAACTGGGAGAACCTGCGCTACGACCTGTACCGCAAGCGCAAGGACTGGGACCGGCTCACCGAGCGCGTCGTCAACCTGCCGCTGGATATCCCCGAGATCAAGCGCCAGGAGCTGATGACCCACGCAGCCGAGCTGCTGCTGCAATCCGGCGACGGCGAGCGGGTGCGCAAGATCCTTCGCGCCTTGATCTGGCGCGGCGGTGGAGACTCCGAGCAGCTCGGCTACTGGCGGCGCCTGGTGGTGCGCAGCTATCTCGTCGATCATCAGACCCATGACGCCGAGATCGCGATGACCTTGTACGACCGCGAGTACCTGCCCGCGGACTCGAACTGGGACTACATCTTCGCCCAGGTGCTGCTGCGCGAGGGCAACGCGGAGCTGGCGGCGCAACGCCTGGGCAGCGCCCAGGATCCATCGGAGCGGGTGCTGCGGCTGCTCGCCCGCCTGCGGGCGGACGTGGACCCTCCGGAGCTGGTTCTGAAAAACTGCGCCAGGCTGCGCCAGACCCTGCCCGAGGACTCGCCCCTGATCGCCGCCACCTGGGCGGTATCGGCCGAAGCGGCCCAGCTGGCTGCCGACCCGGTGGCGCGCGTCGACGCCCTGGAGCGGCTCTTCGACGGGCCCGGTCTGCCGTCGGAATTCACCCTGTTCGACTTCAAGGTGTCGGATCTCTGGCATGCCTACGACGAGCTCGGCACCCGGCTCGGCAACGAGAAGAACCTGCTGTTCGGCGACCCGCAACCCTGGTTGAACCTGGCCAAGGGCCTGAAAGGGGAGGGCGCCGCCCTCAAGGCGCGGGCCATCAACGCCGCCGTGGCGCTGCACAGCCACTCCGAGCCGGAGAGCGGCCAGCTGCATCTCGCTCTGTATCGCCGCCTCGAGGAAGCCGGGCTCAAGCAGCTTGCGATCCGTCTCTACGAATCGGACAGCGTGTTCAAGTCCGTCGCCGAGGTTCCGAACGCCGTGCGCCATGCGATCGTCGCCGACGCCATCGGCCGGCGCGACATGAAGCTCGCGGCGCATTTCGCCGAGCACCTGTCGGCGCCCAGCTCCGAGCAGACCAAGCTGCAGTGGGACCTGACCCGCGCGCGCCTGGCGCTCTATGCCGGCGACTTCAGCCAGAGCGAGTCGATCATGAGGGCCGTGATCCTGGCCCACTCCGAGTTCGACCCCGACGAAGCCGACCGCGTGATGCAGCCGATCTTCGATCTGCAGAGCGTCGGCCGCGGCAAGTCCGCCTTCGAACTGCTGCAGTACATGTATGACCGCGTTACCACCACCAAGCAGAAGCGCGAAGTCCTGTTCTGGCTGGGTGACGCCAAAAAGACCGAAGGTGAGTACGAAGTGGCCGCGCAGTACTATCTGCGCTCGGCCTTCGCCAACTCGGAACCCGTATGATTTATGGGGCCAGTCGGCCCGCTACAGCGCCGCGGAGGCCCTGGCGGACGCCCGGCTGTTCGACGACGCCGAGCGCATCTACAAAGAATTGATCAACGAAGCGGGCGAAACCAAGAGGGCGGCGGCCCTGTACCGGAGGCTGCAGGAACTGTGGGTCGAGAAACAGGAGCCGGCGAAACCGAAGTAGACGGGGCCATCCCCGCCGAGGACCGTCGAAGCATCGACCGGTTTTGCGACGCCCTGTGGCTGGAGTCCGGACTGAGCGAGAACACCCTGGCCGCCTACCGCCGCGACCTGGCGGCGCTCGCCCGCCACCAGCGCAAGCGCAACCGAACCCTTATCGGAGCCACCCGCGGGGACCTGCAGTCGCACCTGGGCGAGCGCTTCACCCAGGGACTGCGGGCCAGCAGCAGCGCCCGCGCGCTGTCGGCGCTGCGCCGCTTCTACCGCTTCCTGCTGCGCGAAGGCGAGATCCAGACCGATCCGTCGCTGGACATCGCCTCCCCGAAGCTCGGCACGCCGCTGCCCAAGTCCCTGTCGGAATCCGACGTCGATCGCCTGCTCGACGCGCCGGATGCGAAGCAACCCCTGGGCTGCCGCGACCGCGCCATGCTCGAGACCCTGTACGCCACCGGCCTGCGGGTCAGCGAGCTGGTGGAGCTGCGCCTGAACGAGCTGCGCGTGAACCCCGGGGTGGTTCAGATCGTCGGCAAGGGCGGCAAGGAGCGCCTGGTACCGCTGGGAGAAAGCGCCATGGACGCCGTGGACACTTATTTAAGGACCGCCCGCGGCGACCTCCTGAACACCCGCACCTCGGACTACGTCTTCGTCACCCGCCGCGGCACGGCCATGACCCGCCAGGCCTTCTGGCAGCTCATCAAGCGCTACGCGAAGATCGCCGGCATCAAGACCGCCTTGTCACCCCACACCCTGCGCCACGCCTTCGCCACCCATCTCCTCAACCACGGCGCCGACCTGCGCTCCGTACAAATGCTCCTCGGCCACTCGGACCTCTCCACCACCCAGATCTACACCCACGTCGCCCAGGAGCGCCTGAAGAACCTGCATGCCCAGCACCATCCCAGAGGCTAGGACGACCTCGAACCCCGGATTGTAGGAGCGGCTTCAGCCGCGATCAGATATTGCCACCGTACCCTCAGAGCTCACTCTCATCGACCTGAGATATCTTCAACAAATGTCTCAGCAATCCAGTCTTCAATGGCTTGTTTCCATGTACCGGAACTGAGATCCGCGCCGGATTTCCTTCCTTCGCGTAGATATGATGGCTTCCCTTTGTTCTTCGCAACTCCCAACCATGTTCTTCGAGCAGCTTCGCGAAATCCTTTCCCGACATTGCTTTCACACAGCGATCTCCAGTATCCGATCCGTTTCCGAGACCTCAATATTTTCGAGATCGACAGCCAGGCAGCCCTCGACAGCCTCGTGGACATTCTTGATAAGCTCGTCGAGAGTGTCAGCTTGGGTCGCGCACCCAGGAATCGAGGGAACTTCGGCCCAGTAGCCGCCTTCTTCGGCCTGGTGCACTATCACCTTCAGTTTCATAGAGTTACTTCGCGGGTGTCGTGGCGCTTCATTGTATCAGCCAGGATGGAAAGCCGGGGGCCGTCTCAGGCTCACAGGGGGAGTGGGTACACTTGATCATCCCGTGATCGAAGGGGAGGAGCCTTCCAGACCCCCAAAGAAAAAGGGCCACCCGACTGATCGGATGGCCCTTAGGAATGAATTTCGGTGTCGCTTTCTGTTTTGTCTGTTGACGTAACCATTCGGGCGGACCCGCGGTTACTTGAGAAGTTTTTCAACGGTGCTCGGGATGTCGGCACGACGCAGGCCGATATCAGCAAGCTGCCGATCGGACAGCCCACTCAGCTCACGAATGGCCTGGCGACGCTTGTTCCAGTGGCTCAGGGCCTGGCTGGTCTTGCGGATCACTTCCACTACGCCGGATTCGCGGCGGACGTCGGCGACCTGGCCGGCATCAAAGGTTGCGGTTTTCATTGAACAGTCTCCTGTTTTCAATATGGTTAATGAATGGTTTAGTACACCGATGCCAGAAGGGCCAAAATGGCAGCGGCGCCCACATAGGCGATCAGGACTCGATTGATGACGTCGTCAAACATTGTTGCCACTCCTTACGGTTTGTGTAATGATTTGCTCATCATTTGGTGCACTGCACCATGAGAACAATAGTGGATTCTAGGCGTTGAAAACCCTTATAACAAAGGAAATATTCTAATTTAATACATGAGTAAATACTCATGATAAATTAGCTCATATGCTCCGACTCCCCCCCATGTCCGGCCTGCGGGCCCTGGAAGCCGTCGCCCGCCACCTCAGCTACACCCGGGCGGCCGAGGAGCTGAACGTCACCCAGAGCGCCGTCAGCCACCAGATCAGGCATATCGAGGAGCTGTGGGACCTGGACCTGTTCGAGCGCAAGGGGAGGCGCCTGGTCATGACCGAGGCCGGGCACGCCGTGGTGCCCATCGTGCGGGAGTTCATGCAGCGCCTGAACAGCGCTCTTGAGGAGCTGGCCGGGGCTACCGACGACCAGACCGGGTCCCTGCGGATCAGCTTGCTGCAGTCCTTCGCCTTCAAGTGGCTGGTGCCGCGCCTTGGTGGCTTCAACCGAGAGCATCCGGACATCAACGTCTGGATCTCCACCAGCGAGGAGCTGACGGACCTGACCCGGGAGGACGTGGACCTGGCCATCCGCCTGGGCTACGGCCACTGGCCGGGGCTCTACGTACGTTTCCTGTTCCGAGAGTATGTGTTCCCGGTGGCCAGCCCCACCTACCTCGACAAGAAAGGCTGGCCGGAAACCCCGAAAGACCTGCTGGGATATCCCCTGATCCAGCGCACCAGCGTGGATATCTGTCCCCGCTGGCGGGACTGGTTCCGGGATGCCAAGGTGCGCGTGCGGTCCCTGCCGCGCGGCACCCACCTCCCGGACACCAGCATGGGGGTGCTGGCCGCCATCGACGGTCAGGGCATCGCCCTGGCCAGAAGCGCCCACGTCATGGCGGACCTGGAGGCGGGCAGGCTGGTGAAGCTGTTCAACGTCTTCAGCCCCTCGCCGGTGGCCTACTACATCGTCGCCCGCCGCGGCACCGAGACCCAGACCCACGCCTCAGCCTTCATCGACTGGCTCACCAACGAGGCCCACATCGCCCAACGCCAGTTCGACGAGGACGTCGGCGTCAACCCCCCGGAAGGCGCCTGACCCACCCCACAAAATCATCCCCGGAAAATCCCTTCTCCCCTCCGGGGAGAAGGCTAGGATGAGGGGCAAAACGACCTCGGCTCGTTGCCCAACGTCTAACGTACTACTTGACGTACGTACGCTATAACGTACACTGGGATCATCAATCCGGCGGAATATCCACCATGACTGCAATCACAGCCACCGAAGCCCGCGCGAAGCTCTATCGGCTGATCGACGAGGCCGCGTCCTCCCATCAGCCGCTATTGATATCGGGCAAGCGAAACAAGGCAGTGCTGATCTCCGAAGAGGACTGGGAGGCGATCCAGGAGACGCTTTTCCTCCTGTCGGTCCCCGGCATGCGCGAATCCATCCGGGAAGGTATGGAGACGCCCGTCGAGGAATGCAGCGAGGACCTTGATTGGTGAGTTGGAGGCTGGTTTACACGAGACAAGCGAAGACAGATGCGAAAAAGCTGGCCGCCAGCGGACTGAAACCCAAAGCCCAGGAGTTGTTAAGTATCCTTGCCGAGGACCCATTTCGGAAGCCGCCCCCATTTGAACGGCTTGTGGGGGACCTGGCGGGAGTCTACTCGCGACGAATCAACGTGCAGCACCGGTTGGTGTACCAGGTTATGGAGAAGAACCGAGTAGTCAAGATTCTCCGGCTGTGGACTCACTACGAATAGTGCAAGCCGGCGCTACATATAATTAATGCGCCTTTGCCTGTAATCGAAGCATCTCCTTCAAGCCCCGCCCCACGGCACCCTGATCCTTTCGAGACAGCGATCCACACTTCGCCACGATCAGCCGATGATCAAGCGTGAACAACTTCATGCGCACTACGGAAGGGGCGGGCAGGCCGGCGCCGGCGAGATCCGAAATGACGACGTCGGACGGCCAAGGGGGATTGCCGGCACTGGTGATCATCACCATGACGCTGTGCCCCGACGCGCTGCCGAAGGTCTTGTTGGAGATAACCAGTGCGGGGCGGCGTTTTACCTGTGCCTTGTCCGTAAACGGGAATGGAACGACAACGACGTCGAAACGCTCATAGGTCACGGTAGGCCTCTTCGTCTTCCCTGGTCAGCCATTCAGTCAGCGTCCCTTCCAGCGCCTTGGCGTATTCGACATCGAAAGCCGTCGCTCGCCGGACCGTAACCACGTCATTCTCGATTTCGAAGACGACCGCATCCCCCGGCTTCAGGCCCAGCTTCTTCCGAATTTCCAGCGGAATCGTCGCCTGGTACTTACTCGTGACCTTGGAAAGCTGCTTCATAAGTATGGGTAAGGAGGTAATACCGTAATACTAACACACTGGACCGAGACCGCAGGAAACCTTCTCCCCTCAACCCCCAACCCCAATCCCCCCTCTCCCCAAGGGGGAGAGGGCCAGGGGTGAGGGGGGCCGGCATCAACCCCCGACACCACGCCACAAACCTCCCAGGAGCTGAAACCGGCCCAAAAACCAAACAATCCCCTCGAATTCCCTCTCCTAACCCCCTGAAATCTCGCATTTCTCCTTGTCCCGTCTACACTCACATGGAAAAATCCGTTCAACCATTGAACGGGGGTGCCGATAATCCCTCCGTATGCCTTTTCCATGCCAACACCTACGTGTATCGGCAGGGCGGTAGCGTGCCTGAAGTAATCCCAGACGAAACCCGATACCGGCTCCTCAAGTACCTCGAAGCCAACCCGGACGCCAGCCAGCGGGCGCTCGCCCGCGAGCTCGACGTGAGCCTGGGCAAGATCAACTACTGCATCCGGGCCTTGCTGGACCGTGGCTGGATCAAGGTCATGAACGTCAAGAACAGCAACAACAAGCTCGCCTACAAGTACCTGCTGACTCCGAGCGGCATTGAGCAAAAGGCGAGGATTACGGTGCGGTTCCTGAGAAAACGTCTCGACGAGTACCACGACCTGGAACAGGAAATCTCCCGGCTTCGTGAGGAAGTCAGAGAGCTGAGAAGTCCGAAGGACGCGTGATCCGAAGCGTCTTTGTAAGGCGGCGCCAGCCGCCGCCGCAATCCAGAAATAACGTCAAGCAAGACTTGATCGCGAACAACCCCTGAATGTGCGGTCTCGCAGGCATCTTCAGCTACAAGGACTCAGCGTCCCCCGTTGACGTCGACGAACTCAGAAAGATCAACGACTACATGATCAAACGCGGCCCTGACGGCGAAGGCCTGTGGCTGTCAGAGGATCGGCGTATCGGCCTGGCCCATCGCCGCCTTTCCATCATCGATCTGAGCGAGCGCGGCGCCCAGCCCATGATGGATCCCTCCTCGGGCGCGGTGATCACCTACAACGGCGAGATCTACAACTATCGTGAGCTTCGCGAACGCCTTGCATCGCAGGGCTGCGAATTCCGATCAGAATCCGACACCGAAGTGCTGCTGCACTTGTACCGCGAAAAAGGGCAGGACATGCTCGCGGACCTGCGCGGCATGTTCGCGTTTGCGATCTGGGAACCACACGAAAGACGCTTGTTCTGTGCCCGGGACCCCTACGGCATCAAGCCGCTGTACTACTGTGACGACGGGCGCAACTTGCGATTTGCGTCTCAGGTAAAAGCGCTGCTCGCCGGTGGTAACGTATCCAGGGAAGTCTCCGCGGCAGGGAAGGCGGGCTTCTACCTCTGGGGCAGCGTGCCCGAGCCCTGGACCTGGTTCCAGGGCATACACGTACTGCCCGCCGGCCACAGCCTGTCGGTATCAGAGGGCGGTAAAGTCTCGGCCGACGCCTATGACCACCTTGCCGACGCCTGGAACGAGGATCCACGCGAGGACGACCCGTCCATTGCGGAATCATTGAAAGCCTCTGTGGCAGCGCATCTGGTTGCTGATGTTCCCGTGGGATTGTTCCTGTCTGGCGGCGTCGACTCGTGCGCGCTGCTGGCGATCATTCGCGAGCGTGGCATTAAATCCCTGCAGTGCATCACCCTGGGATTCGACGAGTTCCGTGAGCTTTCCGAGGACGAGACCGTCCTGGCTGCGGAGATAGCGCGCCGCTACGATGCAGACCACTATATCGTTCGGTACACGCCTGAGCACATCGAACAGCTTCTCCCGCGGTTTTTCGCGGCGATGGACCAGCCCAGCATCGACGGCCTGAATACTTGGCTCGTCAGCCGGGCCGCCCGCGAACGGGGACTGAAGGTAGCCATGTCGGGTCTGGGAGGGGACGAGTTGCTGGGTGGTTATCCCTCCTTCACCGACATCCCGAAATGGGTACGTCAATGGAGCCGGTTGCAGTTTCTAGCAGCGCCGGGAAATCGGCTGTCGAGGGTCATGAACGCGCTGAGCCGCCTGCCCATACCGCCCAAAGCGTTGGGCCTGCCGGTCCTCGGCGGGGACTGGGCATCTGCCTATCTCCTGCGCCGGGGCGTATTCATGCCCTGGGAGCTGGAACAGGTCATGGGCGGGGAGCAGGCGGCCGAGGGCCTGAGGGCACTGCACCCGATCCAGTTGATCGAGCGCGCGCTTGCAGACCTGAACATGGCGGGCGCAAGGGAGCGGACCCGCGACTTCGCCAGGGTTGCCTTGCTGGAATCGAGTTTCTACCTTCGCAACCAGCTCCTGCGCGATGCCGACTGGGCCAGCATGGACAGCTCGAGTCGAGATCAGAACGCCCCTGGTGGATCGGCCACTGCTTTCCCAGGTCGCGGGGAGAATCTCCTCATCACAAGAGACAAAGAGCAGGCCGGACAAGACCGTCCTGGCGTCAACGCCGGACACGGCTCTGCCGCCGCGATTCACCGAACGCCCCAAGACTGGATTCACGCTACCGATGAACCGTTGGCTGCAGATTCCAACCCTGAAAGACTTGTGGTCGGATCAACCCATGCTGAAGCATTCGCGCTGCCACTGGTCCCGTCGCTGGCTCCACACCGTCGCCCAAGCTTATGAACTCTCTTAACCAGCACAGCCGAAACCGTCGTCGCGAGGAAGCGCCAGCCGCCGCGGCGATCCAGAAAGCACGGGCTGCTGCGACATGCGCATCCAGCGACGACCTGTTGATGACCCCGAGGGAATGCGACAAGCGGGAACCATGAAGGCCCTCATCTCCACCATCAGTCCCATCGACGGCGGCGTTCCCCGCATGGTGGACTTCGTGGCCAGGACCCTGGAAAGCGGCGGCATAGAGCCGGTGCTGGCGTATTACCAGCCCTACAGCCTCGCCCCGGAAATGTCGGTCCCGCTGTACTGCCTGCCGTACCGCCGGGTGAAGTCGCGGGTCGAATCCGGCGGAAGGGAAGAGCGCCGCGCCATCGGCGCCTGGCTTCCCGGAGCTCGAGTTCACCCACTACCTGCCCACGAAACACTGGAAGGCCGTCATCGCGGAATGTGACTATCACTTGAGCGTCTCCGGCAATTGCCTCGCGGCGACCCCGTTCGCCCTGCAGAATGTCCCATATTGGGCGTGGGTCGCGACCCCGTGGCACGAGGACCGCGAACAGCGCACGCACGGCTATCCATTGCTTCGAAGGCTGCTCGACCGCTGGATCATCACCCACGGGGCCCGGTGGCTGGAGCAAAGGTGCTGGATGCCGGCACGATCGTCGCCCTGAGTGAATACACCCGCGAGCGCCTGCACGGACTGACGTCAAGGTCCCGTCATATCGACGTCATGCCCATGGCCATTGATACCGACCGCTTCAAACCGGGCGCTCGAGCGCAACGGCGCCGCAAACGCATCGGCTTCGTCGGACGGCTTACAGACCCGAGGAAGAACGTTTCCCTGTTACTTGGCGCTGCAGCCTGGTGCCGGGGCAACGGCCTGCCGGACCTCGAACTCCTTCTGATTGGTGGCAGCGGCAAGGCACTCGAGCAGTCGATCCGTGACCACGGCCTGGGGGACGCGGTAACAGTCATCGATGACATCGACAACGGCGAGCTCCCGGCCCATTTGAACACTCTCGATTTGTTCGTCGTCCCCTCCCATCAGGAGGGACTCTGCATTGCCGCCCTGGAGGCCATGGCTTGCGGCGTCCCCGTCGTATCGACCCGTTGCGGGGGGCCGGAGGAGTTCGTGCTCGACAACGAAACGGGCATGATCGTGGAAAGCGAGCCCGCGACGATGGGACGAGCCATCGTAGAGATGACGAACAACGCAGAGCTGCGATCCCGCCTGGGCGCCAACGCCCGCCGCCTCACCGAAAGCAAGTATTC
>CAVSUY010000013.1:0-206777 GCA_963731035.1 uncultured Gammaproteobacteria bacterium | reverse complement strand
AGGTACACGGAGTTGGCATCCGGCCGTTTTGACGCCTTCTGGCGGGACTGAGGTGGGGCAATCCGATCACACGCGTCACCCCGGCGATGGAGCGGCGATCAGCAGGAAGAGAGCAGCACAACCGTCAGAGGCGCCACCTATGGCGCCCGCGGCTAGCCGGCAATCGTTGTCGGGTGCGCGTCTTTTTCGCAGTAGCGGCGATCTGATGGATTGCTATGTGCGGTATCGCACATAACCGGAAGTAGAAGATGCGGAGATACAAAATCCACCATATTGCACCCGTCGGCGGGCAGTTCTATCTTGCAAGAGACGCACCGTATGCGTGTGATTGCAAGTACACGATTCGTTAAGATCGGGGTACAGCCATCAAGAACAGCGAGGGGATGAAGGAATGGCGGAGGGCAACATCTATAAGAAGTGCGGGTTGGTAGCGGCTATCTTATGCTGTACTCAGGTTACCTTGATAAGGAACTCGTTGGCTGACATTCACAACAAGGAATTCGCAGCGTGCGCAGCTATTGAGGGAGATTTGGAACGCCTAAGTTGTTTCGATAAGTTAGCGGCGCGAGAACATTTGGACAAACCGCAGGTCGATACTGCGGGTACCAACAACTGGCAGGTGCAGACATCCACTAACCCGGTTGACGATTCTAAGACTGTAATCGCAGGACTGTTTTCTAAGTCCGGTCAATCGAAGTGGGGACATAAGATCGCGCTGGTAGTACGCTGCAAGAGCAATACGACAGAATTGTATATCACTTGGGGAGACTATCTTGCCGACGATAGTCCAACCGTGCTGACTAGGATTGGCAAGGGTGAAGCTGAGACCACAAACTGGTCCGGTTCATCAAACAATCAGGCAACCTTCTATCCTGGCAACACGGTGCAGTACTTGAAACGGATGCTAGCATGCCAATTCGTTCGTGGCACAGACGACCCCGTACAACGAGAGCCCTGTTACGGCAGTGTTTTGATACAACTGGAATGAGAGAGGCCTTGGCGCCGTTGGCCCAAACCTGTCATTGGAGTTTAGCGAAGCCACAAGATAGCGACCAGAAACCCGAGAACAAGGGGGGTGAAGACGAATCTAATGCCATGCCGGAGCAACGCGATGCTCCTGTGCCGAGAAAGAGTCATCTTGTGGAAAGCATTCAGACGTTCTTGCTCTCACATGGCCTTCATCCAGGTCCAGTTGATGGGGTTTTCGGTACTGCGACCCAACACGCTTTGGAACAGTACGAGGAGAGTCATGGTCTCACCCTTGATTCCAAGCCAACGCAAGAACTGCTTGATAGACTGGTGTCGTCCGCGTCCAATGATGAATCAGCGAGAAATGAGACTCAGGCCAGCACCACAAAAGCAGGCTACGTAATACTGATTCGGTCAAAGGTAATGCGAAATTGGGTGCGACCGGAAGACACCGACTCCGACTTGTCGACAAAGGTTACAGTGCAATTAGATGACTCTGGCGATGTTCTGAAGACCACGATTGATAGGAGCAGTAGCAACACTAGAGTTGATGAGTCAATCCTGACAGCGATCGAAAAAACATTCTCCCTACCCATACCGAAGAATGATGCGCTATATCGGACGATCACGTTTACCTTTAGACCTGACAACGGATGATATAGATTTGTCGTAGCCGTCCCTGGTCATAGTCTCTTGGGCTCTCCGGTAGCGGAGCTATTGTAGGGTCAACTGGGCCGGGTCCTGGACAATCATCTCGGCGGTTCCCTTGTGACTCTTGATGAGACCTTCAACGCAGATGTCGTGCCCCTCCAGGGACTCCGGCGCATAGGAAAACTTCGGCCGATCTCTCCCCCAGACCAGGGCCGTGATACTTCCGGGGGTACGGGCGGTCGAGGTTCAGAAAGGTCGGCTGCCCGTTGGATCGCGTGGAATACTTCGCGCTCACAACCGTCCCGCAGACCGTGGCCCGTTCGCCCACGTGGTTGATCGCTTCCTCCGGAGATATGCTTGATAGCGCCCAAACAGCGGGCGATCCGAGGGTGAGTAGGTACGCTAGGCCGGCAAGCCACCCACAAAATGAAATTCGCCTGTTCATTGCGTCCACCTCCCCGGTCACCTTAGCTGTACAGGGCCGGCGACCCTATGCATAGAATATCAGCGAATTATCGGAGATGCAGTGCTCTAGTGCACTTACCGGAGGTCCTCAGTGACTTGCTTGACAAGGCCTCCGAACTCAGAGTTGTGGGGTTCGATTCCCCCGAATGGACAGCACGGCCTTGGGCGCCGAAATACGAATTTGAACCTCGAGCCGGTCGTCCGATTCTCACCCAAACGGGTGAGATAGCCCCAAAATTGGTTTGCTCTCGACCCCGTGCGCTATTCTCGCCGTTGCCGATTCGCCAGAGGGAGCGGTACCATCATCGGTGGGGCACGTCGGACACGACGAGGTTGATTTGAATGTATGAATTCACTCTGAAAGAAATTTGCAAGAAGTTGCTGCAGAAACAAGAAGAACAAGGGGGACGTGACCCCCACCTGAATGTGCTTTTGGAAGATTGAGATGGACCCCGCCGTTCGGACAGTTTAGCTGACTTTTTAAGTGAAATCTTCTGCGGTAAATTGACGACAGAGAACTGGAGCAGAAGATGACCAAGAGAAAACGTAGAAACCATTCGCCGAGCTTCAAGGCAAAAGTCGCCATGGCTGCGATTCGAGGCGACAAGACCCTGGCGGAGATTGCCCAGCAGTATGACGTGCATCCGAATCAGATCCAGGACCGGAAGAAGCGGCTGATGAGCGAAGCCGAGCACGTCTTTGAGAACGGTAGTGCTCATGCCGGCGGCGCCTCCGAGGAAGAGATCGAGAAGCTGCGGGCGAAGGTCGGCGAGCTGACGATGGAGAAGGATTTTTTATCCAAAGCGCTCGGTCGAGACCGATGACAGAACGCCGAGCGCTGATTGACCGTCAATACCCGCTGCCCGTGGTCCGCCAGTGCCGGTTGTTGGGCCTGAATCGCTCCACGGCATACTACCAGCCGCGGGCGGTTGCAGATGAGGATCTGGGGCTCATGCGCCTGATCGATGAGATCCACATCAAGCGCCCATTCCTGGGCGCGCGGCGGATCCGGGACGAGCTGGGTGACCGAGGCCAGAGAGTGAACCGTAAACGAGTCCAACGCCTGATGCGTGTGATGGGTATCCGGGCCCTGTATCCCAAGCCTCGCACCTCGGCACCGGGAACCGGCCATGTGATCTATCCGTACCGGCTCAAGGACTTGACTATCGAGCGCCCCAACCAGGTCTGGGCTTCGGACATCTCGTATATTCCGATGGCCAAGGGATTCATGTACTTGGTGGCGATCATGGACTGGCATACCCGAAAGGTGTTGTCCTGGCGCCTGACCAATACGATGGACTCCACCTTTTGCGTGGACGCCCTGGCCGAGGCGCTCGGGCGCTTTGGCGTCCCTGAGATCTTTAACACCGACCAGGGGTCGCAATTCGCCTCCGAGGCATTCACAGGCGTCCTCAAGGCTCACGAGATCACCATCAGCATGGACGGCAAAGGTCGCTGGGTCGACAACGTGTTTGTCGAGCGTCTATGGCGCACCGTGAAGTACGAAGATGTGTATCTGAAAGCCTACGAGACGCCGAATGACTTGCACCGTGGCCTGGAGAAGTACTTCCAGTACTACAACACCCAGCGCCGTCATACGGCACTGGACCGGCGTACACCGGACGCCGCATATTTCGGTGAAAACGAGATGCCGCAAGCGGCATGATGACACGCGGAGTTTTCACTTAACGGCTTGTCCGAAAACTGGGGTCCACTTCTGATTTCCAGCGGCAACTCGAGCAAGCAGAGGACGGCAAGATCCCTGGGTTAGGTCCTCAAACCAAGAAGCCGTTAACTTATTGGGGCAACGAAGCCTATCTCAGCCTAAAGACATATATTGTGCACGATGGCTGATCTCTGGGATAAGTTTGTTTTTAGTTTCTGCAAAGTAGAATTCGTGTGCTGGCACGGTGAGCCAAACTGGTTGGGTTGGCTATGTATTGGAATAGGGGCTCTGTTCCTGATAGGAATCATCTTGTCGATACTGGCATCCATTTCCGACTAGCAGGCCAATCCCGTCTTGGGCCAATTTCGCCTCGCTTCGAGGGCAATGGCTTGGCCCCCTAGGGAGGGTGCTAGGAGCGACTTCGGTTCCAAAAGGGGCCAATATGGCGCCTTGACAGGCAAGTCTTGAACTCGTGGGGTGAGATCCTACAGACACTGATGTCACGACATGCTAATGTGTTTCTGTAGCTGGATGAGCTCTCGCACCTAACATTCTGGGCGCAGATGAGAAGGGCTACCCCAGCGACAAGAAGGTCCGCGACCTGGAGATCATAGGGAGCGACCGCTACACTTGCGTAGGACGTCGATTGTAGAAAAGATGGACAGGATAGGAGAATCAGGAGGGGGTTGTGCAGTTCAAGAATCCGAACAATGGATACGTGGAGGAAGTCTCAGATATCGTCTGGCCCTGGGTGCTGCTCTTCGGCTGCATCTACTTCGCGGTTCGTGGGGTATGGACCCATGCCGCGGCCGGCCTCTTGCTCGCCATTCTCACCGGCGGAATCTCCTGGCTGATTTATCCCTTCTTCGCTCACAGCATTATGCGGCGTCACTATTTGCGTCGTGGTTGGCAAGAGGTACCCGATTGGACACCGGTGGGGTCCCGAGCGGATGGGCTGGCTAGACTATCTGCTTTTTCTTCTCCCTAGCTGGTTCTTTGAGCGTCTATTCACTGTGTCGACAATACTGATTGTGAGTCTGGCCGTCGCGAACCATGGCCTCAGAGTCTACTACCGACAAAAAGAATACGAGCTAGTGAAGCAACGATACTTGGAGGGTGCCGTCGACATACTTGCTTCCGATGTCGAACTGGCCTTGGGAGTTCTTGTCCGCAACGTGGCGCGATGTGTCTATCTTGTGCACGAGCTAAAGACCGCTCCGACGACCTTAGATCCGGACAAGATGACTGCGGGATTTGAGCGAGTGCCAGGTGAAACGTTCCATGTGTTTGAGCATTACAGTGAGCCAACTGGAGGCGGTCTTTCGTGAAGACCTTCAAAAGGATCGTCCGAAGACAGACAGTGCCTCGCATTGAGGAATAGAAAACAGACTCTATATATCGGAGGCACACTCCAATGAAAGCAGAAACTAAAAAGAAGACAATCCACTACCGCCGAGCAACGTTCCTTCAAAATGAGATTTCTAACCTGCAGACCGCCTTGAAGCAAGCACTTAGCGCTTATCCCCACGTTGGAGATCGCATGGAAGACTTAGGAGTTCCAGATGAAAAGGCGTATCGCTTTGTTAACCGCAACAGAAATTCCTTGGGAATGGTGTTTGGCAGCCTAATGGTGTATTCGGAGGGAACCAATCGGCCACTCGTTGTTGTCGAAAAGGAGAAGAGCGAACTCGATGTAGAGCAGATTGCCCCCCCGAAATCAGGTGGCAAGCGCAGAGAGTTTCTGGACTCGATTATGTACTTTGGCATCAAGGAAAATCACGTTGTATTGTTGCAGTCGTCATCTTTGCGGTCTCGACATATGGAAGCTTACTTGATGTGGCTGCTTCGGGATTGTGATGTTCTGTCTGAGGAGGATGGTGTGTTTTTGAACGACTTCATTCCAAAGATCACGCAAAGCAAAATTAAAAAGTCGCATGTGAAGAAAGTTCGGATCGGTTCACCAATGAAGTCGGAGCCAGTACATGTGGCATCGAGAGAGGTCGAAAAGGTCAAGAATATCAGGTACCGGCCCACTGGTCGTGCGTTCGACATCTTAACAACGCTACTCGGGGATGAATGGGCAAAAAAACTGAGTCTAAAAGAGGCGTTGGACGAAAGCCGAATCAATGTACAAGTCGAGGTGTCCTACAAGTACAAAACCACGGAAAAATCGCAGAGATTCCTTGACGATATTGCAGCATCGTTTCGACACATGGACGAAGATGACGTGATCATAGATCTAAAGGAGCACGGTAGAATCAAGGGTAAGGAGCTGAAATTGTCTCAGGATATATCAGTGCGAACCCACGGTGGTATCGTCGATGAGAGCGACCTGTATCCTCGGATGCATAAATGGCTGGTTGACTGCCTAGACCAGAAGCTCATTGATCCCTGATATGCATAACTCAGTCAAGAAAGCTGTGATTTTCGTGACGGTGCTGATCGTGGCGGTCACGGGAGGAGCGTGGATCAGTGTATGGACAATTGACCGAGTGGGCGTGGATTTCCTTGCCGGTTGGTCGCGATATGTGGCGTTTCTATACGTAGGGCTTATTGGTATCGTCGTGCAATTGATATCAAAGCTTCACAATATCGTCGATATAGATCTGCTTCGGTACGAGCAAATCAAGAGGCTATCACCTGTGATCAAGGAAAAGACCAAGAGATTGTGGGTGCTATGCGCTTTCTACCTGAGTGCGGCCGTGATTTCGGTGCTGTTCCCTGTGCTGCGGGATATTGACGAGACGATCGGATATGTGGGCGCGTTTTTGATATGTATGTGCCTCATTCTGGCATTAGTGTTTAGTGGTCTTGTTGCGGTGTGGTTCGAAGAGGTTCGCGACCTGAAGTGGAAACTCGCGGCGGCCAACAGGGCTGACCGGGAACGAGAGGGCTTGCTACGGGAGATGAGGGAGAGTGTCGATGACCTCGCCAAAGACGAATCACTGGATGGAGGCAAGCGGGTGCGTCACTAGACTGTTGATCGTTGGTAGTCCCGTGCAACAGTTTTGCCTGTTTTTTACCCGGCGCGTGATGTCCAATCCGCGCCAAGATGCATCTCTTCAAGGGTTTCGACGGCTGGATCGAAGTATTCGAGGGCGGCTGGCAGACCGATAGCCAGGGGCGCCGTCGCTACTGGAAAGGATTGCTATAGCAGGCTCGTGGCCCATAGATTCACTCCCCCCGCATATACCTAGAGGGTTAGTAGGTCGTGTTACTTGACCGGGTCTCCCACGGACTCCAGGAACCTCCCGTTGACGAGGGGATCTATCTCATCCGCCTGACATAGAGCCCATTGTTCCCAATTCCGTATTGCTTCAGGATCGTGGGAATGCTCGCTTTGAGTACACAGATCCTTTACACGTCGAATGTAGTGACGAATATCCTCAGCTTGCCGTAGTGCCGCGGCATCAGCGAGTAGGCGGTCAATCCGTTCTTGTTTCAAACGAGCTTGCCGTTCCTCTTCCTCCTTGATTTCCGCTTCCTTTCGGCGGCGGATCTCCTCGATAAGTTTTGCCTTGCGGTCCAATATCGAATTGTGCCGGTGTTGAATCGATCTCCTACAATGACGTTCGGCGGTGACGATTAACTGGACAACAATGTCTGTTGCGTGTGCTTCAATCGCCGTGGATGTTGTATCCTCCCATGCAGCGTCACCACCATCGTCGCTAAATCGAGGTATGACTAATTTTATCCGGTGAGACGGATTCCTCGGAGGTTCGTAACCGTAAGGGTGATACTGATACTCACGAAAGTCACCGTTCGCGTCGTCAACTAGGAACGTAACGCCGTATTGGTTTACCCTTACGGAAAAGCTCCGGCCCTCTTTGTTGCGTGCCGTGGGAGTTGCTCCGTACTTATGGAGGGCGATGAACAATCCATTGATGAAACGAAGCCGTCGGCGCTCGAAATGAGTATCGAACTTTGGTCGATGCCAAGAGAAAGGAAAAGGGTCCTCTGCCATCTTCCTCTTACGTTCTTCATCTCCTTCCAGCAACCGGCCGATCGCCCGATGTGGTTTGGTGAGGGTCTTCGGAATGGTAACGTGACCGACTTGAGTGCGGACCTCATCGGTCACTTCCTCGATGCTCGTCTCGAAAAGGGGTGGCGGGAGTTCAAAATTAACGAGCTCTTGTTCCGAGAGGGCATGAGACTGACGTCCTCCCTTGCTAATCACGACATCAGCGGACATACCAGGTCCGCGAGATGGAAGTGGGGGGCGCTCCGTGCCTCGCTTTCCCGCTCTGATTTTCGCCCAATAGCCTGGGCTAGGCAGCGGAATATTGTGGCTTCGACATACCTTGGAAAGCCAGACGTCAGAAACGCCGAAACGTGCCGCTAATCTTGTCCTCGGTTCTGACCATACGAGATCGTAAAGCTCCGCTCGGGTGAGAGTCTGTGACACTTCGTGCCCCTAATATTCCTCACAGATGAGCCAATTTTCCGCCGGAGCGAGAGTTCTGAAAATCTGCCGATCTTCGACACAGTTTCGACACAAGAGATTTCAGGTCGCGATGAGTTTTCGGCGTATTCCCTTTATTTCCAATGGTGGGCCCGGCAGGACTCGAACCTGCGACCAAGGGATTATGAGTCCCCTGCTCTAACCAACTGAGCTACAGGCCCCGGGGGTGGGATGATAGCAGGGATGGAGCAGCGTGGTCGTGGGGTGACTCCTGAAGCGAGCGGCTGTGGGGCTCCCCTCTCATCCCTGCCTTCTCCCCCTGTGGGGGAGAAGGTGTTTCAACGATTAGGGTTCGGGGCTCAGCTGCCGTCGAGGAAGCTGCGCAGGTGCTCGGATCGCGAGGGATGGCGCAGCTTGCGCAGGGCCTTGGCTTCTATCTGGCGGATCCGCTCCCGGGTAACGTCGAACTGCTTGCCGACTTCCTCCAGGGTGTGGTCGGTGTTCATGCCGATGCCGAAGCGCATCCGCAGCACTTTGGCTTCCCGCGGGGTCAGCGTGTCCAGAATGCTGTCCGTGGAGACGGTCAGGCCGGTGTTGGTGGCGGCGTCCATGGGGGCCACCACGCTGCGGTCCTCGATGAAGTCGCCCAGATGCGAGTCCTCGTCGTCGCCGATCGGGGTCTCCATGGAGATCGGCTCCTTGGCGATCTTCAGCACCTTGCGGATCTTCTCCTCGGGCATGTCCATGCGCTCGGCCAGTTCTTCGGGCAGCGCCTCGCGGCCCTTTTCCTGCAGGATCTGGCGCTGGATGCGGTTCAGCTTGTTGATGGTCTCGATCATGTGCACCGGGATGCGGATGGTCCGGGCCTGGTCCGCGATGGAGCGGGTGATGGCCTGGCGGATCCACCAGGTAGCGTAGGTCGAGAACTTGTAGCCGCGGCGATATTCGAACTTGTCCACCGCCTTCATCAGGCCGATGTTGCCTTCCTGGATCAGGTCCAGGAACTGTAGCCCGCGGTTGGTGTACTTCTTGGCGATAGAGATCACCAGGCGGAGGTTGGCCTCCACCATTTCCTTCTTCGCCCGGCGGGCCTTGGCCTCGCCGATGGACATGCGCCGGTTGACGTCCTTGAGCTCGGAGATGGCGATCCCCGCCGCCTGCTGGATATCCCTGAGCTTGCGCTGCTGGATATGTATAACGTCGTTGTTGTCCTCGAGCACGTCACCGTGCTCGCCCGCGGCCTCCAGGAGCTGCGCATGCAGCCCCGGCTCGGTCTCGTTGTGCACGAAGATCTTGATGAAGGTCTTGCGCGGCATACGCGCCCGCCTGACGCAGATTTCCATGATCTGCCTCTCGGCCGCACGGGCTTCCTCCACCAGGTAGCGCACCTGGTCCCAGAGGATGTCGACCTGCTTGGGCACAAACTTGATCTCCATCAATTCCTTGGTGATCTTTACCTGGACCTTCTTCGCCTTGTCGCTGCTGATGCCGTGGCGATCGATCGCCTTCTTCAGGGCCTGATGGTGCTTCTTGAGGCTCTTGAAGCGGCGCTCCACCTCGTCGGGGTCCGGTCCGGTGTCCACGGGCTCATCGTCGTCATCGTCGTCGTCGCTGGCGGCGCCCGCCTGCTTGGGGATCGGGATGGGCTCCTCTTCGGCGTTCGGGTCGATGAAGTCCACGATCAGGTCGTGCAGGCGCATCTCGTTGGCCTCGATGGCCTCGATGGATTCCATGATCCGGGTGGTGGTGATGGGGCAGGTGGTGACTGCCTCGGTGCACTGGCGGATGCCTTCCTCGATGCGCTTGGCGAGCTTGATCTCGTCCTTGCGAGTCAGAAGGTCGACGGTGCCCATCTCCCGCATATACATGCGCACGGGGTCCGTGGTGCGGCCGAACTCGCTCTCCACCGCGGTGGTCAGGGCCGCCTCGGTGTCTTCCTCGTCGGTGTCCGAGTCTTCCTTCAGCAGCAGGGCGTCCGGGTCGGGGGCCTTGTCATAGACAAGGATTCCCATGTCGTTGATCATGTTCACGACGTTCTCGATCTGGTCGGTGTCGTGCATGTCTTCCGGGAGATGGTCGTTGATCTCCCTGTAGGTCAAAAAACCCTGTTCCTTGCCTTTAAGGATAAGCTTCTTGAGTTCAGACTGTTTGGTCTCTTGATCCACTAGTGGCACCCGTCGTGAGGAAGTTCGAACCAAAAATAACCGTTAATTATAGCCCATTCGGGCCGTTTTGAATGTGCCTGGAAGCCGCAGCGAGCGAACGTCACGGGCCTCGAATCTGTAGTTCCCTCTTTGTCTTCAGCAGCGTGTCCAGCTGCTTTTTTACCGACTCGCTGGCCCGACCGTCCCGGGCTTCCTGCTCGCGGCTGCGGTCTTTGAGGCGGTCGATCTGCTGGTCGACCAGCCGCAGCCTGAGGCGGGTCATGAGCCACCTGAACTCCTCTTCGAGTCGGTCTTCATCGGTCATATGTGACCGCGCGGCCAGCTTTTCAAGGTGTTGGTGATGCTGGTGGTCGCGGAATCGCTCGAGCAGCGCGGCGGTGGTCAGACCGGTGTTGTCGATCACCGTATGGATCACCTCCGCCAGCAGGTTGATGCCCGGGGCATCCAGCTCCTTGAGCTCGTCGACGTCGTGGGCGATGTGGGCCAGCCTGGGATGCTGCAGCACCACCGTCAGCAGCTCCCGGACCGGTGACTGGCGGACCGGAACCCTCCCCTGGTCCCCCTGGCGCACCGGCCGCGGCTCGGCCGGGCTGGGCGCCGCCCTGTCGCCGCCAAGGAGGCGGTCGAGGGTGTCGCGGTCGGTCTGGGCCTGGGCCGTGAGCTGGTCCTTGAGCAGCTCCTTCAACGCACCGTCCGGTATCTTGTTGACCAGGGGTTTGGCCAGCTCGATGAGCCGCGCGCGGCCATCCATGCGGCTGACGTCGGTCTGGCTGGCCAGATGCTGCATCAGAAAGTCGGAGAACGGCGTGGCCGCCCGGATTCGCTGCTCGACGCCTTCCCGCCCCTCCTTGTTGACCGCGCTGTCGGGGTCTTCGCCCTCCGGCAGGAACAGGAAGCTCGCCTGGCGGCCCTCGCCGAGGGTCGGGAGCAGGGATTCGAGCGCCCTCCAGGCGGCGGCGCGCCCCGCGCGGTCGCCGTCGAAGCAGAACACCACTTCCGTGCAGTGGCGAAACACGCGCTCCAGGTGCGCGCGGGTGGTGGCGGTCCCCAGCGTGCCGACGGCGTACTCGATGCCGTGCTGGGCCAGCGCCACCACGTCCATGTAGCCTTCGACCACCAGTGCCTTGCCCGCGGCCTTGATGGCGCCCCGCGCCGAGTACAGCCCGTACAGTTCGGCCCCCTTGTGAAATACGGGGGTCTCCGGGGAATTAAGGTACTTTGGCTCGCCGTCACCCAGCACCCGCCCGCCGAAGCCCACCACTCTTCCGCGGTGATCGTGGATGGGAAACATGATCCGGTGGCGAAAACGGTCGTACCAGCCCTGGGTGGAACGCCGGCTCACCAGGCCGGCATGCTCCAGCGCCCGGCAGGCCGCCTCCGAGCCGCCGATGGCCTTGATCAGGTTGTCCCAGCCCTCCGGGGCGAAGCCCAGGCCGAAGCGGGCGGCGGTACGGCCGGTGAGGCCGCGCTGCTTGAGGTAGGCGATGGCCTCCTTGGCGTCCGGGTGCTTTCGCAGCTGCTCGCGGTAGAAGTTATCGGCCTTGTTCAGCACGTCGAGCAGGTCGCGGCCGCTCTCGGCCGCCGGCTCGGGCTTCGAATCACCGCCCTCGTGCGGCACCTCCAAACCGTGGCGGGCGGCCAGGTGCTCGATCGCCTCGACGAAATCCATGTGCTCGTACTCCATCAGGAACCCGATCACGGTGCCGTGAGCGCCGCAGCCGAAACAGTGGTAGAACTGCTTTTCCTGGCTGACGGTGAACGACGGTGTCTTCTCGTCGTGGAAGGGGCAGCAGGCCTTGTACTCGCGACCGGCGCGCTTCAGGGGCACCCGGCTGTCGATGACCTCGATGATGTCCGTGCGGGTAATCAGATCGTCGATGAAGCGCTGGGGAATGCGGCCGGCCATGGGGGCAAGTTCAATGCAAAACGGGGGTGCTGTAAAGTCCGGTGCCCGGAGGCGGGCTAGACATTGCCGATTTTGATCGTTCTTGGGTTGATTCTACTGGCCGCCTTGGGGTGGGCGGCGCGGCGCTATTGGCGCCGCCGCCGGCGGGAGATCCTTTTCCAGCAGCCCCTGCCGGAGGACCGGCGAGGCATCCTCGAGCGGATACCGCTTTACCGCCGCCTGCCCGGGACGCTGCGCCCGGTGCTGCACGGGCTGGTCAATATCTTCCTGGACGAGAAGCGCTTCGTGGGCTGCAACGGTCTGGAGATCACCGACGAGATGCGAGTCGCCGTGGCGGGCAACGCCGTGATGCTGCTGCTGGGGCGGGGGAAGCGCCATTTCCCGGGATTTCAGACCATCCTCGTGTATCCCGATCCGTTCGTGGTGGACCATACCACCTACGACGGCGCGATCGAGACTCATGAGCGCAGCGTCCGTTCAGGCGAGTCCTGGCGGCGCGGCCCCGTGGTGCTGGCTTGGTCCGATATCACCGACGACGCACGTCATTTCGGGGAAGGGCGCAACGTGGTGATTCACGAGTTCGCGCACAAGCTGGACGAGGAGAACGAGACAATGGACGGTTTGCCCGTGCTGCGGGAGCGTTCACAGTACGCCGAGTGGGCCAGCGTGCTCGGCCGCGAGTATGCGTCTCTACGGCGCCAGGCGTTCCGGGGCGAGGACTCGGTGTTGGACCCTTACGGGGCCGTCTCGCCGGCGGAGTTCTTCGCGGTGGCTACGGAGTCCTTCTTCGAGAGCCCGGCGGTCATGAAGCACCAGCTCCCGCAGCTATACGAGCAGCTTCACAGGTTCTACGGCCTGGATCCGGCGGGGTGGGCCGGGGGTCGGCCGTGGGGGGATGGACTGGGGGATCGCGGCTGAAGCCGCTCCTACAATCCAGGGTTCACCGCAGTGCCGAAACGGAGGATTATAGGAGCGGCTTCGACCTCCGTGGACGGAGGAAGTGCAGTGAATTGCCGGGAGCAATCGCTGTCAGCTGCGATTGCTAAAAGGGGAAGGAACTGCGAACCGCAGGCGCGGCTCAGCTTTCGAGAAGTGACTTGACCTTGGCGCTGACCTGGCCCATGTCCGCACGCCCCTGCACCTGGGGTCTGATCCGGGCCATGACCTTGCCCATGTCCTTCATGGTCCCGGCCCCGGTCTCGGAGATTGCCTGGCGGACTACGGTGTCGAGCTCGGCGTCGCCGAGCGGCTCGGGAAGGTATTCGGACAGGAGATCAACCGAGGCCTGCTCCTTGTCCGCGAGGTCGGTGCGGTTACCGGCCTGGAACTGCTCGATGGAATCGCGGGACTGCTTGATCTGCTTCTCGATGACGCCCATGACGCCGTCGTCGTCCAGTGTCACCTGGTCGTCCAATTCCTTGCGCTGGATGGCGGCGCGCAGCATGCGGATGGAATCCAGCCGGGCTGTGTCCTTGGCCTTCATGGCGGCCTTCATATCCTCGGTGATGCGCTCCTTGAGGCTCATCGTCTGCGGGATTTCGGGGACTGCGTGATTCGAAACTTGGGGGAGACGGCTCAGTGAGGGCGTTGGAACCGGTTCCGCTGCCGGGACATGCGCTTCAGCTCGCGCTTGCGGGCCGCGGCGGCTTTCCGCTTGCGGGTGGTGGTGGGCTTCTCGTAGTGCTCGCGCCGGCGCATTTCGGTGAAGACCCCGGCCTTTTCGCAGGCGCGGCGGAAGCGCCTCAGAATCATGTCGAACGGCTCATCCTGACGGACTTTCACACTTGGCATACAATTCTCAAGTCTGGTACATGGAAGGCGCCGGATTCTAATCAATGCCGGCTGCCCGAACAAGGCGGATCTTGCCTCGAGGACCGTTCTACCATGGCCCTGAATGGCGGATTGCCCGGGGATTACGGCCGGCGCCCGGCGTGAATCCACGCTGAACCAAACAATCCAAGGCCCGCGATGCGGGATACGCAGCATGCTGGTACTGGGCATCGAGACATCCTGTGACGATACCGCGGCCGCGCTCTACGACGGCGAGCGCGGCCTGCTGTCGCACTGCCGGTTCTCGCAGATCGAGACCCACGCCTTGTACGGCGGCGTGGTGCCCGAGCTGGCGGCGCGCGACCATGTTCGCAAGCTGCTGCCGCTGGTCCGGGAGGTGC
Source organism: uncultured Gammaproteobacteria bacterium (assembly GCA_963731035.1). Classification (GTDB taxonomy): domain Bacteria; phylum Pseudomonadota; class Gammaproteobacteria; order Arenicellales; family JAANXG01; genus JAANXG01. Next base: position 192,382 of record CAVSUY010000013.1, on the reverse strand, counting down.
TGAGCAGGGCCGGCGCGGGGACCGAGGACCTGGACGCGGTGGCCTATACCGCCGGCCCCGGCCTGGTGGGGGCCCTGCTGGTGGGAGCGGCCCTGGGTCACGGCCTGGCCGCGGCCCGCGACATCCCTGCGGTGGCCGTGCACCACATGGAAGGCCACCTGCTCGCGCCGATGCTGGAGGAGGATCGGCCGCAGTTTCCCTTCCTGGCGCTGCTGGTCTCGGGTGGCCATACCATGCTCGTGGAGGTCGCCGGTCATGGGCGCTACAGTTTGCTGGGGCGGACCCTGGACGACGCCGTCGGCGAGGCCTTCGACAAGACCGCCAAGCTGCTGGGGCTCGGCTATCCGGGTGGCCCGGCTATTGCCGCCGCCGCCGAACGCGGGGCGGCGGGACGTTTCAGTTTTCCACGACCCATGACCGGTCGTCCCGGCCTCGACTTCAGTTTCAGCGGCCTGAAGACCGCCGTGCTGCAGGCCGTGCGCGCGGGAACCCTGGACGATTCCGCGGTCGCCGACATCGCGCTGGCCTTCCAGGACGCCGCCGTCGAGACCCTGGTGATCAAGTGCCGCCGGGCGCTGGACGAAACCGGTCATCAACGGCTGGTGGTCGCCGGCGGCGTGGGCGCCAACCGCGACCTGCGGGACCGACTCGCGGGGCTGGCGGAAAGGGAAGGTATCAAGGTGTATTTTCCGCGCTTGGAATTCTGCACCGACAACGGCGCCATGATCGCCTACGCCGGTTGGATGCGGGCCCGGCTTGGGGCCGGGGTGTCGGGGGGCAGTTTCCAGGTCAGGCCACGGTGGCCGCTGACCGAGCTGGAGCCGCCGCGGGCCTGAGGCCGCTAGTGACCGGGTACACTAGCCCCTGGAGAATCGAATCCTGTCTTCTTCGCCGCGAAGCAGCCTTTGCATGTTCCGGCGGTGGCGCCACAGGAGCAGGGCGGCGAGCACGATAGACAGTTCCACGTATGCGGGTTGAGGGAGGCACAAGGCCACCAGCAGCGGCGACACGGCGCTGGAGACAATCGCCGCCAGCGACGAGTAACGGCTGATCCCCGCCACCACCAGCCAGCAGGCGATCAGGCCGGCGGCCACCGGCCAGTACAGGCCGAGATACACGCCCAGTCCCGTGGCGACGCCCTTGCCTCCCCGGAAGCCGAAGAACACTGGGAACAGGTGGCCCAGGAAGGCGGCGCCCGCCACCAGCGCCAGGATCGACGGTTCGGCCGTGAAAACGCGCGCGATCAGTACCGGAACCACACCTTTCAATATGTCCCCCAACAGGGTCAGCAGGGCGGCAGCCTTGTTGCCTTGGCGCAGGATATTGGTGGCGCCGGGATTGCCGCTGCCCGTCGAGCGTGGATCGTTCATGGCAAACAATCGCGCCACCAGAACCGCGCTGGAGATCGATCCGATCAGGTAGGCCAGAACCGGCAGGGCGTATAGCATGGCCCTATTTGAGTGGCTCCGGCGTGAAGGGTCAAGCATTGCCGTCCGGGAAGGGCCGGGTCTTTCTACTCGCCCCCCTGGAAGGTGTTGTCCGTGGGGTACGGTGTTTGACAGGCTGCCGCGTCGCTTATAAAAGCTTCACTTGACAATCGACTCAGCGGCGGAACCGGCAGTGGATATTATCTTTCTGAAAGACCTCAAGGCGGAATGTGTGATCGGCGTGTGGGGTTGGGAGCGGCAGATGCGCCAGCGCGTCTCGATAGACCTGGAGATGGGTACCGACATCAAGCGCGCGGCGGCCAGCGACAAGCTCGAGGATACGCTCAACTACAAGGCCGTGGCCAAGCGTGTCATCGCCTTCGTCGAGGGCTCCGAGTTCAATTTGATCGAGACCCTGGCCGAGCGCATCGCCGGGCTGCTGCTCGAAGAGTTCGACATCCCATGGTGCCGGGTGACGCTGGACAAGGGCGGTGCCGTGCGGGGCAGCCGCTCGGTCGGGGTGGTCGTTGAGCGAGGTACCCAGGATGCCTGAGGTCTACGTCAGCGTCGGCAGCAATATCGACCGGGAGGGCAACGTGCGGGAAGGATTGCGTTTCCTGGAGGAAAGCTTCGGCCCGCTGGCGGTATCCCCTTTGTATGAAACCGAATCGGTCGGATTCGAGGGACCGAATTTCTACAACCTGGTCGTCGGCCTTGTAACCGATCGGGAACTGCCGGAAGTGGCGACAATGCTGTCCGGCATTGAATCCAGAAGGGGTCGGCGCCGCGGCGGGTCCGGGTTCGAGGACCGGACACTGGATCTGGACGTACTGCTGTACGGGGACACGATCAACCACGAGCCGCCTTACGATGTGCCACGGACCGACATCCTGGCGTATGCCTTCGTACTGCGGCCGTTGGCGGACATTGCCGGCGATCTGCTGCATCCCGAAATCGGCCGCAGCTACGCCGAGCTGTGGTCGTCGTTCGAGGACAAGTCCCAGAAGCTGTGGCTGGTGGCGGACTACCAACCCGGCTCGGGTTTCAAGCCGCAACGGGGGAATCTCGGAGGGTAGCGGCGCCTCGTTTGGCTCATCGCGGCTGAAGCCGCTCCTACAATCCGTGGATATCCACGGTTACCGAACCGCGGATTGTAGGAGCGGCTTCAGCCGCGATTCAGAAGTTGTCGACATATAACGCCTGCCGGTGACGCAGGAAGTATCGGGGATCGTCGGGCTTTACGCTGATGTGTTCAAAGGCCGCGGCCGCCATCGACCGGCAAGACGTGCCCCGTGGTGAATCCGGCACCGCCAATCAGGAACAGCACTGCGTCGGCGACTTCTTCCGGTGAGCCGATTCGTTTGAGCGGAGTATTGGAGATGATGCGTTGATGAGCCACTTCGTTGTCGTCGCCTTCCGGCCACAGGATAGCTCCCGGCGCGACGGCGTTGACCCGTACCTCCGGTGCCAGCTCGCGCGCCAGCGCCCGGGTCAGCGCGATCAGGCCCGCTTTGGCAGTGCTGTAGACGATGTGGTTCTTGAGGGGAGTCAGCCCGTAGATGTCCACCATGTTGACCACGCAGCCCCGGTTCTTCCTGAGCTCCATCGCGGCTTCCTGAGCCAGGAAGAACGGTGCGCGCAGGTTGACGCCCATCAAGGCTTCCCAGTCCTCCGGCGAGACGTCGCCCAGGGGAGTGGGGTAGAAGGTCGAGGCGTTGTTGACGATTACGTCGAGCCTCCCGAATGCCTGAACGCACTGTCCTACCAAGTGGCGACTCTTGTCGACTTCGAGCAGGTCGCCCTTGACCAGCACTGTCGAAGCGTCCCGTTTCGCGTGCAGAGTCTCCTGCAGGCTCCGGGCGGTCCGGTCGGAGGAGCGGTAGTGGATCACCAGGTTCATGCCCGCTTCGTGCAGCCGAGTGGCTATGGCGCCGCCGAGCCTTTGCGCGCCGCCGGTCACCAGGGCGACCTTGTCTTGCAGTAGATTGTTCTGCATCATCCGCGGTCCACTGGCATAGATTGACAGTTGCATCGTAGTGTACCCCTTTACTGATATTGACCCATTCAGAGCGCGCCTGAGGAGGCAATGGAAGGCGCGCTCCGCAGTGAATGGCCCGGCCCTTTACAAGGAGCGGAACGCTGCAGTGACGGCTCAGGCGCGTTCCCTGCGGGCGGCCCGGAAAGGAGCCATCTGCTGCGTTGCGCCTCTTGCCAAGGGCTGGCCCTTGCCGGCGAACCGCGCCTTGCACCTGACCCCTTTCCGGGCCGTTGAATGGGTCAATATCAGTAAAGGGGTACACTAGCTTGTATCGGAACAAAAGTCCTGATCGCCCCTGGAATCTCGAGGCGTCCGATGTCGGATGAAACGCCTTCGGCGAGTGTCTCGCCGGGTGCCGGCGGGGACATTTCGGGGGAGGGGGCGCCGGGGTCGGACGAGCAGGCCGTAGCGCGGCGCTTGGTGGACAGGCTGCGAGCGGCCATGGACGAGTCCGGCGGTGCATTGGACTTCAGCGAGTTCATGCAGCGCGCTCTCTATGAGCCGGGTCTCGGCTACTACGTCGGCGGCCGGTACAAGCTCGGGACCGATGGCGATTTCGTGACGGCGCCGCAGATGGGTGACTTGTTCGGAGAATGTCTGGCCCGGCAGTGCGCCGAAGTCCTGGACGCGCTTCCGAACGAAGGGGATATCCTGGAGTTCGGCGCAGGCACCGGCATCCTGTGCGCGCAGATCCTCGAATCCCTCCAACGCAGCGATCGCCTGCCCGGCCGTTACGACATTCTGGAGCTCAGTCCCGAGCTGCGAGAGCGCCAGCGCGGCACGATCGCCAGGCGCTGTCCGGAGCTCCTTGACCGGTGCCGCTGGTTGGACCGCCTGCCCGGGCACTTTGAAGGCGTGGTCATTGCCAACGAAGTTCTCGATGCCATGCCGGTGGAGCGTTTCCGGGTGACGGACACCGGCCTCGAGGTCATCCAGGTGACCTGGGCGGACGGAGCGTTCCGCGAGACGGCCCGTCCGGCGCAGCCGGGCGAGCTGACCGCCATCGTGGAGAAGGGACTGCCGTCCGGCTACGAGTCCGAGGCCGGGATCCTCGCCCAGCACTGGGTCGCGGGCATCGGCGACTGGCTGCGGCGCGGCGTGGTCTTGATCATCGATTACGGGTTCCCGGCGCACGAGTACTACCACGCGGAACGCAGCGCAGGGACCTTGATGTGCCACTTCCGCCACCGCGCCCACCCCGACCCCTACCGCAACGTCGGCATGCAGGACATCACCGCACACCTGGATTTCTCGGCCTTGGCACAACGGGCCGCCGACACCGGTCTGGACGTGCTGGGCTTCGTCCACCAGGCGGCCTTCCTGTTGTCCCTGGGACTGCTGGATCTCGTGCCGGGCAGGATGGAAGCCGCGGACGCCGACCAGTGGCGACTCAGCCAGCAGGTGCAGCGTCTGACCCAGCCCCACGAAATGGGTGAGCTCTTCAAGGTGCTGGCCCTGGGGCGGGACTTCAACGCTCCGCTTGCCGGGTTTCAGTACCTGGATCATCGACGCCGCCTCTAGCAGGATGCACGAAAAACGCCATCCTGGCCTTTTTCAACGCGCCGGGCGCGGCGCCTGTCCGCACTCGGCTACGCAGGCTGTTTTTCAACAGCCTGCTGGAAGCACCGTGCCCGCCCGACGCGGAGATCGTTGGACATGGACTTTGGTTGTAAGCCTTCTATCCCTGTGGCAGGAGCGGCTTCGACCTCCCTGGACGGAGGAAGTGCAGCAAATCGCCGGGAGCTATTGCTGTCATCCGCGATCAGGTGACCGGTTCGCTTCCAGGGCCGCCTGCACCATCGTGCAGCGTTCCCGGAACAGAGCTTCGCCGATCTCCTTCCCGTTCGACGCACGTCCAGCGATTTCACGACCGGAGACACCGGCCGCGGCTTCGAAGCATTGCTTGAGCAACTCTGCCTGCGGGTAAGGCGAGTCCTCCTTGCCCTTGCGACCCACTGCGTCGGCCCGGCAGGCGATGATGAACTGGTCGATGCGGCGGGCGTCCCTGAAGCCGCCCAGGGCCTCGATCAGCTTGACGATGGTGCCGGGTTTGAGGGTGTTCAAGCGATGCATCTGCAGGTGATATCGGCACACCTGGCGCGCGAAGTCGCGGTAACGCGCCGGCGCCCGGCAGCGGCTGCACAGCCGGTCTATGGGGTCCAGCCCCAGAATTTCGTGCCGGTAGTGGCGCGGCCACTCCGCTTCGGGTGTCAGCGCCTTGCCCAGGTCGTGCACCAGCACCGCGAACAACACCACCGGGTCGTCAGTCATTCCCCTCGCCTGGGTGAACGCCATCATGGTGTGCACGCCGGCGTCGATCTCGGGGTGGTAGTCCTTGCGCTGCGGGACGCCGAACAGGGCGTCGATCTCGGGAAAGATCCTGGCGAGTGCACCGCACTCGCGAAGAGTCTCGACGAAAAGCGCCGGAGACGGCTCCACAAGCGCCCCGTCCAGCTCCTGCCATACCCGCTCGGCCACCAGGGCGTCGACCTCACCGCGTTTCACCATCTGCGTCAGCAGCTCGCGGGTCTCGGGGGCGATCTCGTAGCCGTACCGGGCCCGGAAGCGCGCGATGCGCAGCAGGCGAACCGGGTCTTCCACAAACGCCGGGGATACGTGGCGCAGAATCCCCGCGTCGAGGTCCCGGCGGCCGTTGAAGTAGTCGATGAGGCGGCCGTTGCTGTCGCGGGCCATGGCGTTGATGGTGAGGTCGCGGCGCATCAGGTCTTCCTTGAGAGTCACCTTCGGAGAGAACTCGAACGCAAAGCCCTTGTAACCCGGCGCGGTCTTACGCTCCTTGCGCGCCAGGGCGTACTCCTCGCGGGTCTCCGGGTGCAGAAACACGGGGAAATCCTGTCCCACCGGTTTGTAGCCCCGTCGGGTCATGTCCTCCGGCGTAGCACCCACCACCACCCAGTCGCGATCCTTGATCTCACGGCCGAGCAGCTCGTCGCGCACCGCGCCGCCCACAAGGTACACTTCCAGTTCGTTCTCCGTTTGATTGTTCATAATTTATGCTCTTTGAAGATGCAACCATAACCGTGGGCGAAACAACACTACAAGCCGGCTTGCGATATTTTCGTCTTTGGACGATCACCCTCCTGCTGGGCGCTCTTTTTGGTTGCAGCACTGTGGGCTACTACTACCAGTCCGCCAGAGGCCAGTTGGACCTGATGTGTCGGGCGCGGGACATAGACAAGCTGCTGAAAGATGACAAGGCAACGCCGGCGGTACGCGAGAGGCTGGAGCGGGTCAAGTCCATGCGCCGCTTCGCGAGCGAGTCTCTGGACCTGCCGGACAACGACAGCTACAAGAGTTACGCCGCCCTGGATCGTGACTACGTCTTATGGAACGTGTTCGCCGCGCCGGAACTGTCCATAGAGCCTCACAAATGGTGTTTCCCGATCGTGGGCTGCGTGGTGTATCGCGGCTATTTCAAGAAGGAGGACGCCGAGAAGTACGCCAGGTCGCTGCAGGAGCAGGGGTTGGAGACCTACGTTGCGGGCGTGCCCGCGTATTCGACCCTGGGCTGGTTCGACGACCCGGTTCTCAGCACGGTGCTGAACTACCCCGATCCGGATCTGGCGGGCCTGATCTTTCATGAACTGGCGCACCAGGTGGCATACGCCAAGGGGGACAGCGTGTTCAACGAGTCGTTCGCGGTGACGGTGGAGATGGAAGGCGTGGAGCGTTGGCTGAACCACCAGGGCCGGCCCGGGGAGATCGAGGCCTACCGCGTGAGTCGGCGCAGGAACCACGAGGTGGTCGAGACCATTCTCGAATATCGTCGCCGACTCGGCGAAGTCTACCGGTCCGACTATGATAGGAACTGGAAGCTCGCTCGCAAGGCCGAGATCATCGCCGCGCTGAAGGACCGGTACCGGAAGATGATCAGCGCCTGGCCCGGCTATCACGGCTACGGCCATTGGTTCTCGAAAAACCTGAACAACGCCCATTTCGCGGTCATCGCCGCCTACCACGCGCGGGTGCCCGCGTTTCAGGCGCTGCTGGCGCGCGACGGTGGCGACTTGCGAAAGTTCTACGAGGATGCCGTCAGACTGAGCCGCGAGCCCAAGGCGCAGCGCGAAGCGTTTCTCGATAAACTGTCGGCTGGCGCACCGTCGTCCACTACCGACGACCGTCGCTATAAGGAGGATTTATGACCATAACGATACAAGACCCCAGGGAGTCTGATCGCGGCGACTGGGAGCACCTCTACCGCGGCTATGCACAGTTCTACCAGGTGCCGATGAACGATGAGATCCTGGCAGCGGTATGGGGCTGGATATTCGATCCGCACAAGGAGTTCCACTGCATTCTGGCCAGCGAGGACCACGGGCCGGCAGTTGGGCTCATGCATTTCCGGCCGATGTTCTCGCCGGCGAGGGGCGCGATCGCGGGTTTCCTGGACGACCTTTTTGTCGAGCCTTCCGCGCGCGGCCGGGGCATCGTCGACCGGCTGTTCGAGGAACTGTCGACCCGGGCGCGCGATCAGGGCTGGCCGGTGGTTCGCTGGATCACCCGCGACAACAACTACCGGGCGCGTGCCGTGTACGACCGGGTGGCGCTGCGCACCGACTGGATCACCTACGAGCTCAATCCGCGCGGTTGACCGGGACGGAAGGCTGGTAGCGGATTCGAGTCAGGCTGTCGCTGCCCGCACTCAGGTAAACCGGGACTACCGTCTCCATGGGTGTCGGCTCGATACCGAAAGGCAGGGGACAGGGGGTATGGCAGATGCTGTCCACTTCCAGCGAGCGCAGGTTGTCGACGCTGAAGGGCTTTCCCGGCGCCCACTCCAGGAGTGATGCCTGGATCCGTGCCTGCCAGTCCCGCAGGCGCAGAATCCGGCGGTCCAGTCCGATGACCACGTTAATGTATTCGACGATGTCGTACAGCGTGTAGACCTTGGGTCCACCCAGGTTGTAGCTCCGGCCGAAGGTCTCGTGTTGCCCGATTGAAAGAACGAAGCATCGTGCGACGTCGTCGATATGGATCGGCTGCAACCGCGCGTCCGGTTTGGCCAGCGGGAATATCCACGGAATCGACGCCAGCAGCTTGGCAAAACGGGTCGTGAAGGTGTCGTGCTCGCCGAAGATCACGGAAGGCCGGAAGCTGGTGACGGCGCATCCCGGTATCATGTGGGCGAGGTCCTCGCCGCGGGCCTTGGTCCGCAGGTTGTGGCTGGGCGCGTCCTTGGAGGCATTGAGGGCACTCATGTGCAAGAGGCGCCGCACGCCGGTCGTCTGAACCGCCTTGGATATCAACTCCACCAGCTCGACATGAGCGCGCTCGAAGCCCTTGCCTCGGTGGCCACGCTCGTTGAGGATGCCCACCAGGTTGATGACGACGTCCATTCCCCGGAACTGCCGAACCAGGAAATCCGAGTCGTAGATGTCACCCTCACGCAGCGACACCGTCGGCCAGACCAGGACGTCGCGGTGGCGTTGCCGGCGGCGGGTGAGGATGGTTACCCGGTGCCCGAGGTCCACCAGCTCGGCGGTGATGTGGTGGCCGACGAACCCGGTGCCCCCGAGGATGCAGATCTTCAGCTGTTTCTTCATGGTTTCATTCTAATCGAAGAATCAATCCCCGGGCGACCCTGTCAGGGTCAATAGCGTGAAACCTCGGATTGTAGGAGCGGCTTCAGCCGCGATCAGTCGCACGGCGATCGCGGCTGAAGCCGCTCCTACGATTCGTAGCGACACCTTGCGACAAATCATTCCGCACCGTAGCGCGCCCGATAGGCTTTCACGGCGTCGAGGTGCCGGTGATGAGCCGTGTCGTGCTTCAGGTACTCCACCAGTGTATCCAGCGTGGCGATGGCGTAGACCGGAATGCCGTGGCGTTTCCGAACCTCGCTGGCCGCCGAGGCGGGGCCGTTGCGGCCCCGTTCCTGGCGGTCCAGGGAGATGAACACCGCTGCCGGCGTGGCGCCGGCCTCGCGGATGAGTGCGACCGACTCGGCGACCGAGGTGCCGGCCGAGATCACGTCGTCCACGATGGCGACGCCCCCGGCCAGCGGCGCGCCGATGATGTTGCCGCCCTCGCCGTGATCCTTGATCTCCTTGCGGTTGAAGGCGAATGGGGTGTCGCGGCCGTGCCGCGCGGCCAGTGCGACGGCCGTGGAACTGACCAGCGGGATGCCCTTGTAGGCGGGACCGAACAGCATGTCGAACGGCTGGCCGCTGTCGGTAATGGCGTCGGCATAGAATTCGCCCAGCCGGCGGAGGCGTTCACCGCTGTTGAACAAGCCGGTATTGAAGAAGTAAGGACTGAGTCTTCCGGACTTGAGTGTAAACTCGCCGAAGCTGAGGACCTCAGCCTCCAGGGCGAAGCTCACGAATTCTTTCTGGTAATCTTTCACTGGTAGCCTTTCATGGATGCCGGTTTGCCTCGTGGCGCCGGCGACTTCGAGTTTTGTAACACAACCGATGCGTATTATTACATTCAACGCCAACGGGATACGCTCGGCGGCGCGAAAGAGTTTCTTCGACTGGTTCGCGCACCAGGATGCCGACGTGCTGTGCATTCAGGAAACCAGGGCCCGGTTCGAGCAGATACGGGACGATCCGTTGTTTTTCCCCCAGGGCTATCGCAGCTACTTCTTCGACGCGGAGAAAAAAGGCTACAGCGGCGTGGCCGTCTACACCCGGATCGAGCCGGGCAAGGTTGTGAAGGGCCTGGGTTGGCCGGACATAGACCGGGAAGGACGCTATCTTCAGATCGACCTGGGCAAGCTCAGCATCGCATCCTTCTACATGCCCTCCGGCACCAGCGGAGAGGAGCGCCTGGCGTTCAAGCTGGAATTCATGGAGCGGCTCAAGCCGCTGCTGCGCTCCTACCGGCGCAAGCGGCGTGAGTATGTGATCTGCGCCGACTGGAACATCGCCCACAAGCCCATCGATCTGAAGAACTGGCGTTCCAACCAGAAGAACTCCGGGTTCCTGCCCGAGGAGCGGGCCTGGTTGGACTGGCTGTACGATGACTGCGGCTTTGTGGACGCCTTCCGCGTGGTCTGCGACGAAGCCGAACGGTACACCTGGTGGTCGAACCGCGGACGGGCCTGGGAGAAGAACGTGGGGTGGCGGCTGGACTACCAGGTAGTCACGCCGGCGCTCGCCGGCCGGATCGAAGGCGCGGAGATCTACACTGACGAGAAGTTCTCCGATCACGCCCCGCTTACCATGGACTACGACATCTCTTTTCTGGGGAACGGCTGAATGGCCACCGAGGTGAATCGGGGATGGCGGGATTCCATCGCGGCGTTCACCCACCCGCGGGTGGTGACCATGTTGTTCCTGGGGTTCTCCGCCGGTCTGCCGCTGCTGATGATCTTCTCGTCCCTCTCCCTGTGGCTGCGGGAGGCCGGCGTGGATCGTTCCGAGGTCACATTCTTCAGTTGGGCGGCGCTGGGCTACTCCTTCAAGTTCGTATGGGCGCCGCTGGTCGATCGTCTGCCCCTGCCGTGGCTGACGCGGCGCTTGGGCCGGCGCCGTGCCTGGCTATTGACCGCCCAGTGCGCTGTGATTGCCGCGATCCTGTGGATCGCGTCCATCGATCCGGCGGGCGGTCATCGCGCTCTGACCTTGATTGCCCTCGCTGCCGTGATGCTGGGATTTTCGGCCGCCACCCAGGATATCGTCATCGACGCTTATCGCATCGAGTCGACAGGCCAGGAGCTGCAGGCGATGATGGCCGCGACCTATATTGCCGGCTACCGGGTCGGCATGCTGGTCTCCGGGGCCGGCGCCTTGTTCCTGGCGGCTGCCCTCGGGTCGAGCCGGGACCACTACCTGTATACGGCCTGGCACTGGAGCTACGGCTTGATGGCGGCCGCCATGCTGGTGGGCGTGGTGACTACCTTGGTGATCGCCGAGCCGGCGCGGGGCGAGGACCGTTATCCGCAGCGCAGCGCCGGAGAATACGCCCGCTTTCTACTGCTGTTCCTGCTGGCCGTGACGGGCCTGGTGCTCACCTATGTCTATAGTGCTCCCGAAGCGGGCGCGCTTAGGGACAGTCTGGAGGACGTCGCCGCCAATCATTGGCTGGCTTCGCTGATGGTGGAAGCCAGCCGCCTGACCGCCGGTGTGGGGGTCGGCGCCATCGTGGCTATGGCGCTGGTCTATCTGCGGCTCGTGAACCCCTCCATGGTCGAGGAAACCTACATTGAGCCGATAGTCGACTTCTTCCGCCGTTACGGCGCGCGTGTCGGCCTGCTTCTACTGGCTATTATCGGGCTGTATCGCATATCGGATATCGTGCTCGGCGTGATCTCCAACGTTTTCTACCAGGACCTCGGTTACAGCAAGTTCGAGATTGCCACGGCGGTGAAGACATTCGGGTTGTTCATGACCATCGCCGGCGGGTTTCTTGGTGGCGTGATGTCGGTCCGCTACGGTGTCTACCGTATCCTGCTTCTGGGGGCTGTTCTGGCGGCGGCGACCAACCTGTTGTTCATGGGGCTGGCGCAGGTCGGCTACAACTTGCCGATGCTCTACCTGGTGGTTGCCGCGGATAACCTCAGTGCCGGGTTGGCCAGTGCCGGCTTCGTCGCGTTCCTGTCCAGCCTGACCAACGTGTCCTTCACGGCGATGCAATACGCGGTCTTCAGTTCCCTGATGACCCTGATACCCAAGGTGCTGGGTGGCTACTCCGGCAGCATGGTGGATACTATCGGCTATCCGAATTTCTTCATGTTGACGGCGCTGATGGGCGTGCCGGTGATCCTGTTGGTGTTGCTCGCCAACCGGTGGCTGCACGTCGACCAGCCTGACGGCTCGTAGCTACGGGCTCTTCACCGAGCGTTGAACCTACGGATTGTAGGAGCGGCTTCAGCCGCGATCGTCTGCCCATGGATATCGCGGCTGAAGCCGCTCCTACAATTCGTGGCTCCACATCGCGGCCGCTACCGGCGGACCGGCTGCAGGCAGCGGGGTTCGTCGTTGCGGGGGCTGTTGACGAAGGTGCTGACCGGGTAGAACTCGAGCTCGCCCTCGTCGTACGGCTTGATGCAGTCACCGGGGTCGTCGCCTCCCAGCCATCGCTCGTAGCTGTGGCGCGGGATGATCAGCGGCATGCGGAAATGCAGCGGCTCCAGGGCGGACGTTGGCGGCGTGGTAATGATGGTGCAGGACTCGATCACGTTGCCACTGTTGGTGTGACACCGCTCCCACAGGCCGCCGAAAGCGAACAGCGAGCCGTCGGGTATCTGGACGTGGTAGGGCTGTTTGCGCTCACCGTCCTTCTTCCATTCGTAGTAGCCGTTGGCAGGTATGAGGCAGCGGCGGCCCTTCTGCCAGGCATTTCGGAAGCTCGGCTTGTCCTTCAGGGTTTCTCCCTTGGCGTTGACGGTGGAGAACTTGATTTTGCCGTCCCGCGCCCAGTGCGGGATCAGGGGCCATCGGAGGCGGCACAGCTGGCGGCCGCGCTCGGTCTGTCGCACGGCGGGCACCGGATCGCCGCCGGGGGCGACGTTGTAGCGCGGCTGCTCGGAAAGCGTTTCGAGACCTTCCATGATCTCGAACGCCTCCAGGAAGGCCTCGGAGTTAGGCGTGACGTTGTAGCGGCCGCACATGGATATTGAAAAACAGGCTCACTGGCCCTGGATGGACAATGATGCCGCCCAGAGTAGTCCGAATGGGTCGGCGAGTGAAGCATCCGAGCGGATGCGCCCGCGTGCTCAGCCTGGCGGTACGGGCTCTTCCGAAGCGGAATCGAGGTTCTGAAGGATCTCGTCGATAATGGCGTACTTTTCCTTCAGCGCTCTGAGCTCGTGCTCGCGGCCCTTGATACGATCGCCCAGGGTCGCGTGATTGCTTTTTAGCTTGTCCAGGTTCTCCAGTCGGCGATTGATCATCACCTGGTGTTCCTGGATCTGGGTGTAGATCGGCGTGAGGACCGCCTTGGTCCAGGAGCGCGTGGCGCGGTTGCATTCTTCGAACACAACCCGGGCGCGGCTTACCTGGGTGATGAAGAACTTCTTGATGACGAAATGCTGCTCCGTCATCAGCATGGAGGGGCTGTTTCGGAACTTCTCGGCGTCTTCTTGAAGCTGGTTGAACTGCTCCACGTAGGTGTCCACCGAAAACTTGGGAGGCTGCATCCGCGGGAGATTATGGGTCTCGTGGAACTGCTTATAGATCCGCGCGGCCAGGTCGTAGATCCTGTTGGCGTGCTTCTGTACACGGGACATGTCCTTGGCGGTGCCGGCGAAGAACATGGCCATGCCGTCCCGTAGTCCCTGGGTGGTCCAGCTGCCGCTCATGGACTTGCGGGTGTCCAGCACCAGCTTGTCGAACCGGTTCATGCTCAGCTCCGTCAGCATGGCTTTAACCTGGTCTGCGAGCATTCGACGCGTCACGTGGAACGTCTGCACTTCCTTTCCATACGAGTCCTTGTGCTTGCGCAGCTTTTCGACGATATCGTTGATCACGTCCTGACTCTTGCCGCGCAGCTGGTTGATCTCATCAAGCTCGGTGGTGAGCTCCAATATCCTGCCCGCCATGACCTGCCGGGATGACTGCACCAGGGTGCCGATCTCGTTGACGACCTTGTCCCGTATCAGTTTGCGCTTGTAGGCGACGATATCCTCGGACAACTTCAGCTCCAGCGAAGGCAGGCCGCTGCGTTCGATCAGCTCGGCGTCCTTGCGGATCTTGGCCACCAGCCCCTTCTGCGCGGACACTGGAAACACCATGTCCGCGCTGATGTCCAGCAGTCGTCGGGTTTCGTCGGCCTGTCGTTTGATGTAGCCCTCCAGTTCTCCCTCTTCATTGAGGTCGTCCCACAGCGTGTCGATCTTGTTGAGGGCAGCGATGCGAGCCTCCGAGTGGCTGCCGGTGGCGGCGCAGACGTGGTTCTGCCATATCTCGAGATCGCTGCGGGTGACACCGGTGTCCGCCGCCAACACGAACAGGATCGCGTGGGCGGACGGCAGCATGCTGTAGGTGAGCTCGGGCTCCGTGCCCAGGGCGTTGAGGCCCGGTGTGTCCAGTACCACCAGTCCCTGCTCGAGCAGTGGGTGCGGGTAGTTCACCACGGCGTGGCGCCAGACCGGGATCTCACAGGAGGTCGAATCCGGCATGTCCTCCACCACCGACAGCATGCCCAGTTCCTCGGCTTCGCGCTTGGTGATAGTCTTGCTGCTGATGACTTCCTTGAGAGCGTCGGCGATGTCGTCCGGGGACTTGAGATCGAACGGAATGGTAGTCCAGTTGATCGGCGACTTCTTGTACTCCGAGATCGTCAGCCCCGACTTGCGCGTCTCGATCGGCAACAGGCGGATGCAGGGCTCGATGGCCGGGTCGTACATGATCTCCATGGGGCACATCGTGGTGCGCCCCGGGGTCGACGGAAGCAGGCGGCGGTCGTAGTCCGAGAAGAAAATCGCGTTGATGAGCTCGGTCTTGCCGCGGGAAAATTCGCCCACCAGGGCGACATTCAGCTTATCTGCACGCAGGGACTCCACCAGCTCGTAGAGCCTGAGTTCCTCTGGGCGGTCATCCTCGTCGTCCGGATACGGACCGGCTTCCCGCCATTCCTGGTAGGCCTGAATGGCGTTGGCGAGACGCTCGCGCCATTGACCGTAGTCGTGCAGGCGCCGGCCGAACGGATCGGTAGAGGCTAGTGCGATGCTCATGACGTCGGTCCGAACGGCCCCGCATGGCGGACCCTGCGGTAGCGCGTTGTCGGCCGGTATCCCCCCCCTTTGGATCGGTAATCGGTCACAACGAAGGACGCCGGCGGCACCCCCGTTGCCGGGAACTCAACGCCTGGAGCGGCGGCTGACGCCGATCGGCGATAACGTTGCTCGATCGGCGTGGGAAAACGAAAGCGCGAGGCAGGCATCTTCCGGCGCCGTGTCCCGTTCTCCGCGCTCTGAGAATTCATGGACGAGTCGTTCAGAGTTTTATCCATTCTTAGACGGCTTTTCACGTTTGGTCAACCTGCCTGGGGAAATTCAGGGCGGATTCCAGGCCTTTCGGCAGGTGTCGGGGATCCTCGATCCGAAGCAACTTGCGTCGCGATCGCGCACCGTGCACCAGTCGGACCCGCGATCTCGGGACGCCAAACGCCTGCGCCAGCACTGTCGCCAGCCGCTTGTTTGCCTTGCCCTCGACGGGCGGTGCATTGACCCGGACCCGCAGCAGGTCCCCCGCCGGCCCCATGATTCCTTCGTCCCTGCACTGGGTCTGGACCTGGATACGCAGCTCGAGGGTCGTGCCGATCCACCGGTACCATTGGGGCGTGCCCGGCATTGGGACAGGTCAGCGGTTCAGCAGGAGCCCGAAATCCAGGATCGGCTGCACGATGAGCATCAATGTGAGGTACAGAAAGACAAAAACGAGGATGGGCGATATGTCCAGGGCGGCAACGGGTGGGATCAAGCGCCGAGCCGGCGCCATGATGGGCTCGGTCAGGTCGTACAGAAGCCGCAGCACCGGGTTGTAGCCTTGATGCGGCGCGATCCAGCTCAATATCACGCGTACGACGATGGTGAATATGAAGATGTAAACCGTGAGCTGCAGCAGCTCCCCGATGGAGTAGACCAGCACGCCCGGAAAGGTGCTCGGCAGGCCCACCATGGAGAACAGCAGCCAGGACTTGATCATCGACAGGCCCAACAGGAGCGCCAGCGAGGCCAGGTCTATGCCCCACAGTCCCGGAATGAAGCGCCTGAGGATGCGCAGGGGCGGATTGGTGACGGCCACGATGAACTGTGACACCGGGTTGTAGAAGTCCGCGCGCAACCACTGCAGCATGAAGCGGATGAGCACGACCAGTATGTATAGGCCGAAGAATGTGTCGACCAGGAACGCTGCAGCGTTGTTGATGTACCCGCCCATGGTTATTCCTCGGCCAGGCTGATGGCCAGCTCGTCGGCCCGATCCGCGGCCGCGTTCACGGCGCTGCGTATGATGCGGTCGATGCCGGCGTTCTTCATAGTCGCGAGCCCACGCTCGGTGGTGCCGCCCGGCGAAGTCACGTTGACTCTCAACTGCTCGAGGGTCTCTTCGCTCTCACGCGCCAGGTCCGCCGCGCCACGGCAGGTCTGTAGCACCAGGGCCATGGCAGTGTCCCGCGCCAGGCCGCGTTCCACCGCAGCCTCCACCATGGCCTCCATGAACAGCATGAAATAGGCCGGACCGCCGCCGGACAGGCCGGTCACGGTATCCAGCTGGTGCTCGTCCTCAACCCAGGCCGCGATTCCCACGGCCTGCATCAGGGTCTCCGCCATATCCCGTTGGGCGGCGGTGACCCGCTCGTTGGCGTACAGTCCCGAGGCGCCGGCGCCCACCAGGGAGGGAGTATTCGGCATCACCCGGATCACGCCGAGGGGGCGGCCCAGCCATTGCTCGATGGAGGCGACGCGGATGCCGGCGGCGATGGAGACGATAAGCGGCGGCGTCCCGGGAACGGCGTCGCCCAGGGGCTCGAGGACTTCACGCATGACCTGGGGCTTAACGGCCAGCACCACGACATCGCAGTCGCGCACCAGCTGAGCATTGTCGTCGGCGACCCGGATGGCAAAGCGCTCATGCAGGCCAGCGGTCTTGCCGGCGTCCGGATCGAACGCCATGACGCGCCCGGGCTTCCAGCCCCGGTTGATCATGCCCCCGATGAGCGCGGCCGCCATGTTCCCGGCGCCGATGAAACCGATTGTTGTCTCTTCTTGCATGCGTGTGTGGGCGAGAAATCCGAGTATGGGAATCGGGATACGGATTCTAACAAGGCTAACCCGGTCGCGGGCCGAAAAGCGCCGTGCCGATCCTGACTATCGTGGCGCCCTCGGCAATCGCGGCCGGCATGTCCCCGCTCATTCCCATGGACAGCGTGTCCACCTCGAGGCCCCCGTCGCGCAGGCACTGGTAAAGCTCCCGCACCCGCCGAAAGGCGGCGCGCTGCAGTGCGGGATCGGTTTCGGGTTTCGGGATCGCCATGAGGCCGCGAAGGCGGATGTGCGGCAACTGCGCCACGGCGGCGGCCACCTCCGCCACCTCCCCGGGTGCGAGACCGCTCTTGCTCGGTTCCTCGTCGATATTGACCTCGAGGCACAGATTGAGGGGGTTGGATCGCTCGCGCTGGTCGGACAGCCTCCTCGCGATCTTCAGCCGGTCGACGCTGTGCAGCCAGTCGAAATGGTTGGCGATATCCCGGGTCTTGTTGCTCTGGATGTGGCCGATGAAGTGCCAGGTCAAGGGAAGATCCGCCAGCTCCGCCTGCTTGTCCAGGGCGTCCTGGAGGTAATTCTCCCCGAAGTCCTCCAGGCCCAGCTCCGCCAGGGCTCGGATGGCGGCGGCGGGCTGCTGCTTGCTGGCCCCCAGGAGCCGGATTTCGTCGGGATTTCTCGCCGATTGTCGGGCTGCCGCCGCGATATCGGCGACAACCTGCTCATAGCGTTGTTTAATGGTATCCAAGCGGTTTGGCAACTTGTTTACGGGACCGGCGTCGTTATACTTGCTTACGAGACCATAACCCAGTGGACGGCGTGAAGACAGCCCGTCCGCGGGCTCGAGCCGCAACCCGTAGCGGTGTGGACCGCTTCACGACTGGAGAGCGCAGTGGATATCTCTGAACTGTTGGCATTCGCCTACAAGAAGAACGCCTCGGACCTTCACCTGTCGGCCGGGATGCCCCCTCTGATCCGGGTCGATGGCGAGATCAAGCGGATCAACGTGGATCCGATGGACGACCGGACCGTCCACAACATGATCTACGACATTATGAACGACAAGCAGCAGAAGGCTTTCGAGGAGTTTCTCGAAACCGACTTCTCCTTCGAGCTGCCCAAGGTTGCCCGCTTCCGTGTGAACGCCTTCAACCAGCAGCGCGGTCCCGCCGCGGTGTTCAGGACCATTCCCAGCATGGTCTGGGACCTGGATCGCATCAACGCGCCGCAGGTCTTCCGGGACCTGTCGATGAAGCCACGCGGCCTGGTGCTGGTCACCGGTCCCACGGGCTCGGGTAAATCGACCACCTTGGCGGCGATGGTGAATCATGTCAACGAAAACCAGTTCAGCCATATTCTCACCATCGAGGATCCCATCGAGTTCGTCCACATCAGCAAGAACTGCTTGATCAACCAGCGGGAGCTGGGGCCGCATACGCTGGGATTCTCGGCCGCGCTGCGCAGTGCGCTGCGCGAGGACCCGGACGTCATTCTGGTGGGCGAGATG
This sequence comes from uncultured Gammaproteobacteria bacterium, assembly GCA_963731035.1. GTDB lineage: Bacteria > Pseudomonadota > Gammaproteobacteria > Arenicellales > JAANXG01 > JAANXG01. The sequence goes on along the minus strand of CAVSUY010000013.1, from coordinate 173,738 downwards.
CGCGACCTCGAGACCATCCGCCTGGCGCTGACCGCCGCGGAGACGGGGCACCTGGTGTTCGCCACCTTGCATACAACGTCGGCGGCCAAGACGGTGGACCGCATCATCGACGTCTTTCCCGCGGGGGAGAAGGACATGGTACGGACCATGTTGTCGGAGTCGCTGGCCGCGGTCGTGTCCCAGACCCTCCTGAAGAAATCAGGAGGAGGACGGCTACCGGCCTGGGAGATCATGGTGGCCAACCCCGCCATTCGAAACCTCATCCGCGAAGCGAAAGTCCCGCAGATGTACTCCGTCATGCAGACCAGCCAATCGGAAGGAATGCAGACCCTCGATCAGCACCTGCTGGAGCTGGTGCGGTCCCGCGTCATATCGGTCGAGCAGGCGCGGGCGCGGGCCGTGAACCGGGACAAGTTCAACATGGGAACCACCGCACGCACCGCCACCGCCGGGAGATAGCGCATGGTTTTTAGCGATTTCCTCAAGCTGATGGTCCACAAAAAGGCCTCGGACCTGTTCATTACGGCGGGTGTGCCGCCCAGCCTGAAGATCGACGCCAAGATCGTTCCCATCACGCGTCAGGCACTGACGCCCGATCAGTCGCGCGACCTGGCCTACAGCGTGATGAACGAGGAGCAGATCCGAGAGTTTGAAGCCACCAAGGAGTGCAATTTCGCTTTGAATCCGGTCGAGATCGGCCGTTTTCGCGTCAACGTTTTCGTCCAACAGAACAGGGTGGGGATGGTACTGCGGACGATCGAAACGCAGATTCCGAAGTTCGAGGAGCTGCACCTGCCTCCCATCATGCGGGAGATCGCCATGGCCAAGCGCGGACTGGTGATATTCGTGGGCGGCACGGGTACCGGTAAGAGCACGTCCATGGCTTCGTTGGTGGGATACCGAAACGAGCACAGCTACGGCCACATCATCACCATCGAGGACCCGATCGAATACGTTCACGAGCACAAGAACTGCATCATCACCCAGCGCGAGATCGGCGTCGATACAGAGTCCTGGAACGTGGCCCTGACAAACGCCATGCGCCAGGCGCCGGACGTGATTCAAATCGGTGAGATCCGTCACCGCGAGACCATGGACAATGCGGTCATCTTCGCGGAAACCGGACACTTGTGCATCGCAACACTGCACTCCAATAACACCTATCAGGCCTTGGACCGCATCATCAATTTCTTCCCGGCCGACCGCAGAGACCAGCTATTGATGGACCTTTCGATGAACCTGAGGGCGCTGGTGTCGCAACGGCTGCTCCCGATTAAGAATGCGAAAGGTCGGGTCCCCGCCGTTGAGATAATGATCAACACGCCGCTTGATCTCCGACTTGATCCTCAAGGGCAAGATCGACGAGGTCCGTGACGTAATCTCGCACTCCCGCGAGCACGGCATGCAGACTTTCGACCAGTCGCTGTTCGATCTGTACGAGGCGGACCTGGTTTCCTATGACGACGCCATCAAGAACGCCGAGTCCCAGAACGACCTGCGACTGCGCATCAAGCTGGAAGGCAAGAACTCGAACGCCGAGGAGCTGGGCGAGAGCATGAAAAACGTCACGTTCTGACGCCAGGGTCCCCGCCGGTCATTGACCTGTTTTGGAGAGCCCGTTGCCGGATCTGCCCCGGTGCGGTGCGTTTTCGCCTCCCTGCAGGCGCATGAGCCCAAGACGACTCACATGTCCCACGAGCCTCCCGGCAGCCGCCGCAGGTGGATCAGCCGGCTCAGGCGGATGACCGGGCGGATAAACAGCTGGCCGCTGCCGGCTACGAACAACCACGTGCCCGCTTGCTTGAGCTCGGGGTAAAAGAAGAAAATGCTGCCCACCAGGAACCACGTCCCGATCAGAATATCGTTGAGGATGCTGGCCGCTTGATAACGGCGCTGGATGACCAGCTGTTCGTGGCCGATTTTGAGGGTCAAAGTGCGACTGCCGTCGGCAGCTCTTCGGATACTTGGCATTGGGATTGATGCTGGAAATTCACCCGCCAATCTGACAGCGATGCCGCCGCAAGGCAATTCAAACATTTATATCAGGGGCTGTTGTGGAAAATAGCCTGTCGCGCCCGCTGCGTTTTGCTTCGTACAGAGCCTGGTCGGCGACCGAGAGCAGCTGTTCCGCACTGTCTTTCGGGCCCGGTATCCAGGTCGTCAGGCCAACACTCACGGTGATGCGCACCTCCCGATCGCCGTCCGGCGAAAACAAGCGCAGGTTCCGAACCACTTCCAGGATACGGTCGCCCGTGCTGCGCGCCCCTGCGGCGTTGGTCTCGGGCAGGAGCACCACGAACTCCTCTCCGCCGTAGCGGGCCACCACGTCGGCCGAGCGGTGCGTGATTGCCGACAGCGCTTCGGCCACTGAACGCAGGCACTCGTCCCCAAATTGATGGCCGTGGCGGTCGTTGAAATCCTTGAAACGGTCGACGTCGATCATCAGCAACGACAGCGGTGCTTCGATGCGCCGGTGGCGTCCGACCTCCGTCTGCAGCGTCTCGTCGAATAGGCGGCGGTTGGGCACGCCGGTCAGCGGGTCGGTGAGGGACAGCATCTGCAGCTTGGCGTTGGCGTCCTCGAGCTCGTGGGTGCGCTGCGCCACCATTTCCTCCAGACCTTTCGAGTAGCCTTCAAGCTCCAGGTGCAGTAGGCGGTACTTGTCGCTCAGGGCGAGCGACAGCAGGACCATTTCGGCAATGCCGCCCAACAGCCCTCCCTGGTGCGTGAAGAAGTTGTCCGGGAGGATGCCGAAGCGGCTCAAGGCAAGACTGAGAACTCCGATACCCATCACGATCCAGGCGAGCGTGAAGAAGCGGGCCTCGCGTTTGCCTCGTTTCCAGATGACCGAGCCGCAGGCCATCAGCGCCACCGCATTGCCGGCGCAGGCGGCGGCCACGAACATCATCGCCGGCCGGTAGTGTGCCAACAGTGCGACCAGGGTCGCGGCGACCCCCACCGCGATCAGGACGTCGATCGTCAAAGCGGCCGCTCGGGAATGGTAGGACGGTTCCAGGAAGAATCTGGCGAATGCGGCGGTGGTGGCCACCCAAAGGGACGCGAACAGGGGACTGGCCAGGTTCGCGAATGCCGGCGATGTAGGCCAGAGATACTGGAACGCATGACCGTACAGGCTCATGAGAAACAACATGGCACACAATGTGGAGCCGACGAACAACAGGTAGCTCCAGTCGCGCAGACTCAGGAACAGGAACAGGTTGTACAGCGCCATCAGGATCATGAGGCCGTACACCACGCCGAACGCGAGCTCCTGGCGGTTGCTCCTCAGGAACAGCGAGTGGCCCGAGACAATTGCGGGCCTTACCTGCATGGAGCTCTGGGTGTCGATCCGGACATACAAGCGCCGGGCACTCGTCCCCAGGTTCGGCAGGGGAATGGCGTAGAACCGGTGTGGAACGGGTCGCGCCGCGAACGGGAGCCGGTCGCCGAGGCGCAGGAGCGGCCCGTCCCCGGCTGATGCTGCGTCGTAGATGTCGATGTGGTCCAGCAATGGATAGTCGAAGGTCAGCATCGCGACCGGCCCGGGCCGGCCGGCGTAGTGCAGGTCGATCCGCAGCCACAGAGCTGAATCGGTGAATCCCAGGTTGATATCGTCCTTCCGGGAAAGTCGGAAGCGGTCCTGGAAACCCGGTTTGCGTACCTCGTCGAAAGTCAACTTTCCCGGCCGGTCCTCGTAGTAGTAATAGCGGCCAGCCAGATCGTATTCGGAGGAGCCTCCTCGGACGGTTATGGCAACGACGTCGGCGATGGGCGGCGGCGACTGCATCGCGAGCCGGGGCCGGTCGGGCGGCCCCGGCGGCTTGTCGGGCGAGCACCCCGTCACCAGGACGAGAAACAGAAGAGCCAGCGCTCGAAGGTGCCGCGACAAACGACAATAAGTTGGACGGACGGAAATCACGACACTCTCGATTTTTTCGGCTATCTCGAAGGATAGCCCGTTTCCCGTCGAAATGAGCCCGATTCCGGCGCTGCACCGCGAAGGTGCGCTATGCGGGACTGACTCTATGAGCTGGTCCCGGTACCGCTCCACCAACCATCCCGACATGAAGAACACCGCAAGCAGGAATCCATCGCACACCACCACCAGCAGTGCCAGAACGTGGATCAGCGCGCCCGCGACTCCCGGTCCGGACAACAGGGCGTCGATCAGAGCCGGGCATAAACCCGCAGGAGTCGAGCGCAGAGGACGGACCAGAGATTCGAGCAAGCGGCAATTCCTCCAGCGGTGCGTCATAGCCGGTTGCCCGATCCGCTCGTCGGGCGGCGCCCCGCGCGATGTCAATTGCACTTGGTAATGTTGATCAAGTATCCTTCGGCGCTCCGAAACCGGTCCGGCCCCGCGTCCGGCTCCAGGAGCCTCGGAGGCAGAAAGTCTCACGACTACGGCGGATTGCCTCGCTCGCGAGTTTTCAACCGCCCAGGCTCCCAGCGTTCGGTTGAAAGGTATTTCCGGGAGTTCATCGATGAAGCTGTCTTTCTTAAGACCCTTGGCGGCCTGTACGGTGGCCTTCGCGCTCTTTGCCTGCGAGAAGGCGCCGCAACAAGCCCAGCAGCAACAACAACCCCCTCCTCCCGAAGTCACGGTGGTGACGGCGCACGAGGAGTCGCTGCCGCAGACCAAGGAGCTGGTCGGGCGTCTTGCCCCGACCCGCGTGGCCCAGGTACGCGCCCGCGTTACCGGTATCGTGCTCAAGCGCACCTACACCGAGGGTACCGACGTCGAGCAGGGACAGCAGTTGTTCCAGATCGATCCGAAGCCCTTGGAAGCCCAAGTGCACGTACAAGAGGCGGCGCTGGCGCAGGCCAAGGCGAACGCCGTCAACGCTGCCGAAACCGCGCGGCGGTATCGGGATCTGAATCAGAAGAAGCTGGTCTCCCTGCAGGACCTGGACAACGCCCTCGCCACCGAGCGGTCCACCGCGGCAGCGGTGAAGCAAGCGCAGGCGAACCTCGAGCTCGCCCGGCTCAACCTGGGTTATGCGTCCGTGGAGGCGCCGATAGCCGGCCGTGCGGGAGAGGCCCTGATTACCGAGGGAGCGCTGGTGAGCCAGAGTGAAGCTACCAAGCTGACCACCATCGACCAGATCGATCCAATCTACGTGAACTTCAGCCTGCCCGGCGCTGACGTCACCGAGATTCAACGCGCCGCCATGGATACCCGTGGCATTGGCCAAAGCTCCGGCCAGAACGCAATCGAGCGCAACCGCATCATGGTGATGTTGCCCAACGGAAAGCCTTATGACCAACCCGGCGTGCTCGACTATCTGGACCTCTCGGTGGATCCCAATACCGGCACCACGTCAATGCGCGGCATCATCCCCAATCCCAAACACACGTTGCTGCCGGGTATGTTCGTGAAGATCAGCCTGACCCTGGGCAAGCTCGAGCACGCCTTCAGCCTGCCCCAGGCGACGGTGCAGCGTGATCCCGGCGGCGCCTACGTGCTGGTGGTGGACGGCCAGGGCAAGGTCGAGCAGAAGCGAGTTGAGCCGCACGGCCTCACGCAGACGAACTGGCTGGTCACCGGCGACCTGGCGGACGGCGACCAGGTGATCGTCGACGGGATTCAGAAGGTGCGGCCTGGGGCTCCGGCCAAGGCCGTGCCACAACAGGCGGCCTCCGGCGACAGCGGCGGTGGGACGAACGGGGCTAAGGCCGAGTAGCGGGAGCGACGGGAATGCCGAGTTTCTTCATTGACCGGCCGATCTTTGCCTGGGTGCTGGCCCTGCTCATCACCCTGGCCGGCGCGATTGCCATGTTCAGACTGCCGATCTCGGCATATCCGGCCATCGCTCCACCCCAGGTGAGCATCAACGCCGCCTATCCGGGCGCCAGCGCGGGCGTTCTGGAGAAGACGGTGACCTCGGTGATCGAGCAGCAGATGACCGGCGTTGACAACCTGCTTTACTTCGATGCGACGTCCCGCTCCAACGGAACGGTTCAGATCACCCTCACCTTCGAGAGCGGCACCGACCCCGACATTGCCGCGGTGCAGGTTCAAAACCGCGTCAATGAAGCCGAGCCGCACCTGCCTCAGTCGGTGAGGGACAACGGCGTCACAGTAAAGAAGTCAAATTCGGACTTCCTGATGGTCATCGCCCTGCAGTCCGACAACAAGGCGATGGACAGCAACTTCCTCAACAACCTGATCTCCGCCCAGGTTATCGACCCCATCCAGCGGGTGCCTGGGGTGGGCAGCGCCACCCAGTTCGGCTCCGAGTACGCCATGCGCATCTGGCTCGAGCCCGACGAGCTGCGCGGTTACGGTCTCAGCGCCAAGGATGTTACCGATGCCATCGGTGCCCAGAACGAGCAGTTCTCGGCCGGCTCCGTAGGCGAGGACCCGGCGCCGCCGGGGCAGGGCATCACCGCCTCGGTCACCACGGACGGACGCTTCACCAGTCCGGACCAGTTCCGCAACATCATTCTGCGCACCAACCCGGACGGCAGCACCGTGCGCCTGAAAGACGTTGCCCGGGTCGAGCTCGCGGCGGCCAGCTTCGGCAAGCAGGCGCGCCTGGACGGCGATCCGATCGCCGGCTTCGCGATACTGCTGGCGCCCGGTGCGAACGCCCTGCAGACGGCCCAGGCCGTGCGCGACAAGATGAAGGAACTGTCCCAATACCTTCCGGAGGGCGTGACCTGGCTGTCGCCCTACGACACCACGGAGTTTATCCGCATTTCCATCGAGGAAGTGGTCATCACCCTGGGTATTGCTTTCGTGCTGGTGTTCATCGTCATCCTGCTGTTCCTCGAGAATCTGCGGGCCACGCTGATCCCCACCCTGGTGATCCCGGTGGCACTGACCGGTGCTTTCGCTGGCATGTACGTCGTCGGTTTTTCCATCAACGTATTGACCCTGTTCGCGCTGGTCCTGGCCATCGGCCTGGTGGTGGATGACGCCATCGTGGTAGTGGAGAACTGCGAGCGCATCATGACCGAGGAAGGCCTGCCGCCCAAGGAGGCGACCCGCAAGGCCATGGAGCAGATCGCGGGCGCGGTGGTGGCAATGACCGTGGTCCTGGCGGCGGTCTTCGTGCCCATCGCCCTGGTGGGCGGCTCGGTCGGCGTCATCTACCGACAGTTCGCCCTCACCATCGCCATGTCGATGGTGATATCCGCCACCATGGCGCTGAGTTTCACGCCGGCGCTGTGCGCCAGCATCCTCAAGCCCGTCGAGGGCAGCGGCAACTGGTTCTCACGGGGCTTCAATCGCGGCTACGAGGGCGTGCGCAGCGGTTACATGGCCGTGATCCGGCGCATGGTGCGCAAGCTGCCCAGCTCGATGTTGATATACCTTTTGCTGGTGGCGTTGTGCGGCTACATGTTCACCAAGCTCCCCACCAGCTTCGTGCCCGAGGAGGACCAGGGGTATGCGCTCGTAATCGTGCAGCTCCCCTCCGGCGCCACCATCGAGCGCACCACCGAAGTACTGCACCAGATGGAGGGCATCCTGCACAAGAACCCCGCCGTCCACCAGGTGCTGGACGTGGCGGGCTTCAGCTTCGTCGGCCAGGGAGAGAACGTCGGATTGGGCTTCGTACGCTTGAAGGACTGGAGCAAGCGCACCAAGCCATCGGAGTCGGTCAATGCCTTCATAGGCTGGGCCAACGGCGCGGTGCAGAGCATCAAGGGAGCCCAGATCTTCGTGGTGAACCTGCCGGCGATCCGAGGGCTTGGACGTTTCGGTGGTTTCGACTTCCGGCTCGAGGATCGCGCCGGCCTGGGGCACGACAAGCTGGTCGAGGCCCGCAACATCCTGCTCGGTGCCGCATCCAAGGATTCGCGGCTGGCGGGGGTGCGCCCCAACCAGCTCGAGGACGCGCCCCAGGTGCACATGAGCGTCGACCGGGTACAGGCCCGGTCCATGGGATTGTCGTTGAGTGACGTCTATGGTGCGCTTCACACCATGCTGTCGCCGGTGTACGTGAACGACTTCAACTACCAGGGCCGGGTGCTCAAGGTGATCGTGCAGGCCGACGCCAAGGATCGCAGCAGCCCCGACGACATGCGCAGCTACTACGTGCCCAGCAGCAACGGCGGCATCGACCACATGGTACCGGTCAGTGCCGTGGTCGACACCAAGTGGACCCTGGCGCCGCCGGCCCTGGACCGGTACAACGGCTACGGCGCCATCCAGATCACCGGCGGCCCGGCCCCCGGCCACAGCTCAGGTGAGGCCATGGACGCCATGTCGGAGATCGTGCAGAAGGACCTGCCCAAGGGGGTCGGCTACGAATGGTCCGGCCAATCGCTGCAGGAGATCATCTCCGGGCAGCAGGCTCCGATCCTGTTCGGGTTGTCGATCCTGGTGGTTTTCCTGTGCCTGGCGGCGCTGTATGAAAGCTGGTCGATCCCGGTGGCGGTGTTGATGGTCGTGCCCTTGGGCGTACTGGGTGCGATTCTGCTGACATGGGGCCGGGGCCTGGACAACGACATCTACTTCAAGGTGGGCCTGATCACGGTGATCGGACTGTCGGCGAAGAACGCCATCCTCATCATCCAGTTCGCGGTGCATGAGCACATGCAGGGCACGGGACTGCTCGCGGCGACCATCCAGGCCTGCCGCCTGAGATTCCGGCCGATCATGATGACCTCGATCGCGTTCATCCTGGGTGTGCTGCCGCTGGCGGTCTCCAGCGGCGCCGGCGCCAACAGCCGCCACGCCATCGGCACCGGCGTCATGGGCGGTATGATCGGTGCCACCCTGTTCGGAACCTTCCTGATTCCGATCTTCTTCATCGTGGTGCGCCGGCTGTTGGGCGACAAGAGCGACGGTACTGAAGATTCGGGGGACGACAAAGAAAAGCTCCCCGTCACAGGGGATCGGTGACGTAGCTGTGGATCCGCTATTGCCCAACCGCGGATCCGGACACTTGCAAAGCGGGTATCCCGCCAGGCTTGCAACGCTCGCTCTTGGAATTTTCTCCATTCATGCCATCGAGCGGCGCGCGGAGCATCGAGACAGGTACGATGTGAAGGTACGGAGTATCCTGATAAACTGCCCGGAGGAAGAAATATCAATTCGGCGCTTGACCGCTCGTGCCTTTCCCAACCCCCGGACCGGAACGGTAATGGAAGGAGACATCCATGGCCACAAAGATAAAGGTTGTCACCGCAAGAGATTTTGTAGAGATAACCCCTGAGGGCACCATCGATATTACAACGAGCCAACAGCTATTGGTGGATATAGCCAAGGCCGAACGCCCTCCGGTGGACTACGACCTGCTCATCGATTTTCGCGACACGACGTGGCATATGTCGACAACGGATATATATCAACTTGCTGCGGCGCTCACCCGGCATGGAGACACTTTCCGTAGGAGAGTCGCAATTCTGGTTTTACCGGGGGTCAATTTTGACCCCGCCAGTTTCCTCGAGACTTGTTCGCACAATCGTGGTTTCCAGGTTGATGCTTTTACGGACTTTGAAACAGCGATGCGGTGGCTGCTTTCTTCGAAGGATTCCCCAAAAGATAGAACTCCTCCCGACAAGGCAGATACAAGCGACGACGGGTAGCTGGTTCACTGGTCGACGTTCGCGCCCTTCGGACGGCAAGATAATGAGCTCAACCCGTATCGCCATTCTCGTCAATGCGCCTTGCGTTTGTCCTTTCTCGACTCAAGAAATCGAATCTCAGCTTTGGGATTGGAACCACCGCCCGCGGGGAAGCTGGTGTCGTTCTCGGTCAGACTTCGGCGCGTGACGTCGCGTCGAACACCACTTCACCGCCGACCAGGGTGTAACGCACGCGCCCTTTCAGCGGCCAGCCCTGGAATGGGGAGTTCTTGCCAAGGCTCACCATGGCGCGCCTGTCCAGGGTCCATTCCTCTTCGGGGTCGAAGATGCACACGTCGGCGGTGGCGCCGACGCCCAGGTGCCCCGCGTCCACGCCGAGTATTTTCGCCGGCTCCATGGTCAGCAGGGCCACGGCGCGAGGCAGGTCGACGACCTTGTCAGCCACCAACCGCAGGGTCAGCGGCAGCAGGGTCTCCAGGCCGGAGATGCCGGGTGCCGACTCGCCGAAGGGCGCCAGCTTGGCGTCCGCCTCGTGGGGCTGATGATCCGAGCAGACGGCGGAGATGATGCCGTCCCGGATGCCTTCCAGGAGGCGGTCGCGGTCGCGCGAGCTGCGCAGCGGCGGGATCACGTGGCACTGGGTGTTGAAGAATCCGATGTCGTGCTCGGTCAGGTGCAGGTGGTGGGCGGTGACATCGGCGCTCACCGGCACCCCGTCCTGCTGTGCCCGGGCGATCATGTCCACCGAGCGGGCGCTGGACAGGCCGTTGAAGTGGCAGCGGGCGCCGGTGGTTTCCATCAGGGCCAGCTCGCGGCCGACGCCGACGGTCTCGGCTGCTTCGGGTATCGCCGGCAGCCCGAGCCGGGTGCTGACCTCGCCCTCGTGGACGCAGCCGTTGCCCTGCAGCCACGGGTCCTGAGCGTGCAGGAAGACGGTCAGGTCGAAAGTCGAAGCGTACTGCATGGCGCGGCGCATGACGATGGTGTCCGTGACCGCCCGCAGGGCGTTGCTGACGCCGATGCAGCCCGCCTCGCCCAAGGCGGCCATGTCCGTGAGGTATTCACCCTCCAGGCCCTGGGTCAGCGCGCCCAGCGGGTGGATGAACGTCTTGCCGATCTGCCACGCCTTCTGCTGGATCATCTGGGCCATGGCGGGGGTATCGATGGGCGGGAAGGTGTCCGGCGGCACCGACAGCGTGGTGATGCCTCCGGCGACTGCGGCGTCGATCTCGCTGGCCATGGTGGCCTTGTGCTCCTGGCCGGGCTCGCGCAGCCGGGCCCGCAGATCGATGAGTCCCGGACACACGATCATGCCTGAAGCGTCGATGCGGCTCGTCGCCTTGAAGCCGTCGGGCGCCTTGTCGATGCCCACCACGAAACCGTCCTCGACATACAGGTTCGCGGTGCGGTCCACGCCGTTGGCGGGATCGATGAGACGACCGTTCTCTATGGATATGCCCGTCACTGCTCCGGCCTCTGTCTGCCACCCATGAGGATCGCCATCACCGACATACGCACGGCGATGCCGTTGGTGACCTGCGACAGGATCAACGAGTGCTCGCCGTCGGCGACGTCCGAGGCGATCTCCAGGCCGCGGTTGATGGGCCCGGGGTGCATGACCAGCGCGTCGGGTTTAGCGCAGGCCAGCTTGTCCTGAGTCAGGCCGTAGAGGTTGAAGTATTCCTGCTCGCTGGCAATCAGGCTTCCTTGCATGCGCTCGCGCTGCAGACGCAGCATCATTACCACGTCCACGTCGTCCAGGCCCTCGCGCATGTCGGTGCAGGCGCGCACCCCCAGTCGTTCCACCTCGGTGGGCAGCAGCGTGCGGGGCGCCACCACGCGGATGTCCGGCACACCGAGGATATTGAGGGCGTGGATCTGAGAGCGGGCGACGCGCGAGTGAAGAATGTCGCCGACGATGGCGACGCTGAGCTTGTGGAAGTCCGGCCGGTGCTGGCGGATGGTGAAGACGTCCAGCATGGCCTGGGTCGGGTGAGCGTGGCGGCCGTCGCCGGCATTGATGATGCTCACGTGCTCGGGTACGTGCTGGGCGATCAGGTAGGCCGAGCCGCTCTGGCTGTCGCGCACCACGAACAGGTCGGTATGCATGGCCTCGAGGTTCCTGACCGTGTCGAGCACGGTTTCGCCCTTGCTGGTGGACAGGCGCTTGGCGTTGAGGTTGATCACATCGGCGGACAGGCGCTTGGCGGCGATCTCGAATGTCGTGCGGGTGCGGGTGCTGTCCTCGAAGAACAGGTTCACCACCGTCCTGCCGCGCAGCAGCGGCACTTTCTTGATTTCCCGGTGCCCGAAGTCGATGAATCCTTCCGCGGTGTCGAGAATGCGAGTGAGAGTTTCGAGGGACAGGTTCTCGACGGTGAGCAGGTGGCGCAGCCGCCCGTCGCTGGTGTACTGGAGGTCGGCACCGGCGGCGGTCACGGCTTTTTCTCGCTGATAGTGAAGGCGAGCTCGTCCGGGCCGTTGAGCTTGACATGCCGGCTGGGGGCCAATCGCAGATGCATGCCGACGATGTCGGGTTGAATGGGCAGCTCGCGTCCGTTGCGCTCGATCCCGGCGGCGAGGATGATGGAACGCGGCCGGCCGTAGTCGAACAACACGTTCATGGCGGCGCGGGTGGTGCGCCCGGTGTGGAGCACGTCGTCCACCAGCACGATGTGCCGATTGTCGATGTCCACCGGCAGGTGCGACGTCTTGACCTGGGGGTTGATGCCGATGCGGGTGAAGTCGTCCCGGTAGAAGCTGATGTCCAGGGTTCCCATCTCTTCGGCGAAGCCCATGCTGCTGTGCAGCCGCTCGGCCAGCCACGCGCCGCCGGTGTGGATGCCCACCAGCAACGGGCGCCGCTCCAATACCTTTCGCAGGCCCGCTTCCAGGGTGCCCAGGATTTCGTCGATATCCGGTTTCGCGTCGTTCATCGCTGTGTGTTGAGAAAAGTTTCCAGTATCAGGGCGGCGGCGGTGTTGTCTATGTCCGATTTGCGGGCCGCGCGATCCGGTCGAGCCTCGCGCAGGACCCGGCGCGCCGCCTCCGTGGAGAGCGTTTCGTCGATCCAGTGAACCGGGCGATTGTAGCGTTCGCGGAGCCGGGCCCCAAACTTGCGGGCCCTGCGGCTCGAGACGGTATCCTCACCCTTGGAGTTCAGGGCCAGTCCCACCACGAACCCCGCCGGGTCCCACTCCCGGACCAGGTCCTCTAAACCCTCCCAATCCGGTCCGGAGCGGAGGACCCGGACCGCGGTCAGAGGCATGGGGATATTGTTGAGCGCGGTGCCGGCGGCAACGCCGATGGAATGAGAGCCGAAATCGAAGGCGAGGAAGACTCTGCGGTCCGCCCCGGTCAAGCGTGCCCCGCTTCACGGGAGAGGAGGGTGAGGTCGACACCCAGGAGGCCGGCGGCGCGACTCCAGCGCTGCTCTACGGGGGTTGAGAACATCAGGTCGATGTCCGCCGGACCGCTGAGCCAGGCGTTCTGTGTGATCTCATGCTCGATCTGACCGCTGCCCCAACCGGCGTAGCCGAGGGCGATCAGGGCGTGTTCGGGGCCTTCGTTCCGGGCGATGGCTTCCAGGATGTCACGGGAAGTAGTCAGGCCGATGCTACCGTCGATCCTGAGCGTCGATTGCCAGGCATCGGGCTGGTTGTGGAGTATAAAGCCGCGTTCGGTCTGAACCGGCCCGCCATAGTGCACGGATTGCTCCGCCCGCTTGCAGCCTTTTGACTGGATTTCCATTTGTCCGAGAACATCGCCCATGGTGAGGTCCATGGTGCGGTTGATAACGATACCGAGGGCGCCGTTTTCGTTGTGTTGGCAGATGAAGCTGACCGTTTGCTCGAAATTCGGGTCGGTCATTGCGGGCATCGCGATGAGAAACTGGCCGGTCAGTGACTCCGTTTCGCTCATACCTTTAGTATCCTTGAGATGCTTCCAAGTCTCAAGGTCCGCTCAGCGGCTGACAAGCCGATTACCGTGCATGAACTGCCAGGTGCGGGTGATGTGCAGAATGTCGACGTCCTTCCGAATCTCGGGCGAAAAAGGCTGATACGGCGCCGCAAGCTCAACGATGCGCCTGGCGGCGTCGTCCAGGACCTTGCTCCCCGACGACCGGATCAGGTTCACGCTGTGCACCGACCCGTTCGGGTTGATGGCCACATCCAGCACCAGGTTGCCGGTGAGGTTCCCCTGCCGGGCCTTCTCGGGATAGTTGAGGTTGCCCACGCGCTCCACGCGGTTGCGCCAGGCTTCCATATACTCGGCGTACTTGTACTCCCTGGTGCGGGCGCTGATGAACTTGCGCCGGGGCCGCTTCTGGTATTCCTGCCAGAACGCCGAGATCTCAGTGGTGAGGCGCGCCCGCTCCCTGGCGAGCTTGTCGGCCGAGGCGAGGCCCGGCCTGGTATGGGGCTGGCTGGCGGCCTGCCGCTCCTGAGGCGTGCGGTCGTCGACGGTCTTGGTCCGTTCCCGGTTCTGGGTAAGGAGTTTATCGACTTCCCGCTTTGGCTCGCGGCTGGTGGTCTTCAACTCGGAGCGCGGTACCTGCCTCGATGCCGCCCGCGCGGGAGTGAACGGGACCGGGCTGCTGGCGATGACCGCCTTGTCGGTATCGCCGCCTCCCTGCTGATTGGCCTGGGCCAGGAAGTCCGCGTCCTCCGGTGCCTTGTCCGTCCTGGTGTTTACGAGTGTGATGTCCAGGGTCGGCAGCGGTTCGTTGGAACGCACGTCGGGTACCGTGAAGCTGATCCCCAGGATGATGGTCATGTGGATGAGTACGGACACGAAGGCGGTAAGTCCCAGGCGATCCGTCTTGGTGAAGCCGGGAATATTTTCCGCCAGATCCATTAGTGGCCTGTAACGGAGGAATCGATAGGGCGCGCGCGTGTCTGGCGCGCCGCTTCGATGTTGCTCGCCGTGGCCTCGGCTATGACGCGTCCTTGTGCCTTGCATCGACGCACCATTCGCCGCTCAGTCATTTACCTCTACCTCCGTTGCAGGCCACTAGTCCGTCGTTTGCCTGCCGGCGAGTCGCATCTCTATGGCATCCATGATCCTGGCGCTGATGTTGATGGAAAAATGCGCATCGAGCTCGCGGATGCAGGTGGGACTGGTGACATTGATCTCGGTGAGGTAGTCGCCGATCACGTCGAGGCCGGCGAACAGTATGCCCTTCTCATGCAGGGCGGGTCCCACCTGGGCGGCGATCCAGCGATCGCGCTCGCTGAGGTGCCGACCCTCGCCGGTGGCCCCCGCCGCCAGGTTACCGCGCAGTTCGCCGGGGGCGGGAACCCTGGCCAGGGCGTAGGGTATCGGCTCCCCGTCCACCATGAGGATGCGTTTGTCACCCTCGCTGATTTCCGGAATATACCGCTGCGCCATCACGTACCGGGACTGGTGCCGGGTCAAGATCTCCATGATGACGCTCGTGTTCGGGTCGTGTTCCGTCACCCTGAATACCGATGCCCCGCCCATTCCTTCCAACGGCTTGAGGATGATGTCCCGGTGCTCGTGCAGGAAGTTGCGCAGGTCTGAGAAGCCGCGCGCGACCAGGGTCGGCGGCGCGCATTGTGGAAACCACGCCGTATATATCTTCTCATTGGCATCCCGCAGGGCCTGCGGCCGGTTCACCACCAGAACGCCGCGCGCTTCGGCCCGCTCGAGGATATACGTGCAGTAGATGTACTCCTGGTCGAACGGGGGATCCTTGCGCATCAGGATCACATCGAGCTCGGCAAGCGCAATAAACGATTCGGGACCGAACTCGAACCAGTGATGTTCGTCCTTGTACAGGGTCAGGGGCTTGGTGCGCGCGCGAGCCTCTCCGTCCCTGAGCATCAGGTCGTTCATCTCCATGTAGTGGATCCGCCAGTTGCGGGCCTGCGCCTCCAACAACATGGCGTAGGTGCTGTCCTTGTAAACCTTGATAGACCCGATCGGGTCCATCACAACTCCCACCTTGAGCGTCATCGGATGGAGGCGCTGCACATTGGCGGTCGCTAGACCTGCTGTGCCGCTTTCACCAACCGCGCGTTCCTGAGATCCGCCGATATATGGAACGGTGTCTGCGCGCAGAGCCACTGGTTCCTGAAGCAGCGCTCGAAATCGCCCTGACGGGACAGGAGTTGGCGCTCGATCTCGAGCAGCGGACCGGCCGGCTTGGCAGTGAGTCGGGGAGGGACGGAAGGTGCTTCTTGGGTCATCGGGTCTCGGTCCGGACGGATATCTGCTCGTTGCATGACATTATATCGGTCTCGGGTCCGCGGCAGGCAGCGCCTTTGGCGGAATCCGGCCCTGTGCCCGTGGACCAAAAGGGGGTATTATGCTAGACAAATCAGTAACATAATCTCGAAAGTTTGCGTCATATAGCAGGACGCGGAGGGGAACGTCAAAGCCCGCTGGGGCTACGGCCCACGATACTGGCCGGGCCGGCGACTGAATATGGCCTCTAAAATGTTCTATTCTAGCTAATATCGGGTTGAAAACCAGCGATGCAAGCTCGGGGGCGGCGATTGAGCGGGTGCGACAGATGAGCGCAGTGAAAGTGATGGTCATCGACGACAGCAACACCATCAGAAAGTCCACGGAAGCCCTTTTGTCAAAGGAAGGTTTCGAAGTGCTTACCGCGGCCGACGGATTTGAAGCGATGTCGATGATCACCGACAACCGCCCGGACATCATTTTCGTGGACATCATGATGCCGCGTCTGGACGGTTATCAGACATGTTCTCTCATAAAGAACAATCGCCATTTCAAGAGCACGCCCGTTGTGATGCTTTCGAGCAAGGATGGCCTGTTCGATCGGGCCCGGGGGCGCATTGCAGGTTCGGACCAGCATATCAATAAGCCTTTTTCTAAAGAAGAATTGCTTGGGGCGATCCATGAACATGTCAAAACAGCTGAATCTCAGGTATAACACAGCAGGTGGGGTATGGAAGTAAGCACAGTTCTGGTGGTCGACGATTCGCCCACTGACCTTCATTTGTTAAGCGGATATCTTTCCAACAACGGATACACGCCTTTGCAGGCAACCAGCGGCGAGGAAGCCCTTCAGAAAGCCAACTCCGAGCATCCCGATCTCATCCTCATGGACGTGGTCATGCCCGGAATGAACGGCTTCCAGGCGACCCGTTCGCTGACGAAGAATCCCGCGACCCGGGACATCCCGGTCATAGTGGTTACGTCCAAAGACCAGGAAACGGACAAGATCTGGGCTATGCGCCAGGGCGCCCGGGAATTCTTGACCAAGCCCGTCGACGAGACGACCCTGATCGGCATGATCAGAAACCTGTAATCCCGGGCGGATGAACCAACGCAGGCAACACAGGTGAGCTCGGATCAACAACCCTTCGAATTGCTGCAACGAATGCAGCAGCAGGCTGCGGCAGCGGGCTACACCCTTCCGGAGCTTTCGCAAGCCGAGGAGCGCTGGCACGGCTTGGCTTTCGGCGTCGGGAGCGTAAGGCTGGTGGCCGAGCTCACCGCGTTTACCGACATCGTGGACTGCGGCGCCGTTACACCCGTTCCGCGCACTCAGCCCTGGATCCGGGGCATCACCAACGTGCGCGGCAGCTTGTATTCAGTGCTGGACATGGCGGAGTTCCTGGGCTTATCCCGCGTCAACCTGGAAACCGAGGGCAAGCTGCTGGTGATCAACGATCACGAGTTGGGCTGCGCGTTGCTGGTCAATACGGTCTATGGTCTGAGACGCTTCGACCACGACAACGAATACCAGGACGCTGGAGTGATGGCCCGTTCCGTTCAGTCGTTTGTGCGTCACGCTTACCTGCAGGACGATGAATTGTGGGGTGTGCTCGATATCGACAAACTGAAATGGTCCGACAGGTTTCGAAATGTCGAAGTGAGCAATTAAACATTTAGGTATGAACCGGTTTGTGAGGTGAAGCAGGATGGCGACGGTACAAGAATCTTTAAATGAAACGTTGAACGCATCGCGGGCGCCGGCTGCGGGCGGGGCGGATCCCATCGATATGCTGTTCCAGGGCGACGACGCCGGTGCTGTCACGGAGCCCCCGCGGCAAACCGGGGGCCGGTCGATTGTCGGACTGCCGGTGATCATTACGGTGGTAATCGCTTCGATTATCGGCTTGGTGGTGTTCCAGACCCTTGAGACCCGGCGCACAAGCGGCCAGGCGGAATTCGTGCAGCGCGCGTCGAGCCTGTTGATGCTGTCCCAGAGCATTGCCAAAGACGCCCGCCAGGCCGCTTTGGGCGAAAGCGGGTCTTTCGACAGTCTGCGCAAGTCCAGGCAGCAGTTCGCCGACGCGGTAACGGCGCTGGACAAGGGCGATCCGTCGATGCACATGCCGGCGACCCCGGCGACCAACAGGGATGCGTTCCAGAAGGTGCAGACGCTGTGGCAGAAAACCCAGCAAAACGTCGACGCCATTTTGAACCAGCAGCCCTTGCTGCAGACCACTAATAAGTCGATCGAACGGATCAACCAACTCGCCCCGGCACTGCTGGCGCGGGCCGACGAGGTGGTCGAGGCAATAGTGCGCGAGAGCGGCGATCCGCACCTGGTCAATATGGCAGGACTGGAGCGAACCCTCAGCCAGCGCATCACCTCCAACATCAACGTATTCTCCAAAGGCGGTGATGGAGCGTCCATGGCGGCAACACAGTTCGGCAAGGACACCAACACCTTCGCCGAGACCTTGCCAAAGCTCCGCGCCGCTACCGGCCCCGCCGTACATGCGAAGCTGGATGCGCTGGAGCAGACGTTTGCCGAGTTCCAGAACAACGTCAACGCGATCCTGGACGCAGTGGGCGAGTTTTTTCTGGCGCAGCGGGCGTCGCAGTCGGTGTTGAACGACAGTAACGCACTGCTCGATTCAGTACAGACGTTCATCAGTGGATTCACTCAGGCCGGCGGTATTGCGCGCTATCTGCCGTGGGTGTTCGGAGCCCTGGCGGTACTGTCCCTGTTCTGGCTCGGCCGGTTCCTTGTTGTCGAGGCTCGGCAACAGGCGGAAGTCAGTGCCGAACAAAACCGCGAGACCCAGGACGCTATCTTGAAACTGCTCGACGAGATGGGCAGTTTGGCTGACGGTGACCTCACCATCGAGGCGGAGGTGACCGACCAGATCACGGGAGCGATCGCGGATTCCATTAACTTCGCGGTGCAGGAAATGCGCGATCTGGTGGCGCGGATCAACACCGCCACCGCCCAGGTGACCAGTGAATCGGAATCCACCGCCGGTATTGCCAGGGAGCTGTCACGGGCCAGCGCCGCCCAGGCGGACGAGATCACCAAGACCACGGCCCAGGTCCAGGTAATGTCCAATTCCATGCAGGAGATGTCGGGCGACGCCCGGCGCTCCGCCGAGGTGGCTCAGAGCTCGGTGGACGTCGCCAAGCGCGGCGCCCAGGCGGTGCGCGACACCATCCGCGGTATGGACGACATGCGCGAGCAGATACAGGAGACCTCGAAACGCATCAAGCGGCTCGGTGAAAGCTCCCAGCAGATCGGCGAGATCGTCAGCCTCATCGATGAAATCGCCGAACAGACAAACATTCTTTCCCTGAATGCGTCGATCCAGGCCGCCATGGCGGGTGAGGCGGGTCGTGGATTCGCCGTGGTGGCGGACGAAGTCCAGCGGCTGGCCGAACGGTCCGCAGAAGCCACCAAGCAGATCTCGACGCTGGTGGGGAACATTCAGGCCGATACCAACGAGGCCGTGACCTCCATGGAGCACGCCACCCAGGGCGTGGTGGACGGCACCCGCCTGGCGGACAGCGCCGGCCAGGCGTTGGGCGAGATCGAGTCGGTGTCGGAGGAATTGTCTCGCCTCATCAGCGGCATGGCTGAAACGGCCCAGCGCCAGTCGGAAGAGGCGACCACGGTATCGAGCCGCATGACTTCAATCCGGGACGTGACCAACCAGACGTCGCAAGGCGCTCAGACCACGGCGCAGTCCATCGGCAAGTTGTCGGAACTGGCCCGCGAGCTTCAGGAGTCCGTGTCCGGGTTCAAGCTTCCGGCCTGAACCCGCGGCGATGATCCTGCGTCATTTCTGCCCGGACCGGGGGCTCAATCGAGATCGGAATTGCGGACGATCGCGCGATATACTCCACAACGCGCCCGGGCTCGAGCCCGGGCGTTCAGTAATGAGCGGCATATGTTCGAGTCCGTTATCCGGCCCGATGGCACCAAACTCAGGCTGACCAGTACCCATGCGTACTCCCAATCGCGTTGATACAAGCACCCTTGGCTGGGTCAAGAATGAGATCGACCAGACGCTGGGCCAGGCCAGAGAAGCGCTGCAGCGCTATGTTGACGGGCACGATGATCTGACCCCACTGCGCCTGTTCGCGAACAGCGTCCACCAAGTCGCGGGCACGCTGCAGATGGTGGAGCTGGACGGCGCCGCCCAGCTTGCCCAGGAGACTGAGTCCCTGGCGTCCGCTGTGGTTTCAGGAAAGATCAAGGGGAACGGCAGCCCGGTTGCCAACGAGTTGCTGGGAGAGGGTCTGAACCACCTGTCGAATTACATGGAGCGACTCGCGAACGGTCTGCCCGATCGGCCCATAGACAACGTCGACGTTATCAATGAGCTGCGGCGCGCCCGGCAGGCAGAGGCGCTGGATCCGTACTCGCTGTTCCAACCGGACCTGGAGGTGTACCCATCCCGCGACAGAGCGGCGACCGAGGTCGACACGGGGCAATACGAGGAGCGTGCACGCGACCTGCGCCGCCGGTTCCAGGGGAGTCTGCTGAAATGGCTGCGCGACCAGAAAGACGAAGGGGCCTGGCAGGAGCTCGTCAATGTCGTGACCGAGTTGTACGAGCTGTCCCGGTTCCAGGTATCGATGCAGATCTGGTGGGTGGCCCGGGCTTACCTGGATATCTTGAAGGATGTCGAGCTCAGCCGTGACGACCCCAGGAAGCATGCACTGGCGCAGCTGGACCAGCTGATGCGCAAGCTTTCTGAGAACAGCGAGGCGGCGATCGCCAGGGAGGGGGCCGAGAAACCCGTCCGCTTCATGTTGTACCACATCGGCCGCAGCGGCGTGAGCACCGAAGCTACGCGTGCGGTAGTCCACTTGTTCGACCTGGATGCTCTTCTCGGGGCGGAATCAGGCGAAGCTCCACCGCCGGAAGCGTCCGCCCTGGCCACGATCCGGGAGCAGGTGGCGGAACCCCTCGCGCTCGTTCAAAGCGCGCTGGAGAACTACTCGCGGACCAAGATTGCCGATGACGACTTCGAGGCTTGCGAGCGGCGCCTGAATGAAGTTGCTGACGCTGCGCGTGAGAACGGCGTCAACGAACTGGCCGAGGTGTCTGCCGGTGTTCGTCAGGCCCTATTCGACGGTGATCAGCCCGATCATTCGGAAGAAGCCCTGCTGACCGCGGCGCGGGCCTTGTTGTTCATTGAGCAATCGCTCACGGACCCGGAGAGAATCACGGGCGCCTGGCGAACCGAAGCAGCATCAGTGTTGGACCAGCTGTCGGCTCGCGCTGTACCGGCCGATCTGCCGAGCTTGGCGATCGAGTCCCATGAGATAGACGCTGATGCTCTGGAGGCCGACGAGCTTCGCAGGCTGGTGACGGCGGTGGCGGGGCAGATCGCCGACAGCCTCAAGGAGGCGGAACAGAATCTCGAGCAGTACTCCAAGGACACCTCCGACAACGACAGCCTGGCGGCCGTGGTGGAATCCCTGGGGCAGGTGCACGGCGCGGTGAGGATGCTGGGCCGGCATAAGCTCTGCGATCTGCTGGAGCTGGCGATAGCGCAGATACGATCCCTGATGACCGGCGATGCGTTTCCGTCCGATGCGCTGCTGGACGCGCTGGCGGTGAGTATCGGTACCACCGAGGCATACGTCGAGGGTATGGAGCGCAACGTGCCCAATATCGACGCGCTGCTCGGCCGCGCCATGACGGAGCTCGAGAGCGCGGGGTCGGGGGACAGTCTGGCTCAGGTGGATCCGGTTTCCACGCTGAGGAAGATACGGGATTCATTCGCCGTATGGACCGAAAACAATAGCGACTACGAAACCTACCGGACGCTGCGCCAGAGTCTGAGGGATATCGGCGCCGCGGCCCACCAACAGGAACAGCTCAGCCTGCAGCGCATCGCCCAGGAAATGATCAACCTGCTGGACATCGTAACCGATGATCCGAGCTTCCTGTCAGAAGAGGTCGAGAAGACTCTCAGCCGTTCGCTTGACACCTTGAGCGGGCTGGCCGAATCCCTGAAGCTGCTGCCCGACGCGCAGGCAACTCCTGAATCCGTGGCCGGGTCCGACTCGGGCGACGCCGATTCGGATGGCGAGGAGGACGAGATCGTGCGCGAGGTCTTTGCCGAGGAAGCGCGAGAATGCCTGCAGACGATCGAAGAGAATCTCCGGGTCCTGGCGGCCGATCACGGCAGTGAAGCCGCCCTCGGTGACGTGCGACGCAGCTTCCATACCATCAAGGGCAGCGGGCGCATGGCCAAGGCCCGGGGCATTGCGGAGCTGGCCTGGATCGTCGAGGATGTGCTGAACCGTTGCCTGGAGGGCGACGTCCCCGTGTCGGAATCGGTGGTCGACTTCGCCTCCCGGGCGCGTACTGAGTTGAGCAAGCTGCTCGAATCGGGGTTGGACAGCAGCACCGACCTCCGTGCTTGGCGGGAGCGAGCTTCGGCACTCCAGCCGAGCGGCGGGGGGGGGGCGGCGCAGCAGGAAATTTCTCCGGCTTCTGAAATTGCCTCTCCATCCGAGGCCGGTGCGTCGAAGTCCGTGAGTTTCACGCACCCGGAAGCAGATCGTGGCACGCCCGCCCCGCTGAGTATCGAGGATCTCGGCGAGGAAGGTCACGATCTCGCCGGCGCCCGCGAAGAGCGCGACAGCGAATCGCCCTTCGACGACGAGGTCATCAAGATCTTTTCCAAGGAGGCACTGTCGCACATCGCCGCCATTCGCACCGCAATCGACGAGTGCAACAGGCGTGGAGACGCCGGCATCGGCGACGAGTTCCTCAGAGCGGTGCACACCCTCCAGGGCAACGCGCGCTCCCTGCATCTGGTGGAGATGTCGGAGGCCTATACTGCGCTCGACCGTGCACTCCACGCCAGGAAAGCCCGTGGTGAGGGACTGTATAAAGAGGACATGGAATCCCTCGATTCGCTGCTCATCGCCACGGCTAAGGTGCTGGATCATCTCAATCGCGACAAGCGATTCCCCGACGTGGTCCGCCACGAACTGACGGAGCTTGCCGGACGCATCGAGGAAACCTGGAACGAAGCGAAGTCCGCCGATGATGTCGTGGAAAAGAAGCGTTCGAGCGGTCTGGAGCTGGTCTCCGAGTTCGTCACCGGGACCCGGCGCTTCGCAGAGGAACCAGCAGGAATCCGGGCCGGCAGTTGATGAATCCGCCGGCGCGAGCGTTTTCGACCGCCTGGACGAAGCGAAGCCGGAGGACGCGTCGGGACCGGCCACTGCGGATGCCGGGCTGCGGAAACAGACCGTCGAAGCCGGTACCGGTATGGAGGAGAGGGAGTCCGCGTCCGAGAATGCCGATGCTGATGCGGACGCCGGTTTGAAGGATGTGTTCATGGAGGAAGCCGCCGACATCCTTTCCAGATTCGAGTCGACGCTGCAGCGCGGACGGGAAGCGGGCGTCGGCTCTCACCTGGCCAACACGCTGAAGCGCGAGCTGCACACGCTCAAGGGGAGTGCCAGAGCCGCCGGTGTGGAGAACATCGGGGATCTGAGCCACGACGCGGAGACCATGCTGGAGAGCGCGTCCGACGAGGGCACGGAGTCCCACGGCGAGTTGCTGGACCTGCTGGAGGAAGTGCACGATACGCTGGCCAATATGGTCCAGGCTCTGGAAGGCGGAGACGCGCCGAAGGCCGAGCCGCGGCTGATCGAACGTCTTCGCGCCGGCTCAGGTGCGCCCCGGGTGCAGCCGGCACCGAATCCCGAGGCCGCGCGCCCGGCAGTGTCCTTAATTCCCGAGGAAGGCATGGAGTCGACGCCCGGGCGGAAGGCGGCCGCTGAGGGGCCCGATACCGGTCAGCCCGAGACCATCGCCGAGGAAGCACCCGCCCGCGAGAGCGATCAGGCCGGGCAGCCGCCCCGCCCCGCGACTCCTCGCGCCACTGTGCGCATACATTCCAATGTCCTCGACAAGCTGGTGAATTACGCGGGCGAGGTCAGTATTTCCAGATCCCAGATCGAGGAACAGTTGAGCGGTCTGAAAGGCAACCTCAACGAGCTGCGCGCCAATGTGGCGCGTTTCTCCGACCAGGTGCGCGAGCTGGACATTCAGGCCGACACGCAGATCCGGTCCCGGGTAGCCGAAGAGCAGGTTTCCGAAGCGGGCCACGATTTCGACCCGCTGGAGATGGATCGCTACAGCCGCCTCCAGCAGTTGTCCCGGAGCCTGTCCGAGAGCCTGGACGACCTGGTGACGATCCAGGCCGGATTGAACCGATTCGCGACCCAGACCGAAGGCGCGCTGTCGCAGCAGGCCATGCTCAACAGCGAGCTCCAGGATGGACTCATGAGCGCCCGTATGGTGCCTTTCAATACGTTGGTACCGCGCCTGAGACATCAAACCAGGCAGACTGCCCGGGAACTTGGCAAGCAGGTGGATTTCCAGGTCAGCGGAGCAGACATCGAGGTGGACAGGAACATACTCGATCAACTCAGCGAGGCCCTCGATCACATGATCCGCAACTCACTGGACCATGGCATCGAGTCCGCCGACGTGCGGAGCGCAGCCGGCAAGCCGGCGCGCGGCAGTGTCCGAATTGATTGCCGGCAGGAAGGCAACGAAGTTGTCCTCAAGTTCTCGGACGACGGTGCCGGCCTGGATGTGGACCGCATCAAGACCCGGGCCGTCGAGGCCGGGCTGCTGGCCGCGGACTCGGACCTGAGCGATGATGAGATCATCCAGTTGATCGTTTTGTCGGGCTTTTCCACCGCCCGCTCGGTGACCCAGCTGTCCGGCCGCGGGGTTGGCCTGGACGTAGTCAACGATGCTGTACGCAGGCTGGGCGGAAGCCTGAGTTTGGAGAATCGGCCCGGGGCGGGCGTCAGTTTCGAGCTGCGGCTGCCGCTGTCGCTGTCCATCACTCGGGCGATGTTCGTGCGCTGCGGCGACCAGCGGTTCGCGATTCCGCTGGGGGTTATCGAAACCGTGATGAAGACCGAGCCGGAGAATCTGGTCGAGGTGTCCAAGGACGGCGATCCGTTGTTCCGGCACGATGATCGCGTTTACACCCTCATGGATCTCACCGCCACCCTGGGGTTGGAGCCCGCCGTTCCGGGTAAACGCATTCCGGTGCTGCTGGTGCGGATGGGCGCTCGCGACGTGGCGGTGCGCGTGGATGACCTGATCGAGACCGACGAGATCGTCGTCAAGCAGCTGGGCGACCATCTCGGACGGATATCCAGCATCAACGGCGCCACCATAACCGGCGACGGCTCGGTGGTCCTGATTTTGGATCTGGCGGCTTTGTGGCTGGCGCAGGAGCGGGTACCGGCAATCAGGCAGGAGGTCGCCCCCAGCAAGGTCGACGCCCTGCCGAAGGTGATGGTGGTGGACGACTCCCTCACCGTACGCAAGGTGACCGGGCGCAACCTCGGGCGCCACGGGATGGAGGTCATCATGGCGCGGGATGGTATCGATGCTCTGGATCAACTGGTCCAGGGCAAGCCGGACTTGATGCTGATAGACATCGAAATGCCGAGAATGGACGGCTACGAGCTCACCACCCGGATCCGCGAGGACCCCAACTATCGGGATATCCCCATCATCGTGATCACCTCCCGGGCCGGGTCGAAGCATCGGGAAAGGGCCATGGAATTGGGGGCTAATGCTTATCTCACCAAACCCTATCAAGAGCGGGAGCTGTTGGAACAGGTGAATGCCCTGTTGAAAAGGGCCCCTCAGTCGACAGTCCATTGATCCGGTATCCGTCGGATGCTTGACCAACGGGCTTTTTTGCGGATCCGCGAAGGCGGTTTCGCTTTCCTCTTGGCCGCTGACCAGACTGTGACCATCGAACGCCGCAACCGCGGCGCGTTCGAGCCGGTCGGCGACGGTCTGGCGCTGCACACGGCCTGGCTGCCGGCCGCCGACGGCCGGGTTCCCGTACTGAGGCTGGGCCTGCTTCTGGGAACACCGGTGGCTGAATGGGAATACGCCATCCTGTTGTCCGAAGACTCCCGGCGCATGGCGCTCGCGGCCGAGCACGTGTACCTGATTCCCGAGCACGAGAAACCGGCGATTCAAGCGTTCAATCCCCTCGGCTCCACGCTGCCCGGAGGCGCGGTGATAACGGGCCTTTGCCCCCAGATGGAACCCGAATACCTGGTGCTCGACTTGCCGCGCTTGCAGCGCTGCCTGCGGCGCGCCGCCGCGGCAGTGGGCTTGTAGCCTCATGCCCGGTATCCCCGCCGTTATGGTGCCGACCGGAATCGCCACCCTGGTGGTGCCGTCCCCAGCGGTCGCGGAAATCGTCTCGAACCCCTCCGACGTCAAGCCCCTGCCCGCCGTCGAATCGTGGGTGTTGGGATACTTCCGCTGGAGAAATAATCCCGTAACGTTGGTATCATTCGAGCGGCTTGCGGCCGATCGGGAGATGGCGCAGTTCAACCGGGTGTGCGTGTTTTACCCCCTTCCCGGGCGGGAACCCTTCGACTATTTCGCGTTGGGTCTGAGCGGGGAGCCCCGGAGTCTGGAGATTCCGGACTCGGCCCGCGCCGTTTCCATCCCCCCGGAAGTCTCGAACAGGTTTGTGGCGGGCGCCGTGGCGGTCGACGACAGAACCCTGGTGATTCCCGACTTCGATGCCTTGAAAGCCGCCTTCTACCCGGACCGGTGAAGCCGGGCCGATGTCGGCGACGGCTGTACCTCGAGTTGTCAGAGATGCAATGTAATGAATGATGCCGGCGATCCATCGCTGGATACGCTGTCGACGCTGATACGCGATATCGGCCTGGAGTTGTTGCCGGGCTCGCGTGTGCACGAAACGATCTCCGCCAAGCGTGACGGCAGCTACGTGACAGACATCGACTTGGCGCTGCAGAAACGCATCGAGGAGGCCCTTCGGGAGATCCATCCCGACATTCCTTTCGTAGGGGAGGAGACGCCGGAAGACGAACGGGCGCGGGTGCTCCGGGCTGGAAACCGACGCGTCTGGTGCCTGGATCCTCTTGATGGCACCACGAATTTCACCTCGGGACTGCCGTTCTACGGAGTCTCGCTCGCCTTGCTCGAGAACCGGGTACCGGTGCAGGGGATCGTGTTCGACCCCGTTCGGGATGAATGCTTCACGGCCGTCGCCGGTGGTGGTGCATGGATGAACGGGCATCGCCTGGGCGGCGCGTCGCGGCGCTCCGCCGAGCACTGTGTCGCGTGCGTGGATTTCAAGCGACTGCCACGCACAGTGTCTGAACATCTCGTTGCCCAGCCGCCATTCAAGTCGCAGCGAAACTTCGGTGCCTGCGTCCTGGAATGGTGCTGGCTGGCAGCCGACCGCTTTCAGCTGTATCTACACGGCGGGCAGCACCTTTGGGACTACGCTGCGGGCAGTCTGATACTGAAGGAAGCCGGCGGCAGTGCGGTGACCATGGAAGGTGTGGAGTTGCCGGCAGGAAATCTGTTCCTGCACCGCAAGGTGTCCGTGGTTGCCGCCAGCCACCCGGCGATGCTGGAGGAATGGTGGTCCTGGATCACCGATCGCGCCGATCTGTACACTCTGCTGGTGCACAGAAATACGGCGACGTAGCGGGGTCCGGACACGGGCCGACGGGTACGTTGAGCATGAGCGGGGCCGTCCTTTCTCGACATATCGCCAACGGTTGAGGCGCGCGGCACACAGCGGCGGAGGTCCGATAGCCTCGGCCTGCCATGATTGTCAACATTTGTGGGGAGACTAGAACGCATGTCTGCCAAGGCAGAGCTCTCGAGAGACAGAAGAAGACTGGCGAACGCGATCCGCGCCTTGAGCATGGACGCCGTGCAAAAAGCCAATTCGGGTCATCCGGGGATGCCCATGGGAATGGCGGACATCGCCGAGGTCCTTTGGAATGATTTCCTCGCGCACAACCCGGCCAATCCCGGGTGGCCGAACCGGGACCGCTTCGTTCTATCCA
The DNA here is from genome assembly GCA_963731035.1 of uncultured Gammaproteobacteria bacterium. Lineage (GTDB taxonomy): Bacteria > Pseudomonadota > Gammaproteobacteria > Arenicellales > JAANXG01 > JAANXG01. The sequence goes on along the minus strand of CAVSUY010000013.1, from coordinate 146,072 downwards.
ACGGCCACGGCTCGATGCTGCATTATTCCCTGTTGCATCTGAGCGGATACGACCTGCCCATGTCGCAGATCGAGCAGTTCCGGCAGTTGCATTCCATGACGCCGGGTCACCCGGAATATGGCGACACACCGGGTATTGAGACCACCACCGGTCCCCTGGGCCAGGGGCTGGCGAATTCCGTCGGCATGGCGCTGGCGGAGAAGGTCCTGGCGGCCCGGTTCAACAAGCCTGATGTTTCGATCATCGACCACTACACTTACGTGTTCGCGGGCGACGGATGCCTGATGGAGGGCATCTCTCACGAAGCCTGCTCACTGGCGGCGACGCTCGGGCTGGGGAAGCTGATCGTATTCTGGGACGACAACGGCATCTCCATCGACGGTGACGTAAAAGGCTGGTTCACCGACGACACGCCGGCACGATTTCGGGCCTATGGTTGGCACGTGGTCGCCGGCGTTGACGGTCACGACCCGGAGCAGGTTAACAAGGCCATTGTCGAGGCGCGTGCCGAGGCGGCTCGGCCGTCCGTCATTTGCTGTAAAACCGTCATCGGGTGGGGATCGCCCAACAAGCAGGGGAGCGCCTCGACCCACGGCGCTGCTCTTGGCGCGGACGAGGTGGCGCTGGTCCGCCAGACCATCGGCTGGGAGTACCCGCCGTTCGAGATTCCCGCGGATATCTACGCGGCATGGGACGCCCGCGAGCGGGGCGCGGCGGCGGAGTCCGCCTGGCGCGAGCGGCTGGAGCGCTACCGCGCGGACGATCCGGACAGGGCCGCCGAGCTGAGCAGGCGCCTGGCCGGCGAGCTGCCCCTGGGATGGAGCGGAACCGCCGACGCCTTCATCGAGGCCGCCGAGCGGGAAGCGAAAAAAGATGCCACCCGAAAGTCTTCCCAGGCCGCCATCAACGCCTATGCACCGGCCCTTCCGGAGCTGATTGGCGGCTCGGCGGACCTGACGGGGTCCAACAACACCACCTGGTCGGGCTCGGTGGCGATTACGGCGGGCGAGGCGAACGGCAACTACGTCTACTACGGGGTCAGGGAATTCGCCATGTCGGCGATGGTGAACGGCCTGGCCCTGCACGGCGGATTCATTCCGTACTGCGGCACTTTCCTGGTGTTCTCCGACTACGCCCGCAACGCGGTGCGCATGGCCGCTTTGATGGGGGTGGGCAGCATATTCGTCTACACCCACGACTCCATCGGCCTGGGCGAGGACGGTCCCACCCACCAGCCTGTCGAGCACGCAAGCTCGCTGCGCCTGATCCCCGGAATGTCGGTGTGGCGGCCCTGCGACGCCGTCGAGACGGCGGTGGCCTGGAAGGAGGCGATCGAGCGCCGCGGCAGGCCGACCAGCCTGCTGCTGACCCGCCAGTCCGTGGCCCACCAGCCGCGCACTTCCAGCCAGGTCGCCGACATCGCCAGGGGTGGGTACGTGCTGGTGGACAGCGAAGGATCGCCCGAGTTGATTATCATTGCCACCGGCTCAGAGGTGGATTTGGCGGTGCAGGCGGCAAAGCGTTACCCGGGCCGCATCCGCGTGGTGTCGATGCCAAGCTGTGATGTATTCGATGCCCAGAACCGGCAATACCGGGAACGCGTGTTGCCCCGGGAAGCCGCCAAACGAATGGCCGTCGAAGCCGGAGTGACGCCGCTGTGGTATAAGTACGTGGGTCGGGAAGGTAGAATCGTCGGGCTGGACCGGTTCGGGGAATCCGCGCCGGCCGGGGAGGTATTCAAGGACCTGGGTTTCACCGTCGACCGGGTCGCGCAAGTCGCCGGGGAACTGCTGGGCGAATGAGCTGATATCCGCCGCGCCCGCTTCAATAGTCGGCCGGGCGCCACCAATCACAGAAGTGCCTCGTTTCCGTTATCTGTCTATTGAATCAAAGGGGTTTTCAATGGCTATCAGAGTCGCAATCAATGGTTTTGGACGCATCGGAAGGAACGTGTTCCGGGCGATATTCGAATCCGGGCAGCAGGATGACTTCGACGTCGTCGCCGTCAATGACCTGGGAGATGTCCACACCAACGCGCACCTGCTGCAGTATGACACCGCCCACGGCCGCTTCAACCGCGAGGTCACCGTGGAGGGCGATTCGTTTCGTGTCGAAGGCGACACGGTCAGGGTCCTGGCCGAGCGCGACCCGAGCAGGCTCCCGTGGTCTGATCTGGGCGTAGACGTGGTAATGGAGTGCACCGGCCTGTTCTCCAGCAAGGAGAAGGCCAGCGCCCATCTGGCTGGCGGTGCCGGCAAGGTGCTGATCTCGGCCCCCGGCGGCGGCGACGTGGACGCCACCGTGGTCTATGGTGTCAACCACCATGTGCTCAAGCCCGAGCACACGGTAGTGTCGAACGCGTCCTGCACCACCAACTGCCTGGCGCCCACCGTCAAGCCGCTGCACGACGAGATCGGCATGCTGGGCGGAATCATGACCACCATCCACGCCTACACCAACGACCAGGTTCTGACGGACGTCTACCACAAGGACCTGAGGCGCGCCCGCTCGGCGACCCAGTCCATGATTCCCACCAAGACCGGCGCCGCGGCGGCGGTAGGTCTGGTGTTGCCTGAGTTAAACGGCAAGCTTGACGGCTTCTCCGTGCGCGTGCCCACTATCAACGTCTCCATCGTCGATCTGACGTTTCACGCGGCGCGTGAAACCACTGTCGAGGAGATCCATGACATCATGCGCAGGGCTTCCGAGGGCGACTTGAAAGGCATCCTCGCCTACAACGAAGAGCCCCTGGTGTCCGTGGATTTCAACCACAATCCGCACTCGGCGATCTACGACACCTACATGACCCGGGTCGTGAACGGCACCACCGTCAAGGTGTGCTCCTGGTACGACAACGAGTGGGGCTTCTCCAACCGCATGCTGGATACCTGCAAGGCCTGGATGAACGCTTGATCGTTGGCCGCCGGGCACGGCCGCGAGAACCATGAACATAAAGAAGATGATGGACCTGGATCTTGCCGGCAAGCGTGTCTTGATCCGGGAGGATCTCAACGTACCCATCGAGGACGGCGTCATCACCAGCGAGCAGCGGATCCGCGCCGTCCTGCCCACGTTGGAGACGGCTCTGTCGCGGGGTGCTTCCGTGATCGTGATGTCACATATGGGGCGGCCGACTGAAGGCGAGCCAACGACGGAACTGTCCCTGACGCCCGTTGCGGTACGACTGCGGGAGCTGCTTAAGCGCGAAGTCCGCTTCGAGAAGGACTACCTGGAAGGCGGGGTTTCCGTGTCTCCGGGACAGATCGTCCTGCTCGAGAACGTCCGGTTCAACCGGGGCGAGAAGGCAAATGACGAATCCCTGTCCCGCCGCTACGCCGCGCTGTGCGACATCTATGTCATGGACGCCTTCGGCGCCGCGCACCGGGCCCAGGCCAGCACCCACGGTGTCGCCCTCTTCGCGCCCGAGGCCTGCGCCGGCCCATTGCTCGTGGACGAGCTGGAAGCGCTGGGACGGGTGCTCGAAGCTCCGGACCGGCCAGTGGTGGCAATCATCGGGGGGGCCAAGGTCTCTACCAAGCTAACGCTCCTGGACCGACTGTGCGGGCTCGTGGATCAGCTGATTCCGGGCGGCGGTATTGCCAATACCTTTCTCGCCGCGGCCGGCTGCACGGTTGGCCGGTCCCTGTACGAAAGCGATCTGGTGGATGAAGCCGCGCGCCTGATGGGGCAAGCCCGAGCCCGCGGCGGCGTCATCCCGATACCGACTGATGTCGTCGTCGGGAGCGGGCCGTTCGCGGATGCCGAGGCGGTTTTGAAATCCGTCTCGGACGTGTCGGAAGAAGACATGATCCTGGATATCGGGCCGAGTACCGCCGACGGCTACACCGCAATGATCCGGCAAGCCGGTACCATCGTCTGGAACGGGCCGGTGGGTGTGTTCGAGATCGATCAGTTCGGCAAGGGCACCGAGGCTGTCGCCCGTGCCGTGGCCGCGTCCCCGGCGTTCTCTCTCGTCGGGGGCGGGGATACCATTGCCGCGGTGGACAAGTACGGCGTGGCGGGCGAAATCTCCTACATATCCACCGGCGGCGGTGCATTCCTGGAATATCTTGAAGGCAAGACGCTGCCGGCCGTGGCAGTACTTGAGGAACGCAGTGCTTGATTGCACTGTCTACACTGTTTCCAACAGGACTCAATAATGTTGAGGCGCACCAAAATCGTCGCCACTCTGGGGCCGGCCTGCGACCCGCCCGAAGAGCTCGAACAAGTGATTGTCAACGGGCTGGACGTCGCTCGCGTCAATTTCTCCCACGGGCGGCCCGAAGACCATGCATCCCGGGTCAGGAAGCTGCGCGAGCTGTCGGACCGCCACCAGCGTCAGGTGGCGGTACTGGCGGATTTGCAGGGACCGAAGATCCGCATCGACCGCTTCCGGGATGGGCCGGTGACCCTGAAGGACGGGGATGAATTTGCACTCGACACCAACCTGGCGCCGGACGCCGGGGATCAGCACCAGGTAGGAGTCAGCTACAAAAACTTGGCCAAGGACGTCGGCGCCGGGGACATCATGCTGCTGGACGACGGCAATCTGACCATGCAGGTGCAAAAGGTCGAAGGCGGGAGGATCGTGTGCCGGGTGATCAACGGCGGCGCGTTGTCCGACAACAAGGGGCTGAACAGGCAGGGCGGCGGCATCTCGGCGGAGGCGCTGACCGAGAAAGACCTCGACGATATCCGTTTCGCCGTCGAGCTGGAGGCGGATTTCATTGCGGTTTCGTTCGTGCGCGACGCGAGCGAGATCGAGCGCGCTCGGGAGCTGGTGAAACAGGCCGGGGGCCACGGGCATATCATTGCCAAGATTGAAAGAGCGGAAGCGATCGACAACGTGGACGAAATAATCCAGGCTTCCGACGGCGTAATGGTCGCCCGGGGTGACCTCGGCGTGGAAATCGGGGATGCCGAGCTCGTCGGTATGCAAAAGCAGATCATACGGAGTTCACGCGGACAGAACCGGGTGGTGATCACCGCCACCCAGATGATGCAGTCCATGGTTGAGAGTCCCCAGCCGACCCGCGCCGAGGTCATGGACGTTGCCAATGCGGTGCTGGACGGCACCGACGCGGTCATGCTGTCCGGAGAGACGGCGGTGGGACGCCACCCGGCGAAGGTCGTCGAGGCGATGGACCGTATTTGCCGGGGCGCGGAGCGGCAGCGGGTGACCATGATCTCCAACCATCGGCTCGACGCCGAGTTCGAAACCATCGAGGAAGCGATCGCGATGGCGTCGATGTATGTGGCCAATCACTTCGACGTCAAAGCCATTGTGGCGATGACCGAGTCTGGAATGACCGCCAAGCTGATGTCGCGGATCAGCTCGGGCATCCCCATCGTCGCCATGTCGCGGCGCCCGGTTACCCTTCGGCGCGTAACGCTCTACCGCGGGGTCTACCCCGTGTACTTCGACAATACTGAACTGGGTATCGGCGACTCGGAGCAGAAGATGATCAGTGAGCTCAGGCGCCTCGAGCTGGTAGTCGGGGACGACAATGTCGCGGTGACCATGGGTGAGGTAACCGGGGTGGCCGGCGGCACCAGTACGATGAAAGTCGTGAGGGTTTGAACGGACCTGCAGGGATCCCGGTAGTTCGGCTTCATGCCGACAGCGGCGGTAGGGCCACACATCCCTCGGGATAAATTCGACCTACAAGGAGGTAGGAAGTGCGGCAGAGCTCCGGGAGCGAGCTGCCGCCGAGACCCGCAATCCTGAACCATAAAAATGGCGCTAAGAATCCTCTCCATCGTCCTGCCGGTATTCCTGATCGCACTGCTCGGCTGGCTCTACGGCCGTTACAGGCGGCCGGACATGAGCGTAGTGAACCAGATCAATATGGATGTGTTCGTTCCCGCCCTGGTGTTCTACGCCCTGTCCCGCAAGGACTTCGCTTTCGCTGAATACTCCAGAGCGGCCCTCGGTGCGGCGACCGTGGTGCTGGGCTCGGGGGTGGTTGCCTATCCCATCGCGCGCCTGTTGGGACTGCAATGGCGTACTTTCGTGCCGCCGCTGATGTTCACCAACGCCGGAAACCTCGGCCTGCCCCTGATCGTGCTGGCTTTCGGCGACAGCGCGCTGTCCATCGCCGTCATCTTCTTGATCGTGGAGAACATGCTGCATTTTACGCTCGGCCGCTATTTCCTCGACCACGCCATCCGGCCGTGGCACGTGCTGGGGTCGCCGGTCGTGTTGGCGACTCTGGCCGGGCTCGCCTTCAGTTTCCTGCATCTGGAATTGCCGAAAGCGCTTTCCCTGCCCGTGGAGATGGTCGGCAACATCTCCATCCCGCTGCTGCTGTTTTCCCTCGGTGTGAGACTGATAGATATTGATTGGAGGGAATGGGGCGTCGGTTTGATCAGCGCGGTGGCTTCCCCGGTGACGGGCGTTGCAATCGCCCTGCTGGTCGCCCCGTTGCTGGGACTGCCGGACCTCCAGGCGCGGCAGCTGATTCTGTTCGGCGCCCTGCCGCCCGCGGTACTGAACTACCTGTTCGCCGAACAGTACCGCCAGGAGCCGGAGAAGGTCGCCTCGATCGTAATGATCAGCAACCTGGCGGCGGTTGTTACAATACCGGCTGCTCTGTACTGGTTGTTGTAGGCATGACTGCACACAAGCTGCGATTGCCTGCTTCTTCGGGTCCCTTGATTTTTTGCGGGTTCACGATAGGCTAACCATTTGCCCATAGCCAAGCACTTATGGCGACACAACATAGTTACAATTACGAGGAGCTGCTGAGCTGCGCCAAGGGGGAACTGTTCGGGCCGGGCAATGCCCAACTTCCGTCTCCTCCTATGCTGATGTTCGACCGGATTACCTGGATTGACGGGGTCGAGGGTAAGCACGACAAGGGCGGAGTGATCGCGGAACTGGATGTAAACCCGGACTTGTGGTTCTTCCAGTGCCATTTCCAGGGAGATCCGGTAATGCCCGGCTGTCTGGGGCTCGACGCGCTGTGGCAGATGGTGGGATTCTACCTGGGCTGGCGTGGTGGACCGGGCCGCGGCCGGGCCCTGGGGGCGGGGGAGGTCAAGTTCTCCGGCCAGATTACCCCTGAGGCGCGACTGGTGCGGTATCGCATCGACCTGAAGCGCGTGGTGATGAGAAAATTGTACATGGGAATAGCGGACGGCACCGTGGAGGCCGACGGTCAGACCATATACGTTGCCAGCGACCTGCGGGTGGGGCTGTTCACTGCCCAGGCCGGCGGTTCCGGCGTCTGAACCGATCCGAATCGCCGCTCGCTACCGATCGTGAATTGAATAGTTGACGAAGAAATTTATGACGATACGAGCTGGTATCAGCGGCCTTCATATTATGACGCGTTTTAGAAACTTAGCCTTGGCGTCGTCTTCGGCCATGGCGGGGACGCCCGGATATGTGCACTACCCGGTGGAGAATTCGTGCGCCGGGTAGTGGTGACGGGATTGGGCATCGTATCGAGCATCGGTGACGATGCCGGCGAGGTCTTGAACAGCCTCAGGACGGGCCGCTCCGGCATCGCCTACCAGCCCGCGTACGAGGAAATGGGGCTGCGCAGTCGCGTGGAGGGTTCCATCGACCTTGATCTCGGCGCGCTGATCGACCGCAAGCTGAAACGGTTCATGGGTGACGCCGCCGCCTACACTTACCTTGCGATGCGGCAGGCGATCACGGACGCCGGGCTCGCCGACACGGAGATCTCCGATCCCCGCATCGGGCTGATCTGCGGCTCGGGCGGAGCCTCGACGGAGAACGTCGTACAGGCCGCAGATACCCTGCGCAATCGCGGCGTCAGGCGGGTGGGTCCGTACATGGTCACGCGCACCATGTCCAGCACCATACCGGCATGCCTGTCGACGGCATTCAAGATCAAGGGCGTGAGCTACTCCATCAGCTCGGCCTGCGCCACCAGCGCCCACTGCATCGGCCACGCCTCGGAGCTGATACAGCTCGGCAAGCAGGACGTGGTATTCGCCGGAGGCGGCGACGAAGTCCACTGGACGATGAGCGTTCTGTTCGATGCCATGGGAGCCCTGTCCAGCGGTTACAACGACCGGCCGGAGAGCGCCTCGAGACCGTACGACGCTGGCCGGGATGGTTTCGTGATTTCCGGCGGTGGCGGGGTGCTGGTGGTGGAGGAACTCGAGCACGCCCAGCGGCGCGGGGCGAAGATATACGCCGAATTGGTAGGCTACGGCGCCACCTCGGACGGATTTGACATGGTGCAGCCTTCCGGCGAGGGCGCCGTGCGCTGCATGCGGCAGGCGATGGCGGAACTTGAAGGGAACATCGACTATATCAACGCCCACGGCACCAGCACGCCGGTTGGAGACCTGAAGGAGTTGGAGGCGCTGAACGAGGTCTTCGCCGACAACGTGCCTCCGGTCAGCTCCACCAAGTCCCTCACCGGCCATGGCCTTGGGGCCGCCGGGGTGTGTGAGGCCATCTATTCCCTGCTGATGATGAAGCATGGATTCATCGCGGCATCGGCGAACATCGATACCCTCGATCCCGCCGCCGAGGGATTCCCCATCGTCACGGAAACGGTGGATGCCGATCTCAGGACCGTCATGAGCAACAGCTTTGGATTCGGTGGCACCAACTCGACACTGATCTTTCGCAGGTTCGATTGACCGCGGCAAAGAAGTTACGGTAGATGGCGCGGTCGAACAACCGAGCAGTGGCGCTGTGGTTGCTCGTATGCTGCGCGCTGATCTACGCCATGGTGGTGCTGGGCGGCGTCACGCGGCTGACTCACTCGGGCCTGTCCATGGTTGACTGGGACCCCATCATGGGCGTTGTGCCGCCCGTCTCGGATGCCGATTGGCAGGCGGCGTTCGACCAGTACAAACATTTCCCGGAGTACCGGCAGGTCAACCAGGGAATGTCCCTGGGGGCCTTCAAGCGAATCTTCTACGTTGAGTATGGGCATAGGATGCTGGGGCGTCTGATCGGCCTCGTATTTCTTGTCCCCTTGATGGTTTTCGTCCTGCTCGGCTACATCACACGGCCGATGATCCCGCGCTTCGCCGCAATGTTCGTACTGGGCGGTATGCAGGGACTGCTGGGCTGGTTCATGGTGCGCAGTGGGTTGGTCGACCGACCAAGCGTGAGCCAGTATCGCCTGGCATCCCACCTGATACTGGCGGTGTTGATCTACGGTTTCATTCTCTGGTCGGCCCTGAGCCTGTGGCGGGGCACGACGCACCGCTCGACGGCCGGTACGTCCCGGTCCTGGTACGGTTGGGGAGTGGTGGCCATCGTGTTGATTATGATCACCAGCGGTGGTTTCGTCGCCGGAACCCACGCCGGTTTCGTGTTCAACACTTTTCCGACCATGGGCGGGCACTGGCTGCCCCCGGGAATATGGTCGCTGAGTCCCGGCTGGCGGAACCTGTTCGAGAACGTCGCCACGGTCCAATTCCTGCACCGCTGCCTGGCTGTAGTGGTGGTGCTCACGGTGTCCGCCTACGGGATTGTTTCGCTGCGCCGGGCCGCTGCCGGGAGCGCCCGGCTGAGCGCCGGCCTAATGCTGCTGGCCCTGGTGGTCCAGGTGGGCCTGGGGATCAGCACCTTGCTGCTCAGGGTCCCGGTGCCGCTGGGGGCCGGCCACCAGGCCGGGGCCCTGGCGCTCCTGACCCTGGTGTTGATCCACACCCATTGTCTCAAGTACGCGGGCCCGGGATTGAATCGACAGCCGGATGCAGGGACGGGACATGCCGTCGCACGGGGCGCCGGAGAGCCGCTATAATCGGGAAATGCGTAGAATATTCGCCATTTTACTGCTGTTTCCCCTGGCCGCCGCAGCGACCCAGTGGCGCTACAACGGCGAGATTGCGATGTCAGACACGTCGTCCCGGGGCGGCTCCGCCCCCACCACGGTGGCCATGGCCGGAACGGTGTCGGCGATGCCTGCCAACGCCCCAACCAACAGCATGACCATGGACAAGGTCCGCGCTTCGTTCGGAGAGCCGGACAAGATCGCGCCCGCCGTGGGCGATCCCCCCATCACCCGGTGGCAGTACCCGGAGTACGTCGTGTACTTCGAGTACGACCGCGTCATCACATCCGTAGGCGGCCATCTGTAGGAGCGCGGTCCCTGCCAGTGGTTGTTGATCCCTGGATCGCAGGAGCGGCTTCGGCTGCGATATCGCCGGCGGATTTCAGAGTCGGCTCCTTCGTCTGACGCTATGGCAAGCGGGGCTCGGCCCCGGGCCGGCTCAAAATTTGGCAGTGGTGGTGGTCATGATCTTCGATGTTGCCGCCATCGCCTTCTTCACGCAGCCCGGCAATTCCATGCCGCCGGCACCGAGGGCATGGCTGGCATGACGGCCCTCGTCGATTGTCATCTGCGCTATGATCCGCCGGCTGCGCGCGTCACCGGAGGGTAGCCGGCGCAGGTGACCCTCCAGATGCTGGACAACCTGTTTCTCGGTTTCAGCGAGAAAGCCCAGGCTCCATCGATCCCCGAAGATCCCGGCCAGGGTGCCCATAGCAAAGGAGCCCAGGAACCAGACTGGCGTGAGCCGGCTCTTGTGCTCCCCGAGCTCTTCTAGCCGGGTCTGGCACCAGGCAAGATGATCGTTTTCCTCCTCGGATGCCTGCTGCATGGCCCGGCGCACGCGGACACTATGTGCCGCGAGTGACTGGCCTTGATACAGGGCCTGGGCGCACACCTCGCCGGCATGATTGACGCGCATCATCTCGCCGCTGCGGCGTGCTTCGGCGCCGGACAGGGGTTCCTCTCCGGTTTCCGCGCCCTGCTCGGCCGGATACGGGCGCTGGGCCGTCGGCGTCGCGAACATGGTCCTGAGCGCTTTGTCGAGCCCGAGCACGACGTTGTCGATGCCGCTGATTCGTCTCTGGTGCGGTGTCACAATAGTATTTCGATCGTGGTTTTCGTACTCTGAGAGCTGCAAATGAGTGATCGGGACCCTGCCTAATATACAATTCATTTTCCCGCAGCGGAAAACGATTCAAGCGCGCAGACCGCCCCCTGCCAGAATCCCTTCCGGAGCAACGATGATTCGATTTCTAACCCTGCTGCTGATGTGCCAGCTCGCCGGTGAGGTGATCACCGTCGGTTTCGGCTGGTTGGTCCCCGGTCCGGTGGTGGGGATGGTGATCCTGTTCGCCGGTCTCATGGCCAGGGGTGGTGTTCCCCATGAGCTCGGGGACGTGGCGACCGGTATCCTCAAGCATCTGTCGCTGCTGTTCGTTCCCGCGGGAGTCGGCATCATGCTGCACGCCGGGAAGCTTGAGCACGAATGGCTGGCGGTGAGCGCGGCGTTGGTTGTGAGCGCCGTGGTGACGCTTGCCGTCACCGGTTGGATCATGCAATGGCTCGGGAGAGCACAAAGCCGGTGAACGCGGACCTGCAGGACATTTGGGTCTATCTTTCCGCCAGCCCCCTGCTGCATCTGACCCTGACCCTGGCAGCCTACGCGGCGGGAGACTGGTTGTACGAGAAATCCGGTCACTGGCCGATCTGCAATCCGGTATTGCTGGCGGTCCTGATGCTGGTGGGCTTGTTGACCATCACCGGAACCGACTACCACACATATTTCCAGGGTGCGCAATTCGTTCATTTCATGCTGGGTCCCGCCACGGTGGCCCTGGCCGTGCCGCTCTACCGCCAGTTCGACAGGGTGAAACAGTCGGCCGCTGCAATCGTGATATCACTGCTGATCGGATCCCTTACCGCCATTATTTCGGCGGTCGTCGTGGCATGGGCTTTGCACGCCGCGCCGCAGACCCTGATATCCCTGGCGCCGAAATCGGTGACGGCCCCGGTCGCCATGGGAATCTCCGAGAAGCTGCACGGCCTGCCGTCGCTCACCGCGGTGATGGTGATCGCGACCGGGGTGCTCGGCGCCACCATAGCCGGCGGTGTGTTCAAGGTCGCCCGTATCCGCGACCCGCGGGCACGGGGATTCGCATTGGGCCTCACATCCCATGGCATCGGCACGGCGAGGGCGTTCCAGATGAACGAGCTGTCCGGTGCCTTCTCGGCCCTGGCGATGGGGCTCAATGCACTGGCGACGGCGCTGCTCCTGCCTTTGCTCTATCACTGGTTCGCGGGGTAGGCTTGGTTTCGGAAAGCCCGCGCAAGCCGATGAAACCCGCCGCGTATAATGCGGTGCCTCGATCAAATACTGTTTTGTCATGACAACCTTTCGCATAGCAGTCATACCGGGAGACGGAATCGGCCGTGAGGTGGTGCCGGAAGGCATCAGGGTGCTGGAGGCGCTCGGCACTCGTTTCGGCATCGAGTTCCAGTGGCGGGAGTTCGACTGGTCCTGCGAACGCTACCGGCAAACGGGAGCGATGATGCCGGAAGCGGGCATCGAGGAGCTCAAGGCCTTCGACGCCATCTTCCTCGGGGCCGTGGGCTACCCCGGGGTGCCCGACCACGTGTCCCTTTGGGGACTCCTGATACCCATTCGCCGCGAGATGCGGCAGTACATCAACCTGCGCCCGGTGCGCCTGATGAAAGGGATCCAGACACCGCTCAGAAATCGCGGCGCCGAGGACATTGATTTCTGGGTGGTCCGCGAGAACAACGAGGGCGAGTACTCTCAAGTCGGCGGCCGCCTTTACGAGGGCACGGAAATCGAGATGGCAGTGCAGGAGACGATCTTCACACGCACCGGCGTGGACCGCGTGCTGCGCTACGCTTTCGATCTTGCCCGAAGTCGACCGAAGAAGCATCTGACGTCGGCCACGAAGTCAAACGGCATCGTCTTCACGATGCCCTACTGGGACGAACGGTTCGACACCATGGCGTCCCGCTATCCTGACGTGAAGACCGACCGGTATCACATCGATATTCTTACCGCGAACTTCGTCCTGCATCCCGATTGGTTCGACGTGGTGGTGGGCAGCAACCTGTTCGGCGACATCCTGTCGGACCTGGGGCCCGCGGTGGCCGGGACCATTGGCATTGCGCCGTCCGCCAACATCAATCCGGAAAGGGAGTTCCCGAGTATGTTCGAGCCGGTGCACGGCTCGGCGCCGGATATCGCCGGCCGCGGCATCGCCAATCCCGTCGGACAGATCTGGTCCGGGGCGATGATGCTGGAGCACCTCGGACAGCCTGAGGCCGCGCGCGCCATAGAGGCCGCAATCGAGGAAGTGTTGCAGAAATCCGATTGTCACACTCCGGATATGGGAGGCACCGCGAGCACCGCGGACCTGGGCCTGGCGGTGGCCGCGGCCGTTCATCAGGGGGGCTGACCATTTCCCGGTTGCCTGTTGCTCGACGCGGGGCAACCCGTCGGTGAGCGACATCGCGAAGGGATTCAAGGCCGGATCCAACGTGATACCCACGTTCGGTGTCATGTTCTTCGGCGTCGGCTTGTCGGCGGGCGTGGCGCACATGCCCGATTTCGCCGCCCTGGCGATGACCGCGCTGGTCTTTTCGGCTCCCGCGCAGTTTGCCATGGCGGACGTCGCTCATCAGGGTGGCAGCGTTCTGCAGATGATCATCATCGCCGTGGTGGTAAATCTGAGGTTCTTCGTTATGAGCCTGACGCTGGCTACTACCTTCGACAGCAGAAGGCGGCTCGTTCACCTTCTGTGGTGCCAGTTCGTGAGCGCCACGACCTACCTGACCACGTTCTTCCACTGGCGGCGCGGAGGGGTCAACGATTCCTTCGAGTTCTTCGAGGGGGTGGTGCTGGCCGTGCTGCCCGCGGCTTTGGTAGGCACCGCCGTGGGTCTGTGGTTCGGGGCCGGAATGCCGGCCTTGCTGGCGTTCGCGGCGACCCTATTTCTGCCGGTCTATTTCGCGCTCATGCTGGCGGGCGAAAAGCAGACCCCCAACGAATTCGCGGCGGTGGTCCTGGGTTTCCTGCTCACGCCAATCGGCGAGGTGCTGCTGCCGGGCTGGGGCCTGTTCATCGTTGCCCTGGCCGTTGGGCTTGGGTTGAGCTTCAAGTCCGACGAGAACGCTCGGCCCGAGTCCGGCGAGGACGGCGGCGATGAGTGAACTGCAATGGACCGTGGTGGTGCTTGGCGCCGGCCTGGGAACCTACCTGCTTCGGGCCGCGCCGTTTCTGTGGAAGAGACTCCTGCGATTCGGGCGCGTGTACGTGCGGCCGCTCACCTACGTTTCGTTCGCCGTGGCGGCGGGGATCATTTCCCGCGCCATCTTCGTCTCCGCGGGGCACTTGAGCTTCGGCACGGCGGCTTGGGTCAAGGTCTTGGCCGTGGCGGCCGCGATAGCTATTTACCGTACCACCCGCAACATGCCGGTGTCGTTGTTCTCTGCGGTGGCTATTGCGGTGCTGGCCTTGTGGCTGGTGGGTCAGCTTTCCGGTGTGTCGTAGTAGCCCAGTCGACCGGAAAGCTTCAATCCGGCCTCCTGGAGCTGCGGCACCCATCCCTCCTCGTGACGGCTGGTGGGCGCCGAGATGGATATGGCCGCCACCACGTGCCCGGAATGATCGCGAACCGGCACCGCCACGCAGGACACGCCTGGCTCCGCCTCCTCGGAATCCACCGCGTACTGCGCCTTCACGGCGTTGATGCATTCAGTGCGCAACGGTTCCGCCTTGGTGATCGTGTGTGGAGTGAATGCCTTCAGGCCCGTCGCTCGGGTGTACGACTCGAACCCCTGATCGCTTTCCTCTCCCAGGAACAGCTTGCCGACCGCCGTCACATGCAGCGGAGCCCGGCTGCCGATGACCTGCTCCACCCGCATCATTCGCTTGTTCGTTACGGCGCGCTCGATGTAGACGACCTCGTTGCCGTCCCGAACCGTGAGGTTGATGGTTTCGTGCAGCGAGTCGCGCAGCGCTTCCATGATGGGGCGGGCATCCTCTCTCAGGCTCACGTGGGCCTGCACCCGCCCGCCGAGCTGCAACAGCTTGCGTCCGAGATGATAGCGACCGGCCTCATCGCGCTCGACATAGCCGTGGGTCGCCAGGGAGGCGAGGATGCGGAACGCACTGGAGGGGTGGAGACTGGCGTCAATCGCCAGGACCTTCAGTGGGATACTTTTATCGCTGGCCGCGATCAGGTCCAGAAGCCTGGCCGCGCGGTCAATGACTTGTATTGCACTCTTGGGCATGATTTCGTAATCCGAAAACCACCACAGTATACAAAATTAGCATCGGTTTGGCATCGCGGTTACACTGATTTCATGGTCGCCACCCCGAAATCCATGCGCTCCCGGGCCTCGGTAGCCGCGGATCTTCGCCGTCTGTTGCCCGGGGATTGCGTGCTGGCCGACGAGGAGTCCCTGCGCCCCTTCGAGTGTGACGGGCTGTCGGCCTACCGCCGGCTGCCCTTGGTGGTGGTGCTTCCGGAGCGGGTCTCCGAGGTCCAGGCGGTGGCCCGATATTGCCGCGACTACGGCGTTCCGTTGGTGGCCCGCGGTGCCGGGACGGGCCTGTCCGGCGGCGCCCTGCCCATCGAGGACGGGGTCTTGTGCGGCCTTGCGAAGTTCAATCAGGTCCTGAAGATCGACTCCGCAAATCGCACCGCAACCGTACAGCCGGGGGTCCGGAATCTCGCCATCTCAGAGGCTGTATCGCACCTCGGGTTGTATTATGCACCCGACCCGTCCTCGCAGATCGCGTGCACGATCGGCGGCAACGTGGCGGAGAACTCGGGCGGTCTGCACTGCCTCAAGTATGGTCTCACGGTGCACAACATCACGAAAGTGAAGCTGGTGACCATCGACGGGGAGCTCGTCACTCTCGGCGGGGACGCATTGGATTCACCGGGCTACGATCTGCTCGCCCTGGTGACGGGATCGGAAGGGCTGCTGGGAATCATCGTGGAGGTCACGGTGAAGCTCATCCCCAAGCCCGAGTCCGCGAAGCTGATCATGGCCTCCTTCGACGACGTCGGAAAGGCGGGATACGCGGTAGGCAATATCATTGCCGCCGGCATTATTCCCGGTGGCCTGGAAATGATGGACAACGCCGCGATCCGGGCGACGGAGGATTTTGTTCATGCCGGCTACGACACGGATGCGGCGGCGATACTACTGTGCGAGCTCGATGGAACGCCGGAGGAGGTTGAAGCCGACATCGGGCGGGTGCAGCGGGTGCTCGAGGAAAGCGGTTACACCAGTATGCAGGTGGCGCGGGATGAAACCCAGCGGCAGCTGTTCTGGTCCGGGCGCAAGGCGGCGTTTCCGGCGGTGGGGAAGATATCGCCGGACTATTACTGTATGGACGGCACCATACCCCGGCACCGGTTGGGTGAAGTGTTGAGCCGCATGGAGGAGCTTTCCCGCCAGTACGACCTGCAGGTGGTGAACGTCTTTCATGCCGGGGACGGCAATCTTCATCCGTTGATTCTGTACGACGGTAACCAGCCCGGCGAGCTGGAGCGCACCGAGGCCCTGGGGGCGGAAATACTGCAGCTGTGCGTCGAGGTGGGTGGGACCATCACCGGGGAGCACGGCGTGGGAATCGAGAAGATCGACCAGATGTGCGTGCAGTTCGATTCAATGGAGCTGTCGCAGTTTCACGCCGTGAAAGAGGCATTCGATCCGTTGCGCCTGCTGAATTCGGACAAGGCGATTCCGACTCTTCACCGATGCTCCGAGCTCGGCGGCATGCACGTGCACCGCGGGGAGTTGAAGTTCCCGGAACTGGAGCGGTTCTGAGTCCATGTCGAGCCGGAAAGCCCCGCCCGCCGCGACAGGGTGCATGATCCCGGCGGACCTTCGTCGCTGAGACGGCCCGCGTGCCCGATTTCATTCAGAAAGCGAGCGAAGCGGTGAAGAAAGCGGCCGAGAGCCGTTCCCCCTTGAGGATTCAGGGCGGCGGCAGCAAGTCGTTCTACGGCCGTGACACCGTCGGCAGCCTGGTCGAGACGGGCTCGCATCGCGGCTTCGTCGACTACGAGCCCTCCGAGTTGGTATTCACGGCCCGCGCCGGCACGCGGCTCAAAGAGATCGAGGACCGTCTTGCCAAGCACGGGCAAATCCTGCCCTTCGAGCCGCCGCATTTCGGCGATGGGGCGACCATTGGGGGCGCCCTTGCCAGCGGCTTGTCCGGGCCGCGCAGGCCCTATGCGGGCGCCGCTCGCGACCTGCTTCTCGGGTGCCGCATTATCAACGGCTTCGGCGAGCATCTGGCGTTCGGCGGGCGGGTGATGAAGAATGTTGCGGGCTATGATGTTTCCCGTCTGATGGTGGGGGCGCTCGGCACCCTTGGCGTGATCACCGAGGTGTCGGTGAAGGTTCTGCCCGGACCCGTGGCGGAAGCGACCCTGGTCTTCGAGTACACTCCGGCCGACGCCATAGACGCGATGAATCGCTGGGCCGGCCGGCCGCTGCCGGTGAGTGCGACCTGTCACGATGGGCGAAGGCTTTACCTGAGGCTTTCGGGAACCGAGGCCGGGGTGCGTAGCGCCTCGCAAAGGCTGGGCGGAGAATCATCGGCGGACTCGGATCTGTGGACCCGGATTCGCGAGCATCAGCATCCGTTTTTCCGGGATGCGTCCTCCCTGTGGCGAATATCGGTGCCCCCGGCCACCGGACCTCTTGATCTGGATGGCGCGACATTGGTCGAATGGAACGGCGGCTTGCGCTGGCTCGCAACCGACGCTCCGGCCCAGGTGGTGCGGAATGCCGCGGCTGCTGCGGGCGGCCACGCAGTGTGGTTCCGCGGACACGACGGCAAGGACGTGTTTCACCCGATGGACTCCGCGAGGCTCGCACTGCACCGCAGCTTGAAGCGGGCATTCGACCCCGCCGGAATTCTCAACCCCGGACGGATGTATGCCGGCCTGTGAGGGAGGTTGATGCAGACCCATCTAGCCGATTTCGCTCGTGACACCAATGATGGCCGGGAGGCCGACGCCATCCTGCGCAAGTGCGTGCATTGCGGCTTTTGCCTCGCCACCTGTCCCACCTATCAGCTGCTCGGCAACGAGTTGGACAGTCCGCGAGGGCGCATTTACCTCATCAAGCAGGTGCTCGAGGGCCGGACTCCGACTGAGAAGACTCAACTGCATCTCGATCGTTGCCTGACATGCCGCAGTTGCGAGACGACTTGTCCATCCGGGGTGGAATACGGGCACCTGGCGGATATCGGCCGCCGGATCGTGGAGGAGAAGACCAGTCGGCCGTTGCCCGACCGTCTCATGCGTCGCGCCCTGCGGTTTCTGATCCCGTTCCGAGCTCGCTTCGGAGCCTTGCTGCGGCTGGGCCAGCTGGTGCGCCCGATCCTGCCCGGAGTCTTGAAGCAGCAGATACCCCCTCGGGCGGCGGCCAGGCCGTGGCCGCAGAGTGAGCACTCCCGCACCATGCTGGCGTTGGAGGGCTGCGTGCAGCCGACCCTGGCGCCCAATACCAACGCGGCGGCGGCCCGCGTCCTGGACCGGCTGGGCATACGGCTGGTGGCGGCCGGGGGCGGCTGTTGCGGTGCCGTGAGCTATCACCTGTCGGCAACCGATGAGGCGCTGGATTTCATGCGACGCAACATCGACGCCTGGTGGCCGCATATCGAGGCCGGGGCGGAGGCCATCGTGACCACCGCCAGCGGTTGCGGCGTGATGGTCAAGGACTATGGACATGTCCTGCGTTACGACCCGCGGTACGCCGACAAGGCGGCGCAAGTGAGCCGGCTCGCCCGAGACATCAGCGAGGTGGTCGCCGAGGAGGACCTGACGAAGTTGGCCCCGCGGTCCTGGCGGCCGCGAGTCGCATTTCACCCGCCCTGCACGTTGCAGCACGGCCTCAAGATCCGTGGCGTGGTGGAAGGCATCCTGAAAGACGCGGGTTTCGAGTTGACGGTGGTACCAGACGCTCACCTGTGCTGCGGCTCGGCCGGCACCTACTCCATTCTGCAACCGAACCTCGGGAACCGGCTTAAGCGCAACAAGCTGGCCGCCCTGGAACGCGGTGACCCCCAATTCATCGCCACGGCCAATATCGGCTGCCAGACGCACCTGCAATCGGGTACCGGCCTGCCCGTGAAGCACTGGATTGAGCTCCTGGACACCTGACTCGCCAGGTTTCCGTTTCCGCAAACGTCAACCTTTCGTGGGCGTGGCCGTTCTCCGTGGCGAAAGGATTTGAGAGGATTCGGGCTGCTCTATAGTGGGGCATCGAGAAAAATCCTTGAAATCAACGGGATAGGGTCTAAAATTTGGATTTAGATATTTTCGAAAATATGTTTGACAAAATCCGAAGGTATATTAGATAATTACTATATCCTCACGTTGCATCGCAACAAGAGGGTTAGAACAGGTTTAAGGCATCGCCGGGACGCGGTGTCCGGATTTTCGAAAGACTCCTCCATCCTCCTTTGGTGGTTTGGGCGTGGCTTCCCTCTAGCCACGCCTTTTTTTTTGCCTGCTGGAAAGCACCTGGGTGCGGTCACCGGGACCCCCGGAGGGCAGCGAACCCTCGACACCGCGAGCAAGTTTTAGTAGTATCCGCGTCCCTTTTTGCGATCCCCGATACAGAGCTGGCCGAAGAAGACCTATATGAAGACGTTTTCTGCAAAACCCGCGGAAGTCCGGCGCGAATGGCACGTGATCGATGCCAGCGACAAGGTGCTGGGGCGCCTTGCCGCGGAGATCGCCCGTTACCTGCGCGGTAAGCACAAACCCGAGTACACGCCCCACGTCGATACGGGCGACCACATCGTGGTAGTCAACGCCGAGAAGGTTCACGTCACAGGCCGCAAGAGCAGCGACAAGATCTACCACTGGCACACCGGTCACCCCGGCGGCATCAAGTCGCGGACCTTCGCCGAGATGCGCGACTCGTACCCCGAGCGAATTATCGAGATAGCCGTCAAGGGTATGCTACCCCGCAATCCGCTGGGCCGCGCCATGTTCAAGAAGCTGCACGTCTACGCCGGCCCCGAACACAGGCACCAGGCGCAGCAGCCCAAACCGCTGGATATCTAGTTCATGAGCAACGACACCTTCATCGCAGTCGGCCGCCGCAAGTCTTCTACCGCCCGCGTGCGGTTGCAGCGGGGCAGCGGTCAGATCACCGTTAACAAGCATCCGTTGGAAAAATATTTCGGGCGGGAGACTTCCCGAATGATCGTGCGTCAACCGCTGGAGCGCATCGATATGCGTGACAAGTTCGACGTCGTGGTCAATGTTTCCGGCGGCGGCAACAGCGGTCAGGCCGGCGCCATCCGCCACGGACTGAGCCGCGCCCTGACCTCCTACGATGAGTCCCTGCACGGGACCCTTCGCAAGGCGGGCTACCTCACCCGCGACGCCCGCGAAGTCGAGCGTAAGAAAGTCGGCCTGCACAAGGCCCGTAAGCGTCCGCAGTACAGCAAGCGCTGACAACTGGGTCGGGATTCCAACCCGGCAATCACCTTCGCCGCGGCGTCCGTCACCGCCTATAGCCCGGCATTCCATGCCGACAACAGCGCCTGTACCGGCACCTGCGCTTGTCGGTATGCCGTGTCGACCTACAGCTTCGCCACCATTCTCCCCAATGGTCGACCGCCCAGCAGGTGCATGTGAAGGTGGAATACGACCTGCCCACCATCGCGGTTGCAGTTGACGATCAACCGATAGCCGCTCTCCGCGATGCCCTCCTCTTGGGCCAGCTTCGCGGCCACCACGAACAGGTGGCCCAGGTCCGCCTCATCTCCTTCCGTTACGTCATTCACCGTCGGCAGCGGCTTGTTGGGCACGATCAGGACGTGCGTGGGGGCCTGGGGGCTTATATCCCGGAATGCGGTCACCCGGTCGTCGCGGTACACGACATCGGCCTGCGCCTCGCCGCGGATGATTTTGCTGAAAATCGTCTCTTCAGGCATTAAACTGTTGTCCTCCAGATTCTTGAACGGGATTGTCGGCGTTGGGATGCCGACCGACCCCTGTAGGTCGGCCGAATCTCGCTCCTGGCGATCTTCGGCACTTCCTACATCCGTGTAGGTCGGCCGAATCTCGCTCCTGGCGATCTTCGGCACTTCCTGCATCCGTGTAGGTCGGGATTTTATCCCGGCACATGGTGAGATCCGCAGCAACGCGGTTGTCGGCATGGAATGCCGACTTACAGCACATTCACAACCGAGAGTAATTCAAGTCATGAGCTCCTTCAAAGCCTACCGTATTCACAACGAAGACGGGGGAATACAGGCGAAATTCGAGCAGATCACCCTGGATGACGTTACCGAAGGCGACGTCGTCATTCGCTCCGCATATTCCGACATCAACTACAAGGACGCCCTGGCAGCCACCGGCAAGGGCAAGATCCTGCGCAAATTTCCACTGGTGGGCGGGGTGGACGTCTCCGGCAAAGTGGAATCGTCCTCCAGTCCGGAGTTCAAGGCCGGTGATCCGGTTCTGGTGGTGGGCTGTGAGCTCTCCGAGACCCGGGATGGCGGCTACGCCGAGCGTGTCAGGATACCGGCCGACTGCGTAGTGAAGCTGCCCGGTTCCCTGACCCTGTTCGACGCCATGGCGCTCGGCACCGCTGGATTCACCGCGGCACTGGCGGTGGTGCGCATGGAGCAGAACGGCCAGAACCCGGACCATGGCCCCATTGTGGTCACCGGCGCCACCGGCGGAGTAGGGAGCGTCGCTATCGACATACTGGCCGGCGCCGGCTACGAGGTGGTGGCGGTTACCGGCAAGTCCGACGCAGAAGAATACCTGCGCGGACTCGGCGCATCCCGGGTGCTCAAACGCGACGAGGTAGACCTGGGCAAGCGACCCATGGAGAGGGCTGAATGGGGAGGAGCCGTGGACAACCTGGGGGGCGAAGTGCTGACGTGGCTGACCCGCACCGTGAAGCCCTTCGGCAACATCGCTTCCGTGGGCCTTGCCGCCAGCCATGAGCTGCACACCACGGTGATGCCGTTCATCCTGCGTGGTGTGTCGCTGCTCGGTATCAATTCCGTGATGTGCGACCCGGAGGTCAGGCGGACGACCTGGGAGCGGCTCGGCGGGGACCTGAAGCCTCGGCATCTGGATCGCATCGTATCGCGCACCATTGACTTCGACGAGCTGCCGGCTGCCTTCGACGACTACGTCAAGGGCGCCGTCACCGGCCGCACCGTCGTGAAGATCGCCGATATCGACTGAGGGGCCAGACATGCCTTCACCATTGTGGCGACCGTCGGCCGAACGGATAGCCCAGGCCAACATTACGGAGTTCTCACAGACGATGGCGGAGCGGTTCGGTCGCTCATTTGGCGACTACGCGGCCCTTCACCAGTGGTCCGTCGAGATGCCCGAATCGTTCTGGAAAGGCATTTGGGACTACACCCGTGTCATTGCGTCGCGGCAGGGCGATACAGTGCTGCGGGACGCCGACAAGATGCCCGGCGCCAGGTTTTTCCCGGAGGCGACGTTGAACTTCGCCGAGAACCTGTTACGCCGCGACGACGACGCACCGGCTGTGGTATTCCGCGGCGAGGACCAGGTCGAGCGGACCTTGACCTACCTCGAGCTTCACCAGCAGGTATCGCGCTTGACCCAGGCCCTGCGTGAGGCCGGCATCCAGCCGGGCGACCGAGTGGCCGGGTACGTACCCAACACTCCCGAGGCTTTGATCGCCATGCTGGCGACCGCCGCCATCGGCGGAGTATGGTCCTCCTGCTCCCCGGATTTCGGTGTTCAAGGGGTGCTCGACCGTTTTGGACAGATCGAGCCAAAGGTGCTGTTCAGCGCCGACGGCTATCTCTACAACGGCAAGCGCTACGACTCCCTCGGCAAGCTGGCCGCCATACGAGACAGGCTGCCGACGGTGTCCCGGGTCGTCGTGTTCCCGTACACGGTCGATGAACCGAAACTCGAAGGCCTGAAAGACGGTGTCACCTGGGGTGAATTCACGTCGTCGTACCAGGCCGGCCCGATCGATTTCGCGCAGATGCCGTTCAACCATCCGCTCTATATCATGTTCTCGTCGGGCACCACTGGGGTCCCCAAGTGCATCGTGCACGGCGCCGGAGGTACGCTGCTTCAGCATCTCAAGGAACATCGGCTCCATGTCGGCAGCAAGCGCGACGACCGCCTGTTCTACTTCACTACCTGCGGTTGGATGATGTGGAACTGGCTGGTGTCCGGGTTGGCGTCGGAGGCCTGTCTGGTGCTCTACGACGGCTCACCCTTTCACCCGGACGGCAATGCCATGTTCGACCTGATCGATGAGGCCGGCATCAATTACTTCGGCACCTCGGCGAAGTTCATCGATGCTGTGGCCAAGGCCGGATTGTCTCCCAAAGACAGCCACGACCTGGGCTCGCTGCGCACCATCATGTCCACCGGCTCGCCTCTGGTCCCCGAAGGATTCGATTTCGTCTACCAGCACATCAAGACCGACCTGTGTCTGTCCTCGATTTCCGGCGGTACTGATCTCATCGCCTGCTTCGCCCTCGGCAACCCCGCGCTGCCGGTGTGGCGCGGCGAGATTCAATGCAAGTCCCTTGGCATGGCCGTGGAGGCGATGGGTGAGAACGGCCACCCTCTGCCGCCAGGAAAGAAAGGGGAACTGGCCTGCGTGAAACCGTTTCCATCCATGCCGATCTACTTCTGGAATGACGAGGACGGCTCGAAATACCGCAAGGCCTACTTCGAGAAAGTCCCGGGCGTTTGGTGTCACGGTGATTACGTCGAGATTACCGAGCACGGAGGTGTCATCATCTACGGCCGCTCGGACGCAGTATTGAATCCGGGCGGAGTGCGTATCGGCACCGCCGAGATCTATCGACAGGCGGAGCAGATCGACGACGTCGTGGAGAGTATCGTTATCGGCCAGCAGTGGAAGGGCGATGTGCGGGTGGTGTTGTTCGTGCGCCTGCGTGAGGGCCTGGAGCTCAACGACAAGCTCGCGCAGCGCATAAAGAAACAGATCCGCGACAACACCACGCCGCGCCATGTCCCTGCCAAGATTCTTCAGGTGAATGACATTCCGCGCACCAAGAGCGGCAAGATCGTGGAGTTGGCGGTACGCAGCATCGTGCACGGCGAGCCTGTGAAGAACAAGGAAGCGCTGGCCAATCCCCAGGCGCTGGAGTTGTTCGCCAACCGGCCGGAACTCGAGACGGACTGACGCGCCCGCCAGTTCCCCGAGAGCCCGTCCACCGACAGCCAGCTCACCGAGGGTCCGAACCACCGTGGTCGACGACTCAACCCTGCTTCAAGGCGTGCGTATACTGGACCTGTCTCGCCTGTTGCCGGGACCAATGTGCACGGCTCACCTGGCGGCGATGGGAGCCGACGTGATCAAGGTGGAAGACCCGGTGGTCGGCGACTATGCGCGCTCCATGGGTGGCTTCTTCGAGACCGTGAACCGCAACAAGCGCTCCGTAGCCCTGGATTTGAAGACGGCGGAGGGCCGCGATGCCTTCATGGCCTTGACGGAAACCTCGACCGCCATCCTCGAGGGCTTCCGCCCCGGTGTCATGACATCGTTGGGCATCGACTATTCCCGCGTCAAAGCGGTAAAGCCGGATATCGTCTACTGCAGCCTGAGCGGCTTCGGCCAGGACGGCCCGTACCGGCTAAAACCGGGCCACGACATCAACTACCTCTCCTACACCGGTATACTCGACGAGATCGGCCTGGCGGGGCAACAACCGGCCTTGTGCAATATCCAGATCGCAGACGTGCTGGGAGGCGCGCTGAGCGCGGCCATGGGTATTCTCGCGGCGCTGCTCAACGTTCGGCTGACGGGCCGCGGCCGATACCTGGATGTGGCCATGGCCGATTGCGCTCTGGCCCACAACGTCATGCCGCTGATGGCTTTCAATAACCACGGTGGGACCGCGCCGCGGGGCGAGGACTTTCTCACCGGCGCCCTGCCTTGGTACAACGTGTATCCCACCCTGGATGGCAGGCACGTCGCCCTGGGAGCGCTGGAGGCGAAATTCTGGGGCGCGTTCTGTGACGAGATCGGCCGTGAGGAATGGCGCGGCCAGCCCGAGGATCCCGAGACCCGCAGGCGCATCCGGCACGAGCTTGCCGAGTTGTTCGGCTCGCGGCCCCTGGAGCACTGGACCGAACGCTTCAAGGACGTCGACTGCTGCTTGTCGCCGGTGTTGACGCTGGAGGAAGCGATGCGCGACCCGCAGCTGGTCGCTCGCGGGATGTTTGTCCGCGAAGGCGAGCGCAGCGAGTACGCGTTTCCCATCCGCTTCGACCCGCCGGTCGCGCCAGGCCGCGCCTCTTCCGCGCCAGCCTTGGGAGAACACACGCGGGAGGTTCTCGAGGAGATCGGATTTCGGACGGACGCATTACTGGGCTCTTGAGTCCGGCTTGACACTGACACGCCGCGCGCCGGACTTTGGTGGGCGGCCCCAAAACGAGCACGAGGTCTGTAAATGAGCGACTACAACGCGCCCATCGATGAAATGCAGTTCGTATTGACGGAGCTGGCGGATCTGGTCGGAGTGGCGTCGCTGCCGGGCTTCGAAGAGGCCACGCCCGACTTGGTGTCCGCGATTCTGGAGGAAGCCGGCAAGCTGGCCCGCGACGTGCTGTCGCCGCTCAACCGGGTTGGAGACACTGAGCCATCGAAGCTGGTGGACGGTAAAGTGGTGACGCCTCCCGGCTGGAAGGATGCCTATCGCAAGTTTGCGGAGAACGGCTGGAATTCGCTGGCCTTCAGCCCTGACTATGGCGGCCAGAACCTACCCTGGCTGGTAGCTACTCCCGTTCAGGAAATGTGGCATGCCGCAAACCTGTCCTTTGGTCTGTGTCCCCTTCTCACGCAGGGCGCCATCGAGGCTTTGCAGCGCCATGGCAGCGCCGAGCTCAAGAGCACTTATCTGCCGAAGATGGTCTCCGGTGAATGGACCGGTACCATGAATCTCACCGAGCCGCAGGCTGGTTCTGACCTCAGCGCCGTGCGCGCGCGGGCCGAGCCCGATGGCGACCACTACAGGATTCACGGGCAGAAGATCTTCATTACCTACGGAGACCACGACCTGACCGACAACATTCTGCACCTGGTACTGGCGCGTCTGCCGGACGCGCCCGAGGGCGTCAAGGGCATATCGTTGTTCCTGGTGCCCAAGTATATTCTCGACGAAAACGGAAACCCGGGTGAGCGCAACGACGTGCGCACCGTGTCCCTGGAGCACAAACTCGGAATCCACGCCAGCCCCACCTGCGTGCTTGCCTACGGCGACAGGGAGGGGGCGATCGGCTACCTGGTAGGAGAGGCCAACCGCGGCCTGGAGTACATGTTCACCATGATGAACCTCGCCCGGCACTCCGTGGGCGTGGAGGGTCTCGCCATCGGGGAGCGCGCCTACCAGCACGCCCTGGCCTATGCCAGGGAACGTGTCCAGGGCCGACCTATCGGAGGCGGCGAGCGGGCGACCATCGTCCATCATCCCGACGTGCGCCGCATGCTGATGACCATGAAGACCAAGATCGAGGTCATGCGGGGCATGGCCTACGTATGGGCGAGTGCCTTCGACAAATCCATCGCGCACCCCGACGAGGTCGAGCGCAGGCGGCAGGGCCAACTTGTAGAGATGCTGACCCCCGTGGTCAAGGGATGGTGTACGGAAACCGGTAACGAGATCGCCTACCTGGGTGTCCAGGTCCACGGCGGTATGGGGTTCATAGAAGAGACGGGGGCCGCCCAGTACTACCGGGATGCGCGTATTACCACTATCTACGAAGGCACTACAGGCATCCAGGCCAATGACCTGGTGGGCCGCAAGGTGGTGCGCGACCGGGGTGAGTCGGCCAAGTCGGTCATCGCGATGATGCAGGAGATCGGGGGCGCCGTGGGCTCGCTGGGTGACGTCGGCGCCGCCTACAAGGAGTGCCTCGATGACCTGGAAGCCGCCACGGATTGGGTGCTGGACGCCGCTGCGGAAGATCCGCGCCTGCCGGCCGCGGTCAGTGCCTATTACCTGAATCTATGGGCGGTGGCTGTCGGTGCCTGGTTGATGGCGAGAAGCGCTCTGGCTGCCCAGAAACGGCTGGACAGCGGCGAAGGGGACATGGCTTTCTTCGAGGCCAAGCTGGAGACGGCCCACTACTTCGCCACCCACATTGCCAGCTCCAGCGGTGCTTTGCTCAAGATCATCACGAGCGGCTCGCCGTCGACGTTGAGCCTGGATGTCGACCAGTTCTGATGTTACCCCCCTCACCCTGACACTCTTCCCAGTGGGAGAGGGGACTGCCAGCAATGCCTGCGCCAGGCTCCTGGTCGGCATAGACACCTCCGTCTTCCCGCGTCGGCGGAGGCAGGGCGGGTCGAGCCGACGCCTGCGGGCGCTTACACGTCGCTCGGCAAGTTGTCCGCCGACTGCATTGCCTGCGTGGCCACCACCCGGGGGTCGGCGAGGTAGTCCAGCAGGAACTCGAACCCGTCGACACCCCAGAACAACTCACCGTCCACGACGGCACTGGGAACGCCGAACACGCCCTTTTCTATCGCTTGTTCGCCGTTATCGAGTAAAGCCTTCTTGACCAAGGGGTCCTTGAGCTCGTCTTCCGTTACGTCAAGCTCGTTCATCAGCTCGCGCCACGCCACTTGGTCGGAGGGAATGTGCCCTTCCCGCCATGCGAAGCGGAACAAACGGTCCACGACCCGCGGATCGTTGCCGCGCGCGATGCTCAAACGCAGCAGGGGTAGAGGATTGAACGGATGGGCGCGCGGTATCCGCAGCGGTACGTCCAGTTTTTCCGCCAGCCAGACCACGTAGCGATAGGTGAAGCGGCGCTTCGCTGGTATCTCGGCGGGTCCCTTGTGGCCCCAATGCTTCAACAGGCCCGCGAACAGCACCGGTTTGAGCTCGAGATCCACGTCTTCCAGGCGAGTCAGCTGATGCGCCCATTGCAGGTAGGAAAACGGCGAAATGTAGTCGAAAAACCACTGAAGTTTCGTCATATGCAACCTCGATCCCCGGTCCCGCAGGTATAATCAACGCAAAACCCGGTAGACTGCAAGCAGTCCCCGAATCCTCCCTATGTCGCAGATCACTGTCGCGCAGCTTGATGCGCTGTCGAAGGAACAGCTTCCGATCGTCGGCCAGCTGGGCTTGATAGTTGAGTCGCTCGGTAATGGCAGTGCGCGGGTGCGCTGTCCTTTTCGCGATGACTTCCTGCGCCCCGGCGGCACGTTGTCGGGGCCGGTGATGATGGCGATGGCGGACTACGCCATGTACGCCGCCGTACTCACCCGTATCGGGATGGTGGAGCTGGCGGTCACGACGAACCTCAACATCAATTTTCTCAGGAGACCAAAGCCGGGGGACGTGCTGGCTGACGCCACCCTGCTCAAACTGGGACAGCGCTTGGCAGTAGGCGAGATCGCGCTGCGTATAGACGGCGAGCACGATCTGGTGGCGCACGTCACCGCTACCTATTCCATCCCCCCGCAAGGCGCCTGAGCAACCAGGAGGGTACCCTTATGACCCGTTTCGAGAATATCAAGGCCTGCGTATTCGATGCCTACGGCACCTTGTTCGACGTGCATTCCGCCGTGGGTCGCTACAAGTCGCGCCTCGGCGAGGCCGCCGACGCTGTGTCCGCTCTGTGGCGCACCAAGCAGCTCGAATATACGTGGTTGCGCAGCTTGATGGGGAAGCACGAGGATTTCTGGTGTGTAACGGGCGACGCCCTCGATTACGCCATGGACGCCCACAATGTCGACGACTCGGCGCTGCGGGAGGCGTTGATGAAAGCCTACCTTGCGCTGGATGCCTACCCCGAGGTCAAGGAAGTGTTGCGCGCCCTGCGCGAAGCGGGCTATCAGACCGCGATACTTTCAAACGGCTCCCCGGACATGCTGAAGGCAGCGGTTGACAGCGCGGGAATCAATGACCTGCTCGATGCGTGCCTGTCCGTCGAGGAGGTCGGTATCTTCAAGCCTCATCCCAAGGTCTACCGGCTGGCGGTGGATCGGCTGGGCGTTCGCGCCGGGGAAATCAGCTTCCAGTCGTCCAATGCCTGGGATGCCGTGGGGGCGGCAACCTTCGGCATGCGGGTCGCCTGGGTGAACCGCTTCGGGCAGAAGAGGGAGCGCCTGACGGCGGACCCCCAGGCGGAGATCGGTGACCTGCGCCAGTTGATCACCGTCCTCGGCAACGACTGACAACATCCGCAGAATAGTATGGACGGGCTGCGCCGGCACTGGTCACGGATACTCATCAGCCTCGCCCTGGCATCGCCGTTCATCATGAATGCCGCCGGCATGCTCGACTGGGGTGTGCTGCGCACCCTGGAATACTTCGCGTACGACGCCAGGTTGCGGCTTACTTTGCCAAGGACCGTCGACCCGCGCATAGTAATCGTTGATGTCGATGAGAAGAGCCTGGCGGCCGAGGGCCGCTGGCCCTGGCCCCGGGACCGCATGGCCAAGCTCGTAGACCTTCTGTTCCGACATTACGGTATCGCAGTCCTGGGCTTCGACATGGTGTTTGCCGAGGGTGAGCATCACACCGCCGTCGATGAGCTGGAGAAGGTACTTCGTGCCAGCGGACAGGAGACCACGGCCGATCGCATCGCGTCGCTGATGCCGCGAACAGACGAGGAATTCGCGGCAAGCCTCGCCGGCCGCCCGGCCGTTCTGGGGTACTATTTCAGCGGCAACTCCAATACCGTCGGGGAATTGCCCGAGCCCTACCTGCCGTCCGTCATTGCCGAGCCCATGCGCGTTCCCGCGCCGCAAGCCACAGGCTACGGCGCCAACTTACCCGTGCTCGAGGAAGCTGCCGGCCACGCGGGATTCTTCGATAATCCCTTGAGCGACGAGGACGGAGTCTTCAGGCGGGCCCCGATGCTTCAGTCGTATCGGGGAGATCTCTATGAGTCGCTGTCACTGGCCGTGGCGGAGCTGTACCTTGGTCAGCCGTTGGCGATCGGCGACAACAACGAGTGGCTGTATGTCGGCGACCACGGTATACCCGTGGACGGCAAGATGGCGGCCCTGGTGCCGTACCGGGGTGAGCAGGGTAGCTTTCCCTACGTGTCCGCCAGTGACGTGCTGAGCCTGTCCGTGAAGCACCCTGGGGTGCTCAAGGGCGCCATTGTCCTGATCGGAACCACCGCCCCTGGTTTGTACGACCTGCGGAGCACGCCGGTGCAGAAGGTCTACGCCGGAGTCGAGGTCCACGCCAACCTGATATCCGGAATACTCGATGGACGGTTTCTGCACCGGCCGGCCTATACCGCGGGCGGAGAGCTGCTGGCCCTTTCCCTTTTGGCCGTCGTGTTGGCTGTGGCGCTGCCCATGCTGGGAGCCGTATGGGGCTCCGTGCTGGCGGTCGGCTCGCTCGCCCTGGCGGTGGGAATCAATCTGTATTTGTGGGTGGACTATTCGTTGGTGCTGACGGTCGCGCCAGTAGTGTTGATGATCTTCAGCCTGTTTCTGTTCAACGTGGCCTACGGGTTCATCACTGAGTCCCGCAGTCGCCGCGCCCTCGCGCGCCGTTTCGGACAATACGTGCCCCCCGAGCTGGTTGAAGAGATGAGCGACGATCCCGACGAGTATTCCATGAAGGGCGAGCGGCGGGAGATGAGCGTGTTGTTCTCGGACGTACGCGGCTTCAGCAATCTGGCGGAGAACATGGACCCCAAGCAACTGTCCGAGCTGATGAACGAGCTGCTTACAGTGCTTACCAGGGTGATTCACGATCATCGGGGTACTATCGACAAGTACATGGGCGATGCGGTCATGGCATTCTGGGGAGCACCTTTGAGCGATGCCCGGCACGCCTCCGGCGCAGTGATGGCGGCGTTGAAGATGGTGCGGGCGGTGGCGGAGGTGACTGAGGAATTTCGCCGGCGTGGGTGGCCGGAGATCCGGATGGGTATTGGAATCAACAGCGGTCCCATGAACGTCGGCGACATGGGCTCGGAGTTCCGCATGGCTTATACGGTCATGGGCGATGCGGTGAACTTGGGGTCCCGGTTGGAGGGCCTCACGCGGGTCTACGGCGTCGACGTCATCGTCAGTGAATATACCGTCAGAGCGGCCCCTGAATTCGTTTATCGCCTGCTCGATCGAGTGCGCGTGAAGGGACGCGATACGCCGCTGGACGTCTACGAGCCGTTGGGAATGGAGTCGGATCTTTCCGAGGAGGTTCGCAGCGAACTCGAAGCGTACAATCGGGGGCTCGCCCTGTATCGCGATCGGCAGTGGGAGGAAGCTCGCGCCGAGTTCGAGGCGCTGTTGAAACGCGTCGGCGACAACGAGTTGTATCAGATGTACATGGCGAGAATCCAGCACTTCACCACCGAGCCTCCACCGCCAGCGTGGGATGGCGTGTTCGATTTGAAGACGAAGTAGGCCCGCTGTTGTCCACTCGTCGCTCGATAATATCCCGGTTTTTTCTACACAACCCGGATATGCCACTACAATGTAGGAATTGGAGCTGGTATCACTGGTGTCCCACTTGAACACTGGTTGACGACAGCACATAAAGGAGGGTTCGTGGATATCGCACCATATCTTAAACTGATGGTCGACAAGAAGGCGTCGGACGTGTACTTCACCACCGGCGCACCCATTATGGTCGCGATCGAGGGCAAGACGATGCGCGTCGGGGAGCAGATCCTGAGGCCGGGCACCGTTAAACAGATGGCCTACTCGATCATGAACGACGATCAGCAGAAGGAGTTCGAAGAGACCATGGAGATGAACTGCGCGATTTCCGCCGAGGGGCTGGGGCGGTTCCGGGTCAATGTCTTCCGGCAGCGCGGCGAGGTGTCGATGGTGGTGCGCTACATCAAGAGCTACATCGCCAGCGTGGAGGAGCTCAATCTGCCTGCCATTCTTAATGATCTCGTCATGGTCAAGCGGGGACTGATCCTCATGGTCGGCGCCACCGGCTCCGGGAAGTCGACAACCCTGGCGGCGATGATAGACTATCGCAACACCAACTCCGCTGGCCACATACTCACTATCGAGGACCCCATCGAGTTCTTACACAAGCACAAGAAATCGGTGATTAACCAGCGCGAGGTGGGCATCGATACCATGTCGTACGAAAACGCCTTGAAGAATGCCATGCGGGAGGCGCCGAACGTCATCCTTATCGGAGAGATCCGCGACCGCGACACTATGAAGCACGCCGTCGCGTATGCGGAGACCGGCCACTTGTGCCTGTCGACGCTGCATGCCAACAACGCCAATCAGACCCTCGATCGGATCGTGAATTTCTTCCCGGATACGGCTCACCAGCAGCTCTTTGTGGACCTGTCCCTGAACTTGCGGGCGATCATTGCCCAACGACTGGTGATCGGCCCCGACAACCAGCGAATGCCGGCGGTGGAGGTGCTGCTCAATTCACCCTACGTCTCCAGCTTGATAGAAAAAGGCGACATCCACGAGATCAAGGACGTGATGGAGCAAAGCAGGGACCAGGGTATGCAGACTTTCGACGGCGCCCTGTACGACCTTTATATGAGCAACAAAATCACCATGGAGGAGGCGCTCAAGAACGCCGACTCCCGCAACAATCTGATGGTGAAGATCCGCTTGACGGAGAACGCTGCAGAGCAGGAGGGCGACCAGTTCTCTGTAAACGAGTAGGTGTGCGACGTTGAGCACGAATGCGCGGTCGACCTCAGCGACATCGGCCGCCATGGGACAAGGCGGTGTCGAGGCGGAGCAGCTTTCTCGCGATCCGGTCCGGGTTGACCTCATAGGTGCCGTTGGCCAGGGCGTCCCTGGCGGCTTTGACCTTGCGCAGGTCGACGTCAGGAGCTTTGCCTACTGCATCGGCGATCTGGTCCAGGCTCGACGCCACAACTGCCCGGTCGGCAGGATAGAGGGGACCCTTTCTGGTAGGAGCTTCGCTCACGTTGGCTGACACAAGATTCAGGAACCGTATCAATGAGACGCCTTGATTTCGTCTCCCCAGTCGATTTCACCCGGAACCGGCAAGACCGGACCGCGTTCGCACAGAAATTTAGCGACAGTAGGCGGAGAAACTTTAAATCCGGGTCGATGTGCGGCGTGTTGTGGCCGATGTGCGGAGCGTGTCCCCCGGGGGTTGGCATCATCAGGGAAGCGTGGGACGCGGCGCCGGAGTGTCACGGTTCGGTGGTGCTGCATCGCCGCAGACTCCGCTGGAGTCCCACCTTGGTCGGGTTAGAATGAACAACGAGCATCGCGACCAGCGTGGAGGTGCCGTGCAATCCCCGGGTATTCTGGTCGTCCCAGCGTGCATACTGATCGTTGACGACGACACCGAGCGAACAGGTGTACTTCGCGAGCGGTTGGCAAAAGCGTTCCGAGAGCACGACGATGTATTGGCGCTGAGGTCCATGGAATGGTTGAACGACAACTATACGCTTATGGAACGCAACCCCCTCCTGGCCGTCGTGGTGGGCCAGTGGAAAGGTTGGGAGCAGTCGAGCATCCGTGACAAGCTGATTGAATCTTATCCGGACGTACCCTTCTACTTCATTGAAGAAGCGGGTGAGACCGGCGCCGGCGATGACCCTGTGCTGCTGGAGACCAATCCCATCGATGATCGTATTCGAAGGATCGTCCGCAGCCTCGGCGATAACGGCGAGCGCCGCCCGGCGGAGCCGCCGGGTGGCAGGAAGACCGGCCAGAAACCGAACTGGCTATTTCGGGGTCTCTCGGGGGCGAGTCCGGCTATTCAGAGCGTCAAGAACGATATCGGTCTTGTCGCCGCCAGTGATTCCACCGTCCTGGTGACCGGGGCGACCGGCACCGGCAAGGAAATCGTCGCCCGGAACATCCACTTCCAGTCACCCAGGCGCTTGAAGCCCTTCGTCCCCGTGAACTGCGGTGCCATCCCTCCGGATCTGCTGGAAAGCGAGTTGTTCGGCCACGAGAAGGGGGCGTTCACCGGAGCTGTGGGCGATCGCAAAGGCCGTTTCGAGCTGGCGGACGGCGGCACCCTGTTCCTGGACGAGATCGGCGATATGCCCCTGCCCATGCAGGTCAAGCTGCTGAGGGTGTTGCAGGAAAGGACTTTCGAGCGAGTGGGCAGTGGCAAGGCGCGCCAAGTCAACATACGCATCATCGCCGCCACCCATCGGGACCTCGACAAGCTCGTAGCGGACGGTCGGTTCAGGGAAGATCTGTATTTCCGATTGAGCGTGTTCCCGATTCATGTTCCCGATCTGAAAGACAGGATCGAAGACCTGCCTCTGCTGATCGAGGAGATTCGCCGCAAGCTGAAGCAAACCGGCAGTGCAGGCGTGAGCCTCACCACGCGTGCAATTCGTGCATTGGAGGGATATGCCTGGCCTGGCAACATCCGCGAGCTCAGCAACCTGATCGAGAGGATGTCCATCCTGCATCCCGACGGTGAGGTCGACGTCGGCGACTTGCCGCCGCAGTACCGCGAACATATCGAGATTGAGGAAGGTCCGGCAGGACATGACACGGGCATAGTCCCGGAGCCACCGCGCTTCCACGCCGACGGCCTGGATCTCAAGCGCTACCTGGCGGACATGGAACGGTCACTGATTCAAAGTTCCCTGGACGAGGCCGGAGGGGTGGTGGCCAAGGCCGCCGCCTTGCTCAAGCTGCGTCGTACGACCCTGGTGGAGAAGATGCGGAAGTACGAGCTTCGCGCAGGTGGAGGCGACGGAGATAGCGAGGACTCCTGATCCGACGGCGGGGGGGCTTCCACGTCCGAGCCTCGTCTTGCAGATACTAGGTTCAAGGTGGTCGTCCCCCGCAACGCGTCGTAGTTCCCCTAACCCGGAAGGTCGGATCCGCGTGCTCGATCCGAGTTTCCATGCCGGGCGCGGCATTACCTTCGGCCGGGGAGCGTGTATCGAGCCGGATCGGCACGATCCCGGTAAAGCCGCGTTTGTCCGCCGGGCTTTTGACATCTCCCATCCCGCGAAGCCGCCACCTGTCCGGTTTCCGTCGAAACTTTGACGAGAAGCGCCGGTTTGAAGCTGGCGGAATCCAGCAATCTTCAGCGCTTCCAGACCTGGCACGGAAGTTGCTTCACCTCTATGGAGTGACTGTGAACGAGGTGATCCAATGCTGAAATCGAATGAATCACGGGACTATCGCCGACAGCGAACTCGTCCTCCCGCGGGCGCGCGGGGCTTCGAGCCGCGGCAGGACAGCCGGACAGCGGCGATCTACCAGAACCATGAGCGGAGGTCCGGTGGGATGCCGGAGTCAGACGGGTGAGCGGGGTCGCCACAGTCCGGAAAGAACTCGTCGGCGAGCGGGAAGTCGTCACGGAGTACGCGACCCTGGTCAAGAGAATCGCCCGGCACGTGATGAGCCGATTGCCGGCCAGTGTGCAGCTGGACGACCTGGTCCAGGCCGGTTTGATAGGCCTGATGGAAGCGGTGCGCTTGTACGATCCATCCCAGGGTGCTGCGTTCGAGACGTACGCCACTATCCGCGTGCGAGGCGCCATGCTGGACGAGCTGCGCCGAAACGACTGGAGCCCGCGCTCGGTCAGCAAACGCGTGAGACAGCTTGCGGAAGCGACCAAGCTGATTGAGAACCGCAAGGGATGTGCAGCCACGGCCCAGGAGATCGCCGACAGCCTGAACCTGTCGCTGGACGAATATCACCAGTGGCTGCTCGAGGCCAACAACCAGAACTTTTTCAGTCTGGACAGCCTGGAGGACTTCGATTGTCCCAGCGCGTCGGAAACGGACACCACGTACCGAAGCGTAGAGAAAGATCGCCGTCGGAACTACCTCTCCAACGCGATTTCCTCCCTGTCCGAGCGTGAGCAGGTCGTGCTGTCGCTGTACTACGACCAGGACTTGACGTTGAAGGAAATAGGAGAAGTGCTTGGAGTAAGCGAGTCCCGCGTGTGCCAGATCCATGGAGAGGCCGCCGTGCGGCTGAGGGCCCGTATGGGCCACTGGTCCTGACAAACACCTGCCTGCGGAAATGAGAAGATCATGAGCAACCTCACGCAACAAATGGCACCCGTTTCCCGACTGGAGGCATGGGATACGTCCCACCAGTCCGGTCTCGCTGGATTGTATCTCCTGACGGATGAAGGGGTGCTCGCCCGGTTTGAGTCGACGGGGGCTGTCGTCCGGGAGCCCGATCTCAGCGCGACGCTGGCGTTCCGCCTGCGCGCGGTTCTGAGTCAGTACCGAAGTGGAGCCATAGAGGATCTGACTATCGGACTCATTACGAACCCGGGGCTCGACCAACGGTGGGGCGCGGGAAGCATGGTGTTCGGCAACCGTTTGCTGAACGAACTGTCTGATACCGGATGCGTTGCAGGAATGCCCTTGACGCCGTACGAACGAAGTGACAAATCCAAGACTGTCTTTCAAGGTATGGAGCTGGTTTTGAATATGAGGAACCTGCACCGGTCATCGGCTCAATACTTCTGCCCCGTTCTGTTCGTTCCAGAAGTGGACAACATGGTGCTTTGTGAGCGCTATGGCGTTGACTTCGTCAACGACCAGGGGATGTACGAGGTGCTCGACCTGGCTGCGCCTTTTGCCTCCTCCAAGCAACTGCCGGACGAGCTGCGGGGCATGGTGAGGCAGATGCGCCGTACCCAGACCGAGATAGCCGCCGCGAGAAAGCGCAGGCTATGCCAGGAAGACCCTATGGACGAACACGGCTTTGAATCGGTCTCGTCCGTGCTGTCAATGTTGCCCGGTGCCGTGGACCCGGGAACCGACACCTGTTTCAAGGAGGGAGACGCGGTCGCCGGCTGGCTGCTGGAATGGTTCTCACCGTTCAACGAGTTGACGGATGCACAGCGTGACATTGTCGCCGGATACCAAACGATCAGAAAGGCGAGAGCCGGTACGCGTCTGGTGGAACAAGGATCCAACGAAGACGCATGCATCTATATCGTCGAAGGCACACTGGATCTGGAGGGTATGGATGGTGGGACTATGCGCATCACGGGCGGTACCCGTCGCTCGAGGGTGCCGATATCCGTTCTCACACCGCATGCCTATACCATCACCACGGTCACGGACGTGAGTTTCATAGTCTTCCGCCAGAAACTCATTCGCATGATTACCGACATCACGCGGACGTACTCCACGGTGGACCCGGTCTCCGAAGTCGAATCGTCGACAACGGCCATATCAACCGTATCCAGGCGGCGTATCTGAACAGCACATCCGCAGCACTTCGAACCGAGGACCGGTAAAAGGCGGCGACGGTGCCGGCGAAGCGCTGCGACCCTGCTCCGGGATCCGCACGCATACAGACTGGTATCCCACGGTGCCCGATCTGCCGTCTCACCAAGTCGTATGATGTCGTCTACACTGTATTCAGGAACGGCATGGACCGATGTGAGCCGGCAATGACGGATGAGTTCGCAGGGATCCGGTATACGGGCTAACCTACCGTTCCGGAATGGGGGCGTTTATAATTAATTCAGTCGTTGAAAAGCGGCCGTCAGTGCCAAGGCGGGGTCGTTTCAAGCCGGCGGTTGTGCGGCGACGCAAGGGCTGTTGGCTGCGGGGGCTGGGTCGTGCCGGTATTGTTTGCGCGCTGCTGGGGTCCGTGGCGCTGGCCGAGTTTACCGGGTTCACTTCCGACTTTCTCCAATTCATTCGCCACGAATACGGCCGGCGCGCGCAGCACACCATGGAGAATTGGGAGGATCTCGTAAAGAAGGACCGGACCATCCCCGAAAGGAAGAAGCTCGAAGACGTCAACCTGTTCTTTAACAAGAACATCTGGTTCGTCGATGACCTCCGGCACTGGGGCAGACAGGACTACTGGGCGACGCCCATGGAGACCATGGCGACGCTCGGGGGTGATTGCGAGGATTTCACGATTGCCAAGTATTTCACCTTACGCGAGGTCGGGGTGCCGGACGAGCACCTGAGACTGACATACGTCCGGGCCCTGCGGCTCAACAAACCGCATATGGTGCTTGCCTACTATGCGTCGAAGAGTTCCGAGCCGCTGATACTCGACAATCTGACGGATCGCATCGAGCCTGCTTCCAAGAGAACGGATCTTGTTCCCGTCTACAGTTTCAATGGTCAAAGCCTGTGGCGGGCCAAGGAGTTCGGGGAGGGCCGGCAAGTGGGCAGTGCAAGCAGCGTGAACCTGTGGACCGGCGTCATTCAGCGGATGCGCAAAGAGAAGTTTCCGTACTGAGGCGCATCCACGATGAACGCATTCGACACAATCAATGAAAACATAGGCGCAAGATCGTGACTCTCGCTCGACAACTCCTACTCATTATTTGCGCACTGTTCGTCCTGCTTTTCGTCGGGACGCTCACGATCACCGTCATCAATACGCGAAGCTATCTCGATGCCCAGATGCATTCTCATGCCGAGGATACCGCCACGTCCCTCGGGCTTTCCCTGGAACCGGCGCTGCAAAAGCATGATGTTCCCCTGATGGAGACCATGGTGAATGCGATCTTCGATCCGGGCTACTACCGCGAGATCACTATCCGAAATCCCGATGGCTCGGTCCTCATAGAGAAGGAGCTGCCGGTTCGCATCTATGGGGTCCCCCAGTGGTTCATTCACCTGATTCCGTTGAAGGGCCCCAGCGCCGAGCGGGAACTCAGCGCCGGTTGGAACCTGGCCGGCACTATCACCGTAAGGAGTCATCCCGGCTACGCTTACCGCGAACTCTGGGCGGTGGCCATGGATACTTTCTGGTGGTTTCTGGCGGTTTTCTTCGCGGTATTGGTTCTGCTTTTCGTATCGTTGCGCTTCGTTCTGCACCCCCTCAGAGCGGTTGAGGATCAAGCGCTGGCCATCTGCGATCGCCAGTTTCCGGTGCAGAAGAAGATCCCCCGCACGCGGGAGCTGAACCGCGTAGTTACCGCCATGAACCGAATGACGCGGAAAGTGGAAACCATGCTGGCCGACCAGACTGAACTCACGGAGAACATGCGTCGTCAGGCCAACGAGGATTCCCTGACCGGACTGGCGAACCGCCGCAGCTTCGACGCGCGCCTGAATGCCCTGATCGCAAGCCGCGAGACTTTCATGACCGGCGCCCTGTTCCTGTGCCAGATCAACGATTTCAAGGGATACAACGAGCGTCATGGGTTCGAGAAGGGCGACGAGTTCTTGAAGGAGTTGGCCGGCGTCCTGCGCGGGGTATTCGCGGAGGAAACCGACAGCATCCTGTGCCGCCTCGGTGGGGCGAACTTTGCGGTCGTGGTTCGGGATATCGATCAGGCCGTCGCCGGCAGGCTGGGCGAGTCCCTGAGCTCGGAGCTGGGACGGCTGCAGAGCCGCGGATACAATGACGCTGTCGACGTGGGGCGTACCGGTATCGCGTACTATCAGGGCGAGGGGACCGTATCGGAGCTGTTATCACGCGCTGATATGGCGCTCCGCGCGGCGGCGCGCCGGGGCACCAATGCCTGGTCACTGTACGATGAAAGTACGGTGGCGCGCAGCGACGTTCACACCGCCAGCGAGTGGTTGGCCCGCCTGCGAGACGTCATCGACAACCGCCGCATCATCCTGCACTACCAGCCCGTAAAACAACGCAGAGACGGGAGTGTCGTGCACTACGAGGTCCTGGCACGTATCGCCGGCCGCGAAGGCGAGGCGCTTCCCGCAGGAATATTCATTCCCATGGCGGAGCGCCATGGGCTGGGTCCGGCTTTTGACAGGCTCGTGGTCTCGAGCGCCTTGGAGCGCTTGGATGCAACCGGTGGTGGCGCGACACTGGCCGTCAACCTGTCGCCGGTTTCGGTGCATGATGCCGCGTTCGTGGAATGGCTGAATGAGCGGCTGGGACGGGACCCGGCGCGGGCCGGGAGGCTGGTGTTGGAGGCTCCCGAGTACGGCGTCATGTCCGACCAGGAGGCCACCGCCGCGTTTCTGGATCGTCTCGCGTCCTCGCCCGTCCGTTTCGGTCTCGACCACTTCGGCCTGGGGGCGGTATCGTTCGGCTATCTCAAGCGCTTCAAGCTTGCTTATATTAAGATCGACGGCAGCTACATCCGTGGAATCGACGCTACCACCGACAATCAGTTTCTGGTTCAATCCGTGGCCGACATCGCCCACGGTCTGGACATTCAGGTCATCGCCGAATCGGTTGAAACCGGTTCCGAGTGGGATATGCTCGAGCGACTGCACGTGGATGCGGGTCAGGGCTATTTCGTAGGCCGGCCTTCCGAGTCCCTTGAAGACAGTGCTGACTAACACGGCCGCGGCCTTCCAGTTATTAGGACGAAGAATATGAGCAAACCGATAGATAAACCCATTTCCGATGAGTTGATCGCCGCCAGACATGCCAGTGTCGGTGTCGTCGGCATGGGCTATGTGGGTCTGCCCCTGGCGCTCCTTTTCGTGCGGCGGGGATTCAGGCTGCTCGGTTACGACATCGATCCGGACAAGGTGGAGGCGCTCAAGGCCGGCCGCAGTTATCTCAGCCATATTTCCGATGCAGAGATACAGGCGGCCCTGGACAGCGGACGGTTTGATGTGACCACGGATTTTTCGCGGATCAACGAGGCGCACGCGCTGCTGCTGTGCGTGCCAACGCCGCTGACCGACAACCGGCAGCCGGACATGAGCTACATAGAGAGGACCTGCCGCGCCATCGCGCCTCATTTGACGGCAGGGCAGCTCGTGACTCTGGAAAGCACGACCTATCCCGGGACCACCCGGGAGGTCATGAGACCGCTGCTGGAGCACGGAAATCTCAAGGTGGGGGAGAATCTGTTTCTCGGCTATTCTCCTGAACGGGAGGACCCCGGCAACCCGGATTTCGCCGTCCAGGACATTCCCAAGATCGTTTCCGGGCTCACTCCGAAATGCACCGGACTGACCCGTGCCTTGTACAGCGCGGTCTTCAATTCGGTAACGGTCGTTTCCTCGTGCGAGGCGGCCGAGGCGACCAAGCTGCTGGAGAACATATTCCGCTCGGTGAACATTGCCATGGTGAACGAGCTGAAGATCCTGTTCGATCGCATGGACATCGACATCTGGGAAGTCATCGGCGCGGCTT
Source organism: uncultured Gammaproteobacteria bacterium (assembly GCA_963731035.1). Lineage (GTDB taxonomy): Bacteria > Pseudomonadota > Gammaproteobacteria > Arenicellales > JAANXG01 > JAANXG01. Next base: position 105,273 of record CAVSUY010000013.1, on the reverse strand, counting down.
CCACCAAACCATTCGGCTTCATGCCTTTCTATCCCGGTCCGGGCCTCGGCGGTCACTGCATCCCAATCGATCCGTTCTATCTTACCTGGCGGGCGCGCCAGTACGAGCTCACTACCCGGTTCATAGAGCTCGCGGGTGAAATCAACACCAATATGCCTTTCTACGTGGTGGACCGAGCCGCAGACGCCCTCAACGAGCAATGCAAGTCCTTGAAGGGAGCGAAAGTGATGGTGATCGGGCTCGCCTACAAGCCGAACGTCAATGACGATCGTGAATCCCCCGCCTGGCGGATCCTGGAGCTGTTGAGGGGAAAGGGTGCCGAGATCAGCTATCACGATCCCTATATTCCCAGGACCGAACGGACGAGAAAGTACGACTTCCGACTGCACTCGGAACCGTTGACTCCCGACAACATCGCGTCGAAGGACTTGATAGTCATAGTCACCGACCATGACAATATCGACTACGGCAGGCTCGCTTCCCATGCCGGACTTATCGTCGATACGCGCAACGCACTGCGTAAACGTTCCGTGGAGATGGGACACGGACGGCTCATACTGGCATGACAAAAGCGTCGGTTGTATACATGTTAAACGTTCCTCGCCCCGCGGTCCCGCCGCTGTTTGTACGCTGACGGCAGGAGTGTATCGATGCATATCGATTGGGCGAACTTCACGCCGCTTCTGTCGTTGACAGGCGGACTGATCATTGGGGTGGCCGCGTCCATCTTCATCCTGGTCAACGGCCGGGTCGCGGGCATCAGCGGAATCGTTGGCGGCCTGCTTCGCTCCACGACCGGCGATTCCACCTGGCGCCTGGCTTTCGTGCTGGGTCTGGTCAGCGCACCGTTGGTGTATGAGCTATTCGCCGTCCTGCCCGCTGCGCGCATTGACGCGCACTGGCCGGTCTTGGTTGTGGCTGGCCTGCTGGTGGGGCTGGGGACCCAGTACGCCTCCGGATGTACGAGCGGCCACGGGGTCTGCGGCGTATCGCGCCTCTCTCCGCGTTCACTCGGCGCCACTCTGGTATTCGTCACAACCGGCATTGTCACCGTATATCTGGTGCGATTCTTGCTGGGAGGGTGACCCGATGAAGAATGTCCTGTTCAGCTTCGTGGCCGGACTCATTTTCGGCCTGGGATTGATCCTTGCCGGCATGGCCAACCCGGCCAAGGTGCTCGGGTTCCTGGATCTGTTCGGCGATTGGGACCCTTCACTGGCATTCGTGATGGTCGGGGCCGCTGCACTCGGAGCGGCGGGTTTCACTCTGGCGGGGAGAATGAAGACCTCGCTTCTGGATCTGCCGATGCGACTGCCGGCCGGCCGTAACCTGGACCGGCGTCTCATCGGCGGCAGCCTGCTATTCGGTGTCGGCTGGGGGCTGGCCGGTATTTGTCCCGGACCAGCCCTGGTTCTGCTGGGCTACGGGGCGCCCAAGGGAGCGGTCTTCGCGGCGGCGATGGCGGCCGGCATGCTGATCTTCACCCGTCTCGAGCAGCGGACGGATCGTCCTCGTTCCAATCGTGCTGGTTCGCGGTGAGGCAGCCGGCCGCTGGCCTGCTCTGACGGAAGCCGGTTGCTGGGACCGGGCTGACGCTCAGTTGCACGCCAGGCGCGCGGCCCTGTCGATGTTGGCCTGGATTCGGCTCAGGTACACGTTCTCGCCGTCAGGGTAGGGCTCGGCCAGGAACCGGTAGAGACCACCGCAGCTTTGCTCGAGCTTTGGCTTGACATAGGACTCCCAGAATTGCGGCGTATTGGCGATCAGCGCTTCGGCGCTGCCATAGTACAGGCACTGGGCCCGCTCCCCGAAGTAATCGTAGCTTTCTTTGAATTCGGCATAGAGCTGCGGCAGCCGGTCGACGTAGTCGTCGGCGGACATCTGACCGATGAGATCCGCAGTGGCAAGAGCGCAGCCGACAGTCCGCTCGACGGGAGAGGAAAAAGGGATATCCGAAATATTCAGATCCGTAGACGTGCACAGGATCATGTTCCGTACCGCTTCGATCTCTGACGCCGTGCAGCCCTGCTCGGTCAGGAATCCCTTCGCAAATTTCCTGCTTCGGTCTACGTGAACCAGGGTGTACTTGGCGCCCGTTCCGTCCACGTCCTCCTTATATTTGAGATACCCGCTGTCGTGCAGCAGTATGGCGAGCACTCCGAGTTCGAAGCCCCGTCTCGGCACCGGGGGCTCGGCTCCGGCTTCGCAGCGGCCGTGGAGCAGCCGCACCAGGCACAGCAGCCCCTGCATCGTGTGCTCGCGATCGTGGTAGGGAACATCGATGGGCAGGTAATCCTTGTATTGCCCGGAAAAGATGAACTGAAACCAGCCGCAGGCCCAGGACATGAACTCCCCGTCGGCATCTCCATATGTCGAGCGGTAGATCCGGTCACATTCCTCGCAAACTGCGTTGATGTCTTTGGTGTCGACGTCCACCGGCATCGATCTCACATGTACCGCAGCCCCGTGCCGCCTGCCGCTACGAAGGGCTCGCTGGCGGCGGTGGTGGAGGTGGTGGTGGTGGTGGTGGTGGTGGTGGAGATCCTCCACCGCCCCCCGTCGGCGCCTGGAAACTGGCTTCCCTGACGGCACCCGCGGCGGCAGGGCTAAGGCATACATTCGGATCGCCGCCGGCGCATACCAGCGCATTGCAGAGCTGGTCAAAGCAGGCGGCCGGCGCCCCGCAGGCATCCCGGTCGAGCCGGTGGTAGAAGATCGCCACCGGGAACTGCGTGATCCCTTTGTCCAAGGCCACCCGCACCCGGTCCGGTTCGGCCAGCCTTTTGTAGTTGCCACTCCGAAGCAGGGTCACCAGCACCGGCCTCTTGCTGAAGCCGTTGGCGGCCAGATCGTCGGCCAGTTCCTTGTAGCGAGCCGGAGCGATCGTCGTCGGACTTGGGAATATCGAACAGGTCCTCCAGGTCCTTGCCCTGCACCATCAGGTGATAGTCGCCGACAGTGAACAGGGGAGGGGGTGACAGCTCCTCACCGCTGTCGAAGAACGCCTGCATGATGTCCTTGAGCTTGGCGTCGTCCCCGAACCTGCTGATGGGACGCTGGTACTCGAAGTTGTAGAAGAAGGTCACCGGGATGCGGTCCTTACCCTGCTGCTTCCACTGCCGGATGCGATCCGGTGTGGTATCGATGACGATCTGACCATCATCCGGATACAAGCCTATCAGCACCGTGTCCCGCGGATTGGCGCCGGGACTCTGTTCCGAAGGGCCTGGCCGATACCAGAACGAGGTGTTGGACTGGGACAATAGCTGCAGGAGCTCGTCCGCAGAGGCCAGTAAATTGAATTCATCGTGCGGCCAGTCGGGAAACTCCGCCAGTCGCGAGTGATCCTTGAAATAACGGTCCGCCACGTCCTTGACCAGGCGCTGATCCGGCAGGTCATTGACGTCGTAGACCGGGTCATACTGCCCGCGGTCGACATTGCCGGCACAGGTCCAGCCCGGCAGGAAAGCCATCAGCTGCAGCGCAGTCTTGTACAGCTCGTCGGTGCGCGTTGGCTGGGACCTCACTGCGGCGTACAGTACCCGGTCAATTGGCACGCCCATGGACGCGGCGTGCATTAATACGGAGGCGGGTGGATACCCTTCGATAAGAAACCTGTCGATTTCGTTCAGTATCTGCCGGTCGTAGCGCTCGAAATCACTTTGCAGGGGCAGGTCGCTGAGAGCGGGCGACGCGCCCTCGTATATTCCGCAGCCGCGCAGGTTGTCCGCCAAGCCGGGCGCCAGTGTCCGGTCGTTGGTCAGGAAATCCGGTATGACATCCAGCCGCTTGACGTCGCTCTTGTCTGCGAAACCGGCTTGTCCCTGGGGCAGGTTGATGCTCTGAGAGCCTTTCTGAAGGTAGGTGTCGTGCTTGATCGTCTCGCTGTACAGGCCGGGCGGCACGTTCGCGCCCTGCTGGGCGGCGACCGGGGCAGCACCGCTCAGCGCCAGTGCACAAGCGACGGCGACTTTACGCAAAGGTATCCGGTTCATCGATGCAGCTTATCTTCTTATTACATTTCCAGTTATTGAGTCTCGTAGCGGCCGATCGAGGACCAAACTTTAGCCCGCACCACACCTCGGCGGCGCGGCTTATCCGCCGGCCGTCGGTATGTGATCCTCAATTCGGGCTACCCCCGGGGGTTCGGCAGGAAAGGTCCCCGATGGGACTACCCGCCAGACCCGGCCACCATTCTCTGTTCTTGCTTATAAAGCAATTACTTAGGTATAAATCCGGAAATGGAGGTTCGCTCCCCGCGTCCGCCGCCGGCGAACGGCGTTTACTGGATCCGGATTACTCCGCTATCTCCCTCGAGGTCATGGGAAAGGCCCGCATACCGCTTGGCCTCTTTCCCGCAGTCTTCCTCGCAGATTCGCAGCGCGAATTCCGTGCCCCGAACGCCAAGGGTCGCCACGTTGGTCTTCACTTTATAGGATTCAGGGTTCTCTTTGGCGATACTGCCGGTAATCGCTCGCAGACCACCCTTGACCAAGTCCATCACCGCTCCGTCGTTGTCGGTGCCATAGGTGTAGGTGTCGACCTTGAGCTCGCTGTTCGGCCTGACCGTGGCTCTTGCGCCGTCGACGAACTCGACTACGACGTATCCACCCGCCCCAGTGTGGATCGTGTCGCCGACGTTGACCTGGTCGTTCTTCGTCAGCGGACGGCTGACGCCAGAGGCATCCGCCGCGCTGACGACTCCCCTTGAAGGCTATTACCGTTCCAGCCGTCTGCGCCGCGTGGGCGGTGGAAAGCCAGAACACAGACGCCGCCAGGGCACAGAACCCCGCATAAATAAAGGACTTTTTGCTTTTCATGGTGCCAACACCCCCCTCGATCAGAGTTATTAGGCCTTTGGTCATTCTAGCAGCGTTCGGGCATAAGGGCGTGAAGATTTACCAAATTTTAACTCGCAAGTCCTTATCACGGCGCGCTCTTCCTCTGCTGCGCGGCCCCGCCCCACCCGGCTATCTCTTCCCGGGAACGCACCCACCCGGCGCACAGGCCGGTCTCTGGATCGACGCGGCACACGCGGGTGCAGGGGGATGGTGCGGACTCGGACCTACGGCGGACAAACGGGCCCGCGCCCGACTGTCTCACAACCGGGCCCCTGAAAAACTGTCTGCCCCCTGATATATTTCGCCCATGTCCGACATCCAACAGATCCGCCGAATTCTCGCCACCTCCCGGAAGATTGCCATCGTCGGTCTGTCCGCCAACTGGTATCGGCCGAGCTACTTCGCCGCCAAGTACCTGGTGGACCACGGATACGAAATCTTTCCCGTGAACCCGAATTATGAGGAAGTTCTCGGTCACAGGTGTTATCCGGACCTCAAGTCGCTGCCGGAGAAGGTTGACGTCGTCGACATATTCCAGCGACCGGACCGCGTGCCGGCTATCGTGGAAAATGCCATTGAGATCGGGGCCAAAGTGGTGTGGATGCAGCTGGGTATCGAGCACGAAGAGGCCGCAAAGCGGGCCCGGGAGGCCGGCCTGGAGGTGGTCATGAATCGCTGCATGAAGATCGAGTATGCGCGGCTTTTCGGCGGATTGAACTTCTGCGGCGTGAATACCCGTGTCATCTCCGCCAAACGCCCTTTGTGGGTCTCTCATTGATCACTGTGTAGCCAAGTTCATGCCAGACCGTAAATTTGGAATAGAGACATTGTGCCTGCATGCCGGCCAGATTCCGGACGCCGCCACCGGCTCCCGGGCGCCTCCGATTTACCAGACTACCTCTTTCGTGTTCGACGATACCGATCACGCTGCGAGCCTGTTCAACCTGCAGACCTTCGGCAACATCTACACCCGCCTGACCAATCCCACTACCGCGATGTTCGAGGAGCGCATGGCGGCGCTGGAGGACGGTCGGGCAGCGCTGGCCACGGGTTCCGGGCTGGCGGCCCAGATGACGGCCCTGCTCACCCTGCTGGAGCAGGGCGATGAGATCGTCTCGGCCAGTACTCTATACGGCGGTACCTATTCGCAGTTCGACGTCACGTTCCGCAAGTTCGGCATCCGGACCCAATTCGTGGATTCCAACGACCCGGACAACTTCGCGGCCGCCATCACTCCGAAGACGAAGGTGCTGTACGCCGAGACCATCGGCAATCCCCTCAACAATGTCCTGGACATCGAGCCGGTGGCGAAGATCGCTCACGCCCATGGCCTTCCCCTCATGGTGGACAACACCTTTCCTTCGCCTTTCCTTTGCCGGCCCATGGACTTCGGGGCCGACATTGTCGTGCATTCCGCCACCAAGTTCATCGGCGGACACGGCACTTCCATCGGCGGGGTGCTCGTAGAATCGGGCAAGTTTCCCTGGGACAACGGAAATTTCCCCGGGATGGTGGAGCCGTCGCGCGGCTACCACGGAGTGCGTTTCTACGAAACGTTCGGCGACTTCGGCTACATCATGAAGGCACGCTGCGAAACGCTGCGCACGCTCGGTCCATCCTTGAGCCCGTTCAATGCCTTTCTATTTCTGCAGGGGCTCGAGACCCTGCATGTGCGGATGGAGCGCCATTGTGAGAATGCCATGGCGGTCGCCGGTTTCCTTCAGGACCATCCCCGTGTGAGCTGGGTGAAGTATGCCGGGCTGGCCGACAACGAGTTCCATCACCTGGCGCAGAAATACCTGCCCAAGGGGACCGGCGCGATCATGACCTTTGGCATCAAGGGAGGCCAGCCCGCCGGTGCGAAGTTCATCGAATCGGCCGAATTCATGAGCCACCTGGCCAACGTTGGCGACGCAAAGACTCTGATCATTCACCCGGCGTCGACCACCCATCGCCAGCTCTCCGAGGAGGAACAGCTCTCTGCAGGTGTGACCCCGGACATGATCCGCATCTCGGTGGGCCTGGAAAGCATCGACGACATCCTATGGGACCTGGATCAGGCTCTGGAGAAATCCCAGGAGCCGTGAGTGAATTCGAAGAAGGGGTCCCTCTCCCTTCGGGAGAGTGACCGGGTGAGGCGCCGCGCCGGGGCGGGACCGCCGAGCATATATAAAGGAATCTGCGAAGCTTGAATCAGAACCAGCTAACCGGAGTATGAGAATGTCATACGAGAACATCACCGTAGAAATCCGAGACAATGTCGGCCTCATCACGCTCAATCGCCCCAAAGCCTTGAACGCCCTGTCGAGCCCACTGATGACCGAGCTGGCCCAGGCTGTCGAAGCCCTGGAAAAAGACGACGACGTCGGCGCGCTCGTCCTGACCGGCAGCGAGAAGGCCTTTGCGGCCGGTGCGGATATCAAGGAAATGAAGGACAAGACCTACATGGAAGCGTACAAAGAGGACTTCATCACCGCCAACTGGGAGCGTGTTTCCCAGTGTCGCAAGCCCATCGTCGCGGCGGTGGCGGGTTATGCCCTGGGAGGGGGTTGCGAGCTCGCTATGATGTGCGATTTCATCATCGCCGCGGACACCGCGAAGTTCGGCCAGCCCGAGATTACCATCGGTATCATCCCGGGTGCCGGGGGTACCCAGCGTCTGACCCGGTTCGTCGGCAAGTCCAAAGCCATGGACATGGTCTTGACTGGACGCATGATGGAGGCGGAGGAAGCCGAGCGCTGCGGCCTGGTGAGCCGGGTGGTGAAGGCAGGGGAACTGCTGGACGAGGCGCTAAAGGTGGCAGCGAAGATCGCGGGCTACGAGCGCGCCACGGTGTTCGCGGCCAAAGAGATGGTGAACCGGGCGTACGAGACGACCCTGGCCGAAGGAATTCGGTTCGAGCGCCGCACTTTTCAGTCCCTGTTCGGGACTCCTGGCCAGAAGGAAGGAATGGATGCGTTCGCCAGCAAGCGCGAGCCCAGGTTCAACGAGTCCTGATGCACTGGTCGCGTCGGGAAGAATGGCCCAAGCGCGTCCCTGCGCGCGCTCTAATCCATAACTCTAACCGAGTAACGAGCATTGACGATCCTAGGAGCCAGTCCGTGCGCGTTATCATTTTGTGACGCGGACTCGACAATTGGATGGGACGCACGTCCATCAGGGATCCTGACGGATCAGTCGATTCGGTGGAATATCATGAGCCTGATCGAAAACCTGGAAATGATGCTCGAGAGCGGCAAGGATGACGCCATGATTCGCTTTGGTCTCGGTAATGCCTACTTTCAGGCGGCTGACTACGGCAAGGCGGTCCGCCATCTCGGCAAGGCTCTGGAGTTCGACAGAGGTTATTCCGCGGCCTGGAAGCTGCTTGGCAAGGCGTTGGTTCAGTTGGGCGATCTGGAAGCGGCGAGACGAACTTTCGAGGACGGAATCGAGCAGGCCGGTAAGAAGGGAGACAAGCAGGCGGTGAAGGAAATGCGGGTCTTCCTGAAGCGGATACCCGGACAACAGCACGCGGGCAGCTGATGCCACGCTTGACCGGCAGACGATGTGCCTGTCGTACTCGCGCTGCCTGTGCCGTGTCTTTTCTCTCGTTCGTGCCGCAGTTCGTGAGTGCGTCGGACGGCTTCGTGTTCGGACAGTTTGTATTGTTGCGCATGATCGTGGTTTTCTTGAACACCATGTCGGATTTCCTCCTGATCTACTTCTCGACGCCGTTGTTGGGGCTCTGGCCTGCCAGCCGCAGGTTGAGGTTGGCGCAGCAGGCGGTTTCCAGCACGTGCCTGGTGGGGTTCTGGATTTGCCTGGCCGCGTCAGGATCGAACAGGGACGTCGAGCCGGAATCGGCCGGATCATAGGCAGGGTTCCGCGGATGGCCAAGCGCGTCAGGCCTCTTGATATGGACAGGTTCGCCGCCCTCTTCTTCGCCTTGATGCGCGACTCGGAGGAACGACAAGGGCCGTTCAGTCCCGCGGAACTCCTCGATATCGGCATGTACGGTTTCGACAACGACACGGCGCAAGCCGAGGCGTTCCGCACTCGGTTTTCAGGTCTGTTGGAGGTGCTGAGCACCGAAGAAGCGAAGCGTTATATCGGGGGCGACGAAGAGAAGATGGTCATTCACCCGGCGATCATTGAGGTGGCGTCATGGGTGCGTACCAGGCACAACGGCAGCTTCCCGAAGCGACCTTTCTTCGAGACAGTGGAACGCATCGCGAAGACGTACTACAGCGATTTCGACCTTCACGCAGCGAAAGGTGCGGCGCCGGACGGCTGAAGCAATGCCCTCTATGTCCCGGGACCACATTCGACTACACTGTGTCGGCGAGCAACTGATAGGTGTGAACGATGGAAACCGCGGCGCACAGAGAACACGAAGGCGGCTATCGCTTCGAAAGTTTCGAGGCCATGGAGAGGGCCCTGATCAACCTGGTCCGGTGGCCGGAAGATGGAAAATCCGGGCGCGACTGGAAGATCCGGTGCCAAAAGGTGGAGTCCGGGAACGATCCGAAGTTCGGCCGGTACATATCCATCACGGGAGTCGGTGGGGAGACCGAGTACCATATTTATGAGAAGCTCACCCGCGAGCGGGAGGACCCCCGCCGGATGATCTACAGCTGGGAGCACTTTCGGGAAGCCGCAGTACTCCTGGAACTTCTGGTCACCGAGAGCGCGACGATCTTCGGCGGGTCCATGCAGCTGATCATGAAATGGTTGTCGGATCACGCCGAATCCATTATCGAAGATACCAAGTTCAGGTCCTGATGGCGCAGGAGTTCTCCCGGGTCGGACAGGTAGCCCGGGACAGTTTCAAGCGGGAGGGCGTGATCTGCCTGCGCGGTGTTGTTGATCGGCAATGGCTGGATTACTGTCGGGAGGGGCTGGCGCAGAGCATCGCCGATCCTGGTCCCTTCTTCCGCGACCAGACGCCGGAAGGTTCCCCGGCCCGCTACATCTTCGACTACTGGAACTGGCGCAGCATCCCGGGTTTCCGAAAGCTGGTACTGGAGTCGCCGTTGGCTGAAATGATAGCGGCGCTGCTGGAGTCGGAGCGGCTCTACATGTTGATGGACAACTGGTTCATGCGGGAGGCGGGTGCGACCAACGGCGCGCCTTGGCATCACGATGAGCCCTATTTCGATTTCGATGGGGGCCGCAAGTGCGTGTTGTGGTTTTCGTTGGAGGCGGCCTCCCGCGACGAGGGCCTGACGTTTCTCGGCGGCTCCCATCGATGGGGCAGGCTCTATATGCCGCAGAACTTCCGCGAACACCGCCCGTTCGACGGCGACTTGCGCAAGTACCACCCGATCGAGGATTTCGAGTCATACCGGGACCGCTATCTCTCCTGGGAGGTGGAGCCCGGTGACTGCCTTGTCTTCGATTTCCGCACCCTGCACCGGGCTACCAACCAAAAAGACCCTCTGTCCAGAACCATCCACCGCATGTCGCTGCGCTATGGCGACCAGGACGTGATCTTCAAGCCGCGGGGTGCGTGGACTACGGAGACCGCCGAACATCTCATGGCGCTCGGCCAACGCCCCGGCATGCCCCTTGATTGCGAGCTCCTGCCGCTTGTCTACGACCGCTCTTCGCGGTGCGAATCGGGGAATCTGGACCCGAAGAGGCCGCGCGACAGTTAACCATTCGGGGGTCGGACCGCGTCCTGCCCCGGCAATCGCAATCATCGTCGGGGCCGGGCGGCGCGACGTTATGCAATCGCCAAAGCAATCGCTATCCTCTGCGGGTCGTTCTCGCCTGTAGTTGCTGCCCCAGCCCGGCAACCCGATCGCCGAGGGCCGGCACGGGCGGTGGGCTTTCAAGCGAAACGAGCAAGGCCTGGTCATGGAGCAGGCGCGCTACGGGTACGCCTGTTTTCGCGACGAGGACGAGTACCTGGTGTTCCTGCGGGATAATCCGTGACGGGAGATCGGTCGCTCTGACGCGGGACGGTGTTTGGCCCCCGTCAGGCGCCTTGGGCGGCGTTATCCATTAGGATAGGAACACCGCATCCGGAGGATACAGCTTTCAACGCATCTCCCGTTTCCGAACTCGGCAGATCCTGGATCAGCTCTGTGACCAGGCCAGGAATGTCCTTGACCATTCGGTCGCGCGACGTCAGGCCTTGCAGGATCGCCGTCAGTCCGCGCAACGCATGGCGCCATTGGTGCTTCGCTCTATACGCTGGTGCGGCTTCGCGCACCCTCATGTAGTCCGATGGCCAGTCATCATATACGCGGCGCATCAGGTGGCACAGGTGGTCCTCGTCGACGGAGTAGTAGCGGCCGGTCTGGTTGCCGAGAGCGATCCCCTTGATCTTTGCCTTGGTTTTGAGCGGCAGCGCATTGGATCTGTCCAAAAATTCTGCCATACCGGTGGCCGCGGGTGCGATCACCGGACGCTCGCAGGCGATGGCTTGGAAGGGTATGAGGCCGAAACCTTCTCCTTTCGAGGGGTGAACGACGCAATGGACGTCGGAGTAGAGCCGTGCGAAGTCTTCGACTCCGAGGGGCTCCATGGGTTCGATTTCGATCATATCGTGGTGGTCATACCGTTGGCACAACTCGAATATCCTGGCGTTGTTCTGGGTACGCAGAACCAGCCGGACATCGTCGCCGGGTCCGAATGCCCGGCAGAAGCAGCGAATCAGCTCTTCGGCGCCCTTGCGCTCTATGTACGATCCCGCATCAAAGGTGTTGTAGAAAACAAAAGGGCCCTGCGTCGGGGGCTCGTGGTAGGAACGATACTCCGGCTCGAGGCCGTGGGGGACGACGTACACCGGAACGGTTACTCCGGATCCCACGAAGGCTCGCCTGCAAAACTCCGATGGCACGCAAACCAGGCTGAACTCGTTGCACACCGCAACCCATCGCTCGTGGATGGCGTCGGTCTCGCAGACGAAACCGCCGATGCGTACCGGGTGCCGGTGCAATCCATGGGGGAACTGCCGGCGCTCGGGCAGGCTGTAAATCATGGCTATGTCGGCGCCCGGGTCTCTTCCTGAATAGGGCTGCAACTGTCGGTTGAAGAATGTCTGACCGTTGTAGCTGCACAAGCCCACTGATGGAAAGGCATCGATCAGCCGGGTTCCAATGGCGGAGCAGACACTGGCGAATGACGTGCACCCGCTGAACATTCCATAGAACTGGATCTCGAGGTTCCGCAGTCTTGGAGCGGAAAAGCAAGGGAAAATACGGCCTGGAAGGGGTATGTCGCCGCTGCCGGTTCCACGAAGTCGCATGGGAGTCCTCAGCCGCTCGGGATACGGCATGTCAGTGGGCGGTGCAGTCCATGAGATCCCTTACGTCGTAATCTTCCAGTCTGTAGCTCACCAGAAGGGTTCCGGGATCTCCGTCCAGCGCCGACTGTGCGTCCCACTCCACGCGGACCCGGACGATCCATTTGTTGCAGCCGGCAGCCTGGGTTTCGTTCACCAGAAACTCGTGGGCGCCGCGCCATGGCTGCACCTGGAGACGGGTTCGAGAGCCGCCCGCGTTCTCGGGATCGTAAACGATCACCATCCGGCGCGTGGTGATGTCGTAGTCCAAGTTCACCGTACGCTTTGCAGTAGCCTCGGCGCTGTGCGACATGCCGACGAAGAGCGGTTATGGGCCCTATGTACTTCTGCCGGTCGGGTCCACAGGCGTCATCTCGACGTAGAACTTGTTCGACGCTTGACTGCCGTTCTCTGTCGAAGAGCCAACGCTGCACGCATCCATCAGGTCGGCGCAATTGAATGACGCGCTGCACTGGGCCGTACCCGGCACTCGCGGGTCGTTCGAGCTTACGGTGACGAGGACCCCGTTGGGATACGTACCGTCGCAGTTGGCAGGATCGAAGCTGACGTGCGGACCGGTGGTGCCGTTGCGGTCGAGAATGATCAGGTAGTTGCCATTGCTGTCCGTCGTCGTAAAGCCACTGATCTCTTGTGGAAACGCGAATGGACTCCCATTCAGCGTGAGGATCGACGACACGTTCATCGTGATTCCGCTCTTGTTTCCCTGGCCGACTATGACGCCGCCCACTGTGGGTGCGATTTCCACATTCAGTGGTCCTGTCGCGCCGCATGTGAATGACAGCGATATCTGGCATGGGTCGGTGAGCCCGAATGTGACCAGGGGAGGGGAGGTCTGGGCGTGGGCGGGCAGAACCAGGGATTGAACGACCGGCTTGTGCCATATCGTCGGAAGAAACGCCGCTGAGCCTCCAAGGCCCAGGGTCGCGAGGAGCCGTCTGCGGCCCGAGCCAGCCTGCTTGTCGTTGTCCGTGGGAACGCTTTCGGTCTTCTTCCCTTGCTGTCTGTCGGTCTTGTCTTTTTTCACGTGGAAATCCCCCTCACAAAAGGTGGCTTGGGCCGTCGAGCCTTACTTTTGATCTTTAGTCGTTTTATAAATCAAATGTTTAGGCATCGCAGTTAAAGCAAATAGGTAACACGAGTGCGGGCAACCACTCCCTTGGTACGCGTACCTTCGGCACTTAAGCGAAAAAAGCGCCAACGTTGCGAGGATGCGCCCCCTCGTGCGGGGCAACAACGAAGTTGCAGGGAGTAGGGGTTTGACGCTGGCGGAAGGACCTGCGAGGCTGGTGAACGGACTCGATGAACGCGGAGCCGGATGGTACCGGTCAGGATTGCGGTCGGAGGCGGGGCGGCCCGAACCTCAGGAGAAGGTCTTGATCAGGCTGGTCAGGGCGCCACGGCGTCTGCGGCTCATACGTAATTCGGTGCCGCTTTTGAGAACTACGGTGTAGTCGCCTTGAAACAGTGGTTCCAGGGAGTCGATTTGTTCAATGTTGACGATGGTTGACCGGTGGATGCGCGCGAAAAGTCGCGGCGGCAATTGCTTCTCCAGCGATCTCAACGTTTCCCGGACAGTGTAGCTGCGTCCTCCGAGGTGAAGTTTGACGCAGTACTCGTCGGCTTCGATCCAGTCGATCTGCTCGACAGTAAACAGCTTGAGCTTGTTTCCGATCTTGAGCGTGAATCGCTCGAGGCGAATGTCTCCGGCATCAGTGCTGCGCGGGTATCGCTGCAATTCGAAGAATCGCCGGGCCTGCTCCAGGCGCAGCCGGTCACGAGCACGTTGTATCGCCTGCCGAAAACGCACATTCGTGAACGGCTTGAGTACGTAGTCGACGGCGTTCGACTCGAAAGCCGGGACCGCGTACTCGTCGTACGCAGTGACGAAGATCACCTGCGGCATGGCGGCGACTCCGACGTCTTCGATGACGCCCAGGCCGCTGCGGTCGGGCATTGTGACGTCAAGGAATACCAGGTCCGGCCTTAGATCGCGGATGTGCGCGACGGCTTCGCGGCCGTCGACGGACTCGCCGACAACGTTGATATCCTTCTCGTCCTCAAGCAGTAGCCGCATCCCGCGACGCGCATGGGGCTCGTCGTCCACGACCAGGACCCGGATCTTCTCACTCATGCTTCGCGCCCCGCCGCCCGCATCGAATCACTCGGAATCGGCCCCATGGGGATCGACAGGATCGCACGCATCCTGTCCCCGTCGCGGACCAGTTCGAACCCTGCCCGGTCTCCGTACAGTTCCTGCAGCCTGGATCGGGTGTTAGCCAAACCGATGCCGTGGCCGGTTGTCGCATCCTCGTTCCGGGTCCTTGCGTCGTTGGAGATCTCGAGTACCAATGAATCTCCGTCCCGGCGGGCGTGCATCCCCACCTTGCAGCGGCCCGGGACCTTGGCGACCCCGTGCTTGATCGCGTTCTCGGCTATGGGCTGCAGCATCAAGGTCGGAATCCTTGACATCAGAATCGAATCGTCCACGTGGCGCTCGATCTCAAGGCGATCCTCGAACCTGAAACGCTGCACGTTCAGGTACAGCTCGCAGAACTTCAGTTCCTGTTCCAGGGTCACGGTATCCTCGCCTTCGAATTCCAGAACGTAACGAAGCAGGTCTCCGAGCAGCGCCACCATCTGCTGCGCCTTGTCGTTTTCACCGGCACGTATCATCATCGTAACCGTGTTGAGAACGTTGAACAGGAAGTGGGGTTTGAGCTGCAGTCTCAACGCTCGCAGCTGGGCGTCGGCGAGCTGGGCGCGCAGTTCCGCTTCTTTCCGTTCACTCTCGTACAACGCAGTACGGGCCGTCCTTTCCTCGCTGATGTCTCTAACCATCCCCTCTATGTAGAGCAGCTCGCCGTGATGCCCGAATATGCCGCGGGATTTTTCGGAGACCCAGGCGACGGTACCGTCGCGTCGCCGGATCTTGGATTCCCAGTGCGGGATGCCTCCCCGCTCGCGCCGGATTGCGTCCAGAAACTTCTGACGGTCTTTCGGATCGACGTACAGGTCGGCGGAGATATCCCCGATCTCCTCCATCGCCTGGCGAGGGTCCGAGTAGCCGATGATGCGGGCCGCTTCTGGATTCAGGACCACGAAACGGCCCTCCGGCGTGCTCTGGAACATGCCGAAGAATGCGTTTTCGAAAATCGATCGGTAGTGGTGCTCGGACTTCCTCAGAGCGATTTCCACTTCCTTCTGGTGTGTTACATCGCTGATGAAACCCTCCACTGCTTCGACTTCGCCGTCGTGCGCGAACACCCCCTGGCCCTGCTCGAATACCCATTTGACGCGACCGTCCTTGGTGTTGAGGCGGTAGCTCAGCTGGTATGGGCGCCGTTTCTCCAGCGCTTGCTTCACTTCCTCGTAGGCAGGGCCGACATCCTCCGGATGTGCCAGATTGAAGATTGTCAGTTCCGGGTTCCTCAGCAGCTCGTCCGGCCCCCAGCCGGTCAACTCCAGGGCCCCCTCGCTGACGTACTCCATGGTCCAATGGCCGTCGTTGATGAAACGGTAGGCCATGCCCGGTAGATTTTTGAGCAGCGTTGAGAGAAACTGGCGGCCGCCAACGCGCACGGCACATTTGCTCGGCACTTGCTTCTAGGCCTCTGTATATCCCCCTGGGATCCCGCCACGGCGCAGTCGTAGACACGCGTGGTGGAACAGCGAATCGAACCGCCTGGAATTGTAGTCCGATGGGCTCTCCATGGGAACACGACGGATAGGCCCGAATCCGGGCGCCCCTAAAGCACTCGGTCGCGACCCGTCAGGCGCAGGTGGTCAGTCAGAAAGATCGTATCGTGGGGCGCGCTCTTCTCTTCCGCCGGCCGACCGTTCGTGTAGTAGTATGCCGAGAGTGATTTGCGCCCACTTGTGGCGGGACAGCGCAACGGATTCGGATGTCCATGGAACGAGTCGTCGGTCGTATTGAATATAACCATGCGGTTGAATACGGGCAGGATGCGTTGTCGGCAGACTTGACGCTCGGCGCTCCAAAGCTCCAAGTGTCCGCCGTATTCCTCCCTCCAGTCTTGATTGAGATAGATCAGCACGTTGATGCGGCGGTCCAGTTTGAGCTTGGGGTGCCAGTTGAAATCGGAATGAACGGCGAGGAAGCCCCCCGGAGGGATGAAATGGACGCCTCCACCGCCGAAATACGGATCGGGAATCAATCCGGCAATGCCGGTCAGTTGCTCGAGAAACAGCAGGAACTCGATCGAATTCAGGGAGGCGAGGAAGTGGTGGAGCGGCGTGTCCTGAAAGCCTGGATAGACGAGGCCCCATTTAAGCTCCCGCTCGTTGGCGAATTTTCTCCAGGCGCTTTGTGGGAGGAAGTCGATTTCTCGCCCGATCTCCTCGAGAGAATCGTCGGCAAAAAAGTCGTCCAGAACGATATGTGGATATGGATCTCCCTGCGCATATGAGTCCGCAAGCGCTTCAACATCGATTTCCGGATCAAGCCACATAACTCTTGCCTAAAACGGTCCCACTTTGTGGGGAGTTTCCCGATCGTAACAGACATTCTGTAATGTATTTCAGGTGCGCTCCCCTTACGTCAAAACAGCTCGCCCCGTGCGGGGAGAACTGGGTCTCACGAGGTCCCGGCTTCGTTAAAATTGATAGGTGACAGCTTGAATCGCGATTGGGCTCCCGGGTTTGTCAACCGTCATCCAAGGCGCTTTCGAGGCGATCGACCACCTTATGGATGTCGAACCCCCCCACGTCGCTCAGAAATCTGCTTCGCAGCAGACGCCGGGTTTCGGCATCTTGGAGTTGGCGTACGACCTCCGGAATGACGTCGGAACGACCGGGAGGAAAGCGAAGTACCGATGCCCCGGAAAAGGCTCGTCATGGGATCGATGTCGGTGGCCGCGACCGCGCAGCCGCATGCGCCCGCCTCCAGGGGGGCAGGCCGAACCCTTCTTCATTCCACGATCCGTGGATTAAGCAGTCCACTGACCGGTAGAAGTCCATCATTTCTTGGTCGAAAGGTGTTCGAAGTACCGGGCCTTGAGGCCCAGGGCATGTTCCTCGGGACGTAAAGCCGCTCGAAGAAGCGCGCCACAGCTTCGAACGACAGGCCCTGATCCCTCGCCAGGCTCAAGCCCTCAAGGACCTGCCTTGACACCCTTCGGGCGGAGCTCGTATGCGCCCACAACCCCAATGCGCAGCACGTCCGAATCTCCAGGACCCGGTGCTGGGCGGAACTGTCTCCAGATCGATGCCGGTGCCGATCAACCGCGCCTGGATTCCGTATCTGTCGAGAAGGATATCCGCCAGGTGGGGTGAGATGACCAGCTTCCTAGCTGGCATGCGGTAGGCCTCGTCGATCGAAGGAAGCTGGGGCTCGGTACTCCTTGTGCATGCCCTCGAATCCCTGGCACAAGTGAAATACCCGGGATGCGCCGGTTGCGCAGGCGGGTGCCACCGTCGGCCAGAACGTCGCGATGCAGATGTCCGGCCGGGGAAGTTCTCCGCCGAAGATGTCCGCCTGGACAAACCGCACCGTCGACTCGTGCCAATCGGGCGGGTCGGAAGGCGACCATATCTCCACTTCGTACCCTCGCCTGATCAGTTCGTCACCCTGATCCATGGGAACGCGGTTGCCGCCATGCAGGTCCGTGTTCGGGAGCAGATAGGCGATCGTCGTCATTTGGCCGTCTCCGTCGAGCCCGCTGAAGCTTGGCGCTTCCTTTCGTACAATGCGCATGACGTAGCCGGAGCCCAGCGCAGGTTCCAGTATCGGCTGCTCCGCCAGCCGCCAGTCGCGTGTCGTAGCCGTAGTACGACTAGAAACGGATCGAAAACCGGCGCGAACAGTTCGACATCTCTCCTTGGTAAACCATGACTTCCAGTTTCCGTAGGTCGCCGATCTTGCAACGTGCGCAAACTGCCTGCCCATGGAGATGTCGTCGCCGATTACAATTCCGAGATAGCAGCTGAGCTCGCGTTACCCGTCTGTCGACGAAATCCTCGTACCCGATTCGAAATCCCGCGTCGAGCCGAGCTTCGAATTCAATTACCGTACCCAGAATCTGCCCGGCCCACTGCGAGAAACGCGTCAATGCTGCTCAGTGCCGAGTACGCCAACACCTTTTCGAGAATCAAACTGAAAGGGACTGCCTTCGGTGAGCAGTTCCTTCTTCCGCAGGGCACCGACGATATCTTTCACGGCAGCGGAATCGAGGTAAATGCGCTCGATTTCCTGCGTCAGGAAGAGACAGCCGCTGATGATCCAGTCTCTTGGGTCCCGGATGACCAGAACTTTCTTTCAAACTGCATGAAGGAAGCATAATCTACGCTCTCGTGGCCGATTATCACTTTAGCCAGAACGCCGGTCTCCCGGTCACGGGATTCAGGGATAAACTTTTCCGCTTCGTGCAACAGGCGCGGAGGATGCGAGAGGGAGTTCTTTATGTTGTGGAACAGCGCCGTCGTCCCCGTCTTGTAAAGCCCGAATACGACGATCCGATCGCGCTTCATCGATGATCCGGGCTCATTAGACCGGTATCTGCGGTCTCATCACGGCGATATTATCAACGATGCCGCTTGTTGCACATCGGCACCCGGTGCAAGGTCGGCGTCGCCGGCGCGCGTTCGGTCACTTAAAAGCTCGTTTGCGAAGCACGACATAAACTGGTAGATCAGCGCCAGTCGGTCTCACGACACGGGTGCCTGAACGGCGAACACGCATTTGCGGCACAAGAAGTTGTCGGGTGCCTGCTCCATACCGTAGGTCCGACGCCGTACGCGCGCGAACTCGTCGCCTTTCAGGACGTCGTCGATAGTCTGGGTTCGCAGGTCCCCCACCACGTACTTTCCGAAGTAGTCCTGACAACAGATCACGCACTGACCCTGCGGTGTAATGTGCAGGTGCTCCACTGTTCTCGAGCCGGTATTGTCGCAGCCCCGCAGATGCTGTATCGGGGCCGGCGGCTGACGGCCGGTCCTGACGTGCCCTGCTCGGTCCATGATCTCGCCGGAACGCACGTGGAACGGTGAGCCGGCAAATCGTCCGTTCCATCTCGCGAAAAGTTCCGTCATGCGCTTCGTCTGCATGTCCCAGTACGGATATCTCCATCCGGTCGGAGACCGGGTGAGTAGCTCAGATAGTCAAGATTTCGCAATACGATGCCCAGGTGGTCGCCCGCACGATCATTCTCGTACTTCTCCCGATCCAGAGTCGACAGATTGACCTCCAGGTATACCAGTCCCCCCGCCGCGTTGATCTCGTCGATTTTTCCAGGCGTCAAGCCGGTTCCGTTCGCTATTTACCGCGGGCGGTAGTCCCGATTCCCGGAGCAGACGCACATGATCCACGAACCGCGGATCCAGGGACGGCTCGTTGTAGCTCATCATGAATACTGCCACGAGGGTGGCTCTGTAGCTGGCAAGCTGTTCCACTATGGACCAGTACAGATCGTCCGGCATGAACTCCTGTGCTCTGGGGTCCGTGCTCACCGGGCAGAAATAGCAGGCCTGGTTGCAGATCGTATGCGATTCCAGGGATACGAATCGTAGCTGGAAGCGATGTGCCAGCGCGCCATCGTCTTCCACAATCCACCCGTCTCTTGCCAGATTATCAGTCTCGCGTACAGACAAGCAACCGATGAGTCTGGGATCACGAACGCAGTCTTCGATGAGTCTGGCATCGTGTGATTCGGCGTTTATCCGACGTCCGGTCAGCGGGTTGTAGATATCACGTCCGTTGAACTGCAGGAAAGGATCTACGACGAGCTGATTTAACCCAACACGGGTTCTCTCTTCGGACGCGCTACCGGCTGAAGACTTCTTCCGTGTGTGGTGACATCTGGAATGGTCTCCTTCGTCGTCGAGATGAATGAGGAATGGTGGAACGTGCGCTATATCGATCAGTTGTTTCTTGACGACCGACATCCTGCAAGCATCCTTTTCCATCGCACGGCACGAATCAGCATATCGGACTTGTTCTCGCCTGTCGACACCGCGTCGGCGTTGTGATTTCCCGGGGAATTGTCAGATCCCGTAGAAGTATTCTATATTCATTTGCCGTGGCATTGTGGTTCGTGCTTTTGCGAGAGCCACCGGTAGGCTGCGCGTTTGCCCGCCAATGCATCTGGTTCGACTAGGAGCGACCGCGAGCTATGTTGTTCAACTCTCTGGTTTTTCTCTTGGCATTCTTGCCCGCAGTCATCGCGGCGTCTCTGGTCGCTCGATACTGGTGGGGCAATCATGGCGTTCTTGTTTCGCTGGCGGAGCGGGAAGTGTCGATCCGTCTGTTCCAGCCTGCATGGTGGCCTCGGGCCGGGTTGCCTCTCATTCTCTGCAGAGCAGCTGCCGAGAAGAGGAGACGTTCTACTGGTGATCTTCGAATACCCGTTGCTTACCGGCGATACACTTGTCAACGATCGTGCTGCGTTCGTCTCCTGGGCGCGTCGCGATGGATATTGGCGTACTCTTGACTTGAGCCATCAACTCCGGTTCTTTAGGTCCTTTACCTTGCGGAGGCTAATATCATTATCAACGAACCCCCCGGGAAGCCGGCCGGGCAGGCCGCTCGGCCCGTGGAGTGTTGATATGTTCTCCGTCCGAGGTGACCGTCGCGTCGACGACAACTTCGACGTGCGCGATGAGCGAAGGTCGAATTTCGCCATGGATTCGAGGAACTTGCCCGCTCGACAGGCCCAGCTTTTCCTAGAGCCAAGGTCGCCGAATCTGCAGTCAATAGTGGGATTGATAGATGCCGCCAAACATACGGGGGTAACGATCTATGCAACATGGCCGGCCGTCCGGGACCACGAGTTGTATCGCGAATCATACAAACGCCTGGTTGGTTCCCTGCCTCTCTTCTATGAAAAGATGGACGTCCCCTTTATAAGATTGGAGAACCGGGGGTTCATCCCCTCGAAATATATCTACAACACGGCGTTCCATCTCAATTCCATCGGCGCGACACAACGGACACGAAATTTTGTCGCCGCGCCGTGTGCACAGACAACATTGTGTGAAAAACGTTAAAGAAAAGGCTCCGAGCACATTGGAGTTGCTCGAAGGTATCCACCGCGTCACGGGCGGTGAAATTCGACACTTCGGATGGTGGCCGGCACGTGAAGACGAGGATAACCCTGTGAATGCCGGACATGCACAGCGTTCACTGCTGCACCATCTATGTCGCTACGCATCGAAGGCACCCTCTAGACTGCTGTTTGTCGCCGAAGAAGTCGACGATGATCTGAAAGAGCTCCGGGAGCAAGGATATCTTGTCGATGTCCTGAGGCCGGATGATGGGCAAAGGGAAGTTGCCATCCACGAAAGGGACGAAAAGGCAGTCATGCCATTCTTGGCGGGAGGGCTCGAAGAGGCTCTAGGGCATCGATTCGATACGATAGTAGTACGCGACTTACTTGCCGAATTTGATGATCTGCATGCCCTGTTTGGCGGACTGGCGTCCCTGCTGAGAGATGAGAACAGTCGTGTGGTTCTGGCGGACGAAGTGTGCTGCGACGCAGACAGTTGTGCCGGCATAGCGGTACACGACTTCTCTGAGGTGGAAGCGAGCTTCGCGGCAACCGGATTTTTCGTCCGACATCACGAGCGAA
Organism: uncultured Gammaproteobacteria bacterium; assembly: GCA_963731035.1. Lineage (GTDB taxonomy): Bacteria > Pseudomonadota > Gammaproteobacteria > Arenicellales > JAANXG01 > JAANXG01. Next base: position 83,557 of record CAVSUY010000013.1, on the reverse strand, counting down.
TCGAAGAGAACGTAGCCCCGACTTACGCTTGGGCGTCATCTGTCCTAGAAACAATGAAGTCCGGGGATTCGTCGGTCGGCGATCATGGGAGGACGAATCTGGACCGTGAGATCGAGGCCTGGAAAACGCGCGATGATCTCCGCAACTGCGGCAAGTTGGGGTACGAGATCTGGGATTTGAGATTGAGTTGCTTCAAGGTTCGCTCCTATCGATCCGGCGACGAAGCAAAGATTTTGGAAGGATTCAAGGAAGCATTCGGAGTGACTCGCAGCGAAGAGCACTGGCAGTGGAAATTTCGTCTCAACCCCTACGGAGGGCCGTATGCTTCCCTTGTCTGGGACGGCGGTATTCTCGCGGCCCACTACGCCGGCTATCCAGTCCCGGTTTGGCTTGGAGAACGTGGTCGCCAGGTAGTTCATCATGTTGGAGATACATTCACACATCAACGTTACCGTGGTGTCGGCCTTGGAAGGACAAGTCTGCTGGGTCGCGCTTGGCGCCACTACACCCGACAATATTTCGAGAACCGAATACCTTTTGCCTACGGCTTCAACACTTCAAAAATACAGCAACTCGGAAAACGATTTCTGAACTACGCGGTGGCGGCACACGTCTATGACTGGCGCCTCGATGGCCGCCGACTACTGGAGTTGTGTGCTCGCTTTCATCCAGAACCACAAGGCGTCCACCGTGTGGACTGTACATCGGATATTGGAAGTTGGTCGGACCACGTATTCGAACGCGCCCGCGGTCAGTATGGATGGCTGGTGGCGAGAGACAGTGAGTACTTGAAATGGAGATACGTCGAGCATCCAGATTTCCGACACTATTTCTTTGTTGTCTATCGAGATGGCGTGCCTGCAGGTTGGTGGCTGACTCGCGTCGAGGAGGACACCCTCATTGTGGGTGATGCACTCTTCGAGCGCAGTGGGGGTACTGATATTGCTGCAGGGACCGCTCTGGCAGGGGGGATCTCCTTTCTTTCAGGGCAGGGATACGAGATCAAACACGTGGGTGGATGGTTTTCGCGAAATCCGGGTTGGTGGATGCATGTTCTTGCAAAGCTTGGTTTCGAGGCTTCTCGTCAATTTCAGCACCTGGATCTATGCATAACCGGCTTCGAGTCTTCGTTCGGGGCCGGCGATATCGGCCGCAGGTTCTATTTCACTCACGGTGACAGCGATCTGTTTTAAGAACGGGCAATCGCGGAGCGGCGACGGTCCGTCACTGGGGCCACGGGTAGCGGGTGGCGGCAGATTCCATCCGCCGATCGTCAACCCAGCGCAGCCAGCAGGGTTCGTTGGAGATGTGCTCGACCACGATGCCCACGCCGCCTGTGTCAAATGACTTCGGATCTTGGACCCATGCCGCTGTAGCGGGATACCCGCATTGGCTCACCGATAGCTCGGCCCAGGCGGCGCTCGTGGGTGGCCCCGGGTCTCCCGTTTCCGGAACTGCGGGGCCGTGGGAACGGGCGCGAATCAGGCGAAGGACAAGCCGCTGCCAGGGACGGAAATGCTTCAGCTCGAAGCGCCGGTTGCTTTGCGCAAACCAAGCCGCGCTCTCGCGATTCGCGCCGGGTGCTCTGGGCATACAGATGCGCCGCCATTGCGGCGGCGACAAAGGCCGATCGCTGCCTCATGTTCGCGGCCCGAGTGAGCCAGTCCGTCTCCTCGAAATAGAGCTGATAGCCTTCGTCCCAAGGTCCCACGGTCTCGAACGCCTTGCGGGTGAATGCCAGCATGGCGCCGCTGAGGTCGTGGCTTTCCACGGTGCCGGATGGGCACAACCAGTGCCGGTGCGCGTGCCGGCGCCAGCGGCGGCGGGCATAGCGGGTCCACTGCGGGTGGTGCCGGCCCAACTCGGCCACGCAGGTGGACAGGAAATCACGCTGCTCCGTGGGAGGCAGCCGAAATGTACAGGCGCGATCCAGGAATAGGTTTGGAGCGGCGATCGCATGGTCCGACAGTGCGTCGAGCAGGGCGGGTATGCATCCGGGCTCGACCAGTACGTCTGGATTCATGACGACGATGTTGGGAGCGCTGGTGTAGGCGACCCCGAGATTGACTCCGCCCGCGTAGCCAATGTTTCGTTCCGGCCGCAGCACGGTCACGTTCGCTGGATCCCGTTCGAGGCCTCCGTTCTCCACCACCACCAGCTCGCCCATGATTCCCGAGAAGGCCAGGTCGGACCGCGCGGCGTCGATGCTCTCGCGCAGCAATTCGGGCGTGCGGTAGTGAACCCAGATCAGGGCAAGGCCGGATTCCGCCGCCATGCGTGTCTTGCCCTAGGGGCGGGTTCCCGGGGACAGCAGCGCCAGCCTCGTCAGGAGGTCGTCGATCTCGGCTATCCCCCAGGTTTTGGACCATCTGGCATAGATCAAGCGCCGGGCTTCGTCATGGCCCCCCCGCACTCCGATGCCCTGGTCGTGATTGACCCGGTAGTGTGCGGTCACCGCGTCGTGGTGAAGGAACACGATCGTTCTTTGCATGATCTGGAGCCAGAAGTCCCAGTCTTCGAATACGTCCAGGGATTCATCGAAGCGTAAACCGGCGTCGATCACGGCCCGGGAAACCAGCGCCGCGTGAATGGGGATGTAGTTCTCGTAGTACATCCGGTTGCGGTCAAAAGGTTCGTTGAACGCTTCTCGTTCGCTGCCGCCAGGCGCAGTCACCCTGACGCCTGCGTACGCGACCAAGGCCTTGGGATCGGCCTCGAGGGTACGGACCAGGTTCGAGATGTGAGGAGGATCCAGCCAGTCGTCGTCATCCAGAAACAGGAAATAATCCCCGGCCGCGTTCTCCAGCCCCTTGTTGGCGGCGGCGACCCGACCCACGCTCTCCGTCAGCCGAATGTGCTTCAGGGCCTCGAGGTTCCTGCCGAAGGCCTCGACGACATGGGAAACGTTCTCTCCTCCGTCGTTGATAACCACCAACTCGATGCGCGGGTAGTCCTGCGCAGCCACTGATGCCAGGGCCTCGCCGAGCCACTCCCTGCGGTCGCGGGTGCGGACGATGACCGATACCAGCGGCGCGCCGTACCCCTCGGCCTTTTCCAGGAAGCGATGAAACCACGGAAGCGCCCGTTGTTCGAGCGGCACAAGGGGAGAGAAGTCGTAACGATAGAATCCTTCCGCGGCCCGGCATTCGTCCGGCAACGTAAGAGTGCGCGCGCGATCCAGTGCTTCGATGACTTCGATGTACCTGCCGTTCTCGATCTGGCTCCGATAGCGCGCCATCACCTCCCGCTTTTCGTCCACCACCTCCGTGATGTCCACCATCAGATTTGCCGGACCCTGGGTGCAGATGTCATAGGCCACGACGTCTCCCTTGAAATCCTTAACTTTTCGCAGACCATCCCACACGATATGAGCGGTGGTCCTGTGGTCCGGATGGAGCTCGAGACACGAAGGGAGATAGACGCAGGCCGGTGTCGTTTTCTCCACCAGCGCCGCGACGGCGTCCGCAAGCCCGCTCTCATTGCGCAATGCGCGGTCCGGCTGCTGCCAGAAGTAGCAGTTGCGGATCCCCAGGTGCCGGCAGGCGGACAGCGCTTCGTCCCGGCGGATCTCGGCGACCGTCGCCGGGTCCTCGCCCTTCCGACCTCCCTTCGAGCCGTCGGTGACGAAGACGATTTCCACCGGAACGCCCGCCTCTCGAGCCCGTATCAGGGTGCCGCCCATGCCGAACGACTCATCATCGGGATGCGGCGCAAAAACCAGCCACGGGCCCGGCGGCAGATCTCCGGGTGCAAACGGTATCAGTTCCTGTTCAGTCCTCATGCGGCTTGTCTGCGCTGATGACGTCGATTGCTGAGACTACCAGGTCACAATCGCCGTGCCAGAATATGCGAAATTCGAGGATTTGTCCCGCGTCCGCACTGAATTCCACCACGCACCGGCCGCGCACGGCTCCCGTGGTATGGTCCTTCAACACGCCGCACGCCAGGATGTCGTTGCTCACGCAGTCGTAGACGTCGAAGGTTGCGATGGTTCGACCGGCGGCCGTAGGATTCGGAACCTCGAGGACAAACGCCGCCCGGGCGGTCAGTGGCTCACTGACCTCCAGAAAGCCGCCGTACACACAATGGCCGCTGGGGTGCTCGGCGGCGCGGCAGGTGACTATGCCGTGGTCCAGTTCTCCGGTTTGAGACGCGATGACGTCCGGATCCAGCTTGAGGCGGTACGGCAGACGGCCGGGGGAGAGCCTGGGCCTGTCGTCCCCTGTGTTTTCCACGATGAACTCGTCCCACTCTTGCCTGAACAGCTCGACGTTTCTGTCGTTCGACTCGACGTCCAGCCGCCCGGGAGACACGGATTTGTAGTGCAGCAGAATGCTTCTGCTGCAGAACAACACCTTCTCGCCCCGCTGCTTCACGCGTAAACAGTAGTCAATGTCCTCGTAGCCGTTGAGAAAGCGCTCGTCGAATCCACCGAGCAACTGGAAGGTGCCGCGCGGCGTGAGCAGGCAGGCGCCGGTCACCGCGTCCACCTCCCTGTCGACGCTGACCGCGGGGTCCGCGGCGTCGAGATGCTCGAAGTCGTGCCGCGGCAGCCTGGCATGGCTGAATGCCACCCCGGCGTGTTGGATCGTGCCGGTCTGCGGGTAAATCAGCTTGCTCCCGACGACCGCAATGGCCGGATCGCGTTCAGCGGCGGCGACCATGGACGTCAGCCAACCCGGCTGCGGCACAGTGTCGTTGTTCAGAAACAGCAGCCATTCCCCCCGCGCCGCCGCGGCGCCGGTATTGCAGGCCTTCGCAAAGCCCCGATTTTCCCCTTGGGACAACAGCCGCAGCCCCGGTACCCCGGACAGGTATCGGCCGCTTCCGTCAGTGGAACCGTCGTCCACGACGATGACCTCGTACACTGGCGGTGTGAATTCCATGATCGCGCGCAGGCAGTCGTGGGTGTACGCGAGCCGGTTGAATACGGGAATGACGATGGACACCGATGCGTTGTCCGCCGCCGGCAGGCGCAGAGCAAGGCCGTCTGATGGTTTGACGAAACCGGTATTCCGGGCCGTTGGCGATTGCTCAACGTCGCCGTGGGCCGCGCTTCCTTCCAGCAGGATCTCGACATCGCCCGGATCGGGTGCGAGCATGAGGGAGCGGATCGTGAACTCGGCCGCGGTGTGGTTGACGACCACTATCCTGAAGTCGGCGTTGTTGATCGAACCGGTCCAGCGCGGGTTGTGCAGCCGCAGGGCAATCCGGCGCCAGCGCCCCGAGTCGGACAGGAGCATCTTCTCGGATGCGGTCCAGGGATACGACCCCGTCATGTTGCCGTGGGAACGATCGTATTCCGCGAGCCAGTATCCCGTCCCCCGGTCCCTGTACTCGATGATGAGATACCGGCAAAGGTTGGCAGCTGCGCGCCTCGGGTCTACTTTGAAATATCCCACGAGTCGTTCGCCTCGGCCGCGCTTGATGGAGATGAAGTTGGCAGCGTGAACGACATCGCTGTCGGCAGTTGCCACCGTTTCGATGGCGGGTTGCCGGTGCTCATCGAGCTCGAAAGCTGAAAGTGACTCCACCGGACGTTACTCAGCGGTTCCGCGGGCGCGGTCGAGCTCCACCCGGAAGATCTCGAGGCGGGAAGTCCCGTGCCAGAAAACCCGGAACTCGAGGCGCTGTTTCGCTTTGGCGGCGAAGGGGAGTGTGACGCACATTCCGCAATCCGCACCGCTCGCGGTTTCGATCGGCGCCAGGGTCAGGATGTTCTTCGTGTCCTGATCGTATACGTCCATCGTTACCAATGGTTTCTGTCCGCGCTCAGCCGAATCGCAGCGAATGATAAACCGCGCTTCCAGGTCCTGGTCCTCGTGTATGGTGAAACCGGGACCAAACATACCGTGACCAGGTTTGTCCTTCCCCGGAACGCAGATCCAGGACCCGTTCCCGTGGCTGCCGCTCTCGTGGCCGATCCAGGGTGACAAGGCATCGAAAGTGATCGGATACACACGCCAGGTCCGGGGGTCCGGCACGTCGCCGAGTCCGTGATTCCGGCCGTAGTCCCTGATCCCTGCCACGTAGTAGTCGCGCAGGACGGAGTTCCAGATTCCGGGGATATCCAGTGGCAGCCGCTCCAGCGCGGCGGCAAGAGACTTGCGTAAGGTGCGCAGCACGGGGCCCGAAGCGGCACGCAGGCTGTCGGCGGACGGCCACAGAAACGGCTCGAGATCCGGGTGCAGCCGGCAGAACTCCACGGCGACATAGCCGGTCTTCCTGTGTCGGGCTGCCATTCGTCGAATGCTCGGCTGGTGCAGGTGCATGGCTCTTGCGCCCGGCTCGTAGGTGAAGCGCTGGCCCTGGTTCTTGAGCCGATAACCGAGCTCGATATCCTCCCACGCGGGGTAGGGGAAATTGGTGTTGAACAGGTTCTCGAGCAGCCGTTCCCTGCGCATGGACATGTTGGAGCTGTAGAGGAAATTGAAGGGAACGTCCTCCGGATCGTCGATCTGGTCGTAGCCGAACTGCCAGCCGGTCACGTCGATGAAGTCACGGAACCTGGTGCGGCGGACATCGCGATGCCAATCGGTGTGACCGATCACGGCCGTGCCGGGATCGTTGCCGTAGCGCGCGTGCCGCTCCGCATGACTGGAAAGCCAGTATCGGTCCGGCACGATGTCATCGCCAAGGAGAGCAACATAGTCCCCGGTCGCGGTCTCGATCGCCCTATTGCGCGCCGCGGCCGGTCCGGCATTTTCCTGCTCGATCAACTTGAACGGGAAGGGAAATCGCTGGGCGCGCAGCCATTCGGCCGTTTCGTCGGTCGAGCCGTCGTTGACCACGATCAGCTCCATCAGCGGCGGGTCATACTGCCCGCGCAGACCCTCGATTACCTCGGGCAGTGCATCCAGGCGATTGAAGGTCGGGATCAGCACCGAGAATGAAGTACCGTTTCGACCACGGGCGCCAGCGACGGACGGTGCCGGCCGGGGCCGCCGCACCTCCGGCGGCCTGGATCGGTCCACGGACGGGTTGTGGCAGAACCGGATCAGGGGCTCCAGCGCGCGGCGCCAGCTGAACTCCTCGAGGAATTGCATACGCAGTTCTACCCCGTGTTCGTCATTGGAGAGAGAAGCGAGAAGCCTTTCGATCTCCCTCGCCAGCGAAGTGGGGTCGCCGGGCGCGACGATCGCCCCGCATTGGTATTTCAGGACGAGCTCGGAAACCGTCCCACCTCTGGTCGTGATGACGGGGCAGCCTACCGCGATGGCTTCCAGAAACCTGGTTCGCATGGAGAAACGCGTCTCGAGGGTATCCCGGTGCGGGGCAACCAAGAGGTCGACGTCGCGCAGCAGGTCGAATCGACGCTCCCAGGGAACCCAGTCGAGAAATTCTACGCGTCCCGCGGTCCAGGCCCGTTCCCGGCACCACGCCTTGATGCGCTCCATCGCTTGCTGAGGCGTCGATTCCGGATTGGGGTTGTATACGAAGAGCAGGCGGCAGTCCTCCAGGCGGGGGCTTTGAAGCGCTTCGAGCAGAGGCCATGGGTCGTACCAGTCGTACAGGCCACCGAACAGCAACCTGCGCGTTCCAACTGCCGCGGGGAGGTAGGGTCGATGCACGGGCAGGGAATCGGGCACGCCGAATGGAACGACATCGATAAGCCCGCGACCGCCGGGGTCCGAGGCCAGCCGCTCCGGATTAAGCCGGTCGAGCGACGTCAGTATACCCAGGTAGTAGCTCCGCTGCTGCTCGCTGGCACAGAGGAAGAAATCGCCCCGGTGGCACAGATCGAGCAGCAGAGCGAGGTCGGTTTGGTACACCCCCTTGCCGAGAACGGCGGTATAGGACATGTTCTCCAGCAGGAACGGATCGTACAGATCCACCGCCACGGGAGTCGACCTCAGTGCCGGCAGGACCTCGCGGGCGAGGTGGCCTTGTACCACCACCGCGTCGTAGGACCGATCGATGTTCTTCAGTATCTCCCCGGAGTAGACCAGCTCTTGGCCGCTTGGTGCCAATGACAGAACCTTGTCCTCAATCCCCGGCGCAATGACGGTTACCTCGAAGCCTTCGGCGCTGAGGCATCTTGCCATCTCGGCATAGCGAATGCCGACACCTGCCATGCGGCGGCGAATGGCTTCACTGCAGACAAGTGCTATCCGTGGCAATGTCCTAGACCGGATCGCGGCCGGGGCCTGCGTCTCGTGAGAAAGCTGAAAACAGGTCGTTCACGCCAAAGGTTCGGCACAGCTCGTCCTGCAGCGCCTTGTAGTCGGCGTCGTCCTCGCAGTATCGAAACGGGTCGATGAACATGTCCGCAATCTCCGCGTCCCCGCGTCGTCGGCGGCCCTGTATCCAACGACGCCTGGCATCCAGATTCGGAAGCATGGATATCCAGTCGTCCATGGCCACGAAATCGCTGGCGGCCAGTGCAGGCAGTTCCACCTTCGCCTCCCCGGGAGACATCCCGCGCGATATCTGACTCGGGTGCCCGTGCTCGGCGAGTTGCGGCTCGCGCCCGATCCGGAAGGCTGTCTTGTCGAAGTCACCCAGATAGGAGGTGCGGCGCAACGTCAGAATCAGGGCAGCCGGCAGAGTGCGGCGCAGGTATTCATCCTCGTAGTTCTTGTAGATCATGATCAGGGGATTACGGATATGCAGCACCCGCAGCTTTGTCTGTTCGATGAGCCGGCTGGTCGAGGATTTCCGGTGGGCAACCACCGAGCGCGGCACGTGCAGCACCCTGTATCCCATGATCCACAAGCGCCAGCCGAGGTCCACGTCCTCGAAGTAGGCGAAAAATGCATCGTCCATGCCCCCCGCGTCGCCAAAAACGTCGCGGCTGATCGCCATCGCGCCGCCGCAGCCGAACAGACAAAGGCGCTCGTCCGGCCCGTGTTCCGCTGCGCATTCGAACGCCACCCCGTGAAAGTTCATGCCGCCTCCCGAAAACTGCACCGACCCGTCCTCGCTGGAGACGATCCGGGCGCAGGTGCATTCTGCCTCGCCTCGTTCGATGGGCTCGACCAGGGCGACCAGGGAGCCGGGCTCGGGCTGGGCGTCGTTGTTGAGCAGGAACAGTATGTCGCCGGCGGCGCGCTCGGCGCCTTTGTTGATCGCGCCGGCGAAGCCGGCATTCCAATCCAGGGTCACCACCTTGACGTTCGGAAAGTTCGAATGAACGTAGTAGACCGATCCGTCGGATGAGCCATTGTCTATCACGATGCATTCCACTCGGTCCCTCGGATACTCCAGCTCTTCCACCGCTGTCAGGCATTCCGCGAGCAGTTGCTGCCCGTTGAGATTGGGGATGAGAATGGAAACGCTCGGACGGGTCATATGGACATGGCTTGCGGCCGGTCGTGCGGCGCACGGAAGGCAGGTGATCTTTCCTGCATCCGGACGGATTGTAGGCGATTACCACTGATCCGGTAAGGTGTCTGTTCGCGGCTTGGCCTCGACCACCCCGCGGAGTGACGGCTACTTCTGGTTCTCGATTTCTCTCATCACCCAATCCCTGAAGGCGGCAACCTTGGGGCGCTGAAGATGCGCCTCCGGGTAAACGAGGTAGTAGCTGAAATTGGTCTGTTGATTGACATCGTCCGGGAAGGGGTGGATGAGCCGCCGGGCGGCGATGTCTTCGTCCACCAGGGCGGTGGAGATGAGCGCCACTCCCTGACCCTCGATCGCGGCCTGGATAGCCATGGATTCCATGCTGAATTGGGGCCCCCGGTCGAAGGCGATGTCGGTCAGGCCGGCTGCCTTCAGCCACATCCGCCAGTTGGGTGCGGCATCGTTCTCCATTTTCCACTGTATATGCAGCAGGGTGTGGTAGCGAAGGTCCGCCGGCTCGCGGAGCGGATGCTCGTGTTCCAGTAGCCTCGGACTGCACACCGGCACCGCCGTGTCTGCTATCAGGCATTCCGATACCACGCCTCGGTAGTCGCCGCGCCCGTAGCGCAAGGCGATATCCACATTGTCGCGTCTGAAGTCGGCACGTGTATCGGTGGCATCGATGCGAATGTCGTAGTCGGGATAGGCCCTGCGAAAACGATCCAGTCTCGGCACCAGCCACTTGGCTCCGAAGGAAGGGGCTAGGCTGACGGTAAGGATCCGTTTGTCCTGGCGGCTGCGCAGGATACGGTCGGCCTCGGCGAGCTTGTCGAAGCCTTCCTGAAGAATGGGCAGAACAAGCTGCCCCGAATCCGTGAGCATCAGGGCCCGGGTCAGGCGCTTGAACAGCTGTACGCCAAAGTATTCCTCCAGTGACTTCACCTGTTGGCTGACCGCCGCGGGGGTGACGTTCAACTCCTCGGCGGCCTTGGTGAAGCTTAGATATCGTGCCGAGGCCTCGAAGGCCCGCAGCCCGTTCAGAGGGGGTAGCCGTCTTGCCATTACAATATAGAAAAACTTAATTATAGATGGAGAAATTCTCGTTTGTGAACAGCCTGAAATGAAGAAATAATGCCTCACATCGAAGTTGTTCTCTTGTAATGATGCTTAATTAATACTTAATCATTAAGCGTCCCTGGTGTCAACATGAAGGAGGTTCCTATGTTCTGGCTGGCAGAGGTTTTCAACGGTCGTTATTCCGAGCAGGAGATGCGGCGTTACGAGGAGTGGGCGCGCCAGCAGCGTGCCGCGACCGTCGCGCGGATGTTCACCGGCTGCGGGCGGACCATCAAGAAAGCATTGCTGGTACTGCGCGAACGTATTCGGCACGAGCGTCGGAGACGGGCGGCAATCCGGGAGTTGAATTCTTTGAGCGATCGCACCCTCAAGGATATCGGGCTGGTTCGCGCGGAAATCCGCTCGGTGGTGACGGACCTTCTCGGCGGCAGGCGTTCCGGCCGCGCCCTGGAACAGTCTCTCCGGATGTCGCGCCGTCCACTGGCTTCGCAGCGATCCGACGACGAAGCGGCGAGCGAGTGGCGGCGGGCCGCCTGAGGCAACACACCCATCCTACAACCAACCCGGTCCGGGCGTTGCCATGGCCCCGGACCGGGTACGGACGAGGAGCAGCGAGCATGAATCAGTCGATCAACACGTTGTTTACCATCCCAGGGCGGTCGGCGCGGGAATCCGCGGAAGACGTCGAGGCGGTGGTCAACTACGTGATCCCGCCCCTCGGGCGCAATGTGGTCCATGTGGCGCCCGTCGGGACCGGAGAAGCCAGACGCACTGCCGAATACGCGCCGACGCCCGCGGCAATCCGGGACGCGCGCGCCGCAAGATCAGCCCACACGCTGGACGATACTGGCTTTGCCCTGGGCCGGCAGGTGTCGGCGGTGGCCGACTTCAATGACGATGATGAAGTGCGCGCCGTGTACTACCCGGAGATGGAAAGCCTGCTCCGCGAGGCGACGGGTGCGTCGTCGGTCGTCGTGTTCGATCACAATGTTCGCACCGATGGCGGCATTCTTGCATCCAACAGCCGCGTGCCGGTGCGGATCGTGCACAACGACTACACGGAGAAATCAGGGCCGCAACGGGTCACAGCGCTGCTCGGGGAAGGACGTGCGGCAAAGCTGCTTCAGAGACGGTTCGCCATAGTGAACGTGTGGCGCTCCATCGCGGGCGTAGTACGGACCGCGCCGCTGGCCGTCATAGATGCGCGCAGCGTGTGCTCCTCCGATCTCGTCCCCACCGACCTGGTGTATCAGGACAGGATCGGCGAGATTTACGAGGTGGCCGGCAACCCGTCGCACCGCTGGTACTATTTTCCGAACATGGGGGAGGAAGAGGTATTGCTGATCAAGGGCTACGATTCACGCGGCGACGTGGCCGGCTTCACCCCCCATTCCGCCTTCGATTATCCCGGTACACCCACGGATGCCCCGCCCCGCAGGAGCGTTGAGATACGTTCGCTGGTATTCTTCTGAGGCTTGAACAGGAGTATCGCCTTCGCCGCTGCTACGATCCCCGGATCAACCCCTTCCAAAGATTCCCCCTGAAGTCCTTTTATCTACATATTTGGATAGTTCGGGCCGTCTCCCCCCTGGGGCGTGACCCAGACGATGTTCTGGGTCGGGTCCTTGATGTCGCAAGTCTTGCAGTGCACACAGTTTGCGGCGTTGATCTGCAGGCGGGGGTGGTCGTTGTCGTCGCGGACGATCTCGTACACCCCGGCAGGGCAATAACGCTGCTCCGGCGCTTCGTACTCGGCCAGGTTCACCCGGACCGGCACAGAGTCGTCCTTGAGCGTCAAATGTACGGGCTGGTTTTCCTCGTGGACGGTGTTGGACAGGAACACCGAGGACAGCCGGTCGAAAGTGAGCTTGCCGTCGGGCTTGGGGTACTCGATTTGCGGGCACTGGGAAGCCGGCTTCAGGGCCTCGTTGTCGGCATGCTGGTGCTTCAGGGTCCAAGGCGCCTTGCCGCGCAGCAGCACCTGGTCGATGCCGGTGTACAACGTGCCACCGACCAGGCCCCACCGAAACGACGGACGCACGTTGCGGGCGCGCTTGAGCTCATCGAAAGCCCAGCAGCTTCGGAACGCCTCTGGGAATGCGTGGAGCTCGTCCCGGGACCTTTCCTCCCCCAGCGCGGCAAAGGCGGCTTCGGCGGCTACCATGCCCGATTTCATTGCGGTGTGGGTGCCCTTGATCTTGGGCATGTTCAAGGTGCCGGCCTCGCAGCCTATTAACAGTCCGCCCGGGAACGTCATCTTCGGCAGGCTCTGCACTCCACCTTCGTTCAGAGCGCGGGCGCCGTATGCCAGCCGCTTGCCACCTTCGAACAGGCCGCGGATCGCGGGATGCGTCTTGAACCGTTGGAATTCCTTGAAGGGGTTCAGCCATGGGTTGGAATAGTCCAGACCCACCACGAAGCCTACCGCCACCTGGTTGTCTTCGAGGTGATACAGAAAGGATCCGCCATAGGTGTCGCCCTTGAGTGGCCAGCCGGCGGTGTGCACCACCAGCCCCTGGCGATGCTTCTCCGGCTCGATGCGCCACAGCTCCTTGAGGCCGATGCCATAGGTCTGCGGCTGCACACCGTCTCGCAACTTGAACCGTTCCATCAACTGCCGACCCAGATGCCCGCGACAGCCCTCCGCGAAGAAGGTGTACCTGGCGTGAAGCTCAATACCGGGCTCGTATAAATCGGTCTTGTTGCCATCCCGGTCGATGCCCTTGTCTCCGGTGGCGACTCCCATCACCGCTCCGGTGTCGTCGTAGAGCACCTCCGCCGCGGCGAATCCCGGGTAGATCTCCACTTCCAGCGCCTCCGCCTGCTCGGCCAGCCAACGGCAGAGATTCCCGAGGCTGATGATGTAGTTGCCGTGATTGCGCATGGGTGGGGGCAGCAGGAAATTCGGCAACCTGTATGATCTGTTCTCCTTCAGGAACAGGAACTCCTCTTCGGTCACCGGCGCTTTCAGCGGCGCGTGCTGGTCGGCCCAGTCGGGGATCAGCTCGTTCAGAGCGCGCGGCTCCAGCACGGCCCCGGACAGGATGTGGGCGCCGACCTCCGAGCCTTTCTCCAGGATGCAGACGGCCAGATCGCGGCCTTGCTCCTGCGCCAGTTGCTTCAGACGGATCGACGCGGCCAGTCCCGCCGGTCCACCGCCGACGATAACGACATCGTATTCCATGGATTCGCGTTCCATTACAGACCTCCGGAGATGCTTGTTCTGGTCAATGGCGCCGCATGCGCTGAAGGACGCGCCGGCATGCGTTGTAAGGGAATCCTGCGGATTATAGGCAGCGCGGTCAATGGCGCAATGTCGTGGAGACGACCGCCAGGAGCCTGGCCGGCAGAAAGCGTCGCGGCCGCGGCGGCTCGAGGGGTTGCGCACCGGCCCGGGTCCGGGGATGATTGCGCGCTTTGAGATGAGACGGCAGTGCGTTTGAAGCCGGAAGACCTTGAATCCCGCGCCAGGGGCACCCTGGTCGAGCACCTGCAGATCAAGTTCGAGACCGTATCGCACGGTCGCACGGTGGCCCGCATCGAGTTGGGCCAGCACCACCTGGCTCCCAACGGCTACCTGCACGGCGGCACGGTGGTGTCGCTCGCGGACTCCTGCTGCGGCTACGGCGCGCTTGCTTCGTTGCCCGAGGACGCGGAAAGCTTCACCACCATAGAACTGAAGACGAATTTCCTGGGCACTGCCCGGGAAGGCACGGTGTACTGTGAGGCGACTCTCGCCCACGGCGGCCGGTCTACTCAGGTCTGGAACGCGGATGTGCGGGACCACGACGGCAAGACGGTGGCGCTGTTCCGGTGCACCCAAATGCTGCTCTATCCCCGCGGGACCTGAGGCCGCTCGTCAAGGGCGGCCGCTGGACTGCCGTCCGAACCCATCAACACCTTAACCCGGAGTCAACTATGAACATCAATGGTCATGCCGCAATAGTGACCGGCGGAGCGTCCGGCATGGGCGCCGAAACCGCTCGCGCCCTGGCCGCCGGCGGGGCAAAAGTCACGGTAATGGACGTCAACAAAGATGCTCTCGAAGAAGTGGCCGGAGAGATCGGTGGACTGGCGGTTGAATGCGACGTCACCAGCGCCGACAGCGCCGAGTCCGCGGTGGCCGAGGCCAAAGCCGCCCACGGGGCCGCCCGGGTGCTGGTGAATTGCGCCGGCATCGCCCCGGCCAAGCGCATCGTCGGCCGCGACGGGCCGATGCCGCTCGAGGACTTCACGCGAGTGATTAACGTTAATCTCGTCGGAACGTTCAACATGATGCGTCTGGTCGCCGCGGACCTCTACGCGGAGGAACCGCTGGACGAGATCGGCGAGCGGGGCGTCATCGTCAGCACGGCCTCGGTGGCGGCCTTCGAAGGCCAGATCGGTCAGGCGGCATACAGCGCTTCCAAGGGTGGCATCGTGTCGCTGACCATCCAGGCGGCCCGCGACTTGTCTGGCAAGGGAATCCGCGTCATGACCATCGCACCGGGCTTTATCGCCACGCCGATGCTGCTGGGCATGCCTCAGGAGGTCCAGGACAGCCTTGCTCAGCAGACGCCTTTTCCGAAGCGATTCGGCAGAGCCGACGAATATTCGAGTCTGGTGATGCACATCGTAGGGAACCAGATGCTGAACGGCGACGTGATCCGCCTGGACGGGGCCGCCCGCATGCAGGCCAAGTAAGGAGGGGCCTTCGAACCCCGTCGTGGAGCCGGCCGGGTGAACGGTCCGCGTCCGCGCCCGGCCGTTCGTTGCTCCCCCGCGGGAGGCGCCACGATTCCACGGCGCCTTGAAACCATCTTCCGATTGACATGGATCAACGACAGCGCTGCGTCTCAGCCGTTAGATTGGCCGAACGCAAGCGAACGAGTCGCAGGAGCAGGGTGGCGCCCGCCGTCGTTGCGCGCTCAAGCGCCTTCCTTCGGGAAGCGCCGTGGCGGGTGCGGCGGCGGGTCTTTCCGCGCCTTCCGGAATCGCGGAGAGGTGACCGCCGCTTGCGGAACGAACTCAGTGTTCAGTGGGCGCCTTGGTCTTGCCGAGGCGCCGATGCCGGCAAGCGATCTCGCGGCCGAAGTATTGTAAAGCCGCTGCAGGGCGGTGCATCCCTGGCGGGCTACCGGGGTTCGGCGACCATGTTGATGACGTTGCATGCCAGGCGGGCGATTGCCTGGGCGCCGCGAGCGTGCAGATCCTGCTCTGGCACGAACTCGACGAAATCGGCGGCGACGATCTTCGCGCGGCGGGCTACGCCGTGAATGACGTCGAGCATCTGTTGATAGTGCAGACCGCCGAACGCCGGCAGGATGACGCCCGGCACCACCGATGGATCGATCCCGTCCACGTCGATACTGAGCACCACGTCGGCACCTTCCGGTATCGCTTCCAGCGCTGCTTCCAGGCCTTGCCTGTGCACGTCCCTGGCGGTGAATATCCACGCCCCCCAGGCCAGGGCGTCGTCGTAGTCCTTGCGGCGGGCACTGCCGGGTCCGCGGGCGCCGATCTGGATGATGTTTTTCACGTGGGCCATTTCCGAGGCGCGGCGCATGGTGCTGGAGAATCCGTGGCTGATACCGTTCACCTGGTCCCGCCAGTCGATGTGAGCGTCCACCTGCACCACGGTGAGCTTCTCGTAGCGGGCGTCGAGAGCCTGAATGAAGGGGATGGGCACCGAGTCGTCGCCGCCGAGGAGGATGGGCGTGCAGCGCTTGTCCAGCACCGCGCGGGTTGCGGCTTCAATGTTGCCACGGTTGATCTCTCCACTGAGAAGGTCCGCCGTCACGTTGCCCAGGTCCACGACCGACGCCCCCGCGAATACCGGCTGGATGGAGTCGAAATCCATCTGCTCGGTGCCGGTGCTGTACCAGCTCAGCGCCCGGCGCACGGCGTCGCTACCGTTGGCGGCATGACTGGGCGTGCCGGGCATGTAGGGCGTGCCGTGGGGCGCGCCGATAATCGCCACGTCCGCGTCGAGCTCGTCGATGCTCGAGAAGGGCACGCCGCAGAACGTGGTTTCCGGTTGAAACTGCGGCGCCGTCATGGCTGTCCGCTACCGGTCTTGCGGTAATACTCGGGCCACAGGCGCTTGACCACCGGACTGTCTGGCGCGTACGCATGGCAGGTGCCGATCAGCGACGGACGCCTGCCGGTCGGTGACCGATCCTGCTTCATCTTGATGGGTACGATGGTCTGGAAGGCAGTGGTCGCCATCGGTCCGAGCAGCTCCCGCAGATGGGTGCAGCCGAGGGTTCCGCCGATCCGCTTGTTGATCTCCCGCCGCCAGCCGGAGCCGATGCGCAGGCCCTTGATTTTCTTCATGGGCGGTGCGGCCTGCGGGCAGACCCCGAATGGGGCGTACTCGGTGGACGCTTCAGCGTCGTGAATGAGAAAGTCGTCGTCGATGGTGATGCGCACCCACATCTCGTGAACGGGCACACCGGCTGCCACGTGGCCGCGCTCGGTGGTGTCGAAGTCGTAGGACTTGACGTCCACCATGTGGCCCTCGATATCCCAGAGTCCATCCCGGCGCCGGTAACCCCGGCATTCGACGCGGCGTTCATGAATGGGTTCTCTCTCTGCGGGAGCTGATAAAGGCATTGGGTGTCCGGAGATGCGTTGGGGAAAGGATGCGCCAATTCTAATCACTACCGCCGTCAACGGAAACACTGTCCGCACCCCATTGGCCCGACGTCAAGGACAAACGTCGCTTTCCGTCGTGTGGAATAGCCCGCCGGTGGGGCTGCCATCCATGAATCGGGAGGGGATTTCCGCGGAGCAGTATAGGTCGGGATTCATCCCGACAACCCCTGTCGTGCCGCTGCCGTGCGCCGCGCGCTCTACGAGTGCGGATTATTGACGCGGTGCCCTGCATGAACCGGGGAGGGGTTTGCGCGGGACGCCACGAGTACATCCCTGTAGGCTCGCCTCCGGCATCCTGGCCTCCAGACGCCCGCGCAAACCCCTCCCCGGTTCATGCTCGAACGCCCATCCCTTCGTTTGGCAATGGTGTCCCTGTTCCATCCCCGATGCTTATCGAAGCGTGCCACTGTTTAGGCATGGGTTGGGGGAGGCTTTGGTCGACCGTCTGGAGGCATGGATGCCGGAGGCGAGCGTACAGGGAAGTATTCACAGCGTGTCGGCGAAAGCCTCCCCCAACCCATGCATTCCGTGGTTCTTTCAACTATCGACCAAGCATCAATGCAGTATCGCTCTTGGTGTCGTTTGCCCTCACCCTGGCCCTCTCCGGCAAGCGGGAGAGGAGATTGTTTGGCGCTCTTTCTTCTTCTGCGGTTCAGGGCCGCGCAGGGGCCGCGCGGCAGTGTCACGTGGAAGCATGGCCGTCACGCCAGGGTGCGTGGCGTCGACTCGGCGGGAGACCGTCCGAATTGGGACGGCCGGCGTCAGTTGCCCTTGATTTCCTCGAGGATCGAATAGTCGGTGCCCGCTCCGCCGGAGGCGGGGCGGGCACGATTCCAGGCCCAGTCGCGCAGTTTCTTGATCTGCTCGCTCATGGTTCGGGACAGCGGCACGATCTGTCGGGCGTGCTGTACCACGTCCTCGGTAGTGAGTGACCGCTTGCGGCGATGGGCGTGAATGTGCGCCGAGTTGATGGCCTGCTCGATCTCCGCTCCGTTCCATCCCTGGGTCTCGCCGGCCAGGGTGTCCAGACGGAAATCCTTCGGATCGGCGCCGTTGAGCTTCAGGTGAATAGATATCAGTTCCTTGCGCTCTTCCTCGTTGGGGAGGTCCACGAAGAAGACCTGGTCGAAGCGTCCCTTGCGGATCATCTCGGGGGGCAGGTACTCGATGCGGTTGGCGGTGGCGGCGACGAATACCAGGGGCGGCTTTTCCTGCATCCAGGTCAGGAACGCCGAGAATACATGAGACTGGGTCGGGTCCGGCGCTTCCTCGAATCCCAGGCCGTTCTCGATCTCATCGATCCACAGCACTGCCGGGGCCACGGCCTCGATGGTCTGCAGGGCGGTGTGGAAAGCTGCCTCCGGGCTGCCCTGCAGGCCTGAGAAGACCAGGTTCATGTCCAGGCGATAGAGCGGAACGTCCCAGGTTGCCGCCAGCACCTTGCAACACAGGCTCTTGCCGCAGCCGCTCACGCCGGTAATCAGCATACCCCGTGGAATCGGGACGCCGGCTTCCATGGACTCCCGGTTAAAGACCCCGGCGCGATCGTCCATCCAGGCCTTGAAATTGGACAGGCCGCCTATGTGCTCGACCCTGCGGTCGATCGGGATATGCTGAAGGAAGCCGGCCCGTCCCGCCAGCGCCTGCTTGGCGTCGTGAACGGACTGCAGCAGCTCTTTCCTGGAAAGCTTCTCCGAGCCGCTCAAGGCGGCGTGAATCACGAAGCGGGCGTCATCGCTGCTGAGGCCGCCGAGGCTGAGCGCGATGTTGCGCAGAACATCCTCCGGAATATCCTGGGTCGTGTACTGCCTGAGCGTCGAACCCGCTTCCTCGGCGAGCTGGTCGATATCGGGCAGCGGCAGATCGACCAGCAGCACGTCCCGCCGCAATATATCCGGCACGTTTCCCACCGGCGACAGGATGAAGAGCTTGATATCGGGTCGCTCACGCAGCGCGTCGTAAGCATCGCGCAGCGCCCGCACCACGGCGCGCTCCTCCATGGACAGGTCCTTGAATACGTAGTACCCCGGCGCCGCCTTTTCGATCACCGCCTCGATGGCCGTGACCGCGTCCCGGTAGTCGGTGTCATCGTCGAAGCCGTGCTCGAAGCCCCGGGTGCAGGACCATTCCAGCACCTGCAGTTCCCCGGCAAGCTGTGTCAGCGCGTTGATGACGCGCCTTTCCTCGGGCGAGCGCAGAAACAGGAGCGGCCGCCGGGTGGCGACGGCTTGCCGCAGTCGCTCGTCGAGATCGGTCATCAGTTCAGTGAGCCGAGCTTCCCGGCCTGCTCGCGGAGCTTGAACTTCTGGATCTTGCCCGTGGAGGTCTTGGGTACCTCGCCGAAGATTACTGTTTTCGGGCACTTGAAATGAGCCAGATTTTCGCGGCAGAAATCGATGATGTCCTGCTCCGTGGCGGTAGCGCCGGACTTCAGGGCAATGAACGCACAGGGCGTTTCGCCCCACTTGTCGTCGGGTCGCGCCACGACCGCCGCCGTTTCCACGGCGGAATGCCCGTACAGGCAATCCTCCACCTCGATGGAGGATATGTTCTCCCCGCCGGAGATAATAATATCCTTGGAGCGGTCCTTGAGCTGGATATATCCGTCCGGGTGCATCACGCCCAGGTCGCCGGAATGGAACCAGTCGCCGCCCAGTGATTCGTCGGTTGCGCGCTGGTTCTTCAGGTACCCCTTCATGACGATGTTTCCCTGAAACATGACCTCGCCCATGGTCTCACCGTCGCGGGCAACGGGCTGCATGGTCTGGGGGTCCATGACCTCCAGGTCTTCGAGTACATGGTAGGGAACGCCTTGACGCGATTTTTGCGCTGCGCGACCTTCGCCGTCGAGATCGTTCCATTCGTCCTTCCAGGCGCAGACCACCGCCGGTCCGTAGGTTTCCGTCAGACCGTATACGTGGGTGACCTGGAAGCCCTGCTTCTCGATGTTCGCGAGAACGGACGCCGGCGGGGGCGCCGCCGCGGTCATGATCTTGACCGGGTCAGCGAACTCGCGGCGGTCGTTGCCGGCGGCGTTGATGACCATGCTGAGTACGATGGGTGCGCCGCAAAAATGTGTGACCCCGTGCTCGGCAATGGCGTTATAGATGTTGGCGCCGGTGACGCTGCGCAGGCAAACGCTGGTGCCGGCGAGAGCCGCCAGGGTCCAGGGGAAACACCAGCCGTTGCAGTGAAACATCGGCAGGGTCCACAGGTAGACCGGGTGATGGGGCATCTGCCAGCCGACGATGTTGCTCATGGCATTGAGGTACGCGCCCCGGTGGTGATACACGACCCCTTTCGGGTTGCCGGTGGTGCCGGAAGTGTAGTTCAGGGATATCGCCTGCCACTCGTCCTCGGGCAAGCGCCACTCGAACCCCGGGTCGCCGCCGGCAAGAAACGATTCGTAGTCGTTATCCCCCAGCGATTCGCCGTCGATGCCTGTGTCGTGTACATCCACTATCTCCGGCTTCGCCCGGCACGAGTCCAGGGCCTGCTTGACGGTGGGCGACAGCTCACGGTCGGTAATCAGCAGCCTGGTGCCGGCGTGGTCGAATATGAACGCAATCGTGGCGGCGTCCAGCCGGGTGTTGATGGTATTGAGTACCGCGCCGGACATGGAGACGCCGAAGTGTGCCTCGTAGATTGCAGGAGTATTGGGCGTCAGCACCGATACCGTGTCGCCATGGCCGATGCCGCGCCTGGACAAGGCCGAGCCGAGGCGGCGGCAGCGTTCATAGGTATCTGCCCAGGTGTAACGGCTATCGCCGTGAATCACCGAAGTGTATTCCGGATAGACCCGGGCGCTGCGCTTCAGAAAGCTGAGGGGTGACAGCGGTGTGTAGTTGGCCGCCCGCCGGTCGAGGTCCGACGCATAGGGTCCGTAGTCTTTGGGCGTGCTCACGGACGATCCCCCGATCGCTGAAAATTCGTTAACGAATGATACGCCATGTATCGTGGGTCTGCGGCATCTCGCTCCCGGCGATCTACCGCACTGGAGGCCGCTGTCGGCATGAATACCGCCCTACACTGCGCCGTATTTGTTTCTCAGCACCTTCTTGTCGATTTTGCCGACGCTGGTCTTGTCGATCTCTTCCACTATGCGGACCTGGTCCGTCACCGCCCATTTGGAAAGGACGCCGTCCGCCGCCGACTTCTTCAAGTGTTCGATCACTTCCGGCTCCGTGAGCCCGGAGCCCTCGAGCGGCACCACAAGTATCAGGGGCCGCTCGCCCCATTTCTGGTCCGCGACGCCGATCGCTGCGACTTCGCTGACTTGCGGCAGCTGGCTGACGATGTCTTCAAGCTGCAGAGAGGAGATCCATTCCCCGCCGGACTTGATCACGTCCTTGAGCCGATCGGTGACCTTGAGGTAGCCCCGCTCGTCGACGAACCCGATGTCCCCGGTATGGAGGTATCCGCCTTGCCACAGCTCCTCGCTGCGTTCCGGCTCCTTGAAGTAGCCCTGCGTCAACCAGGGTGCGCGGACCACCACCTCTCCCGTCGTTCGGCCATCGCGTGGCATCTCCGTGCCCGATTCGTCGATGATCTTGAGGTCGACCATGGGGATGGGGCGTCCCGTTCTGCATCTTGTTGTAAGCTGCTCGGCGGCGGGTTTGGCGGACTCCTCTTTGTCGAGCGTCGCGGTCGCCAACACGGGGCAGGTCTCGGACAGGCCGTACCCGGAGTACACGTCGATGCCGAGATTCAGGGCCCTGGCAGCCAGCCCCTTCGGCAGCGCCGAGCCTCCGATGACGACCTTCCATCCGGACAGGTCCGTGCCGGTCTGCTCCTGTGCCTGCAGTAGCATGTGCAGGATGGTGGGCACGCAGTGGGACAGGGTGACCCCCTCCGTGTCGATCAGCGACAACAGTCGCTCGGGCACGTAGCGGCCAGGATAGACCTGTTTCAGTCCGAGCAGGGTCATCAGATACGGAAATCCCCAGGCATGGACGTGAAACATCGGCGTGATGGGCATGTACACATCTGCGGAAGACGCGCCGTTATGTCCGCTCCCAAGGTTGAACGACACGCCGACAGCGAGGGTGTGCAGCATGAGCTGCCGGTGCGAATAGTAGACGCCCTTGGGGTTGCCGGTGGTGCCCGTTGTATAGAACGTGGTGGCGCGGGTGTTCTCGTCGAAGTCGTGGAACTCGAACGAAGGATCCGCCTTCGCCAGCAGGGCTTCATACTCGCCTTGAACCTCTGTGCTGTCGGGAGCCGCCCCGGTATCGGTGAGAAGAACCACTTTGTGCGGTCGTTCGATACGGGACTGAATCTGCTCGATCAGCGGCAGGAAATCCTGATGTACCAGGATGACGTCGTCCTCTGCGTGGTTGATGGTATAGAGAATCTGCTCGGGAGACAGACGGACGTTCACCGTGTGCAGCACGGCACCCATCATAGGGACGGCAAAGAAGCACTCCAGATAGCGATGGCTGTCCCAGTCCAGAACCGCTACCGTGTTTCCCGGGCCTACCCCCAGCTTATGCAACGCATGAGCGAGCCGTCCGATCCGTTTGCGTAGTTCCAGGTATGAAAACCGTTTCCCTTCCGCGTCGATGATCTCCCGATCCGGGTGGTGAGCGAGGGGAGTGTGCAGTAGGTGCTTGATGAGCAGAGGGTATTCGTATGCCTCCGACGCGGGGGGTTGGCCGATTACTGACATGTTGCCTCCCAGGTGGCGGTTTGTTGCCGCATCACGGTTCGTTCGCCGTGCAGGCCTGGTTGCGGGCCCGACGACGATTGGGTGTCGGCGTAGAATGGCAATCCCACTGCGTCGCCAAAATCGCGCCACGTCGGCATAGAATTCATACCTGCCGTGACCGCGCCTCTGCCGGACGTTCGAGAGACCGCGAAACGGATCTCAACGCTATCGTATTAAAACACCGCGGACGGGTAAACACACCATGAACGACACCTTCGAGCAAATGCACGGGTACTACATCGAGGACCTCGACATCGGGATGTCCGCCGAGATCAGCAAGGCCTTCTCGCAGCGGGATCTCGTCATGTACGCGGAACTGTCCACGGATGACAATCCACTGCATATGAACGGGGAGTTCGCGGCGCGCACCCGTGCCGGCGGCCCGGTGCTGCACGGCATGATCACCGCCAGCCTGATCTCCGCCATTATCGGAACCCGGCTTCCGGGGCCGGGGTGTCTGTGGATGTCGCAGGAGATCCGGTTTCTGGCGCCGGTGAGGGTCGGAGAGACCGTCCACGCCGCCGCGAGGGTGACCGACGTCCATCCGGAAAAGCAGCGGGTTCGTCTGACCACGGTCTGCAGTGTCGCCGGCCGCGCGGTGCTGGAAGGCCATGCGCTCGTGTGGGTACCTTCCCGCCGGGGGCAGGGCGCGCCGACCTGACCGGCGAGTGCGCCGCGGGTCCGGGTTCTTTCGTGATATGCTCTGGCGCCGTGGTGCATCGTGCAGTTCCGTGTCAGAGTATCGCGGGTTCGGGACGCGCCGGTGCCTCGTTCGTCGCAGGCTTGCCGATAATCCAGATGTAGATACAGATCCGTAGAGGAGTCTTAGATGAAATTCAAAGGTCTCGCAGTTGTTCCCTTGCTCCTGGTGCTGCCACTTGCTGCAAGCGCGTCCGAGCTGGCCATCAATCCGGGCCTGTGGAAGACCACCATGACCAGGACTAATCCGCTAACCGGCGAGCCCACCACGGAAACCAGCACTCAGTGCGTGAAACAGAAGAGTTTCAAACCGAGCGACATGATGAAGAACGCCCAAGGCTGCGAGCTGGTCAAGGACGAGTTGGATGGAGACACCTTGAACTTCAGAATGGAGTGCAATATCCAGGGGCAGACCTCTACCGTCGACGGCATGTTCCAAACCGACGGCAAGACCGGCAAAGGGAACATGAACGTGAAGATGAACATGGGTCAGATGAATATGAACATGAAGATGAACTGGACCTCGGAGCGCGTCGGCGGCTGCTAGCCGCCCCGGTGCTGTCCCCCGGATCGTAGGAGCGACGTCAGTCGCGATTGGTGCGAATCGGCCGGGGCCATCGAAGGAATCGCGACTGACGTCGCTCCCACAAACCGGGGTGCCGCGCAGTGCGGAAGCCGGAACCTAAGGCTCGCGGTGCCAGGAGGGCTTGCGCTTCTCGATGAAAGCGTCCACGCCCTCGACGGTGTCCGGCTCCATCATGTTGCAGGTCATGACCTCGGCCGCGTAATCGTAGGCGGCCGGCAGTTCCTTCACGATTTGTTCGTAGAACAGGCGCTTGCCGGTGCGCACGGCAACCGGCGTTTTGGCCGCGATGATCCCGGCCAGGCTCATCACTTCCTCGTCCAGCTTCTCCGGCGGCGCGGCTCTGTTGATCAGGCCCCACTCCGATGCGGTGTCGGCATCGATGAACTCCCCGGTGATTAACATCTCGAATGCCCGCTTTCTCGGAACGTTGCGGCTCAACGCCACACCGGGAGTGGAGCAGAACAAGCCCAGGTTGACTCCGGAGACCGCGAACTTGGCTTCGGTGCTGGCGACCGCCAAGTCGCAGGTTGCCACCAGTTGGCAGCCCGCGGCGGTGGCCATGCCGTGTACTCGGGCAATGACGGGCTGCGGCAGCGAGAGCAGGCCGAGCATCGTGTCACTGCACTGCCGGAACAGCGCACGGTAGTATTCCTGGTCGTGCCTGGAGCGCATTTGTTTCAGGTCGTGACCGGCGCAAAACGCCTTGCCGTTGCCGGAGAGCACCACGACGCGTACCGACTCGTCCTGCTTCAGCTCTTCGGTCCTCTCCTGCAGGGCTGTCAGCACCTCTTCCGACAAGGCGTTATACTGCTTCGGCCGGTTCAAGGTCAGGACGGTGATGCCGTCGTCGCGGTCCTCACGCAGCAAAACGGGTTCGTGGTTCAGGTCTTGCGCTGCGGTGCTGCTCATGGAGTGACTCCCGTTGGCGTTTGCACCCATTGTGCGCGGCGGGCATGCGTTGTCAAGGCGATTTGATTAAGCTGTAAAAGAAAGAAGAAAGAGGGCGCTATGACACTGATTTCTCACGACTATCGGGACTGCGAGTCCATCAGGAGGGAGTTCCGCTGGAACGTGCCCCGGTATTACAACATGGCCCGCGAGGTCTGCGAGCGCCACGTGAACATCGCAGGAAAGCCGGCCATGTTCCATGAGAATACCGCCGGCGAGCGCAGGGTCTACACCTTCGGCGACTTGAATGTCCTCTCCAATAGTCTGGCCAATGCCCTGCGCCATTGGGGCATAGGCAAGGGCGACCGGGTGGGGATAGTGCTGCCGCAGCGCATCGAGACGGGCCTTGCGCATATCGCCATACACAAGCTGGGCGCAGTATCGCTTCCACTGTCCGTGTTGTTCGGCACCGACGCGATCGAGTACCGCCTCAAGGACAGCGGGGCCAGGGCCGTCATCACCATGGGCCGGCACGTAGAGATGATCCAGGACATCAGGGACCGGCTGCCCGGTCTGGAAGCCGTGATCAGCTGCGACGGAACTGCCGCCGATGGGGAGCTCTGGCCGGCGCTGAACCAGGCGTCCGACCGCTTCGAGATGGTGGATACCCTGGCCGACGATCCTGCCCTGTTGATCTACACCTCCGGCACCACCGGCCCGCCCAAAGGCGCGCTGGTGGCCCATCGCTCCCTCATCGGCAACCTGCCGGGTTTCGAGTTGTCCCAGAACTTCTATCCCAAGCCCGGTGACGTGTTCTGGACACCGGCGGACTGGGCCTGGACCGGCGGCCTGCTCGACGGCCTGCTGCCTGCGTGGCTGTACGGCACGCCCATCGTGGGTTTCGAGGGCGGCAAGTTCGATCCGGAACATGCCGTAGAGCTGATCGAGCGCTACGGTGTTACCAACGCCTTCGTTCCGCCGACGGCATTGAAGATGATCCGCCAGATCCCGGGCCTGGAATCGCGCAACTTCAAATGGCGCGGCATCATGTCCGCGGGTGAAGCCATGGGCGCCGAGCTGTACGAGTGGGGCCAGGCGGTGTTGAAACTGAAGATCAATGAGATGTGGGGCCAGACCGAGTTCAACTACCTGGTGGGCAACTCGGCCGGCATCATGGAGGTGAAGCCGGGTTCCATGGGGCGGCCGTATCCGGGTCACGAGGTGGACGCCATCGACGACGACGGCGAAGTTGTGCCGCGGGGCGAGCCCGGCGAACTGGCGGCCCGCACCGGCGACCCGGTCATGTTCCTGGGCTATTGGAACAATGAACGGGCCACGCAGGAAAAGATCAGCAACGGCTGGTTCCGAACCGGCGACGTCGGATACCGGGATGAAGATGGCTATATCTGGTTCGTGGGCCGCAAGGACGATGTTATTTCCAGCGCCGGCCACCGTGTGGGTCCGGGCGAGATCGAGGACTGTCTCCTCAAGCATCCGGCGGTAGCCCAGGCCGCAGTCATCGGCAAGCCCGACGAGCTGCGCGGCAATGTGATCAAGGCGTTCATTGTCCTCGCCCGGGGCGCCACCGGCGACGACGCCTTGAAGCAGGACATTCAAAATACGGTGAAAAGCCGTCTCGCCGCATACGAGTATCCCCGCGAGATCGAATTCATCGACGAATTGCCGATGACCACCACCGGCAAGGTCAGGAGAATGGAGCTTCGAGCCAGTGAGATGAAGAATCGCGGCTGACGGCGGGCTCCCGGCCGCGGGCCTGACTCAGGGACCGTAACAATCGCGACTAAAGTCGCTCCTGCAATCCGAAGGTCCGCACCGCCGTGAACCCCGGGTTGCAGGAGCGGCTTCAGCCGCGATCATCCCGGCAACCGCTTCCCGTCATCAGGTCGCCAGCGCCTCTGCCAGTTCCACGAGACTCCGCACTGAATAGTCCCAGTCGCCAGTGGCCGCCAGATCCTTCGTCTGGCCGGGCCCGTACTCGGTCGGGCGGACGATGAACGCGGTACGAAAGCCCAGGGCGCTCGCCGCCGCCAGATCGTCGTTGTGAGCCGCCACCATCATGCACTGTCCGGGGGACAGGGCGAGCAACCGCGCGGCCGCCATGTAGGCCTCGGGCTGGGGTTTGTAGTGTCCCGCGACCTCGGCGCCGAGGATGGCGTCCCACGGCAGGCCGGCGTGCTTGGCCATGTCGAGCAGCAATGCAACATTGCCGTTGGACAGCGGGGCGACGACGAATCGTTGCTTCAGATGAGTCAGGCCGGGCACCGAATCCGGCCACGGTTTCAGCCGATGCCATACACGGTTGAGATAATCGCGCTGCTGTTCGTCCAGCCGCCCGAGGCCGAGCTCCCGGATCAAGGTATCCAGGCTCTCGCGGTGCAGCACGTCCAGTACGGTCCACGGCCGCATCCCGCTTCGGACCTGCTCCATGGCCGGTTGGTACATGCTGCGCCATCGGTCCGCGAAGGCGGTCCAGTCCGCATCCAGTCCGTATTCGCGACTCCAGTTCCGGCCTTCCTCGATGATGGAACCACGCCAGTCCACGACCGTGCCGAAGACGTCGAACAGGAGTGCTTTGACAGGGGAAGCGTTCATGAATGACACCAGTACATGATATCAGTGCGTCGCGGGTGGTGGTAATCTCGCACCGGGTAATACACCTTGTCGACATGATCACCCCCGCTTCCCTCGAAGACGTCACCGCTTGGCTCGATTCGCGTGCCTCCGTGTTGCCGGAAGAGACGGTCGCCGCGCCGGATGCGGTCGGCAGGATTCTGGCGACGGCTGTCGACGCCGCGATGGACTATCCGCCGGTAGCAACGGCCGCAGTCGACGGTTTCGCGTTGCTCGCGGAGAAGACGGTGGGTGCCAGCGAGTACAACCCGTTGACGTTTCGGATTCGGCCGGCCGGTGAGGCCCAGCCCGTGGTCAGCGGGGAACCGCTTCCGGAAGGAACGGACACGGTGCTTCAGTTTCTGGAGGCGGAGCTGCGGGGCGAGGCGTTGAATGTCCTCGCACCACTCGCTTCGGGGGCGAATGTTATTCCGGCGGGGCGTGAAGTCAAATCCGGTGACCGGTTGCTCGAGCCGGGGCGGGCACTGCGCCCGGCGGACGCGGCCTTACTCATGGAAATCGGGATCCCGGTGCTTTCGGTGGCACGCCGCCCCAGGGTCCGCATCATTACGGTGCGTGATGCCGCCCGCGACGTCTCGGGTCCGATGATCCGCGCACTGGTCTCGCTCGACGGCGGGGTCTGTGTTCGAGGGGAATCCGGTGCCAACGATGGATCGGTTCAGACCCTGGCGACAAGTCTGGCGGCTGCGGAGTGCGATCTGCTGATCGTATTGGGCGGCTCGGGCTTCGGGTCCAACGACCCGGCTGCCGAGGCCTTATCGCAGGCCGGCGAGGTGGTTTTCCGCGGTGTGGCAATCAACCCGGGCGAAACCAGCATCGTCGGTGGCCTGGGACAGACACCCGTCGTGGTGCTGCCAGGACCACCGTTGGCGTCGTTGTTCGGCTACGATGCGCTGGCTGGGCGCGTCGTGCGGCGGCTGGGCGGGCGTGACCCGGGCTGGCCGTACGCGACGAGGCGCGCGGTGCTGGCCCGCAAGATCGCCTCCGGCCTGGGCAGGCTCGAGTATTGCCGGGTTCGCCTGGACGGCGACAGTGCCGAGCCACTCGCCGTGGCGGACGGTCGTACTCTGTCCACTGCCGTTCGCGCGCACGGCTTCGTGCTGGTACCGTCGAGCAGCGAGGGCTTCGCGGCGGGCGGTGAGGTTATAGTGCACCTTTACGACCAACGCTACTAAGAGTTTTCCGGGGGAATAACGCATGGTCGATGCGAAAGGTCTGAGCCGACGCCGCGCTTCCCGCCAGCGGCAGTTTCTGGATGTCGCCGGCGTCAGCGAGGCTGCCGAGAAGTTCAGGTCGTGCATTCGGATGGAGCCCCTTGGGACGGAAACGCTCGCCCTGGCCGATGTGCTCAACCGCGTCATTTCCGACGACGTCGCCGCCGCCGTCGACGTGCCGGCCTTCGATCGCACCAACGTCGATGGCTTCGCGGTTCGCGCCGCGGACACGGCGGGCGCCGGCGAAGATGTACCGCGTATCCTGGCGCTGAACGACGAGGTGATTACGCCGGGAGTGGTGCCCCGCGTAGCGGTGGCCGCGGGTACGGCCACCGTGGTTGCAACGGGCGGCATGATTCCGCGCGGGGCCGACGCCGTGGTGATGGTGGAACACACGGACATCGTTGAGATGGACGGCCGCGAGTCCCTGCAGGTCCGGCATCCGGTCGCGGCCGGCGCTTTCATCACCTTCGCGGGTACCGACATCGGGCGCGGCGAGACAGTGCTGCGAACGGGACAGCGTCTTACCTCGCGGGAGATCGGGGTGCTGGCGGCGATCGGCCGGGAATCGGCGCCGGTCTACCGCAGGCCGCGGGTGGCGGTCATCTCGACCGGCGACGAGATCGTGACCCCTGGGCGGGAGCTGCGAGAAGGGGGGGTCTACGATTCCAACCAGGCGATCATCTCGGCGGCCGTGGAGGAATTGGGCGGCGAGGCGGTACGCCTCGGGGTCGTTGCCGACGATGCGGGGCAGGTGGAGGAAATCCTGCGGCGCGGGTTGGATTGCGACATGGTGATCCTGTCGGGTGGCACCTCCAAGGGCGCGGGCGACCTGTGCTACGAGGTCGTGTCCCGGCTGCGCAACCCCGGGGTGCTGGTGCACGGCGTTGCAATCAAGCCGGGCAAGCCACTGTGCCTGGCGGTCTCCGACGGCAAGCCTGTAGTCATCCTGCCCGGCTTTCCCACCTCTGCGATCTTCACCTTTCACCGTTTTGTGGCGCCGGTTCTCAGGGTCCTGGCGGGCGCGCGGGAGGACGACAACGAGATTGTGCGGGCGACCATCGCCACCCGCGTGAATTCCGAGCGCGGGCGTACGGAGTTCAAGCTTGTGAACCTGGTCGATTCGGACCACGGTCTCGCCGCGTACCCGATCGGAAAGGGCTCCGGTGCGGTGACCTCGTTCAGCCACGCCGACGGGTTCATCGTCATTCCCGCCCAGCAGGAGCAGCTCGCCGCCGGGGAGGAGGTTGGGGTCCAATTGATATCCCGGCGCCTGGAGCCGGCGGATCTGGTAGCCATCGGCAGCCACTGCGTGGGCCTCGACCGGCTGCTGGGCCGGCTGCAGCGCGAGGGCTTCAACACCAAGGCGATGAACGTGGGCAGTACCGGGGGGCTCACCGCCGCCCGTCGCGGGGAGTGCGATATCGCCGGCATCCATCTCATGGATCCCGAGACCGGCGAGTACAACCGGCCGTTCCTGGAGGAGGGCCTCGAACTGGTGACGGGCTACCGACGCCTGCAGGGCGTAGTATTCCGCGAAGACGACCCGCGCTTCGCGGGCATGACCACGGCGCAGCAGGCTGTGGAGACCGCGCTGAGCGATCCCGAATGCGTGATGGTAAATCGCAATGTGGGCAGTGGTACGCGCATTCTTATCGACGCCCTGCTGAACGGCCGCCAGCCGCCCGGCTACGCCGTGCAGACCAAGTCCCACAACGCGGTGGCCACCGCCGTGGCCCAGGGGCGCGCCGACTGGGGTGTTGCCATCGACACCGTGGCCCGCGATTACGGTCTGGGTTTTGTCCCCTTACGGGAGGAGCACTACGATTTCGTCATACCCCGGGCGAGACGCGACCGGCGCGCCGTGAGGCGCTTCGTCGAGCTTCTTCAGGACGATGCTGTGCGGCGGGAGCTGGAGGAGCTCGGCTTCCGGGTATGACGGGACCGTTCGGTAGGGACATTCTGGACCGGCTTCTGTCACTATCACACTGAGGCAGACGATGAGTACCGTTGACAGCTTTGACACCGATCACGGCAACCCTCTTATCGATTCCCTCGCCGATTGGCTGGTCGGTCAGGCCCTGGGGGATGCTCCCCTCGACCAGATCTATGAGGGAACCTGCAAGCAACTGTACGCCGCGGGCGTCCCCGTGGCACGGGGCCAGGTCGCATTCAGGGTCCTGCATCCCCTGTTTGACTCGCAGTCGCTCCGCTGGCGGTTGGGCGAGGAGATCGAAGCCGCGAACTATCTGCACGGCGCAGACAGGGAAGAGTTCGAAAGGAGCCCGTTCTTTTACTTGCTCGAAAACAGGATACGCTACCTGCGCCGGCACCTGACGGGCGATTCCGCCATAATCGATTTTCCGATTCTCCAGGAATTTCACGATCAGGGCTTTACCGACTATTTCGGTTTCGCGATCTCGTTCGATGAGAACGCCGCGTCCGACACACTGGCGAGAGGCCTCGTTGGATCGTGGTGTACGGATCGCGCGAACGGCTTCACCAATACGGACATTCGCTCGCTGAATCGAATCGAGCAACGCTTGGCGGTCGCATTCAAGATCAACATCCAGTCCCGAATTACGGAGAATATCCTCTCCGCCTATCTGGGTCCGGGCGCCGGCGCCCGTGTGTTGAACGGGCAGATCAAACTGGGCGATGGCGACAACATACACGCTGTAATCTGGTACAGCGACATGCGCGACTCGACGCGGCTGGCCGACTCCATGTCCGGACCGGCCTTCCTGGAGACGCTCAATCAGTATTTCGAATCAACGGCCGGCGCGGTTTTGCGGCACGGCGGCGAGGTTCTGCGATTCATTGGGGACGCCGTGCTCGCGATTTTTCCGATCGGAGGCGGGAATAGTGCGGAACAGGCGTGTCAACTTGCCATGCAGGCTGCGGCAACAGCCCGCGAGAAACTGCTGCTGGTAAACGAGAAGCGTGAAGCGCGCGGGGAAGAGCGGCTCGAGTTCGGACTAGCACTGCACATCGGAGAGCTGTTGTTCGGAAACATCGGTGTTCCGGAGCGAGTGGAGTTCTCCGTCGTCGGTCCGGCTGCAAACGAGGTCGCGAGACTGGAATCCCTGACCAAGTCATTGAATCGCACGATCCTGGTGAGTGAATCCTTTGCCAGGCACATGAAGCTGGATTGGATCAACGAAGGACAGTACGCCCTCCGCGGCGTCGGCAAAAAGGTCTCCGTGTACACGCCGCCCGGCATCAACTAGCTGTTGTCCGGAGCAATCAGAGGGAGAAGGTCGACGGCGCGGTATTCCATTCGCCGCGCCGCGGCCCAGTGGGAGGCGGCCCGCCATGGGCCGGCCGCTCCCGGCGGAACTTCACGCGTCTCAGTCCGTGCCAATCATCACGTTGGATGCCTTGATGACGGCAGAAGCCTCCTTGCCCGGCGCGAGGCCGAGGTGCTGTGCGGAGCTGTTGGTAATCACCGAGACGATCTCGGTGCCGTCGGGCAACGCGAGGATTACCTCGCTGTTGACGGCGCCCTTCTGGACGGACTTGACTTTCCCTTTCAGGACGTTTCGGGCACTGAGTTTCATGGTTACCTCGTCGAGACAGATGTCGATGTATTCATCCGGCTGAAGGCCGCGGCGGCTTGGGATCTTGCGCCCGCGCACTGCCGGTTCGGGGCCAACGCAGGCCGATATGGGTCACGGGAACGGCCGCGCCGTTTCGTGGAACCACCAGCCCCTACTCGTGCTACCGGAATCCGTATTTTTCAAGGTCGGGATCAACGAGAATGAACAGTGAACAGGAGCAGCGAATGAATGAACCGACTGGCAAGAGCTGGCCGCCCATCGAGAAACATCCCTCGTCGTTCTCGGCGCGCCCTAATATGCTGGACTACGAGAGCGAATGCCGCAACTTCAGCTGGGACTCAGTCCGCGACGAGCTGGCGTATCTTTCCGGTGGCGGTCTCAATATCGGTTTTGAAGCCGTTGACCGCCACGCCAGCGGTGAACTGGCCGACAAGACCGCGCTGATCTGGATCTCGGGCTCCCGCGAGCAGGACGTCCGCCTTACCTATGCCGATCTGCTCGACTCCACCCGGCGCTTCGGACAGGTCCTTTCCGACCTCGGGGTTGAAAGCGGCGACCGCGTATTCAGCCTGTGCGGTCGCGTTCCGCTGCTGTATATCGGCGCGCTGGGCGCCCTCCGCTATGGAGCGGTTTTCTGCCCGCTATTCTCCGCCTTCGGGCCGGAGCCGATCCGGCAGAGGGTGGCGGCCGGCGGCGGCAGTGTGCTGCTGACCACCGTTCGGAACTACCAGCGCAAGGTGGCGCCGCAGCGCGCACGGCTGCCGGAACTCGAGCATGTGCTCCTGATTGACGCGCGGACGGCGGACGACGCCCCGGATGGAACACGATCGCTGCCGTCACTCATGGGGGATGTAGAACCCCGCACCGCGACGCCCGACACCCGCCCCGGGAACCAGGCGCTGTTGCACTTCACCAGTGGCACGACGGGACAACCCAAGGGTGCGGTCCACGTCCATGAGGCGGCGCTGATGCACTACGCCTCGGCGAAGTACGCCCTCGATCTGCATCGGGACGACGTCTTCTGGTGCACCGCGGACCCCGGCTGGGTCACGGGGACTTCCTACGGCATCATCGCACCGTTGTTGCACGGCGCGACCATGCTGGTGGACGAGGCCGAGTTCGACGCGGCTCGCTGGTACGCCAACCTGGCGGAGTTCTCGGTGACCGTGTGGTACACCGCGCCCACGGCCGTGCGTATGCTGATGAAAGCAGGCCTGGAGCCTATACGAGAGCATCGGTTTCCCGCCCTGCGTTTCATTGCCAGCGTCGGCGAGCCGCTCAATCCCGAGGCGGTGGCGTGGGGTGTGGAGGCCTTCGGCATGCCGATTCACGACAACTGGTGGCAGACCGAAACAGGCGGCATCATGATCGCCAACTACGCAGCAATGACGGTGCGGCCCGGTTCCATGGGCAAACCTCTGCCGGGGGTCGAGGCCGGCATCGTCAGGCGGGTGGATGGCGCAGTAGAGGAAGTCAACGAGCCCGGCCGCCAGGGCGAGCTCGCGCTGCGCCCGGGTTGGCCGTCGATGTTCCGCGACTATCTCCACCAGCACGAGCTCTACCTGCGCAGCTTTGCCCACGGCTGGTACCTGACCGGCGATCTGGCGCGCAGAGATGCCGACGGCTATTACTGGTTCGTGGGCCGGGTTGACGATGTCATCAAGACCTCGGGACACCTCACCGGCCCTTTCGAGGTGGAAAGCGTCTTGATGGAGCATCCGGCCGTGGCGGAGGCAGGTGTGATCGGGATACCGGACGAGACGGCCGGCGAGATCGTGAAGGCCTACGTGGTGCTGCATTCGGGTTACGAGCCGGGCGAGGACTTGCGTATGGAACTGACCGGTTTCGCCCGCAAGCGCCTGGGAGCGGCTATCGCTCCCAGGAGGATCGAATTCAAGTCCGGGCTCCCCAAGACCCGTTCCGGCAAGATCATGCGGCGCCTCATCAAGGCGCGGGAGCTGGGGCTGGAGGAGGGCGACACCTCCAGCCTGGAGGAAGACGCCCATTGATGGGCGGCTACTGTATTGTCTTCGCCACGACAACTCCCTCTCCCGCTTGCGGGAGAGGGTTGGGGTGAGGGCCGTATGATTCGTCGTCCATCCCCGGCCTGCTCCCCTCCCACCTGCGGACGAACGAAACCTTCCCCCGGTTTTCGCCCCGGGCGCCGGAATTCAGCTAGGATTGCACGTGTATGAACGATGACCTCAAGACGCGAACGCGCGACTATTATCGCCATCTACTGGCTATCCCCACCCGCTGGATGGACAACGATATCTACGGCCACGTGAACAACGTCGTGTATTACTCATACTTCGATACCGTGGTGAACGATTACCTGATCCGCGAAGGCGGCCTGGATATCCATGGCGGCGCGGTTATCGGCATCGCCGTCGAGACACGCTGCAACTTCATGGCATCACTGGTTTTTCCGGAGACCGTGGATGCCGGGCTGGCCGTGGGCCACCTTGGCAACTCCAGCGTGCGCTACGAGATCGGGCTGTTCAGTGAGAGTGGCCAGACGGTGGCCGCCGCCGGGGAATTCGTGCACGTGTTCGTTGACAGGGAGAGCCGCAGGCCCGTGTCCATACCGTCCCGCATCAGGGTGGCGCTGGAGCGCGTCAGGGTCTGACCCGCTCGATCTCATCGTGGGTACGCTCACTTCAAATGGTACATCGACTCGCGCCGTCGAAACATCGGGTTAGAATACTTTGCCTGACTGCAAAGGCGATGCACCAAAGCGGTGCGTCGCGCGGAGAAACACAAACGTCTGCCGGCAGGTTGAGCATGAGTAACAGAGATTTCATACCCGTTCCTGCGAACAAGGAAGAGAAACGGCTGTTCTTCCATAGCCTATACATGCTGGACGCGGATGGATTGTCGGATACGCTGTGCGACTATACGAAATACAGGGATGTGACGTCTCCGGCGAGCCCAACGTGAAATTCGATTTTTACGAGGAGCCGGGGTTCGAGCCGCTCACCAATCTCCTCCTGGAGGAAGTCAGCGGAATCTGTCGCGAGATATTCGAGTACAGCGACGAGTATGAATATGAGATTACGCAGATGTGGATGAACTGCCTGGAACCAGGACAGTCCCATCACATCCATACTCATCACAACACCTTATGGAGCGGTGTCTTCTACCTGAATAAGGAGCGGTGGGGCATGTCCTTCAATATCATTGCCCGCGGCAGATACGAGCCGGAATGAAGCCTGCAGAGCGTGGTGATCTGATTGAGCAGCTCAACGATGGCTACTGACTGGAAAAGTTACACGCCGATCGATACCTACGATGAGCTATTCAGCGGTCCAGGCAGGCCCCGGGTCGCCGCGCGCTCCCTGATCCGCTCGCTGAAGAAGCTCAGCGACGAGGATTTGCATGTGCTGCAGCGATCCATCGACGCGGCGATGATCGAGATGGGGATCACCTTTACCGTTTACAACGAGGGTGGCAATATCGACCGTGCTTGGCCCTTCGATCTCATCCCGAGAGTCCTGTCGGCCCGGGAATGGGACCGCGTGGAACGGGGCCTCGTGCAGCGCCTCACCGCCTTGAACCTGTTCATTGATGACCTCTATCACGGTCAGAAGATTGTCCGCGACGGCGTCCTGCCGGGCCACATCCTGGAGCGGTCCAGGAATTTCCTGGAGCAATGCCGCGGCATTGCTCCCATCCACGGCGTGTGGGCCCACATCTGCGGCAGCGACCTGGTGCGCGATGCCGACGGTACTTTGTACGTCCTGGAAGACAACCTGCGTATTCCCTCCGGTGTTTCTTACATGCTCGAAAATCGCCGTGTCCTGAAACGCCTGCTGCCGGACGTATTCCAGGACTCCAAGGTGCGCAATGTGGACGACTATCCCTCGCAACTGTTCGAGATGCTCGCTTCGCTGTCGCCCAGGGCCGTTGAGTATCCCGAGATCGTCGTCGTGACGCCGGGTATCTACAATTCCGCGTACTTCGAGCACGCCTACCTGGCGCAGCAGATCGGCGCGGAGCTGGTGGAGGGCCACGACCTGGTGGTGCTGGACGACGACTGCGTCTACATGCGCGCGGTCGAGGGCCTGGTGCGGGTGGACGTGATCTACCGGCGTGTCGATGACGCTTTTCTCGACCCTGAAGTGTTCCGCAAGGATTCGGTCTTGGGAGTACCGGGTCTCATGCGCGCCTGGCGCGCCGGCAACGTCGCCATTGCCAACGCTCCCGGGGCCGGCGTTGCCGACGACAAGGTGGTGTACGCCTATGTCCCGAAAGTGATCCGCTATTACCTCGACCAGGATCCCATCGTACCCAACGTGCCGACTTACATCTGCGACGACGCCTCCGAGCGCTCCCATGTCCTGGCCAACCTGGACAAGCTGGTGGTGAAGCCGGCCAACGAGTCCGGCGGCTACGGTATGCTGGTCGGCCCCCACGCCAGCGCCGCCGAACGCAAACGCTTCGCGGCCCTTATCAAGGCCGACCCTCGCAACTATATCGCCCAGCCCACCCTGCGGATTTCCACCGTGCCAACCCTGGCCGACGGCACGGTCGCGCCCCGTCATGTCGATCTGCGGCCCTTCATTCTTCAAGGCCGTCAGCACTACGTGACGCCGGGCGGTCTTACACGAGTGGCGCTGCGGTCCGGCTCCCTGGTGGTCAACTCATCCCAGGGCGGCGGTAGCAAGGACACCTGGGTCATGGAGGGCTGACCGTGCTGTCCCGGGTCGCCGAACGCATTTACTGGATCGGCCGCTACCTCGAGCGGGCCGACAACACCGCCCGGTTGGCGTCGGTCTACAACAATCTGCTGCTGGACCTGCCGATCAACGTATCGCTGGGTTGGGACATGCTTCTCCGCGTCACCGACAGCGAAGAGATTTTCTCGGAGCATTACAAGCAGCCCAGCGAGCGCAACGTGATCCGGTTCTTTCTTGCCGATGAACGCAACCTCTCGTCCATCCGTTCATCCTTCCACTGGGCACGGGAGAACGTCCGAACTTGTCGGGAAGTGCTGCCCAGCGAGACATGGTCGCTGGTCAACGAGCTGTTCGTGTTTGTGCGCGACCAGGCTGCTAACAGCATCGCCCGCCGCGAACGCCTGCGTTTTCTGGATCGGGTGATGGCGCGCTGCCAGCGCCTGCGTGGCCTGCTGGCGGACAACATGAGCCATGACGCCGGCTTCGAGTTCCTGCAGCTCGGCCGTAACATCGAACGCGCCGACATGACGTCGCGTATTATCGATACCGGCGCCCTGACCATCGACCACCTGGATGCGGATGAACACCTGCCAGCCTCTGTTCAGGGCCTGCTCTGGGTGGCGGTGCTCAAGTCCTTGGGCGCCTACCAGATGTATCGACAGACGGTACGGCGCCGGATCAGCCGCAGGGACGTGCTGCAGTACCTGTTCCAGGACGAGCGCTTCCCGAGGACGATCCGCTTCTGTCTCAGCGAGATTGCCGGCAGTCTCGCTAATCTGCCGCGCAGCGACGACGGCACCCGAGATGTGATGCACGTCATGCGGATGGTGCGTGAGCAGTCACTGGTGGACGTTGCCGGCGCCGAGCTCAGCGAGTTCATCGATGCACTGCAGGTCGATCTGGACCATCTGCACGAGGATATTGCTACGACGTGGTTCGAGGTAGGTACGGTTTGAAGGCGTTTCACTGCCGCTGCGGCCAACGCGTCTTCTTCGACAACAGCCGCTGCATGCGCTGCAATGCGGTGCTCGGCTTCGACCCACGCCGCATCGACCTGGTGGTCGTCGACACTGCTGAGGTTCCGTGGAGGAGCGACCATGGATCAGCTTACTATCCGTGTCGCAACCGTGTAGAACTTGATATCTGCAACTGGCTGGTGCCCGCGGAAGAAGCCAATGAATACTGTGAGTCGTGCCGGCGCACGGCTGTCATTCCCAACCTCGAGAACCCCTTGAACATCGATCGCCTGGCGGCCCTGGAGCGGGCCAAGCGACACATGCTTTACTCCCTGCTGGTGTTCAGGCTGCCGTTGGACGGAGGTGGCGGCTTCCCCCATGACTTGCGCTTCCAGTTCCTGGAAGATCAGCGCAGCAATCCTCAAGTTTTGGAAAGCGAGGTCAGGACCGGTCACTTCGAAGGCATGATTACCATCAACGTCAGCGAAGCGGACGACGTCGAGCGCGAATCGACACGTAATCTCATGGGCGAGCCGTACCGGACGCTGTTGGGACATTTCCGGCACGAGAGCGGGCACTACTATTTCCAGAGGTTGCTGAGATCTGGGCCGTGGCTGGGGCGCTTCGGTGAAGCGTTCGGGGATGCGGACGCGGATTATGCAGCGGCACTGGAGCGCCACTACGAGCGTGGTGCGGCGCCCGACTGGCAACAGCATTTCGTGTCAACCTACGCCGGCGCTCACCCACTGGAGGACTGGGCGGAGACCTGGGCTCATTATCTGCACATGACGGACACGCTGGAGACGGCAGCGAGCTTTGGAATTGGGCGGCCCGCCGCGCGTCCTGAAGATCCCATCGACATGATCGATCGCTGGATTGATCTGACCACGGCGATGAACGCGCTCAATCGCAGCATGGGGCTGCCGGATCCCTATCCGTTCGTGCTCTCGGATCACGTGCGCGGCAAGATTGCCTTCGTGCACGACTTTATTACGGACAACGCTCCTTCCAGCTGAGCGGCGTCAGCCCTTCGACGGCGCGCTCGAGCGCGTCCTGCCACTCGGTACGCAGCGAGCGCAGGATTTCGTTGTCCTCGTCGAACACCAGGCGGCAGTCCATGCGCAGCCGGTCTCTCTGATAGATCAGCAATTCGACCGGGGGACCAACCGTGACATTGCTGCGCATGGTGGAGTCCATCGAGATCATGCAGCAGCGCGCCGCTATCTCGATGCTGGTTTGCGGCGTGATGATACGGTCGAGTATGGGCTTGCCGTACTTGACCTCGCCGATCAGCAGGAACGGCTTCTGCTCCGAGGCGGCGATGTAGTTGCCCTGCGGGTAGATCATGTAGATCTCGGGCTCCGCGCTGCCGATCTGTCCAGCCAGAATAAAGGTGGCTTCGGGGTTGAAGCTCTCCTGACTGCTTCCCTCGGCGATATGCTTTTCCTGCTGCTCGCGGCTGATTGCGCCGAGGTATTCCGCAACCGCCGCCATGTCCGGTGCGGCGAGCAGGCTGTCCCCACCACCTTCGATATCGCGCTGGATCTTCCGGCGCACGGCCGTAGACGTGCCCAGATTGCCGGCGCTGATAAGGGCGAACTGTCGTTCGTCGTCGATCCCGAACAGGGCCAGCTTGCTGTAGGTGCTCACCTGGTCCAGACCGGCATTGGTGCGCGAGTCCGAACAGAGTACCAGGCCGGATTGCAGTTTGATCGCGATACCGTAAGTCAAAGGAACACACCAGGCGGCGAGGAGGGAAGGACGATTATGATCATCGGCCAGGCCGAGTCAAGATGAACCGCGAGCTCCCACGCGGTTCGGCCCACGGCCGTCGTCACTTGTAGGCGACGGCGGCGCTGGTCGGGCCGGCGAGTGGAATGACAGTGCTGCTACTGAAGCCCGCTTCCCTGGTCCAGCTTGCAAAGTCGGCGCCGGTGAAATCGAAACCTCCCCGGGTTTCGATCAGCATGTTGAGCGACATCAGCAGGCCGAAGGCGTTGCTGCGCCGTTCGTCATCAATGATGTTCTCGACGATGACCAGCGCCCCGCCGTCGTTGAGAGCCTGATGGGCCTTGCCGATCAGCACTTTCTTCTCTTCCAGGTTCCAATCGTGCAGGATGTTGCCCATGGTGATGACGTCCGCGGCCGGAAAGGGATCGCGCCAGAAGTCGAGCACCTTCGTTACCACCCGGTCGCTCAACCCTGCCTGCTCGATGACGTCCCGGGCGAGTGGATCGACGATGGGAAGGTCCGCGGATATGCAGCGCAGATGTGGGTGACGGCGGGCGATTTCGATGGACAGGGCGGCCAAAGCGCCGCCGATGTCACACAGCGTATTATGGGAGGAGAAGTCGAACTTCTCCGCCAGGGCGATAAATGCTCCTCCCTGGGCGGCTGCCATGGCTTCCAGGAAGGCGCGCATCCGTTCCGGGTCATCGTAGATTTCATCGAACAGGTCGGCCCCGACCCGTTTCGCTTCGTTCTGGGGCTCGCCGGTGCGCAGGGCCTCCTCGAAGTCGCCCCAGAACGGATACAGCCGGTCATCGGCCATCTTCAGGAGTCCGCCGACGTACGCGGGTTTGCGCCTGTCGAGAAACGCAGCGGCTTCGTGTCCGTTCCGGTACACGGCTGCTTCCCATAGACCGTCGCGCTCCAGGAATCCGAGCGCCACCAAGGCATCGAGAAAGTCGTACAGCGCACGGTCGTGCAGGCCCAGGGATTGTTGAATCTGGGCGCCGGATTTCGGAGCCTCCGCGAGGTGCGTAAACAGATCCATTTTGACCCCCGCCAGCAGGACCTTGGCGGGCAAGAATCCCATGGCCGTCTGCAGGATCCGTTCCGGCGTAACGGCTGGTTCGTTACTCGTATTCATATCTGTGCGGACCTCGTCCGGTCCCCGCCGGGGCGGGTGGTTGGAGACGCAATTCTACGGCTGTTTCAAATCGTGTCGAATGCTTTTCGGTTCCCGGGACCTTCAATTCCTGCAGCGAACACTGTGTGCCGGCCTGCTCGACATGAACCTGAAGACAAGCTGAAGAAAACGGGTGTCGTTTAAGTCTGATGCGCTTGATCACGAATACGAAGCGACAGCAACGTGGATGTTGCGACATGATGAAGACGCCGCCACAATATTAGTGACGGGGTGCATTAGCATCACACGCAATACCATATAAGAGAAACATCGAATCATGAAAAGTATAGGAAACCTAGGTCTCCATCTCATGGTGGCGGCCACCCTCTCGCTGTTCGCCGCCTCCGCCTCCGCCTCCGCCGCGACCGTAGTGAACGTCAAGGAAGCAGAAGGTCCGACGGACTACAGTATCACGCTTGACCGGACCAGCGTCCCAGCCGGTGAGGTGAAGTTCAAGGTGACGAACCAGTCGAAAAGCCTGGAGCACGAGTTCGTGGTGGTGAAAACCGCTCTCGCACCGGACAAGCTGCCCTACAACGAAGCGGCGCAGCGAGTTGAGGAAGACAAGGTGAACGTTGTTGGCGAAGTGGAGGGTCTGGAGCCGGGTGACTCGGGATCCAACACGTTCGCGCTGAAGCCCGGCAAGTACGTCGCCATCTGCAATGAACCCGGTCATTACAACGAAGGAATGTACGCTCCGTTCACCGTAACGAAGTAGGCGGACGATCCCTTGCGGCATTCGGCGCCGCGGTTGGGATTTAACACTGTATGCGGGGCGGGAGCAGCGGCGCCGCATGTTCGCCCGGCCACCGGCCTACTACATAAACGATCGTGAGATGCCGCGCACCGCCACCGGCAAGATTCAGCGCCGCCTGCTCAAGCAGCGGTGGGGGCACGCCTGAGGGTTCTGGCAAGGGCCTCGATGTGGGCGGGAGTGGTACCGCAGCAGCCGCCGAGGATGTCCGCTCCGTCGCTGCGCCAGCGCTGGCCGGCCTCGGCGAATTCCTGGGGCGAGACGTCCTTGAAGATCCAGTTCGGCATTTGAAAGTACCCGGCTTCCGGGTAGGCCCCCACGGGTCCATTCCAGTTCGACTTGATGGTCGCGATCGCGTCGTCGGTCGTGGCCATCTCGTTGTGCATGACCAGTGCCGCATGCGCTCCGGTGGCCATCAGCCCCTGCGTCAGGTCTGCCAGAGTCCACAGGTGGTTGCCGAAGCCCACGAGCTCGCCCTCGCGGTTGCGTTCGACGGAAATGCCCACCCAGACCGGCAGGCCGGTGGCCACTGCCGCTTCAGTGGCCCACAACGAGACCTCCAGGTCCCGCATCATCTCCATGATCAGAAGGTCGCAGCCGCATTCCGCCAGCACGTCCGCCTTCTTCTTGAACAGGGGCTTGGCCCGGTCCGCTTCCCAGCGCTGGAACGGGATCCGATCGGTGCCTTGGGTAACCGGAGGCATGACCGAGATTGAGCCCGCCACGGCAACGGGAGATGTTGCAGCTTCCGCCACGGCTTCATGGGCGAGCTTGACCGCAGCCCGGTCTATGGTTTCGATTTCGCTCTCCCTCTCCAGATGGGAGAACGACAACACACTCGACGCGTACGTGTTGGCGGTAATTACTTCGGCCCCGGCCCTGATGTAATCTTCGTGGACCTCGCGCACCACGTCTCCGTGCGTCAGGTTGGCAAGTGCGCACCAGACCTCGCTGTCCATGTCAACCCCGCTTCGCTGGATTTCCGTGCCCGTACCTCCGTCCAGAATGATGACCTCTTTCTCGGCAAGCTTGCGCGCAATCTCGTCGTACATCTTCCGGCCCTCTCTTTGCCAAGGCGGCGATTTCAGCAGATGCGGTTGGCGCTGACAATAGTCGAGGGCTTGAATTCCACGGTCCGGTCGAATGATTCGCTGTAAAAAAACGGGCGCCAGGGGCGCCCGCCAGATCGGAGGTACTATCAAGGAACGCTACAGACTGTAACCCCGTTCGTCGTGCTGGGTGATATCCAGACCTTCCACTTCTTCCTCTTCGCTCACCCGCAGACCGATGATCGCATCGATCACCTTCAGGATGATGAGCGACACGATTCCACAGTAAATGATTGTCGCCAGGACCGCGATTACCTGGATCATCAGTTGGTGGCCCATGCTGACGCCGTCGGCAAATCCTGCTCCGCCGAAAGAAGTCGAAACAAAGATTCCGGTCAGAATGGCGCCGATAATTCCACCCACCGCGTGCACGCCGAAGGCATCGAGGGAGTCGTCGTAACCCAGGGCGCGTTTGACTTTCGCGGAAGCGATGAAACATCCGACACCCGCCGCGATACCGATGATCAGGGCGCCCACCGGGCCGACGAATCCCGATGCCGGCGTAATGGCCACCAGTCCGGCGACCGCTCCCGAGGCGATGCCCAGGACGCTGGGTTTACCGTGGGATATCCACTCACTGAACATCCACGCCAGGGCCGCCATAGCCGTCGCTATCTGAGTCACCGCCATCGCCATACCGGCGGTGCCGTCCGCGGCCAGCTCGCTGCCGGCGTTGAATCCGAACCAGCCGACCCACAGCATGGATGCGCCTATCACGGTATACGTTAGATTGTGCGGAGGCATGGGCGTGCCCGGATACCCGATTCGTTTCCCGAGGACCAGCGCGGAAACCAGACCAGCGATACCGGCATTGATGTGCACCACCGTGCCGCCCGCGAAATCCAGAGCTCCGAGGTCGCCGAGCCACCCGCCTCCCCATACCCAATGACAGATGGGGGCGTAGACCAGGGTCACCCAGAGGCCCATGAACCACAGCATAGCGGAAAACTTCATTCGATCGGCGAAGGCGCCCACGATCAGCGCCGGGGTGATGATGGCGAAAGTCATCTGGAATGTCATGAACACCGTTTCCGGGATGCTGCCGCTGAGCGTGTCGTAGCCGATGTCTCCAAGGAAAGTCTTTCCTCCGCCAAACCATTTCTGCATGGATCCACCATCCCCGAAGGCGATGCCGTAGGCATAGATCGTCCAGAGGACGGTAACCAGGGAGGTGATGGCGAAGCATTGCATCATCACCGAAAGCACATTCTTACTGCGAACCATGCCGGCGTAAAACAGCGCCAGCCCCGGGATTGTCATGAACAATACCAGTGCAGTAGATGTCAGCATCCACGCGGTATTACCGGTGTCGAGCACAGGCGCATCGTCTGCCATGGCCAGCGACGGGAGCCCCACCGCCAGGATCGTGAAGAGCGCAAACACCGCGTCCTTCAAACTGATACCCTTTCTCATATCGATTTGCATTGCTTATTTCTCCGAAAACTCGATTTACAGGGCATCCGCGCCGGTTTCACCGGTACGAATGCGAACGACCTGTTCAAGATTGAAAACGAAAATCTTGCCATCACCGATTTTGCCCGTCTGAGTTGCTTTCGATATGGCCTCGATTGCCTGCTCCAGGAGGTCGTCGGTGACCGCCACCTCGATCTTCACTTTCGGCAGGAAGTCCACGACGTACTCCGCGCCGCGGTACAGCTCCGTGTGTCCCTTCTGGCGCCCAAACCCCTTTACTTCCGTCACCGTGATGCCCTTGACGCCGATTTCGGAGAGCGCACCGCGTGCATCATCGAGCTTGAACGGTTTGATAATCGCAGTAACTAGCTTCACGTCATTACCCTCATCCAGTAAATTTGAATACGTCAGTCTGCGATTAAGCACGTTCCGTGCCACAATCGATATCCGACACCAAAACAAGGGGGTAGGCTGGGGGGATGGGGATGCAGGCGACTGGCTGCGCACCAAAATGAGGTGAGAGTGAAACGATACGCACCACGACGGGGCGGGGACCCGGGCCATCCCGGGCGCGCCCGGGAACCCGAGGCAGGGTGGCGGAAACCGCGGGCCAACAGGGGTGCCGCGCCTTACAAATCCGCTGTCTTTCCCGTGCGCTGGAGTATATTAGCGGGGTCCCCTGGGGCTTCCGTGAGCCCTGAGTTTCCGCAGGTTTC
The DNA here is from genome assembly GCA_963731035.1 of uncultured Gammaproteobacteria bacterium. Lineage (GTDB taxonomy): Bacteria > Pseudomonadota > Gammaproteobacteria > Arenicellales > JAANXG01 > JAANXG01. Next base: position 38,715 of record CAVSUY010000013.1, on the reverse strand, counting down.
TATGGCCAGATCCGAACCTTGGTGGCGGGGCCGTGCGTTGTCGTCCCTCCTGGCGGCAACCGTGGTGGCGCTCTTTGCACTATCAGCGTGCTCCCGGGAGGAGCCCGCTTCCACCGCCCCCAAGGCGGCCCGCGGGGTGCCCGTTGTTGCAGCGCCGGTGGTCGAGAAGAGTGTGCCCGTGAACCTGTTCGCGATCGGCAATGTGGAGCCCTACGTCACGGTCGCTATCAAGGCACAGGTCGACGGCCAGATCGTGGCCGCGCATTTCAAGGCAGGCCAGGACGTGGCCGAGGGTGACCTACTTTTCGAGCTCGACCCCCGTCCGTTTGAGGACCAGATCAGGCAGGCCGAGGCCAACCTGGTCCGGGACCGGGCACAGGAACAGAACGCGCTGGCGCGGTCCCGCCGCTACGACAAACTGCTGGAAAAGCAGTACGTGTCGCATGAGGAATACGACCAGGCTCAGGCCGACCTGGCTGTCGCCAGGGCCACCATCAAAGCGGACGAGGCGGTGGTGGGTCATGCCCGCCTGCAACTCGACTACACCAGGATCCGGTCACCGATAACCGGACGCACCGGAAAGATCCTGATCCAGGAAGGCAACCTGGTGAAGGCCAACGACAACCCCTTGGTGGTGATCAACCAGGTAAAGCCGGTATACGTCAGCTTCGCGGTTCCCGAACACTCTCTTGACGCAGTGCGCGAGTATCTAAGAAAGGGAACCGCCACGGTGTCCGTCGTTCCCTCACGACCGGCGCCGGCTGAGGCTGCGCCATCAGGTAAGCTGGTGTTTCTTAACAACGCGGTGGACGCGGCCACCGGTACCATCACCGTGCGCGCCGAGTTCGACAATCCGGACGAGATGTTGTGGCCGGGTCAGTTCGTCAACGTGAGGCTGACCCTGTACGAGCAGCGCCATGCCGTGGTAGTGCCGGCGGACGCGGTCCAGACCGGCCCCAAGGGGCAATACGTGTTCGTGGTGAGGCCGGACATGACCGCGGAGATGCGCGGCGTCACCGTCGAGCGTACCGAAGGCTCCGACAGCATCATCGCCCAAGGGGTGTCTCCGGGCGAGCAAGTGGTGGTGAACGGCCAGTCGCGGCTGGTGCCGGGCGCAAAGGTGAGTATCGATACTTCCGGCTGACGGATCGTGAGCATCACCACGCCCTTCATACAACGTCCGGTCATGACCGTGTTGGTCATGGCCGGAATATTGATTTTCGGGATCCTGGGCTACCGCTGGCTGCCGGTGGCGGCGCTGCCCAACGTCGATTTTCCCACCATCCAGGTCTCGGCCAGCCTGCCGGGGGCCAGCCCCGAGACGGTGGCCGCCGCCGTGGCGACTCCGCTGGAGAAGCAGTTCTCCACCATCCCCGGGCTGGACTCCATGAGCTCGGTGAGCGGCCAGGGCGTGGCGCGTATTACGCTGCAGTTCACGCTGGACCGCAACATCGACGCCGCCGCCCAGGACGTTCAGTCGGCCATTTCAGCCGCCCAGCGTCGCTTGCCGCCAGAGATGCCCAGTCCACCTTCATTTCGCAAGGTCAATCCGGCGGCTCGTGCCATCTTCTACCTGGCGTTGACCTCCGATACGCTGCCGCTGTCCAAGGTCGACGAGTACGCAGAAACCATGATCGGCCAGCGCATCTCCACCATCAACGGCGTTGCGCAGGTATCGGTCTACGGGGCTCAGACCTATGCGGTACGCGTCCAGCTGGATCCCAGCAAACTGGCGGCGCGGGGCATTGGCATCGACGAAGTGGCCGAGGCCATCGGCCAGCACAACGTCAACATTCCCACCGGCACCCTGTACGGCCGGCAGCGCGCCGTCACCGTCCAGGCAAGCGGCCAGCTCGACGACGCCGCCGCCTATCGGCCGTTGATCGTCGCCTACCGCAACGGCGCCCCGGTGCGACTGCGGGAGCTCGGGCGGGTGGTGGACGGTGTGGAGAATGACAAGGCGGCGGCCTGGTTCGATGGCAAGCGCGGCATCGTGCTGGCTGTTCAGCGCCAACCGGGCACCAACACCATCGAAGTGGTGGACGCCATCAAAAAGCTGCTGCCCAAATTCAGGGCGCAGATGCCGGCCGGCGTGAACATGGACGTCCTATACGACCGCTCGGAGTCCATCCGTGAGTCAGTAGACGAAGTGCAGCTCACTCTGGGCATCGCCCTGGTGCTGGTCGTGCTGGTGATATTCATCTTCCTGCGCACCGTGCGGGCGACGGTAATACCGAGCCTGGCGCTGCCGATGTCCATCATCGGAACCTTCGCGGTGATGTATCTGCTGGGCTACAGTCTCGACGTACTGTCACTGATGGCACTGACTTTGTGCGTCGGCTTCGTAGTCGACGATGCGATCGTCGTTCTGGAAAACATCACGCGCCACGTGGAGCACGGCGAAAAGGTGTTCAGCGCCGCCCTGAAGGGGTCCAAGGAGATCGGTTTCACCATTGTCTCCATGACGCTTTCACTGGCGGCTGTGTTCATCCCGGTACTGTTCATGGGCGGGGTACTCGGCAAGCTGCTGCACGAGTTCTCCGTCACCATCATCACGGCCGTGCTGATATCCGGGTTCGTTTCCTTGAGCCTGACTCCCATGATGTGCGCGCGGGTGCTGCGACCGTCGGATGCCGTACGTCACGGCCGCATCTATAAGCTCAACGAGGCCGGCTTCGACGCCGTGAAGCGCGGTTACGTCGCCAGCCTGGACTGGGTGCTGCGCCATCGCCGCTTCACCATGGTAGTGTTCGCCGGCATTGTGGTGTTGACGGTCGTGCTGTTCGCGCGCATTCCCAAGGGGTTCCTGCCGAGCGAGGATACCGGTCAGCTGTTCGCCTTCACCGAGGCGGCCGAGGACGTGTCCTTCGATGAGATGTCACGGCTGCAGCAGCAGGCTGCGGACATCGTGCGACGGGATCCCAACATCGCTTCGGCCATGGCCTTCATCGGCACCTCCGGCTCTAGTCAGTCATTGAACCTGGGACGCATTTTCGTGACGCTGAAGCCGCGATCCGAGCGGGTCGGCGCGGACGAGATTATCCGCGAGCTGCGCCCCCAGCTGTCCGGGATTACGGGCCTGAAGGTGTACCTGCAGAACCTGCCAACCATACGCATAGGCGCCCACCTCACGAAGAGCGAGTACCAGTACACGCTGCAGGATACGGACACCGACGAGCTCTACCACTGGGTGCCGAATATCGAGGAGAAGCTGCGCACGCTGCCCGGACTGCGGGATGTCACCAGCGACCTGCAATTCAAGAGCCCTCAGGTCCTGGTGCAGATCGACCGCGACAAGGCTTCTTCCCTGGGCGTCACCCCCGAGCAGATCGAGAACGCACTGTACAGTGCGTACGGCGCACGCCAGGTCTCGACGATCTACGCCCCCAGCAACGAATACGAAGTTATCATGGAACTGGATCCCAAGTACCAGCGCGATGCATCGGCGTTGTCATTGCTGCACGTGCGTTCATCCACTGGAAACCTGGTGCCCCTGAGCGCGGTCTCGCGCCTCGACTGGGGACTGGGGCCTTTGTCCGTGAATCACCAGGGCCAACTCACCGCCGTGACGATTTCCTTCAACCTCACTCCCGGCACTTCCCTCGGCCAGGCGACGGAGCGAATCGACAGTGCGCTGCGCGACATGCACGTGCCGGCGACCCTGACCGGCGGCTTCGAGGGCGCAGCGCAGGTATTCGAGTCGTCGCTGGCGGGCATGGGATTTCTCATCGGCATCTCCATACTGCTCATCTACCTCGTCCTCGGCATCCTGTACGAAAGCTTCATCCATCCCGTGACCATCCTGTCCGGCCTGCCGACGGCGGGTCTGGGGGCCCTGATCGCTCTGATGCTGTTCGGCATGGAGCTGGACATGTATGGGTTCGTGGGCATGATCATGCTGGTTGGGCTGGTGAAGAAGAACGCCATCATCATGATTGACTTCGCCTTGGATGCGCAGCGGAATCAGGGGAAGCCCGCGTTCGAGGCGATCTACAGCGCTTGCAGCGTGCGTTTCCGCCCCATCATGATGACCACCATGGCGGCGCTCATGGGCAGCCTGCCGATCGCGATCGGCCTCGGCGCCGCCGGCGAATCGCGCCGGCCCCTGGGTCTGGCCATCGTGGGGGGCCTGTTGCTGTCGCAGCTTCTCACGCTGTACATCACCCCGGTCATCTATCTCTATTTCGAGTCTTTCAAAGCCTGGCTCGCCGCCCGCCACGCCAGCCGTGCGCCGCAAAAGGCCCCCGGCCCGGCGCCGGTCGCTACGGAGGTGCGCCTCAAGACCCGTGTCAGATCCTAGCAGGCTGTTGAAAAACAGCCTGCTAACGCGGGACGCGGAAGTCCCGCCTGCGGAACTAAGGATGCAAAAAGTTCAGGAAAGGACTTTTTCAACATCCTGCCAGCGAGAGTAGTCGGCCGCCAGCCACTTGCCGAGCGCGTTATACGTCGAGAACAACAGGGTCCCGATGCTGATGCACATGATCTCTGCTGCCGACCAGTTTCCCTCGCGGGTATTACGCATGAGAGTGATCAAGCAACACTGCCCCTCTAGCGCCGGAGTCCGATGTTAGCTAGAGACGGTCGAGCCAACGGTAGCACGCTACCAGTGCGCCGAGAAACCATGGAGTGCCAGTGTAGAGCGGACGGGTGCTGAAGGGCAGGCCGTCGAATGCCGTGTGTCCTTCCTTCAGGCCCAGCACCTGCTGGCCAATGCGCATGCCGAGATAGCTCGCCATGGAAACACCGGACCCGCAGTAACCCATGGCATAGTAGATCCCGTCATGGCATCCGGCGTGCGCCAGGGTGTCGAAGGTGTAAGCGACGAAACCGACCCAGGAGTGGGTGATGCGGGTGCCGCGCAGCTCGGGGAACAACTTCACCAGGTCGGCGTGCAGTCTCGGCCCGCTGACCCGCGCATCGGTTTCCCCGGCCGAGACGCGTCCGCCGAACAGAATGCGCGTCCGGTCCGGCGAGGGCCGGTAGTAGTACACCACTTTGCGCGTATCACTGACGATCCTGTCCAGGGGCATGAGGCGGTCGATGAGCTCCGGATCCAGGGCCTCTGTAGCGATGATGTAGCTGCCGATGGGGACGATGCGCCGCCGTTGCCAAGCCGTGGCGGCGCCGGTATAGCCGTTGCTCGCCACCACTACGTCACGGGCTCTGATCGTGCCACGCGGTGTGGTGACGAGAAATCCTCCGCCGGACCTTTCAATGCCCCTGGCGGGACAATAGGGCACGACGGTGGCGTCCGCCCGCAGAGCGCGTTCCAGCAGACCCTGGTGATAGCGCGCCGGATGAAGGGAAGCGTGGCGCGGGTAGACGATGCCCCCATGGTAGGCGTCGGTGCCGAGCTCGCGATGCTGCTCGGAGCGCGTCACCACCTGCACGCCGGTCTCGAGCCCGGGTATCTGCCGTTCGGCGGTTCTCGCCAGTCGCTCGAACTGCCGGGGTCCGTGGGCGGCGTGGAAACGGCCGGGTACCTTGAAGTCGCAGGCGATGCCTTCCGACTCGATGAACTGCCCGATCCAGGCCAGCGCTTCGTGGCCCTCCTTCAGGATCTCGAATGCACGCTGCCTGCCGTGCTTCGCCGCCAGTGACTCGAAGTCGGGTTTGATGCTGGTGCTGATCTGGCCGCCGTTTCGGGTGCTGCATCCCCAGCCTGCGTGCTCGGCGTCCAGCACCAACGTGTGGCGGCCGCCGCGCGCCGTCTGCAGGGCCGTGTGCAGGCCGGTGTAGCCCGAGCCGATGACGACGACGTCGGCCTCGTCCGGCAACGGCTCCCGGTCCATGCCGGGGCTCGGAACGTCCTCCCACCAATAGGGTGTCGTCTTGAAGTCTTCGCCGAACAGAGTCGAGGTCTGTGTATCCGCCCTCATGAAGCTTCTAAACCCGTGCCACGACACTCTTGATCTTGCAGTAGCTGCGCAGCGCCTCCATGCCTTTCTCGCGCCCGAACCCCGATTCCTTGTTGCCGCCGAATGGGACTTCGATTCCCCCGGCGAAGTATTCGTTAATATACACTTGGCCTACGTCTACGTCCCGGGCGAACGCCAGCGCGCGGGAAAGGTCCCGGGTATAGATACCGGCCACCAGTCCGTAGCGCGTACCGTTCGCGACCTCCATTGCGTCGGCCACCGAGTCTATGACCTGAACGCTGAGCACCGGACCGAAAATCTCCTCCTGGACCACCGCATCCTCCGGGGCGACCCGGTCGAGAATAGTGGGCTGGAGGAACCGGCCGCCGCCGGTCTCGGGATCGACGGTTCGCTCACCGCCGACCGTAACGTTAACGCCTCGTGCCCGGGCCGCTTCGACGTGCGATGCTATCCTGTCCAACTGCTCCGAAGAATTGATCGGGCCGACCTGAGGGTTGCGCAAACCATGTCCCAGGGTGAGCTTCCGGGTGCGGGCAGCGAGTTGGTCGATGAACTCATCGTGAATGCCGCTTTCGATCACCAGTCTCGAACCCGCAGAGCAGACCTGTCCAGCGTTCTCGTAGATGGCGCCTAGCACGCCTTCCAGCGCCGCTTCGCGATCGCAATCCGCCAGCACCACGACCGGTGACTTGCCACCGAGCTCCAGCGTCACCCGGGTAATATTCCGGGCCGCCGCTTCCATGACCCGGCTACCGGTTGCCACCGAGCCCGTGAAAGTGACGTGATCGACATCAGGGTGGGCCACCAGCGGCGCCCCCGCCTCCTCACCGGATCCGGTCACGACGTTGCACACACCGTCGGGCAGCCCGGCCTTGGTGAGAATCTCCGCCAGCAGCCCCAGCGGCTTGCCGCTGTCCAGGGAGAGATATCTGCACTGGCCAGGGATCTATGGAGTGCCCGGCGTGCGATTGAACGGGAAGGCCGGAAACGGCCGGTGTCTGGCGTGTTTCTTTCGGGTACCGGCTGATGAGTGATTTCCTGGTTTGTCACGTCGAAGGCACCGCACAGTGTCCGGCCAAAGCAGATATCCCTCGCCGGATTGCTTCATCGCGCCGCTCCTCGCAATGACGCGATTGATCGGAGTCTCCCCAGCCCCGATGCTTCGGGCCGGTGCTTTCAACCGAGTATCCCGAAGCCGGCCGCACGGAACTACTTTCCCCGTCCCGGACGATATGAGCGGTGGCCCGGTGCCGTAAAATCCGTAAAATCCTGAGTCTCCAACAGGAAGAGGAAGCAGCTATGCACATTCCAGGGTACGTTCGTTGCGCAGTAGCCGTACTCGTATTGAGTATGTGGAACCCCTCAGCTCGTGCTGTTAAAGGAAGCCAGTCTATCGCCATGTCGGGTCAGGCACTCCAGTCGACCACGGTCACCATAACACTGCCTAGCGGCGCCCAGCAGCAAGCCGATACCAACGACTCCAAGGGGGCTTTCCATGTCGCGCCGGACCCCGACAACCCCGATCGGAGCATCGCTCACCTAAATCTCGAAGACGGAGGCGATGGACTGCATCTAGTGACTAATGAGTCGGACGGCTCGGTCATCTGGGGCGGTATCGTGTACCACGGCTCTATTGTGGACAGCACGGTAGAGCCGTCGTCATCCGAACCGTCATCTGACGGTCTGGACTCGGCGATCGATGATTCGGATGGAATGTCGAAGTTCAGCAGCCGAATAAGAATCACGGGACGTGAGTCGGGACGCAAGATCACAGGGGGCATTATCGTGCTCACCCCGCTGATCGGGAGCGTCACAGACGGTCACAAGCTGATGGTCGACGGAGAAGCTCAGTTCACCGGCCTCACGCAGGGCGTCTACCGAGTCGATATCTTCGATCAGGGGGCTGCTCTCTACGGGTACCGCACTCCGCCGGGGGGGGCATTTACTCGCTACGTGGTCCTCGGACCCAAGGCGTCAAATCCGTTGATTAGGAGGTCCTCGTCGGAATCTCCAGTCAGACAGGCTCTGGCATGGTGGAGCTACTTCGACAAGAAAGATAACGCCAAAGCCGCCGCAGCGATGGGGGACGAGTTGCGTCTGTACGGGATATTGCATCCGGAAGAGTTAATGAAGTTCCTCTCGGCGCCGGGGACTTCTCCCGCCGGGACATTGTCTCCAAGCGAAGTCCTTTCGGGTGAGATACCCCCTCTCCCTGGCGGAGCCGGTAATGCGAATCATCCTGTCAAAGCCGCAATCTCGCCTCCGACCAGCCAGGGCGACATTGGTGTCTTGAATCTGGATACTCCGAATCAGACGTTTCTGGGCAGCGCCATCAGAATTCAAAGCGATTGCCTGGACTTGCGAGGCTTGGGTTGACTTTGACCGCTATGGAATGTTGCAAATCGTTGGTCTAGATCCCGCTATTTTCCTACGGTTCGCGACCGAAGGTTCGCGACCGCCGACCCCGCCTGGGGCCCAACAGTTAGTCGACACATACCTCGACAGAATCAACAGAATAGATCATCACTATCCCATCAATTCGGACATTTGGGGAAACTCGCTGGAACTGCACCTGCACGATCCGAAGTCACGCGACACAATCGCCATTGAAAAGCTCCGGCGCGCCGGAGCTATCATACTCGGCAAGGGTGGTCTTTCGGAGTGGGCGAATTTCAGCGGAGTTTCTTCCTCGCCCGGGACAGCGCCGGTAAATCCGTATCTGGAGAGTCACAACAAAGACTGCGCTGATGGATTGCTGCCCGACTTGTTCCCGGACGATTACCCCAAAATGCAAATCGCCAAAGCAAGGCACGGCCTGGTGCCGGGCATCGATCCGGTCCCCCAGCCAAAATCCCTGCCCCGCGATCCGTTCTTCTATACGTCGGGCCACGCCAAGGCGAAGGTGGCAGACCAGTGGGGCCTGCGGGAGATCGGCTTTCAGGCGACGAGACGCGACCGCAAGGGTAGCCTGTGGCCAAAGATGGGCGCTCCCGTGCTGGTCGCCGTGGTGGACACCGGGCTGGACCTCGACCAGCCGGACCTGAAGGGCGTGCTGTGGACCAACGCCAAGGAGACCCCCGGCAATGGCAGGGACGACGACGGCAACGGCCTTGTGGACGACGTTTCCGGCTGGAATTTCCTGGAATTCAACAACAATGTGCGCGACGACAACGGCCACGGCACATTCGTGACCGGAATCATCGCCGCCAACACCGACAACGTCGTCGGCATCGCCGGGGTGAATCCATGGGCCCGCATCCTGCCGGTCAAGGTCAGCAACTTCGCCAACGACAGCGACAGCGTTAGCGTCGCCATGGGCATCTCCTACGCGGCGCGCATGGGCGCCCGGGTGATCAACGTCAGCATCGGCGGCAAGTCGATCACCAAGGCGGAGCAGGCAGCAGTCGAGTTCGCCAACAGCAAGGGCGCCCTGGTGGTGGTGGCGGCGGGCAACGACGGCGCCAACATCAAGGACTACTCGCCCGCGGGCCTCGACGGCGTGATCGTGGCGACGGCGATCAACCACGAGGGCAAGCGCGAGAACTACTCCAACTGGGGTGACGTGGACATTGCCGCGCCGGGCTCGGACATCGTATCGCTGCGGGCCGCGCGCACCGACCTGATGCAGTTTGAGCTGAAGGACTACAAGCCCGGGACCAACGTGATCGGCCGGGATCGGCTGCTGTACTACGCATCGGGGACGAGTTTTGCCGCGCCGTATGTGACGGGGGTGGCGTCGCTGCTGCTGTCGATCAACCCGAAGCTGACGGCGGCGGAGGTGAAACGGATGATCCTGCAGTCGGCGAAGGACATCGACGTGCCGGGGACGGACCAGTTCACGGGTTACGGGCTGCTGGATGCGGCGGCGGCGCTGAAGGCAGATCCGAAATTTCATGTCGATGCGGCGATTGACGGCGTCGGCGTGGTGAACAAGGGCGGCCCGCAGGTCCGGGTGACGGGGACGGCGGATGCGGACAAGTTCAAGCGGGCGTGGATCGAGATCGGCAAGGGGGAGAACCCGGGCCGGTGGAAGAAGGTTGCGCAGGTGAGGAAGGCGGTGCAGGGGGGAACGCTGGGCGATATTCCGGCGGCGGAGTTCGGTGGCGCGAAGGAATGGGTGATCCGGCTGGTGGTGGAGCACAGGAACGGGCGCAAGCGAGAGAACCGCTTCATCCTCAAGCTGGGGTGATCCGTCGTCGTATGTTTCGGGAGCATTAGTCGAGGCAGGATCTTTCACGGATCTGCGGGCTGCTGCCTGCCATCGTGCATTGACGCAGCGAGGCCCGGCGCGGGCGCTCGTTGATTTCTTCGACGGGACGAGGAACAAAAGCCACTGCTCGTCCTCTAAGCGATTGGATGTTCCTATACGGAGCACTTCGCTCCGCTTCACTTTCTTCAAGCAGTTCCTGTCAGCGGTATGACTTCAAACTCGAACAACGAACTCACCGTTCCCTACGGGAAAACGGTCCTCGTGCTGCAAGGCGGAGGCGCACTCGGCGCCTATCAGGCCGGCGCGTACCAGGCGATCCACGGCGCTGACATGACCGTTGACTGGGTAGCCGGCATCTCGATCGGTGCGATCAATGCCGCCATCATCGCGGGCAACCCGCCCGCGGATCGCGTGACCCGGCTACAGACGTTCTGGGACACGATCACCCACGATTTCAATGCGCTGTTGCCGGGCGGCGACAGTCACCATGTCCGCCTGTGGCGCAACCGTTCCAGCGCATTGGGTTCGTTGGTCTGGGGCGTGTATGGCTTCTTCAGACCGCGTATCCCGTCGCCCCTTCTGCAGCCGCGAGGATCGGATGAAGCGATCAGCTTCTACGATACCAGCGCGCTGCGGGAGACGCTGGAGCATTTTGTCGACTTCGGCCTTGTCAACGAGGGTGACGTGCGTCTGAGCCTGGGGGCAACCCACGTTCGAACGGGCAACTTCGTGTATTTCGACAGCACTGAGACCGAGCTGCGGCCGGAGCACGTCATGGCAAGCGGGGCGCTGCCTCCGGGCCTGCCCCCCGTCGAGGTGGACGGTGAGTACTACTGGGATGGAGGCATCGTTTCCAACACCCCGCTTCACTACGTTCTCGACCAGCCTCCGAACGCCGACACACTGATCTTCCAGGTAGATCTGTTCAGTGCACGCGGTGCGATGCCGCAGGACATCTTCGAGGTGGAGGAGCGCAAGAAGGATATCGTCTATTCCAGCAGGACCCGTCTCAACACGGATCTGTTTCACGAGAAGCGCGAGCTCCGGCGGGCCATCCTGAAGTTGCGGGACCGCATGCCGGAAGAACTCAGGGAGGATCCTGAGGTCCGGGAACTCTGCGAGTTGGGCCAGGAGGACGGCAACGAGATCACCATCGTCCACTTGATCTACAAGCGCAAGCATTACGAAAGCCAGTCCAAGGACTACGAGTTCTCTCAACTGTCAATGTGTGAACACTGGCAGGCCGGCTACGAAGACACGCTGAACAGCATCCGTTGTCCGGAATGGCGGGCCCCGTTGAAGAACCGGGAAGGGCTGCACATCTTCGATATGCAGCGATACATCAGCGAAATCGCGAATTAGCGCACCAGGCGCGGCACTTACATCTTGAATTCGTTTCGCTATGAAGGAGATATCATATGAACCTGAATGACAACGTCACCGTGATCACGGGTGCCGGCAGCGGCATTGGACGGGAGATTGCAGTCAAATTCGCCGGCGAAGGCGCTCGTGTTGCAGTGTGCGACGTGAACATGGACGGTGCCGGAGAGACCGTCCGTACCATCGAGGATGCCGGCGGCACGGCCATGTCCGTCGAGATGGACGTCACTGACGAGAATGCCGTGAACGCGGGCATCGACAGGATCGCGGGCGAATGGAAACGCATCGATACACTGGTTTCCAACGCGGGTATCCAGATCGTCCATCCGATCGAAGACTTCACGTTCGAAGACTTCAAGAAGCTGGTGTCCATCCATGTGTACGGCGGATTTCTCACCACCAAGGCCTGCGTCAAGTACATGTACCCGCAGGGCAGTGGCTCGCTGATCTACATGGGTTCGGTGCACAGCCACGAAGCCTCGCCCCTGAAATCGGCCTACGTCACCGCCAAGCACGGACTGCTGGGTCTTGCGCGGGTGATGGCGGAGGAGGGCGCCAAGCACGGCGTCCGTGCGAATGTCATCTGTCCGGGCTTCGTCAAGACTCCGCTGGTGGAGAAGCAGATCCCGGAGCAGGCCGAGGACCTCGGCATCTCTGAGCAGGAAGTGATCGAGGATGTCATGCTGGGCGGGACCGTCGACAAGGAATTCACCACCATGGAAGACGTGGCCCGACTGGCGGTGTTCTTTGCCGCGTTCCCCACCAACGCCCTCACCGGCCAGTCCGTGGTGGTGAGCCACGGGTGGCACATGAACTGACCCTGTCCTTAGGCTCGAAGAGCGCTCGTCCGCGGCCGCCAGGCACGCGCCGGCACTGCTCTGCCCCTTCCGGCGTCCGAACCGCGGTAGAGGGCGCGGTCGGCGGCTTGTATCAAGTCATCGGGGTGCGGTCAGCGCGGCACAAGGCGAAAGTCTCAGCCATGACGCTCAGCTGAGAGGCCACTTCAGCCACCTCGCCCCTCGCGCCGTCGGCGATGCGAACGGCGAGGCCGCCGCCGCTCAGACGACACACCGCGCTTCCCAATTCCCGCGGAAGGGCGATCCCGCTTCCCCGGGGACGGGAAGCGCGGCGGACAGTGTCAACCTTGTGGTGTCTGCCCGTCGCCCTGGCGTTGCATCAATGCTTGTCGCAGCAGCGCCCGATACTCCTGTCGCAGCTGGTTGAGTTGGGCGACCTCGTCCTGGAACCGGGGATCCTGTTCCTCCATGGCCGACTTGATGTCTTCGCTGAGAGCTTCACGGGCGGTCTTAACCTCGTCGACCTGCATTGCCTGCTGCTGCCTTTGGTGGAATTCCCGCCTCCGCTGTCCCAGCGTTTGCATTTTCTGCTGTCGTTGCTGCGTGTCGAGATCGGTGCCGCCCTGCAGCTCCGCCTGCAATGCGCGCATGCGCTCCAACGCGGCTTTCGGGTCGAAACCCTCGTCCTTCATGGTCCTCATGACGAGATCGCGGTATTTCTCCTGCTTGTCTTGCAGCGTCGGGTCGGCGGCGGTCGCCTTTTTCTCGACCTCGCGCAACTGACTCGTGAGCTGCTGGATTTCCATTTGCTTAGCCTTGAGCTTTTGAACGGTTTCCTTGGGAAGCTGGACCGCGGGCGTCGGCTGCGCGCCGCCTGTCTGGGCCAAGGAACTTCCTGAAACACCGGCCATACTCAGGGCGATAACTCCGGTCAGCAGGAGCGTCTTGGTGCAGCTTGGTCGTAACTCGAACGTCATGGTGGATACCTTTGTTGCTCATCTATGGTTGGCCTTGAACTAAAGAACCACCGAGCGAGTTCTCAAGCGACCATGCGGATCACGACCCTAGCAAACATGGCCGGTCGACTGGCAAGCGTGGATGTGACGGGGGGTGTCGCCCGCCGCCGTCAGGACGCCCCGCCCTTGATCAGCAACTCGTCGACCTCGCTTCCATTCGCGGCCCCCGAGAAGATCGCGAAACGGCCCTCGCCGAGCATGCTCCGCATGGCGTCGCGAATTGCTGCGTGAGTGAGCCTTGCCACCATCGAGCCCACCGAGATGCGGCGCACGCCGGCCCGGGCAATCTCGGTGACGGTCATGCGCGCCACGGCGCCCGCGGCCAAGGCGTTGACTGGTCCGGAGACGGCGCGCGTGACCCGTTGCAGGGCTGTGGCGTCCGGGACCAACGGTACATACAGCAGATCGGCTCCCGCTCTTTCGAAGGCCTGGACCCGGCGAACGGCTTCGTTCATGTCGTAGGATCCGTGCAGCACGCCATCGGCGCGGGCGCATAGCACGAAGGGATCCGGCAGGGAGCGGGCGGCATCGGCTGCCGCCCGGATGCGATCCACGGCCGCCTCGAAGCCGTAGGGCGGGTTGCCTTCGGCCATGCACGTATCCTCGATTGAGCACCCGGAGAGCCCCACCTCGCGCGCCAGCCGCACGGCCTCGGCCACCCGGTCGGGCTCGTCCGCGAAACCGTTCTCGAAGTCGCCGCTCACCGGCAACGAAGTGGCCGATACAATGCCCTCGGCGTGCGCCAGCGCCTCATCCCGGGTGACTCCCCCGAGATCGGGCCGGCCGAGGGTGAAGGCAAAGCCGGCGCTGGTGGTTGCCAGGGCCCGGGCGCCGAGCGCCGCCATCATCCGGGCCGAGCCCATGTCCCAGGGGTTGGGAATCACGAAGCAGCCGGACTCATGCAGTTGCCGGAACATCTTGTGTCTTTCGCGAAGCGTCCCCATCTGATGCTTACATTGGTGTGAGCCGGTGATTATGCACACGGCGCGGGGCGGATCAACCAAGCCACGCGCGTTGCGCTGAATCTACGAAGGTATCGCCACTCGCGTAAAAACCGGGCCGGATCCCTGGTTTTGATATAGAATCCGCCCCGTCCCAGGTTCCGCCGGCCTACTGAATACTCCGGTTCCCCATGATTCACTATCTTGACCGCCGCCGGCCGCGGGTGGTTCTCGAAACAGCCCGCTAATTCGCCCATGATCGACAAGGTTCGCAACATCGCCATCATCGCCCACGTGGACCACGGCAAGACCACGCTGGTCGACCAATTGCTTCGCCAGTCCGGCACCTTGGACGCCCGCTCCGGCGCGCCCGATCGCATCATGGATTCGAATGACCTGGAACGCGAGCGGGGCATCACGATTCTGTCCAAGAACACCGCCATCGCCTGGCGGCGCGGCGATGTGCTGTATCGGATCAATATTGTGGACACGCCGGGTCACGCCGATTTCGGCGGCGAAGTCGAGCGCATCCTGTCCATGGTGGATTCGGTGCTGCTGCTGGTGGACGCCGTGGACGGTCCGATGCCGCAGACTCGGTTTGTCACCCGCAAAGCCTTCGAGCACGGTCTCAGTCCCATCGTGGTGATCAACAAGGTCGACCGGGACGGTGCGCGTCCCGGTTGGGTCCTGAACCGCACTTTCGATCTGTTCGACAACCTCGGCGCTACCGACGAGCAGCTGGATTTCCCGGTGATCTATGCTTCCGCGCTGCGCGGTTACGCCGGGCTCGAACCGGACGTGCACGGTGGCGACATGACGCCGCTGTTCGAAGCGGTCGTCGAGCACGCACCGGCGCCGCCCGTCGCCTCGGAAGGACCATTCCAGATGCAGATCAGCACCCTGGACTATTCCAGCTATGTCGGTGTCATCGGTATCGGCCGCGTCAGCCGGGGTCGCATCCGTCCCAACTCGCCGGTGACCGTCATCGATCGCAACGGCGGCCGGCGCACAGGCCGGGTGCTCCAGGTGCTGGGGTTCCACGGCCTCAAGCGTATCGAAGTGGACGAGGCCGTGGCCGGCGATATCATCGCCGTCACCGGGGTGGAGAACCTGGGCATCTCCGAGACGCTGTGCGATCCGGCGATGCCGGAGTCCCTGCCGGCGCTGGTGGTGGACGAGCCCACCATAACCATGACTTTCCGGGTCAACAATTCGCCGTTCGCCGGCCGGGAAGGAAAATATCTTACCTCGCGTCAACTGCGCGAGAGGCTGATGCGCGAGGCCAGCCATAACGTGGCGTTGCGGGTCGAGGACACCTCGGACCCCGAGCGCTTCAGGATCTCGGGGCGTGGAGAGCTGCACTTGGCGATCCTCATCGAAACCATGCGCCGGGAAGGCTACGAGCTCGCGGTTTCCCGCCCGGCTGCCATCATTCGCGACATCGACGGCAAGCGCTGCGAGCCGTGGGAGCAGCTGGTGGTGGATGTCGAGGAGCAGCACCAGGGCGCGGTGATGGAGCGCCTCGGTGAGAGGCGCGGCGAGCTGCGCGACATGGCGCCGGACGGCAAGGGCCGCGTGCGGCTCGACTTCCTGATCCCGGCCAGGGGCTTGATCGGTTTCCAGACGGAATTCCGCACTATCACTGCCGGAAGCGGCGTCATGCATCACGTGTTCGATCACTACGGGCCCTACCGTCCCGGTGCCATCGGCGCCCGCCCCAGCGGCGTACTGATTTCGAATGCGACCGGAAAGGCCGTGGCCTATGCCCTGTTCAACCTGCAGGAGCGCGGCAAGATGTTCGTGGGTCCCGGGGACGACGTCTACGAAGGGCAGGTCGTCGGCGAGCACGTGCGTCCCAACGACCTCACGGTGAATCCTTTGAAGGGCAAGCAGCTCACCAACATCCGCGCCGCCGGCCGGGACGACAACGTCCTGCTCACGCCCCCGGTGCGCCTTACCCTGGAGCAGGCCCTCGAGTTCATCGACGACGACGAGCTGGTGGAGATCACCCCGAAGGCGATCCGCCTGCGCAAGGAGCACCTGAGCGAAGGCCGCCGCAAGCAGGAGGCCCGGAAGCGGGCTTAGCAGCGTTGGTCCCTAGCAGGATGCACGAAAAACGCCTTCCTGGCCTTTTTCAACGCGCCGCGCGCGGTGCCTGTCCGCACTCGGCTACGCCGAATCAAACACCTACAGTGCTTGATTCGCGGCGAGACATCCGTGTCTCGCACGAGCAGGCTGTTTTTCAACAGCCTGCCAGGAGCTTCCCCCTTCCGAATTCCCCGGGGTCGAACCGCGGGTCAGGGTGAGGGACGTTCAGCCGGCCAGCCGCCCGGCGTCGGGTAGTTCCTGTTCGCCCGGTTGCGCTTCGTCGACATTGATGATCACCCCGCTTCGATACATCTCCGTCAACAGGGACTTGACCTGGTTCCAGGAAAATCCGGGCGAGCGCTTCATTATCGAAGATCCGGAGAAACCGCCCGCGCTCTCGAATAATGCCCGAACCAGAGACTCCGGGAACTGGTCGAGCTTGAGCCGGGAGCCGCGCAGATAGACGATCGTGCAGTCTTCCGCCTCATCGTAGCGAATGAGTGCTTTCTGTGTGTCCAGGAGCGAGAATTTCGTCTCCGGCGTCAATGAAGCCTCGAGATCCCAGATGAACGGCAGCTTCGATTCGCGGCGCAACTGGTTCCTCAGCATGCAGTTGTGCACGATCAGGTCCACCAGGTCGTCCCGGCCCATGATGTCCCTGATCCGGCTCTTGAACTCTTCGATGTAGTCCGCGATCGGCACCAGCCCGCCGGGGCCGCCGAGCTCCGGCGCCATGGCGATCGGTATGTCCCTGCGGAAGAACTCCTCGCTTTGCGTGAGCTCCGCCGTGATCCAGTTGAGAAGGTCGATGCCGGAGGTGGGAGACAGGCCCACGGTAAGATGAATGGACGGCGTTTCCGCCACGGCGTAGTGCCAGTGTCCCCGCGGGATATACAGGACGTCGCCCACATCGAGCGTGCAGTCGCAGTATGGAGCGTCTTTTTCCGGGTCGGGCGGCTGGCAGTCGGCCAGGTTGTATTCCATGGATTGCAGGGGCGCTTTCTCCAGCGTCGGCTCGAACACCCGCCATTGCTTCCGCCCTTCCACCTGGACGATGAAGACGTCGTGCTTGTCGAAATGCAGATCGAATCCCTGCTTGTTGGGACAGGAGACGTAGCAATTGATGTTGACCGGCGTATTCACGTCCCGCGCCAGCTCCTGCGCGAAGCGGTACACGAACTCGTCCAGCGTCTGCAGCCAGTCGATGACCAGGGTGGCGCCTTCGTTGAGCCAATGGGCCAGGTTGGCGAGCTGCGCGGGTTCGAGCGTTTTCTTGTCGTAGACCAGCTTGATGGAGCCGCGCGGGCTGGTCGTATTCAGCAGGTGATTGATGTCCTCCCAGGAAAACAGACCCTCGAACTTGGCGCCGGTGCCAGCCTGGTAACGGGCCCTGCGACCGAAGTCTTCCCGAAGGAAGGTCGGCACGGGACAAGGCGCGAGCAAGCCCGCTATACCGAACATGGGCATCCTAGATCTTTGCCGCTAGGTGACCGCGGGCGGTTCGCATCTTCCGACCCGGGAGAATGCATGCGAACCGCCGTACGAGCATGTCGGCCCGGCCTATGGCTCGACGTTGAAGGCGATCACCGTATCGGGCAGCCCCACCACGCTGAAAGTCAGGGTGTACGTGTTGGTAGAGTCATCAAGCCCTTCGATCCCCGTATGGAGGGAGAACTCCCCATTCGTGGTGTCCACGGGTACCGAGACAGGACATGGAGTGGGCGGACTGTTGAAAATGCAGTTCACGTTCCCGTTGTCAATGGGGGTGGCGGGCACACCGGAAATCTGGACCTGGGTCCCGGCTGCCGGCGGAGGGCTGATCAGGCCCTGTATGACGATAGCGCCCGTGTCGTCGGCGCCGCTGATGGTACCGACATTGGTGCCGGGCGGCGGGTCGTTGACCGCCAGATTCCCGTCGCCGGCGTCGGCACTGCTTACCCGCAATCGGGTGATAGTCAATCCTGACGACGTCTGCGCGTGGACCGGAAGGGTAACGAATCCCACAATGGGTTTCTTCCAGACCTGCGTACCCGCCACGACACCCGTGGCCGCCATCCCCTTCAATGATTTCCGCAAGGCAGAGCGCCGTCTGGCGCTGAATTTCTGGTCGTTCTTCATGATCACTGTCACCTCTGTTGTGAGCATTGCGCTGCAACATTTTGGTCTATTATTTGAGGCTACGACCGGCCAAGTATCCCTAAAAACGGCGACAAAGACCAGTGGCGGGAATCGCGATGAGCTTTCACCTCAAACGGTGCCTGCCTGTGGTGTGCTTCGACCGAATTGTCTACAGGGCCAGTTGTTAATACTTTACTTTACAATTCACCCCTATGTCCGGTGAATGGCTCGAGAATCTGACCTGGCCCGAGGCCAGTACACGCCTGTCCAGCGGTGCCGTGGTCGTGGTCCCCGTCGGCGCGGCCGCCAAGGCTCACGGCCCGCATCTGCCCCTTGGTACAGATCGCCTCCTCGCCCGGGCCCTGTCTGACCGGGTGGCCCGGGCGCTGCCGGTGCTGGTAGCGCCGGTGATCGACGCCGGCTACTACCCGGCCTTCGCGGAGTATCCCGGCAGCCAGACGCTTCGCTACACCACCTTCATCGCCTTGGTGACGGATGTGCTGGAGAAACTCGTGCGGGATGGCGCACGGCGCATCGCGGTGATCAATACGGGTGTGTCCACAGAGGCGCCGCTGGCACTCGCTGTTCGTGACGTGTTGGACCGTACCGGCGTCGCTGCGCATGTGGCCGACATCCGGACGCTCGGTCTGGGTGCACTGCATGTCCTCGACAACCCCCGAGGCGGTCACGCGGACGAGCACGAGACCTCGCTCATGCTCGCTATTGATCGCTCGAGAGTGCGGATGGACCTGGCCGAGCCGGAGCCGGACGATGCGGCGCCGCGTACGGTCTTTCATTCACCCATCACCCTGCGGGACGACCCCGCCGCGGGGCCGGGCTACAGTCGGACGGGAGCGACCGGGGATCCGACCCGGGCCAGCGCAGATAAGGGTGAAGTGCTACTCAAGGCCATGGTCGACGAGCTGGTGGCCGGCCTGCGGGCACTGTTCCCCGACGCGCCGGGAATGAGTTGATGGTGTCAAAAGACCACCCCGGTTGCACCAGGCGCAAGGGGTTGGTCGCGTCGATACAGGGCTGGATTTCCGTGCCGTGCCACCATCTGCGGCCGGCACAGTCATTCAGCCTCCGGGCGATCGGATCTGCAGGCACCGGGGTCGCGGTGCGGTGATGGCGCGATATGCGCGGACCTTGGCGGGGCTGGTTTCCATGGCCCTGTTGCCTTTCGTGACGCCGGTATCCGCCGGCTCCCTCTGCAGCTATGACGTGACTGTGTCCCGTTCTCTGGCCCTGGATATCCAGGCGGCCTGCGACCCCGGCGTGCGGTCCCTCGTTCCCACCGACGCTTCCCTTCGCGGCTACATCAGCGACATTCACGGTGAACACTCGAGCACGGGATTTACCGGCGCCTATCGCGTGGATCTCGCCGTTATGGCGAAAAGCGAGAACAGCATCGACAGCGCTCTCAGGGTCGGCGATACCATCCTGACGGTGGGCTCCGCCTGGCTGCTGAAACCGCAGCGGGGCGAGGGCGAACCCGGAACCCTGCGGGTGCGCGTGCGTATGCCGGCCGGGCTGAGTTTCGTGACCGGGCAGCCCGTCACGGACGGTGTTTTCGGGGTGCCGGAAGCCCAGCTCTACCAGGCCGGTTTCTCCGCCTTCGGCCGTTTTCGGACGGAACACCTGAGGGTGGCGGCCGATGAAGGAGACAGCGCCGGCTTCGAGGTGGTGCGCCTGGACGGATCAGTCGACGTCGGTCGGAAGTCGCTGCTCGACTGGATCGGGAGAATGGCCGGTGCCGCGGCGGGGTTTTGGCACGGCTTCCCGGCACCGGGAATGCCCATCTTCGTCGTTCCCCGCGCCGGGCACTCCGGTGTGCCTTTTGGTCGGGTCATGTCCGGCGGCGGTGTGTCGATGGCCCTGTACGTCGGCGAGCACGCAACCCCGGCAGAGCTCGACAACGATTGGGTGCTTATCCACGAGTTGGTGCATACCGGATCACCCTTCGTCCGGGGGGCGCCGTGGTTCTCCGAGGGCCTCGCCACCTATTTCGAGCCCCTGATCCGCGCTCGTGCCGGACTGCAGACGCCGGAAGCCATGTGGACCGAGTTCATGACCCACATGCCCCGTGCCGAGACGGTGATGGCCGCCGCGGGCCTCGCCCGCGGCGGCTTCCGCGGTTGGTACTACGGGGGTGCCCTCCTCATGTTGCTCACCGACGTGCGCATGCGCGAGGCATCGGGCGGCGACATCGGACTGGAAAACTGCCTGCGCAGGATTCGCCGCGATGTCGGCAACTTCAGTCGAACCCTCAACGTGCACACGATGATCTCCATGTGCGACGCCGCGGTCGGCGGCCATGTGCTGCGCGACGCAGTGCGGGTGCACGCCTACAACGCCGGTCCCGTGGACCTCGGTACACTCTGGGGTCAACTCGGACTTCGCCTCGAGGGCGGCCACCTCACCTATGACGACAGCGCGCCGCTAGCAGGGATACGCAAAGCCCTGGTCCGCGGCCACCGAGACCCGTAGAGGAGAGGCGCCGGAGCACACACCATAACACGCGCCCGTATGCGGGTTGATATTCCGTGCTGACACCCCACATGTTTCCCTGATGCGGCAGGATCGCCTGAACCTCAGCGCTCGACCCCAGTCCAGCCGCAGTGAAGCCTCTCGAAATCTAATGCTCGCGCGTCTTCGGCAAGACGACCGGAACGACGCCACTCTTTACCTGGAGGATCTGACGCATGGCATTGAAACTACACACCGTCATCTGCAGCACGCGGCCGGGCCGTGTCGGCCCCGCCGTTGCACACTGGTTCCATGACGTCGCGCAAAGGCATGGCAAGTTCGACTGCGAGCTCATCGACCTCGCCGAGTTCGACCTGCCGGTCTACGATGAGCCCCACCACCCGAAGCTGCAGAGATACGAGAATGAGCACACGAAGCGCTGGAGTGCCAGCGTATCGGCCGCCGACGCCTACGTCTTCGTGACGCCGGAATACAACTACGGCCCGTCTCCGGCATTCGTCAACGCCATCGACTACGTATTCAAGGAGTGGAACTACAAGCCCTGCGGGTTCGTCAGTTACGGCGGTGTCTCGGGTGGCCTGCGTGCGGCACAGATGGAGAGGTTGATCGCGACCAATGTGAAGATGATGCCGCTGTTCGAGGGTGTGTCCGTTCAGATGGTGACCAGGCAGCTCGACACGGACGGTCGTTTCACGCCGAACGAGTCAATCCAAAACTCGGCCAGCACCATGCTGGACGAGCTGGTGCGGTGGGCGGAGGGACTGCGTACCATACGCGAAGGCATGGCGAACGGCACCTGAACCGCGGGGCGTAGGAGCGGCTTCAGCCGCGATGAGATCGAGGCAACGCTCCTGCCCGAACCGTGGGGTACGGGATCTTTCCGTCCGCTCACCGATCTCTATTATCGGACGATACGGAGCTGCCCGGGTTGAGGACGCAGATCGTCGATTGGAATCTCGAGCTGTGCCCCCTCATCCTGGCCTTCTCCCCCAAGGGAGAGAAGGAACACGCGGCTCCTAGTTGTTGAGGGCTGCTCTCGCCACCTTGGAAGCAGGGGAGCGGCCGAGGGCCTTCGAGATGTACATCGATGCATTGAGCAGGGCGTCCATATCCACGCCGGTCTCTACTTCCAGGCCATTCAGCATATAGAGGACGTCCTCCGTGGCGACGTTGCCGGAGGCGCCGTGGGCGTAAGGACAGCCGCCGAGGCCGGAGACCGCGCTGTCGACGCCCGAGATACCGCATTGCAGAGCGGTCAGGATGTTGGCGAGAGCCTGGCCGTGGGTATCGTGGAAGTGGACCGACAACATGTCCATGGGCACGCGCTCGGCCACGGTGTAGAGCATGCGTTCAACTTTCTTTGGTGTGCCGACGCCGATGGTGTCGCCGAGCGAGATCTCGTAGCAGCCCAGGTTGTAGATGGCCTCGCTGACCTCGGCGACCTTCCGGGGATCCACCTCTCCTTCATAGGGGCAGCCGACCACGCAGGAGACATAGCCGCGGACTCGGATGTTCAGTTTCTTCGCCGCCCCGCAGACGGGGGCGAATCGCTCCAGGCTCTCGGGTATGGAGCAGTTGATGTTCTTTTGCGAAAAGCCTTCGGTGGCCGACCCGAACACCGCCACTTCCCGGGCACCGGCTTTGACGGCGGCTTCGAATCCTTTCATGTTTGGCGTGAGCACCGGGTATACGATGCCCGGCCTTCGGTGGATGCCTTTGAGCACGGCTTCGGTGTCGCTCATCTGCGGCACCCATTTGGGCGAAACGAAGCTGCCGACCTCGATGGTCTTGAGGCCGGTCTCGGACAACATGTCGATCAGCTCGATCTTGGTGTCCGTCGGGATGATGGCGGGCTCGTTCTGCAGGCCGTCGCGGGGTCCGACCTCGAACATTCGCACAGATTCTGGGAGTGACAGCATCGGATCTCCTCGCGGCCCGCCGTTGAGGTATCGGCTGTGTGACGGCGGCGTGTGTCAATAAGCATCATAACATCCCCGGCAGTCCGGAACAGGGAAGCCCCATGGAAAACCATGCCCGGCGGTTAGGACGACTTCGCCGCGGGCTGAGGGACGGTATCAGTGTTCCTGGAAGCCGGCGAGCTCGGCGCCTTCGGCAACAGTGTCTCCGACCTGGAAAGGCATGCGCTCTATGGTGCCGTCGTGGGGGGCGACGATGGTGTGCTCCATCTTCATGGCTTCCATGACCAGCAGCACGGCGCCGCGGCTGACCTGGTCGCCGACTTTGACGTTGACGGAGGTAATCTTGCCGGGCATGGGTGCGGTAACTCGGTCAGTCTCGCTCTCCAAAGCGTCGGCGACGACATCGGCGTGGCGTTCCAGGGCGTAGTGCCTGCCGCTGAAGAAAACATCGAGACGTTGCGGACGCTGCACGACGTGGGCATCGCACTTTACGCCGTCGATGGTAGCCATCAGACGGTGGTCGTCTTCCAGCCGGCCCGCGACACTGTAGCTGCGCTCGTCCACGATGACCTGCGCATGACCCTCGTCGAATATCAGCCGGCAATCGTGGTTGCGGACCTGGTCCTTGTACTCGAACTTGAACTCGCCGGGCAGGTTCGGCCGCCAGCCGTCGACGTCGGAGAATGGATCCGCGTCGCTGCATTGCGCGTTGTGGAAGGCCAGTGCAGCGATCTCATGGAACGCGGCCAGGACAAGGACGGTCGACGGGGCGGGACCGGTCTCGACGAGCTGGTCCAGGTGCCGCTCGACCAGATGCGTGTCGGGTCGTCCCGAGACAATCTCCTCGCGTTCCAGTACGCGCAGGAGGAACTCGATGTTGGTCTCCACGCCGGCGATGCGCGTGTCACTCAATGCGCCGTGCAGTCGATCGAGTGCCGAGCGGCGGTCCGGTCCCCAGGCGATCACCTTAGCGATCATGGGATCGTAGTGGACGCTGATCGCGTCTCCGGTCTGCACGCCCGTGTCCACGCGCACGCTGCCGTTCTGTTCGGGGAACTCCGCCAGGCTGAGCACGCCCGTGGACGGAAGAAAGTTGCTTGCCGGGTTCTCGGCATAGACGCGGGCCTCGAATGCGTGGCCGTGCAGGTGCAGGTCGGCCTGGGTGCAGGGCAGGACCTCGCCGGCCGCCACGCGGAGCTGCCATTCGACGAGATCCTGGCCGGTCACCCATTCCGTGACTGGGTGCTCCACCTGAAGACGGGTGTTCATCTCCATGAAATAGAAGGCACCGTCCGCATCCATGATGAACTCGATGGTGCCGGCGCCGCGGTAGTCGATCGCGTCGGCGGCGCGCACGGCGGCGTCGCCCATGCGTTGCCGGGTCGATTCGTCGAGCCCGGGCGCAGGGGCCTCCTCGAGGATCTTCTGGTGACGTCGCTGGATGGAGCAATCGCGTTCGAAGAGATGAACAGTGTTGCCGTGGTTGTCGCGGAAGACCTGGATCTCGACATGGCGCGGCTTGTCCAGGTACTTCTCTATCAACACCGTGTCGTCGCCGAAGGCCGACGCGGACTCCCGCCTGGCGGAAGCCAGCGCGGACTCGAAGTCGCTTGTGGCACGGACGACGCGCATGCCTTTTCCGCCTCCGCCGGCCGACGCCTTGATGAGCACCGGATAGCCGATGCCGTCTGCGATCCGTTGCAGGTATTCGGCCGACTGGTCCTCGCCGTGGTAGCCGGGAACCAACGGGATACCGGAGTTCTCCATGATCTGCTTGGCGCGGATCTTGGAACCCATGGCTTCAATGGCCTCGGCGGGCGGGCCCACGAAGACGATCCCGTTGTCGTCGCAGGCCCGCGCCAGTCCAGGGTTTTCGGAAAGAAAGCCGTAACCGGGGTGAATGGCCTGGGAGCGGGTTTCCTTGGCGGCCTCGATGATGCGCTCGATGTTGAGATAACTGTCACGCGCGGGCGCCGGACCGATGTGGACAGCAAGGTCCATGCTGCTGGCGTGCAATGATTCCGCGTCCGCGTCGGAGTACACACCCACGGTCTGGACGCCGAGGCGATGGGCGGTGCGTGCCACACGACAGGCGATTTCGCCTCGGTTGGCGATCAGGATGCGTTTGAACATCATCGCGCGAGCGGTTGCAGCCGCGGTTGTCCTGCCGGCACTATCGCGATTGAAGCCGCTCCTACGATTCGAGCGTCGGCACCGCGGTGAACGAAGGTTTGTGGGAGCGGTTTCAACCGCGATTGTCTTGTCCGCCCCATCGCGATTGAAACCGCTCCCGCAGATCGGCGCCTGCCGCGGCCATTCACGGTCATTTGTCCGGCCCCCAATCGGGAGAGCGCTTCTCAAGAAAAGCCGACACGCCCTCCTTGCCTTCCGGGGAGGCGCGGAGGTCGGCGATGCGTTTAGCGGCGTCGCGCAGCAACTCTTTATTGATGGGCGACTGGTGGTTCAAGGCGATGAAGTCCTTGGTGGCGGTCTGGGCCTCGGGGCCGCCCTGGAGCAGGTTGTCGACGATCTCGTCGGCGGCGTCGTCCAGAGCCACGGGCGGCACCACGCGATGCACCAGACCGATGCGATATGCCTCATCGGCATCGAAGCGTTCGGCTGTCTGGAAGTAGCGCCGGGCCTCGCGGGCGCCGATGGCGCGCACCACGAAGGGACTGATGATCGACGGCATCAGACCGAGACGTACCTCGGACAGCGAGAACTTCGCGGACTGGGCGCATACGGCGATGTCGCAACAGGCCACCAGGCCGACGCCGCCGCCGAAGGCGTGGCCCTGGACCTTGGCGATCGTGGGCTTGGACAGCTCATCCAGACACTGGAGCATGTCGGCCAGCCGCATGGCGTCGTCGAAGTTCTCGTCGTCGGAATAGTCGGCCATGCGCCGCATCCAGTTGAGATCGGCGCCGGCGGAAAAGCTCTTGCCGTTGGCGGCGAGAACCACGATGCGCACGGCCTGGTCGGCGCCGGCTGTTTGCAGGATTTCCTTGAGTTCGGCGATCAACGTATCGTCGAAGGCGTTGTGAACCTCCGGGCGGTTGAGGGTAATGGTGGCGGTGCCCTTTTGGTCTACGCTCAGCTCAAGCATGGTCGGAACGGCTCGGCGTTTCGTGCTGTATGGTTACCTGTAAGGACAGAATCCGGACCTACGGGTACCGGGGGTCATTGGTAGGATGTGGATCCACCTAGGATTTTAATAATATCACGTTTGGTTTTCAGGTCGGGTCCTTGACGTTGGGTTAACGCGTTGCTGGGGCTTCGCCATCGTCTGCCGGGATATCCAGTCGTAGGTCTTCTCCAGCCCAACCCGTAATGGTTGTGACGGAGCCCACCCCAGCTGCCGCCGTATCAATGCGTTGTCCGAGTTGCGGCCGCGAACGCCTTCTGGTCCCGGTATATTTTTTATGCTGATCCGCTTCCCCGCGATGTCTGCGACGGTCCGAACTAACGCATTGAGGCTGATCATCTCCTCGGAACCGATGTTCAATGGTCCCTGGAATCCCGAGTCCATGAACCGGCGCATGGCTTCCAGGCATTCGTCGACATACAGAAACGACCGTGTTTGCAGCCCGTCTCCCCATACCTCTACCTCACTGCCGTCCGAAGCCTGTGCCACTTTGCGGCAGATAGCCGCCGGCGCCTTCTCGAGACCGCCCTCCCAGACGCACAGGGGACCGAAGACGTTGTGGAAGCGTGCGATTCTTACTTCCAGCCCGTAATTGCTGCTGAAGGCCGCGTAGAGCCGCTCGCTGAAAAGCTTCTCCCAGCCATACTCGCTGTCCGGATCCGCGGGATAGGCCGAGTCCTCCGCGCAGTGGGGATTCTGGGGGTCTGTCTGGTTGTATCTCGAATACACGCACGCCGAGGAGGAGAAAAAGAGCCTGCCGACACGGGCCCGGCAAAACGTCCGCACGACATTGAGGTTGATGAGCGCTGAATTGCTCATTACGTCGGCGTCGTTGTCCCCGGTGAACAGGTAGCCGGCGCCTCCCATGTCGGCGGCAAGCTGGTAGACCTCGTCGAAGTCCCGGTCGGCGATGTCGCGGCATACGACGGGATCCCGCAACTCGCCAACGACGAAGTCGTCGGCGGATGAGTTCGAAAACGCCGGATGCTTCAGATCGACGCCGCGCACCCAGAATCCCTCGTTCTTCAGTCGCTCGACTAGATGGCTTCCTATGAAGCCGCCTGCCCCGCATACGAGGGCAGTTTTCATTGGAGGCCGGTATGACACATTCGCTGGCTGGGGGATCGAGAGGGCTGCTAATATAGCAAAAGAAGAGTTGAGAGCATCGTGCCGGTCTGTGATTTCACGGCCATAGTTCGTCGACCCCGTCATTCCGAGGCCCGCAGGGCCGCAGCAATCCAGCAAACCCGCGCAGCCGTCGGACTGCTCCTGCTTACATCCTGAATACGCCGAACCTGGTTTCCTCAATCGAGGCGTTCAGGGCGGCCGACAGGCCGAGGCCCAGCACCCGGCGGGTGTCCCCGGGATCGATAATGCCGTCGTCCCACAGGCGAGCGCTGGCATAGTAGGGGTGCCCCTGGTGCTCGTACTGGTCGAGGATCGGCTGCTTGAAGGCCTGCTCCTCTTCCTCGGGCCAAGTCTCGCCGCGGGCCTCCAGGTTGTCCTTCTTCACCTGCGCCAGCACGTTGGCCGCCTGCTGGCCGCCCATCACCGAGATGCGGGCATTGGGCCACATCCACAGGAAGCGCGGGTTGTAGGCGCGGCCGCACATCCCGTAGTTGCCGGCGCCGAAGCTGCCGCCGACGATCACCGTGAACTTCGGCACCCGCGCGGTGGAGACGGCGGTAACCAATTTGGCGCCGTCGCGGGCGATGCCGCCGGCCTCGTATTTCCTGCCGACCATGAAGCCGGTGATGTTTTGCAGGAATACCAGGGGAATCTTTCTCTGGCAGCAAAGCTCGACGAAGTGAGCGCCCTTCAAGGCGGACTCGGAGAACAGGATGCCGTTGTTGGCCAGGATCCCCACCGGGTAACCGTGGATGTGAGTGAAACCGCAGATCAGTGTGGTGCCGTACAGCTGCTTGAATTCGTCGAATTCGCTCCCATCCACAACCCGGCCGATGACTTCGCGCATGTCGTAGGGCTTGCGGGTGTCGTCGGGAATGACGCCGTACAGCTCGTTCGGGTCCAGCACGGGCTCCCGCGGCTCGCGGGTCGTCAGGTCGTGGCGCTTTCGTGTGTTCAGATCGGCCACGATCTGGCGGGCGATACCCAGTGCGTGGCGGTCGTTCTGGGCGTAGTGGTCGACCACTCCCGAGGTCCGCGCGTGAACATCGGCGCCCCCAAGCTCCTCCGCGGTCACGGTCTCGCCCGTGGCGGCCTTCACCAGCGGCGGGCCGCCGAGGAAGATGGTGCCCTGCTGCTTGACGATAATGCTTTCGTCCGCCATGGCCGGCACGTAAGCGCCCCCTGCGGTGCACGAGCCCATCACCACCGCGATCTGTGGAATCCCCTTTGCCGACATGTTGGCCTGGTTGTAGAAAATGCGGCCGAAGTGGTCGCGGTCCGGAAACACCTCGTCCTGCTTGGGCAGGAACGCGCCGCCGGAGTCCACCAGGTAGATGCAGGGCAGGCGGTTCTGCTCTGCGATCTCCTGTGCGCGCAGGTGCTTTTTCACCGTGAGGGGATAGTAGGTACCGCCCTTCACCGTAGCGTCGTTGGCAACGACCACACACTCGTGGCCGTTGATGCGGCCGATGCCGGTAATCACGCCGGCGGCCGGGACCGGGTCGTCGTAGACTTGATAGGCGGCGAACTGCGACAGCTCCAGGAACGGCGTGCCGACGTCGAGCAGTGCCTGGATGCGGTCGCGGGCCAGCAGCTTGCCGCGCTCGGTGTGCTTGCTCCGGGCCCGCTCGCCGCCGCCCTTGGCGATGTCCGCCGCCTTGTCCCGCAGGTCCCGGACCAGGGATTCCATCTTCTCCCGGTTGGCCTGGAACTCGGCGCCGCGGGTGTCGAGGTTGGAGCGCAGTATGGTCATGTTAATGTGAGCATTGTTTGATTGTTCCGCAAAGTCCGGCGAAGCTTTGTAGGAGCGGCTTCAGCCGCGATTATATTCAGGAAGCCCGTACTGCCGTCCCACAAATCCTTCTCCCTCGTGGAGAGGGTTGGGGTAAGGGGATCGAACCAAGACAACGCCTTGATCTGTATGACCCCTCATCCTGTCCTTCTCCCTGAGGGAGAAGGGACGTCCTATCCAGCGTTTTCAATGTTCCGAGGCCGTGGCACGACCCGAGCGAGGCCGCTCCTACGCCTCGCTCGCCAGAGCCCGGCTGATGACCAGGCGCTGGACGTCGCTGGTGCCTTCGTAAATCTGGCACACGCGGACGTCGCGGTAGATGCGTTCAACCGGAAAGTCCTTGAGGTATCCATAGCCGCCGTGAATCTGGATGGCGTCGGAGCATACCCCTTCCGCCATCTCCGACGCGAACAGCTTGGCCATGGACGCTTCCTTCAGGCAGGGCTCGCCTCGGTCGCGCAGCTCCGCGGCGTGCAGGGCCATGTGGCGGGCCACCTCGATCCGCGTCGCCATGTCGGCGAGGCGAAAGGCCACGGCCTGATGCTCGATGATGGTCTTGCCGAATGCGGTGCGCTCCTTCGCATAGCCCCGCGCGGCCTCGAAGGCGGCGCGGGCCATGCCGATAGCCTGGGCGGCGATGCCGATGCGGCCGCCTTCCAGGTTGGAAAGGGCGATACGATAGCCTTCGCCTTCCTCGCCCAGCCGGTTCTCCGCGGGCACGGGCATGTCCTTGAAGACGAGCTGCACGGTGTCCGAGGCTTTCTGGCCGAGCTTGTCCTCTACGCTCGCGACCTCATAGCCGTTGGTGACGGTCGGCACGATGAAGGCGCTGATGCCCTTGCTGCCGGCGTCTGGTTCGGTGACGGCGAACACAATGGCGATGTCGGCGTTGGCGCCGCTGGTGATGAACTGCTTGGTGCCGTTCAGAACGTAGTGATTGCCGTCCGGAACCGCGCGGGTCCTGAGGTTGGAGGCCTCGGAACCTGCCTGGGGCTCGGTGAGGCAGAAGCAGGCCAACAGCTCGCCGCGGGCCATGGGCTTCAGGAATTTCTCTTTCTGTTGGTCGTTCCCATAGCGCAGGATAGGCGCGCAGCCCACGGAATTATGCACCCCTATGATGGTGGAGCAGGAGCCGTCGCCGGCGGCGATCTCTTCCATGGCCAGGGCGTAGGAGACGTGATCCGCACCGGCGCCGTCGTATTTCTCCGGTGTCAACATGCCGAGCAGGCCGAGCTCCGCCATCTGCTTTACGGCGTCGCGGGGGAAAGTCGCATTTCGGTCCCACTCCGCAGCATGCGGCGCCAGCTCCTCTCGGGCAAAGCGCCGCGCCATGTCGCGGATCATGGTTTGTTCCTGGGTCAGCTGCATGGCGCGTGCTCTATCGCGGCTGAAGCCGCTCCTGCAATCCCGGGTTTGGCACTGCGGTGAGCCCCGGATTGTAGGAGCGGCTTCAGCCGCGATTTCCTTATTGTGCCGGTGATCAGTCCACCAACTCCACTGCCATCGCCGTGGCTTCACCGCCACCGATGCACAGGGAAGCAACACCGCGTTTCTTGCCGTGTTTCTTCAATGCGTTCAGCAGCGTCACCACGATGCGGGCGCCCGAAGCCCCAATGGGATGCCCCAGGGCGCAGGCGCCGCCGTGGATGTTCACCTTGTCGGCCGGAAGGTTGAATTCTTCCATGGCCGCCATGGTTACCACGGCGAAGGCCTCGTTGATCTCGTACAGGTCGACGTCTTCGGCGGACCAGCTGACCTGCTCCAGGAGCTTGCGAATGGCGGACACCGGCGCGGTGGTGAACCAGCCCGGCTCCTGGGCAAACGTGCTGTGGCCCAGGATCCGCGCGATGGGCTGGGCGTGGATGCGATCGGCGTGGGCCTCGCTGGTGAGGATGAGGGCCGCCCCGCCGTCGGAGATCGAGCTGGAGTTGGCCGGGGTCACCGTGCCACCCTCGCGGAAGGCCGGCTTCAGGTGCGGGATCTTCTCGATATTGGCGTTGAATGGCGGCTCGTCGATGCTGACCTCGAACTCCTCCTTGCGGGTCTTGACAGTAACCGGTGTGATCTCGTCGGCGAAGGTCCCGTCCTCGTTGGCTTGCCTGGCGCGCTTCAGCGAGCGGATGGCGAACTCGTCCTGAGCCTCACGGGTGAAGCCGTACTTGTCGGCACAGTCTTCGGCGAAGGTGCCCATCAGCCGGCCCTTATCGTAGGCGTCTTCCAGGCCGTCCAGGAACATGTGGTCAAGAACGCGGCCGTGGCCCATGCGGTAGCCGCCGCGCGCCTTGTCCAGCAGGTACGGCGCGTTGGTCATGCTCTCCATGCCGCCGGCCGCCATGATGCGGTTGGTGCCGGCGCGAATGGCGTCGTGGGCCAGCATGGCGGCCTTCATGCCGGAGCCGCACATCTTGTTGACGGTGGTGCAGCCCGCGCCCAGTGGAATACCGGCACCAAGCGATGCCTGGCGGGCGGGTGCCTGGCCCTGGCCGGCGGGCAGCACGCAGCCCATGATGACTTCCTCGATGGCCTCGGGCTTCACGCCTGCCTTCTCGAGCGCCGCACGGATGGCGGCGGAGCCGAGCTCGGGGGCGGTCAAGGCGCTCAATTTGCCCTGGAAAGCGCCCATGGGTGTGCGGGCGGCGCCGACAATAACGATTTGCTCTGCGTTCACTTTTCGAACCTCTTCGAACTTTGCTGACATCGTGTTAGACCACTAAAGTCCTCTCATCTTCGGCGCGACTCCCTCTCTCTTCGCGGGAGCGGGTTGGGGAGAGGGGCCGGCGTTTGCGCCCTTCCCGGTTGCAAGCACGCGTGGGTACCAAACGGGTCGTGCCGGGGCTGAATTCCACTGCCTTCGCGCTGCCCCGCTCCCGCCAGCGGGAGCGGAGACTTCCGAGAGAGGTCCCTAGCTTTACGTTTACGTTTACGTAAACGTAATACAAAGCGGACGAAATGGCAAGGCGGCGGGCAGACCCGGCGCCGGCTCACGGTCCGCGGCGGTCCTGATTCGTGGTCTCGTAATACTCCCGTTTGTGTTCGTACATGAGACGGTCCGCCTCCTGTACCACGCTCTCGACCGATGTGCCTTCTTCTCCCGTAGCCATGCCCATGGCGAAGCTCAAGGGTGGCCCGTTGTAAAAGCTGTTGTTGACCGTCACCAGGTGGTCGATGCGTTCCATGATCCGCTGTCCAACCCGCTGATCGGTACCGGGCAACAGCATGGCAAATTCGTCGCCGCCGATTCGGGCCGCGCACGTATCAACCTCGGCGACTTTGGAAAGGACCTCCCCGGCGCGGCGAATCAAGGCATCGCCCGTCGCGTGCCCGTGCTGGTCGTTGGCGCGCTTCAGATTGTTCAAGTCGATCACTACCACCGTCAGCGGCCAGGGACCGCGCCGGTCCAGCCGTTTGATCTCCTCGGCGAAGAAGGTGCGGTTGCGGAGCTTCGAGAGGGGATCGTGGGTCCCGAGAAACTCGAGATAAGCCTCGGCCTTCTTGTGTGCCGTGATATCCATGAGTGAGACCAGCACGAGTCCCCAGTCCTCTTCGTGGCCGGGAAGAACGGAGAATTGAAGGTACACGTTGAGCCGGTCTCCTGTCAGCGTGTAGTTGACGCTCTCGCGCTGATGCACGAGCTCGCCGTTGAATAACTTGATCAACTGCTCGCCGAAATGACGACTCATGTCGTCGCGGAAAATTCGGTCGACGTTGTTGATGAGCGTCTCCTGGTCGGGAGCGTCAAACATGGTCATTGTTTGGTGATTGACCTCCAGGATGCGAATTTGCTCCATGCAGCGATCCACGATCTCGGGATGAACATCCGTGAACGTGCGAAAGTCGGTTACGCCCGTAGCGCGAACCTCGTCCAAAAGAGTCTTGACACCGCTGAAGTCCTCCACCCACAGCGATACCGGCGAGTGCTCGAACAATCCGCGTGCGTAGCGTTCCGCATCAGCCTGGGCCTGCTGAGCCGCGCAGAGTTCGGTGATGTCCTCTATCGAGACCAGTACGCGACGCCATGATTCTTCACTGTCGGACAGCACGGTGCCATGAAGAAGAATGTCGAGGCGGCGGCCGGACAGGGTGTAGTTGACGGTCTGGCTGTGGAACCGCTGACCACCCTCCCACAACTGCACCAATTCCTCGACATGCTGATCGAACATGTCGTCGCGAAAGATGCGCGAGAGGTTATCGACCAGGTGCTCGATCGACTCCGCCTCGAACAACTCGAGGGTACGGCGGTTGACGGCAAGGACGCGAATGAGGGAAGAGCAGCGTGACACCCGATCGGGCGACTCCAGGAGGAAAGCTCGAAGATCGGTCACGCCCTCGTTGCGCCAGCGCTGGAACTGCTCGCGAAGGGCGCTGTAGTCCTCCAGCCAGAGCGATACCGGCGCCAGCTCGAACAGCTCGGCGAGTTCTTCCGTGCCGGTCGTCGCGATTGAAATGCCCTGCAATGGTTTGTCCCAGGATCCCCTGTTTTTTGACAATAGGTCGGCATCAAGGCGGGGTCAAGGTTGAACTCCCTCTACCCCACCCAGGGGAAGGATTGGGCACAACGCTCCCTCTTCCCCACCGGGGGGAGAGGATTGGGCACATCGCTCCCTCTCCCCCATCGGGGGAGAGGGTTGGGGTGAGGGGGTGGACCGATGTTTGACCTGTTCCCGCCGACCTCGTGTCGCCGAAAGGCGAACTGTAGGTCGGGCTCCAGCCCGACACCACCTTTGCCTTTCGGCTTGAAACCCGACCTACATCGTCTCTTCGAACAGCTCTCGCCCGATCAGCATGCGCCTGATCTCACTGGTGCCGGCGCCGATCTCGTAGAGCTTGGCATCCCGGAGCAGGCGGCCGGTCGGATAGTCGTTGATGTAACCATTGCCGCCGAGGGACTGGATGGCATCCAGGGCCATCTGGGTGGCTTTCTCTGCCGAGTACAGGATCGCGCCGGCGGCATCCTTGCGGGTGGTTTCGTCGCGGTCACAGGCTTGGGCGACGGCATAGACGTAAGCGCGGCAGACGTTGAGCGTAGTGTACATGTCCGCCAGCTTGCCCTGCATCAACTGGAACTCGCCGATCGGCCGGTCGAACTGCTTGCGCTCGTGGACGTAGGGAATTACCACGTCCAGGCAGGCCTGCATGATGCCAAGCGGGCCGCCGGCCAACACCACGCGCTCATAGTCCAGGCCGCTCATCAACACGTTCACGCCGCTGTTGAGCTGCCCCAGCACGTTCTCCGCCGGCACCTCACAGTTTCTGAACACCAGCTCGCAGGTGTTGGAGCCGCGCATGCCGAGCTTGTCGAGCTTCTGGGCGGTGGAAAACCCCGGGAACTCCTTCTCTACGAGGAACGCGGTGATACCGCGCGCGCCGGCGTCCGGATCGGTTTTGGCATAGACCACCAGCACGTCGGCGTCGGGGCCGTTGGTGATCCACATCTTGTTGCCGTTGAGGACGTAGTGAGCGCCTTTGTCCTCCGCACGCAGCCGCATGCTGACCACGTCCGAGCCGGAACCAGGCTCGCTCATGGCCAAGGCACCCACGTGCTCGCCGCTGATCAGCTTCGGCAGGTACTTGCGGCGCTGTTCCTCGGTGCCGTTGCGCCGGATCTGGTTGACGCACAGGTTGGAGTGGGCGCCGTAGGACAAGCCCACCGACGCCGAGGCGCGGCTGATTTCCTCCATGGCGATGACGTGCTCCAGGTAGCCCATCTCTGCGCCGCCGTACTGCTCCCCGACTGTGACGCCGAGCAGCCCCATGTCGCCCATTTTGTTCCACAGCTCGCGAGGGAATTCGTTGTTGCGATCGATGTCGGCGGCGATGGGGGCGATCTCCTTCTGCGCGAAGCCGTGGACCTGCTCGCGCAGCATGTCAGCCATTTCGCCGAGATTGAAGTTCAAGCCTGGATAATGTTGAGTCATACGAGTGGTTCCCGATGCGTTGTAAGTGAGGCCGCCCGTGTCGTCGAGTCCGACCGCCCGTGCATGCACATCAGCGTCTGCAGCAGAACCGCGCAGTGGCGCTCCTCAGCGTCTTTCTCGACGAACACGTCGGCCTGGGTGATGACGAGGGTCTTTCCTGGGCGTATCACCCGGCCCCGGGCAATCAGCCGGCCGCCGTCCGCAGGGGCCATGAGGTTGAGCTTGTACTCCACGGTCAGGACGCTGGCGTGGTGCGGCATCAGGGTGTAGCCGGCGTAGCCGGCCGCCGAGTCGGCGATCGTGCCCACGATACCGCCGTGAAAGAAGCCGTGCTGCTGGGAAAGCTCCGGGCGGTACGGCAGGAAGATCTCTGCACGGCCGGGGCCGACGTCCCCGAGCTTGGCCCCTAGAAAGCTCATCACCTGCTGGCGCGTGAAGCTGTCCCGCACCCGCCGTTCGAAGCCGGGATCCTGTATCTGGAACTCGGGACGGGTTCCGCTCACGCTCAGCCCCGGAGCCGGGCTCAGGTACCGGACCGGGCCAGCATCGTGTTCAGCCGTTGGCGGCACTGGGATTCGATCACGTCCAACTCCGCCAGGGTGAGGTCTATGTCGTTGCGCTGCTTCTCCAACACGTCGCGCTGCTCCTGCAGGCGGTCCAGCATGTACTGCAACTGGCCGGACTCACCGGGCTCGGCGTCGTACATGTCGAGGATGGCGGCGATTTCCTTCAGGGTGAAGCCGAGCCGCTTGCCGCGAAGTACCAGCTTGAGCCGCACCCGGTCCCGGCCCGAGTAGATCCGGGTCAAGCCGGCGCGGGCCGGGGCCAGCAGGTTCTGGTCCTCGTAGAACCGGATGGCGCGGGTGGTGATCCCGAATTCCCGGGCCAGTTCCGTGATGGAGTACCGTTCCTCATCTATGGAATCGGCCTGTTTGGCAGGGGAGGCAGCGCTTGGCAACGTAGATACCTACAACTTGACGTTTACGTAAACGTAATACAAAATGACAAGAATATCCAGTAATTTTGCACGATGCTTATCCTGGATTGTAGGAGCGGCTTCAGCCGCGATAAACGCGTGGAACGGCGAGATCGAGGCTTCAGCCGCTCCTACAATCGGAGCTTCCTGGCCCGGGTTGCATTGGGGCCGCTCTCCGGTTGTCATATTGGAGTCCCCAGAGGGTATACACCATGTCTTCCGCTCACGTAGAAAAAATCCCTCGAGCCGGCGCCGAGCCGGTCGGCAAGATCCGCTTCGTCACCGCCGCCAGCCTGTTTGACGGCCACGACGCCTCCATCAACATCATGCGCCGCATCCTGCAGGCCAGCAGCGTCGAGGTAATCCACCTCGGCCACAACCGCTCGGTGGCGGAGATTGTCGACGCGGCGATCCAGGAGGACGTCCAGGGCATCGCGGTCAGCTCCTACCAGGGCGGGCATGTGGAGTACTTCAAATACATGGTGGACATGCTGGCCGAGCGCGGCGGGGAACATATACAAGTCTTCGGGGGCGGCGGCGGCGTGATCGTGGCCGAGGAGATCGAGGAGCTGCAGCGCTACGGCGTGGCCCGCATCTACTCGCCGGCCGACGGCCAGAACCTCGGTCTCAAGGGCATGATCGAGGACATGCTCAGCCGGGTGCGCTTCGATCCGAGCGTGAAGCAGCCTCCGGCGATCGACGCCGTGAGCCTTGGCGATCGCGTGCAGCTTGCCCGGCTGATCACCGCCATCGAGAACGACACCCTGTCCAGCCTCGCCAGGGCCCAGCTCGACAAGGCGGTGGAGCAGAACACCGCGAAGACGCCGGTGCTCGGCATCACCGGCACCGGCGGCGCCGGCAAGTCCTCGCTCACCGACGAGCTGATCCGCCGCTTCCGCATGGACCGCGACGACGAGCTCAGGATCGCCGTACTGGCGGTGGACCCCTCGCGGCGCAAGACCGGCGGCGCCCTGCTCGGCGACCGCATCCGCATGAACGCCATCGAGCATCCGAATATCTTCATGCGCTCCCTGGCGACCCGCGGCACCGATGCCGAGCTGCCCGGTTACCTCTCCGACGTGGTCGAGGCGACGCGCCTCGGCGGCTTCGACGTGATCGTCATCGAGACCCCCGGCATCGGCCAGGGCGACGCGGCCATCGTGCCGTTGGTGGACGTGTCCTTGTATGTCATGACGCCGGAGTACGGCGCCGCCAGCCAGCTGGAGAAGATCGACATGCTGGACTTCGCCAACGTCGTGGCCATCAACAAGTTCGATCGCAAGGGCGCCTTTGATGCGCTGCGCGATGTTTCCAAGCAGATGCAGCGCAACCAGGAGGCGTTCACCAGATCCTGGGAGGACATGCCGGTCTACGGGACCATCGCCTCTCGCTTCAACGACGACGGCGTAACCGCCCTCTACCAGGAGCTCCGCCGCCAGCTCGAAGAGCGCGGATTCTCACTGGGTGAAGGAAAGCTGCCGATGCTGGATATTCACCATTCCACGGATGAAACGGTGATCGTGCCCCCCAAGCGCCAGCGCTACCTGGCGGAGATCACTGACGGCGTGCACCACTACCTGCATCACGCCGACAAGCAGGCCAGGCTGGCCCGGGAGCGCCAGCAGCTCATGGAGAGCCGGCGCATGATCGGCGAGGCCCAAAGCGGGAACAGGAACGACACCTCCGCCTTTGACGCCCTGATCCAGGAACGCGAGGACGCGCTCGACGGCGAGTCGCTGAAACTGCTCGAGCAGTGGCCCGAGATGCAGGAGACTTACAGCGGTGACGAGTTCGTCATGAAGGTGCGTGACAAGGAGCTCAAGCTGCCGCTGAAGTACAAGTCCCTGTCCGGCACCCTCATCCCGCGCGTGGCCCTGCCCAGGTACGAGGATCACGGCGAGCTGCTCAAGTGGCTGCTTAAGGAGAATGTCCCCGGCCGCTTCCCGTATACCGCCGGCGTGTTTCTGCTCAAGCGCGAGGGCGAGGACCCGACCCGCATGTTCGCCGGCGAGGGCGACCCGTTCCGCACCAACCGCCGCTTCAAGTACCTGTCGGCGCACTCGGACGCCAAGCGCCTGTCCACGGCCTTCGACTCGGTGACCCTGTACGGCTGGGACCCGGATGAGCGCCCGGATATCTACGGCAAGGTCGGCAACTCAGGTGTGTCCATCGCCACCTTGGAGGACATGAAGGTCCTCTACGACGGCTTCGACCTGTGCAGCCCGAAGACCTCGGTGTCCATGACCATCAACGGCCCGGCGCCGACCATCCTGGCGATGTTCCTCAACACCGCCATCGACCAGCAGATACGAGAAGTACGAGCAAGAGAATGGCCACGCGCCGGACTCGCAGGAGCGCCAAAGAATCGCCACGTGGGCGCTGGAGAACGTGCGCGGCACGGTGCAGGCGGATATCCTGAAAGAAGACCAGGGCCAGAACACCTGTATCTTCTCCACCGAGTTCTCGTTGAAGATGATGGGCGATATCCAGCAATACTTCGTCGAGCACGACGTCAGGAACTTCTACTCGGTGTCGATCTCCGGCTACCACATCGCCGAGGCCGGGGCGAATCCCATCACCCAGCTTGCCTTCACCCTGGCCAATGGCTTCACCTACGTCGAGGCGTACCTCGCCCGGGGCATGGACATCGACGACTTCGCCCCCAACCTGTCGTTCTTCTTCTCCAACGGCATGGACCCCGAGTACTCGGTGCTGGGCCGGGTGGCGCGGCGCATCTGGGCGGTGACCCTGCGCGACAAGTACGGCGCCAACGAGCGCTCCCAGAAGCTCAAGTACCACATTCAGACCTCCGGCCGCTCGCTGCACGCCCAGGAGATGAGCTTCAACGATATCCGCACCACCCTGCAGGCCCTGATCGCGCTGTACGACCACTGCAACAGCCTGCATACCAACGCCTTTGA
>CAVSUY010000012.1:0-86626 GCA_963731035.1 uncultured Gammaproteobacteria bacterium | reverse complement strand
GTGGCGGAGATGATGCGGATATTGGCCTGGTGCGGCACCAGCCAGTCTATGTCCGACTTCTGCATGCCGTTATGGGCCAGCGTCTCGTCGACGATATCACCCAGCGCCCGGACCGCCCATTTGAACACTTCACTGCCCTGCATCTGGGTGTAGGCCTCGCCCCGCAGCACCTGCGAGTAGTTCGAGGAGACGCCGGAAGAGACATTCAGCAGCTCGTGGTACTTGCCGTCGGCATGCAGATGCGTCGAGATGATCCCCGGCTCCTCGGACGCTTCCAGCACCACTGCTCCGGCACCGTCACCGAACAGGACGCACGTGTTGCGGTCGGTCCAGTCGAGGATGCGGGTGAAAGTCTCCGCTCCCACCACCAGCGCCCGGGTGCAGCCATTGGTCTGGAAGAACCGGTGCACCACGCCCATGGCATAGACGAAACCCGCGCATACCGCCTGGATGTCGAAGGCCGGGCATGCAGTGTGGATGCCGAGCCGGTTCTGCAGCAGGCAGGCCACGCTCGGAAACACCAGGTCGGGGGTCGTGGTGGCGACGATGATCAGATCGAGGTCGGAGGGCTCGATGCCCGCGGCCTCTATGGCGCGACGCGCGGCGTGCTCGGCGAGATCCGAGGTCATCTCGTCCGGAGCCGCAACATGGCGCTGCTTGATCCCCGTACGGGCGACGATCCATTCGTCCGAGGTATCCACCATGCTTTCCAGCTCGGAGTTCGGCATGATGCGCTCGGGCAGATAGCTGCCGGTTCCGATCACTCTCGCCGTTGTCACACCGCGGTCCCCTGCATCAACTGGGCGAGCTCGGCGCGAATGTTTTCCGGAACCTGGTGTTGCACTTGCTGTATAGCCTCGGTAATGGCCTGGCGAAAGGCGAGCACATCCGCGCCGCCGTGGCTCTTGATGACTATGCCGTTCAGGCCAACGAATGCCGCGCCATTGTAGCGCCTGTGGTCAATCCTTTTTCGAAACCGGTTGATCACCGGTATGGCCATGAGCCCCGCGACCCTGGTCAGAATATTGGAGTTGAATTCCTCGCGCATCAACTTGGCGATGAACTGGGCCAGTCCCTCGCTGGTCTTCAACGATACGTTGCCGTCGAAGCCGTCGCAAACGATGACATCAACATCGCCGGTGTATATGGCGTCGCCCTCGACATAGCCGGCGAAGTTCAAGTTGCTGCCCCGCATCAGCCTGCTCGCCTCCTTGACGACCTCGTTGCCCTTGATGTCTTCCACGCCGATATTCAAAAGCCCCACCGAAGGCCTCGGCTTGTTCTCCAGGTACTTCACCAGTATGGAGCCCATCACCGCGAACTGCAGAAGCAGATACGCGGGACTGTCGACATTCGCACCCAGATCCAGCATATGCACGTGTCCCCGCAGAGACGGGATCTTGCCGACGATGGCCGGGCGGTCGATGCCGGGCAGCGTCTTGAGTACGAAGCGGGCACCGGCCATGAGTGCGCCGGTATTTCCGGCGCTGACGCAAGCCTGGGCTTCCCCGGACTTGACAGCGTTGATGGCGACCCGCATGGAGGAGTCCTTCTTGTTGCGCAGCGCCAGACCGGGCGCTTCGTCCATGGTGACGATCTCC
This sequence comes from uncultured Gammaproteobacteria bacterium, assembly GCA_963731035.1. GTDB lineage: Bacteria > Pseudomonadota > Gammaproteobacteria > Arenicellales > JAANXG01 > JAANXG01. The sequence continues at coordinate 85,025 of CAVSUY010000012.1, read as the reverse complement.
GAGGCCTGCCGGATCCTCAACCGGTCGCCGAAACGGGCCATGTTCGCCCCGAGGCGGTCCTCGATATCCTGGGAGCGTCCCACCAGGATCAGGTTCAGGTCCGGGTTGCGCTCCAGCGCGCTGATACACGCAGGAATGGTCACCGACAGGCCATGGTCACCGCCCATCGCGTCGACAGCAACGGTTGTGGTCACAATACGGATTCCGTGCAGGTGCGCGCGCCCGGCAGGCCGGGCGTTGTAACTGCGGCTATTCCGTGTCTTCCTGGATTTCCACGACTTTCTTGCCGCGGTAGTAGCCTGATTCCGTCACCTGGTGCCGGCGATGCAGCTCGCCGGTCGTCGGGTCGATGGACAAGGTCGGGTTCTTGAGGGCGTCATGGGAACGGCGCATGTCGCGCTTTGAGGGTGTTTTTCGGGTCTTTTGTACGGCCATGGGTTTCTCTGAATTCCTTCGATTGGATCGATCACGGGAGCTAACGTCACCCCCGATGCAAGGTCGGCGAATCATATAGATGGGCGCCGGTCCTGTCAAAGACAAGGCATTGCGGAATCGGCTGGTTTAGATAAGAAAATCAATCGCTTGGGAGCGCCGGGATGGAAATTGGGCGTCCAATCCCGGGATCGGCAATACGGCAAACCACGGATTGTAGGAGCGGCTTCAGCCGCGATTCCGCAATTCATCAATTCATCTACCTGAAATCACGCGACGGGCTTCGCAGTTCGCCCAACCAATGGGTGTAGTCCGTCAACCGGTTCGCCACCAGATGCAGCACGCCCTGCTCCATCTGTATCACCCCGCGCACCGCCATCAGGCGGGACTGATAAAGCGCCCGGCGCTGGCGTTCCGCCACCTGTGGCCAGACCACGGCATTGATATGGCCGGTTTCATCCTCCAGGGTGAGAAAAATCACTCCCGAGGCCGAGCCTGGCCGCTGCCGGCAAATTACCAGGCCGGCCGCGGTGGCCGCAGCCCCGTTCTCCAGTTCCCTGCAGGCTGCGGCGGTATGGATGTTCGAATCCGCCAGGCGGCGCCGCAACAAGGCGACGGGATGCCGGCGCAGGCTGAGTCCCAGGGCGCCATAGTCGGCGGCGATGTCCTCGATCTCATTGGGTGGTGCCAGCAGCGGCTCTGCTTCGTTGAAGCGGAGGTCGGGGAACAGCGGCACGGCCGGCTCGCTGCCCGCCGTTTCCCAGAACGCCTTGTGCCGGTGGCCTGCCAGGCCGTGCAGGGCGTCGGCCGCCGCCAGCGCCTCCAGGTCGCCGGAGGACAGCCGGGCCCGGCGTTTCAGGTCTCCGGTATTGCTGAACGGCGCGCGCCCACGGGCCTCGACGATCCGGTCGATGCCCGCCTGCGACAAACCTTTCACCTGGTTCAGACCGAGACGCAATACGGGCCCCGCCGGCTCGATTTCCAGGCTTGCTTCCCCGCCGCTGATGCGCACGTCCGCGGGCCGGACCTCGACCCCGTGCCGGCTCGCGTCCTGGACCAGTTGTGCCGGTGCGTAGAACCCCATCGGCTGGCTGTTGAGCAGCGCACAGGTGAAGGCCGCCGGATGGTAGCGCTTCAACCACGAGGAGACGTAGGCCAGCAGGGCGAAACTGGCACTGTGGCTTTCCGGAAAGCCGTATTCCCCGAAGCCCTGGATCTGGCGGCAGATCTGGTCGGCGAAATCGGCGCTGTAACCGCGGGCTCGCATCCCTTCGACAAGCTTGTACTGGAATTTCTCCAGGCCACCGCGCCGGCGCCAGGCAGCCATGCTGCGGCGAAGCTGGTCGGCCTCCCCCGGCGTGAAGCCCGCGGCGACGATGGCAAGCTGCATCACCTGCTCCTGGAAAATCGGCACGCCGAGGGTGCGCTCCAGAACTTTTTTGACCCCGGCACCGGGATAGCTCACCGGTTCCAGGCCGCTGCGCCGCCGCAGGTAAGGATGCACCATGTCCCCCTGGATGGGTCCGGGACGCACGATGGCGATCTCGATTACCAGGTCGTAGAAGCAGCGCGGCTTGAGGCGCGGCAGCATGGACATCTGGGCGCGCGATTCGATCTGGAACACACCGATGGTATCGGCCTCGCGCAGCATGGCGTACACAGCCGGATCCTCCGGGGGGATATCCGTCAGGGTCCAGGTCCTGCCGGTATAGGACGACAGGTATGCCAGGGCCCGGCGGATCGCGCTCAGCATCCCCAGGCCCAGGATATCCACCTTCAGCAGTCCCAGGGCCTCCAGGTCGTCCTTCTCCCACTGGATCACCGTGCGCTCCGGCATGGCCGCGTTTTCCACCGGTGCCAGGCGCGACAGGTCGTCCCGGGCGATGACGAAACCGCCCACGTGCTGCGACAGGTGACGGGGAAAGCCCAGGATCTCCTCGACCAGCACCAGGAGCTGCCGCAGGCGGGGGTGGTCGCTGTCGATGCCGAGCTTCCTGACCGCCTCGTCGCATACCAGCGTCCTGTCCCACCATTGAATGGACTTGGCCAGGTAGTCCACCTGGTCGGGGCTGAAACCCAGGGCCTTGCCGACATCGCGCACCGCGCTGCGCGGCCGGTAGGTGATCACCGTGGCCGCCAGGGCGGCCCGGCGGCGGCCGTACTTGCGGTAGATATATTGAATGACCTCCTCGCGCCGCTCGTGCTCGAAGTCGACGTCGATGTCCGGCGGCTCGTCCCGCTCCCTCGAGATGAAACGCTCGAACAGCAGGTTCATGCGCGCCGGGTTGACCTCGGTGATGCCGAGGCAATAACACACCGCCGAATTGGCGGCCGAACCCCGTCCCTGGCACAGGATGCCGCGGCCGCGGGCAAAAGCCACGATGTCGTGGACGGTCAGGAAATAAGGCTCGTAGTGCAGCTCCTCGATCAAGACCAGCTCGTGCTCGAGCTGCCGTCTGACCTTTTCCGGTACGCCCTCCGACCAGCGCTTTTCCGCTCCCTTCTCCGTAAGAGTCCGCAGCCAGCTGATGGGCGTATGACCCGCGGGCACCAGCTCTCGAGGGTACTCGTAGCGCAGCTCGTCGAGGGAAAAACGACAGCGTTCGGCAATCCGCACGGTTTCATCCAGAAGCTCCGATGGATAAATGCCGGCCAATCGTTTCCGGGAGCGCAGGTGGCGCTCGCCGTTGGGAAACAGGGCCGTTCCCAGCCGCTGCAGGGGTTTGCCCAGACGGATGGCCGTCAAGGTGTCCTGCAGCGCCCGGCGCCCGCGCCGGTGCATGTGCACGTCCCCCGCCGCCGCCAGCGGCAGATCCAGCTGCCGGCCCGTTTGCCGCAGCAGCTCCAACCGGGCGCCGTCGTCCGGTCCCAGCAGCAGCTCCACGGCGATCCACAGGCGGCCTGGAAAACACGTTTTGAGGAAAACGCCCTGCTCCCGGTCCGGTCCGGCGTCCGGCAGCCACAGGGCCAGGCATTCGTCGAGGCGTGTCCGGGACAAATCCCGCCGCTCGAGGCGATAGCACCCCTTTGCGGCCGCTCTCCGCCCCCGTGTAATGAGCGCCGACAGGCCGGCATAGCCTTCCCTGCTGGTGGCCAGGACCACCAGCCGCAAGCCGTCCACCAGGCGAAGCTCGCTGCCGATGATCAACAGCAGGCCGCATCTCGCGGCTTCCCTGTGCGCCCGCACCACGCCGGACAACGAGCACTCGTCGGTGATAGCCAGCCCCGCATAGCCCAGATTATGGGCCCGCGTCACCAGCTCCTCCGGATGCGAGGCGCCGCGCAGGAAGGAGAAATTGCTCAGGCAGTGAAGCTCGGCATAGGCATGGAGCATACTGGATGAATATACAGCAATCCTTGCCCACGGAAGAGGGCCTGGACATCAATCCCCGCGGTCGCTCTCTCGCGCAGCCGGAATTTCGGCCGGCCGGGGCGCCACCGTCGCCACCGCTTCCTTGGTACGCTCGCGCCCTTTTCTGACGGTGTTCCCGGACATGCTTTTGATGGTCTCGGTCAGTTCCGAGACATCCGACTTGAGATCGGCGAATTCCGACTTGAGGTTTTCAACGTCTCGTTCGGTATTCGCGGTCATGGGTAATCTCCGCTAATTTGCATTCACTATTCACCTTGGGATGCAAGGAACCGACTTAAATCCCCGAAGGTCGTCCATGCTGCGTGACCATCCAGCATTGTTTTGTCACGCTTGAAATGACTATATAGTTCCCGCAGCCGAATCGACATAACAACGGACAAAGGAGTGGCTCCCACCGCTCCGCCAATTCCGAGCGACAGCCCATGAAAAAAATACTGGCCCGGTTCGCCGGCTCCCTGACTCTCGTCGTTTGTCTGAGCAATTCCGCACATGCCGACAACGGCGCTCTCATGCAGCTCATCGATGTTCTGCACGACAACGGCACTATCAACGATGAAGCCTATGCCAAGTTGCGGGCCGCGGCCGCCGCGGACAAGTCACAGTCGGCCGGTTCCACCGTGCAGGAGACGGAGGCGCCGCCGGAAAGCTCCAAGCAGCAGCACAAAGCCGCACGCGTGGAGTTCGAAGGCAGCAAGGTCCGGATCCAGTCGGCGGACAAGCAGTACAGGTTTCGTCTCGGCGGAAGATTGATGGCCGACGCCGCGCTCTACAACGAAGACATCAACGCCCTTGGCAACGGCAGCGAGATGCGGCGCCTGCGGCTTTCCTGGGATGCCACGCTGTCCCGGAACTGGTACCTCAAGAGCTCGGTGGAGCTCGCCGGCGGGCTGAGCCTCAAGAGCACGTACATCGATTACATCGGATTTCCGGGCACCTACATACGTTTCGGCAACGACAAGGAGCCCGTGACCATGGAGGACCTCGGCAGCTCCAAGTACACCACGTTCATGGAGCGCGCCATGCTGACCGAGCTGGTGCCGGGCAGGCACATAGGCCTGGGCGGGGGCCGGACGGGCGCGCACTGGGGGTTCTCCGGCGGCCTGTTCGCGGGCGATGATGAAGGTAACGAACAGGACGAGGGCTTCGGTATCACCGGCCGCCTCTTCTACTCACCCTGGCACCGCCGCACTGCCGCCGTGCACCTGGGCTTGTCGGGCTCCTATCGCCGGGCAGGCGGGTCGCACGCGTTTCGCTTCCGGGCACGTCCCGAATCCCATATCACAGACGTGCACCTGGTCGATACGGGCACGATGGACCACATCGACGATATCACCTGGCTGGGGTTGGAATCCGCTTTGGTGTCGGATTCCCTGTCCCTGCAGGCCGAGTACCTGACGGCCGACGTGGGGCGCGCCGACGGCCTGTCCAGCCTGCGTTTCGACGGCTGGTACGCCTATGCGAGCTGGTTCCTGACCGGAGAATCGCGGAACTACGACCCGGATGACGGCACCTTTGGTCGCATCACGCCACGACACTCCGTAGGCCAGGGCGGCCCCGGCGCCTTCGAGCTGGGCCTGCGTTTCAGCCGCCTGGACCTGACCGACGACGACGTCATCGGCGGCGTGGAGGACAACCTGACGCTGGGTTTGAACTGGTACGCCACCCCCAACGTGCGTTTCATGGCCAATTACATCAAGGTACTGCAGCTGGACCGGCCGGGCAGTGAATTCGACGGCGACACGCCTTCGGTCTTTCAGATCCGCGGGCAGGCAGACTTCTGAGTCGGTCGGACCACCGGACTACCACAGAAACGTGTCGAACAAGCCGGGTCTTTGCAGTGAGAATGCAAACAGTGCCAGGACGCCGCCCACGGCAGCGGTCGAAATCCCCGACAGCATCCAGGATTCGCCCGCCTTGAGCCTTAGATATAGCAGCGTATAGAGCGCTCCGCCGAAGACCAGCCCGGCGGTCGCCAGCAACGCCGGCATCAACAGAAGCCAGGCGACGGCCCGCGCGATCGCGGGCTGTGCCTCCGGCACCGTTGGCGTGCGGTCGCGGGCCGCGTCGATCACCAGCTGCACCACCAGCAAGCCGGCGGTCGGCACGAGGACGCAGGCGGGCAGCAGGAAGGACGAAGACCGTACCGGCCAGGTCAGGAGCGCCTGACATCCCACCACCGCCAGCAGTGCCAGAGTGAACCCGGTCCGGGCACATGTTCGGCGCCGTCTCATCCCCTTCCTCGCCGGACGGGGCCGCCGTCCCTGCGGACGTTCCTCGCCACGGACAACAGCACCGACCCAGCGGTCAGCGCGGCCAGCACCAGCACACCCGGCCTGGCCCAGAAGTCAATGCGCCCCAGCGCCTGAAGCTGCAAGGTGAGGTTCAGGTAGCTCTCGAACAGGGGCGTGAGAATCAGCGCAATCACCAGCGGGATTCTCGGCCACTCGTAGCGTTTGAGAAAGAAACCGAGCAGACCGAAGATGAACGCTACCACTACGTCCCAGATCTGTTCCCGGTACGTGTAGGCAGCCAGGGTGCTTACCACAACAATGAACGGAACCAGGCGCCGCGAAGGAACCAGCGTAATCCGGGTGAGCGGATTCACGATGGCAAGGCCGAGGAGCGAGGTGATCCAGTTGGACAGGAACAGGGACCAGATCAGGACAAACATCAGGTCGGCGTGGGTCGTGAGCATGTCGCGGCCCGGCGTGATGCCGTGAAGGACGAGCACCGTGAGCAGCATCGCGGTGCCGGATCCGCCCGGAATACCGAAAGCCAGGGTGGGAACGAATGCACCGCCATCCTTGGCATCGTTGGCCGCTTCCGGGGCGATTACGCCGCGGATATCTCCCTGGCCGAAGCGGCCATTCCTGGAATGAGCCGCGACATGGCCGTAGGCGGTGAAGCTCGCCACGGTACCGCCTATGCCGGGGATCATCCCGATGAGGGTACCGATCAGGGAGCAGCGTATGAACACGCCGAAATGCGAGAATACACTGAGGATCCCTTCGCGCACACTACCCTTCAGCTCGGCCAGGCGGGTGTGGCCGGATATGGATACCGGATCGCCCGCCGACAAGTCCAGGCTCTCCGCGAGGGCGAAGATGCCGATGAATACGGGCACCAGCTTGAGCCCATCCCGCAGATAGAACGTATCCAACGTATAGCGCGCCTCTCCCGTATGGGGATCCAGACCCACGAAAGCCAGCAGGCACCCGAATCCCGCCATGGCCAGCCCCTTCACCGGCGAGCCCTGCACCAGCATCGCCACCGTGGTCATTCCCCAGATCACCAGCATCAGCAACTCGGCGGGGCCCAGCCACAGCACGGCCGGCCGCATGAAGGGTATGAGCAGGATCAGGATCAGCAGCCCGAAGGTCGAGCCTAGTGCGGATGCCGTCGCCGAACAGCCGATGGCCGTTCTGGCACGCCCCTGCTGCGCCAACGGGTAGCCGTCGATCAGGGTGGCCGCGTTCGAGTTCTTACCCGGGATGTTCAGCAGTATCGCGGTGACCGAACCCATGAAGGTCGCACCGCCGACGAAAGCGCCGAACAAGAGCAGAACGGGCAAGGGATCCCAGGCCAGGGTGAACGGGATGGCGAGAGCCATCAGCGTCACGCCGCTGACGCCCGGAACCAGTGACACCACCATTGCCAGCAGCGTCCCTACCACCGGATACAGTATGTTGGGCCACGTGAAGACCAGCCAGAACCCGTCTACCGCGGCTTGCAGTATGGCATCCATTTCAGGGATCGGTTGGCTGGGACCAGGTCGCCAAGCGGCTGTCGCTGCGGGCTACTTGCCGTATTCGGCTGCGGCGCGTTTCAAAGCCGGCACGAACGCGGCTGCTTCCGGCTCGATAGACCGCAGCTTACCGGCAATATCCTCACCACGCGCCACATCGAGCGTGCGGCCTGCCTTCGCAGCGGCCGCGACAAAACCAGGATCGGTCAGCGCCGCGTGCACAGCGTCCCGCATACATTGCGTCAGCGCGGCGTCCAGCCCGGGAGGCGCAGCAATCAGCCGTCCCGCGCCGGTCAGCTCGACGAGTGCGTCCGCTTCATCGGAGGCGCGGGCCACGTTGCCCCCGGTCCTGCTCGCGACCCACACTGCCAGGCCATCCGGCCCGGCCAGCCAGGGCACGTTGTCATATCTGGCGTCGTCGCCAATCGGGCCCTCGGTGACCTGCAGCCAGGGTCGCAGCTCTCCCGATTCAAATGCATCGAGCAGCGAGCCGTCCGAGTGGGCGACCGCGTCGACGTCGCCTCTCAGGACCGCGAGGATGTCATCGCGGCTGCCGCGAAAGCCGGTGACGATGTCAATGTCCACGTTCAGGATGCGGCTCGCGACCACCATGTCCACGAAGCTGAGGTTTCCGGGGCCGCGCGTACCGAAGACGATGGGCCTGCCCTGGCCGTTCTCGAGCAGCGCGCGAAGCCCCGGCAGCTTCGAGTCCGCAGCGACTGCCCACAGCTGGCGATCCTTGACCACTCGGCCGAGCAGGGTGAAGGCCGTAGCCGGGTTCGGTGGCGGCGGGGTTTCGAACATCGCCGCCATGATGAGCCCCGGCCCGTTGAGAATGCCGATGGTCCGTCCATCCGGCACGGCATGTACGATCTTCTGCGCGCCGATGCTGCCGCCGGCGCCGGGCCGGTTTTCGACCACCACCTGTGCGCCGGTATATTTCTCGTAGAATGGGGCGATGAGGCGCGAGTAGGCGTCGTAGCCCCCGCCCGGCGAGCTGGGCACGATCCAGCGAACGGTTTCACCGGCGAAACGATCACCGCAGTACGTCGACGCAGCGGCGGTGGCGGCCTGCAGGAAAATCGTGATGACGACGATCAGGAAGCACGATCGGCGTGCCGGTTTGTTGTTCATTTGAGCCGCCAAGGTTCTTCTCGGAGGAAACAGTGTAGCGTGAGACGACCCATCGACGACAACTCCAGCGTCCCGTCTTCGCCAGCGGCTGCTGTGCAGCCCAACGCGACCGCGGCGTCGAGCGCCGGGGCGGTCCGCTCCCGCCCTGCCCGCTCGAACGAAGAGCCAACGGACATCACCGTCCCGCGCTCGGCAGTTCCGGGGATAGAGTGGCCGGGCCTCCCCGGCGATGCAGGGACGATCATGCTGGCTATTCTTTGCCAGCTCGAGGAAAGCCAGTGGTGGTCTCTCCGGGCGCTGAAGAAGATGCAGCTCATCCAGCTCGCGGCACTGCTTCGGCACGCTGCCGCGTCGACCCCTTACTACGGGAACACCGTTCCCGCCGCCGTGCTCCGCGAGGACGAGCTGACCGAGGACGCCTGGCTCGATATCCCCACCCTGGACCGGATTACCGTGCGCGAGCAGTTTGAGTCGCTGCAGAGCACGGCCATGCCCGAAGTGCACGGCCCCACGAAAATTGCGGTGACGTCCGGCTCCACCGGAAAGCCCGTTCGCGTCGTGCAAACGGCGCTGTCCACCGCCTACGAGGGGGCCGCCCTGCTGCGCTACCACAAGTGGCACAAGCGTGATTTTCAGGCCCGGCTGGCCAGCATCAAGCACAACTACCTGCCGACGCAGGGCAAGGAGGATTACGTCCAGGCCAACTGGGGCTGGCCGGTAAGCCTCGTCTACCAAAGCGGGCCGGTGGCGGCCCTGACGCTCTTTTCGACGATTTCGGAGCAGGCCGCGTGGCTGCAACGCATCAACCCTGAATACCTGCTGTCATTGCCGTCCAATCTCACCTACCTGCTCAGGTATTTCCGGGATCACGGCATGAAACTGCCCGCCATCCGAAGCGTCTCCACCATGATGGAAGTGGTGTCGCCGGAACTGCGCGGGCTGTGCCGCGAGGTTTGGGGAGTTCCCATCATCGACAGCTACAGCTGCCGCGAGACCGGCACCCTGGCGGCGCAATGCCCCGAGCACGATCACTACCACGTGATATCAGAGAACAACCTGGTGGAAGTGCTGCGGGACGACAATACCCCCTGTGCCCCGGGCGAGACCGGGCGCGTCGTGGTGACCGACCTGCACAACTTCGCGATGCCCCTGATCCGCTACGAGTTGGGCGACTTCGCGGAATTGGGTGAGCCTTGCGGCTGCGGACGGGGGCTGCCCGTTATCCGCCGGATTCACGGCCGCCTGCGCAACATGATGCTGCTGCCGAACGGCGACCGGGTGTGGCCCGGCATGGCGCGCACGACGCTCATGCATCTCGGCTACATCCGGCAGTACCAGTTCGTGCAGACCGCGCGCGACACTATCGTGGCGAATCTGGTGGTCACCCGGCCCCTCACCGCGGAGGAAGAGAAGCACCTGGTTCAGATCTGGCACCAGCGCTGGCTCTATCCCTTCAAGGTGGTGTTCAACTATCCGGAGACGATCACCACCGGCCCTTCGAGGAAGATTGAGGACTTTCGCTGCGAAGTGTGATCGGGGCGCCAGGGTCAGCCGGACTTGTCGGCGATGATCCGGGCTATGTACCGGGCCGGGGTGGATAGCATACTGACATCGGTTTTCCTCGTGACGCTCTGCACTTCCCTTACTTCGAATCCACAATCTTCGAACAGGGAAACCACCTCCTCCGCGTTGCTGATGAAATGCCTGTGGCGGAAACTGCTGTATATCTCGACCATACGTGACAGCTGCTCCCTGGTCACCTCCGGTAGTTGCCCGCCGCATTGCGTTTCGTAGCGGCGCAAGGTCTCGGCATGCAGCACCTCTCTGTCTCTCGTCACCGGCCCTGTATCCGGGTAGATGGAGACAGTGGTGACGACGCGGCCCCCTTTGGCCAGCTGTCTTCGCCAGGCGTCGACGATCGAGCATCGTTCCGAGGGATGGAAGAAGCTCAGGAACCGGTCGCTGACGATGAGATCGTACGGAATCGAAGGCTGGTACGCGCGGACATCGGCCTGCGCCAAACGCCAGGGCATGTCCAGCCGGATGCCGGCGTCCTCGCACATCATCAGCGGCGTGCGGCACCTATCGACAATCGTCAGGTCCGGACCCCGGCCAAGATCCTTCAGCGCCTGAGTGACGATCGCGGGAACAACGAAATCCGCCGCGGCGGAGACCAGAATCCGGGGTGCGGGGGGCGCTTCGACCCATTGCCGGAGCGGCGGCACGAACATCTCGCAATAAGTGGAGAAAGAGCTCCGAAGGCCGGCGCAGTACAGAAAGGGACGCACACCGTGATAGCCGGCGCATCCCGAATCGGTCCCGCGGGTGGTGGTCAGGCAATTCTCCCGGGCAACATCCGGTGCCCTGGCAATCCATTGCTCCATCAGTGCCGCGATCCCGTTCGCGAGACCTGCCAACGAGTCTGGTGGGAGCGTGGAATCTACCGAGCCGCGGTCCGTCCCGTGTTCAGGGCAAGGCAATTTGCGAAGCTCATTCCAAGCGCGGCACCATCATGGGCCGCATGCCGTGGCCGGGTTAAATTCAGTGAAGCAGAAGGGAATGTCGCAGGGGCCTGAACCGTCATCACTCGTGAATCGCAACGTAAAACGCACAGTCTCGCCACTGAGCGCGACGGAGACACATTCCGAGAAGCTGGCTACTCCGGAAGCATTCGCCTGGACGGTCAAAGGGTTAGTGTTGCCGATTCCAATGCCTATGTCCGCGGTCTCACCCATAGGACTGACAACGTCAACTATTCCGATCGTGACGTTGGTTCCCGGACAAGCACGGGCTTCCAAGCCACAAATGTCGGCGGCGTAATTTGCATCTGTACTGGCGTAGTTCCACCCCCACGCCGTACCGGCACCGATGAGGCCGGTCGGCGAAGGATCAACGCTCGTCGGATCATCGGTCGAACACCTGAGGGCGGGAGTGCAGCTGGTCTGCGCATGTGCGGGCAGGATAACCGACTTGACGAAGGGCGGCGTCCACGCTGCGGGCGCTGAAATCGCCAAGCCTTTCAATAAGTTTCGACGGGATTTTCGGACCATAACCGGCCTCCACTCGTTCGGTGTCCAACGCTCAAACTAGCACATCCGCCACTGCGATGGCCAGATCTGCATGTGCGCCATCACGCGATCGCGGGACGACGGGGCTTGCCGTCGCAGCGGTCCTTACAGTAGTTTGCCGCGATCAAATATGTCGACAGGAAAACCCTTGTCAGAGGCATTCGACACTCGCCGCGATTTCCCCGATCTTCGATCCACTGTCCCGGGAATCGACTGGCCCGCCGTTCCCTCCCCTGCAGCCGCCACCATGCTGGCCCTGCTGGAGCAGCTCGAGCACAGTCAATGGTGTACGCCCGAAGAGTTGAAACGCCGGCAGATGGTTCAGCTCGGATCCCTGGTCCGCCATGCGGTGAGCCACGTCCCCTACTACCGGGAGTGGACCGGGCGATGATCCCCATCCGGACCCGGGCGTGCGGCGCTGGCGCCATCGACCCGGAGCAATGGGCCCAAGTGCCGGTACTGACGCGCGCGGAGGTCCAGGATAACTTCGATGCTCTGCAAAGCAACGATATCCCCACCGGCCACGGCGAGGTATCGCAAGTGGGCACCTCGGGGTCCACGGGCAGCCCGGTGACCGTCAAGACCACCATGCTGGCGCAGACCTTCGCCGCGGTCTGCGGCCTGCGATGCCACCGCTGGCATGGCCGCGACCTCGGCGGCCGGCTGGCGGGGATATACATCGACCGCGAGGGCCGGGCGGCCTACCCGGAGGGTCTCCAGCAACCGGGCTGGGGCTGGCCGGCGGGAGAGATCTATCGCACCGGCCCGGCGGCGATGCTGAGCCTCAACACGCCCATCGCTGACCAGGCGGAATGGCTGCAGCGTCAGCGCCCGAGCTACCTGCTGTCCACGCCTTCGAACCTGTTGGTGCTGGCCGAGCATTGCTTCGATCATGGGATCCGGCTCCCAGAGCTGCGAGACGTCGCTACCATCATGGAGGTGGTGACGCCGGAGCTGCGGGAAGCCTGCCGCCGTGCCTGGGACGTGCCGGTCGTGGACATGTACACGACCCGCGAGGCCGGATGCCTTGCGGTGCAGTGTCCGGATAGCGGGCACTACCACGTGATGTCGGAGGACGTGCTGGTCGAGATCCTCGATCAGCACGATAAGCCCTGCGGGTCCGGCGAAGCGGGACGAGTGGTAGTCACGCCGCTGCACAATTTCGCCATGCCGCTCCTGCGTTACGAGTTGGGTGACTACGCGGTGGTCGGTGAACCTTGTTCGTGTGGGCGCGGCCTGCCCGTGCTCGAACGTGTTCTAGGCCGCGTTCGCAACATGCTCGTACTACCGGGAGGACAGCGCACCTGGCCCTCCTTCGGCCGCAGGAAGCTGGTGGCGGCGGCCCCCATCAAACAGTATCAGGTCGTACAGACGGGTCTACGTACCCTGGAATTCCGGCTGGTGATGGACAGGCCGATCACGACGCAGGAAGAGGAAAGCGTGCGGCAAAGCGTGATCGAGCGGATCGGCCTGCCGTTCGAGATCGTATTCCGACCCGTCGAGAGCATCGAGCGTGGGCCCTCGGGAAAGTTCGAGGAATTTCGCTCGAACCTGGCTTCCGGCTAGGGCACCTTGGAGGTGAACCGCCTTCCTGGAACGCAAAATATAACGCGATCACTTACTCTGGACAAATGCACACGTCAGCCAGCTGCAGGATCGAGCATGCTCCTCACCCGGCAGCCGAGTGTGGCCCCTCGGTCGCTAAAACACGGCGGGAAATGAGTTCTCCACGAAGCTGAAGCTGATGGTGCAGTCATTGGCGCCGGGAGCGGAGAATGTGAGCTCCAGGTTGCCCTGTGAAGTGTGGTCAGCGGAGTCGGCGTCATCAGTGTTGGCTGGGCCCAGGTTGCCGTTGATACCGCTGAAGTTAGCCACGCCGCTGCCATTGGGCGGCACAACAAAGGGGCCCGGTGTACTGAGATCGAAGTCGCCGCCCGGGGTCAGGGTCAAGGTGACATTGCCTGCAGAGGCCGGGTCCAGCGCGGCGCTGACATTGTTCAAGGCAATATTCACGCTGAGGGCGTCGCCGGGGAAGCCGTCGAAGAACCGATCGATCGTGACGGTCGGGGCACCACCGCTGAAAGGTGGGCCGGAGGAATAATTCAGATCCGACCCGCTGTCGTAGTTAGTATCCATGCCGTCATCCTCCAGCGTGTAATCCAAAAGCAAAGATTCCAGCCGGCAGGCAAGCGCGGCCCCGGAAACTTGGGCGTGGGCCGGCAACAGAACGGATTCGGTGACGGGTTGGGTCCACTTGTCCGGCAGGGTCTTGATGGTGGTGGCCGCTCCACCGGTGACGATTGATTTCAGCACCAGCCGCCGGGCACGGGCTCGTTTTGGTGTTGTGGTGTCGCGGGATGAAGGCTGCCCCGATGGGTTGTCGCCACTGCCGCTGCCATGCTTCTTATCGGACATGGTCACTACTCGTTCAGGATGGAAACGTCCGTTAGAATAGCAGCTTCCTGCCGGTGCGACAATTCTTCGATGGGTTTGCGCCGGGCTACCCAGGGCTTGCAAATTCGGCGGGAAACACCCCCAATGTTCGGATTGAAATCGTTGATCTCCCCCATCGCGCCGGATGAATTCGTCCGGGAGCATCATGGCCGTCGCGCCGTCCTGGTCGAGGGCGAATCCGGCAAGTTCGAGGACTTGTGCGGCTGGAGCGACATCTCCCACCTGCTCAACCACGGCGGGCTGCATTTCCCGGACGCCAAGTTCGTCTTGAACAAGGAGCCGCTCGGACCGGATACCCTGCAGCACGCCGACCACTGGCTGAAGCAGGGCGCGACCCTGATCATCAATTCCATACAGAAGCTCGACCCGGTTATCGGGCAACTGGGCGAGGCCCTGGGCCGGGATATGAACACCCGGATCAACACGAACTGTTATGTGTCCTGGCCGTCCAAGCAGGGCTTCGACAAGCACTTCGACCGCCACGATGTGTTCATCCTGCACCTCGAAGGGACCAAGACCTGGAAGGTGTTCGAGCCCACCGAGATGGTTCCGCTGGAGATGGACAAGCGTCCCAAGGGCGAGCCGCCCGAGCAGGAGCCCTATCTCGAATGCACGATGACGCCGGGGGACGTGATGTACATACCGCGGGGTCATTGGCACTATGCCATTGCGGACACCCCCAGCATCCATCTGACCGTCGGCCCCACCTCGCGAAGTGGCATAGATTTTCTCGGGTGGCTGACAAGCGAGCTGCTGGACCGGGACGAGTTTCTGCGCCGGGATTTTCCCGTGGTCGACAGCGAGCTGCTCGGCGGCGGACTCGATGACGCGGCCCTGTTCGAGCATATGCGCCGCTTTCGGGAAAGCGTCCATGCCGCCCTGGAGGATGATGTTCTCACCGCGAGCTTCATCAAATACTGCATGACCACCAATCCCATCCGCCGTTTCTGCCCCTTGCCGGACTACGTCACCCTCGCCGACGACTGGGATCGCGACACCCGGTTCGTGGTCAATCCCAGCCAGAAGGCGCTGCTGCGTTACGATGACGAGCGCAAGCAGGCCACCATCCTGGTGCGCGGCCACGTGCTGAACGTGGAGGAAGTCCCGGAGAAGCTGGTCGGACGGCTGTTCGATGCCTCCGGACCCACAAGCGGCAGAGAGCTGCTGGAAGCCAGTCCGGAGTTGAAATGGAAAAAGCTGCGCAAGTTCCTGCTGCAGCTGTTCGAGATCGGGGTGATCATCCAGACGGACGAGAAGATCTGATTCGGAGGGTCGGTGCCTCTTCCCGAGGCTCCCCGGCCCACCAATCAATCACCGGGATGTTTGACTGGTGGGCCGGGTCTGGTGGTAAATGAAAAAAGGTCTCGAGAAACCCTTTCTCTTGTGCCTCGGCGTCCTGCCGGTGAAACTTCTTGTTAGAGCGGTTGAACGTTCCGCGCGGCCGGGCCTTTCTGGCCCTGGGTCACTTCAAACTGCACCTTCTGGCCTTCGGCCAGGGACTTGAAGCCGGAACCCTGAATTGCGGAATGGTGCACGAACACGTCCTTGCTGCCGTCCTCCGGGCTGATGAACCCGAAACCCTTGCTGTCGTTGAACCACTTGACGGTGCCTGTAATCACGAAAATACCTCAAAATAACGATTGCGATGTTCTGCAGTCACAGCTATGGATTCATGTTGCGGGAGGGGTCTTCTGAAGGTACAGGAGGGCTACCGAACTTTCGCCAAGATGTGGGCTGCAGGCGCCGATAATACACAAAGTGACGGGAAATGCACCCGTTTTTTGGCCGTTTTTTCCCGAAATCTTGCTCCACGTCAATCATGGATGTTTCCCCGCCTTTCGGACCGTTCGGCACGGACCCCGACATGCTACCATTTTTGCTCCGGCACGCCCACGGGAGGCACAGATGAACGATAAGAAGCGCAACTCGACGAACAAGAGAACGGTCAAGAACGACGGATCAAGAACCGGGAGCTCACCATCGCGGCGTCGCGCCCTGCTGGCAGGAGGGGGGACCCTCCTCGGCGCCGCCGCCCTGCCGAAACAGTGGGTGACGCCGGTGCTGCAAACCGTGATGCTGCCCGCCCACGCCCAGACCAGCGGCACCGTTCTTGGCGGCCGGCTGAACGTGCAGATCACTTCCGCCGGCGATTGGCTCGATACCCTCGTGCCGCGCGCCGAAGCGGCGCCGCCCATTGTCGAGCTCATAGATGGATGCATTATTCTGGAGTTCATTGGCGATACCGTGAACGCTACGCTGCTGTCTGGCTACTTCGGATCGAGTTCGAAATCCGGCCCTCATGATCCGGTGAGCGGCAACTTCTCCGTGAATAACATATCCGACGGTGGCTCCAACAACTTCGACGTATCCGGTACCAGCAGCGGAGGCAGCGCCCCGACCAGCGCAAGCGGCAAGGTGAAGGATGAGTCAGGATACAAGGCGACGTTCAATGCCACGCTCGGCGGCGCCACCTGCACTCCGATCAAGTAGTCATAGCCCGGTTCGACCCGGACGCCGTGCGCCGGCTGGAGCCTGCGCCGCGCGCCCGGGCCTGTCGGCAGCTTTACTTCCCCAGCCACTCCTGGAACTGCTCGCCCAGGTCGTCCTGGTGCTCTGACCACCACTTGTAGTTGAACAGCAGGACCTGTTTGGAGTTCCTCGGATCGGTCGGGATGTGGGCTGCAGGCGCCCGGTAACACACAAAGTGGCGGGAAATGCACCCGCTTTTTAGCCGTTTTTTTCCCGAAATTTGCTGCAGATCAATAGGGCGATTTCCGGGGGCCGGGAACGACCGCCGCCTCGGCCGGGCCGGGTGCCATTCGCGGCACAGTAGTTGTGGTATTCTTTTCCGACAGGCAACCATGGGAGAAGGTGAAGTGAACGACAAATCGAAAGATAAGGCATTCCGGGAACGAACAGAAGACGGTCCGTCGACGGAACGGGCGCGCTCCCGCCGCCGCAAGCTGCTGGCGGGCGGTGGCACTGTCCTCGGCGCGGCGGCCTTCCCCAAGGAATGGGCCAAACCGGTATTCGAAACGGTGACCCTTCCCGCGCACGCGCAGACCAGCGGCAGTATCCTGGGTTCCCAATTGTTGGAAAGCAACCTCATCGTCGACGCGAGCGATTGGCTGGATATCCTGGTGCCACGCGCCCTTGCCGCCCCGGCGATCGCCTATATAGTCAACGGGTGCTTGATCCTCGAGTTCTCCGGAGACATGGTGACCGCGACGATCGTGCCGCCGCCGGGTTCGCTGTTTTCCACCATGTCGAAGTCCGGATCCTACGATCCCGACACGGGCGCTTTCTCCGTCACCAACATTGGCGGACAGTTCAAGGTCTCCGGGACCAGCAGCGGCGGCCCCGCTCCGACGAGCGCGAACGGCGCCGTTCACGACTCCGACGGCTACACGATCACTTACTCCGCGACGTTGGGCGGCGCCTCTTGCGTGCCGTTGACCACCACGACGACTACTACAACAACGACCACCACAACAACGACCACGACACCGGCGCCCGCCACGACGGCTGTTTGACGCGCGGGATTTCCTGGGGATCCCGGGCTGAGTCTTCATTGTGGCCTGGCGCCGTCTTCCCGCACTGGTGCAGCCGGCAGGGCCGGGACGCTGGTCTTTCCGGCGTGTCGGCAGCCCCGAAGAATCGGTGCTGTCGACGACGGCCGTGGCGGTCTGGGAGTGTTGTGACGGCGAGTCCAGCGACGCAATAGCGCGGCGCCTGAACGACAAAGGCATGTCGGGAGTGGAGGTCGAAGGGGTGCGCGAGACGCTGGGCCTCCTGGTGGAACATGGGCTGGCGGCAGAAGAAGAGCGTGCTTCCAATGTTCCGATCGTCCGCGCGGCGACCGTGGGGTTCGACAACGCGCCGTGGAGGGCCGACTACCTGCTCTGGTCCCTGGCGAGCCGCCTCGCCGTGGTGACCGTTGAAGATCCGGCCTCGGCTTCCGTTGCGGTGGAATACCTGGACCGCGACTCGCCCCCCGACGGCGCCGGAGCCGATTTCCGCATCGGGGTCACCGCTTCGCGCGGCGACCGGGATCTGTCGGCGATGGACGTCGTCATACAGGTCGATACCGCGCCGGTTCCGGGCCGGTACCGGGTCCCGCCGTGGGCGATGCTGGCGGACTGGTGGCCTGGAAGCGTCGCTCCCCTCGCTATTCGTGCCATTACCCGCCGGCATGGATCCCCGGAGTCGGAGCCCCGTGAGGGCTGGGTGCTGGTGCAGGATTCCGAGACACAGGCGGACCCGGTGCTGCTCATTCGGTTACGCCAACGCCTCGGCGCGCCCCGGATCGTGGATCCCCGGGTCGATCCTCTGAATGCGAGCGACACCCCCTGCCCCTTGCGGGGCGCGCAAGTCGCCGTCGTAACCGGCTCGGGGCCGAATGCCGCCGGTGTCCTGATGATGGCCTGGGAGTGCGGCGCCCTCCCCGTCTTCTGCGGGCCGGCTGCGCTGGTGGACGACTTCAATCAACGCGCGATGGTTGTCGCGGAGAGCTACCCGCAGCCGTCGCTGGCCGCCGGGCAGGTGGAGTGGCTGCTGGACAACGAACGCGACAGGGCGCTGATGCTCGGGGAGCCGTTGTTCTACGGCAACCGGCCGCCGGCGTACGCCTCCCCGGAGGCGCTCGGCAATCAGTTGTGGCGCGACCTGGGCGGCGAACAGACCAGCGCCGGCGATGCCGGGCCCCCGTCAACGAAGCCCCAGCCCCGGGAACCCGTGCTCACCATCGGCATGGCGACGTTCAACGATTTCGACGGTGTATATTTCTCGGTGCAGGCTCTGCGCCTGTATCACCCGGAAGCCACGAGCCGCTGCGAGATAGTGGTTCTCGACAACAATCCGGGCGGCGAGTCGAGCGAAGCCCTAGAATCGTTCTGCAGCCAGCTCGAAAATTGCCGCTACCTTCCCGTTTCCGACCAGACCGGCACCGCCGTGCGCGACCGCATATTCCGCGTCGCCACCACGCCCTATGTGCTGTGCATGGACAGCCACGTGCTCCTTTGTCCCGGGGCGCTCAAAGGCTTGTTGGACCTCTTCGACCACGCCCCCCAGTGCCGCGACCTGATTCAAGGCCCCTTGGTATCGGATAATTTCGGCGAGGTCTCCAGCCACTTCAAGGAAGAATGGCGCTCGGGCATGTACGGCGTCTGGGCGCACGACGAGCGCGCCGACGACCCTTCCGGCGAGCCCTTTGAGATACCCATGCAGGGCCTCGGCGTGTTCGCCTGCCGCCGCGATGCCTGGCCCGGCTTCAACCCGGACTTCAGGGGATTCGGAGGCGAGGAAGGCTACATTCACGAGAAGTTCCGCCAGCAGGGACAACGGGTGCTTTGCCTGCCGGCCTTGCGTTGGCTGCACCGCTTCGGCCGGCCGAAAGGGGTTCCTTACAATCCCAGGTGGGAAGACCGGATTCGCAACTATCTGCTGGGTTGGCGCGAGCTTGGGCTGGACGACACGCCGGTCAAGGACCATTTCGCCGCCGAGATCGGTGCCGAGACGGTGTGGCGTGTCGACCAGCATCTCAAGATCGAAGCCGATCACCCGTTCTGGGCCTTTGACGCCGTTTACTGTATCAACCTGGACAGCCAGCCGCAGCGCTGGGACGACATGTCACGCCGCTTTCGCGAGCTTGGCGTGGTCGAACGGGTGAGGCGCTATCCCGCGGTGGAGACCGCGGATAGTCATCATATCGGCTGCACTCTGAGCCATCGCGCGATCATTGAATTGGCCCGGCAATCGGGCTGGGAAAGCGTGCTCGTATTCGAGGATGACGCGATCTTTCGCACCGGCGCGCTCTTCCATCTGCAAAGGAGCGTTGCCGAGCTCGCCTCGGTCCCGTGGAGCGTTTTCTACCTGGGGTACACGGACTGGTGGCAGAAAGACCGCCACATCGCCGGCTTCGAGTACCTCGAGAGCGGCGGCGGAGTGACGAGCGCCCACGCCATCGCCTACCACCGTCGTGCATTCGAGCAGCTGTTGCAGCTTCTCCCGGCGACTGCGGACGAGTGCCGTGACCGTATCGAACGGGGCGAGAAAAGCGACTGGATCATCGATCAGCTGCTGTCGAGCCTTGCCAACACCTATCTCGCCCGCCCGCCCGTTGCCACCCAGCCCCCTTTGCGTCCCTACTTGAAACCCAGCGAGCAGGCCGCTTATCCCCCTTGATAGAAGTGACCGGTACTCATATTGCCGCCGTGGACGTGGTACCAGAACTGATCCGAATCCCTCAATCGCGCTTCCATTCCGTCCTCGAGCCACCATTCGCGCCAATACCGGTCACACGCCGGGGCGTTCAGGTACGTGCTTTCGGCGCGTTTTGCCCGGTCCCTGACAACCCGTAATGCCCGGGCGTCAAACACGAAGGTCGGCGGCATGCCGAACCGCGCTTCGTCGAGGGCGGAGAACGAGCCCAGATTGGCTATTCCGGCCTGTGTGCCGTTGTTGATCACCCTTGCCGCCGCGCACGAGGAGACGTTGACACCGGTTTTCATGTGGGCGGCGGCGTCCTCGATGTAGCGGGCGAAATACAGATCGTCGTCGTCGATCTTGGCGAATATGCGGTACTCGCGGCCCGTACGACGCCCTTCCTGCTCCGCGAACTCCAGTATCCTCATGGAGTTGGCGTGCACGCTGACGTTTTCGCCGGTCATCGTAATCAGCCGTGAATCGCGCGCCCTGAAGAGGGCGGGCAAATCCGTTATGGCCTGGATCGAGTCGCCTGCTGCGAAGACGGCGACGTCCACCGGCACCGTCTGGCTGAGCATCTGGAGGACCGCGTGCCGCAACATGTACGGCCGTTCATGACTGATGATGAAAGCCAGCAAAGCGTCCATTGGTTGCAGGGGCCGCTGTTCAGTCAACTCGTCGCCGCGTAGTTCGCGAATTCAGGAACGCGCAAGCGCGGGTTTCACTGGTGAATGCCGCGCCGTTACTTCCCCAGCCACTCCTGGAACTGCTCGCCCAGGTCGTCCTGGTGCTCTGACCACCACTTGTAGTTGAACAGCAGGACGTGCTTGGAGTTCTTCGGATCGGTGGGCATGTAGGGCGCCATGTCGATTCCCAGCTCCGCATGCTTGCCGATCAGCGGGGCCGACGACCGGCGGGCGGGGCCGTAGGAGATGTACTTGGCCTGGTCCGCCAGGCGCTGGGTATCGGTGGCGAAGCGCAGATAGTTGCGGGCGGCGTCGAGGTCGGGGGCGCCCTTGGGCACGACCCAGCCGTCCAGGTCGAACACCTGCCACTGCCACATCATGGATATCGGCTGCTTGCGCTCGACGATGGCCGCGAACAGGCGCCCGTTGTAGGCCGACGCGATGGTTACTGTGCCGTCGCTGAGCAGCTTCACCGGTACGTCCCCTTTCACCCACCACATCACGTGGCTCTTGATCTTGTCGAGCTTGGCGAACGCGCGGGCGACCCCCTTGGGCGTATCCAGCAGGTCGTACACCTGGTCCGCGGGCACGCCGTCCGCGATCAGCGCCCACTCCAGGTTGTTGATGGGCTTTTTCTCCAGTGAACGCATGCCCGGATACTGGCGCAGATTGAAGACATCGTCGATGGAGTCCATCTTCTTCGGCAGCAGGTCGTTGCGGTAGCCGATCGCGGTGGAGAACACGATCTCCGGCACGAAACACGGCGCGACGATCATGTCGCCGAAGTCCTTGGTGGCGGGTGTTCCGTCGGGCGCCGGTGCCAACCACTTGTCATACGGAATCTTCATCGTCAGCCCTTCGTCGCAGGCCGCGATGGCGTTGGAGGCGGTCATGTCCACGACGTCCCAGGTGACGTTTCCCGTCTTCTCCTGCTGGCGCAGCAGCTTGAGGCCCTCGGCGCTGGACTCGTCCTCGGTGATGGTCACGTTGGGATGCGCCTTCATATACGGCTCGTGGTAGGCCTTCCATTGACTCTTGGAGTAGGCGCCGCCCCAGGACACCACCTTGAGCTTGGCGGGAGCACCGTCGCCCGCGGAGACCTGTGTCGTGCTCTGGGAGGCCTGGTTGGTCGTCGACTGCGACTGGCTGGACGCGACGTCCACGGTCGTGGTCTTCTTCTCCCCGGGCTTGGGCATTCTGTGCATGGGCACCAGGTACTCGTCGATCAGGAGCTTCGCGGACTTCGAATATGCGCTGGGGTCGGACGGCTTCACCAGCTCCGCGCCGGCGTACAGCCTGTCGCGCATGGCTTTGGTCGCCTTTTGTCCCTCCGGAGACAGCAAGGCTGCCTGGATCTGCTCCGCCAGGGCAGGCGAAACGCGCTGGCTGGCTGTGAACGCCGCCCCGAGCGTGGTCTGCAGATCGCGCACCGCGAGCTGGTTTCGCTGGGACTCGGGGATGTTCTGCAACAGTGCCTCGCGTGTGACGCCGCAGTAGCAGCGCTGGCCGAGCACCCCTTGAACTACGTTCGACGCGTCATGGACCGATACCAGCATCGGGTACCGCAGGGGATTGTCGGCGAACACGTCGAGGTTCGAGAACAGCAACATGCCGAGATCCGGCGGCGGCAGTGCGCAGGTCGGGGCCTCGGTACACGAGAAGGACGCGGTGACGCGGGAGCCGAACAGCTTGCCGGTGGAGCTTTGGGGCGCAATCAGCACCCACTTCTGATCCGGCACCTCGGCCAGCACCCGCTGGTGGTTCGACTCGAGCTGATACCCGACGAAATGGGGGTCGCCCAGGTACAGCTCGGCCTTGTCGTCGACGATGACGTCGACGTAGCTGAGCTGGTTGTCGGGGTGCCGGTATTCCCAGCGCTGGCCGGTCTTGCGCGTCAGCAGGTCGGCCACGGGCTTGAATATCTCGTTGCCCACTTCGGGCGTCTCCTGGGGCTGGGCCACGAAAACCAGCGCCTGGGCACTGGGGATTGCCCACAACAATCCGCAGATTACTAAACTCAAGAATCTAAACATCCTCCTCCTCTCCCGATTACTGCCTACTAATTAATCAACTCAGTATAGTCCACCGGCGCGGCATGCATGGCGCAGCCGCGTGCCGCAGCAAGGCGGGTCATTCAGTACTGGTCGACCCGATCATCTTGCTCGGGTCCACCCAGCGGTCGAATTCTTCGGCCGTCAGGTAACCCAGATTTACGGCTTCTGCTCTCAGTGTAGTGCCGTTCTTGTAAGCCGCCTTCGCAATTTCGGCGGCCTTCTCGTAGCCGATGTGGGTGTTCAGCGCCGTCACCAGCATCAGCGAGTTCTCGAGGTTCTTCTTCAGGTTCTCTTCGTTGGGTTCTATGCCGGCCGCGCATCGGTCGTTGAAGGATAGACAGGCATCGCCGATCAGTCGGGCCGACGAAAGCAGGTTCGCGATCATCATGGGCTTGAACACGTTCAACTCGAAGTGGCCGTTCATGCCGCCGGTCGACAGAGCCACGTCGTTGCCCAGCACCTGGGCGCAGACCATCGTCAAGGCCTCCGCCTGGGTCGGGTTGACCTTGCCCGGCATGATGGACGAACCGGGCTCGTTGGCGGGTATCACGATCTCGGCGATACCCGAGCGCGGGCCCGAAGCCAGCAGCCGGATGTCATTGGCGATCTTCATCAGGCTCACGGCGATCTGCTTCAGGGCGCCATGGGTCTCCACCAGGGCGTCGTGGGCCGCGAGGGCCTCAAATTTGTTGCGGGCGCTGACGAACGGGTGGCCGGTCAGTTCCGCTATCTTCTGCGCCACCCGGTCGGCGTAGCCTTCCGGGGTGTTGATGCCGGTGCCCACCGCCGTGCCTCCCAGCGCGATCTCGCCGAGGTGGCCGAGGGTGTTCGAGAGCGCATGCAGCCCATGGTCGAGCTGCGAGGTATAGCCGGAGAACTCCTGCCCCAGGGTCAAAGGCGTAGCGTCCATCAGGTGGGTCCGCCCTATCTTCACGTGGCGCTGGAACGATGCGGCCTTGTCCCGCAGGGTGTCCCGAAGGCGGGTTACGCCCGGAATCGTGCGTTCCACCACCATCCCATAGCCGGCGATGTGCATGGCGGTCGGGAAAGTGTCGTTCGACGACTGCGACTTGTTCACATCATCGTTCGGATGCAGCGTCTTCGTCCCCTCCCCCAGCCGGCCGCCTTCCAGCACATGGGCCCGGTTGGCAATGACCTCGTTGACGTTCATGTTGGTCTGGGTGCCGGATCCGGTCTGCCAGATCACCAGGGGAAACTGGTCGTCGAGCTCGCCGGTGAGGATCTCGTCGCATACTTTCGCGATGAGGTCGCGTTTTTCCGCGGACAGCACGCCGAGGTCATGATTGACGAAAGCAGCGGCCTTCTTGAGCTGGGCGAATCCGTGGATGACTTCAATGGGGACGCGGTAGGAGGGCCCTCCGATCGGGAAGTTGTTGCGCGACCGCTCGGTCTGGGCGCCCCAGTACTTGTCGGCCGGGACCTGCACCTCACCCAGGGAATCTGTCTCGATTCGGTATTTCATGTGTCTACGCCAGCGGAGCCCGACCTTGAATGTGGCCGGTATTATCGGTGTTGGGGACGCGTTTTTAAAGGCACGCACGGTTTCCCGGACCATGACACCCCTTGCGTGGGCCTGTTGAGCCAAGGATTCAGTGTTCCCGGGGATGAAAGGGAATTGTTGGGACGATGGGAGCGGAAGGATTACGCGAACAAGCCGTGCAGGTACCATTGGCCGCGCTTCAAATCCTGGAATATCCACAGGCGGCGTCCCCGCGGATCGGTGGCGACGTAGTAGTCCCGACGCTGGTCGCGGCGGTCCCACCACCCGGTTTCTATTCGCTCGGGACCCTTGAGGACCGTCGATCGATCGCGGTGCCGGAATGCCTCCACCGTCCAGTGCAGCGGCCGGGGAGGATTCAGCAGCCACAGCGGCCGCGGACCGCAGGCGGCGGGCGATCGGTCGGCCGCCGGGGGATCCGCCGTCATGCTCCAAGCGAGTTCGGGGCGGTGCTCGGCCACCGTCCGCAGGGGATCCAGCCCATGACCGCCCAGATGCATGGCCAGCAGCTCCTCGCTTTGACGCCATTGCATGCTCGACTCCCCGTCTGTCTCGAACAGTTGCCGGCTGCGTCCCGCTAAAGAGTGAATGCGCCTGCTATCCAGAACCAGACCCGTGACGGGGCCTTCGAGCTTGAGTCGTTCGAGTCGTTCGAAGGCCAGCCTGCGCAGGTGATCCATGTCACGGCTGATGTGGCGCAGGCCGATGTCCACGCGCACTTTTTCGACTCTCGCCTCGGGCAGGCAGATGATGCTGAAACCGCTGGTTCCCCTTTGAGAACGACGCAGATAGTCCGCCCATTGCTGCACAAGATGTTCTACACCCCGGTTGATCTGCGCCAGGTCATCCGTAGCCCAGTCCAGCATCAAGGCGGACGAATAATGCAGGGGTGACTCATAAAGCGGCTGGGGGTCGGGATGTCTGCCCTGCAGGCGGTCCAGCTCCCGTACCAGGGTGGTGCCGAAACGGCGGGCCAGGCCGTCCGTGGGCAGGCGCCACAGATCCCTGAGTATATGTATGCCCGCCCGGGCCAGGCGCCTGGTGGTGGCTCGATCCAGGTCCAGTCCGGCCACGGGCATGGCGCCCAGCACGGACCGCAGAGCGGTCTTTTCCTCCACGACGACCCCCTTTCCCCAGCGCGCGAGATGCTTCGCAGCCAGGGCCGTGGGAGCACCGGCGATGCGGTAAACATGACCGGTGGCATCGAGCCGATTGGCGATGAGCATCCTGAGCCGTTCGAGTCCCCGGAACAGGTTCAGGCTCCCCCGCACTTCGATCAACAGGATCTCCGGAGGCTGAATGGAAACGATCGGGCTGAAAGACAGCATCCCTGCGCCGATTTCCTGAAGCCGCTGTTTCTCCAGGCCGGGGCGGCGGCGGCGGACCGCCAGGCCGGGACAAATCACGCCGGCGGCACTGACCGTCATCCCCGGCTGGACGCCTTGTCGCCGTGCCCCGGGCGAGGCCCGGTGCACCAGCCAGCCCCGGCGGGATTCCTCGGATACCGCCAGGAGGTCGTCAGACACTCGGCCGTCGATCAATACTTCTCCCGACAGCCAGGGGAAATGAACCGCCAGCCACAAGGGCCGGGGGCGGCCGTCGACGCCGGACTTTTCGTGGTTCCGCTCCCGGGTCTCTCCCCGGACCCTGTCGGGGGAAGGCGAAGATACGTGTCGGACGAAGGGTTCCATCAGATATCCAGCACTACCCCCGTATGACGACAGGTGCCCCGGGCCTTGAGGATCTCCAGCTTCAACCCCCGCGGCGCGCGACTCAAATACAGCCTCATGGCAGCGGGAGAGCCTTCCCAGGCATGCACCCGATCCACTTTGCGCCACAGCACGCACAGGGCTTCACTGTCTTCAACCGCCAGCTGCAGCCGGCGTACCGACCGGCCGGAGAGACTCTGGGGCCATGCCATCACCAATCCACAGGCACTGCTCTGCAGGAGCTTTTCCGCGCACCACAGGACTTGCTGTTTTTTCTGCGGGTTCAGCAGTACCCGGCAAAGCCCCAGGTCCAGACCGCCCGCCGCCAGGGCCGGCGGATAGGGGGTATGCGGCGGGTCAACCCAGGTGACGTAGCGGCGGATTTGCTGGTAATGGGTCATCAGGGGAAGAAACAGGCTCAATTCCCCGATTCCCCAGTCGGCAACGGTTACTTCCATCACCGCGCCCCGGGGCCAGCCCCGGCAAGGCAGTATCCGGTCCAGGGCGGCAAAACCGGTACCGATTCCCCCTCCGGTGGCCGGCATCTGGTTTCCTTTCCAGAGCCCATGGCGCCGGAACAGCTCGTTCAGTAAATTCTCGGCCATGAGAAATACTGTATTTATATCCAGCATTTCTGGCAAGCTGAATTTTCGGGGGAAGCTTCCGGTGCTGACCGGTCCTCCGAAGGGAGGCGAAAACTACCTAAAGTAAATTCTTGTTATTTTGGATGTATGTTTATATTCAGAAAGTTATACGGTCTATTTCAATAATTTTCTAGCTTTGGTTTCGGTTTTCCGGGACCCTTTCCCGCCACCGGTTTTACGCGCGAGCATGCCTGCCGCGCCGGCACCGCCGCTGGCGCTTCGCACCCGTGTCTGGCGGCGAGGCGACGGCGACCGCGACCGCGACCCCGCCTCCAGCAGCTTCCTGGCCTGGATTACCCACTTTTCGCGTTCGATGCGGCCCTTGAAGTTCATCACTCCATTGACCCGTTCAATGTCGTCCGCGGTGAACCCGGCGATCTGCTTGAAGCTGGTGATGCCGAGGGCATTCAGCCTCTTTTCCAGGGTCGGACCGATCCCGTTTATGAGGGTCAATTTGTCCTTGCGCTCCGTCGACTTGAACGACACGTCTTCTTCCTGGTTCCGTTGCCGGATTCCGAACCGCCAGACAACGAACCCTATGAGCGCCACCAGGACCGACAGGGAAATCAGCAACGGTGTATCCAGGACGACGCTCATGCCTGCCCCACCCCCTCGTGAAAGGGCCGGCCCGATTCGGCATGCTCCACCAGAGCCGGGGCCGGCTCGAATCTTTCTCCCACCCGTTCCGCGAGATCGCGCAGCCGCTGCACGATTTGCCCGGCGCCGATGCTGTCGACGTAGCGGAACGGACCGCCACGGAAGGGGGGAAAGCCCAGCCCGAACACCGCGCCGATATCACCGTCACGGGGCGATTTGATGATCCCCTCGCCAAGGCAGTGAGCGGCCTCGTTGACCATCTGCAGCACACAGCGCTCAGCCGTTTCCCGGGAGTCCAGCCGGCGAGTTCCCGATACGCCAAGCAGCGAATACACGGATGCGTCCACCCGTTTGCCCTTGCCGCCCTTCGCGTCGCCGTAAACATAAAGACCCCGGCGATTCTTGCGCCCGAAGCGCTCGTCGGCGATCAATTTATCCATCAGCGGCGCCGGAGACATTCGCTCGCCGAACGCTTCTGACAAGGTGTGGGACACCTTCTGGCCGACGTCGATTCCCACCTCGTCCAGCAGGGCCATGGGGCCGACCGGGTACCCGAAATCCAGGAGTGCCTCGTCGATGAAATCTATGGGCGCCCCTTCCGCCAACAGGTAGGCGGCCTCGTTGATGTAGGGACCCAGTATCCGGGAGGTATAGAAGCCCGGCCCATCCCGGACCACGATGACGGTCTTGCCCTGGCGCTTGCCGAGTTGGACACAGGTGGCGGTCGCCCAGGGTGCGGTCTTGTCCGTGACCACCACCTCCAGCAGCGGCATTTTCTCCACCGGAGAGAAGTAGTGCATGCCGACAACGGCCTCCGGCCTCCGGCTGCCGCCGGCAATTTCGGCGATGGGCAATGCCGAGGTGTTGCTGGCGAAGATGGTCCGTTCGCCGGCGTGTTGCTCGACTTCCTGCACCATCTTCCGCTTGAGCTTCAGGTCCTCGAACACCGCTTCCACCACCACCTCGCAGGTGCCGAAGCCACTGTAGTCCAGCGTGCCGGTGAGCCGGCCGAGGAGCTGATCGCGCTCCAGCGGCGTGATCGACCGCCGTTTGACGCGCTCGTCCAGGTCTTTGCGGATGTGCTTCAGGCCCCGTGACACGTTGTCGTCGTTGATATCCTTGAGACGCACCGCGGCGCCGGCCTTGGCGAGAGACACATAGGCGATCCCGGCGCCCATGAGGCCGGCACCGAGCACGCCGACCTTGGTGACGGTATCCGGTTCGACCCCGGCTTCGGCCACCCCGCTCTCTTTCTTCAGTTGATTGCCGGCAAAGAACAAATGGATCAGTTGCTTCGCCTCGGGGGTGACCGCCAGATCGCCGAACGCCGCCGCCTCTGCCGCTTCGCCCTTCTTCATCCCCGACGCGAGTCCCGTCTTGACCACCTCGAGGATCTTTGGCGGTGCCGGATAGTTGCCCCGGGTGTTCTTAAAGGTGCGCTGTCGCGCCTGGTCGAACGCGAAGCGCCGTCCCAGCGGGTTGCCGCCCAGCGCCCAGTTGCGCAGGGATTGCAGGGAAAGCCGGCCACGGTGACCACCCCGTTTCCGGGCGCGGCGATCAGCGATTCTGCGCCCGGTTCTGTCCGCCGCCTCCATCAGAATGTCCTTGGGCACGCAGTCGTCGACCAATCCGATACGGCGGGCGTAGCCGGCACTGACCTGCCGGCCGGTGAGCAGCAGGTCCAGCGCCCGCTCTATGCCTACCAGGATCGGCAGCCGCTGGGTACCGCCGCCCCCGGGCAGCAGGCCGAGCTGCACTTCCGGGAGTCCCAGGCGTGTTTTGTGGTGATCGGACGCCACCCTTGCGTCGAAGGCCATGGCCAGTTCGAGTCCGCCTCCCAGGCACGCGCCGTGAATGGCTGCCACGGTGGCCGGCTTGAGGGCCGCAATGCGCCGTTGGATCCGTTGCGAACTCTCGGACAAAGCCCTGGCGTCCCGAGCCTCGCGAACGGCCAGGAGCATGTCCAGGTCGGCGCCGGCCACGAAACTGTCGGGCTTGCCCGAGGCGAACACCAGAACCTTGATCTCCGTGTCCGACTCGATGGTGTCGAGCATGTTCTCGAACTGCTCGATGAGCTCGCGCTTCAAGGTGTTGACCGGGTCCGCGATATCGTTCATCCACAGAATGGCAAGGCCGTCGTGACGGTGCTCCAGAGACAGAATCGAGCCGCTCATTCAGGTCGCCTCCAGCACTATCGCGGCGCCGAGGCCGCCGGCCGCGCAGGCGGTGCACAAGGCGAACTGTCCATCGACCCGCTTGAGCTCCTTCAGTGCCTGCATGATCTGGCGCCCCCCGGTGGCGGCGAATGGATGACCGAGCGAGATGGAGCCGCCGTTGGTGTTGAAGCGGTCCCAGTCGATGCTTCCCACCGGCCGGTCGCGCCCCAGATACCTGCAGGCGAACTCGCGTGACTCGAAAGCCTGCGTATTGGACAGGATCTGCGCGGCGAAGGCTTCGTGCATGTCGATCACGTCGATGTCGGTCAATGCCAGGCCGGCCCGCTCCAGGGCCAGAGGTGTCGCGAAACTCGGGCCCATGAGCATCTGCCAGTTCGGGTCCAGCGCCGCGTAGGCGTAGCTTCGTATGAAGCCCAGGGGACTGCGGCCCTCGGCGACGGCTTTGTCCTCCCGCATCAGCACCAGGGCGCTGGCACCATCGGTGAGGGGCGAGCTGTTGCCGGCGGTGACGGTGCCGTAGCTGCGATCGAATACCGGGCGCAGCTTCTTGTAGGCCTCCAGGTTCGAGTCCGACCTCACCACGTTGTCCCGTGTGCAGACCTCGTATGTCGGCGGCACGTAGGCGTGCATGACCTGGTCGTCGAAAAAGCCCTCGTCCCAGGCCCGGGCGGCGTTCCTGTGGCTGCGGTGGGCGAACTCATCCTGCGCTTCGCGTGCAATATGGTTTTCCTTCGCCATCTTTTCGGCCGCTTCCCCCATGCTGTAGTCCGACGAAGGCTCCCGCAGCGCCGGCGGGACCGGCACGATGTCTCTTAAACCTACATGCTTGAATGCCGCCAGGCGTCCCCACAGGCTGCGCGCCCTGGTGGCGTCCACCAGTGCGTCGGCGAGCTTCCTGGATACCGTGATCGGCACGTCGCTGGCGCTCTCGGCACCACCGGAAATGCCGCATGCGATCTGGCCCGCCATAATGGACTCGGCGATGTCCGTGGTGCTCTGGTAGCTGGTAGCACAGGCGCGGGAAACACTGTAGGCGTCCACGGACGCGGGCATCCCTGCTCCCAACACGACCTCCCGCGCTATGTTCGGCGCCCGGGGGGTCGGTATGACCTGGCCGTACACCACGCGCTCCACCCCCTCCTTGTCGAGGCCGGTACGCTGCAGCAGCTCCGCCACCACCATCTTGCCGAGATCGCGGGCAGGAATGGACTTGAAGGCGGTGCGTTCTTTGGCAAACGGCGTACGCAATCCTGCGACGACGGCCACCCGGCGCCGTGTCGCGCTTGCTTGTTGATCGCTCATTGAAGGCCTTGAAAGGATATCCACGTACGACGCTAAGGACCCCGCCGCGCAGTGTCAAGCGCCGGCCGCAACGCGCTCGCACCAAAAACGCTACAATACCCAGCACCCAATACACGGCTCGAGGGACCGAATCGCCCACTGCGCGGTCTTTTGAATTCGTCCGTCGGATCGACTCTGAATAACAGGCCCCATCATGTCCCGGACCCTGGAAGAACTGCTTCGCACCGGCGTTGACCACGCCCCGGCTTTGCTCGCCCCGGATCGTCCGGCGCTGGACTTCGCGGGGCTGCGCAACCATTGCCGCCGGACCGTCGAATCGCTCAATGCATTGGGTATCGGCCGCAATGACCGTGTCGGCATGGTTCTGCCCAATGGTCCGGAGATGGCGGGCAGCTTTCTGGCGATCGCCCACGGCGCCGTCACTGCTCCCTTGAACCCGGCTTATCGCCAGTCCGAGTTCGAGTTCTACCTGTCGGATATCGGCGCCCGCGCCGTGGTGTTGGAGAGCGGCGGCGACACCCCCGCAAGGGACGCCGCCCGGAAACTCGGCATCGCGGTGCTGGAACTGAGCCGCCCGTCCGACGCCCCGGCCGGTACCTTCGAGCTGTCGGGGCCACCCGTCCAGGAGCCCGTGTCCACGGGATTCTCCAGCGCCGCGGACGTGGCGCTGATTCTTCATACCTCGGGTACCACTTCGCGTCCCAAGATCGTACCCCTGAGCCATGCCAACCTGACGGCATCCGCCCGCAACATCGGCGCGTCCCTGGCCCTGACACCCCACGACCGCTGCATGAACGTCATGCCTCTGTTTCACATCCATGGACTGGTGGCCGCGCTTCTGGCGTCGTTGGGCGCCGGGGGCGGCACTTTCTGCACCCCTGGATTCAACGCCCTGAAGTTCTTCGGCTGGCTGGAGGAGGCGCGGCCCACCTGGTACACGGCGGTACCCACCATGCACCAGGCGGTGCTGCAGCGGGCGGCCCGCTCGCGCCGGGTGATAGAGGCCCATCCCCTGCGGTTCGTCCGTTCCTGCTCGGCGGCGTTGCCGGTGCCCGTGATGCACGACCTCGAGGAAACCTTCCGCGCTCCGGTGATCGAGGCCTATGCCATGACCGAGGCAGCTCATCAAATGACCAGCAATCCCCTGCCCCCGGCCGCGCGCAAGCCGGGTTCCGTGGGTATCGCTGCCGGCCCCGAGGTGGCGGTCATGGATACGAACGGAGGTCTTCTCGAGCCCGGTGAGACGGGAGAGATCGTCATCCGCGGCGACAACGTCACCGCCGGTTACGAAAACAATCCCAAGGCCAACGAGGAAAACTGGACCGACGGCTGGTTCCGGACCGGCGACCAGGGCGTGATGGACGAAGAAGGTTACCTGCGGGTGACCGGCCGCCTCAAGGAAATCATCAACCGCGGTGGCGAGAAGGTTTCGCCCAAGGAGGTCGACGACGTGCTGATGGAGCATCCGGCGGTGGCTCAGGTGGTCGCCTTCGCCATTCCCCACCCCAAGCTTGGAGAGCAGGTGGGCGCCGCGGTCGTCCTCAAGGAAGGGCAACAGGTCGACGAAGCGGCGCTCAAGGAATTCGCCGGCCGCCAGCTGGCGAAGTTCAAGGTGCCCGAGAAAATCGTGTTCCTGGATGAGATTCCCAAGGGCGCGACGGGGAAGCTGCAGCGCATCGGACTGGCGGAAAAACTGGGACTGGTTTCTTGAAGATCTGCGTCTACGGCACCGGAGCCATCGGCGGCTACCTCGGGTTCAAGCTGGCGGCGAGCGGCGACGCTGAAGTCTCCTTCGTCGCCCGCGGCGAAAATCTCGCGGCGCTGCGCAAATCGGGCCTGACACTGCGCGAAGCGGGCACGGAGCGAACGATACCCGTCACCGCTTCCGACGAACCCGCGGACCTGGGACCGCAGGACTACGTCATCGTTGCAGTCAAAGCCCAGTCCGCGCCGAAGATCGTGGATGCCATGCAGCCGCTGCTGGATGAGCGCACCGCCGTTGTCACCGCCATGAACGGCATACCGTGGTGGTACTTCTACCGCCTTGCGGGGCCCTGGGAGAACAAAGCGCTGCACAGTATCGATCCGGACGGCCGCCAGTGGCAGGCCATCGGCCCGGAGCGTGCCATCGGCTGCGTGGTGTATCCGGCCGCCGAGTTGGCGGCGCCGGGGGTCGTGGAGCACCACTATGGCGACCGCTTCATACTCGGCGAGCCCAGCGGCGACAAGACCGAGCGGGTGCGGGCCTTAAGCCGGGTTATCGGCAATGCGGGCCTCAAGGCGCCGGTACGCGACATCCGCGACGAGATCTGGGTCAAGCTCTGGGGCAACTTGTGCTTCAATCCGATCTCCGCGCTGACCACGGCGACCCTGGATATCATCGCCGGGGACCCGGGGACCCGGTCCGTGGCCCGCGCGATGATGCTCGAGGCCCAGGCGATCGGTGAGAAGCTCGGGGTGACGTTCAAGGTCGACGTGGACAAGCGTATCCAGGGCGCGGCCTCGGTCGGCGCCCACCGGACATCCATGCTGCAGGACCTGGAGCGCGGCCGAAGCATGGAGATCGATGCCCTGCTTACCGTGGTGCGGGAGATGGGGTCCATGGTGTCCGTGGACGCTCCCACCATCGACGTCGTGCTGGCCCTGGTCCAGCAACGCGCCCGCATGGCGGGCTGCTACTGAGGCGCGACGCTGGTGAGTGCACGACGGCTCGTGCTCGCCTCTTCGTCTCCGTTTCGAAGAATGCTCCTGGAGCGTCTCGGCATTCCTTTCGAAGTGGTCTCTCCCGGCGTCGACGAATCACTACGGTCCGGCGAACCCGTGACAC
The DNA here is from genome assembly GCA_963731035.1 of uncultured Gammaproteobacteria bacterium. Taxonomy (GTDB): domain Bacteria; phylum Pseudomonadota; class Gammaproteobacteria; order Arenicellales; family JAANXG01; genus JAANXG01. Next base: position 51,100 of record CAVSUY010000012.1, on the reverse strand, counting down.
AGTACGTGGAGCGGCTCGCCGTCGCCAAGGCGCGCGCGGTCGCCGAAGAACGCCCCCATACCCTGGTCATCGGTTCCGACCAGGCCGCAGTTCACGACGGCGTGATCGTGGGCAAGCCGTCCGGGCACGACGAGGCGGTGCGCCAGCTGCTGGATGCGTCGGGGAAGTGGGTCATGCTCCACACCGGGCTGGCACTGGTGGATTCGGACAGTGGACGGGTTCAAAGTGACATTGTTCCCTACTCCGTTCAATTCCGGGTCGTCGACCGGGATATCGTCGAGCGCTACCTGGAGAAGGAGCAGCCCTACGGTTGCGCCGGGAGCCTGCGTGCCGAGGGCCTGGGCATCGCGCTGCTCCGCAGATTCGAGGGCGAGGACCCGAATGCCCTGATCGGGCTGCCGCTGATCCGGCTGGTCGACATGCTGCAGAACGAAGGATTTGATCTGCTATGAGTGCTACCACCTTTCTCCTGATATTGGCCGCCGTGGTGGCGGTCTTCGCGGGCTACCTCGTCAAGTCCTGGTTCGAGCTGTCCAGGTTCAGCCGCGGCAAGAAAAGGAAAAAGGAACGGGACCGGTGAGAGAGGGGTGTTGGTCCCCAAATCCCCTCTCCCCTCGGGGAGAGGGTTAGGGTGAGGGGGACCTACCGGAGCTGAAAATGATCGGAGATCAGGCTCGACTGCAAGGCACCGGCAATGCTCACTCCGAGCTGCTTGGTAACCCGTCCCAGGAGGTCTTGCTTGGGCGTGTAGTCGACGACGGTATCGGCGCCCACCACGTCCCGTGCCACCGAGCCCACGGTGCCGAATTCGTCTATCAACCCGAGGCGCAGGGCTTCCTGCCCGGTCCAGAACAGGCCGCTGAAAATATCGGGGCTGTCGCTCAGCTTCTCGCCCCTGTCCGCCTTGACCGTATCGATGAATTGCTGGTGCACCTGGTCGAGCAGTTTCTCGGCGTACTCGCGATCGAAGGGTTTGAGGGGCGAGAACGGATCGAGTATTCCCTTGTGCTTCCCCGAGGTGATCAGCCGCCGCTCGACACCGAGCTTGTCCATGGCGTTGACGAATCCAAAGCCGTCCATCAGCACCCCGATCGAGCCGACGATGCTGGCGCGATCGGCGTAGATCCGGTCGGCCGCCACTGCGACATAGTAGCCGCCTGAGGCGCACATATCCGTTACGACCACGTACAGCGGCTTGTCCGGGTATTTCTCGCGCAACCGGTGAATCTCCGCGTTGATCTGGGACGCCTGTACCGGGCTTCCCCCGGGACTGTTGATGCGCAGGATCACCGCCTTGGAGTCCGTAGCCTTGAAGGCATCGCGCAGGCCCTCGTTGATGGTGTCGGCATTGGCGTCGGAATTGGCCCCGATGGTGCCCTCCAGGTCCACCAGCGCGGTATGCGGTCCGGTGCGCGACGGGATTCCATTGCCGGCGATCAGCACAGTGACGACGATCAGATACAGCCCGAACAGGGACTTGAAGAAGATTCCCCAACGTCTGGCGCGCCTTCGCTCGCGCAGGTTTTCGCGCGCCAGGTCTTCGAGGATGTTGCGCTCGACGGATTGGCCGTCGCCGTTCGTTTGTTCGCTCATGAGTCTTCCCAATGTGATGTAACTACGTGTAGCTCAAGCGACCGGACTGCGCAATGCCGATCGTTCGGATCGAGGGGCGTCAGCGGCCGGGGGTCGCCGCCAATACCCGGTCGACGAGGGTGACCCGCCCATCATGCTCGGTTACCCGCACGGCCTCCAGTCCCGTGCCGTTGCACGGCCCGCTGGTGCAGCGCCCGGTGGATGGATCATAGGTCGCCGCATGGGTGGCGCAAATCAGGGAGTCCCCCGACAGATCGAAAAACTCCCCCGGCATGAAATCCAGCTCCATGCCCACGTGGGGGCACCGATTGATGTAGGCACGGACTTCACCCCGATAACGGACCACGAATGCCGGCGCCGTGGCGCCTTTTTCCTCCACCTCGAAACGGATGCCGGACCCGCCGTCGGGCAGCGCCTCGCTGGCGCAGATCAGCTGGAGCGAATCCATCGCACGACCTCTCCGAAATCGTCCACGCAGGCCCTGGGGTTTTCCGCCACCAGCCGCCCCACCGGATGCGCGCCGTAAGTCACCGCCAGGGCATCCATGCCGGCCGCCGCCGCCATGGCCATATCGAACGTCGTGTCCCCCACCATCAAGGATTCCCGGGCGTCGATCCCGGTCTCGGCCAGTATATCCAGCAACATCCGGGGGTGCGGCTTGGACACAGCCTCATCGACGCAGCGTGTGGCGGAGAACAAGTCCCGGATCCGGGTTTCCTCGAGCACGCGATCCAATCCCCGGCGCGCCTTGCCGGTGGCGATGGCCAGCATGAAGGATTCCGATTTCAACTCGGCGAGACCCGCGATTACACCCGGGAACAAGGCCGTGGCGGTGTCGTCGTGCTCGAGAAAGTGGTCCCGGTATGCCTGCGAGACCCGCGCCAGGCCTTCCTCGTCGGCGTCGGGGAACAGCTCGCCCAGCGCCTCCCGCAGTCCCAGCCCGATGATACGGCGCGCCTGCTCAGGCGTCGGACTGGGCAGTCCTGCGTCGACGGCGGCATGTCGAAAGCAGTTCACGATCTTGGCCGCCGAGTCCATCAGCGTGCCGTCCCAGTCGAACACGACCAATCGATAGCTCATCGGGTGTCGTCGGGCAGACGGTCGAAGACGGCGGGCGGCGGCGCCTCCACCCGGCGGGGTTCGCCCGTCACGGGGTGGATGAATTCCAGGCTGTGGGCATGGAGGGCGAGCCGCCTGAGCCCGGCCCCGCGCATGACCTTGTTGAATTCCCGGTCGCCGTACTTCCGGTCGCCGGCGATCGGGTGGCCGATATGGGCGGCATGGACCCGCGCCTGGTGGGTGCGGCCCGTCAACAGCTCGATTTCCACCAGGGAGCACAGGCGACCGGGCCGTACGGTCCGGAAAATCGATTCGGCCGCCTCACCGTCTTCCGCCACCGCCACCATCCGTTCTCCGCCCAGGACCAGGTTGCGCCGCAGGCTCGCCCGCACCCGAATCCGGGCCTCGCCCGGCCGTCCCCGGACCAGGGCAAGGTAGCGCTTCACCACCGGCGGCTCACCGGTCTCGCGGCGCAGGGCGGCGTGCAGTCCGGTCAGCGCGGCACGGCTCTTGGCCAGCATCAGGCAGCCGGAGGTATCGCGGTCCAGGCGGTGGACCAGCTCCAGAAACGGCAGCTCGGAGCGCTGCGAGCGCAGGACCTCGATGACGCCCGCCCGGACCCCCGTGCCCTTGTGCACGGACAAGCCCGCCGGCTTGTCCAGGACCAGGAGATGGGCGTCTTCGAACAGGACCGGGCCGGTTTCCAGGCCCGCCGGAGGCGGCGTATCGTCGGCCGGGCCCAGCCGCACCGGTGGAATTCGGACCGTATCGCCGCTGCGCAGGCGGTACCCGGCGGCAACCCGGCCCAGGTTCACACGTACCTCGCCCTTGCGAACCAGGCGGTAGACCCTGCTTTTCGGCAGCCCCTTGAGTTCCCGCAGCAGAAAATTGTCCAGCCGCTGCCCGGCGTGCTCCGGGGAGACGGTAAGGTGGCGGACTCCGGTGGGGCCGGATGGCTTCTGGGAGCCGATTTGCGTCAAATTGCCCATTCCATTTTTGCTTGATATATTCTAACTTAACGGTGATTTGTGAAGTGATTATTCAACAATGCCGTTACGGCTTCCCGCGGCCCAGGCTGGCGGGCATGCCGTTAGAACCGTTGAAGAGTTTTGTTGAAGAGTTTTTAGGTGATGGCGGCTCACTGCCGCCCTGACCGGGGTCCGGGGCGCCGGGAGTGATATCCGGGGCGCCAACAGACGTTTAAAGGGTCAATACATAATACCGGATCGAAGCAACAACGCGTGCGGATCGAGACCCATCCAGCGCACGACACTCGACCCGAGAGACAGGGGTGATAGAACAGAATGGGCCTTGCCGGCCCAGGAGGACGCAAGATCAAGGCGGGAACGATTGAAATTCGATCTGATTGCCACGGAGTTGTGGCGACCCAACCGAAACCCAACTGATAAGCAAGCGGGACCCGCATGGGCTCCGCTCGACTACGAGGTGTCCTCGGTGCGGCCGTAGCTGGGTCGCGCCGGATTGTTCATCATCCTCGCGCTAGGGTCGCGAGGAATGAATCGTGAAGAGAATGTTATTCAACGCAACTCATCCGGAAGAGTTGCGCGTCGCTATTGTTGACGGACAGAAGTTGCTGGACCTGGATATCGAGTCTTCGGTCCATCACCAAAAGAAGGGAAACATCTATAAAGGCAAGGTTACCCGCGTCGAGCCCAGTCTCGAGGCGGCATTCGTGGACTATGGCTCCGAGCGCCAGGGATTCCTGCCCCTCAAGGAGATCTCGCGCACCTATTTCCAGGATTACTCTCCCAAGACCCCGATGGCGCAACTGAAGATCCAGGACGTCATCAAGGAAGGTCAGGAGCTGCCGGTGCAGGTAGAGAAGGAGGAGCGCGGCAACAAGGGCGCCGCCTTGACGACCTTCATCAGCCTGGCGGGCCGGTATATGGTCTTGATGCCCAACAACCCCAAGGGCGGGGGCATCTCACGGCGAATCGAGGGTGACAACCGGGCGGAGCTTCGTGACTTCATGGGCCAGCTCAATGTGCCCACGGAGCATGCTCTGATAGCGCGCACCGCCGGCATCGGCAAGGCCCTGGAAGACCTGCAGTGGGACGTGGACTTTCTGCTCCAGCTCTGGGAGGCCATTCGCAAGGCCATCGACGAGCGCCCGGCCCCGTTCCTCGTCTACCAGGAGACCAACCTGGTGGTGCGGGCCATCCGTGACTACCTGCGCAATGATTTCGCCGAGATCCTGATCGACGACGAGGAGATCCACGAGCGGGCCAGCCGGTTCATGGAGCAGGTCATGCCCCACAACCGGACCAAGCTCAAGCTGTACCACGATTCAGTGCCCCTGTTCTCGCGGTTCCAGATCGAGCACCAGATCGAGGCGGTGTTCTCCCGCGACGTCACCCTGCCCTCCGGCGGCGCCGTGATCATCGATCATACCGAGGCCCTGGTAACCATAGACATCAATTCCGCCCGCGCCACCAAGGGCGCGGATATCGAGGAAACGGCCCTGGCGACCAACCTGGAGGCGGCGGACGAGATCGCTCGCCAGCTTCGTATCCGCGATATCGGCGGCCTGATCGTGGTGGACTTCATTGATATGACGTCCACCAAGAATCAACGCCTGGTGGAAAGCCGTCTCCAGGACGCGCTGAAGGCGGATCGAGCCCGGGTGCAGACCGGCCGTATCTCCCGTTTCGGGCTGCTGGAGATGTCACGCCAGCGGCTGCGGGCCTCCATCGGCGAGGCCAACTACATCACTTGCCCGCGCTGCGACGGCGCGGGGCATATCCGCGGCGTGGCTTCATCGGCCCTGCATATCCTTCGCATCCTCGAGGAGGAGGCGCTGAAGGAGAATACGGAGGCTATTCATGCCCACCTGTCGATCGACATCGCCACCTACCTGCTCAACGAGAAGCGCAGCGAGATCCATTCCCTGGAGACCCGGCTCGGCAATTCGGTGACCATCATCCCCTCCAAGGATCTCGAGTCGCCGCATTTCCGGATCAGGCGCCTGCGCGGGGAAGACCTCACGGAATTTCAGGGTATGCAGAGCTACCAGATCGAGCGGGAGAAGGAAGAGGACGACCAGGACGAGGGTGCTTATTTCACCAAGCGGCGGATGGAAGTGGCGGCCGTCGGCCCCGAGCAGGTCACCGCCGGCGCTCCGCCTTCGGCACGTCGCCAGACGGAAACGAAATCCGAACCCGCGGTTGAGAGCGGCGGCGTCGTCAAACGCATCGTGAGGTCCTTGTTTGGTCGCGGCGATGCGCCCTCAGAGTCGGGCCAGAAGGACACCGGGACCGAGAGTGGCGATCAGCAGCCAGCCGACTCGGGAACCAGCAAGCCCCGCAGCAATGGCCAGCGACGCAACTACCAACGCGGCCGATCTCAAAACCAGCAGCGCGCCCGAAGCGGTGGCGGCGGTAGCAGCGGCGGCGGCAGCAGCAACAGTGGCGGCGGCAGCAACAGTGGCGGTGGTGGCGGCCGCGGTCGAGGGCGAAGCGGCGGCGGCTCGGGTCGCGGCGGTGGTCGCCGGGGCGGCCAGAACCGCGGCCGGAAGCCGAAGACCTCGGATTCCTCCGCCGGGGGCTCGTCCTCCGCCGGGGGCTCCTCCTCTACCGGGGGCTCTTCCTCTACCGGGGGCTCTTCCTCTAGCGGGGGCTCATCCTCTGCCGGGGGTTCATCCTCTACCGGGGGGTCGTCCTCTACCGGGGGATCGCCCTCTACCGGGGGGTCGTCCTCCGCCGGACAACGCAACCCGCAGCAGTAGACCTTTAGAGCCTGCTCGCAGCTTCGACCTCCTTGGATGGAGGAACTGCGGCAGATTGCCGGCAGCAGTTGATGTCAGCCGCGATTGCCGATATTGGCGTGGAATGCCGGCTTAAAGGTCGAACAGGGCGATCGACTCGACGTGGGCGGTGTGGGGAAACATGTCGACGACGCCGGCGCGGCGCAGGCAATAGCCGTGCTTCCGGACCAGGATCTCGGCATCCCGGGCCAGGGTCGCCGGATTACACGAGATGTACAGGATGCGCTGCGGAGAGATATCGGCGATCCGTTTTACCACTTCCAAAGCGCCCGACCTCGGCGGGTCCAGCAGCATGCAGCTGAACGACGAATCGATCCAGCGCCCGGCGAGCTCTTCGGCGTAGAGGTCGCTCACCAGCGTTTCCACGTTGTCGAACCCGTTCGCGCGGGCGTTGTCCCTTGCGCGCTGCACCAGCCGGGCATCGCCTTCGACTGCGGTGATCCGGCCGGCGCGTCTCGCCAAGGGCAGGGTGAAGTTGCCTACTCCGCAGAACATATCCAGCACGGCGTCGTCCGGTCCCGGCTGAAGCAGGTCGAGCGCCTGCTGCACCAGTTTCGCGTTCTGCTCGCCGTTGACCTGAACGAAATCGGCGGGACCGAAGCCGATGCGGATATCACCGTCGATCCCGTAGTAAAGAAGACCGGGGTCCTCGGGCCACAGTGCACCGATGCTTTCCAGACCCGCCGGTTGCAGAAGTATCCACACGTCGTGCTCCTTGCCGAAGCGGACCAGCCGCTCGCGGTCCGCATCCGTCAGCGGGACGAGATGGCGGAATACCAGCGCCGCCGCGTTGTCGCCGGCGGCGACTTCTATCTGTGGAATGCGATCAAAGCAGGACAATCCCGCCACCAGGTCGTGCAGGTCCGGCAGCAGATCCGACAAGCGACGCTCCAGGACCAGGCATGCGGCCAGCGACGTGATATAGCTCTTGTGGCGCTCACGGAAGCCCACCAGAATGCCGCCCTTCTTGGGCACGTAGCGGATACCGAGCCGGGCTTTGCGCCGGTAGTGCCAGGGCGAGGCCTCCACCGGCGCCAGATACTCGTCGGCTTCCACCTTCGCCAGGCGTTCCAGGTTGTCGACCAGCTGGCGGTGCTTGTGCGCAAGCTGGGACGGGGGCGACAGATGCTGCAGCGCGCAGCCGCCGCAGGTGCCGAAATAACGGCACTCCGGTGTAACCCGGTCGGGCGACGGTTCCAGTATCGCATCGACCGTGGCGCTGAGCACCTTGCGACGCTTCTTCCCGGGATGGAACCGGACCCGTTCACCGGGCAGCGCATTGTCGATGAACACGACCTGGCCCTCGTAACGGCCGACGCCGCGCCCGTCATGGCTCAGCCCGGTCACGACCGCTTCGGGGAGCGTGCGGGGAGCCTGGCTGCTCACTTCCAGGCGGCCAGAAATTCCTTCAAGTGCGCCTCGCCCTCTGCGCCCAGAGAGTCTCTCACCAGGTCGCACTCGCGCTGGAAGCGCTGGTCGTCGAGCTCTCCCTTGACCAACAGCCAACGCAGGTAAAGAAGATAGGTATTGAGGGCGTCCGTCTCACAGTAGTTGCGGATATCCGAGATTCGCCCCTCACACCACGCGCTCCAGACCTTGGAGCCGTCCATACCCATTTTCCCGGGCAGACCGCACAGCACCGCCATCTGGTCCAACGGGGCGAATCCGCGCGGCTGATAGCCGGACAGCACGTCCATGAGGTCCGTATGGCGGGAGTGGAACCGGTTCAGGTAGTTGTTCCACCTGAACTCGCGGTCGTCATCGCCGCTGTCCCAGTAGCGCCTGGCGGCTATACCGTGGATCAGGGCCCGGTGATGCAGCACCGGCAGGTCGAAACCGCTGCCATTCCAGGTAACCAGCGTCGGAGTGTAGCGTTCAATGCCGTCGAAGAACCGCTCGATCAATTCCCGCTCGCTGGAATCGGCGCTTCCAAGGGACCACACCTTGCACTGCTCGCCGGTGCGCAGGACCGTCGAGATGGCCGCCACGCGCTGCAGGTGCGCCGGCAGGAACTCGCTGTCGGTCTGCTGCCGACGTTTGGTGAACATGATCTCTGCGACGTCCGAATCGCTCAGGTCATCCAGGTCGTAGAGCTTCCGTCCCCCGTCAACGTCAGGGATGGTCTCGATATCAAATGCAAGAATATTCATGGGGTCTAGTATGGGGTCATGGGGTCTAGTCTGGGGTCAGGCCGCGCATTGTTACATCATCAAGGTGCAGGGAAGACGCCGAGTGCAATCAGACCGTTCCCGTGTTGATGCACCGCAGAGTGTTGTGTTGGATGTAACAATGCGCGGCCTGACCCCGTTCTATTCAGAGTGTTGTGTTGGATGTAACAATGCGCGGCCTGACCCCAATCTATTTGGACCCCGATCTATTCAAGCAGGGAAGACACCGGTGGAGATATAGCGATCACCGCGGTCACAGACGATGGTGACGATGACCGCGTTGTCCAACTCCCGGGATAGAGCCAGGGCCGCGCACATGGCGCCGCCCGACGATACTCCGCAGAAGATCCCCTCCTCCCTTGCCATGCGACGCATCATGTCCTCGGCCTCTTTCTCCGATACGTCGATGATTCGATCGACTCGCTGCGGATCGTAGATCTTGGGCAGGTACGCCTCGGGCCAGCGGCGGATACCCGGTATCGAGTCTCCTTCTATTGGCTGCACGCCGACGATTTGCACCGAGTCGCTGGTTTCCTTGAGGTAGCGAGAGCAGCCCATGATCGTCCCGGTCGTGCCCATGGAGCTCACGAAATGCGTGATGGTCCCCGCCGTGTCGCGCCAGATCTCGGGTCCGGTGCCGCGATAGTGGGCTTCCCAGTTGTCGGGATTGGCAAACTGGTCCAGGACCACGCCTTCACCCTTGTCCTGCATCGCCAGTGCGAGATCCCGTGCTTCCTCCATGCCGCCCTCCTTGGAGACGCTGATGATCTCCGCCCCGAAAGCCTTCATCACCGACCGCCGTTCCGCGCTCATGTGCTCCGGCATGATGAGCACCATGCGGAAGCCGCGCATCGCCGCTGCCATGGCGAGCGCGATCCCCGTGTTGCCGCTGGTGGCTTCGATGAGGGTGTCTCCGGGGCGTATCCTTCCCCGCTCCTCGGCGCGGGCGATCATGTTCAGTGCCGGCCGATCCTTCACCGAGCCGGCCGGATTGTTCCCTTCGAGCTTCGCCAGGACTCGATTACCGGTTTTTCCGGGAAGCCTCTGCAATTCCACCAGGGGCGTATTGCCCACGAAGTCCTCGAGCCGCCCGGTATTCAATCGGGATGTCTTGTCGGCGTCGAATGCATGCATGTTCGAATTCGCTTACGAAGCTTGAAAAATGTGCTCGAGGATCAATTGTACCGATAGCCTGCCGCCGTAGTCGTTCAATCCCAGGCGATAGGCGGCATGGATCTCCCGTCGCGGATCACCGGCGGTTTCCTCGGCGGGGGGGTTGAAGCAGATACCGGTGACGACCCTGTCGCCGCCCGGCTTGCGCAGCTTGTAGCGCACGAAGCCTCTGCCCACGGTGGCGCGCTCCAGCACCTCGAATGTATCGTCAAACAGCGGCTCCGGAAACCCCTCACCCCAGGGCCCATGTTGCTGGAGCAGCTTTGCGCTGTCGAGGCTAAGGTCCCCCTCGTCCAGCGCACCGTCGCTGTACACCACCCGCGTCCGGCTCAGGGCGTCACCGCCCATTCGGCCGACGGCCTGGTCGAAGGCGCGTTTGAAAGCGTCGAGATGTTCCGGCCGGATACTGAGCCCCGCCGCCATGGCATGGCCGCCGAACCGGTCGATGAGATCGCCGTTCTCCACGGCGATGGCTGCAAGGACATCGCGGATATGTACCCCGCTGATGGATCGCGCCGAGCCCTTGAGCTCGGATTCCGAGGCCGGGGCGAAAGCGATGGCCGGCCGCCGGGTGAGCTCGGTTACGCGACTGGCGATGAGGCCCACCAGGCCCTGGTGCCAGGATTCATCGAACAAGGCGATGCCGTTGGGCGCGGTGTCCAGACTCAGCGCGGAAACCAGGGCTTCGGCCTGGGCGACCATGTCGGACTGGATTTCCCGGCGCTTGCGGTTGATCTCGTCCAGCTCCGCGGCCAGGGTTCTGGCGCGTTCCCGGTCGCTTGTCAGCAGGCACTCGATGCCGACCGTCATGTCCTCCAGCCGGCCCGCGGCATTCAATCGCGGCGCCACGGCAAAGCCCAGGTCGCGGCTGCTCAGATGCGCCGGGTCCCTCCCGGCCACATCGAGCAACGCCATGATTCCGGGGCGGGACTTGCCGCTTCGAATCCGTGCCAGCCCCTGTGCAACGAGGATTCGATTGTTCCGGTCCAGGCGCACCATATCGGCAACGGTCCCCAGCGCGACCAGGTCCAGGTATTCGGCCAGATTCGGCTCAGTGACGCCCGTGTCCTTGAACCAGCCCGCGTCCCGGAGGCGGCCGCGCAAAGCCAGCATGACGTAGAAGATCACCCCGACTCCCGCCAGGCACTTGCTGGGAAAGGAATCTCCGCGCAGATTCGGGTTCACGATAGCGTCGGCCTGGGGCAGGGATTCGCCGGGCAGATGGTGGTCGGTAATGATGGTGGTGATACCGAGCTGCTGGGCGGCCAGCACGCCTGCGTGGCTGCCGATGCCGTTATCCACGGTGATCAGGACATCCGGCTGGCCGGTGGCCGCCACGCCGACGATTTCGGGCGACAAACCATAGCCGAACTCGAAACGATTAGGCACCAGATAATCGACCTGCGAGGCCCCCATCCGCCGCAGGGCATCCACCCCCAGAGCGCAGCTCGTGGCACCGTCGGCATCGAAGTCTCCGACGAAGGTAATACGGGCGTCGGCGGCCAACGCCTCCTCCAGGATAGTCAGCGCCTCGTCGAGGCCGGACAGGTCCCCGGGCCTGGCGAGACCCTTGAGGGCATAGTCGAGGTCCCGATCACCGGAGACATGCCGCCCCGCGTACACTCTTGTCAGCCAGGCGGGCAGATTGGACAGGCGTGCCGGACCCACGTCCCGGCGCCTCAACTCGACCGGCAGCGACTCACCTGTGGTCACCGCCATGGCCACCGGAATCCGCTGCCGCGGGCTTCGATACGCAACTCGCCGCTACCCGGCTCCATCAGCAGCAGGCCGTCGATCTCGGCCTGGTGGAGCGCATGGCGCAGGGCTTTCCACTGGCGTTCCGAGGGGAACTGAGCCTGCTCCTGGCGACCCTCCCCGGCGGTGTGTATCCACAAGGTGCCGGGGGCGGTGACTTCCACCGCCTCCGGCGTGGAGTCCGACGACGGCCATACCTCCAGCTCGGCGCATCGACCCATGCCCAGGGCCACCGGATCGTTGCTGACCAGGCGTGTCCACCGGGAGGGAGGGATCTCGGGCACACGTCCCCCGCCCCAGAACCAGAGGCTGTTGAGGGTCGGCTCTCCGGTGGCCTCCCGCTGCTGATTGACCTCCGAATCGAAAAGCACCATTTGCAGCTCGTTCATGATCTTGTGCCAATCCATGGCATCGCCTCCGCGCGGCAGATAATCATTGATGTTCTCACCCAACACTTCGTCGAGCGGTGTGGTTTCCAGCTTTGGGTCCTGGTCGAGAAACACAAACCACATGCCGTCGGACGTTCGCTCAATTCGAAACGCCTCGAACTGGGCTTCGAGATCGGCGATCAGCCGTTCCGCCTCGTCTTCCCGCGGCTCGAAATCCGGACCCGCCATCAGTATCAGTTGCTCGCGACGCGGATGCAGGTGCACCGGGTACGCGAACATGCAATAGCCTGTGGGTTTCCGGCCGCTTATACCGAGATAGTGAAGCGGGGCCGCCGGCAGAGCCGTGCCCTCGATGTCGAAGGCACGGGCAAGCAGTCCGGCGTCGTCCAATCCTGCCAGGTCCACGAATTGCCCGCGCTTCATCCAGCGCCGCGGGAGCGGCGACTCGCTGATCGCTCGCGGCGCCAGAACCGCCATATCGGAAGTCGAGGACCTCAACGCTGCAACGTCGCCCGTATGTTGACCTTGTTCTCCGAGGCGCGATCGATGTTGGCGTCCGCGACTTCGATTCCTGCTGCCTGCAAAGCCTTCAGCCAGCGCAGCCAGAGATCGAAGTCCGCCTTGTCCATCCACACACGCACCTGGTTGTCCTTGTCCCCCGGGCTCATTCGGGTGATGGCTTTGCGGATCTCGACTTCGTTGGCGCTGCGCTCGACCAGGGTCAGCAGAGGCAATCCCGTCTGCTCGGCCGCAGTATTCGAACTCTTCGTCAGGGAATCCACCTGCGCGGCCTGCGTCCGCATCCAGGCCAGCGTCTGTTCCTCTTCGGGCACCTGGATGCGAAGCCGGTTCAGCTCCTCCTGCCAGGGCCGCCAGGCCAGCGTGTACAGCACGACGACCAGCGCCAGGACGCCGCCGCCCACCAGCACGACCTGCTCGCGCGTACTCAGGCCCGTCAGTCTTTCAGTAAGTGCATTCATCAAATAAACCTGGGGTCAGGCCGCGCATTGTTACATCCGGAGGAACATTTCACTGTCTGTCGAATCCTCAGCGGCGTCTTGAACGGCGTACCGCTCCTGGAACGTTGACGATGTAACAATGCGCGGCCTGACCCCATTTTAACCTTTCAGTGCGAGTCTGAATCTGCCGCTGACACTGTCTTCCAGCGAGCCCGACGAGACCAGGTCCACCGTCACGCGACCGTCGTCCGCGAGCTGTTGCCGGAGCCGGTCGAGGGCCCCGAAATCGCTGGTGCGGCAGGTCACCAGCAAGGTGGCGTCGCGGTACGAGATCTCCTCGACCCTGGCGTGGACGGCGGGCGCCGCCCTGGACACCACCGACAACAGAGCCAGGAAGCCACTGCCCGTGGCGCGCCCCTTAAGACCCGCAATACGCTGCTCCATCTGCGCCCTGGGCTTGACCACTCGGGTGATGTCGGGAAACGCGTTCTGCAGGGTTGCCGCTATCTGATTATTCAGCTGCTTGTCCCTGGCGGAGAGTCTGACATAGTCGTAGCCGTCCACCCCCAGCCGGATCAGAAGCGCCAGTCCGAACAGTACCCCCGCAACCTTCATCCATCTCCGGGACGCCTCGGTGTCGGCGGCATCCCGGCCGCCGGGCAGTAGATCCACATTGTCCGGCACCTGGTGACCGTGCTGCAGCCACTCCGGGAAATGGCGGCCGATGCGCCACTCGTGGACCATGGACCCTCCCAGCTCCACGAGGCGGCGGGCATGCTCGGCATTGTTGACGGCCACCGCCAGTCCGGGATCGGCCATCTCCTCCCACCACAAGTCCAGTTCCTGTTCGTTGATGACCAGGCCGTCCAGGTCGCCGCTGCGAATGATGAGACGGCCCTCGCCGTCCGCCGCAACGGTGCAGCGTCCCTCCGTATGGCGCGGCAGCAAAAGGTAATCCGGTATCAGCGCGTCGGTGCGTTCGGGAAACTCGCTCAGCCGCCGGCTCCACTGCGCCGCCACGTCGCGGGACATGACCGCTACCTTGGATACACCGCCCCGCACCCATTGCAGGAGACGGAACCGCAGCTCGTCGACATTGCTGGCCACGGACTCCTCCAACATATAGGGAACGGCGGTGGCCGCCTTGGCCCGGCTCCTTGCCGGAATGCGCAGGGAACGCATCGTCACCAGCTCCCCCCGGACGACCCCAACCCGGCGCGTGAGGTGGCGATGCCGCACCGGGATGTGATCCAGGGCCTCGGCCACGCCGTCCTCCAGCACCCGGTTCCTGCGGTCGACGATGACCCAGCGGTGCGGCGGCTCCAGTGAGAAGTACAGAATCACGAGACCCCCCGGCGCCGTTGAATGACCGTCGTGCGTCCGGTTCCCGCTTTGCGCTCGACAACGCTGTAGAGCACGGTCGCGTAGCGGCCGTAGTCGACCCGGCTGTGCACTTGAAAATAGTGGCTGCTCACGGAGATCAAAGGCGCAACTTCCTCGCTATGGCCGGCCAGCTCGGTGCGGACCAGAAACTCGTCCACATTCTTGTAGCCTTTTTCGCCGCGGCCCTCGACGAGCGACGCGGCGCTACCCTGGTCGAGTATGTTCTGTGTGAGGATACGAATCAATTCAGGCGGCGCGGTATTGATGTTGATGGGCACGCCGGTCGCGGGAAGCGCCGTGACAAAGGGCGCTAGAGCCTGCACCGCTTCCGGCGTCATGCCCTGGATCCAGGCCAACTCCCCCGTGCCCGCCATGAGGCGGTTGGCGGCGCGATAGGATGGCTGCTTGAGCAGGTACTCGGCGTCCTCGGCCCCGTCATGGCCACTGACATCGATATCCGCGTCGACCCAGTCGACGACGGCGTCGGCCAGGCCCGGATCGAGGTCGAGTTCAGCCAGTAGTCGCTGGAACGCCGGGTACCAGACGCCATCCCGCCCGGCTGCCAGGTTATTGAGATTGAACCTGCCCTGCAGATCCTCGATCGAAGTCTGGAGCTTGGCGGTGTCGGTCGGCAGCAACGCCGGCGACTCGGTGCTCCACTTCTCACCGATGTAGTCCGTCTGGCTGTCTTTCGCGTCCTGCTCCAGCTCCTTGCAGGCCCACTGCTCCGAATACACGGCGATGTCGAAGCCCTGCTCGGATTCCTGCTGATTGGAGACGCGGCGGATGGACAGGTATTCGTCTTCGACCAGGTACACCACCAGCGTCGTCAAGAGCGTCATGATGAACATTACCGTCAACAGGGCGACACCCCTCGAGTACTTCGCCGAGGCTGATGCAGCGATCATCCGCCGATCACCTCGAACACCCGCCGGTAAGCCGGACGCCCCTGCATGAGCACGGTCACTTCCACCCCGACCGGCAGCGTTGTGGCGCTGCTCCAGTCATTGGTGGTGGCGAGCTTCTGCTCGCCGTCGTAGCTGTAGAACGTGAAAGCGATGTCCTCCACGTTCTCCAGCAGCCGCCGCCGGCGCTCGCTGCTGTCGATATCTCGGTCCAGCACTTGCCAGGTGACTCGGGAAAGCTCCCCGTTGTTGAGCCGCCAGGCCACGCGCAGGAGCTGCGGCACGCCAATGCCTTCCGGTGCCGGACGGATGGTGGTCAGGCGCAAGCGCTCCCCCGCTGCCAGCGCATCCCCCGGGGCGCCGACAAATGCCGGCTCCACGTCGCCGTAGCCGTTTCGCACCGATCGGTTCACGGCGTAGCGCAGGTCCTGTTCCAGCAACACGAACATGGTCTGCAAAGCCTTCGCCTGATCGGTCTCCCGATCGATGTGGGCCTTGGCTTGCAGGAAATTGTCCAGGGCGCCGTAGCTGATCGCCGCGATCACTGCGAATATGGCAATGGCCACGACCATTTCCAGCAGCGTGAAGCCGCGACTGGGGAACGGAAGCCTGGCGACCCGCGCGAAGCGCCTGACCCTCATCAGCCATTCCCGCCATTGCCGGACTGGCCGGACGGCTCCGGCGTCTGCCCCGGAGTCGGGGTCGCGTCGCCCGCCCCGGTGCCCTGCCCGTTGTCCGGGTTGGTGCCGCTGGAACCGCCGTTGCCGTCGTTCTGGGTCCCGCCCTGCGTCCCGCTCTGGCTTTCCTCCTCAGGCTGGTAGCGGGCCACATAGCCGAAGGCCTGGTACTCACGCGCGCTGTGCCGGACATCGGTGAAAACACTGACATCCACGCGCCGGACGTCCGGGTTGTCCGTGTCGCTGACAGTCTGTGCGAGATACCAGGTGCGGCCGCCCATGGTGCTGGTGGCCTCTGAATTACCGGGCGCGGGCCATGCCCGGGTGATCCTCAACTCCGAAAGCCGGTTGCTCGCCGCCCATACCGCCAGCATGCGTTCTTCCGTCTCCCCGGCGACCGTCGCCGCGCTCCCGGTCGCTTTGGCCACGGCAGTGATAGCCAGCGCCGCGATAGCCAGCGCGATAATGATCTCGAGGAGCGTGAAACCGCGGCTATGTTTCATTGGGCGCGCTGGAGACGATCACGTTCTGGCCTTCGTCGATGCTTACCTTGTACAGGCGGGACTTGCCCCGGATGGTAAGGACGAAAGGGGTGATCTCTCCCAGGCCTTCGATCACCAGCAGGTCTCCCGTGCCGGGACTGCCCGTGGTTTCCAAAGAGACATTCAGGTCCTGTGGGAAGCTGCGGGGGCGGAACACGTCGTCGCCTTTTACCGCCGACCATTCCTTCTGGTGCTCCAGAAAAGTGTAGGTCTTGCGGTCCGTATCCACCTTTACCGCGTAGGGACGCCCGGAGAGGATGCTTTCGTTCCGTGCCTGCTCGATCAGACCCGCAAAACGCCTGGCTTCCAATTCCGCGACCCCGTCTGTATCGCGCTGCAGGTTCAGCACCACGAACGTTACGCTGATGGCGATGAGGGCAAGAACCACCATGATTTCCAGGAGGGTGAATCCGTGCTGGGCACGACGCGGGGTGTGTTCGCCCATTCCCGCCCGCGGGAGCGCGGACCCTCCGTTGTTTAGCCGCTTCGAAGCGAATGGCAGTGCGGCAGTCTTCGACCGACTGGAACGACCCGAACAGACCCTTACGCTTGTCTCCTCGCAGGCGTCTACCGACAACCCCGCGGTTGGCGAAGTCCGGGTCCTGGTCCTGGTGTTGCTCCTGGCAGTGGTCCGGTCTCTCGGACCGGGCTCCCTCTTCCTCTGGGAGAGGGTTGGGGTAAGGGTCTTCGCACTGGACCGCGCCGTGCGGTCAACCGGTTGTCTCATTCGGATCCCAGTTGCCGATGTCGGCGGCGCTGCCCTGGCCCCCCGGCTTGCCGTCGGAGCCATAGGACCAGATATCGTAGTCGCCGTGCTGGCCGGGGCTGAGGTATTGGTAGTCGTTGCCCCAAGGGTCCTTGGGCAGGCGTTCGATGTAGCCGCCTTGCTTCCAGTTGTTGGCCGGCGGATCGCCGCCCGGTTTGCTGCGCAGTGAATCCAGTCCCTGCTGGGTGCTGGGAAAGTTGAAATTGTCGAGCTTGTAGAGCTTCAAGGCGCTCGACAGCGCCTGGATGTCCGCCCTTGCCTTCTCAATCTGCGCCTGCTCCTGCCGCCCCAGCACCCGCGGCAGGATCAGCGTCGCGAGCAGTCCGATGATCGCCACCACCACCATCATTTCTATCAGGGTAAAACCTTTTTGACGCCTCAACTCAACACCTCATCGAATCAACTGATTCAGATCGAATATGGGCAGCAGGATCGCCAGCACGATCATCAACACCACCCCTCCCATGAACAGAATCATGAAGGGCTCGAACAAGCCCACCAGGACCGCAACCCGTGCTTCCAGCTCCCGCTCCATGACCGTCGCCGCTTTCTCCAGCATCTCTCCCAGCTGTCCGCTTGCCTCGCCGCTCGCCACCATCTGGATAAGCAGCGGGGGAAAGTTTCCGCGCCGCGCCAGCGCCCGGTTGATGCTCACCCCCTCGGCCACCTCTGCGGCGGCCTCGTTCATGTTGGCCTTCAAGACCACATTGGAGACCACCCCCTCGGCCGCCCGCATGGACGTCAGCAGCGGCACCCCGCTGTTCACCATGATCGCCAGGGTGCGCGCCATGCGTGCCGTGTTCAAGCCCCGCGACAGCCGGCGCAGCCCGGGCAGCCCGAGTATCATCTGGTGCAAACGGAATCTGGGCTTCTCGAGACGGAAGATCAGGCCCAGGGTCACGGCCGCCACGATCCCCCCGCCAAGTATCCACACGCCGTATTGCTGCAGGAAATCTCCGATGGCGATCAGCACCCGTGTCAACACCGGCAGCGCCTGCCCGGAATTTTCGAATACCTGCACCACCTTGGGTACCACGTAGGTCAGCAACCCCACCACGATAGCTATCGATACCAGGGTCAGAATGACAGGATAGATCAACGCGATGGAGACCCGTTGTTTCAGCACCTGCCGGTTCTCCACGAAGTCCGCGAGCCTGTCGAGCACCAGGGCCAGGCTGCCGGATTGCTCGCCCGCCGCCACCGCAGCCTGGTAAATCTCCGGAAAGGAGCGCGGGTAGCCGGAGATCGAGTCCGCCAACGAGCGCCCCTCCACGACCTGGCCCCGTATGCCGCTCAGCACCGACTTGACCTGGTGTCCTTCGGCCTGGTTCACCAGCGCCGAGAGCGTTTCCTCGACGGTCAGCCCTGACGCCAGCAGGGTCGCGAACTGACGGGTAATGACGGCCAGCTCGTTGTTGGAGATCCGCGCGCGCCGTCTCCGGGCGGACGACGAGCCGGCGCCGATACGCGTACGTTCCTCCTGGACCCCGGTAACCGACAGCGGCACCAGCCCCTGCTCCCGGAGCAGTGCGCGCACGTGGCGCGCCGAATCGCCCTGGGAGACCCCCTTGCGAGTGCGGCCCCTGGGGTCCAGCGCCTGGTACTCATATGCTCCCATGTTAGAACGGGGTCAGGCCGCGCATTGTTACATCGTCAAGCAAGCACGGCCGGCCGCTCGGCGCAAAGACCATCCACAGCATCAACAATCGCGGGTGTCCGACAACCGGATGTAACAATGCGCGGCCTGACCCCATTGTTATTCAGCCTTCCATGGTGACGCGCAGGACTTCTTCCAGGCTGGTTTCACCGGACAAGACTCTCTGGAAGCCGTTGCGGGCCACGCTTTCGCTGTGCTGCCGCGCGTGTTTGAGCATCTCCGCTTCGGATCGCTCGTCGTGAATCATGCTCCTCAGGGCATCGTCCACTACGATCAATTCATAGATGCCGGTGCGGCCGCGATACCCTGTGTGATCGCACAGCGAGCATCCCTCCGGCTTGAACAGCCTCACCTCCTGCTCCGGGGCGAGCCCCAGGAGGTCCCGTTCACTTTGGTCCGGCTGGTATTCCCGGGCACAGGTCCGACACAGCTTGCGCACCAGTCGCTGGGCCAGCATGCCCGCCAGGCTGGAAGCAATGAGGAACGATTCGACGCCCATGTCCACGAGACGCGTGACGGCGCCAATGGCGGTGTTGGTATGCAAGGTGGACAACACCAGGTGGCCGGTGAGGCTCGCCTGCACCGCGATCTGGGCGGTTTCCAGGTCGCGGATCTCCCCTATCAGCACCACGTCCGGGTCCTGGCGCAGAATGGATCTCAGCCCCCGCGCGAAGGTGAGGCCGGCACGCAGGTTGACTTGAGTCTGGCCTACCCCGCCCAGATCGTATTCGATCGGATCCTCGACCGTCAGTATGTTCAGACGGCGGCGGTCCAGGCGCAGAAGACCCGAGTAAAGGGTGGTGGTCTTGCCTGAGCCGGTGGGTCCGGTGACCAGCACAATGCCGTGGGGCTGGTGAATGAGGCGATCGAATCCATCCCGGACGCGCTCGCCCATCCCCAGCGACTCGATGTTCAGGCGCGAAGCCTCCTTGTCCAACAGCCGCAGCACGACGCGTTCGCCGTGCTGCGTGGGCAGGGTCGACACCCGCACGTCCACCGCGTGGTCCGCCACCCGAAGCGAGATGCGCCCATCCTGGGGCAGCCGCTTTTCGGCGATATCGAGCTTCGACATGACCTTGAGCCTGGATACCAGGGCGCCGTGAATGGCGCGCTGGGGCTCGACGATGTCCCGCAGCAGACCGTCGACACGGAACCGCACGATGGACCGGTCCTCGAAGGCCTCCAGGTGGATGTCCGACGCATTCTCGCGAATGGCCTGGCTGAGCAGAGCGTTGATCAGCCGGATGATTGGCGCGTCATCCGTGGCTTCCAACAGGTCGGTGGTCTCCGGGATCTCGTGGGCCAAGCGCTCCAGGTCCAGCTCACCGCCGAGATCGTCCACCGCCTGCGTCGCCTCCGACTCCCCCTTCTCGTAGGCCTGGCGGAGGGCGCGGTCGAAGGTGGGCTGGTCCACGCGGTGAAAGGTCACGGCACCGCCGCCGAGCTGGCGCTTGATCTCGGTGACCAGCGACAGGTTGGGCCGCCCGGTGCACAGGGCGTGGTGCCCGTCCTCGGCGTCGTATGCCACCAGAACACCGTGGCGCTTGGAAAACGCGTATGGCAGCCCGGCGGCGCAGGACTCGTCCAGTGCGTCCAGCCAGCGGCGGGTGTCGCGTCCGGCCTCACCCAGCGAGGACTCCGGCGCCGTGGCCATGGTCACGGCAGCATCTTGGGGCCCTCGGGAACGATCTCGGGCTCCAGGTTGGCATCGGGGTTCTTCCAATCCTTGATGTCCGGCAGCTTCGGAGGTTTTTGGCGATGAATGATGTTCCGGGTGCCCGGCTGGCTGCCTTCGGAAAGCCGTTGCATGTACTCGTATTTCCTGCGGGTCGATTCCGCCAGGGCGCCGCCATCCTCGACGATCTTGGGCCGCAGGAACACCATCAGATTGGTCTTCACCGCCGTCTTCTTCCTGCGCTTGAAGAGCTCGCCGATTATGGGGATTCGCCCGAGCACCGGGACCCACTCCACGGTATCGAGAACATCGTCCCGGATCAGGCCGCCGATAACGACGATCTGCCCGCTGTCCACCTGCACCGTGGCGTGAATGCGGCGCTCATCGGTGACCAGGTCGGACGCACCCTGCACCGTGGTCGGGCTCACGTTGGAGATCTCCTGCTCGATCTTCATGGTGATCGTATTGCCCGCATTGATTTGCGGCGTGACCTTCAGGGTCAAGCCCACATCCTTTCGCTCGATGGTCTGAAACGGGGTTACGATATTATTGTTGTTGTTGGTGGTGGTACCGGTTCCTGTCGTGGTCCCGGAATTCGTCACCGGGGTCGTAAACTGTCCCGTCACGAAGGGCACTTCCTGCCCCACCACGATCTCCGCCTCCTCGTTGTCCAGCGTCAGCAGGTTCGGTGTGGAAAGGATATTGGTATGAGAGTCCGTCCGCAGCGCGCGCAGGATCACCTGCAGGTCCGGCACCACCGCGCCCGCCGGGTTGACGATGAAGTTGTTGATGAAGCCGAGAGTGAGCCCACCGGTGATGTCAGTGAAGCTGGTGCTGCCGGTCCCGGAGCCGCCGGCGGTGATGTTGTTGGTATTCGCCTGCCATTCGATGCCGAGGTCCGCGGCCTTGTTGAACGACACTTCCGCGATGATGGCTTCCACGAAGACCTGCTTGCGCTTGATGTCGAGCTGCTTGACCACCGCTTCGATGCTCCGAAAGTCCTTGGGCCGCGCGAACACGACCAGGGCATTGGAACTGTCGTCGGCCTGCACCGTGATCTTCTGGGTGCTCGTCTTGCCGGCCTCGGTTTTCTCGAGGTTCTCGCTCACCTGATTGAGGATATCGACGAGGTCGGTGGCCTTGGCGTACTTGAGGTACATCACGTGAATGTCCCGCTGGATCGGACGCTCGATATCGAGCTGGTCCACAACCGCCTGCAGCAGCCGATACTCGCTGTCGGGCGCATTGATGATGAGCGAGTTCGTCGCGTCGTCGGCCTGGACGGTGATCTGACTGGCTCCTGCTGCGTCGCCGCCTTGACGGGTATCGAAATTGCTGGCGAGCTGTGACAGCACGGTGGCGAGCTCCGTGGCCCTGGCGTGCTCCAGGTAAACCACCCGGACGTTGGAACGGCGGTCCGGCACGTCGATCCTGGAGATGATGTCCAGGATGCGCCGCACGTTGGCGCGGGTGTCAGTGAACACCAGGGTATTGGAAGGCGCGTGGGCCGCGAAGTGGCTGGTCGGCGGAAGCAGCGGCCGCAGGATAGGCACCAGGTTCTCCACCGAGGCATGTTTGAGCTTGTACACCTGGGTGATTTGCTCGTCGTCGCCGGTCGTCGGTTCGCTGTAAGCCGTGGGGGTCGGCTCTTGCTTGACGATATTGTTGGGAACGATCTTGATTACGGCGCCGGCCGGCACCGCGGAGAAGTTGTGCACTTCCAACACCGAGAGAAACACATGGTAGATCTGGTCGGCATCCAGGGGAGTGCCGGATACCAGCGTCACCTGCCCCTTGACGCGCGGGTCGACGATGAAGTTCTTGCCGGTGACCTCGGACACGGTGTTGATCAGAGCCCGGATATCGACGTCCTGAAAATTGAGAGTAATCTGATCCGGTTGGCCGTTTGCCTGGCTTAAACCCTGGCCTGCACCCTGGCCCGTCGCCGGCGAGGCGCCGCCCGCGGTCTGCGGATAACCGCTGCCCGCCTGGAGGGCCAGAAGAAGGCCCGCGGCCAGCACCAGGAGCGGTTTTGGAACTCGTTTCAATTCACGCTGCCTCGCTCGCTGCGTTCTCGACAAACCAGCGATACGTATCGCGCAATCCCGGTACCAAGTCAATGCGCGGCGCCCACCCCAGCGACCTGATCCGGCTGCTGTCCAGCAGCTTCCGGGGGGTACCGTCCGGCATCCGCGAATCGAGTTGGAACTGTCCCTCGTAGCCCGCGACCTGCGCGATGGTTCGGGCCAGATCCAGGATGCTGATCTCGTGTCCCGAGCCCACGTTGATCATTTCGTGCTGGGGCTCGCTCTCCAATAGAAACACGCAGGCATCCGCCAGGTCGTCCACGTGCAGAAACTCGCGCATGGGCGAGCCGCTGCCCCAGATGGTGACGGACGGATCGTCGCGCATACGCGCCGCATGAATCTTATGCATCAGGGCCGGGATGACGTGGGAGGAAGAAAGGTCGAAGTTGTCGCCGGGGCCGTACAGGTTGGTCGGCATGACGCTCAGGTACCGGGTACCGTACTGGCTGTTGTAGGCCTCGCACATCTTGAGACCGGCGATCTTGGCGACGGCGTAGGGCTCGTTGGTGGACTCCAACGGCCCCGACAGAAGATGATCCTCACGCATGGGCTGCGGGCAGTCGCGGGGATAGATGCAGGAACTGCCGAGAAAGAGCAGGCGCGCAACGCCGTTTCGGTACGCGGCGTCGATGACATTGGACTGGATCTGCAGGTTGTCTCGAATGAAGTCCGCTCGGCAGCTGTTGTTGGCGTTGATTCCCCCCACTTTCGCCGCCGCCAGCAGCACGCAGTCCAGCGGCGTGCCTGCGAAAAAGTCCTCGACATCCTGCTGCCGGCAAAGATCGAGCTCCCGGCGAGCGCGGACGACGATATTCGAATACCCGCGTCCCTGCAGCCGGCGAACTATCGCCGACCCCACCAGTCCCCGGTGGCCGGCCACGAAGATGCGATGATGTTTCTCGAGTGCGCCCACGAGATCTCCTACAGGCTGTCCAATATGATGCTCTTGATGGCTTCCCGGTCGGCTTCCACGGTCAATGGTTTTTCGCTCTGTTCGATGGCAATGTCCGGATCCTTGAGTCCGTGGCCGGTGAGCGTGCAGACCACCACGGCGCCGTCCTCGATTGTTCCCGCTTTCAGCTCCTCCATCAAGCCGGCCACGGACGCCGCCGAGGCGGGTTCGCAGAATATGCCTTCATGATCGGCGAGAAGCTTCTGGGCCTTCAGGATCTGAGTGTCGCTGACCTCGGCAAAATGGCCCCCGGATTCCGCGACCGCGGCCTCCGCCTGGTTCCAGGACTGCGGGTTCCCGATACGGATCGCCGTCGCCACCGTGTCCGGTTCCGCCACCGGCGCGCCGCGCAGGAACGGGGCCGCTCCCGACGCCTGGTAACCGAGCATCACCGGTCGCCGGTCGATGACCGCCGGCAGGCGGAACCGGCAGTCCCGGTCGCAGAACGTGCACGAAGCGGTGTCGTGGATTCCCGCGTACTCGCTGTAGCCTGTCCAGTGGGCCGAGATGTTGCCGGCGTTGCCCACCGGCAGGCAGTGATAATCGGGAGCGCAGCCGAGGGCGTCGACCACCTCGAAGGCGATGGTCTTCTGTCCCTGCAGCCGGTACGGATTCACGGAGTTGACCAGCGTTACCGGGGCATCTTCGGCCAGCTGCTTCACCAGCGACATGCCCTGGTCGAAGTTGCCTTTGATCTGGATGACCAGTGCGCCGTGCATCATGGCTTGAGCCAGTTTGCCGAGGGCGATCTTGCCTTCGGGTATCAATACAAAGGATTTCATGTCCGCCCGGCTCGCGTAGGCGGCCGCTGACGCGGACGTATTCCCGGTAGAGGCGCAGATCACCGCCTGGCTGCCCTCCTCCCGGGCGCGGGTCACCGCCATGGTCATGCCCCGGTCCTTGAACGAGCCGGTGGGGTTGAGACCTTCGAACTTGGCGTAGACCGTCACCTCCCGCTCGAACAACCGGGGGATGCGCTGCAGCTCGATCAACGGAGTGTTGCCCTCTCCGAGGCTGACCGGCGTAGTGTCCGGGCCAAGGGGCAGCCGGTCGCGATACTGATTGATGAGGCCCAGGTACCGGCCTTTGGGTTGGGTGCTCATTGCCGCTCGTCCTCGAGGTACTCCACGCGAATGCGCTTGACGGTGCCCTGGATCGAACCCAGCGCCTCGATGGCCTCGACCGCGGCATACAGCTTCCCCTCCTCCGTTCGCTGGGTCAGTATGATGACCCGGGCGGTCTTGTCCTTGGGGGACGGTTCCTTCTGCAGAATGGCCTCGATGCTGATCCCGAGGTCGCCGAGAATGCGCGTCACATCGGCCAGCACCCCCGGTTTGTCCAGGGCCACCATCGACAGGTAGTAAGCGGTCTGGAACTCCTCGGCCGCCAACACCGGCGTATCGGCCAAAGCGTCGGCCTGGAACGCCAGGTGCGGCACGCGGTTGTTGGGGTCCGTGGTCAACGCCCGCACCACGTCCACCAGGTCCGCCACCACCGCCGAGGCGGTGGGCTCGGCCCCGGCGCCGGCGCCGTAGTGCAGCGTGGGACCGACGGCGTCGCCGTACATCCATACCGCATTCATGACGCCGTCGACGTTGGCGAGCAGCTGGCGCCGGGGTATGAGGGTCGGGTGCACGCGGAGCTCGATGCCGTCTCCGGTGCGTCTGGCGATCCCCAGGTGCTTGATCTCGTAGCCCAATTCGCCGGCCATCCGTATGTCCTGAATCGTGATGCCGCCGATGCCCTCCGTATACACCCTGTCGAACTGCAGCGGGATGCCGAAAGCAATGGAGGCCAGGATCGTCAACTTGTGAGCGGCATCGATGCCGTCGATATCGAAGGTCGGATCCGCTTCGGCATATCCGAGCGCCTGCGCCTCATTCAGGACATCTTCGAAATCACGGACGTCGTCCCGCATGCTTGTCAGGATGAAGTTCGTGGTGCCGTTGATAATCCCGGCCAGCCACTGGATCCGATTGCCCGCCATGCCTTCGCGGATGGCCTTGATGATCGATATGCCGCCGGCTACGGCGGCTTCGAACGCCACCGTGACCCCCTGCTCCTGGGCCGCGGCGAAGATTTCGTTTCCGTGAACCGCGATCAGGGCCTTGTTGGCAGTCACCACGTGCTTGCCGTTGAATATCGCCCGCAGCACCAGGTCGCGGGCCAGGGTCGTGCCGCCGATCAGCTCCACCACCACTTCGATGTCCGGGTGATCGACAACCGCGAAGGGATCCTGCACCAGGTCGAACTCGTCCAACTCGCAGATGCGGGCCTTGCTGAGGTCCCGGGTGGACGCCATGAACACCCGCATGGGGCGCCCGGCTCGGCCTTCGATTTCCTTGCGGTTGCGACGCAGGACGTTCACGGTGCCGCCGCCGACGGTGCCCAGCCCCAGAAGCCCGATCTTGACAGGTTCCATTACAATTAATCCCGGCGCCCGGCTCGGGACGCCCCAAGGGCCTGTTCGCGGCAGGACGGGTTAGCGAGTGGACGCATATATCGATTTGCAGTAGATTATCAGAAAAATTTTGGAAGTTTTTGTTTTTATTAACAAAAGGCAGCGAAAGCGTCAAGGATACATGGCGCCGGCTCTTGAAAAGCCGCGGCCCGGGCCCAGTTTCCCAGAGTAAACCTAAAGCACGCCTCGAGCATTGAAACTACACCTGCACGAATTCGGAGAACGTAACGTCATCAGGCGCTGCCAGGACGGAACGGTAACAATCAACGAAACAACATTCCGGCGCAGCGTCATTGTTATGCCGCAGGACATCGTGGATGACTGGCGCCCTGGGAAAATCGAGGAACTCACCGCCGAAGACCTGAGCAGTGTAGCGCAACTGGGCGTGGAATTGGTGATTCTCGGCACCGGTGCCCGACAGGTGTTTCCGAGCGCCCGGATACTGGAGCCGCTGGTGACCGCGTCTTTGGGTTACGAGATCATGGATTCCCCGGCCGCCGCCCGCACCTACAATATCCTGGCGTTCGAAGGCCGCAACGTAGCCGCCGCCATCCTGCTCGACTAATAACCCAAATCCCGGCCCGTAGGAGCGGCTTCAGCCGCGATCAGGGCCGCAGGCTCTGTGGACCATCGCGGCTGAAGCCGCTCCTACAATCCGAGGTTCGACGGGCTCCTGGGTTCAACGGAATCCGAACGGCACCCACCCTTGGCCGGACCAATCCCCAAAACCCCGGCCCGTAGGAGCGGCTTCAGCCGCGATCAGGGCCGCAGGCCCGTTCGGACCATCGCGGCTGAAGCCGCTCCTACAATCCGAGGTTCGACGGGCTCCTGGGTTCAACGGAATCCGAACGGCACCCACCCTTGGCCGGACCAATCCCCAAAACCCCGGCCCGTAGGAGCGGCTTCAGCCGCGATCAGGGCCGCAGGCCCTTCGGACCATCGCGGCTGAAGCCGCTCCTACAATCCGAGGTTCGACGGGCTCCTAGCCCAGCAGCAGGTTGTCCAGGGAGAACCCCTGCTTCTCCAGGATCTTGCGCAGCTTGCCCAGAGCTTCGACCTGGATCTGGCGGACCCGTTCGCGGGTGACGCCCACGTCCAGGCCGACCTGCTCCAGGGTCGACGGTTCACGTCCCGACAGGCCGAAGCGCCGCTCGACAACCTCCCGTTGCTTCTCGGGGAGGGTCTGCAGCCAAGCCGCGATATGGCTGTGAACCTCTTCACCCTGAAGCAGGTCCGCGGGATCGGATGCTTTCTCGTCGGGGATGGCGTCCAGCAGCGTGCGTTCCTGGTCGGCCTCGAACGGCGCATCCACCGAGGCGATCTTCTCGTCCAGGCCGAGCATGCGCTTCACGTCTTCTATGGGGGTATCCAGCTTGGCGGCGATTTCCTCGGCACTGGGTTCGTGATCCAGCTGCTGCGCCAGGACCCGGGCGGCGCGCTGGTAGACGTTGATTTCCTTGAGGATGTGCACGGGCAGACGAATAGTGCGGGTCTGGTTCATGATCGCCCGTTCGATGGTCTGCCGGATCCACCAGGTCGCGTAGGTGGAGAAGCGAAAGCCGCGTTCGGGATCGAATTTTTCCACCGCGCGGATCAGCCCGAGATTGCCTTCCTCTATGACGTCCAGGAATGCCAGTCCGCGATTGATGTAGCGGCGCGCGATCTTGACCACCAGACGAAGATTGCTCTCGATCATCCGGCGGCGGGCCCGGGCGTCCCCTTTCTGAACCAGCCGCCCCAGCTCTACTTCCTCGCGGGCGGTGAGCAGCGGCGAGAAGCCGATCTCCCGTAGATATATCTGGGTGGCGTCGGCCTGTGCCCGGGCGGACTCCGTCAGCTTCGCCTTGGCCTGCTGGCGACGCTCCGTATCCGATGAATCTTGCGTTTCTTCTTCTGTCTTCACTTCCATCCCCCCGGCCGACCTACAGCGGCTCAACTCTTGGGCAGATATTGAAGGGGATTCACAGCCTTCCCCTCCTTCCTTATCTCGAAATGCAGCTTTACCCGGTCCGTCCCCGTCGAGCCCATCTCGGCGATCGGCTGTCCGCGCCGAACCCGATCTCCTTCTTGTACCAGCAATTTTCTATTGTGCGCGTAGGCACTTAGAAACATCTCATTATGTTTTACTATAATAAGTTCACCGTAGCCTCGAAGTCCATCCCCTGAGTAAACAACCCGACCATCGGCCGCGGATTTCACGATTTGGCCCGCTTTTCCGCCGATATCGATACCCGGATTGGCACTGGTTCCCGAAAATTTCCGAATTACCGGCCCTTGGGCGGGCCAGATCCAGCCGGATTCGCCCACCATGGAGCCGGGCTCAGGCTGCCGCCGGGGCTGGGGAGCCGGTGGCTTGGCCGGCCGGGGCGAGGGTTTGGGCCGGGTCGAGGTCCTGGGCCGGGTCGAGGTCCGTGGGCCGGGTCGCGGTCCTGGGCCGCGCCGCGGAGCCCGGCTCGGGTCGCAGACGCAGTTGTTGCCCGGGATGGATCACATAGGGGGGCGATATGTCGTTCCAGCGCGCCAGCGCCCGGTAGTCCAGTCCGGCGTCCCAGGCAATGCTGTAGAGGGTGTCGCCGCGCTGCACGACGCGCATCAGCACAGGGCTGTGAGAAGGCGCCGACCCCGTATCCCGCACGGGTGCGCCGAGATTACCGCCGTAGCACCCGGAAAGAGCGATCAGCGCAGCCAGAGACAGGGCCCGCCACGGCGACCGGGGCGAGACGGGCGCCGCAACCACCGCCGGGCCCGGCGCCCGCCCGCCGCGCGCAACCCGATCATCATGGTCACCCGGGCTCGGCCGGGGACGTCGATGGCTTTCTTTGCCTATGCGGCGAATGGTTGTCCACCCCAGTGAATCAGACCGGCCACCAGGAGGAAGCTGGCGGGGCCTACTCCGTGCCGGTTATGGTTGGCACGAAGTTGACGTGCTCAATGACTTTCTGATGACAATCGTCGTCCTGTTTCTCGATGAACATCAGCCGCTGAAATCCCCGCCCGCCGATCGGAGCGATGAGACGCCCGCCCGTCTTCAATTGCCTTAACAACCCTTCGGGCAGCGTTTCCGGGGCGGCCGCCATGAGTATGGCATCGTAGGGGGCCTCCTCCTCCCAGCCCAGCAGTCCGTCTCCGTACTTCAGTGATACGTTCCGGTAGCGGAGTTCGTACAGCAGGTCGCGCGCTTTCTTGTGCAACTCCTTGATGCGCTCGACCGTAACGACCTGGCTGAACAGCTGGGACAGGATCGCCGCCTGATAGCCGCATCCGGTGCCGATCTCCAATACCCGGCCGGGCTGCTCCACGCCCTCCACCAGGCTCTGGCTCATCAGCGCCACGATGAAAGGCTGGGAGATGGTCTGACCGTAGCCGATAGGCAGCGCGACGTCTTCATAGGCACGGCTTGCCAGTGCCTCGTCCACGAACAGGTGCCTCGGGGTGTGGCGCAAGGCGTCGAGCACCCGAGGTTCCCGAATCCCCGCTTCCGTCAGCCGGCTCAGCAGCCGGTCCCGGGTGCGGGCGGAGGTCATGCCGATGCCTTTGCGATCTCTGGAAATCAAGAGCCCAAACCTTTCAACCAGTCCTGAGTTTGGTCGATCTCGACATGTTTGGAAAGATCGGTGGTCAAGGGGGTAACGGACACCAAGTTGTGCCGCACGGCATCGAAATCCGTACCCTGCCCGGCGTCCTGCTCGTGTCCCGGGGGACCCACCCAGTAGATTGTCTCCCCACCGGGATCGGTGTCCTTCACCGCCGGCTCGGACTTGTGCCGGTTGCCCAAACGCGTGGCGCGGAAACCCTTGATCGCCGGCAGCGGCACATCCGGGACGTTGATGTTCAGTATGGTTTCGGGGGGAAGCTGTTTCATCGCCTTGACCATCTCCACCACGATGGCCGCTGCCGTTTCGTAGTGGGTCGGCCTGCGCCCCGCAAGGGAAACCGCCAAGGCCGGGAATCCCAGCCAGCGGCCTTCCATGGCGGCCGCCACGGTGCCGGAGTACAGAACATCGTCGCCGAGGTTCGGGCCCCGGTTTATGCCGGAGATCACCATATCCGGCTCGTCTGCCATGAGTCCCGTGATGGCCAGGTGAACGCAGTCCGTTGGCGTTCCATCGACGTAGTAGAAACCATTATCGGCCTGATGCACGCGCAGGGGCTGCCGCAATGTGAGGGAATGGCTGGCACCGCTGCGGTCCCGGTCCGGCGCCACGACCGTCACCTCGGCTACCTCGCGCACGACCGAGGCGAGGGTCTGCAGACCGGGCGCCAGGTAGCCGTCGTCGTTGCTGATCAGGATTCTCAAAGGGAAGAAAGGCGAAAACCGCTATTGTCGGTTTTCGCCGCCTGCCAATTCAAGTCTCCGGCCGGGACTGGAGCAGCGGGTACCTGGATCTGTGGAGACGACGTTGCGGGAGGGACAGGCTGGCGAATGGCGTGCACCGGGCCGGGGTCGGGACGGGGAATCCCAACGTACGGCCGCCGCGATAAGAAGTTAAGAATAATGGTCGGGGCGAGAGGATTTGAACCTCCGACCACCTGACCCCCAGTCAGGTGCGCTACCAGGCTGCGCCACGCCCCGTGTCCGGTGCCGGATTCTAACCGGTTGTGAGCCCGTGTTCCATGGCATCCCAGGCACGACGTTAAACCCCGGATTGTAGGAGCGGCTCAGCCGCGATCGACCCGTAGGGTCGCTGTAACCCCGGATCGTAGGAGCGGCTTTAGCCGCGATCGACCCGTAGGGTCGTTAAACAATCGCGGCTGAAGCCGCTCCTACAATCCGGGGTTTGAAGACTGAGGGGTCAGTCCTGCAGGATGGAAACGATCTCGTCCAGGTCCTTGACCAGTTCGGAAATGATCTCCTTGCGTGGCGCGCGGGTGCTCGGGGCCGCGCCGTCGCCCCCTTCCCCTTCGGTCTGCTCCAGCTTGTTGCGGGCGCCGCTGATGGTGAATCCCTCGACGTAGAGCAGGCTCCGGATGGTGCGGATGAGCTGCACCTCGTGGCGCTGGTAGTAGCGGCGGTTGCCGCGCCGTTTGACCGGCTTCAGCTGCGGAAACTCCTGCTCCCAGTAGCGCAGCACGTGCGGCTTCACGGCGCACAGCTCACTGACCTCACCGATGGTGAAATACCGCTTGCTGGGGATCGGGGGGAGTGTCGAATTGTCGCCGGGGTCGAGCATCAACGAACGGCCTCACTGGCTCCGCTCGGGTGCTCCACGGCGTCGACGTTGACGGACACCCGGTCCTTGAGCTTTTGGCTGGCCTTGAACGTGACCACCCGCCGGGCGGAGATGGGAATCTCCTCTCCGGTCTTGGGGTTGCGTCCAGGCCGCGAGTTTTTTTCGCGAACGCCGAAGTTACCGAATCCGGACAGCTTCACAGAGTCACCGGTTTCCAGCGCTTCCCTGATCTTCTCGAAAAACAGTTCCACAAACTCCTTCGCCTCACGCTTGTTCAGACCTAGTTCGTTGAAAAGGGTGTCTGCGAGGTCTGCTTTGGTAACCGCCATCTTGTTCCCACATTATGTTCTTAACTTGGCGCCAAAACGCTGGTCCAGAACATCAAGTATTTTCTTGATGATCGCTTCAACTTCCTGATCTTTAAGCGTGCGTGAAGAATCCCGTAAGGTCAAGCCGATACCCACACTTTTTGTGCTTGATGTTTGCCCCGGGGGCTGATAGAGGTCGAATACGTCAAGCTCTGCCAGCAGGCTGCCAGCCGCCTCCCGCACCGCTTGCAGCAGGGACGAGACCGGCTGCTCGCCGTCCACCGTCAGGGAGAGGTCCCGACGGATGGCGGGGAATCGGGATACACCCTCATATCGCGGAAGCTGCCGGCGGGCCACCGCCGCGAGTTCCAATTCAAACATGAAAACCGGGGTCTCGATGCCCCATTCCGACTGCCGGCCCGGATGAAGCCGGCCCAGGTAGCCGACGGCGCGACCGTCCAGATGGATGGCCGCCCCCTGGCCGGGATGCAGCGCCTCGTGCTCAGCCCGCTCGAACGTGAAAGCACTGCTGCGTCCACTCAGCGCCAGCAGGGCCTCGACTTCGGACTTGAGGTCGAAAAAATCCACCCGCTTCGTTTCCAGGCCCCATTGGACGGGGTGCACCGGGCCGGACGCGATGCCGCCTACTACCACGGTTTCGTGCAGCGTCTGCCGTTCAACGCGAAATACCTTGCCCACTTCGAACAGGCGCACCCGGGCGTGCTGCCGGTTCATGTTGGCCACGGCCGCCGGGAGGAGGCTGTTCCACAGGCTGTTGCGCATGACGTTCATCTTGTCGGTCAGCGGGTTTGCCAGGGCGAGCTGGCCGGACCCGGGCGTCAGCCTGGACTGGGCATCGCCGTCCACGAAGCTGTAGGTGATGGCTTCGCGGTAGCCGCGCTCGATGAGCACCTGCTTGATCCTGGCAAGCGGCACGTCGCTCTCCGAGCCCATTTTTGCCGTGGCCTGCATGGAGGGGTACCGGGTGGGGATGGCGTCGTAGCCGCGTACCCGCGCCAGCTCCTCGATGAGATCGCACTCCCGCTCGAGATCGAAGCGGTATGACGGCGGAATAACCCGCCACCCGGCGGCGGACTCCACGACCCGGGTGCCGATGCGGCCGAAGATCTCCCGCGTGGCGCGTCTTGGCACCTCCGTCCCGAGCAGGCGGGACACCCGCTGCTCGAGCACGCGAATCGGCGCACGCTTGGGCAGGTACCTGCTCAGACGCCGGTCCACCACGGGCCCCGGCCGGCCGGCCGGCTATATCGGTGATGAGGTAGGACGCATACTGGCACGCGGCCTCGGGCATCATCGGATCGACCCCTCTTTCGAAGCGGTAGGATGAGTCGGTCTGCATGCCGAACTCCCGGGCGCGTCCGGCTATCGTCTGGGGCTTGAAGTGCGCCGCCTCGAAAACGATGGCCGTGGTGCCGTCGGAGATGGCGCTGTCCTCCCCGCCCATGATACCGGCGAGGCCGATCGGGCCCCGGTCGTCGGCGATCACCAGGGTCTCGGGCGTGAGCTTGACCGTCGACCCGTCCAGGAGCTGGAGGGCTTCGCCGCGTTCGGCAAAGCGGACCTGGATGGCCCCGGCGATCTTGTCGGCGTCGAATGCGTGCATGGGCTGGCCCAGCTCCAGCATCACGTAGTTGGTGACGTCCACCACCGGACTCACCGGCCGCAGGCCGCAGCGGCGCAGGCGCTCCGCCATCCAGAACGGGGTCGCCACCCCGGTGCTCAAGCCGTCGATCCGGCGCCCGACGTAGCGCGGGCAGGCCCGGCCCGCCTTCAGCTCGATCCGCGGCCGCAGGCTGCTCGCCGCCTCGATCCCCGGCACGTCGGTCTTCCTCAGCCGCGCCCCGGTCAGTACCGCCAGCTCCCGGGCCACCCCCAGGATACTCAGGCAGTCCCCGCGATTGGGGGTGAGATCGATATCGATCAGGGGGTCGTCGAAGGCCAGGGCCTCGTCCAGCGCCTGGCCGATGCGAAGCTCGTCGTCGAGCTCCAGGATGCCCTCGGAATGGTCTTCCAGGCCGAGCTCCGCCGCCGAGCAGATCATGCCCACCGAGTCGACGCCCCGGATCCGGGTGCGCTCGATCTTCGGGCCGCCGGGCAGCACCGCACCCGGCAGCGCCACCGCCACCTTCAGGCCGTCGCGCGCGTTCGGCGCACCGCAGACGATCCGCACGGGCGCCTTGCGGCCGATATCGGTGAGGCAGACCCGCAGGCGGTCGGCATCGGGATGCGGCTCCGCGCGCTCGATGCGGCCGACGACCACGTCGCGCAGCTCCGGGCCGGCCCGCGACACGGAATCCACCTCCAGGCCCGCCATGGTCAGCCGCTCGACCAGTCCCGACGTATCCAGGTCGACGTCGATCCACTCCCTCAGCCATTGCTCGCTGATGATCATCGGACGCTGGACCGGAACAAGATCAAAGATGGATGTTTCTTCATGACCACGCGGTCCCCTGTCCCGCTGGCGGAAAGGGAATGAAACAAACTATCCCCTGTCCACCTCGGCGGAGAGAGACAGGGTGACGGAGGCCTGAATTGAAAAACCCTCACCCCAGCCCTCTCCCAGAGGGAGAGGGAGTGATCTCGCCGCCCCTCAAACGAAGGGTCCCCTCTCCCGCTGGCGGGAGAGGGATAGGGTGAGGGTGGACGGAACGATAGCCCACGCTTGTCATCCCCCTCACCCTCGCCCTCTCCCCGGTGGGGAGAGGGGATTGGCATCGTTGCTGACTGTTTCCTCATGGATAACATCGGTTGCTTTGGGACCACATGCGCTCTAGAACTGCTCTCCCACTGGCGGAAGAGGAATGAAACAAACCATCCCCTCTCCCGTTGGCGGAGGAGGGATGAACCAAACGGTCCCCTCTCCCGCTGGCGGAGGAGGGATGAACCAAACGGTCCCCTCTCCCGCTGGCGGACGGGATGTACCAAATGGTCCCCTCTCCCGCTGGCGGGAGAGGGATAGGGTGAGGGTGGACTGAACGATCGCCCACGCTTGTCATCCCCCTCACCCTCGCCCTCTCCCCGGTGGGGAGAGGGGATTGGCGTCGTTGCTGACTGTTTCTTCATGGATAACATCGGTTGCCCCTAGAACTGCTTCAGGAAATCGATGTCGTTGTCGAAGAACATCCGCAGGTCGTCGACGTTGTAGCGCAGCATGGCCAGGCGGTCTACGCCCAGCCCGAATGCGTAGCCGGTATAGCGTTCGCTGTCGACCCCCGAGTGGCGGAACACCTCCGGATCCACCATGCCGCAGCCCAGCACTTCCAGCCAGCCCGAGTGCTTGCAGATACGGCAGCCCCTGGCGCCGCAGAACACGCAGCTCACGTCGACCTCGGCCGAGGGCTCGGTGAAAGGAAAATACGAGGGCCGCAGCCGCAGCTCCAGCTCCGCCTCGAAGTACTCCTCCAGGAAAAGCTTCAGGACGCCCTTGAGATCCGCGAAGCTGATGTCCTCCCCCACCGCCAGGCCTTCGATCTGATGAAACATCGGGGTGTGGGTCACGTCGGAATCACAGCGGAAGACACGCCCCGGCGCGATGATGCGCAGGGGCGGCTGGTGCGACATCATGTAGCGGATCTGGACCGGCGAGGTGTGGGTACGGAGCACCCGCCCGTCGGCAAAATAAAACGTGTCGTGCATGGCCCGCGCGGGATGGTCGGGCGGGATGTTGAGCGCCTCGAAGTTGTGGAAGTCATCTTCGACTTCCGGACCGTCCGCGACCTCGAAGCCCAGCCGGGTAAAGATCTCGATCAGGCGGTTCATGGTCTGGGTCACCGGATGCAGGCTGCCGCGGGTGTGTCCCCTCCCCGGCAGCGTGACATCGACGGAGTCGCTTCGAAGTTGCTCGGCGATCGACGCCCCCTGAAGCGCCTCATGGCGCGCGCCGATGGCGTCCTCGAGGGCCTGTTTCGCGCGATTGACGGCCTGACCGTGGCCGGGCCTTTGATCCGGCGGCAGTTCCCCGATGCGTTTGAGCTGCGCCGTCAAGGCGCCCTTTTTGCCGAGGTAGTGGACGCGGAGCTCATCCAGCGTACGCAGGTCCGAGGCGTCCTCGATCTGCGCCTGCGCGGTCGCGACCAGTTCGTCCAAACCGGCCGCCCGGTTTCCGCTGCCTGCACTCATGGCACTACCGGGAGCGTGAAGGTTGCGCGGCCCCATGCCGGCCCCCGGCTTTGCACCGGTGCGGTTCTATTGCGACGCGGCGCCAGACGACCGCGGCGCTCCGAGTCCGAGGTCCGCATCGACGGGGACCTCAAGCCGCGAGCGCGGTTTTAGCTCTTTCGGCCAGCTGTTGGAAGGCATCCTTGTCGTGGACGGCGATATCGGCCAGGACCTTCCGGTCCAGCTCGATTTCCGCTATCCGGAGGCCATTCATCAGGCGACTGTAGGACAGCCCGTTGGCCCGCGCGGCCGCGTTGATGCGGGTGATCCACAGCGCCCGGAACTCCCGCTTGCGCTGCCGGCGGTCCCGGTAGGCATACTGCTCGGCCCGGTTGACCGCCTGGTTTGCCACCCGGAAGACGTTCTTCCGGCGTCCCCGGTAGCCCTTGGCTTTATCGATGACTTTCTTGTGTCTGGCGTGCGCCGTGACGCCGCGCTTTACTCTTGGCATGGTTCTCTCTCTTTACCGTTCTCGTAACAGACTGATGTACGACGAAGGGGCCGGGCGTGCCGGCACTTATGTTGTATGTACTACTGTATGTGCTTCGGGCCCCCGTACCGCCTGCTCAGGCGTACGGGAGCATCTTGCGCACCGCGGGCACATCCGCCTTGTCCACCATGTCCGGTGCACGCAGATGACGGATGCGCTTGGGCGGTTTCTTGGTCAGGATGTGGCTCTTGTGGGAGTGATGGCTCTTGAAGCCACCGCTGCCCGTGCGCGTGAAACGCTTGGCCGCACCTCGATTCGTCTTAAGCTTAGGCATTACGCCTCCTTAATTCTTTTGAAAATGTCTGCCTGTTCATGCCCCCTCGTCATTGCGAGGAGGCGCCGGCCGACGCGGCGATCCAAAAGGCCTGGAATGCCGGCGCTCTTCGGCTGCCGGTGCCCCTCAGGGACGACTGCGTCCCCTCAGTGCTTCTTGGGCGCGATGACCATGACCATCTGACGCCCTTCCAGCCTCGGATACTGCTCGACGGAGCCGTACTCCAACAAGTCCTGCTCAACCTTCTGCAGCAACTCCAGCCCCAGCTCCTGGTGCGCCATCTCGCGACCTCGGAAACGCATGGTGACCTTGGTCTTGTCGCCTTCCTCGAGAAACCGGCGCAGGTTGCGCAGCTTGACGTCGTAATCGCCGGAATCCGTGCCGGGTCGAAACTTCACTTCCTTGACCTGCATCTGCTTCTGCTTCTTTTTGGCCGCGGCTTTCTTCTTGCTGTCCTCGTACCGATGCTTGCCGTAATCCATGACCCGGCAGACCGGCGGCTCGCCATTCGGAGAAATCTCAACCAGATCAAAGCCGGCGTCCGCCGCCGACTGTTTCGCTTCCTCGAGGCTGACGACGCCCACCTGGCCGCCCTCGACGTCTATCAAACGAACCTGAGATGCCGTGATTTCGTCATTGACTCTCAGCTGTTTTTCTCGTGCGATTGTTGCGTTCCTCCCGAAACCGAAATTGTTAGTCAACTGCGATTAATCAACTGTGATTAATCGACTGCGGTTAATCAACCGCGGCCAATCAACAGAGCCCGATTAACGGAGCTCGGTCAACAGGACCCCAAAGGGCGCGAATTTTATAGCCCAAGCCGCTGTTTTACAACTGAATTTCGCCTGATTCGCGAGCGAGGGACGACCCCGATGCGGCCAAAACCAGGCTCCGAAAATGGTAGGCGCGATTGGAATCGAACCAACGACCTCCACCATGTCAAGGTGGCGCTCTAACCAACTGAGCTACGCGCCTTCAGACGGGGGCAGGGAAACATAGCACAGTCCCCGAACCCCCATCAATCAGCCCCGGCAGCAACAACAGCCCCTGAAGCCCCCTGCCCGAAGCCATCCCCTCTCCCGAAGCCATCCCCTTGCCCAATGAAGCCATCCCCTTTCCCAAAACCATCCCCTCTCCCCTCCGGGGAGAGGGCCAGGGTGAGGGGCAAAACACAACATCCCATCCCCGCTCCCCCTACTCGCCCTTCTCATAGGGCACGACAACCTCCACCTCCGGCATCGGATAATGCTTCCGATTCAGGGTATACAAGGTCCTGCCATGCTTCACTGCCGTCGCGGCAATCAGCGCGTCAGGCAGCAGGACGCCGTGAGAGGCACCATATTCCCGTCGAAAGCGCCCTCCCATTCGGGCAATCTCCGGGTCCAACCCCAGTGCCGGAAGCCTGTCCAGTAACACTTCCACCGTTTCCCGCTCGGACTCGCCGATGCCCGCTTCGATCTCGGCGACGGTGATGGCGGAGATGGCAGGCGGCCCACCGGACTCGAGCAGGTGGAGAAGAAAGTCCCTGGCCACGGCGACACCCCGCAAATGGTCGATCAGGACATCCGTGTCGATCAATGCGTTCATTGGAAGCGGGACTCTCTCTCCCCCCACTCCCGGCGCATATCGCGTGCTCCGCCCGTCCCCTCCCCATCTCCCAGGCAGCCATAGCTGGCCACCAGGGCCTCCCGCACGCCATACCCTTCCTGCCGTTCCAGATAGGCGTCGACGGCGTTACGCAAGATCGCGGCAAAGGAGACCCCAGTGCGCGCGGAGACCTTCTTCAAGGCCTGGTATTCGGCCTCGGTCAGATAAACCTGAGTGCGCCGCATGGCGGGTTCAGAAGACATATACAGTAATGTATACCGCATATTCCCCTTCGTCAAATCCCCCGGGGATGGGGTCAGGCCGCGCATTGTTACATCATCAAGGTGCTGACAATACCCCAGCCGCAAAGAGCCCCGAGTCCCTTGAATACCCGTCAGCCCCCCCGCGTTGGATGTAACAATGCGCGGCCTGACCCCGTTTTAGCGGTTCAGCACTAACTCTCCCTAGCCACCGTCACCTCAAACCCATTCTTCTTCAAATACGCCATCCGCCGGGCCTGGTCGAGGTCGTGGGCTACCATCTCCTCCACCATCTCCTCCAGCGAGATTTCCGGCGACCAGCCCAGCTTCTCCCGGGCCCGGGTCGCGTCCCCCAGCAGGCTCTCGACCTCCGCCGGCCGGAAGTAGCCCGGATCCACCGCCACGATCACATCCCCCGCAGACACCGCCGGCGCCAGGTCCCCGGTGACGGACTCCACGATCCCCCGCTCGCCGATGCCCTCGCCCTCGAACCGCAGCGAGATCCCCAGCTGCGCCGCACCCAGCCGGATAAAATCCCGCACCGAGCACTGCCGCCCGGTGGCGATCACGAAATCCTCGGGCTCATCCTGCTGCAGCATCAGCCACTGCATGTGCACGTAGTCCCGGGCATGGCCCCAGTCCCGCAGGGCGTCCATGTTGCCCATGAACAGGCATCGCTCCAGGCCCTGGGCGATGTTCGCCAGGCCCCGGGTGATCTTGCGGGTGACGAAGGTCTCCCCCCGCCGGGCCGACTCATGGTTGAAAAGGACCCCGTTGCAGGCGTACAGGCCGTACGCCTCGCGGTAGTTCACGGTGATCCAGTAGGCATACAGCTTGGCCACCCCGTAGGGCGAACGCGGATAGAAAGGCGTGTTCTCGGTCTGCGGCGTCTCCCGCACCTTGCCGTACAGCTCCGAGGTCGAGGCCTGGTAGAACCGCGTGTCCTTCAGGCCCAGCAGCCGGATCCCCTCCAGCAGCCGCAGCGTCCCCAGGGCATCCACGTCCGCCGTGTACTCCGGCGATTCGAAGCTCACCGCCACGTGCGACTGGGCCCCGAGGTTGTAGACCTCGTCCGGACGCACCGTCTGCATGATCCGCACCAGGTTGGAGGTATCCGTGAGGTCCCCGTAATGCAGGATGAAATGCCGCCCGCTGACGTGCGGATCCTGATAAAGATGGTCCACCCGCTCGGTATTGAACGAGGACGCCCGCCGCTTGATCCCATGCACCTCGTATCCCTTCTCCAGCAGGAACTCCGCCAGATACGAGCCATCCTGCCCGGTGATCCCCGTAATCAACGCCACCTTAGCCATTCAGATAATCCCGACCCGCATTGCCTTGAAGAGGCGGATCATAACAACACGCCATCAAGCAAACGAGACCTGACCCCTTCTTCCGACCCCTTCTTCTCTTCTTCCTTAGACTCACCCACCGCGCCACCGGCTACCTCAGAACAATCCGTCCCCGGACCCCGCCGCTGCTTGCTACGCGGCGTTGCTTTGATCCTCGATAATCAACGAATGGCCCAGGGCCGACAACGCCGTCACTACGCGATCCAGACGGGAAGCGTGGTCGGGGTCGACAAGACGGCGGACCGCGCCTTCAGATAACCCCAAGCGTTGCGCAAGACCGACATTCGACACGCCTTTTTCCCGCATCGCCGCACCCAACGCCAGCTTAGCCGCGACCAGAGGTGCAACGGGCACAAGAAACAGCCCAATCGCAGTTTCCGAGGGCTCTGGTACCACCCGCCCCTCGTTGGCGTACCCGGCCAGCGCAGCGCCCAGGGCCTCGCTCATTTCGTGCAGGGCTTCTTCACGCGTCGCGCCGTCGGTAATCGCTTCGGGCACGTCAAGAGCACGGGCGACGTACCGTCCATCTTCATCTCGTTCGATCTTAACGGGATAGATATAGCGCATTGAATTAACTCTTTTCGAGATCTTCCGGGTGAATACCGAGTTGAGCACACATAGCTTTCAACAGACCCCTGCCAATTTCCTGTTTGCGATCTTTCAGGGTCGTGAATCGATTACCAAAATACAGACGGCCGTGGCTTCCTTTGCCGTGCGGCTCGTAGTGAACTTCAGTACCCGTGCGGCGACCGAGCCGTCTTACCCGTTTCTCGAATTCGCTTCCCTTCACGTTTCAAGTATCGTACATTTATGTACGAATCACAACCCCTCAGGCCCGACCTCCCAAGTTAGACCCCACGGCGACTACCACAGGCGGCTCAGGTCTAAGAAGTCAAAGAAGGGGTCAGGTCTCGAACTCGCGAGGTGGGACGCTTGACGTCACACGTACCACCTCATACGGTCAAATTATGATAGGGAGCTTCGCAGACAAGGACAGTCGGCGCCTGTTCGAAGGGAAGAACGGACTGACCAATGCCTGTGCCGAAAGATAATATGCCACCCATACATCCGGGAGAGTATCTTCGAGAAGAGCTCCAGGAGACACGTAGCATAGACTTAACCACCGCGCCGCCGGCAATTCAAAACTTGATATCGGCACCGTTGTCTTCTGCTTTTTGCTTCGAAGCCCCCACAGTCACCGAATCCAGCCGCAGGGTCGCGATCGTGAAGGCGCGCGTGCCGATGATCTCCGCTTCCAGGACGGTCGGGGCGCGAGACCTGACCCCTTATCAGTCTTCCAGCCCAACGAACCGGAATACCCGCCGCATTTCGCGCTTGATCGTGACATCCACGAGAAGGGTCGAATTGGGCTGGAACAATCCCCTGACCTGCTTCGGCGTCAGCTTCACCGATGCGGAGTCTTCCCCGTAGCCAAAGGCACTCGTACCAGACCGGTCTACTTCGCATCTATCAATGCGTCCGCTCAGCCCCTGCGCTTTCTTGACTACATTATGGAACAGCCCGAGCGCGCTCCCTTCATCGGTCGATCCGCCTTTCTGGTCAACGTACCCGATCCTGCACGATTCGCGCTTCATAAACTGATTTCGTCTCAGTTGCGGGTCCCTGCTTTTCACGCGAAGGCGACAAAAGATCAGGAGCAAGCGGCCCAGTTGCTCGAACTGCTGATCGAAGACCGACCGGCCGATCTGGAGAGCGCCTGGCAGGGAATTCATAGGCGCGGCAAGCCGTGGATGCGCGCCCTGTCTAACGGGCTCACCGCCCTGGAGAAATTCCATCCCGAACTCACCGCTTCAATCCGCGACCGACTGAACTGAAAGAGCACAGACGGGGTCAGACCGCGCGTTGTTACAAAGCATCCTCCCTCACACGACATCCACAATCTTTCCTTCCTTCACCGTAAACTCGAGCGAACCCTCGCGCTTCACCTCGCTCCCGTCTTTATATCGAAACGTCACCTGGTAGGTCGCAAAGAACCCGCCCTTGACCGACTCCAGATTCCTGTAAACAACCGCGCGCCCCTGGGTTGTTGCAAAGAGCCCCGCGTAGTCGGACATCATGCCTTCATTGGCGCTGATTTCTCGCAGCGCCTCGATGTCGCCGCGTTGATACCCATCCCGCCACTTGGCCAGCAACAGGATATCCTCGTTCGTCAGCGTCGGAATACATGCCTGGCGCTTCACCATCCGGTAAGCCGGGATAGCGGCCAGCAACCCCAGCGGCGGGAAACCCGCCCCGGCGAGCAACAGCAGGTTGTTGCCAAAGGCGCCGTAACTCACCGCCGACATCATCGCATGGCCGGAACGCCTCTCGACGCACGGCCTTTTTTCGAGGCATGCGCGACATTGCATAGCGCAGCGGCATCAGAGGCAGGGCCAGGGGATTCAACTCCGTCGCCCCTTGCACTGTGGTCAGCGCAACACCGGTGCTGGCGTAATCCATGGTACTTGCCCTATCCGCCGACTTGCCGCTTTCGGTCGTCGCACACGACCATAAAAACAAAAAAACCAGCCCAAGGCTGGTTACCAATAGATCTCGCCGTTTCATGGACATTCGTCCCGACAGCGCGTTTTGAGGCAGCTCCTGCGACCGGGTACGACCGCTATTTTCCGCCCATACAAGAGCGCGCTATACCTTATATATTATAGTCCACAACGCGCTCAACAGCGGGAAATTCGGGTGCTATTCCTACAGTAATAATACGCACCCGGCGCCGCTTTTCCTCAGCCACATCCTCCCGTGGGCCAAGGGGTCAGGCAGCGTATTGTTACATCATCAAGGTGTGAGTAACATCCCGCACACCGTAAGCCCTCCATACCTCAGTGGCCGACCAGACGTTTCGCGTTGGATGTAACAATGCGCGGCCTGACCCCTCTATCATCATGACCCCGCATCATCACTTCGAAGCGCGCCTCGCACGCCACAGCATCAGCACCGCGATCGTCACGATCGCCGCAACCACGTCCATCAGCCAGTCCTTCATGGTCGGGTCCCGTCCGGGCAGCCAGAACTGATGCACCTCGTCCATGGCACCCACCAACCCGACCCCCACTACCGCCAGCCATGGCAAACGTTCTCCCAAAGCCCGCCAGATCAACACAGCAAGCACGGAAAAGGCCACGAAATGGGCCGAGAATGTCGTACGGCGGCGGGAACAACCCGACGGCGATGGGTTGGGCACCGGCCCAGAACAACAGGCCCACAAACACTAGGACGGCAAATGCGTAGAGGAGCCGACGTAGCGACTGCACTCGGTTGCTGAACGGGCTTCCCAGGACCTCAGCCCCTCTTTTCAGAAATAACTGCGATATCCAAAGCTCTTAGGCGCAGGCACTCATAAGAGCCTGGATTCCTTTCTTGAGTCATTTTTGTGTTTGTGCTCTCTTACGCGGGCCATAAGATCCCGCTCAAACCTTTCCAGGATGTTCTCTTTGTTAAAGTATTGCTCCACGTACTCCCTGCCATTCTTCCCGAGACGATACCGCTCCTCCTTGTCCCCAATCAGGTCTTGAATTGCCGCCACAAACCCATCAGTATCCCCCCGGTTCAACGATAGCTGCTACCTCGCCTCCGTCGTTGGTCAGTCCCTGCAGTCTGACTGTTGGCCCTGGGCGCCTGCCCGAGCCGGGCGCGCGGTCGCAAAGAGCTCGTCATAGGCCGCCAGAAGCTTGGGCGCCTCGTACTTCCATTCCAGTTCGTTTTCAATGCGCAGTCGCCCGTACTCGCCCATGCGGCGGCGGCGCTCGGGATCGTCCAGCAGCTCGAGGATCTTCTCGGCCAGATCCACGGCGTCGTTTCGGCGCGCGTAGAGGGAGGCCTCCTGGGCGGAGAACCGGCCCTCGGTCAGGTCGAACTGCACGATCGGCTTGCCCAGCGCCATGTACTCCATGATCTTGTTCATGGTGGACTTGTCGTTCATCTCGTTGGCCACGTCCGGATTCACACAGACGTCGGCGGTGTTCAGCATCTCCAGCAGCTCCTGGTCGGGTACCCGCCCGGTGAAGGTCACGTAGTCGGCGATGCCCAGCTCGTC
The DNA here is from genome assembly GCA_963731035.1 of uncultured Gammaproteobacteria bacterium. Taxonomy (GTDB): domain Bacteria; phylum Pseudomonadota; class Gammaproteobacteria; order Arenicellales; family JAANXG01; genus JAANXG01. The sequence continues at coordinate 7,443 of CAVSUY010000012.1, read as the reverse complement.
GGCGTAGGCCTTCATCTTCTCGAGCTCGGTGCCGCCGCCCACCAGCGCCGAACTGCACGTCCGTCGCTGCCCTTTTCCTGCGACGATGATGCGCGCCGGCGCGAGCAGGTAGTCGATGCCCTTCCTGCCGGCCCATCACGCCGACGTAGCCGACCAGGTAACGTCCGGCCGTTCTTGAGCGCCGGGTACCGGCGGCAGGATCTTCAGGCGGTCGCAGATTCGGGCCGCTGCGCACGACGAACACCTTGTCCGGCGGCATGCCTGCCGCGCTCGATGGCGATTCGTCTGTAGGACTCGTTGGTGGCGATGGATACGTCGGCGGTGCGAAAGGTCAGCCGCTCCCAGGCCAGCATCAGCTCGGTAGAAGAAGTCCCGGCGCCCGAACTTCGCCTCGTAGAGCTCCGGATTGATGTCGTGGTGGTCGAACAGGAACTTCTTGCCGAACAGCTTGAAGAAGCCGCCGATCGAGAAAGATGTTGTCCGGCGGGTTGCAGGCGTGGATCGACGTCGAAGCCCCGGCGTGAACAGCACCCGCCAGGCCAGCACGAACTCCCAGAACAGGGCCGCCGAGTATTCCAGCGGTAGCCCGAGGCGCCCTCGCCTTCGGTGGGCAGCCGTGGCGGTAGATGTGGATGCCGTCGATCACCTCGTACTGCTTCTCGTAGCCCTTGCCGGTCGGGCAGATGATGGAGACCTCGATAGCCGGCCTCGTGCAGCGTGGTCGCCTCCTGCCACACGCGACGGTCGAAGGGCGACGGCAGGTTCTCGACGATGATCAGGACCCGGCGGCTTGCCGATGTCGTGGCGCCGTCAGATGACCCAGTCGCTCCGCGAGCTCGGAGCCTACCAGCAGATTCCATCGTACTGCGGCATCAGCCGATGCCGATCGATCATGCGCACGAGGTCGACTACGACCTGTCTCATCGCGACAGGCGGTCGGGCGACGTTCCGGAACTCGCGGGCGCCGTTGCCGATCACCACGGTCTCGGCGATGCTCGACGACCTCGTCGATGCTGTCGACCATCAGCCGCGAGATGTGCGGGATCTGGTTCAGGATGAAGTCCCGGTTGGCGCCGACGAGGCGGCCAGCTTGACGTTCCGGTCGTAGATGCGCAGCTCGTAGCCCTTGCCGAGCAGGCGTTCGATCAGCTCCACCAGCGGGCTCTCGCGCAGGTCGTCGGTGCCGGCCTTGAAGCTGAACCCCAGGACGCCGACCTTGCTGGCCGGCTTTGCCGTGATCATCTGGATAGCCCTTTCGACCTGCAGGTGTTGCTGGGCAGGATGGCGTTGAGGATCGGGACGTCCGACGTCCAGGCTGCGTGCCTTGTAGGTCAGGGCCCGCACGTCCTTGGGCAGGCAGGAGCCGCCGAAGGCGAAGCCGGGCTTCAGGTAGTAGGGCGACAGATTCAGCTTGGTGTCCTGCAGAAGATGTCCATCACCTCGTGGCTGTCGATGCCCCGGCCTTGCAGACGTTGCCGATCTCGTTGGCGAAGCCCACCTTGAGCGCGTGCCAGACGTTGTCGGTGTACTTGACCATCTCGGCGGTTTCGACGTCGGTGCGGAACAGGGGCGCGTCCAGGCCTTCATAGAGGGATGCCAGCCGGTCGCCACTCGGGCGTCGGTTCCCCGATCACTGTCTTCGGCGGATGGTAGAAGTCGTGGACGGCGGTGCCTTCGCGCAGGAACTCCGGGTTGTTGCAGACGCCGAAGTCCTCTCCTGCCGCTTGCCCGAGTATTCCTCGAGCGTGGGGATCACCACCTGCTTCATGCTGCCCGGCAGCATGGTGCTGCGGGCCACCACGACGTGGTAGGAGGTCTTGTCCTTCAGTGCGATCCCGATCTGCTCGCAGACCTCGCGGACGTACTTGAGATCGAGGCTGCCGTTGAGTTGGCTGGGCGTGCCGACACAGATCATCGACAGATCAGTCTCGGCCACCGCGGCCATCGGATCGGTGGTCGCAGCAAGGCGTCCCGCCTCGACGGCGGCTGCGATATTTCTTCGATATCCTTCTCGATGACGGGCGTCTTGCCCTGGTTGATCAGATCGACCTTGGGCTGATTGGGGTCGACACCGACGACGTCGTGACCGTCCCGGGCAAGGCACCCGGCCGACACGGCGCCCACGTAGCCGAGCCCGAAGATGCTAATTCTCATTTTGCTGCACTAGATTGCTGTTGTTTTTTCTATTGGTTGCCTATTGACGGTACGCCAAGTCCTTAACATGCACGCCCCGAAACCGTGTACTAATCGCCACGGCTTTCCGACCCCTCCATCGTTACCCTTTCCGCCTGGCGGGCCGAAAGCGAGCGGACCCTGAAGGTGGTCACCACATTCAAGGGGGCCGAGCCCCGGCGGGCGCCCCTCAGACGGGGGCCGGCACCTTGCGCTCCAAGGCCGGGGAGTACCAGCCGAGGGGCGGATTCTCGCGACCCGGATCACCTCCCAGTCCCACGCTGGGTCCAGGATAGCCTCCAGTGAGCGTGCCGCTTCCGGCCGGGTGACCCTGCATACCGCCCCGTCCAGTTCCAGGGTCACGTCGGGAGCGAAGTGGAAATGCAGTTCCAGGTCATGTTCGCTATTCCCCTCCAGGCAATCCTCAATCCTGACCGTTTCGGCGCTTTCCAGCGCCACCCGCCGGCGGTGGATAACGCCTCGGCGCCGGTAGCCGTCGTGAACGCCTTCAGCCACCTGCCGCCCACTGGCCTCGGTCTCGCAGCGCTCCAACCGAGCCCGGGCGTGGCGCACCCACAGGAACGGGCCTCCGATGATGGACTGGTCGGTCCCATCCACCCGCAACGTGTTGTGGGCCGCCGTCCCCCGGAAGTAGTCCCGCCAGCGATGTTCGGTGTGGTACGCGTAAGTGCCCGGGTCCACGAGCCACCACTGCCCGTCCAGGGCCAAGCAGAAGCTCAGGGCATCGGCATGTCCGTGAGCCGCGATAGACGGATACCCCAGGCGACCGGCGTCGAAGACCAAGTGCAGCCCTCCCGAGCCCAGCACCCCGTAGCCCCCGTCGGGATAGCAGCGCGGGTAAGAGCGAGACGCCGCCGACGGAGCCTCTTCCAGCCGCCGTCCGGCCATCATTCCGTACCAGAAAGCCTTCTGGCCCGGACTGTCCCGGCGGTGCGCTACCGCTCCGGACGGCGGCCACAGCCGCCAGTCACCTCCGCGTACGGATCGACCGGCCATGCAGGATCGAAGCGGGTTACCGTACCGTCATCGGCGTCCCCAACCTGGGGCGGCACCCCCCCCGGGGGCGTTACATCCTCCAGGAAACGAGCCATCGCATCGATCCGACTGGCGAACGCATCGGTGAAACCGCGGCCCGTTCGCTGCTCGACGAGCCACGCCAGCAACAGGTATTCCAGCACCCAGAGGTGATAGTAGAAAGCCTGCTCCCGGTCCACGCCATCGTCATGGACTTGGCGCTCCGCTTCCAGCTCCAGTTCTGCATGGGCGAAATCAGACCAGGCGCGGCCCTGCTCGCCGAAGTCGAAGCTCGGCAGGCCACCAGCAGCCCGGTGAGCTCGCCGATGAGGTGGTTGTTGGCGGAGGAATAACGGGAGGTGAAGCCACGCACGAACGCCGCCTGCCGGTAGAGGGAACGACCGAGGGCACGCGGATCACGGACCGCGGCAAACAGCCCGTGGGGGTCGTCGCGCAGCGCCAGCAGGCCGTGGATCAGGGCCCAGGAAATCAGACGCAAGGCCACCTCCAGCGCGCTGCACCAGTGGATGCCGAGTCCGAAGGGGTTGGCGGCAATCCAGCCTTCGATCTGCGCCAGCACCGCATCCCGATAACGACGCTGCCCGGTGACGGCATAGCCTACCGCAAGGGGCACCAGGTGCTGGTGGCGCCCCAGCTCCCAGAGAAACTTCGCGTTGCCCACGCGTTCCGCATCCCGGTAGTCGATGGCTTTTCCGTACTCCCGGGGCGCCTCGACACCGGTGAGGGGGCAGCGGTGCCATTGGACGGGCGTCCCCACATCTAGCGGCGCGTGACCGAAAAATCCGATATACCCTCGCGTCAGAAGATCCAGGCCCCCCTCGTTGATCTGATAATGGTCTGTCCACTCCTCCCGCCAGTCCGAAACGGGTTCGAACAGGCTCAGGGCAGGGCCCACCACCACCGGCGGCTCGGGCGCCCATCCTTCCCTGACCCGACGTCCCTCCCGACCCTGAGCCAAGCAGCGCCTGCCGCGGTAGGCCACTTCCCGGGGCCCCATGGCCCGCAGCCGTTTGAGGCGCCACGCCAGACCAGTCACCGCGCCTCCAGGCACTCGCGGTGCCAGATCTCCAGATTGAGCAGAGTCCAGAGCAGCTTTTCGTGGTTCTGGCGGCCGCTTACATGCTCGCCCAGGATTCGGCCCAGCTCACTCTCGCGGTAGTAGTGCCGGGTGCGGGAGTCGGTGCCCGTGAGGTGATCGTAGATATAGCCTCGCATGGGACCGCGGAACCATTCGTTCACCGGCACCCGGAAACCTACCTTGGGCCGTTTGAGGATCTCGCCGGGGAGCAGGCGTTTCATTGCCTCCCGGAGCGCCCATTTGGTCTGCCGGCCCCGCACCCGGTATCGGTCGGGCAGGCCCGAGACGAACTCCGCCAGGTGGTGATCCATGAAGGGCATGCGGGCTTCCAGGGAGGCGGCCATGGTCATGCGGTCGCCCCGCTCCAGGAGGTTGTCCGGCAGCCAGCTGGTCTGATCGAAGGCGAGAATGGCCCGCAGGGCGCTGCCCGAACCGCCGAAGCCGTCCAGCCAGTCCGGAGTCTCCGCCGACGCTGAGGGGCGAAAGTCCGCCAGCGCATCCCGCTCCGCGTTGGACAGGGCGCCGAACCAGCGAGCCATGCGCTCGGGACGGTTCTCCAGGCCCATGCTGATGGCGGTGGTCTTGGCACGACGAAACCGGTAGGGCAGCGCCTGCAGCAGGGGCTCTACCAGAGCCCGGCGCACCGGCGCCGGCTCCGTTGATAAGCGCCTGCGTACCGCTCGAATACATGCTTGGGATAGCCGCCCATGAACTCGTCACTACCCTCGCCGGTGAGTACCATCTTGACGCTGCGACGAGCCTCCTTTGACAGCAGGTAAATAGGTATATCCGAAGGTTCGGACACCGGGGCGTCACGGTAGCGCACCAAGGCCGGCAGATGGTCTATCAGGTGAGCCTCGGAAACGGTGAGCTCGTGATGGTTCGTGCCGAAGTGGTCGGCGATGGTCCGCGCGTAGCTCAGCTCGCTGTACTCCGACTCGCGGAAGCCCACCGAGAACGTACTCACCGGCTGGGCGCTGTGGCGAGCCATCAGGCTCACCACGGCGGACGAGTCGATGCCGCCCGACAGGAAGGCACCGAAGGGTACATCGCTGACCATGCGGCAGGCCACGGCATCCTCAAGGCACTCCAGGAACGTCCCCACCGGATTGGTCGGCGGGTCCGAGTTAAGCGCCAAGCCCAGGTCCGGCGGCGTATAGTAACGCCGTACCTCCAGCTCACCACCCTGCCACAGCCCCCAGCAGCCCGCCGGCAGCTTGCGGATGCCCTTGATCAAGGTGGCTGGCCCGGGCACGTAGCGGTAGGCCAGGTAGTCCCACACCGCGTCCGTGTCCACCTCCGGACTCACGCCGGGCAGTACCCGCAGCGCCTTTATCTCCGAAGCGAACGCCAGCTCCGAGTCGCTCTGCCACAGGAACAGGGGCTTCTGTCCGAAGCGGTCCCGGGCGAGGAATAGGCGCTCCCTGTTCCCGTCCCAGATGGCGAAAGCAAACATGCCCCGCAGGTGGCGAACGCAGTCCACGCCATAATCCTCGTAGAGGTGGACGATGGTCTCGGTATCAGAAGCGGTGGCGAAACGGTGCCCGCGTGCAATCAGTTCATCGCGTAATGCACGGAAATTGTAGATCTCGCCGTTGAACACGACCTGGACGCTACCGTCCTCGTTGCCCAGCGGCTGATGGCCGGTACCTAGATCGATAATGGACAGACGCCGGTGGGCCAGTCCGATGCGGTACTCGCCACTGCCGGCATGCACCTCGAGGAACCCCTCGTCGTCGGGACCACGGTGCGCGATTACCGCAGCCATCGAGCGCAGCAATGCCCCCATGCAAAGACGAGAATCCTTAATGGCGATTCCCGCTATACCACACATATCAACATCCGTTGTGCGCAGCAGGCATAGTCCGACAAACTGATCCGAATATTGTCATTCGTTATCGGTGCACAAGCACGCCGGCTTCGCAGGAAGACTGCGAATGGTTATTGCACGATGATTTTGTATAAATGTCGCATTAGCCGGCATCAAGGCAACTGGCCGGTCACTGTTTCCCCGTTCCCGAAAGCCCGCAATTCCGGAATAATACCCACGCAGCCTCTTGGCAACTTCTGACGCGAGGAAATGATCTCGGGCATATTCGTGGTTCGACTTTGCAATGGCGGCCAACTTTCGTCTGTCAGAAGATAGCTCCTCGATTGCCCTTGCAATATCAACAGGACTGTTGCCCTGCAACAGAACCCCCATCTCCCCGTCTCTGAAGAAATCCGCTATGCCACCAACCGCGCAGGTAATCACCGGCAATCCAATCCCATCGCCTCTAGCACACAAAGCGGCATACCTTCACCGTACTGAGTGGGGAAACAGAATATATGTGCGATTGCATTGCGGCGATCTTGTCGGATCCACGCAGATAGCCTGCCACTGTGATACGTTGCGCGGCATCACCGGCTCTCAATAAGCGAGCCCGCACCTCATCCAGCACCGCTCCTTCCCCAGCGATCGTCAGAGTTACGTCAACGCCCTTTCCGAGCAGCAGCAATACCGCCTCCAGCAGTTCCAGCACGCCCTTCTGCCGCTCGAGACGAGCGAGATATAGCAGCTTTACGGCGCCTTGCTTCACGATTTCCTTCAATCGCCTGTCGAGCGAAAACTCACTCAGGTTTGCATCGGCAACAACGGTCGTATCTTCAAATATGGGTGCCCGCACACCCCACTCGCGCAACTTCCCGGAAAAGCGCGGCGACAGTACGATGTAACCGCTCGCGTGCAGATAGGTCAGCATGAAGAACCAGCGCAGACTCCCCTCAATACGACGCTCAAAAGGAACCTGCCGCCCCGCGAAAAAAGACCAGCACCGGCCGGCCCCGTAACCTCGCCAACAACAGAAATAGCCCGTCGCGCAGGAAGCTTCGGATGTCGAGCGACGGGTTCACCTGAACGATATCTGGTTGCAGCCTGCCCGCGGCACGCCACACCCTGACCTGGTCACGCAATATAAGACGCGCTCTCTTTCCTGCGTGCGTACTTCCGATCTCTACATACTCTGCCTCAATACCGTTTCCGGGCAGCCACGGCAGCACGGCATTATAGTAATTGGCAACCCCCCCCTGATCGCGCAGCGACGGACCTGTAATCAGCACCTTAATTGTACTCATGACATATCACGCAGTGCTTCTAT
>CAVSUY010000011.1:0-147241 GCA_963731035.1 uncultured Gammaproteobacteria bacterium | reverse complement strand
ATGATGTACTTGAAATCAGGAATAATGGGGACAATGGCGGCTGCAACCATTCCACTTGCCCCTATAAAAAGCGCTTGCACGACCACAATCAAGGGTAGGTACAGCCAGGCGGTTGTGATTCCTGCGCCGTAAAGAACAAGAAAAATCAATAATAAAGAGAAAACAAAGAATTGCTTAACGGCATCCTGCAACATCACCACAACGGGGAAAAACGCTTTGGGTATGTAAGCTTGGCTGATCAGGGTCCTTCCCGCCAGTATGGAGCCGCTCGAGTTGGAAACACTACGTGAATACCAAAGGAAAGGAATCTTGCCGCACACTAGGAACCCTACGAATCCGGGGCCACCTCTTTCCAGTAAGACGCCAAACACCACATAGAATATCGCCACGAATAAAGCGGGCTCCAGAACCCACCAGAGATAGTTTAAATAGCTTTTCGAGGCTTCCGATACCAGATTCATCTGGACCTTGACCAACACCAACTGCCAAAAACGCGGCGGTTTCATTGCCAAATCATGTGTGATGTCATGGAATATTACGGTATGGTTTCAGAAGGTTACCTTGAGTCCTACGTGCCAACCTTGAACCCAACAGCAGCCTTTCTTTTCTATCTGTAGTATTTAGGACGATTGGGAGACAAACTGATGAAAGATCCGAACGAAGTCCAGCCGGATGGGCGCCTCGAAAAGCCTACCCGGCACCGATTCAGCGGGCCCGAAAAGCTACGGCTGCTGGCTGGAGTGTGCCTAGGCCGCTGACTGGCCGCAAGGCGGCATCCCAGGCCAAGTCTTTCCTTCTTGTCTCGCAGTACATGATCCACACGTTCTCTGTCGAATGATATCTCGAAAGAGGTCGCGTACTCGTGCTTGACGATAGCACTGAAATATAGTGTTACTATCTTCTCAATATTGCGGTACACAGGCAACTCTATATTCAGCTCCCCCGCTTGTACCCGGCCGCGGCTCCGCGAGATGCGGGCGGTTATCGTCCATGGATAGACAAACTGGTAGTCCTTGCCCAGCGCGCAGCCCAGGCCCGCGCGAACGGAACTCCAAGGCTCCACCTAAAACGACAATCTTAGAACACGCGCACCGCTGACAAGACGAAAACGCCGGTGGAAGAGAAGGAAGCCATCGAAGCCATGTATTCAAGCCGCCCAACCTAACATCTCGTTTTCACCAGAGAGAGCAGCGGTGTTTCCTCTTCGCATTGATTGCACTAAGATTCATTCTGGTCCGTTCTCGGGGATGCCGACCATGAATCCATCCCGGACGACGGCATTGACACGGGGAGATCAAACTGACAGATTTGCAAAGGGATGTCATGAATGCTTATGCTCGTACTTCGCGCTGCTTCTGTGTATAAAATATACTTTGGATCATCCGAATGTATACAGGTTTCATCCAACAGGCTCAGATGGACTGATAATGCCCGACCGGCAACAGTTAGATTTCGCGGAGTTTGTGAACCTGTTGGCAGTCCCACGGCCGATCTGCCAGAATCATTCTGTGTTTGCATTCTCGCTACACAAGTCCGGCAGCACTTTCCTTTACAACATGTTGCAGGAGATTGCTGATCGAGTCGGCCTAACGTACCTCAGCATTGAAGACCGACGTTTCGCGTTGGGGATCAGCCCGAAAGAGTTGCCCGCCCAGACGACCAATATCTTCGAGCCTCGAGGATATCTGTATGGTGGGTTCAGATATCTGGAAGGCTTCGAGTGCGAACTTGTCCGTAAGTGTGCCAAGATCCTGCTAGTGCGTCATCCTCTTGACATCTTGACATCGCTTTATTTTTCGATGACGAAATCGCATGTCTATCCTGGAAAGTCCGGGAGACTGCTGGAAACATTAGAGAAAAGGCGGACACTGGCATCCACGCTGAGCGTCGAGCAATTTGCACTTAGACAGGCAGACTGGGTGTTCTCCAGATTCATGACGTACCAACCGCTGCTTGATGATGCCAACCTCACCATATTCCGCTACGAGGATGTGATATACGACAAGAGTGCGCTATTGTCACAGATATGTCGCCATTTTGGATGGCACATTCCAACGCATGAAATAAGCTCAGTTGCGGCGAGACAGGACCATATTCCTGACGTCGAGCAACCTGACCAGCATATCCGTCAAGTACATCCCGGGAACTCCCGGAAGTATCTGTCCGCAGATGTCCGGGAAAAATTGCATATTATATTCGAACCCATTCTCAAGGCTTTCGGGTACATAGCATGCGACGAACCACCGAGCAAGGTGCTAAGAGGTCTCACTGCACCTTCACTTACCCCGTTCCTGCCTGACGACGACTGACAGGTACAGAACCGTCCCTTGCACGATCGCTGCAAGCATAGTTAATGCCAAAGCTAATTCTGCATGGCGGCATGCCTAAGACCGGTCCACCACCATACAGTGCACGCTGTCGGGCGATGCCTGGGATGATCTCCTGCAAAAAAGCGAGATCCAATACCTTCGGTACAAGTCGCTTTCCCCCAACCATTCAATTTATTTCCACTCGCTTTGCGGACAACCCAGGAGCAGATCGTCCTGCACGCACGAGAAGAACAAGACCCTCTTTACGGAAGCAATCTGCGCCGTCACGGAGGGACACTTCCGCAATATCTCAATACTCATATCTGCGGAGTCTATATTCCCGATAGCCAGACGTGACGAGCATCTGGCAATCGTGGCAGATTACCTTTACCGATATTTTTCCGAGATCATGGTCGTCGTGTACTTACGGGAACCGTCCTCATGGATGTACTCACGGATCCAGCAGGCCCTAAAGAACGCACGTCCGCTGGATCGGGCGTTAAACAACGCGATCGCGTCGACCGACTTTGTCACTCCACTTCGGAACTTGACACAGAGATTCGGCGAATCACGAATGCTTATCCGTTCATTCGATTCTTCCTTACTGATAGACGGCGATGTGCTTACGGACTTCTGCCTCGGGGGTCTCGGGATGCCCGACTCGCCGCTTCTCCGCTGGCTGTTGGCGGAGAGGAGAGTTACAGGCAACTACGGCATTTCGGCTGAAATGATGAAGATACTAGTGTGCCTGTATCGCGACATGTCGATCACACACGAGAATGTCTGCTCGGAATTCACTTGGCAGCTCAGTAGATTGCCATGGGTTGGTCACCGCTTCGGTTCTAACTTCTTCACTGAGGAAACGAACCGACGACTCAAGCTGGCAGCAGATCACGTCAGAGAGGAGGTATCCGATTATCTGGGCCACGATTATTTTCCATCGTATCAGGCCGGACTGCACGATGAGGACGAACGCGTCCGAACACCCAAGAACAAAGAGATTCGCGCATTGCGTAGAAATGCAGAGGTCCTGAAGCAGGCGATACTTGGCTTGGAGCCAGTGGAAGCGACGGGAGTCGTTCGCGCCACAGGTGGTCATGACAGGAACGCCCCCATCACGCTCGATGAAGCCAGGCACAATGTGCGCGTCCTGCTGGAAGAACTTTATGAGCGGTGCAGCAAAAGAAAATAGCTGCTCCGTACCACATTGAGGAGAATGCCCCAATCTCAGCAATGGGCGCCCCACGTTGAGATTGATATGGCACGAGCACGAGGCCGGCCGGCTTCTCCACATAACGCTGCGAAAATGTAGATAGCAGTGGGTTCGCGACGTTCTCAGTGCTCCCGAACTGCGTGCGTTTGGTGCCTTGCCCTATTCCGGAATCACTGTCGACCTCCAACATCAAGCGATGCCGACTGTTCCGGAGGGAACGTTTAGCGGCCCGATCTACTCGTTGGATGCGTGGCAATGGCAAGAATGGAAGCATTCGGAATACGACCGAGCGATCGTACTGGTCCGTGATCCGCGTGACCGAGTGGTATCCGAAATATATTCCCATCTGTATAGTCATGAAAGCATCCCGAGCGTGGACGTTGACCGGGAAATTTTTAGTCAAATTCCCGACATGTGCGATAGAGTCAAGTATGGGATCAGCAAGGCGGCCGCGTTCACGCAATTTTACTTATCCTGGTTCGAATACCAAGATAGCAGCGTCCTTCTCGTACGATACGAGGATCTCGTCGATGACCAACACGCCGGCTACGCACGTATTCTCGAATGGTTGGGATCGGACATGCCTCGGGAGACGCGCAACACATTGATTGCCAGGCTATCGTTCCGAGAGAGAAGCGGCAGGCAGCCTGGCGAAACCGATGTGTTCAGCCATTACCGACGCGGTATTGCTGGTGACTGGAAGAACCATTTCGACCGAAAGCAAGGAGAACGCTGGGAACTCGTTTTTCCGGGATTGCTTGAAGCGACAGGATACGAGACCAGCGAAAACTGGTGGCAGGACTTGCCCGAAGCGAGGCAGGGTGGAACATCGTCCCAGAGCGACCAGGTACCAGACGAAGTCGTCCGTTTTACGGAAACGGAACGAGACACTTGAGCGACACTACAGTGAGAAGAGAAGGCGAGAGACAGCGGCAGGCGGCGACTATCGAATCTCTACAACGCGAGTTAGGTCGGAAATGTGCGGGCACGAAAAGTGGCAGGAGACGGACGGCATCGTGCAATTGCTGCCTCCGGAGCCACCTCTGACAAGTACCGGATTATCCGTGATCAGGCCACCGTGCCGCACGAACTCGACACCAGACAGACCTCGAGCGAGACATGGCTTCCAGTTGTCCGGAGAGCTCGACAACAGTCGCGCTTCGCGACTCCTGCGTTGAGGCGAAGAGGCAGTTATTCAAAGACAGGCGTCGGGCATCCTGCGAATTCGTTCGGTCGTCGAGGACTATTCTAGGCGTGGGACCGTACAGAGCGCTGTGTCGCCATTCCGCCAAGGTGATCATGCTGAGACTAGGGAGCTGTACTTGATGACCGACGAGGGAGATGAGGCGGTTGCCGGCCCCGCGCACCGTTCCGGTGCGTCCCAGTGCCCTCCATATCCATCGTCACTCCTTCTTACAATCAGTATGAATATATCGATCGCACAATCCGGGCGTCTTCTACCGGTATCCCGATCTGGAGTATCGTGTACAAGATGGCGGCTTTGACGACGGCACCGTCGAACTCCTCAGCGCTGGCAAAATGAGCTTTCGGGCTGGCGTTCAGAACGGGACCGTGGCCCAGCGCATGCCATCAACCGGGGTTTCGCTCAGACAAGCGGCGACATAATGGCGTGGCTGAATGCGGACGACCTACTCCTTCCTGGCGCTCTCGCGTGCGTATCCGATTACTTTTCCCGCCATCCGGAGGTGGATGTCGTTTACGGCAACAGACTGCTTATCGATAAGCACGATCAGGAGATCGGTTGCTGGATCCTGCCACGGCACAGCGACGCCATCCTATCCTGGGTGGACTTTATACCGCAGGAGACGCTTTTCTGGCGACGCTGCATGTGGATAAAGACCGGAGCCGTAGTCGACGAAAGTTTCCGATTCGCCATGGACTGGGAGCTCCTTATTCGCTTTCGCCAAGCGGGCGCAAAGTTCGCCCGCATCAATCGCCTCCTGGGTGCATTCCGTATTCATGAACAACAGAAAACTACAACACGCATCCATGACGAGGGCCACTCCGAATTGAATCGGATCCGAGAGCAATGTCTTGGCCGTATACCGAGGGAGTGGGAAATTCGCAACGCCATCCTGCCATACATGGCGCGCCACGTAGCTCGGGATCTCCTGTACCGTGCTACCGGTTATTAGCAGCCCGGTTTCCTAATCAATTCGAGCGGCTCGGCGAACTGGCTGATCATGAATAGGTGACCCCTCTTCACCGTCACGGTTCCGTCCTGAAACAGGGACGATACCTCGAGTAGACGCTACACTGTATATGTCTGACAACGAACCGGAGCCAATAGTGAGCATACCCTTGTCTCTCAGCGATCTCTCTGATGACCAGATTCGAGCGACCCGCTGTACTACCAAGTGGAGCTCCGCCCGGCGTTTACACCACTGGACAGAGGCGCGGGAACGTCGCCATGGTTCGGAGACTGCTCGAGCTGACCGACTTGCGCGACGCTCGCTGTCTGGATATAGGAACCCAGGAGGCGCTCATACCCGTATCTCTGTTGAGGCTCGGCGCCAAGTCCGTAGTCGCTTACGATCGTCTCGACCTGTCGGAGCGGATAAGGCTGGTCCAGCAGGCCTACGGCGTGGAGTTCGAGTATATACCCGGCTTGCAGATGGATGAGCTTCAGACCGCCTTATGGAAGGACAGAAAGTCTCCCTTGGACGTGGTCGTGTTCTCCGGTGTGTTGTATCACATGATCGACCCGCTTGTGGGCTTGTGTATCGCTCGCAGCCTCGTGCGTGAGGGAGGACTGTTCATCGTGGAAACCGCCGCCCTTGTCGGCGACGAACCAATCCTCCACTTCAATGCCGCAGGTCGACACTACCCCGGTTCAAACTATTATTTGCCGACACTGGCTTGGCTGGATTATGTCTTACGCATGCTCAGACTCAGGGCAATCGCGTGCAAGCATATATCGAAAGATAGGCCAAATTCGCGATGCCGTGTTGCCATCGTATGTCGGGCTGTACGGGACACGCTGGCTTTCGGTGACGACCATTGGATGAACCAGCCATGGGTGGGTTCCGACCTTGAAAGACTCTCATTGGACTTCGTCAGACTTGCTTCCAACAAACCGGAAGTACCGTTCTCGGCAGAGGAGGAGTTTTCAATGCATCAGGAAACGGGTTCCGTCGATATTTATGGTTCGGTGATTCGGGGTTCAGGGCGCCACACACCGAACGCAACAAAGGGTTACCTTATGCTATCCGATTATTGCCCAAGTGATACGATTCCGGGCTGAATTAACGCCAGGGGCACCATGACGTCTGACATACTGCTGGTTCCACAAAACAGAACCTGTACACAGATACGCCTGCACGTCACCGACTTCGGAGAGCTGCTCCAGCGCGAGGCACTTTGGACCTCATCATTCCTGTTTATGGGTCTCAGAATTGACCCGGAAGACTGGGGCAGCGACCCGGCCCACATGCTTACATCGTCTTACCGACCTCCGTCCAATTGTGGAGGTGGATGGTCAGTGCCTGCGCTCTACCTCGATGGTATCAAACGGCAGCCTGAGTTCGAGTGTGATGATAAGGTTAGGGTGGTGCTAGGTGACAGCGACGCCGGAAGGCTCTGGGGAAATCAGGCGAGGAAGGTACCCGGATGCGGTACAAAGCTATGCTTGGTCAATTTACGGAGTGCCAACTGTGATTCTGTCGCGATGTTTCGCTAAGTGAGGTGATGTCAATACTTCATTTGGGTAAGTACTTCCCGCCTTTTGAGGGAGGGATTGAGAACTTCCTTGCCGATCTGCTCAAAGCCCAGGTTCGACGTGGAGTCAATGCGGCTGCAATTGTCCATGATCACCATCGGCGCATGCGGGGTGAAGTGTTATCGGTAGCGGCGCAGCTTCATGATCAGGATCCTCGCGGCGATCGACCAATCACCCTGTATTATGCCCCCGCGTTCGGACGTTTGCTCTATGCACCCGTGAGCCCAGCCTTCCCATTCTGGCTTCGCCATGCAATTGTGGTTGAACGTCCGCATATTCTGCACCTTCATCTTCCGAACACCTCGGCCCTTTGGGCCCTCCTGCTTCCGCAAGCCAGGGCTATTCCGTGGGTGGTTCATTGGCATGCGGACGTCGTTCGCTCTACGCATGACCTCGGCTTGAGACTCGCTTATCCACTCTATCGCCCCTTTGAACAATGGCTTCTGCGCAGAGCCAGTGTCATTGTGGCGACGTCGCAGAACTATCTGGAATCGAGCAGCGCCCTGGCCCCGTGGCGCGACAAGTGCCGGGTCGTCCCATTGGGAATCGACCCACGGCGTATTCCCCGCATATCGGACGACAAGCGCCGTCAGGCGGAAAAACTATGGAACAATGCGGCTTTCCGTATTTTGACAGTTGGCAGACTTACGTACTATAAAGGTAATGAGTATCTGATTGAGGCCGTAAAGAATGTGCCCGGGGCCCGTTTGCTGGTCGTGGGAGAGGGCGAGCGGCGTGCGGCATTGTCCGCGCTCATATCGGAGCGGGGGATGGCTGACAAGGTGGCCCTAACGGGCAGTCTGCCACGTGAGGAGATGCACGCCCTGATGGCGAGCTGCCACTGCTTTTGCCTGCCGTCGATCGAGCGCACCGAGGCATTTGGTGTTGTGCTCGTCGAGGCCATGGCGCACGGAAAGGCGGTGGTCACGTGTGATATCGGGGGCTCCGGGGTAGGCTGGGTGGTGCAGAACGGAAGAACGGGCCACGTGGTGCCGCCGGCGGACTCCAGGGCGTTGCACGAATCGTTCGTTTCCCTGGCCCGCGACCGGGAAAAACTAGACCGGCTGGGACGGGAGGGGGTGAGGAGGTATGAGGAGTTGTTTCGTATAGACCGGGTAGCTGGACAGATACTGCGGCTGTATGAGGACGCACTGTCGGAGCATGTGCATGGTGAGTAGCCTGCCCACACTCCCATACTGCTGGCCGGGCGTGGTGGTGATACCCGCGAAAAATGAAGCGGCCACCGTCGGTGACGTGGTGCGCGGCGTGCTGCGGCGAGGACGATGGGAGGCTCTCGTCGTCGACGATGCGAGCAGCGATGGTACTGCCCGGGAGGCGAACGAAGGCGGCGCCGGCGTGGTATCCCTGCCTTTCCCGCTCGGCGCGTGGGGTGCGGCCCAGACGGGGTTGCGCTATGCGCTGGACAGCGGGTATCGATGTGCCATAACCATGGACGCCGACGGTCAGCACCTCGCCGAGTCCCTGGAGCGGGTCAGCGCCCCGGTGCTCGAAGGTGTCTCCGACGTCGCCATCGGCGTGTGCCCAGAACGGGCGAGTCCCGCCAGGCGTCTCGCCTGGAGCCTGTTCAGGATAATCACCGGGTTGCAGGTTCAGGATGTGACGTCTGGCCTCCGGGCATACAGCGAACGGGCCATTCGGTTGGTGACGTCCGACCGGACGGCGATGCTCAGTTACCAGGACATCGGACTGCTGCTGCTGCTGCGCGATGCGGGCCTGAGCACCTCGGAGGTCAAGGTACGGATGAACTGCCGGCGGAGCGGTCGTTCCAGGGTTTACGATTCTTGGGTCACGGTCGCGGCGTACCTGATGGAGACACTCATTCTATCTGCCGGAAAGTGGCGCCCCTCTTGGCATTTCGACGAGACCAAGGCGACGTCGCGCGGCGACAGCGGTAGAAGGTGATCGCCTACCAGTGGATTTCGGCTGTCGTCACGATCGTGGTGGCCGTCGTCATTATATGGTTGGTGCGCCGCAGCCGGCTGCATCCGGCGCTTGCCACTTGGTGGGTGCTTGTTGCCATCGCAGTGGCCGCGGTCGGGATGTTTCCCGAGGCGGTCGACTGGGTCGCAGCCAGGCTCGGCGTCGGTTATTCTCCCACGCTCGTTGGCCTGATTGGTGTGGCGGTGTTGTTGATAAAGATCCTGAAGACGGACATCGAGCGCACGAAAGAGCAGCATAAGGTCCGCATTTTGGCCCAGAAGGTCGCGCTGCTGGAGGCGGAGCAGCGGGCAGGAGCTGCCGGTCAGACCGAGACTGCCCAGGCAGAGGGCAGTCAGAGTGCATGCTAAAGGTACCCCCGTGTCCCGCGCGAGATTGCTGCGGCCCTTCGGGGCACGCCCGGCGGTATTGCTGCCGGTAATTCTGTTCTGTCTGAGCCTCGCGCTGCTGGGCTTCGGTGCCGTTATCAAGGGTCCCATCTACGGCGTCGATTCCAAGGGATACCTGACCGTCGGGGGCAAGTTTCTGCAATGGATGGCGCACGGTCCCCCAGAGGGGCACCATCTCGACGAGCTCTTCATCGTTCCCAACTATGTCATCTCCACTGTGGTGCTGACCGGCATCCACTCCTCTTTGGGTGCGGGCGCCGCCGGGGTGGTGATCCTGAATTCATTGCTGTATTCGCTTGTCGTCTGCATGGTATTTTCCATGTGCAATGCTCTATACGGAGTCTACGGGCGTATCGAAGGGGCAGCGGGAGTCTCGGCTTTCCTACTTGGCGGTCTGTACATAGTCTTTGGATTACCGGACGCGTTTCAGTGGTCCTATGCAGTGCTGACCGACGCTATGTTCGCCTTCTGGGTCGCGGTGTTCGTGTTTGCAACGGTCAGGGGCTTGCTGGAAGCACGTCGTGGCATGTGGATGCTCAGCGCGGTCATGGCGATCGCCGCTCCTTTCGTTCGTCCTCCCGGAATCCTCGTTCCACTTCTATATCTGTTTGCGCTGGGAATTCATGTGCTCCCGGCCATGCGGCAGCGTTTTGCGGGCCTGGTGATCGCCAGCGTCGCGGTCCCTGCGGCACTGGTGTTCGTTGTGATCCCGTGGCTGGTGACGATGGCGGCGGGCGATCCTTCCTTCCCGTCCCACTGGATACTCGGACCGGTACGAGGCTATTTTATGCAGATGGTCGTGTTCTTCAGCCACGGCACGGTGGTCGCCGATCGGCTTCAGTTCCCGGTCTCGGAACCGGTGACGTACCTGGAAGTGGTGAAAATGATCGTCATTCGCCTGGCGTATTTCTGGGTGCCGCTGAGAGTGGGCGCCATACCCTACAGCGCCATGCACAACGCGGTTAATCTGGTGTACGTCGTCCTGACCTGGCCTCTGGCGGTCGTTGGAGCGATACGTCTGCTTCGGGCGGACGACCCGCTCCGGAGAATGACGGGCCTGTTTCTACTCATGGTGGCATACTCATACGCGTTGCTGCACTCCGTGACCCTCGTAAGCTACGACTGGCGCTATCAACTTCCCGCGATCGTTCCGTACTGGGTCCTGGCGGGATGCGGATACTGTCACCTGATGGACCTCGTCGCAGCCGGGTGGCGCGGGCGGCCTGCTTAAGCCGGGTATTCAGGCGCAATCGCGGCTGAAGCCGCTCCTACAATTCGTGGTCTGCGGCGGTGCTGAGCCTATAGGAGCGGCTTCAGCCGCGACTGCCGCTGCTCGAGTCGACCCGGCTGCAAGATCTCGCCGCGATTCCGGCCTCGTCGTCCGCCGGATACGTGCAGTACCAGTTGCGGCCTGAGCGGCCAGCCGCCACGGGCTCACGCCTGCTGCGGCAGATAGTCGGTCGGGTTCCTGACGACGACGTTGAAGCTGATACTGATGCGGGGGTCGTCGGATAGGTTGGGGTGCACGAAATGCATCAGGAAAGCGGGCCACATCAGGATCGAGCCGGGACTTGGCGCCACCGTGAACTCGGGATCGATCTGGAGATCGTCCTTGATCGCAGTCATGTTTACGGCGCCGCGCGGATCGTAGAATGTGATGCAGCCCGGCCTGACGTCCGAGCGGTTGCGCAGATCCGCGGCGCGGGATTCGGGTACCCGCACGTAATACGTTCCGCTCAGATAGGCGTAGGGATGGTTGTGCGGGTCGTGGTAGTCCCCCAACCGGTTTACGTTGGCCCAGCCTTGCAGGGACCACCGTATCTCGTAGTCCATGCCCGCGCGTCGGCAGTAGTCCACCGCCGTCTTCTGTATGCACTGGGTGAGCCAGCTGATCGCCGGATTCTCCAGCGTCAGCAGATTACCGGCCAGGTAGTCGGTGGTCAGGTGCTCGTTGCCGCACTCCTGCTCGAGGATGAGGCGCTCCAACTCAATGTTGGCGTACTCGTGGCCTGGCAGCGTGCGTTCGAGGAAAAGCAGCGGCCAGAGCAGTCTGAAGCCGTTTTCGTCGGGGTTGTCCATGAATTCACGACAGGGCGACGTGAGACGCGTCCCAGGCCCCGGGCCAGACTTCCCCGGCAGAGCCGTCGCGCAGCGCGCGGATCCTACCGACTGGTACGTCCGCGACCAGCATCGGGCCCGCTCCGTCGCCCGCGGCCCGTGGAGGCAACTCTTCCATGATGCCGTTCATGCCGAGCTCCGGCTCGCAGGGCACGTATAGCGCTGCCCCACTTGTGCTCTCAAAGGCACTGCCGCCGGGGGTGCGCAGCTCGCCGAAGCAGCCCACCACGCACACCGCCGCCAGCAGCTCAACGGCTCGCGCCTTGGCGCAGGAGAACACCCGGCTGTAGCCGGACAGGCGCGACGTATAGGAGGGCACCAGGAGGAGGTCGATGCCGGCACTGGCCAAGCGCGCCGACAAGGCCGGCAGCTCGATATCCAGGCAGATCAGGATCGCCGTCCGCACGCCGTTGAGGTCGAACACCCGGACATGGGAGCCCGTTGACAGGTTCCACTCCTGTGGATCGCGCTCCGAAGGCGTGAGACAAAGCTTGTCATGCATCATCTCGCGACCATCCGGCAGGAACAGGTGGGCGCGGTTCAGCCAAGGTGGCGAATCCTGCTCTGAATGCACCGGCATGCTGCCGGGGAGCAGGGCGACACCATGGCGCGCGGCGAGCGGCCGGAGCAGGTCCAGCGCTTCCGGCGTACGTTCGGCCAGCCAGGCGACTTCGTTCCGGCTTTCCAGGCCCGGCGGCGAGAAAGCCAACCACTGCTTGGCGATCCATTCCGGCATCACCAACACCTCGGCGCCGCGGGCGGCGGCCTGGGCCAATCCGTCTTCGACCGCCGCCGCCCAGCGACCCAGGTCCGGCGCGACGTGCCCCAGGCGCCTGCACCACAGGGCCACGCGGATTGTTTCCCGGGTGGCGGTCACGTCGCGCCGAGGGTTCCTACTTCTTTAGCCGGGTCCAGACCTTGTCCCGCAGCTCCCGCGCGGTCTTGGAGCAATCCTTGGTCGGACGCAGGCGGTCGGTGAACTCCGCCGGCATGTTGACCGCGGGGTCGTTCTTGAGACTGTCGTCCAGGTATTGGTCCGACCCTGAGATGGCGTTCATGTAGCCCGTGTAATTCGAGGCTTCCGCGGCGTTCTTGGGATCCATCATCCAGTTGATGAACGTCTTGGCGTTCTCGAGGTCGGGCGCGCCCTTGGGCACCACGAAGTTGTCACCCCACACGTCGAGACCTTCCTTGGGATAGATGTACTTGATCGAAGCACGTTTCGCTTTTGCCCTGTGGACCGCACCGTTCCACATCTGATGCATGATGACCTCTCCCGCCACCATGCGGTCGATGGTGCCCGAGGAGGAGTACATCGCCAGATCGGGTTTCTGTTTTTCCAGCACCTTGAGAATGCGATCGGCGTCTTCGGAGCTCTCCGTGCACTTGTCGATCCCGAGATAGTGGGCCGCCGCGTTCCAGACGTCGGGCGCGTCGTTCAACGCCACCACCTGGCCCTTGAGCTCGTCGCGGGGCTCGAAGAATTCCTTCCAGCTGTCTTCGAGCTGCGGAGCACGTGCTGAATCGTAGGCGAGCCCGGTCGTGCCCCACATGTAGGGCGCGGAGTACTTGCGTCCCGGATCGAACGGCGGGTCGTCGTGGGGCTTGGCGACGTTCTTGAAATTCGACATCTTGGAGGTGTCGATCTCCTCGGCCAGGCCCTGGGCTATCATGGTGCGAACCATGTAGCCCGAAGGCACGACCACGTCATAGCCCGTAGCGCCGGCCTGCAGCTTTGCCAGCATCTTCTCGTTGGATGCATAGGTATCGAGTGTAACGTTGATGCCGGTCTCCTTCTCGAAGCGCTTCAGCAGATCGGGGGGGATGTAGTTGGACCAGTTGTACAGGTACAGCTGTCCGGCAGCGTTGGCAGTGGCACTGCCGAGACCAAACATCACCACGGCGGTGAGCAGTACTCTTTTCAGGCTTCTCATACAGCGTTCCTCCGGTGATTTTAAACTATCGGACGTGCCCAGGGGCGGGCACGGAACTCCATACTACCGCATTTCCGGGCCCCTCATGCGGCCGATCAGGAAGGAAATTGATACGAACAGGATGGAAATCACCAACATCAGCGCCGAAATCACATTGACCTCGGGGGTCACCCCGATGCGGATCATGCCGAATATGTACACCGGGAGCGTGGTCGCGCCGGCCCCCGCCACGAAGTAGGTGATGACGAAATCGTCCAGGGAAATGATGAACGCGAGAACCGCGCCGGACAGGATGCCCGGCCACAGTAAAGGCAAGGTAACGCGGCGGAAGGTCTGCCACGGCTTCGCATAGAGATCCGCGGCGGCGTGCTCGAGCACCGGATCCATGCCTTCAAGCCGTGCCCGGATCGGCAAGTAGGCGAACGGGATGCAGAAGACCGTGTGGGCCATGATTACCGTGAGCAGGCTGAGCCGCATGCCGATGAGAACGAAGAACAGCAGGGTCGCCACCGCGGTAACGATCTCCGGCACGATCAGGGGCAGCGCCAGGACGGCATTGACACCGTCCTGGCCGCGGAAGCGGTGGCGGGCCATGCCGATGGCGGCGAAAGTCGACACCACGGTGGCCATGAGCATCGCCGACGTGGCGGTGATGAGCGAATTGCGCGCGGCGTGGAGCATGTCGTCGTTGGCCAGCACCACGCCGTACCAGTGCGTGCTGAAACCGCCCCATATCGTCGCGATGCGGTTGTCGTTGAATGACAGCACGATGAGGATGGCGATGGGCAGGTATAGATAGGCAAACAACGCCGCGGTCGCCGGTGCGATCCCGGGAAACCGCCACAAGGGATTGCCTCGTTCTTTTGTCATATCAGGAGGACCCCGGAGCGCGCCGGAAGCGCAGGGCATAAATCATCATGGCGATCAATACCAGCGCCAGCAGCACGAATGCCAGCGCGGCACCGAACGGCCAGTTGCGGGCGGCGCCGAACTGGTTCTCGATCAGGTTGCCGATCATCATGGACTTTGAACCGCCCAGCAGTTCAGGCGTGACATAGGCGCCGAGGCAAGGAACGAACACTAGCACCGAGCCGGCGACGATGCCGGGAAAGGACAGGGGTATGATCACTCGCTTCAGCGCCTGCAGCCGGTTGGCGCCGAGGTCATAGGCGGCTTCCACCAGGCGCAGGTCGAGCTTCTCGAGGCTCGCGTAGATCGGCAGTATCATGAAAGGCAGGAACGAGTAGGTCAGGCCTACGCCCACGGCGAAGGGCGTGTAGAGCACGTTGATCGGCCCGTCGGCGAGACCCATCCAGTGAAGCAGGGTCTCGACCAGTCCGTTGTTGCGAAGCAGCAGTATCCAGGCATAGTTCCGAACCAGCAGATTGGTCCAGAACGGTACGGTCACCAGGAACACCAGGATGGCGCGCATCCTCGGTGTCTGCAGCGCCATGTACAGCGCGGTGGGAAATCCGACCATGAGGGCCAGGATGGTGGTGGTGATCGAGAGTCCGAAAGAGCGGACGTAGATGCTGAGATAGTCGGTGTTGACCTCGAGCGTGCCGTCGAGGTTTCTTTCGAGAAAAAAGTTCAGGTACGCTTCCGGGGTGTGTGCGTCCCATATGACTCCGCCGTACTCGCCCCGCTCGAGGATGGAAACGTAGGCCATAAGGCCCAGCGGCACCAGCATGAAAACGCCGATGATGATCAATGCCGGGCCGAGGAGGCCGGCGCGTCCCAGGAGCTTGCGCGAGAAGACCACGGCGCTCAGTCGGTCAGCACCCGGACGGCATCGCTCGGAATGCGAACGCGCACTGCCGCCCCCGCCTCGCGGGCATGCCGCGCACCGGCATGGTTCTGGGTACGGACCCGGAAGACAGTGCCGTTCTCCAGACGGACGTGATAGATCGTATCCGTACCGAAGTACACGATGTTGTCCAGCGTGCCGGGCATGACCGTCCCGCCGGCGCCGACGTCGTTTGCCACCAGTTCCGAACGTTCCGGGCGCACCGCCAGCGTCACGTCGGTTTCGTCTCGCGCATCGCCGTCGCCGTCGAGATCGACCACCGTCGATGAGTCGCGGAGACGGTAGCGCCTCCCGCCGGCGGGTCCGTCCAGCCTCTGCGCGGGCAGGAAGTTGGTATCGCCGATGAAGTCGGCGACGAAGCGGGTGGATGGGTGCTCGTAGATCTCGCTGGGTGAGCCGACCTGCAGCACACGGCCGTCTCTCATCACCGCGACCCGATCGGACATGGTCAGGGCCTCCTCCTGGTCGTGAGTGACGAAGATGAAGGTGATCCCGGTCTCCGCCTGCAGCCGCTTGAGCTCGAGCTGCATGTCCTTGCGGAGCTTGAGGTCCAGGGCCGACAGGGGCTCGTCCAGCAACAGGACCTTCGGATGGTTGGCCAGCGCCCTTGCCAGGGCCACGCGCTGCTGCTGGCCGCCGGACAACTGCGCCGGCTTGCGGTTGCCTAAGTCGTTGAGCCTGACCAGCTCGAGCATCTCGGACACGCGCGTATCAATGGAGGAGGCATCTTCCCCAAGCATTTCCAGTCCGAAGGAAACATTGCGGGCGACACTCAGGTGCGGGAACAACGCGTAGTTCTGAAACACGGTGTTCACCGGGCGCCGGTAGGGGGGCAGGCCGGTCAGGGGCTCATCGTTGAGGTCGATCCGACCGGCGCTCGGCTCCTCGAAACCGGCGATGAGACGCAACAGCGTGGTCTTGCCGCAGCCGGACGGGCCCAGCAAGGTAAAGAATTCGTTTTCATGCACGTCCAGACTGACTTCCCGGAGCGCGCGCACCTCGTCGGCGCCGGTCCCGAAAGTCTTGGATATCGAATCAGCGCGAATCGCAACCGGGCCTGAAGATCTCGAGTCTTTCATGGGCGAACTGACAAACGATGAAAGGCATGAGTCTATCATGGAGCCAGGATGGAGCCGCCGCGGCCCATTTCCCTCGCCGGGTTCCTTTGCCTTCAAGAGAAGAGTGCTGCAAAGAACGCCCTCTCTCTCCGGGAGAGGGGACCATTGGCTCCGAGGTGGGTAACTCGATGTGAGCTCTTCCCTCGCCCAGGGCTCTTGCGCCGCTCTTCTCGAAGCGAAGGTACTGTGCTTCCCTTAACTACTACGCAGCCTGCGCCTGGTCTTCGTCGAACGCGGCGTCCATCGCGGCGTCGACGTCCTCCAGCCATACGAACTCCAAGGTGCTGCGCGCCGACTCGGGAATCTCATCGAGATCCCTGCGATTGCGGGCGGGAACCAGAATTCTCTTTATACCGGCCCTGGCGGCCGCCACGGCCTTCTCTTTGAGGCCGCCTATCGGCAGCACCAGCCCGCGGAGGCTGATCTCGCCGGTCATGGCGGTGTCGCTGCGCACCGTCCTTCCGGTGAGCTGCGAAACCAGCGCGATGAACATCGCCACACCGGCGCTGGGACCGTCCTTCGGAATCGCGCCCGCGGGAACGTGCATGTGGATGTCCGACTTTTCGAACAGCTCCGGATCGAGCCCGAACGCCGATGCGTGGTTCTTGACCAGCGTCAGGGCCGCCTGGGCACTTTCCTTCATAACATCGCCAAGCTGGCCCGTGAGGATCAGCTTGCCCGCGCCGGGTACCCGCGTGGCTTCGATGAAAAGGATATCGCCGCCAGTCGGCGTCCACGCCAGCCCGGTTGCCACACCGGGCACGGAGACGCGCATCGCCACGTCGTTGTCGAATCGCTGAGCGCCCAGGATTTCCCTGATGTCACCGGCATCGACGTGGAGCTCACGGGCGGCTTCCTCGGCGATGCGCATGGCCGCACAGCGGAACACGCCGCCGATCTCACGCTCGAGCTGCCGGCAGCCGGATTCCCGGGTGTACTCGCGGATGATGGTGCACAGAGCTTCATCGGTGATACTGCACTGCTCAGCGGTCAAGCCGTTGGCTTCGAGCTGTCTCGCCACCAGGTAACGCCGCGCGATCTCCAGTTTCTCATCCTCCGTGTAGCCGGGAATCTCGATCATTTCCATGCGGTCGAGCAAGGCAGGCGGGATCGTGTCCGTGCGGTTCGCGGTGCTGATGAACATTACCCGCGACAAATCGAAGGGCACGCCCAGGTAGTTGTCCCGGAACGTGCCGTTCTGCTCGGGATCAAGCACTTCCAGCAGTGCCGCGGAGGGATCGCCGTGAAATCCCACACCAATCTTGTCGACCTCGTCCAGCATGAATACGGGATCAGCCGTCCCCGCTTTACGGATTGACTGGATGATGTTGCCCGGCAGTGCGCCTACATAGGTGCGCCGGTGACCACGAATCTCGGATTCGTCGTGCAGGCCGCCTAGCGCGGCACGAACGAAACGGCGCCCGGTGGCACGCGCAATGCTCCGGCCCAGGGAAGTCTTGCCGACCCCCGGTGGGCCCACCAGGCACAGGATGGGGCTGCGGCCGGCCGGGTTGAGCTTGCGCACGGCCAGGTACTCGAGAATACGCCGCTTGACCTTCTGCAGGCCGTAGTGATCCTCGTCCAGTATCTTTCGGGCTTCGCCGATATCCACTTCCTTCTCGTCCAAGCGGCTCCAGGGCAGCTCCGCCATCCAATCGAGGTAGGTTCGCACCATGGCGTGCTCGGCGGCGGATTCCGGCATGCGTTCGAGGCGTCCCAGCTCCTTGCGCGCCTGGGTCAGGGCTTCCTCGGGCATGCCCGCATCCTCTATAGCCTGGCGCAGGTCGCCGAGATCGGATTTAGCTTCCTCGTCTTCGCCCAACTCGCGCTGGATTGCCTTGAGCTGCTCCCGCAGCAGATATTCACGCTGCTTGCGATCCACTTCCTCCTTGGTGTTGGCTTCCATTTCCTGGGTGAGGCGCAGCACCGCGAGCCGGTGGGCCAGCAGCTCCGATACGCGGGTGACGCGTTGCTCGGGATCGAAGGTCTCGAGAATCTCCTGTTTCTCTTCCGGTTTGAAATCGATGTACTGGGCCGCCAGATCGGCCAGTGCTCCGCCGCTGGTGATATGACGGATACCTGCGACGAACTCGTCGGGGACGCTGGGAAGCAGCTGGGCGGCTTCGATGGCCTCACGGCGCAAGTGCTCGACTCGCGCCTCGAGTTCGGCGCTCGTGACTTCCCGCTGGCCGATGCGCACGAAGCGGGCCGCGAGGAAGGGGTAGCCTTCGACGAACTCGATGATCCGGATGCGATGCTGTCCCTGGCAGATCAGGTGGTGGGTGCCATCCGGCGCGGTGACGTGACGCAGCACCTTGGCTTCGGTGCCGACCCTGTACAGCTGTGCACCGTTGGGCTTTTCTACGGCTGGATCGCGTTGCTGAACCAGCACCACCGGCCGCCCGAGACGCACGGCCTCGGAAGCAGCTGCGATGGAAACCGGGCGGCCTATGCCCAACGGGGCAATGGCGCCGGGGAAAGTGGTCATGTTCCGGACCGGTATGACGATGGCGACGTCGCTGGGGACCGGGCGCTCGGTCCGGGTGGTGTCCCCGTTCTCTGGATGAAGTTCTGTGCTCATGCTCTCTAAAGTCGTATCGACGGAGTTCCCGGACCGGAAGGCGGTCCGCGGGTGCATGCAGATCTAAATGGGGGTGGAGGGCGTAAATAAAAGCCCGGGTGGCGGTGCCTGGCACGCGCCTGCGGGACCGGGTACCATGTCCGGCAACTGTCTTTTCACCTGTCGCCGGGGAACGGTTTTCGTTCCTGTAGTCTCGGCGTTGCATACCACGGGGAGTACCCGACAACTCCAGATGCCTGATCTGCCGTGAACGTCGTATTTCTGGTGCTGGTCTCGGCAGCGTTCGTCGTTTCCGCGGTGCGGCAGCTGACCTGGGTCGTGCCCGCCGGAATCGATCCCGCCGAGGCGGTGGCGCCCATGCAGGCGTTGGGGAACGGCATCGTGGACTCGGCCCAGTCTTCCGTCACCCTGGCGATTGGACTGGTGGGCGTTATGGCGCTGTTCCTGGGCTTGATGAAGGTCGCGGAAGCAGGTGGCCTGTTGACCATCATCGCCCGGGCCCTGCGGCCGTTGCTGACCCGCTTGTTCCCGGATGTGCCGCCGGAGCACCCGGCGATGGGCGCCATCATCCTCAATCTGTCCGCCAATGTCCTGGGGCTGGGCAACGCCGCCACGCCTTTCGGTATCCGCGCAATGCAGCAGCTCGATAGACTGAATCCGCGCAAGGGAACCGCGACCAACGCCATGGTCCTGTTTCTGGCAGTGAACACTTCGAGCGTCACGTTGCTGCCCACTGGGGTCATCGCGCTGCGCGCCGCGGCCGGGTCCCACGATCCCGCCGGCATCGTGCCGACGACCCTGTTTGCCACCATCTGTTCCACAACCGTGGCGATCGTCATGGCCAAGCTGCTGCAGAGATATTGGAGCACGCCCGACGAGGAGTCGGAGACTCGCGCCGACGAGTTCGAAGACGCCGCCGATGTCCCGGGGAACAGCGATCGGGACGAAGCGCTCGAGGAATGGACGTCCGAAGCGCCGCCCGGGTATCCGCTGTGGGTGTCGGTCCTGGTGTTATGCGGCGTCGCCGCGCTGGTGCCATTGACGGTTGTCTACGGCCGGACGATTGCGCCGTGGATCATTCCGGGGCTGGTGGTACTACTGTTGGTTTTCGGTGCGGCACGGCGCGTGCGCATCTATGAAGTCTTCGTGGAAGGGGCACGGGACGGCTTCACCGTGGCACTCAGGATCATTCCCTATCTGGTGGCGATTCTCGTGGCGGTGGGGATGCTCAGGACCAGCGGCGCTCTGGATCTGTTGATCGGACCGCTGTCGGGGGTCACCAGCCACTTCGGGCTGCCCGCCGAGGCGCTGCCCATGGCGCTGCTGCGTCCGCTATCGGGATCAGGGGCCTATGGCATTCTCGCGTCGATAGTCCAGAATCCCGCCATCGGACCGGACAGCTACACCGGCTACCTGGTATCGACCTTCCAGGGTTCGACCGAGACCACGTTCTATGTTCTCGCGGTGTATTTCGGCGCGGTACAGATACGACGCATCCGACACGCGCTGGCGGCCGCGTTGACTGCGGACGTCGCCGGTATCGCGGCGGCGGTCGCCATAGTTGCATGGCTGCATGGCTGACAAGGGGAAGCACTACATCGTACATCGACGTCGCCCCGAATGGTCTTGCCAATCCTGCGTATGAGATACTACGGCCAACTAGAACGATGAGGCTGACATGAAGGAAGATGCTCCAACCCAGAACATGGCCGTGTTCTGTGATTTCGAAAACGTCGCCTTGGGCGTACGTGACGCGAACTACGCTGCTTTCAAGATCGAGAAAGTTCTGGATCGCCTCCTTCTGAAAGGCAACGTCGTGGTGAAGAAGGCATACTGCGACTGGGAGCGCTACAAAGAATTCAAGCCGTCAATGCACGAAGCAGCTTTCGAACTGATCGAGATCCCGCATATCAGGATGTCGGGAAAGAACTCCGCGGATATACGCATGGTGGTGGATGCACTGGACCTGTGTTACACCAAGTCGCATCTCGGCACATTCGTCATCATCAGCGGTGATTCCGATTTTTCTGCGCTGGTCAGCAAATTGCGGGAGAACAACAAGACCGTTATCGGCGTCGGCGTCAAGAACTCGACATCCGACCTCTTGACCGCCAACTGCGACGAGTTTATCTATTACGACGACCTGGTTCGAGGCAGCGAGAATCGCCAGCAACAACGAAAGAAGAGTGGTAAGAAGAAGGCCCGTAAGAGCGTGAAGGCCGAGGATAACAGAAAGCAGGAGGGCCTGGATCTGGTCATGGAGACAGTGGAAGACCTCGTCGCCGAGCGCGGCGAGGAAGAGAAGATCTGGGGCTCCATGGTCAAGCAGACACTGAAACGGCGGCAGCCGGGCTTCAGCGAGTCCTATCATGGCTTCAGCAACTTCAGCGAGCTGCTGGAGGAAGCCCAGAAGCAGGACCTGCTGGATCTGGAGTACGATGAAAAATCCGGCGGCTACATTGTCAGGAAGAGGAAATAGCGATCCCGCCCGGGCTGCCTAAGGGTTGGTGCCGATGTCGATGCCCCAGACCACCGGCAGAAGCAGTACGACGAAGGCGGTGATCACGGCGATTCCCGCGAGGTTCAGCCAGAATCCCGTTTTCGCCATTTGTCGAATGGACACGTAGCGGGTACCGAACACGATAGCGTTGGGTGGGGTTGCCACCGGCAGCATGAATGCGAACGAGGCGGCCACGGCGACGGCCGTCATCAACGCAAGCGGCTCGATGTACATACTCACCGCCAGCGCGCCCGCCACGGGCAGCGCCAGGGAGGCGGTGGCCGTGTTCGACGTCAGCTCGGTCAGAAAGATGATCCCGCAGGTGACCGCCGCCACGGCGATCACGAGGGGGCTGTGCCTGAGAAAGGCCAGCTGCTCCGCCAGGTAGTGGGTCAATCCCGTTTCGCTGAATCCCTGTGCCAGGGCGAAGCCGCCGCCGAACAGGATCAGGATATCCCACGGAATCCTGACCGCCGATTTCCAGTCGAGCAGGAATTCCCGCGGCCCGCGGCTCGAGGGAATGATGAATAGTGCAACAGCGCCTCCCATGGCAATGGTCGAGTCCCGTACGTACGGGAGAACCTCCGCGTCCAGCAGACCGCGCAGGATCCACAACAGCGCCACCAGAAGGAACACCGCCAATACTCTTTTTTCCCCGGATTGCATGTCCCCGAGCTGCTGGATCTCGCGCTGTATGGTGTCCCGTCCGCCGGCGATCTCGTTTGATTCGCCGCGGTAGGCGATGCGCGTGAGGTACAGCCAGCAAAGAAGGAGCATCGCCAGGGACAGGGGCAGCCCGAAGGTCATCCATTGCAGGAAGCTTATGGACACGCCGTAGGTGTTTTCCACTATAGCCGCGAGTATTGCGTTTGGTGGCGTCCCGATGAGCGTCGCGACACCGCCGATACTCGCCGAGTAGGCGATTCCGAGCATCAGTGAGATACCAAAAGGGAATTCCTCCTCCGCGGTCGACCCTGACCCACTGCCGGAGCCGGGGTGCAACCGGGACAGGACGGCCATGCCGATGGTGGCCATCATCATGGTGGCCGCGGTATTGCTGATCCACATCGACAAAAAAGCCGTCGCGAGCATGAACCCCAGCACGATACGGTTCGGGGTGACCCCTATTACGCGAATGGTGTGCAGGGCGATTCGCCGGTGCAGGTTCCATCGCTCGATGGCGATGGCGATCAGGAATCCGCCAAGAAAGAGAAAGATCAGATGGTTGGCGTAGGCTTTGGTAACCTGGCTTCCGTCGACGACTCCGAGCACCGGGAAAAGCACGACCGGCAACAGGGCGGTGACGGGAATCGGGATGGCCTCGGTGACCCACCAGACTGCCATCAGGACCGCGACCGCCGCCACGTGCCTGGCGTGCTCGGTGAGACCCTCGGGCGCTGGCAGCAGCATGATCAGCAGGAACAGCCCCAGACCGAGGAGCAGGCCGACAGGGTACTTGTTCGCCGTGCTGCTATGCTTGTCCGGCATCGCGCGCGAAGCCCGTTACTCGGAATCCATTATCTTGTTTCTCTCTTTCTGGTAGTCCTGGTAGCGTTGGCGCTGCGGGCACTGCGACCATGGATCGTTCTCACATTGCACTTGCCTGTAACTCTGCAATGTCTCGAATCCGCTCCTTTTGAGAGATTCTGCGCTGCAGCCGGACATAGTGATCATTAAGGCGAGAGGCAGTGTGAATCGCTTGATGTTCACCGTGGTTCCCGCTGTCGAGAAAGGACGGGTCTTCCGGCGAATACGTGGAATGCGGTACAGAATCCGGTTTGCGCCTAATCGCGTGAAACCCAGGGATTCTGCGACAGGCTCAGTTTCTCTTTGATGGTTGCCGCGAAGTTCTTTGCTTCGTCCTGGGTGTTGAAGCCCGTGGCAACGACGCGCCGTAACGTCTTCCCGCTGATGTCCACCTCGTCGATACGCGAATGCACACCCATGTCCTTGAGACGTTTTTCGAACTGGTTGGCGGACGCTACGTCGGCCACCGCTATCAGGTTGACCACCCAGCCGCCCGTCCGGGAAGAACCGCCCGCGGCACCTGATCCGGCAGTGGCGGCAACGCCGGCCTGGTTAGTGCCTGCTTTCCGTGAGGTCTTGCTTCCGTGTTCCAGTTCGCCCAGGCGTTGGGACAAGGACTCGATCTTCGCACCTTGATCGGTAGCAAGTTGCTTCACTGCCTTGATGTCGGCCTCGTCACCATTGAGGATATCGATCCGCGTCGTCAGGGCTTCGATACGAGCGTTGAGACGCTGCATCTTGGCACCGAGCTTGTCCGTAACGTTCGCGGCGTCCCCACGTTCGTGAAGCGCAGCGACTTCACTCTCCAGGGTTTTCAAGCGGCGCGCCTGGGAAATGTAGGCGAGCACCGCGATAACCACCACGACCACGACCGAAGCCACGGCGGCGAACAGCCATCGTGGGGGCGGGTCCTTGCGGGCTCGCGGGCCGCGAGGCTGTCCACCGATGCCGGCGCGCGGGGTTGCCGCACGCGCGGCGTGGCCGCCAGACGGGCTGTCCGTGCCGGGGACCTGCAATCCGTCGTCCGCCTCTGACAGAATGCGCTTAACGGGATCGTCGCTGTTCGGGTCGTTGCTCATTTGCATATCCAGTGTCGAACGTATCGGAAAACCTTGCAATCTGGAAAACGCTTCGTGACGATCATACGTTATCGTGGACGGCGCAAAAACCACGTGACCCCGATCAGTCGGCGGTCGGTGTGACAACCGCCTGAAATCGGTGGAGAACGGTGTGAGGGGAAGGCTGCCGGCAGGTTGCCGGCACGTCGTTTCCTGACACAGATCAAGCCCGGTTGAGGACGGGGGGGCCAGACTCCGTCCCATACGTGACACCGGAGGGCGGGTGAGCAACCACGATTACCTGCGCGCACCAGGCCCGGCTTTGCGGCCAGGAGAGGGCTGGATTTCCCACGCACAACGCCGTATAGTGCGCCGCTTCCCGCAAGGGAATCTGCGTTTCTGACCCTCCGAACGGTTTCACTACCCTCCCTGGTTGGCGACGTACGGCGGCCCCGATGCCCCAGACTCAAGGCCGTCACCGAGTGAACCAGGCGATGCACCCGCTTCCTGCGTGGCGCCATCGATACAGGTTTGTGTGTCTATTCAACAGTCCCCCTTCATCCGGGTGGACGGTGTGCCCATATTTATGTCATTTCAAGAACTTAAACTCGATCCCAAAATACTCAAAGCCGTCGCCGACGCGGGCTTTCAACAGCCTACCGCCATTCAAAGTCGGGCCGTGCCTCTGGTGCTCTCCGGGCGCGACCTGATGGCCTGCGCCCAGACTGGTACCGGCAAGACTGCCGCTTTTGTTCTACCGGCCCTGCACAGACTCCTGCAGCCGGCGGCCGCGCGCGGCTCGGGTCCGCGGGTCCTGGTCGTAACGCCGACAAGGGAGCTTGCCCTTCAGATCGGCGACGCGGTCGCTCAATTCGGTAGATTCTGCAAGCTTGCCACCGGATGCCTGGTGGGCGGAGTGTCCTATGCGCCTCAAAACCGTATGCTCGGGAAATCGTTGGACCTGCTGGTAGCGACTCCGGGCAGGCTCCTCGATCATATGAATCAGGGGCACGTGGATTTCTCCCGGCTCGAGATCCTGGTGCTGGACGAAGCCGATCGCATGTTGGACATGGGATTCATCCATCCCATCAGGACCATCGCCGCAGCACTTCCTCCCAGGCGCCAGACGCTCCTGTTTTCCGCCACTTTGGAGGGCGAGGTATTGAATGTCGCCCGTGACCTGATGAGGAATCCGGAGCGGGTTCAACTCACCGCCAACCACGACCGCCACGCCGGCATTACCCAACGGGTCCACCGGGCCGACGACAATGGGCACAAACGGAAGCTGCTCGCTCATTATCTGGGCCAGGAAACCTTGACCCAGGCATTGGTGTTTACCGCCACCAAACACGGGGCGCGGCGTATGGCCAAGACTCTGGGTACCCAGGGCCATGCGGCGGCGGCGCTCCACGGGGATATGAGCCAGGCGGCCCGTAAACGGACCGTGGAGCAGATGCGCCGCGGCGACATAAGGGTACTGGTTGCCACCGATGTCGCTGCCCGTGGCCTCGACATTCGCAGTATCAGCCACGTCATCAACTTTGACCTGCCTACGGTCCCGGAAGACTATATTCACCGGATCGGACGTACCGGTCGGGCGCGGGCATCGGGCACGGCCGTATCTCTGGTAGCGCCATCGGACCGGGTGAAAATGAGCCAGATCGAACGCCTTACCGGACGCAGCCTCGAGTGTGAAATCATTGTCGGCCTGGAGCCCGACACCACTGCATTTCGAGGTAGCCCCGGATCTGGCGACCGGATCAAGGCCCGATCCGCGCCGCGTCCACCTTCGGGCCGGGACGGTTCGGCGAAGGCGAAAGGCCTCAAGAACCGAAGCGGCAAAGCTCCGCGCAAGGGTAAGAACGCGCGGCGCCGAGCCTGGGCCGGCGGCCACAAGGCGGCGGCATGAGCCGCCCATCGCGAGGAGTTCAGAGGACAAGCGGAGGCGACGATGGCGCGTAAGCCCAATTACTCGTTCGAGCGCAATCAGCGCGCCAAAGCCAAGGCCGCCAAACGCGAAGCCAAGCGCCAGGCGAAGCTGGCTTCGAAGGCGGCGGAGAACACCCCGGCGGCGGAAGAGGCTCCCGAGAACTCTTTCGAGTCTCCCCCTTGCAATTCCACTGAATCGGACGCATCATAGGGGGGCAATCTCTCAACTGGCCTGCCTTTCGCTACCCGCCCGGTCCCGGGCGGTTCTAAAAGACACCCAAGATACCCAGATTGTTCGACACGCGCCCGATTTGCGCGCGGCATTTCTATTCGGAGGCCAGCATGGCTATCGGTACTGTAAAATGGTTTAACCCTGCCAAGGGGTTCGGTTTCATCCAGCCTGAGAACGGTTCGCGCGACGTGTTCGTGCATATCAGCGCGGTTGAGCGCGCCGGGCTCGGGACCTTGAATGAAGGTCAACGGGTGAGCTTCAATATCGTCGAGGAGCGCGGCAAGCAAGCCGCAGCCGACCTCAAGACGGTGTAACGACCTTCAGCTTTTGCTCGTAACGTCTTCCGGCCTCGGCCGGCAGGATGTGTCGGGCCCGTCAAGACCCCGCTTCGGCGGGGTTTTGTCTTATTGGGCGATGGCGTAACGATGTATCCCCTCTTGCCGCCCGGCGCCCCCGGACCAACGGCCGGGATACCGGTGGTATGCTTGACAACAGCCCAATCCATCAGCGGAGGTAGGCAGGTGAAGACTGTCAAAGATATACTGCGAGCCAAGGGAAGCGTTGTATGGTCGGTCAAGCCGGACGAAAGTGTGTTCGAAGCTCTGAAGTTGATGGCGGAAAAGGACGTTGGCGGTTTGGTGGTTATGAACGGAGATCATCTGGCGGGGATCATCACCGAGCGCGACTATGCCCGAAAGGTGATCATCGAGGGCCGGTCATCCAAGGAAACGCCTGTTACGGATGTCATGACCAAGAAGGTTCTATGCGTGACCCCGGAACGGACCGTCGATGAATGCCTGGCACTGATGACCGAAAAGCGACTTCGTCATCTTCCCGTACTGGAGGACAAGAACGTGATCGGCATCGTTTCCATCGGCGACCTGGTGAAGGCCATCATCGAGGAGCAGCGACTGCTTATCGACCAGCTGCAGCAGTACATCACCAGTTGAGAGCCGGCTGCCGCCGCGGCAACGGTTTAACGCGCCAACAGAGGTTCCAGGAACTTCGAATCCTCGGCGTGGGCATAACGGTGAAGATGGGCCCTGACCCGTTCTCGCACGGTTTCGTCGTGAGCCTCGGTGCCGAAAGCGGTGCCATGACGGAACGTCATATGAGGAAGATCCAGCCGCAGCCCGGCGTCCGAAGCCGTTCGCCACAGGGATTCATGCTCCTGCTCCAGCGAATCCATCAATCTGTCGCCCCGCTCCGTTAGCTGCGCGCGACGCCGCAGCAGCGCGATCCCCAGGCGAACCTGGTACAGTCCTTTCAGGATGCGGGTTGCGGCCAGCTCACATACCGCCGGTGGCGTATCGGCCGCGCCCAGAACCGCCAGCCAGTAACGGCCGAGACCGGTGAATACGTATACGGCGTGCAGCAAACCGTGGGCTGGCCGGTAGTCGCGACGCCAGGGTGAATAGACGCCATCGTCGGCGTTCGCTGGCGTCGGGCCCAGGAACCGTCCTTTCTCTTCAAGCGCGAACAGGCGATTGTGGAGAAACTCGTGCCAGATGATGTTTGCCAGCTCGTAAGGGTGGGGGACAGGGGATATGGAAATAGCGCCCGGCAGATCACAGTGGCTGATGTTTGTCAGCTCGCCTTCCCTCCCTGCCGGCCTCAGCCCGATGACTCTGATACCGTCGCGAATCTGATCGAGCATCCCTTCGCCCAGGCTGTACAGGATGCGGAGGGCTTCCTCGATACGGCTTGCATGCCGGATCTGGAAATCGTGGTCCGCCTGCCAGGTATCGTTCGGGATCCCACTTGCGAGAACGTTGAATACGGCGGGCTGTAACCGGATCCGGCAACCGGCGTACTCCACGACCTGACATGGGATTTCGTTGCCGTTGTTCGAGCGAAGCTTCCCGCCGTCAATACCGAAGATGACGGCTCGGCCCTTTCCGGAGATACTCAGGTTAGTCCCAGGAAGGGCGAACGGTGCGTCTATGGTCAACGGTTCCACCAAATCCATATCCCCTTCTTCCAAAAAGGTGGCGGCGATCAACAGGCGTTTGAAATCCTCGAGGTGCCGCACCAGTGCCGCCCGGGCATCGATGCCGCTGTTACGGCAGTAATAACCGGCCAACTCCGCCATCCCTGAATCGGGTCGCAGCACCGATGCGAGCAGCTCGTATGCCAAGCGTCCCCAAAAATAGGCATACGGCTCCCCAGTCAGCCAGCTGCGTGTCTGGGCGGAGAACGTTTCGAATTGCCGGAATGCGTCGACCGCCCGCTGCCCGGGTGGCCCGATCGGTCGATCAGATTCCAGAACACGCGCGACCGCCGTCACTACGGCGGCAGCCTTGCGCCGCCTTGCCTCCAAGGGGGCGCTGCCGTGCCACACCAAGTTCCGGTCGCTTCCGGCCGACAAGCTCTATTCGCCGCCGACCGTCCCGGCTTTTTCTCCCGAGGGAGGGAAACTTCCGACGCAGAACTCGCCGGCAGTTTTCAGAACGTCATCTTCATTTTTCAGCTGCCTCGCGAATTCCGCGGCGAGCGCATCGTACTTCTGATTGCGACTATGGTCGGTCATGATGATGTCCTCTTTTCGATGAAGCATGTCGGTGAGACGGCTGTCACGCCGAGGAATACCCGGGGTGGACGTGACAACCACTTATTCGCCGGTGGCAAATCCCGACTTGTCGCCCGAGGGGGGGAACACCTCCGTTTCGTCAACTTGTCCAATGAGTTCTTCGACGAGCTCATCGTCGGGAGCTTCGTTCAACCCATCGCGGCTATTCACCGCCTGCTCCTCCGGCTTTCTCGCCCGACGGAGGGAATGTCGTCGCATCTGATTCAATGAGCTGCTCGGACAGCTCATTGGCCAGCTCGTCATCGTGGGTTTGCTGTTCAAGATCCATCGTTTCCGACCTCGCTTTGTGTTGAATTTGCGTGTACGTCAACCCGTGCCTGCGAAACAGTCTGGTCTTCGCTCACTCGCCGCCGATGCTCGCCTTTGCTGAGGAGGGCGGGAACGCCTCCCGGTCCGCTTCTCTGAGTTGCCCCAGGAATTGTTCCGCCGTGGGCTCTTCATCGGGCTTGTTCTCAAAATCAATCGCTGCTTGCTTCATTCTCTAACGGCGCGTTGGCTCGCAGGTCATTGGTGGCGACAAGATTGTAATCCTGACGAGTGACGGCTACAAGTTCGGGCAGGCTCGTCCTGTCGGGTTTGCCTCCCGGCAGCTTCGGTACGGCGTCGATACGCGCGAAATAGGTCGGTATCATGTGACGAGGAATCCGTGACGCCAGCAGCCTGCGAATGGTCCTTACTGGAGGCGGTTCGCCTTTCTCCGCGACAACATACGCTGCCAGGACGTTTCTTGGGTTTCCGTTGTTTCCATCCTCGCTGATGAGCTGCACCAGGGCATCGCGAATGCCAGGGACTAACCGCAAGGCGGCCTCGACCTCGAGTGGTTCGACGCGATAGCCGTTCACCTTGACCTGATCATCCGCGCGGCCAACCACGACCAGTTGTCCGGACGGGTCGAAATACCCGATGTCGCCAGTACGGAAACGCCGGTAACCGGTCATTTCGGGATGCGGAGAGAGTCTTTCCTCGTCGAGATCGGATCGCTTCCAGTAGCCATCGAACAACGAAGCGCCGGACACCACGATCTCGCCCACACCGGTTGTCGCGGACCGAGACGTCCTGGTGTCGACGAGTTGCACCTCAAGGCCGGGAAAAGGCTCTCCCGCCGGAATAGCCGAAACGTCATCGATGTCGTGAAAAGAGAACAGACGGCTGGCGACGGCAACCTCCGTGCTCCCGAACCAGTTCAACACCCGGCAGGAAGCCGGAAACACCTTCGCAGCCCGGCGCACGTCGTCCGCGCTGAGCATCTCGCCACTGAGCCGCAGCAAACGCACCTTCAGCCCGGTGCCATCCGGGATTCCTCTTACGAGATACCGCAGCACGGACGGCACGGTCGGCAACACCGTAATGTGGTTCTCCGCCAGCCAGTCCGCAAGACCCTGAAAGCCCTGCCGGGCGAGAGGAAAATGGTAGACGGTGGCGCCTACGCTGAGTGCCGCGAGCGCGTCCAGCGCTCGCGTATCGTGGAGCAACGCCACGCGGTCCCGAGGCGTGAGCCCGGTCCGAAGCAAGTAGTTTTCCACAAAGGCCAGCGTGCTCCGATGCGTGTGGACGACCCCTTTCGGTTGCCCGGTGGACCCTGATGTATAGGTGATTCCCGTACGATCGTCGGGGCTCGGCTGCCACGCCGGCGGCGTATCGAGTCCCCCGCAGTCTCCATCCAGGTCGACGATGTCCACGCCGCCGCTACACAACGACTCGGCAAGCGCGCGATGTTCCCGGGTCGTCAACATCATGGCAGGCTCGGCGTCGCTCATGATGGCGCGAAGATACGACAACGGCTGATCGCTGTTGAGACGCACACTCATCATTCCTGCCTTGCACAGGCCCAGGAAGGCGGCCATGGAAGCAGAACCGCTCTCTGTCAGTATGCACGCCCGCTCCCCGATTCTTGCATTGCGAACAGCGTCGGCGTGTGCGATTCCGTTGGCCCACCGCTCGAGATCACGGTAGGTACAGGCCCCACCGGCATCCACTAGAGCAAGTCGTTCGCCGGCCTTCGACACTACGGGTTGGAGCAGGTTCGGAATCGTTCGACTGCTAGATCGAAGACGCTTGTCCCGATCCCGGGTAGACCTGCGCTGACGGCTGATCATGTCGAACAGTGACATTGTTCCCAATACAGCTAGTGCCGGAGTCGTTGCGATCGAGGGAAGTTGTGGAGAATCAGGGTACTCCCGGGCAGAGACGATGACAATCGCTTGTCGCCTCTTTGTTGGTTTTCCTGATTGTCCGGTGTATCGTGCGGAGCCTTTCAAGACACGCTGAACCTGTCGAATGAAAGTTACTCACATCACCATAGACACGAAAGACGGCAACACGAAAGCGGGGATTTTCTCGCCGGAAACGGCCGCCCGTCCGGGTGTGGCAGAGGCGCCCGGAGTGATCCTGTACATGGACGCATTTGGACCACGCCCCGCTCTCAACACCATGGCTGGCCGCCTGGCCGACGCCGGCTATGTGGTGCTCGTCCCGGACCTGTTCTATCGTCTGGGCGACTACGGTCCCTACGACGCGAAGACGGCGTTCGATGACGAGGCCACCCGCGCGGAAATCATGGGCATGATCGGTGACACGACCCAGGAAATGACCGAAAGTGACACCAGCGCCTTTCTGGATGCCATCACCGACGCGGGCGCCACCGGTCCAATCGGCACGGTTGGATACTGCATGGGCGGTTCGCGGGCCCTCACGGCGGCGGCGGCCTATCCCGGGCGTATCGCGGCGGCCGCGAGCTTTCACGGCGGCAACCTCGCCAGCGATGCGCCGGACAGTCCGCACTTGCGTGCCGGGACCATCGCCGGA
Source organism: uncultured Gammaproteobacteria bacterium (assembly GCA_963731035.1). Lineage (GTDB taxonomy): Bacteria > Pseudomonadota > Gammaproteobacteria > Arenicellales > JAANXG01 > JAANXG01. The sequence goes on along the minus strand of CAVSUY010000011.1, from coordinate 115,433 downwards.
CGGGTGTACGTGGGCTCGGCGGGGGAGGATCAGAGTTTTCCTCCGGAGCAGTCCGCGCGCCTGGCCAGGGCTCTTCGACAGGCCGGGATCGACCATGTGATCGAGAACTATGTCGGCATGGGCCACGGCTGGACGGTGCCGGACCATCGAGTATTCGACAAGACGGGTGCCGAACGGCACTGGAAGCGGCTGCTTGGATTCTTCGAAGAGGTGCTGCAGGCGACTTCCTAGTTTTTCTCCTGGCGTAGGGAGGAAGGCGGACTATAATTCGGTGCACCATAATAATGATCGGCCTTGCCGCTGGGGTGTTTTAGATGCGCGATATCTCCTCCTGGTTCCTGCGTACAGGTGTAACCATCGTCATTTTCGGCATGACCCTTGGCCTTTACATGGCGACACACGAAAACTTTACGCTCATGCCCGTGCATGCTCACATGAACGTTATCGGCTGGCTGTCGTTCTTCGTGATCGGCCTGTTCTACCGCGTAATCCCCGCTGCCGCCGCCGGAGTGCTCCCCGTGCTGCAGTACTGGTTTCTGCTCATAGGCATACTCCTGATGATCATCAGCCTCAGTCTTTTCCTTACCACCGGCGTTGCCTTCTGGGGACCCGTCGCCGGCCTTGCGGGGCTGCTGATGCTTATCGGAATGATCTTGTTTGCGGTCACTGTCTACAAGAGCACGGGCTCCTGATGTACCGGAAGCCCCGGCCCGCGCCAGGCTGATTCACCGCCATGGATGTACTTCAGGCGGCCATCCTCGGCTTGGTGGAGGGGTTCACCGAGTTCCTGCCCATTTCCTCGACCGGCCACATGATCGTGGTCAGCCAGTGGCTGGGTCTTCCGCAGGACTCGGCGAACAAGGCCTTCGAGGTCATCATACAATTGGCTGCAATCCTGGCGGTGGTCGCCAACTACAGGGACAAACTCAGCTTTCGGCACATCGAGTTGTGGAAGAAGATTATCCTGGCCTTCATTCCGGTCGCGATAGTCGGCCTGGTCTTCTACAAGCAGATCAAGGCCATGTTCTCCATCGAGGTGGTGGCGACGATGTTCATCGTCGGGGGCATCGTTTTCCTGATTGTCGAGCGGTTCTACAAGGAGGAAAGATCTCACGTCGTGAACGTTGAGGACCTGAGCTATCGCCAGGCCCTGTGGATCGGGTTGGCCCAGGTATTCTCGCTGATCCCCGGAACCAGCCGGGCCGGAGCGACCATCGTCGGCGGGCTGCTGGTGGGTCTCAGCCGTACCGCCAGTGCGGAGTTTTCTTTCCTGCTGGCGTTGCCGGTCATGGCAGCCGCCAGCGGCCTTGACCTGCTCAAACACCACGCCGAGTTCCAGGACAGCAACCTGTGGCACCTTGGTATCGGCTTTGTTGTGGCCTTTGTGGTGGCCTACGCCACCATGAAGCTGTTCATATCTTTCCTGTCCCGGTTCACCTTCGTGGGTTTCGGCGTGTACCGGGTCGCCTTCGGTGTTCTCCTGCTGCTGCTCTATCGCTAGCGCAGGCGGTCCATGGGTCAGTGGCCGGCGGAGGCGAAAGCCTGCCGGGTGAGATTCTCGTGGCCACCCGCGGTGACCACTACGTTATCCTCTATCCGCACGCCGCCATAGGGCCGGAAGGCGTCCACCCGTTCCCAGTTGACGTCTCGTGACAGCGCCGTGTTCTTTAGTTCGGACAGAAGAGAATGGATGAAGTACAGGCCCGGCTCCACGGTGAAGACCTGGCGTTCCTCCACGGTGCGGGTCAGTCGCAGAAAGGGTTGATCCTCCGGCGGGTCCAGGACGGTACCGCCCTCGTCTACCAGGAAGCCGCCGACATCGTGCACCTGAAGCCCCAGGTAGTGCCCCACGCCGTGCGGAAAGAAGTACCGTGTGATGCCGGACGCCACGGCGTTGTCGGCTTCCATGTTCACGAAGCGGAACCGCGCCAGCAGGTCCGCGGTCAGTCGGTGGGCCTGGCGTTGCAGGTCGGGATACGGGAGCCCGGGACGCACCTGGTCGCAGAGTTCACGCTGACCCGTGTCCATGGCCTCGACCAGCTCGCCATACTCGTCGCTGGCAGCGGCGTAGCTGCGGGTGATATCGGCGGCATAGCCATTTGACTGTGCGCCAGCGTCTATCACGAGGCTCAAATGCCGCGGCGGCGGCCGGTGCGACTGGCGCTGGTAGTGAAGCACGGATCCGTGGTCATTGAGCGCGATGATGTTTCCATAAGGCAGCTCATGCTCGGCGTGGCCACTGGCCGCCAGGTAGTCGAGGTGAATTTGGTACTCGGAGGCACCGCGGCGGAACGCCTGCTCCGCAGCAAGGTGCGCCGCGGCACCGAGCTGCGATGCTTCGTGCAGGCAGGCCAGTTCGTAGTCGGATTTCCAGGCCCGGTGGTAATTCACGCAGTCCAGCAGCGCAGAGGGGTTGGAAGACCCCAGTCCCCAGTCTTCGAACAGAGCCTGCGTTTCGCCCACGAAGGCGAGCCGCGACGGGTCGCTTCCGAGATGGTTTCTTGCGTCCTCGGGGCAGCTGATGATGCGCAGGTCGTAGTACCTCGTCCAGTACCCGCCGGGGACGTCTGCGGGCTTGTGCCAGAAGTCCACCGGGCGGTGGAACAGCATGACGGGGACCTCGCCGGGGCGAAAGAGGACAAAGCAATGCGGGTTGTCCAGTACCGGTGCCCAGTGCTTGAAGGGAGCGTTCACCTTGTATGGGTACGGATGGTCGTCGAGGAAGACCATCGGGGGCGAGCCACTGTGAATCAGCACCCCTGCGCAGCCGGCCAGCTCCAGGGCATGCGACCAGGTGCGCTGAACGCCGGCCAGGTGGTCTTCGTAAAGGCGGTCCAGGTGCTCGTTCACGTCTCGCTTTCAAGCGTCAGGGAGAGATCCGCAGGTTACCAGCTCAAGGGCCGACATCGCCAGTGGGGGCGGGGTCGAACCGGATATCGCACCATGGGTCATGGAATCCAACAGGCTGACAGTGCAATACTCCGGGTCCGGAGACAGGTGAGCAATGACTAGAGCCAAAGAAATAATGACCACGCCGGTTGTCGCCGTGCCGGCCCGTATGCGGTTGAATGAGTTAGGTGATTTCTTCGCATCCGAGGGGGTGAGCGGCGCCCCCGTCAAATCCGAGTCCGGCGACATCGTGGGTATCGTGAGTCTGAGCGACCTCGTCCAGGCCGGCAGGCTCCGGCCATACAAGAGGCTGAGAGATCTATTGACATCAGGTCCCAGCGTCATGGATATCATGAACAACCGCGTGTTCTGCGTGCCGCCCGATACGCCCGTCAAGAAGGTGGCCGATCTGATGATCGAGGAGCAGATTCACAGGGTTCTCGTCGGCAGCATCGGGCACGTCGTTGGGATCATCAGCAGCCACGACCTGTTGGAGCTTATACGGTAGCGTGACATTGAAGTCGGTGCTGAGGTCTCTTTACCACGAGGATACGCCGCGGGCCCGGGGCGCGCGCTGGCTGCTGCTGGGTCTGGACGTCGTGGTTGTCTGTTTCTTCGTCGTCACTACGTTTCTTCCCCACGAGCGCTGGATAATCCTCACGGACTACGTACTGGGTTCGCTGCTCCTCGTTGACTACGCAGCCCGCTGGTGGTCGTCGCCGGACCGGGTCGGATTCCTGCTCCGCCCGCTCGCGCTGGTTGACCTGGCGGTCATACTCTCGTTGTTTGCCCCCGCACTCACGGAAAACCTGGGTTTCCTGCGCGTGCTTCGGACGCTTCGGCTCCTTCGGTCCTACCACGTGCTCCGGCAGCTGCGCACCTCATCCAAGTTCTTCGCGCAGCACGAGGAAGTGATCTTCAGCGGCTTGAACCTGGTGGTCTTCGTGTTCGTGATCTCCGCCGTGGTGTACGTTCTGCAGGTTCACGGTAATCCTGGCATCAAGGATTACGTAGATGCCCTGTACTTCACGGTCACCACATTGACCACTACCGGCTTTGGCGATATCACGCTCACCGGCTCGTCCGGACGCGTGTTGTCGGTATTGATCATGATCGTGGGCGTTTCACTGTTTCTGCGCCTCATCCAGACCATATTCCGCCCCGGCAAGGTGCGCTACGAGTGCCCGGATTGCGGGCTGAATCGCCACGATCCGGACGCGGTACACTGCAAGCATTGCGGGCGTCTGCTCCACATTCCTAACCCCGGGACCTAGCAGGATGTTGAAAAACGCCTTCCTGGCCTTTTTCAACGCGCCGAGCGCGGCACCTGTCCGCACTCGGCTACGCCGAATCAAGCACTTAAAGCGCTTGATTCGCGGCGAGACATCCCTGTCCCGCACTAGCAGGCTGTTTTTCAACAGCCTGCTAGTGTACCCCGCCAGAAATGATGCAAATGATTTCAGGCGGGGATGACGGTGGCCCCGATCCGCAAACGGGCACCGCCGGGGTCTTTTTCAGTCGCTCCCCGATACTCGCTTGGTGAAAAAGACCCCGGCGGCGCCCTTTCGATGCTCTATCGAACAATCCAACCCGGATCGGCAAGCCGCCGATAAGTTACAGACTGTTTGACGGGGTACACTAGCTCGGATCGCCCGCCGGTGCAGGATCGACTTACGGTCTTGCCTTGGGCCTTCGCTTCTTTGCCAGTATGACGGGTAAAGATTCGGCCATTCATGAATAGGAGGCAATAACAGATGCCGGAGTCTCACATACCGGTTCAAGTCACCGCCGATGGACTGATTGCGTTGCGTGCCGACGACTCCCTGATGAAACGCGTCGGCGCGTCGGACCCGTTCGCGGTGTGGTTCCTGACTGAAGAGGGTCGCGGGCTGGCGGAGTTCGCTTCCCGGAGCGATCCGGTTTACACGATATTCAATCTAGTACGCTATCGCTGGTTCAGCGAGCGCCTCGCCGACGCGGCCGGGCGTTACTCCCAGATCGTAGTACTGGGCGCAGGCTATGACACGCGCCCGTTTCATATGGGTGCATTCAGGAACGGCGGGGCTAAAGTGTTTGAAGTGGACGTGCCGGCGACCCTGAAGACGAAGCGGAGAGTTCTCGAGGCCAACGGCGTCGAGATACCTGACTGGGTGGTCCAGGTTCCGTGTGATATCGGGATCGACGATATCGACGACCGGCTCCGGGAAAGGGGTTTTGTGCCGGACGAACCGTGCTTCGTCATGGCGGAGGGACTGTTCTACTATCTGGACGCGGAAGCCATCCGTGAACTGATATCACGGTCCCGCTTGCATCTCGCGGCGCGCAGTGTTGTTGGATTCGACTTCTGGGACGACGCGAGAACCAACCGGCTCAACGACCGGGTATTTGAGAAGCGTGGCATTCGCCTGTTCAAACAGTTCCCGCTTCCGCAGGAGGCGGACGATCTGCGCGCGGTCCTGATGGACCTGGGCTACGAGAATGTGCAGGTCATATCCCTCGATTCGGTGGCTCGGAAACACTGGCCGGCTCCCCACGACTGGACCGAAGGCGACGGCTGGATGCTGGTCGAGGCGGTAGTGCGGTAGTAGCGATCGGCGTGTTCGAGAGTCCCGCCCTTCGGAAGACGAGCGGCTTATTCTGGCCGGGGGATGCGCTACAATGGCCCATACAACTAGAAATATGAACCCAAAGGGGAACCCCATGAAACTCAGATTATTTCTCATGAACGCCGCCGCTGCATTCATCCTGTGCGTCGCGATGATCGGCACAGCAGCGGCCTGGGAGCCGCAGGGGCCGCTCAAGCTGGAGATCGGATTCGGCGCCGGCGGCGAGACGGATACCATCGGCCGCGTCATCGCCAAGGCTTTGGAAGACCAGACCGGATGGCAGGTGATTGCCGAGAACAAGCCCGGCGGCGGCGGTATCGCGATGTTCACCGAAATGGCCGCTATGCCGCCGAACGGACAGGTCATCGGGATGGGCGTCAACATGCCGGTCATGATCAACCTGGTGCTGCGCGGCGACAAGCTGCCGTTCAATCTCGACAGCTTCGACTATCTTGCAACTGTGGCACGGGCGCCGCTGGTCATCATCGCCAAGAGCGATGCGCCCTACAACAACATGAATGAGCTGGTGGCCTGGTCCAAGAAAAACGACGGTGCCGCGATCGCCTTCGATGCCAAGCCCCAGGAAATGATTCTGAGGGCCATCGACAAACAGGAGAATGCGGGCTTCAAGCTGATCTCCACCAAGAGCTCTGCGGAGATGCTCCAGTTCCTGCTGGGCGGGCAGGTCGCCGCCTCGTTTTCGGCGGGCGCCCATATTCCTTATCTGGAGAAGGGCGATGTCAAGATGCTGGCCAGCGCCAACAGCACCCGGCAGGACTATGCATCCAATGTGAAGACGCTGCAGGAACAGGGCTACGATTTGTTCTCGGATCCGTGGTTCTATCTCGCGGCGCCGGCGGGTCTTCCGGATGACGCGAAGCAGGCGCTCGCCGATGCCCTGGACAAGGCATTGAAGACGAATGAGGTGAAGAAGATTGTCTCCAACACGCTCTCGACTCAACCGAAGAACCTGGGCCCGGACGGAACGAAGCAGATGTTTGACGACGGCATGGGCGGAGTCAAAGCTCTGTTCGGCAAGTAGTATCATTTGACGGCGCGCCGCCCGTGTGGGCGGCGTTCCCATTCCTTTCTCACCAGCGCGAGCAGTCGCCGCATGACGAACCGTTTGTTGGGCTGGTTTTTCGCGGTCTTCGGCCTGCTTCTGTTTTTTGTTCTCATCCCCCGGCAGACGGAGGTCGTCGACTACGGTTGGATGCGCCCGCAGACGCTGCCGGATGCAATGGCGATCGTGATCGCGGTATCGGGCCTGGTCCTGGCTCTTCGCCCACGCGGGACGGTGACGTTCGAATGGCGCAAGGCCGCCAAGGCGGCGCTCTATCTTGGCCTGGTCTGCGCCGGCGTCTATCTGATCAGCCTGTTCGGCTTCGAGGCGGTGGCGCCGCCGTTGGCATTGCTGCTGATGATGCTGATGGGCGAGAGACGAGCCCTGTGGTTGGTCCTGGGCGTGGCCGGAATACCTTTCATGATCTGGCTGGCGGTGCCGGTGCTTCTCGGTCGACCACTGCCATGATCACCATCGAACATGGTTGAGCTCCACACCGTTCTTGCCGGGATCGGGGATGCCCTGAGCCCCGTCAACTTCCTTTTCGTGGTGGCGGGAGTGATGACTGGCCAGTTCGTCGGCGCGGTCCCCGGCATAGGTCCGGTCATGGCGATGGCCATCGCCATTCCCTTTACGTTTCGTTCTGAATCCGTTGCCGGCGATTGCCTTTCTCGTCGGCGTCAACAAGGGAGGGCTGGTGGGGGGCGCGGTGCCCGCGGTGCTGATCAACACGCCCGGCACTCCCGACGCCGCCGCCACCGCCTTCGACGGTCACCCCCTGGCCCGGAGCGGAAAGCCTCTCAAGGCCACCAAGATGGCGCTGTATGCCTCCGTCACGGGCGACACGTTCAGCGACATCGTTCTGATCACCGTCTCCGCCCCGATCGCGGTGGTGGCGCTTCGTATGGGACCGGTGGAGATCTGTGCTTTGATGATCTTTGCCTTCTCGGTGATCGCGGGCCTGATCGGGGACTCGCTGTGGAAGGGGATCATCGCCATGGCCCTGGGTCTGTTGTGCGCAACGGTGGGGCTCGATCCTCAGCATGCCACACCGCGGTTGATCTTCGGCTGGTTCCAGCTTTATGACGGCCTGCCGCTGGCGCCGGTGGCCATCGGCATGCTGGCGGTCGCCGAGATTCTGCGGCGCCTGGCCGCCATTGAGGGCAGGCCGAAGGCGGCCATCGAGGGTCCGCAATCGGATGACCCCGCCGACCGCCGGATCAGCTTCGCGGAGTACTGGGACTGCCGGTTCACCATAGCGCGAGGGGCCCTCATCGGCACGTTCCTGGGCGCGATGCCGGGCATCGGCTCCACCGCGGCGGCGTTCATGTCCTACGCATCGGCCAAGCGCGCTTCGGACGATCCGGACAGCTTTGGGAAAGGCAATCTTCACGGCATTGCGGCCGCCGAGTCCGCGAATTCCGCGGTGGTGGGCGCCAACCTGATACCGCTGCTCACTCTCGGCATCCCCGGCAGCGTGAGCGCGGCGCTGATCATCAGCGCCTTGATGATCCAGGGCATCGAGCCGGGTCCCTTGCTCTTCGAGCAGCAGGGACGCCTGATCTACAGCCTGTTCGGCGCCATGGTCATGGCGAACGGCGTGAACCTGCTGGTGGGCCACCTGGGCCTGAGAATCTGGACCCGGGTGGTCAGGGCGCCCGAGTCGATCATCTTCTCCTCGGCGCTGCTGCTGTGCATCGTCGGCGTCTCACTGTCCACGGGCGGCTTGTTCGGCGTGGCGATCATGCTGGTGTTCGCCGGGGTCGGCTACCTGATGACGGCTTTCGGCCTTTCGGTGGTGATCTTCATCATCGCTTTCTTCCTCGGGCCCAGGTTCGAGATCTCGATGTCCCAGAGCCTGGTACTGATCAACGGCGATCCCCTGGCGATTCTGCACTACCCGATTGCGCTGGTGCTCCTGGGGCTGGCGGCGGTCAGCGTGTGGCGGCTTGGGATCGTACCGGGGCTCAAGGCGCGCGCCGCCACCTCGCAATGACGATGGTGATCTGCAAAGCGTTCAAGGCCGATTGCGGAAGCGGTTTCAACCCCGATCATCCGCGCAATCGCGACTGAAGTCGCTCCTACAATTCGTGGTTCGCACGGCATTGGCCCTTGGATTGCAGGAGCGATCGCGGCATTTATTCGGTGACGGTGCGGGTCTGCATGATTACCGCGATGGACCGCCGATTCTTCTGCCGGCCGGCCGGCGTTGAATTGTCGGCTACCGGACGGCTCTCCCCATAGCCCTTGATGTCGAGCCGATCGGGGGAGATGCCGTAGTCGTTTACCAGCTTCTGCTTCACCGCGTTGGCTCTGCGCTCCGACAGTCCCTGGTTGTACTCGTCGGTGCCGATCGAGTCGGTGTGGCCCTCGATCGTAATGGAGACGTCGGGATTCGCCCTCAGGGCCTTGGCCATGTCCTGGAACTGCGGCTCGTAGGCCGACTTGATCACCGACTTGTCGAAATCGAACAGGACCTTAAGTTCTATCGTTTCGACGACCTCCTTGGTTGCCGGCACGGATTCCGCTTGCGGTGCGGGCTGGGATACGGGAGTGGCCTCGGGTTGCCTGAAATGCCAGGCCAGCATGGCGCCGAACGCGTTGTCCTGGTAATTCTCTCCACTGATTGCGAAGTAACGCTGATAGCCGAGCCGCAGCTCGAGGTTCCGGTTCAGGCCGCCGGAAAAGCCGATTCCCGCCTGGAGTTGCTGCGTATTGTCATCCCGGGCTCCGTCTATGTTGTTGAAGCTGCTGGCGCCGGCCGATACGTACGGCCGCCAGTTGCTGGACCCGAAGTATCTGTAGCCGTTGACGGTGAAAACATCGAGATTGACGTTGTCGCTCATATCGGTTCCCAGACTCACATCGGCAGACCACAAGTCGTCGAACTGGTACCCGAGGATCAGACTGCCGATCTTGGACGTGTGACCCGGCGAGGTTGTCGGGACGCCCGGCACCCGGTCCCCGTCCAGAGCCAGTGAAGTGGCGCCGATCCCGAGATACAGGTTGCTTTGGGTCTTGTTCATCTGCTGACTTTCATCATCGGCTCGGACTCCAGTCCAGCAGGTGACGGCAACGAACGAGAGAATAAGAAGGGTGGCTGTCCGTTTCATGGTGAGATACCTGTCATTGCGTGGATGTCTTAGCGATCTATCAGATCCAACAACGCGGAATATATGACCTGTGCTGGGTGTAGGCAAGCCCAACCGGCCGTTTCCTTGATTCAACCCATGTCGATCATGATGGGGGTCGCTTGCCCCGATGGGCGCCGGCTGTTCACACGGACTGTCCCGGGGTGAATACGGGAGCCACCGGCGAGCGTGCTACTCTTCACCGACTCGCCTCCGATACCTTTGCCCATCCAGTAAGCGTATGAAGACAGCCGATATCGTCATCGTCGGAGCCGGCGCCGCCGGAGCGACGCTTGCGGCGGAGCTCGCGGGGGAGACGCAGGTGATTGTCGTCGAGGCGGAGAAACAGGCGGGCTACCACGCCAGCGGCCGTTCCGCCGCGGTGTTCGTGCCGAGCTACGGCCACGGGCTCCTCCGCCGCCTGACGACCCACAGCCGGGTGTTCTACGACCAGCCCGACCCGGAGTTCTTCCCCGCGCCGCTGCTCAGCCAGCGCGGCCTGCTGCGGGTGGTGCTGGAAGGGGGCGCGGTACAGCATCAGGCGGTCACCGGCGATGTACCGGGCATCAGGGCTCTCAGCCCCGCGGAAGCGGTAGAGTGCTTTCCGCTCCTGAACGCGGACAGGATTCTCCATGCTTCCCTCGAGCCGGATGTGCATGACATCGATGTCGAAGCCCTCATTCAGGGTTCCCTGCGCAAGGCGCGTAAGCACGGAGCGGCAGTGCAATTCGCGAGCCTCGTAACCGGGATCGAGCGCAAGGACGGTGCATGGACCGTGACAACCGGAAACGGCAGGATCCAGTGCACCACGCTGGTCAACGCTACCGGGGTCTGGGCGAACCGAACCGCCGAGTTGGCAGGGCTGCGGCCCGTCGAACTCGATTCCTGCCGCCGCAGCGTTGCGGTATTGCCTCTGCCTCCGGCTCTTGAAAACCGGACCGCCGCGCCTTTCACGGTGACCGTGCCTCTGAGATGGTACGCCAAAACCGAGCAAACGAGCCTTTTGGTGTCTCCGGCCGACGAGGATCCGGTGCCGCCCCACGATGCTTTCGCCGATGACATGATCATCGCCGAGGGCCTGCACCGCTTCAGCGAGGACACCGGCTTCGAGGTCCGGCGCGTCATACGCAGTTGGGCGGGCTTGCGTTCGATCGCGCCGGACGAGTACCCGGTGGTCGGCTTCGATCCGGAGGCACCGGGCTTCTTCTGGCTGGCCGGGCAGGCAGGCTTCGGGATTCAGTGCGCTCCGGGCATCGCCCGGCTCGCCGCCGCCGAGATTCTGGGCTCAGAGATGGACAACGAACTGGCGACGGCGTTCGGGGTCGAGCGCATGCGCCGCGGCTGACGCCGCCGGCCCCACGCCGGCTGGAGTACCGTGGCGACCGCCGGGCCCGCTGCAGGTGCCCGGCTAGCGTTTGCTTCCTTTTTCGTAATACTTCTCGAGCCGGTTCTGCACCATCTCGAAACAAATCGACATGAGCCAGTAGATGATTGCCGCCGCGATGAGCATCTCCAGCACCCGGAAGTCCCGTTTGCCAATGACCTGCGCGGTCTTCGTCAACTCCCATACACCCATGACGGATACGAGCGAGGAGTCCTTGAGCATGGCGATGAACTGGTTCCCGGTTGGAGGCACGATCAGACGCATGGCCTGGGGGAAGATGACCTTTCTAAACACGATCCCCCGCCACAGGCCCAGGGCGAACGCGGCTTCCCATTGCCCATTGGGTACCCCTTCGATTCCGGCGCGGAAGATCTCGGCCATGTACGCGCCGTAACAAAGTGACAAGGCGAGAATGCCCGAGGGAACGGCGCGCATGGCGAACTCCGGGCCGAGTTGCGGCAGGCCGATGTAAATCAGGTAAACCTGCAGCAGCAACGGAGTTCCGCGAAAAAACGAGATGTAAAACGTAGATATGGCATAGCCGGGCCCGGACTTGGAAAGCTTGCCGAGGGCCGCCGACATGGCGAAGACACAGGCAATGGCTATGGACGCAAGAGACACATAGATGGTTGTCACCGCTCCCGTCGTGACCAGGTAGGCAAGGTTGGTCTCGCCACTGCGCCCGCGCTCGAACCATACGCTGAGATCGCGGTGAAAACTGTCGATAAACGCGGTGAACAGCAGCAGGAGCTCGACCCAGACAATGGCCACCTGGTAGCGAAACGGCAGCAGACGCAGCAGCGCCACGTTCACCCACAGTGCACCGGCGAGCATGATGCCGGTGACCAGATTACGAATGAATCCCGCGTGGGATCCGGGCTCGACAGCTCCGATCAGGGGCGACAGAAGCCTTCCCGCCGCCGTATCCGCCAGCCCCATCCAAGTGAACAGGGTGGCGATCAGAACAAGGACCACCAACTCCGGAACGGAGGGCTTTGCCGTCCTCAGCCAGTTTGGATAGGGCCGCGTTACCCCAGCCTGCCCAGGCGGGGCCTGGGCAGGCCGGCTGGAGTTTGCCACGGCGTTAGTTCGAATTTATGGTCGTCAGGTCAACCCCGTACCACTTCATGGACAACTTGGTCAGGGTTCCGTCCTTGTGCATGGCGTCGACGATCTCCTTGATCTTGGCATCGAACTCCGGATCGCCCTTATCGGTCGCAATGGCAAGAGGCTCGTAGAACGCTGGATCGCCGATTACCTTCATTGGATATCCGTTCTTGATGGCTTCCTTTATGGTGGGCAGGGCGGAGAACACCGCGTCGAGACGGACGCCCTCGCCGATTCGCAGGTCGTCGAATGCATTGGTATCCGTTTCGTAGGTCTTGATCTCGCCGGGAGTCACCTGGTAGTCGAATTTCGGCACGCCCGCGGCGTCTATTGTCAGGTTCTTATTGAGATACGCGTCGTAGGTGCAGCCGCCGCACGTTCCTATGACCTTGCCATTGAGTTCCGAAATGGAAGATATCTTGCTGTCCGTGTGAACGGCGAAGGAAGCGGGCGTATAGTAATAGACGGCCGGGAAGTTCAGGACCTCGGCGCGTTTCTTGGTGGGCGTCATCGAGCCGACGGACATGTCCCAGCGGCCGGACCACTTGCCGGCGGTAATGACTTCCCAGGCTGGCGTCACGATCTTCAACTCCACTCCCATGCGTTTGGCGATTGCCTTGCCGACGTCGACATCGAATCCGTCCATTTGATTGTTGTCGTTGAGAAACGACTGGGGCGGATACTCCGGATCGGACGACATGGTCAGAGTCTTCGTCTTCATGACACGATCCAGTGTCTGTCCGGCGAGAACGCTGCCGGACGCTACCACCAGCAGCGACGCTGCCAGGATTCTGGTTGTCCAGGTTCTCAAGGGGGTTGATGGTTTCATTGATCTACTCCGATGGTGGTTAAAGGGTTGGCTTATGTATGTAAGGTCGCAGGCTTAAGCCGCCGTGGCCACTGCGGAATTCCACAGTGATCTCAAGCGGCTCTCGTAGATTCCCCGGTTGAGGTAGCAGCCGTAGAAGGTCCGTCTTCCGATGTAGGCCATCCGGCCGTGCAGGCAACGCCAGTTGTCAAAGATCAATGCCATGCCCGGTCGCAGCGGGATCTTGACCCAGTTCGCGTCGTCGCTGACCAGGCGGTTGAGCTCGCGATACGCGTCATAAAAGGAATGCAGTTCTTCCGGGGGAATGATGAAAGGTGCCCGATCGTAGTTGTTGAACGTGATTTGGACCAGTTCCCCGAACCGGTCAATCCGGAATGCCGGCCTCTCCGCCAGAAGGTTCACGCCCGGCTCGATGTACCGGCCTGGTACCAGCACCGTGGCCAATGTCTTATACCACTGCGGGTTTCCTTCAGCCATTTCCAAGGCCATTGCAAATCCATCCACCAGCACGCTCTCCCCGCCGCTGCCCTCGAATTCCAGGCAGTTGAACATCTGGAGGCCGGGGGCGTCATGGCTGTAGGATGCGTCCGTGTGCGGGGACAGGTACTGGCTCGTATAGGCCGTATCGTCGTGCTCGGTGACTTCACTGGAAAGTCGCCAATAGTCGCCGAATATAGTCTCTTGAGCGGGACCGATCCGTTCGGCCAGCCGGACGGTCGCTTCCTCCGTGGGTGGGGTGTTGTGCACCACCGCGAAACCCCATCGCTGGATCAGCTTGAGCCACTCCAGCACGGCATTCTCCGACGATTGCAGCTGTTCGAAGTCGACGGTGGGAACGGGATCCGGCAATACGCCGTGCTTCCACAGGCAGCGGTCGGTCGAGGAACGCCCCCGGCCAACGCTTTCGGCCAGTCGGTCGGCGCTTACATGCGTCGTTTCCTCCGGGGACCATTCCAGAAACACCGTAGTTCCGTCCGCGCTCAGCCGTGCCGATCGGGCCTGGACGTTTCTATCAATACTGAAGGTGTCGATCCGGCGCTGCAGGGTCTGTTCGTTCTGACTGTTCCTGTCCTCCCCGTGATCGCGCAGCCAAAACCAGGGATAGACGTCGACCCCACCTTCCGGCCAAGTTACCGCCAATCCCTCGGTGGAAGCATCGACTTGTCTTATTGTTGCTTGCATCACGTGGCTCGATTCACGTCCGGAAAGTCCCAAGACACAATCCCATTCGATTCATGCCCCCCCACGGGTATCTTCCAGACTGCGACAACAGCCACGTTCTGTCAAGACGATGGAGGTCGGCGGGAACGTCAGGACCTCAGATAGGAAGCGCCATTTACGTCGATGATGCATCCGGTCATGAATTCCGGAGCCTCGAGAGCCAGATAGCATATGGCATTCGCTACTTCCTCGGGCCTGGCGACCCGGCCCATGGTGCTCTGGTTGCGAACGGCGTCGCCTTCCGGGGAATCAAGGACCTCGCGAGCCATCTCGGTCTCCACGAACCCGGGCGCCACGGTAAAGATGAACACGCCCTTCGGCCCAAGCGCCTGGGCCATGGATTGGGCCATGGCGTTCATTCCCGCCTTGGATGCGCCGTACCAGGGCGCTTCCGGCTCACCCCGGAAGGCGCCCCGCGATGAGACATTGACGATTCTACCGCCGCCGCGTTGGATCATGGCTCTCGAGGCGCAGAAACTGAGATTGGCTGCGCCGATCAGGTTGGTTTCCATGACGCTCCGCCGGGCGTTCTGCCAGGTTTGATAATCGATGTCGTCGAACGCGTGACGCTGGTAGACGCCGGCATTGTTAACCAGCACATCCAGCCCGCCGAATTCCTCGTCGGCTTGACCAATCAAGCGTTCGACGGCGCGAGGGTCGGAAATGTCGCATTGGTACACTCGGTGTCCGGCAGCGGGAAGCTCCTCGCGAAGCCGTTCTGCCGCGTGTTTGTTTCCGTTGTAATGGATGCCGATTCGCGCTCCTTTGCTCGCGCATCGGACGGCGGCTGCACGACCAATGCCCCCGGAGGCCCCGGTTATCAGGATGGATGGGGATCTGGTCATGGAAAAGCCTCGTGAATAGTGAAGAGCAACGCGCCAGACAGCCCGTTAGGGAGGCCAGAGTATAATCGGCAACGACACGCCGGCAAGCCACGGGTGCAGTCAACCGGCGCGTCGAGGTTGACAAAGATGCGTCCCTCGCCGAATGGGACGTGGAGGTTTGCAGATGAAGTTGGCAAACGCGCTGCTGCGCGGTTTGTACGATCATGGGGCACGTGAAGTGTTCGGTATTCCGGGCGACTTCGCCTTGCCCTTCTTCAAGGCCATGGAGGAGCAGGCCGACCTGCCCTTGTACACTTTCAGCCACGAGCCCGCGGTGGGTTTTGCCGCGGATGCCGCGGCGCGCTTCAATTCGACCATAGGCGTCGCCGCCGTCACCTACGGCGCCGGTGCCTTCAATCTGGTGAATCCGATCGCGGGCGCCTACGCCGAGCGTTCCCCCGTGGTGGTGATCTCCGGTGCGCCGGGGCGGGCGGAAGGCAGCCGCGGGTTGGGGCTGCACCACCAGGCCAGGACCCTGGAGTCGCAATTCCGGGTCTACTGCGAGATTACCTGCGACCAGGCCAGGCTCGACGATCCGGAAACGGCGCCGGAACAGATTGCCCGGGTTCTGAGATCCGCACGCGAACAGTCTCTGCCGGTCTATCTGGAGCTGCCGCGGGACATGGTGTTGGCGCAGGTCGAGCCGGTCCGGCTTCTCCCGAAGCGGCCGGCGGCCCCGGAAGGACTGGCCGAGTGCGCGGACGAGATCCTCGAGCGGCTGAGTACCGCCAGTGATCCGGTACTGCTCGTCGGCGTCGAAACTCGTCGTTACGGGCTCGAGGCCAGGGTCGCGAGACTGGCGCAGCGACTCGGCCTTCCCGTGGTGACTACCTTTATGGGCCGTGGACTCCTGGCGGACAATGATCCGCCGCCACTCGGCACTTACCTTGGGGTTGCCGGCGAGCCCACGCTGACCGGGCTGGTCGAGGAGTCCGACGGCCTTCTGCTGCTCGGGGTCATTCTCTCCGACACGAACTTTGCCATCTCCGAACGCCAGATCGATATGCGCCGCGCCATCCAGGCATTGGGCCGCGAAGTGCGTATCGGCTACCACGTCTACCCGGAGATCCCACTGGACGACCTAGTGGATGCACTGCTGGCGCGCGCCGGGGAAAGGAAGATCAGCGGCGGGCGCGCCGCGCTTGCGCCGTCCAGCTATCCGCGGAATCTGTCCGCGGACGATCAACCGATCGGACCCGGCGACATCGCGGCGGCGGTCAACGACGTGATGGCCGGTCACGGCGCGCTGCCGATGGCGGCAGACATGGGCGACTGCTTGTTCACGGCCATGGAGATAGAGCATACGCAGCTCACCGCGCCCGGCTACTATGCCGGCATGGGCTACGGCGTCCCCGCTGGCCTTGGCGTACAGGCCTCGACGGGCGAGCGGACACTGATCCTGGTCGGCGACGGTGCGTTCCAGATGACCGGATGGGAGCTCGGCAACTGCCGCCGCTACGGTTGGGACCCGATCGTCCTCTTATTCAACAACTGCAGCTGGGAGATGCTCCGGGCCTTTCAACCGGAGAGCCGTTTCAACGATCTCGACGACTGGAACTTCGCTGCCATGGCCGGTCCCTTGGGCGGCGACGGGCAGCGTGTCACCACCCGCGCTCAGCTCAAGGCCGCTTTGGCGAATGCGGTTTCCAGGCGCGGCCGCTTTCAACTGATCGAGATCATGCTGTCCCGCGGGCAGATGTCGACAACACTGGCGCGCTTCGTGGCTGGAGTTTCGCGCGGACACTGATGGCAACAAGCGCCGAGCCCACGTTCATGCCGGAATAATCAGGAATATGCCGCCAGCCATGAGCGCGAGCCCCGCGATGCGGCCGAAGAGCCTGCCTCCGGGCAACAGCTTTTCAACAAGCACGAAAGCGGCGATCACCGCCACCCACACCAGATTCATGACACCGGCGGCGAACAGCAGCAACATGATTGCCCAGCAGCAGCCGGTACAGTAAGCACCGTGCTCGGCCCCCATCCATAACGCCCCGGTCGGTCCGGGACGCCAGCGAAAAAGCAGGAATTGAAGCGGGTCCCGGCATTTTTCCAGGCAGGCATCCTTCGCCGGAAGCCATTGATACACACCCGCCACGACCAGCAGTAAGCCGTTGAGTCGACTGCTGCTGGAAGCCATCATCGGCGACAGGAGGCCGTTTCCCTGAAGCACCGCCTGCAGCAGTGTCGCTGAAAGGCTGAAGCCGGCCCATACCGCGAGATAACCCAAGGCAAAAATCCACGCCGCCGGCAGCATGGACCCACGCTCCCGGTTCTTCTTCACCAGGCTGCCATAAAGGAGAATGGCCGGAGCGGCGCTCGGAAGCATCATGCCGACCATCATGATGGTCCACATGAGGAACGTGAAGAACAGCCAATACGTACTCCAGACCTGTCCCATGGGCATGGCGGCCATGGCCACCGCCTCAAGGAAGTCGGAAGCCATCGGTCCGGAGCGCATCCGGGCTGCGCCCAGCCCCAGATAGACCCAGGCCAGCGCCGCGACACCGAGGAGGCTGCACAGCGCGATCAGCCGCTCGCGCCGCGCCGGGGTCAGCGCCGCCGTGTCACCCATGAAGGCTCACCGGGTGGAATGCTATCCAGCCCAGGAAAAGGGCGCGAAATGGCCATTGCGTGTGCCGCTGGCATCCTCCCAGTCGATGCCGAATGCATGGAACTTGCTGTTCGTCGCCTGGGCCAGCGCCAGCTTCGACGATACCGGATGGCAGGTATTGTCGATATAGATCGGCTCGCCTTCCTGCGACGCACTGGGCACCCCGGCCAGGGACTGATCGATCAGCTCGCCGGCAGTGACTCTGTAGCTCATGCCGTCGTTCTCGAAAGTGATGGGGCGCTTCTCGACGCCCGCGATCTCTCCGACCAGCGGCGCCAGGGCGGCCATCGGTCCGCCTTCCGCGCCGGTGGCGATTGCACTGATAGCTTCCACCTGCGAGTCATCGGCGCTTTCGTCAACGATCAGGCCGACTTTCATGTTTCCGTCCGCCATCGCCCCTGGTGAATGCAGCAATACGATGAAGGATAGCCCGTCCAGCCGAACGCCGTCTTTCTGGCCTTTGTCGATTCTCATGGTAATCGCGGCCTTGCAGTCACCTTCGGTGGGCTTCGCCGACAGGTTCGTGTAGATGCAGGGGCAGAGATAAGAGCAGTTACAGGTCTCCATGTACTGCCCGGTGATGCGCCAATCTGACATTTGCTCATTCCAGGTATTAGATTCCAGTACAATAACGGACAATATGTTATGCACAAATGTACAGTACGCCTGTGGGTTACCGGTACTGTACTGGTTGTGACTACCGGACAATCGGAATGGGTCGCAGCCCGGGATAGAAAACCATGCAAATGATCAATCTGAACCGCCGGGATCCCTATCCACTGGTCGAGCAGATCGTCGACGGAATCCGGCAAAAGCTTGAAGCCCGGGAGTTGCGGCCGGGTTCCAAGCTGCCGTCGATCAGGGCTTTCGCGAATGCCCATGGAATTAGCCGATTCACGGTGGTCGAGGCCTATGATCGACTGGTGGCCCTCGGCTACCTCCACTCGCGCCGGGGTGCCGGATTCTTTGCGACGCCAGGCCATCGCGAGCCCCCCGTGCCACAGCTCGGGCACGCCCACAAGCGCAACGAGGAAATGGTCTGGCTGATTCGACGCCTCCTGGAAGCAGAGCAGGAAACGGCTCTTGTCGGAGGTCCCTGGCTGCCCGGTTCATGGCGTGATGAGGCGAGCATACGTCGCGCGCTCCGCGTTGTATCCGGTCGCCCGGGGGACCACGTTTCCCACTACGGTAATCCGTACGGCTACTTGCCGCTGCGGGAGCAGATTGCCGGAGTCCTGCTTTCGGATGTCGGGATCAACGCGAGCCCGGCGCAGGTGTTGCTGACGACGGGGGCCAGTCAGGCGCTCGATCTGGTTGTACGTCGACTGGTTGGCCCGGGCGATGCGGTGCTGGTGGATGATCCCGGCTACTACAATCTGTTCGGAAATCTGCGTATTGCCGGCGTGCGGCTGATCGGGGTGCCGCGCACGGAGAACGGTCCAGATCTCGAGGCCCTGGACGCCCTTGCCGCCGAGTACCAGCCCAAACTGTATTTTACCCAGTCGGTCCTGCAGAACCCGACCGGGACGAGCATGACGCCCCACGTCGTCCATCGGGTTCTGCAGATCGCGAGCCGCTACGATTTCCAGGTTGTGGAGGACGACATTTTCTCTGATCTCGAGTCAGGCGAGGTTCCGCGGCTGGCTGCTCTCGATCAGCTGGACCGCGTGATCTATATCCGGAGCTTCTCGAAGACTCTTTCCGGCAGCCTGCGGGTCGGCTTCGTGGCCTGTAATTCGGCGCTCATCAACGACCTCGCAGACATCAAGATGGTAACGGGTATCACTAGCTCCCTGTTCAGCGAAAGACTGGTTCACCACCTGCTGGCGGACGGACACTACAGAAAATACCTGGTCCGGCTATGTGAAAGAATCTCACAGGCGCGCTGCACCGTGAGCCGCGAATTCGAGGACATGGGGATCGAGATCTTTCGCCAGTCGGAAACCGGAATGTTCGTATGGGGCCGGGTTTCCGGCATCGTGGATTCTCTGCCGCTGGCCCAGAATGCCCTGCGCGCGGGCCTGCTGCTGGCGCCGGGCACGGTATTCCGGCCGAGCCTCGAACCGTCGGCCTGGATGCGCTTCAACGTCGCAGTGTGCAGCGACTCCTCCGTCCGGAGCAGTCTGAAGGAAGTGTTGGAGCGTGAACGTTCCTGACGACCCGTTTCGCGTTCCTAATCAGCGATCCAATGAACAACAACGGCCGCTTTGTTGCAATATGCGGGCTAGAATCAAGGTTGCACGCCATCACACTTTGGATATGGTTACATGAGCACGCACGAGCGGGACGGTTCCGCCCGTCCGAAGCAGATGAACCGGGATCTGTTCTTTCCCACCCAGATATACTTCACGGACCTGGTTAATGCCGAAGCGCTCAACGAGGAGCTGAAGGCGCACATCTACGCCTGGCGCGATGCCGACCCCGACGGAACGTTCAGAACCAACGTGCCCCAGATGGGCGGCTGGCACAGTGCCACTGACATGCACAGGCGCCGGGAATACAACCAGCTGACGGTGGAGATCTTCGAGCTTATCCAGGGTGTGTATGATCACTTGGCCTACGATCGGGAGTTCGAGCCGGTTTGCGACTCGATGTGGGCGAACATCAATCCCAGGTATGCCTACAACCGCGAGCACAACCATCCACACGCCCTGTGGAGCGGCGTCTACTATGTGCAGGTACCGGACAACGGAGGGTTGCTGTACTTCACCGATCCACGGCCCCAGGCTCAGATTCTGACCCCCTACTACGACCTGGAGCGTCGCAAAGCCGAGACTCAGCCAGAGGTCTACTATCAGCCTCAGGACGGACGCCTCATCGTGTTCCCGGCCTGGCTCATGCACGGCGTGCAGCCGAACGTTTCAGACAGGTCCGGCCGCGAAGGAGATCGAATCAGCATCAGCTTCAATTTCCACCAACGCCGCCGTGCGGACGCAGCCGATGGGTCGCAAGGCGAAGTTGCGCGCAGTGACCTTACGGCTTGAGAGGCCTGCGGGAGCGCGGCGGGAGGCTACGCTGCGCGGCAGGGAGTCCCGGCATGCTCAGGGGGAGCCGTGCAACATGCGACGCGCGTAATCCTGGAAGAACCTGTAGGAACGCTCCCATCCGCCGTTACTGGGCGTAGTCGACGCCAATTGCCGGACCAGTCCCTCCAATGCCTCGAGCCTGCCGCGGGATTCCGACTCCCGCCTCGCCAGGTCGTCGTAGTCGGCGGCGAAGACCAGCTCAGCGGGCCGGTCTTCGCAGACGCCGATGCAAGGCTGCTCGCCTTCGATGCGCCCGCATCCGATACACCGCCATACCTTCACTCGTTCAACCACTGCCTTGATAACCATCAAATGTTCACCGGGAATCGTGCGAAGCATGCCATTTCCAAGCGTAGGCGCCGTTGATCCAAGTCAATGCGTGACGTTTCCTCCCGGCGCTTGGCTGGCCGGTAGTCGAACGGTGACAACGGAACAAGGCCATCGCGCTTATACCGGTTAACGTACGGCGGTTGGTGCCAAGGGCACCGATCACCGGTGGAATGTATCGCTGGGTACCATCAACGGTAGTGTTTCCCACACGCAGAAGCATCGACCCGCAGAAGCCGGAGACGTGAACGAGACGGAATACACGGACGACGAAGCTCCCCTGGTGTATTCTCGTCTTCCTTTGTTAACCAGAGAACTGTATGAGCAAGATCAAGCTGACGTATTTTGATATCGACGGCGGACGCGCCGAACCAACGAGAATCATCATGTCGATAGGTGGCATTGAATTCGAGGACCACCGGATATCGTTCGAGGAGTTTCGCCGGATGCGTGGCAGCACTCCATTCAATGCCGTACCCGTGATTGAAATGAACGACGGTGTTTATACCCAATCGAATGCGATGAACCGCTATTTTGGGAAACAGGCGGGCCTGTACCCCGAGAACTCATGGCAGGCCTTCTTGTGCGATGAAATCATGGACGCGGTTGACGACGCAATGCATTTCGTTGCCCGCACGTTCGGCTTGGAGGGAGCGGAGCTCGAGGCCGCGCGCAGGAAGCTGGTGGACGGTGCGCTCACCACGTATCTCAAGACCCTGAATACCAGGCTGGAGGCGGCCGGAGGGAAGTATTTCGCCGACGCGCGCCTCACAGTGGCCGATCTCAAGGTTTTCGTAATGGTTCGCGGCCTGAGGTCGGGTGTGCTGGACCATGTCCCCACCGACCTCGTAGACAGAATCGCGCCGCTGCTCTCAGAACACGTGGAGAGAATCGCGGCGGAACCCGGTGTGGTCGCATACTACAAGAAGCGAGGGGAACCGTAGTCCGGATCACTTACCGGTCATGTCTGCGGCACTATGAAATATTGGGTGGCGAACCGTTGCCGGATACAAGTGTGAGTGACACTGCACATTCTCCGGGGAATGGGGTAGCGTGACTTGATTCCTTTTCCGGGTCGGCAGAGCGACATCATGCCGGATGCAGCCGGGCCAGTACTTCTCGCGGGGTTGAACATGAGCAAGATTATTCCGGTGGAAGATGTCGTCGCGCTCGTTCAGGACGCCGACGTCGTGGGCGTGGCCGGCTACGGCACCAACGGTGTTCCGGAGAAGCTTCTGGCGGGACTGGAGACCCGATTTCTCGAATCCGGCGAGCCGCAGGGCTTGACCCTGATGTTTGCGGGAGGAATTGGTGACGGTAAGGACCGGGGCCTGAACCGATTGGGTCATGAAGGGTTGCTGAACGACGAACGGTTTCATGCGGATCAAATTGTCACGAGGTCTCGAGGAACGGCGAATCACCTCGACCGTAGCTCAAAACTACGTCGAAGCGACAAAAGCGTTGAAACCCGGTTGAGACACACTACGTCTCGGACCGTGAGGCTTTCGCATGTCGACCCGTAAGATAGTGACCGTAATCGGCGCAACCGGGGCCCAGGGCGGCGGTCTTGCCTGTGCCATCCTCGAGGACCCCGACGGCCCGTTCCTGGTGCGAGCCGTCACGCGTCATCCCGGGTCGGCCCGGGCCAGCGAGCTCGCGCGGCTGGGCGCCGAGGTGACTCAGGCGGACCTCGACGATCCGGACAGTCTGGCGACGGCGTTCCGCGGCGCTCACGCGGCCTTCTGCGTCACCAACTACTGGGAGTATCTGTCACCCGAGAGAGAGCGGGCCCAGGCGACCAACCTGGCGCGGGCGGTCCAGGCGGCGGGCGTGGAGCATGTCGTCTGGTCCACTTTTGAAGACACACGGAAGTGGGTGCCCCTGGAAGACGACCGCATGCCCACGCTCATGGGACGTTACAAGGTACCCCATTTCGACGCCAAGGCAGAAGCCAATCAGGAGTTCATCGACCGAGGGGTGCCGACGACCTTTATGCTCACCTCCTTCTACTGGGACAACCTCATACATCTCGGGATGGGCCCACACAGAGGAGACGACGGTGAGCTGGCGATCACCATGCCCATGGGAGACAAGAATTTGCCCGGCATCGCCGCCGGAGACATCGGCAGGTGCGCATATGGCATCCTGAAGGGCGGAACCGAGTACATCGGAAGAACCGTTGGCATTGCGGGTGGGCACCCGACCGGCAACGAGATGGCGGCGGCGTTGACCGACGCCTTGGGCGAGACGGTCCGCTACAACGACGTTCCCCCGGAGGTCTACCGTGGCTTCGGGTTTCCTGGCGCCGACGACCTGGGCAACATGTTCCAGTTCAAGCGGGACTTCAACGACTACTACTGCGGCGTGCGCAATCTGGAAGAGTCGCGTACGCTCAACCCCGCGTTACAGGCCTTCCCGGACTGGTTGTCCCGAAACAAGGAGCGTATACCGGTGGAGTAGGGCGTGCGCCTGCCCGTTGCTTCGAAGTATCTACTCACAGCAGATCCTTCCGGGTCGCGAGCATATCATCGAATGCTGAAATGAATCCTTCGAGATCGGCATCCGAAAGCGCCAGTGACAGACTCATGAAACCCCGTCGGGCGGTGATGTAGCCCCGTTCGATCAAGTCGAGGTGGGTGAGCTTGCGGACCCTGTTGGAGGTGGCATGGGTATCTTCAGGCCTTTCGATTCGGTCGGTCTGATAGTGCAACGACATGATCGAGCCGGCCCCGGTGATCTGAATCGGCGCGCCCCTGCGATCGGCGGTTGCCTGGAGGCGTTGCCGCAGGTCGTCGCCCCGTGTACTCAAGGCATCCGCCGCACTCTCGGTGAACACCGTGGTGAGACCCGCTGCGCCTGCCGCCATGCTGAGCACGTTGTTGTTGAACGTGCCGGCGTGAGGGAGGGCATCGGGCCGCCGGGGATCGAACGGTGCCATGAACCGTCCCTGGCCGCCGAAAGCGCCGAAGCTGAGGCCGCCGCCCAGGTACTTGCCGAAGGTGGTGAGGTCCGGCGAGATACCGAGCTTGCGCTGCAAGCCGCCCCCCGAGAGCCGCGATGTCATCACCTCGTCGAAGATCAGGGCGATACCATACTCTGAGGCTGCGTCCCGCAACCCCTGGAGAAAGGACGGCTCGCCCGGGATGCATCCCCCGGCGCCCATCATCGGCTCCACCAGGATCGCGGCGAGCTCCTTGGTATGCGGTCCTATCTGTTCGAGAGTGCTTTCCAGGTCGTTGTAACGCCCGATCACGTAGGGGAACGGGGCGTTGATGGGGCTCGCGCCGTGCGCGAAGTAGAGCGCGCCGCCGTGATAGCCGCCGTCGAACACCATCACATGACTGCGTCCGGTCGCAGCCCGCGCGGCCCCGATCGCCATCAGGTTCGCCTCGGTGCCCGAGTTGCAGAATCGCACCAGCTCACAGGAAGGAAATCGCCGGCAGAGCTCGCCGGCGAGCTCGCTCTCGAAGCGCCCGGGCGCACCGAGCACGAGGCCGTCGTCCAGCGCTTCCCGCAAGGCTTTCATGATGACCGGGTGGGAGTGGCCGTAGAGCCCGGCGGTATATTCGCCGAGGAAATCCGTGTAGTGATGGCCATCCATGTCCCAAAGCTGGGACCCTTCGCCCCGCTGCATGGTCAATGGAAACGGCGAATAGTGCAGCACGCTGCGGGTATTGCCGCCCGGCATGACGTTGCACGCGGCCTCGTGCCGCGCCCGGCTGGCCGGGTTCGCCTGGATGTAGCGCCGTTCGGCTTCGGCGACCGCCGAGCTCAAGGCGCCGTCTGTGGGATCGTCCGGCATTCGTGGTGCCCCTCAATGAACCGCACCCACCTTATGCCACGCCGTACACGGATTATTCAACCATCCCGGGGCCCTGACCCTGCTCGAGCCCCTGGCGTCCGGCGATCTGAGTGCTATTATGTCACGTGTCCAATTGACAAGGTACGACCGTCATAAACGTACCGGCCAATTCCCGACAAAGCACTGTAACTGAGCGCTATGAGAGAGGTGATATGTCTACCAAGAAATCATCATCATCCGATCTGTCCAAGCCGTCGACTGCCGTTTCCTCCGAGGCGCGGCGCCGGCTGATCACAGGAGGCTTCGCGGTGGGCGCCGCGTTGCCCATGATTCCCCATCAATGGACGCGGCCCGTGGTCGAATCGGTATTGCTGCCTGCGCACGCCCAGACCTCGCCCCGAGCCTCGGGTTGTCTCGAGGGGAGCAGCAGTCCAGGCTTACCGATAGCCGACGCCAGCGGCTGCTTCAACAGTACTCCTTTCACCCCCGGCACACCGACGGTGGATGCCATAGCTATTTCCGCATGCGGCACCCCTTGCAGAATCGCCGGGGTGACGCTGAATCTCGCCATCCACCATACGTACAGGGGCGATCTCGACGTCACCCTCACGTCTCCCCAGGGTACGGACTTCGTGATCCGCTCCCACGATGATAATTCGGCGCACGATATCATCAGGAACAATCAATTCATCACCGCCTTCAACAATGAGAATCCAGAGGGCGATTGGGTCCTTACGGTCCAGGATTTCTGCGCGGATGACACAGGTACCCTGATCAGCTGGAGCTTGTCGGTTAGCTGCCACCCCGCGTAGCGTCCGGGCGCCCCGATCGCGTGGAAGGTGGATGGCTCTCCTGACGACGTGCATCGGGGCCCACCCCAAACCCGCCTATGTCAAGCTGCCGGACTGGTTCGGCATCGCCGCGGGAGAGGACTCGGCGAGCCACACCAGGCAGTGGGCGGCGGCGTTTGAAGCGCTGGGACCGGAGGCGGAGGCCATAATCACGCGCGGAGTGGGCGAAGCGGTGCGCGATCAGGTCGATGCGGGTATCGACATTCCCACTGACGGCGAGATTCCCCGTGAGAACTACGTCCATTACCATTGCCGTCACATCGAAGGCATCGATTTCTCCAGGCTTACCTTGACCCCGGCAAGAGGGGGCGCGTACGAGGCCAGCCTGCCCACGGTCGTCGGGCCGCTAAGAGCGAGGGATCGCTTTCTGGTCCGCGATTGGCGCCGTGCCCAGGGTTTCACCGACCGCCCCGTGAAGATCACCATGCCGGGTCCCATGACCATTGCCGACACCACGGCGGACGCGTTCTACGACGACCAGAGAAAGCTCGGGGCGGACCTTGCCGCGGCCCTCAACCGTGAAGTGCTCGATCTGGCCGAAGCGGGTTGCACCTTTATCCAGATCGACGAGCCGGTGTTCGCCCGCAAGCCACAGGACGCGCTGGCCTACGGCTTCGACAATCTGGAGCGGGCGTTCCACGGCTGCCCCGACCACGTCACGCGCGTCGTCCACATGTGCTGCGGATATCCCGAGCGCCTGGACCAGGGCGACTACGTCAAGGCGGATCCGGGCGCCTACCTGGAGCTTGCAGAAGCTATAGAAGCATCGTCCATCGACATGGTGTCCCTGGAAGACGCCCATCGGCACAACGACCTCCGGCTGCTGGAGATCTTCGAGCAAACGGCCGTGATCCTCGGCGTGGTCGCCATAGCGAAGAGTCGCGTCGAGCCCCGGGAGGAGATCGCCGGCCGGCTGCGGCAGGCGCTGGAACACATAGACAGGCATCGGTTGATCGCCGCGCCCGACTGTGGCCTGGGCTTTCTCGGCAGGGAGCTCGCCTTGCGCAAACTTGGCAATATGTGCGGCGCCGCGGGGGCGATCTAACCGGCGGTAGGTCGGGCTTCAGCCCGACAATGGTATTGATGTCGGGCTGAAGCCGACCTACAGAAGCAACATCGAGGCTAGTTGACCACTGGTTGCTGTCCTTCTGAGGTCGCGAGCGACACCCCCGACTGCAGATTTCGGGCGAGCGAAACCACGTCGGCCAGCTTGTCGAGGGTCGTGACGTCATGACCGATCAGAATGTCAGCGAGCGCAAGCTGATCGAACCGCGGGCCCATGCCCAACTCGGCGACCTTGCGTGTCATGTACTTCAACATCACTTCAAACTCATAGGTCGGCACTTCGGATTGATAGCTCTTCATCTCGGATCATCTCCGGTGGATCTGTTAAAGTTAAGGGAGCATAAATCGTGCCAACCACGCGGTGTTGATCTTTCAAGGGATTGGCTTGGGAGTGTTCCGCAACGCGCTGCAAGACGGTGCACAAGCGGCTATCCGATGCACCACATCGAAGCGGCGTCTCCGCGGTAAATCCATGTTTTATTCCCCGGGGCGCTTGGGTAATGTTCGCCCCGTCTTGCGAACGCGACGGAGCAGAGCTTGAAAATCACAGTCGTAGGGGCCGGCATCGCCGGATTGTCGAGCGCTTGGACTCTCAACAAGCGTGGGCACGCCGTTACTCTGGTCGAGCAGGGGCCAATCCCCAATCCACTGGCGGCGTCCGGCGATCATCACCGCATCATCCGCCGTGCCTACAGGCCGGACTCGGGTTATGCCTCGGTGATCACCGAAGCCTTCGCGGCCTGGGAGGAGTTGTGGCGGGACCTGGGCGAAAGCCATTTCGAGGCGCGCGGCTTCATGGGTGTCTCACGCGAACCGGGCGATGAGGCGGAAGAATATCGAAAGGGTCTGGAGGCGGGTGCCTATCCCTTCGACATGATGACGCCCGCAGACGCCGTGCGCCGCTATCCATTCCTGGCGCCCCATACCTTCCGCTACGCCTATGTGTCTCCGGAAGGGGGTACGCTCTATTGCCGGGGAATCGCCGAAGGTCTAGTCCGCCTCCTGCGCACCGGCGGTGCACAGGTGCTGGAGAACACCGGTGCTACGGCCGTCGACCCGGAGCGCGGCGTCGTTACGTTGCACGACGGTGAGGAGCTTGCGTCCGATCGAATCGTCGTTGCCGCGGGCGCCTGGGTCACGAAGCTGTTCCCCGATCTCGTCCGCGCCCTGACAACCTACCGTACCGCGGTCGTCTATCTCGAGCCGCCGCGCGACTTGACGAAAGCATGGGAGGCGGCGCCCGTCATTGTCGACGTCGGCGGCGACACCGACGGCTACATCCTGCCGCCCGGCCGCGGGGCGGGCCTGAAATTCGGCTCCGGCCTGCACAAGATCGCCTGCGAAGACGCCGATGCGCGGCGCGTGGCCGAGACGGGGGAGGGCGAGGCTATACGCGACCTCTTCGGACCGCCCCTCGCGCGGCTTTCTGAGTATCGCGTCGAAAGCGTGGTGACCTGCGCCTACACGTTCACCGAGGACGAGCGCTTCTTCGCAACAGCGCGCGGCAAGGCGCTGATCGTGTCGGCATGCTCCGGCCACGGCTACAAGTTCGGCGCCGCCGTCGGCAGACGTGTTGCAAAATGCGTCGAGGACGGCGACGTAAATGCGTTGGAACGTTGGCTACGGGCGGACGAAGGTTGACGGTCTTGCGAACTCACCGCTGGTACGCGCCCCGAAGGCCCCTCATTGCGGCCGCAGGGCCGGTTATCCTTCCCTTCCCGGCGGTCGTACTATAAGATGCATCCGCGTTCACAACCTCGGATCAAAATCCATAACCAGCCGTTATCACGATGCACAACGGCCAGCATCTCATAACAATTGACGAGGTCACCAAGTCCTTCGCCCTGCCCGACGGCGACACCGTCGATGCAGTAAAGAACGTCAGCAATTATGTTGACCGCGGCGAGGTGCTGGTGATCGTTGGTCCCAGCGGCTCCGGCAAGAGTACCCTGCTGCGCACGTTGAATGGACTCGAGCGCTATGACAGCGGCCGCATCGTCATCGACGGCATTGACCTCGGCGCCGGCAGCACCGACATGAACAGGTTGCGGGCCCAGGTCGGCATGGTCTTCCAGCATTTCAACCTGTTCCTCCATCGCACCGCATTACAGAACGTCGTCATGCCCCAAACCGTGGTATTGAAGCGTTCGCGGGAGGATGCCGAACAAAGTGCCAGGAAACTGCTGGAGCGAGTCGGCATCGCCGATCGTGCCGGCAACTACCCGAGCCAGCTTTCCGGCGGTCAGCAGCAGCGTGTGGCGATAGCCCGGGCCTTGGCCATGAATCCCAAGGTCATGCTGTTCGACGAGGCGACATCGGCGCTGGACCCGGAAACCGTCAACGGTGTGCTGGAATTGATGACGGAGTTGGCCGCTGAAGGTATGACCATGGTAGTGGTCACCCACGAGATGGGCTTCGCGAGGCGGGCCGCGCACCGGATGATCTTCATGGACGCCGGTGAGATCATTGAAGAGGGACCGCCCGAACAGTTCTTTACCCAGCCCCGCAATGAACGAACACAGCATTTCATGCGTGAAATTCTGTAGCCGTGCAGACCGTGAGCTGCCGCGCCATGGACGGCGCAATATAGTGATGTAATCCTAGCAACAAGATGAGGAGGTTATCCATGTTTGTATTCAAGAGACTGTTGCCCGTACTCGCGGGTGCCACGGCGTTGTTGGGCCTGAGCGTGGTTTCCGCGCGGGCTGACGACGTGGTCGCCAAGATGCTGGAGACCGGCAAGATGAGCGTGGCGGTGCAGACGCAGGGACCGCCGATCAGCTTCGTCGACAAGGACGGCAAGCGCACCGGCCTGGCGGTGGACATCGTCAGGAAACTGGCGGAAGCCTCGGGCCTGGAGCTGGACCTGCTCGACTATGAGTGGAAGGGGCTGATTCCGGCGGTGTTGTCCGGCAAGGCCGCTTTCATCGCCGCCGACATGACGCCGACTCAGAAGCGTGCCCTTAAGCTCAACTTCACCATTCCTATTTTCTACTCCGAGGTGCGCTCCATCTCGATGAAGGACAAGCCTTTCAAGACCTGGGAAGACCTCAACAAGAAGGGTGTCACCATCGGAGTAGTCCAGGCCAGCAGCTACGTTGACATGGTCAAGAGCTACATGCCGAACGCGACCCTTAAGGAATTCGCCGGCGGTGGTCCTTCCGTGGCTCAGGCGGTGGCGTCCGGCCGGGTCGATGCCGCAGTCATGGACCGCGGCGGTGCCATGCAGTATGTCAACGCCTATCCCGATATGCGCATGCTGGACAAGGTGATCCGCAAGGAACCGCTGGCCTTCGCCGTGCGTCCGGAAGACACCCATCTGCTTCAGTTCCTGAACAACTACATCCGCTTCATTCAGACGGACGGCGAGCTCGACCAGTTGCTGGACTACTGGTGGAATTCGACCGCCTGGGAAAAGGATCATAAGTAAAGAGGGTCGCGGCATGGACCAGGCGGCGACGGCGGTTCGGTTGTGAGCTGGCTGCTCGGCTTCTACAACTACCACGTCGTCGCCCAGTACCTGCCACTGTTCGCCCATGGCATATGGGCGACTATATGGATTTCAGCAGTCAGCTTTGTCCTGTCGATCCTTATCGGCACCCTGGTCGCGCTGGCGCGCATGTCGCGCCGCGCGGCCATCAGTCGGGGTGCCGGCGTGTACATCGAGGCGATCCGCGCCACGCCGCTGCTGGTACAGATCTACGTCATCTACTTCGGCTTGCAGGTGGTGCCGGTGCTGGGCTGGGAGATCAGCCCGTTGATCGACGGCATTATCGCATTGACCTTGAATTGCGGCGCCTATATGGCGGAGATCATTCGCGCCGGTATCGAGGCAGTGCCGCGCACCCAGACCGAGGGCGCGCTGGCCGTCGGTATGACCTATCGCCAGCGCATGTTCTACGTGATTCTGCCGCAGGCGTTCGCCAACGTAGTACCGCCTGTTTTAGGACAGACCATCGTGCTGATCAAGGACAGCTCGCTGCTCAGCATCATCACGGTCTCGGAGCTGTTGAGCGCCGGACTTACGGTGCTGTCGGAGCGTGTGATGCCGAACGAGGGTTTCTTGACCGCGGCGGCCGGCTATCTGCTGATCTATCTGGCGATGGTGGTCGTCTCGGGCGTCGCCCAGCGCCGGCTCGGCGGCATTCGCTGACGGGGCACGACCATGCTGGCCATGTATGAAAATGTTTTCCCGTTTCTGCTGATAGGGCTGTGGCAGACGTTCGTTGTGTCACTGCTGGCCATTGTGTTCGGCAGTCTACTGGGTTCCACCATCGGCCTGGGCCGCGCCCGCGGCGGCCCCTGGCTGGTCAACAGTCTGGGCGGCTACGTTCACCTGCTTCGGGGCACGCCGTTTCTGGTGCAGATCTACATTGTCTACTATGTGCTGCCCACCACTGGGCTGGCATTCTTCGAATTGAGTTCGTTCCAGGCGGCGGTGATCGCTCTCAGCCTCTATACCTCCACCTATGTTGCCGAGATTGTGGCGGCGGCCATCGATGCGGTGCCGCGGGGTCAGACCGAAGCCGCCCGCGCCTGCGGTTTCACCGCCTTCCAGACCCTGCGGTACGTGGTCTTGCCGCAGGCGTTCCGGATGATGATGCCGCCCATGGGCGGCGTCTATGTGCTGGTGATCAAGAACACCGCGGTACTGTCGGTGATCGGTGTGACCGAGCTGGTGCGCGAGGCCAACGTCTCAATCCAACGCTTCCCCACCTACATACTGTCGGTATTCCTGCTGGTGGCGGTGATGTACTTCTGCTACTGCTACCCAGTGCTTCGGCTGACCCGATGGGCCGAGAAGAAATGGGGCGGAGTTCACATCAACATCTGAAGATCACCGCGCGTGCGAACCCCCGGACCCGTGTCAAGCGTCGGTACGATTTCCCGGGACAGGGCCTCCGAAAGCGATCGACCCGGTTTTGAAGCGGTCGGATACGTTCAAGAGGCAGAAGCCGCGCATGTTGTCGCGGGAGGATCTTACGGACTTGGCGTGGGATCCGGAAAGGGACGTGTTTTGTGCCGAAGTGAATCCCGTACGACGGCACGGTGGCCAAGATCGAGCATCTGGAGAGCGCATCCCCGACACCAAGCTGCCCGAAGATACCGCGGCGAAGGCGGGCTACTGCAGCGAGCTGGCAAGCCGCGATGGGCTCGGGCACACGAGCCTGGACTTGCTGCGTTCTCCGAACGGCGACTCGCAGGTTGTAGAATTGAACACTCAGGAAGTGGCGATCTGGTGGACGTCCAAGTTCGAAACCGTCCGGCGCAACCATGCTGCCGCGATTCATTCCCTGGTTCGAGGGAACTCCGCGCTCGGCGGCTGAGCATTCGGCGATACGAAACTTCCAGGGCTGTTGTTGCGGGAACAGGGACAGAAGCCTAGAATGGAGCGTGGGGGCATGGTACTGATTCCGATGCGTCGGTCAGGCAACAGCGCAATCAGAGCTTTGCGCACTGACAGCCTTGCTGCCATCGAGTCGGGTTCCCGTCGACCCTTGCGTGGAAACATGAGGTCCAGACACATGGGCCGGGACTCTATGCGGCAACGAATTCAACTGGGCATCTCGCCGGCTCATCGCGGGACAACGACTCCGACTGCTCATCTGCGTTGTACACACTCCATCTTCCACGAGGAACTTCCACTGCCCCTGGAACCCCCTGCCTCGATTCGGCCGCCGCGGCGCCCCGTGTTCGGCGCACCACTCGCAGGACGCCGTGATGTATTCAGGCGTCCGCTTCCTTCAGAATTCCCCCTGGTGGGTTTCGACGACGTAATGCATCAGGCATGTTGAGCGCGCGGGCGGCCTCCTGGCTACAGGTGCGTTCCGGCGAGGGGCGCCTCGTCGCACTGACTGCCGCGATGATGCTGATTCCGGGCGCCGGCATCGCAATCGGTGTCTCCGGCGCGGAGTCTCTGCTGCTGTCCAGGGTCGGCGCGGGAGTGCTCCCTCGCCTCTACGTGGTGGTTGGTCTGGTCACCATCGTCACGACGCTGGGCATCACGACGTTGCTGGGACGGATTCCGGCGCTTCGCTTCTACCTGATGCTGCCGATTGCGGTGGCGCTTCTCCTGGTGGGCGCACGGTTTCTGGTCGTCCTCGATCAGAGCTGGATCTACCAGGCGCTCTGGGTCGCGTCGTCCCTGTTCCACACGCTGTTGCAAGTGATGCTCTGGGGCGTCGCCGGAATGGCCTGGGACACCCGGCAGGCGAAGCGCCTCTATCCATTGTTCGCCGCGGCGGATATCGCGGGGTTTTCCGGCGGTGGACTGATCACGCCGTTGCTGGTGAGCTGGCTCGGGACGGCGAACCTTCTGCTCGGCTGGGCCGCGACGTTGCTGGTGGGTTACGGCCTGGCGCGCGTGTTGGTTGCGCCTGCGCTCGAGGACGGGACCAAGGTCGCCTCTCGCGCGCGGCGAGTCAAGCGCAGTGCGTGGGAGGATCTCCAGGCCGGATTTCAGTTCGTCCGGGGCTCTCGATTGCTGTTCTGGGTGGCGGTGACCGGGCTTTTGTTCCAGGCGTTGGTCTATCTCCTCTGGTTCGTGTTCTCGAGTGCGGCCCAGATCCATTTCCCGCATGAGGATGAACTTACAGGATTCCTTGGCGCGTTCCGAGGGGCCACCACGGGCCTCTCGCTGCTGGGCTCGCTGTTTCTGGCCACGCGGATCAACGCCCGCTTCGGCCTCGTGGCGAGCTTCGTGATACTTGCGGTGTTCGATCTGATTGGGTTCTCGGTGCTGGTCGTGGCGGGCGGCTTCATCGCCGTCGTCGGGCTGCGGTTCATCCACGAGGTCTGGCAGAGCGGCATTGCCCGCAACGCCTGGCAGGCGTTGTTCAACGTCGTTCCTCTCGTGCGCCGCGAGCAGACGCGTCTGTTCATCAACGGCGTGTGCCTGCAGATAGGGGCGATGCTGATCGGCGCGGTGCTGTTGCTCGCGAAAGGATCGGGGACGACCACGGCAACGTACCTCGTGGGCGCCGCCGCCGCCGTTCTCGCGCTGTTCGCCGCCTGGCGCGTCCGCCAAGCCTATCTGAGCGCACTGGTCGAGGCGTTGCGGGCGGGTCGCCCGCTCGTCTTCCAGAGCGAGGAAGATCCGTTCGCTGCTTTCCAGCGGGATCCGGCGGAAAGCGCGATCGCGGTGGCCGGGCTCTCGGACCCGGACGTGGCGGTTCGGCGGGCGGCGTCGGCTATTCTCGTGGACCTCGCCCAAGCGCAGATGGCCCCAACACTTGTTGAAAAGCTGAATGACCCTGACGCTGGAGTGCGAGCGAACCTGCTGCGGGCTCTGGCGCAGTGCGACGCGAGCACCGCGCGGGACGAAGTTATCGCACGGCTGAACGATCCGGATCCCGAAGTCCAGGTGGAGGCCATTGCCGCGCTGCGGCGCCTGGTTTCGGATCCGCAGGTCCTGGTTGAACACGTGCGGCCCCTGCTCGAGGACCCGGAGCCCGCGGTCAGGGCCGAGTCCGCGGTCACATTGCTGAAGCTCGGGCCGCAACCGGCGGCGTTGGAGACGCTGCGGCAGATGGCCCAGGCGGACGACCTCGACGCCCGCGTCGAGGCCCTGAACGCGTTCGCGGACTGGGGTGATGGTTCTGCGGTGGGGTCCGTGGAGGCCGCCCTGGACGATCCTCAACCCGCCGTGCGCCGCGCCGCGGCCGCGGCGCTCGCGCAGATCGGAGGTCCGGAATGCCCAAGTGCGTTGGTCCGCGCGCTGGGGGACGGCGACCGGTCGGTGCGCGAAGCCGTGGCCTCGTCTATCGGGGCGTTCGGGAGCGACGCCGTTGACGCTACGGTGATGGCGTTGGCCGACCCGGAGCTGGAGGCCGGCGCGATACTGGCGCTGACCCATCTGCCCGTGGAGTCGCAAGCGGATATCATTAGAGACTGCGCCCGCGAGCGGATCGAGCAGGCGCTTCGCTACCATGACCTGTGGCAGCCGGTTCACGCCTGGGCGGGTGAAGACGATTCCGCGCTGCTCCTGGCGGACTCGTTGAAGCACGTAGCCGAGCACTATGGCATCAATGCCCTGCGGCTGCTCGGCGCGCTCGCAGACCACGAGGCGTTCGAAGCCGCCATCGCCAGCTTGGGCAGCTCGGACCAGGGCCAGGGCGCGAACGCGGTGGAAATCCTGGATTCGGTGTCGGACCGCCACGTGGTTCGACCGCTACTGCGGCTTTGGGAGCCGGGGATCGCCGGTGCCCAGGTCGACCATACGGGCCTGCTGCTGGAAACGCTGCGGGATTCCGACCCATGGGTGCGCGCCTGCGCCGCGCTGGCCGCGCGCGGAGCGAGCGCCGAGGAGATCACCTCGGCGCTCGCTGGCCTGGCGCGCGATGACCCCGACGAGACCGTGCGCGAAGCTGCGGCGAACGCGCTGAACGGAGACAAGTCGATGCAAAAACTAGAAACGCTCTCGGTGATGGAGCGCATATTGTTCTTGAAACGCGTCCCGCTGTTTGCGGATCTGGCGCCGGCGGAACTAAAGCAGGTGGCGTCCATCACCTACGAGCGCCTGTTCCACGACGGCGAGGTGCTGGCCGAGGAGAACGAGCCGGGAGACGAGCTCTACATCATCGTTTCCGGCGAAGTCCGGGTCATGTTCAAGAGCAACGAAGGCACCGTGGAATTGGCGCGGCGTTCCCAGCCGGGAGAGTGCGTGGGCGAGATGGCGATCATCAGCCAGGCGCCGCGCGCGGCGACCCTGATCGCAGCCGGCGAAGTACGAACGCTTTGCATCGGCCAGAAGCAGTTCGAGGTCATACTACGCGAGCGCCCGGAGACTAGTCTCGCAGTGATGCGGGTGCTGTGCGAGCGCCTGCAGGAACGCGGGAGGGGCGGGCGGGTAACACCTCAGCCCAGCGAAGGCGTTCAAGACGCCGAGAGATCCTGAACGTCCCTGTGACAGGCTATTCGATGCCCGCTGACCGGCTCCCGGATGGGTACTGGCTGTGTATTGCATACGTCCTTTATCGCGAGCGGGCAACGGTTGTAGAACGGGCAACCGGCGGCGGAACCGTCAGGGATTCCGGTCGGCTCGGCTCGGGTCGCCCGCGTCGTCATCACGTCGTCGAGCCATCCTCTCCGCAGCTCCGGAATAGAGGAAAGGAGCAAGTGGGTATAGGGGTGGAAGGGTGGAGCGAGAATATCCCGCGTTACTCCCGTCTCGACGACATGGCCGGCGTACAGGACGACGACATGGTTGGCCAGGGTCGCGATTCTCGACAGATCGTGGCTGATGAATACGTAAGACAAGGCCAGCTCTTCTCCCAGACGCTTCAACAGTGCGATGACGGAGTTGGCGACGATAGTATCCAGCGACGAGGTGACCTCGTCACACAGGAGTAGCCGAGGTTCGGCCGCCAGGCAGCGGGCCAGATTGACTCTCTGTTTCTGACCGCCCGACAGCTCCCCGGGGTAGCGGCCGATCATTGAGTGCGGCAGGCCCACCATATCGAGCAGATCGAGGATGCGCCGGTCCCGCTCCTCGCCCCGCAGCTTGAGAAACACGGTCACGGGCCGTCCGAGTATTTCCCGGATGCGGTGGCGCGGGTTGAGCGCAACGTCCGCCATTTGAAACGCGAGCTGGATGGCCTTGACCGCCTTTCTGTCCCGGTCTTCCACCCGGTAAGGCAGCGGATCGCCCTCGAGAAGGATCCG
Organism: uncultured Gammaproteobacteria bacterium; assembly: GCA_963731035.1. Taxonomy (GTDB): domain Bacteria; phylum Pseudomonadota; class Gammaproteobacteria; order Arenicellales; family JAANXG01; genus JAANXG01. Next base: position 78,974 of record CAVSUY010000011.1, on the reverse strand, counting down.
GCCGCTGTGGGCCGGAAGCAATCCAGCAATGACACGGGCCAAGGTACTCTTCCCGCAACCCGACTCGCCAATAACACCGACCACTGATCCGGCCGCCACATCCGCACTGACGTCGTGCAGAACCATGACGGCCGGGTCGCCATGGGAAACCCGGCCGTACCCGGCATTGATTCCGCGGACCGCCATCAACGGTTCCTCGACCCGCGGTCTCTTTGTCACCGTCTGCGGCAATGCAGAATTGCGCGTCGGCGGTTGAGGAATCGCGGCCATGAGCTTCTTCGTGTAGTCGTCGCTCGGGTTGTTGAGGATCTGGTCGACCGTGCCCGTCTCCCGCACCTCTCCATTGAACAGGACGACAACCCGGTCGGCGATCTGCGCCACCAGTGCGAGGTCGTGAGTCACGTATATGGCGGCCGTTCCCTGTTCGCGAATCAGGTCGTTGAAAGCCGCCAGCACTTCTATCTGCGTGGTGACATCGAGCGCGGTCGTGGGCTCGTCGAGCAGCAGAAGTTCGGGGCCGTTGCACATGGCGCGGGCCGCCATCAGTCGTTGAAGCTGGCCGCCGCTCACCTGATGGGGGAATCGGTTGCCGAGCCTTTCCGCGCCGGGGAGGTCCAGTCGCTTGTACAGCTCCACCGCCCGGCGGCGAGCGTCCGCCGGTGACAGGACGCCGTGCAGAATCGCCGCTTCCGTCACCTGCTCGCCGATGGACAGGGCTGGGTTGAACGCGGCCGAGGCGCTCTGGGCCAGGTAGGAGATACGCCGGCCCCGCAGACGCCTCAGGCCCTTGCGATCCAGCGACAACACGTCGACGCCATCCAGGTCTATCTCGCCTCCGCTGATACGGCACCCGGAACGTGCGTAGCCCATTGTGGCGAGGGCGATGGTGGTCTTGCCGGACCCGGATTCACCGATCAATGCCACGACCTCGGCCTTGTTGACCGAGAACGACACGTCTTTCACGATCGGCACGCGCCCTTGTTCGGAAACCGCATCCACTCGCAGGTTGCTGACGCGCAGCAGTTCACTCATGGCGACTCGCTCATCGACTAACCCAATGCCTCCGAGATGTCCCGGCCGTACCGCGACGATATGTCGTCGACGATCAGGTTGATGCTGATGGTCAGAAGGGCGATCGCGAAGGCCGGCGCCAGAGCCGCCGAGGATCCGAACATCAACCCGGTCATATTCTCGCGCACCATGACGCCCCAGCCCGCCGTGGGCGGTTGAACGCCGAGCCCGAGAAAACTGAGGCCGCTGATGGCGAGAATGGAGAAAGCCAGCCTGAGTCCGAGTTCGGAGGACAGGGGAACGACGGCATTCGGGAGGATCTCCCGCGCAATTATCCATAGACGGCCTTCGCCGCGGGCACGCGCCGCCTCCACGAAGTCCATGACTTTGATATCCATGGCAAGGGAACGCGATATCCGAAACGCATTGGACGAGTAGATCAAGCCGATCGTTACAATGAGCACCGGGGCCGATGTTCCCAATGCGGCGATGGCGACCAAGGCCAACATGATGCTCGGTATGGACAGGACGATGTCGTAGAAACGGCTGATTATGGTGTCCACCAAAGGGCGGGAAGTGGCAGCGAGGAAGCCGAAGAACGTTCCCACGCTGAACGCCAGGATGGTCGCGAGAAACGACAAGCCGAGGGTGACGCGGGCACCGTAGAGGATCCGCGAAAAGACGTCGCGCCCTATGTAGTCCGTGCCGAGCCAGTGCTCCATGCTGATCGGCGCGAAGCTGCCGACAGGCAGCATTTCGTCCTCGGAGAAAGGGGCGATCAGCGGTCCGAAGAGGGCGATGAACAACATGAGCGATGCGATGACAATGCTGATCCCGGCCGTGAACGACAGCTTGAAGCGGCGTCGTGGCGGCCGGCTGGTCCAACTGTTCGGGTCCGGTACCGCCGTCCCGTTCCCGGATTTGTCCGGGTTCACGGTCATGCGGTGGACTCCTGCGCCGGATGCCTGAGGCGGGGATTGGCCAGGATCGCCAGGATATCCGCCAACATCAGCAGGAGGACATAAGCTGCCGAGAAGATCATGGCGCATGCCTGTATCAGCGGCATGTCCCTGAGCGCCACGGCGTCCACTGTGAGCTTCGCGAGCCCGGGATAGGCGAACATGACCTCGACAACGACCGTGCCGCGTATCAGAGACGCAAGGCTCAAGGCGGTCACGTTCACGATCGGTCCCAGTGCGTTGGGCAGCGCATGGCGCCAAACCACCCGGCCGCGCGGCACACCGGACAGGACCGCCATCTCGACGTACGGCGACTCCATCACGTTGAGAACGGCCGCCCGTGTCATCCGAGCCATGTAAGCCAGCACCGCGAACGACAGAGTCAGCACGGGTATCGCCAGTGAACGCAACAGCTGGCCTATCGAATCGAACTCGCTGACGTATGCAACCGCCGGCACCCAGCCCAAGTGGACCGCGAGAATCAGGACCAAGGCGGCAGCCACAAAGAATTCCGGCACAGAAATCGTGCACAGCGAGAATATGGTGATAAAACGGTCCAGTCTGCTGTTCTCGTACAAGACGGCGAGCAGCCCGAGCACGAGGCCGACGGGGATGGCGAAGAGCGCCGTCAGCGACGCCAGCAGCAAGGTGTTCATGAAGCGGTCGGAGATGAGGCTGGAAATGCTCGCCTCGCTCGACAGCGAGACTCCCAGGTCACCGGTCGCAAAATCAAACAACCAGTTCCCATACCGTTGGATCGCCGGTTGATCCAGGTTTAGTTGCTGCCGGAGCGCGGCGATGGATTCCGGCGTGGCCGATCGGCCCAGTATCGTCTGGGCGACATCGCCCGGGAGGATTTGCGTGCCCGCGAAGATGAACACGGACACCAGCCACAGCGTGACGACGCCCAGGCCCAGTCGGCGTAGGATCAGTCCGAGCACCGAGCAGGTTCTATCTGTTGAATGCCGCTCAGCCTTCGAGCCAAATCTGTTTGGGCCATTGACCGGCCGCCAGGGGTCCGAGCGGGACTTTCTGAAAACCCTTCACCTTGTCGGACATGCCGTCCACGTAGTCGAAGAAGGCCGGCAGGGCGGAGCCCCCCGTGTCGTGGATCAGGCGTTGGGCTTCGCAGTAAATCTCTTTGCGTTTCGTCGGGTCGAGCTCGGCGCGTCCGAGTTTCAGCAGTTCGTCGAATCGTTCGTTGTGCCAGTGGGTTTCGTTCCAGGGCGAGGTCGATTTGAAGGCAAGGGTGAGCATGATGTCCGCCGTCGGCCGCGGATTCCAGCCCGCCATGAATATGGATTTGTGCATCCAGGTGGTGCTCCAGTATCCGTCGCTGGGAACGCGCTTGACGTCCACCTTCAAACCGATTTTCGACGCCTCCTGCCGGACCATGAGCGCCAGCTCGGTTGCGCCCCGGCCGGCACCGGGCGCGGTAAAGACCTCGACGTTTGCCCCTTCCATCCCGGCTTTCTTGATATGGAACCGGGCCTTTTCCGGGTCGAAGGGACGAATCGGGATGTCGTCGCAATAGTAGGGGTCGGACGGAGCAATGGGATGATCGTTGCCGATGCGCGCATGGCCGCGGAACAGGCGCTGGACGATGTCTTCCCGCTGCAGCAGGTACTTCATCGCCTGGCGGAAATCGCCGTTTTCGCCAGGCGGCCGGTCGCACATCATCACCATTTCGATGAACTGTCCGGAAGGCGTGGTAACCAATTGCACACCGGGCGCGTGTTCGACTGCGGGGGCGGCCTGCGCATCGACGCCGGCCAGCAGCTGGACGTCGCCGGCGAGCAGGGCGTTAATTCGGGCGACCGGGTCGGAAATCGCGAACCACTCGACCTCGTCCAGGTAAGGCTTGTCCCCGTCCCAGTAGTTTGGGAACCGTTGGCCGACGGAGCGAACGCCGGGTTTGAACTCCTTGACGGTGAACGGGCCCGTGCCCATCGCCGTTGAGAAGTCGGTCCAGCCGTCGGGAAGGATCTTCATGTTGTAGAGGCCGAGAACGATGGGAAAATCGGCATTCGGGCTGGCGAGCCTGAAACGGACCGTGTGCTTGTCCTCGGCCTTGACCGCTTCGATCTGCTTGAGCAGCACCTTGGCGCCCGACCCAACGGAGTCGTCGAGAATCCGTTGAATCGAGTAGACCACGTCCGTTGCCTCGAAGGACTTGCCGTTGTGGAACTCCACGCCCTTACGCAGCCGGAACGTCCAGTCCTGTGCGCCCGGATCCGACTCCCAGGACTCGGCCAGCTCACCCTCCGGCTGCAGGTTCCCGTCTATCCGGGTCAATCCGTTATAGAACTGCTCCCCGCGGCCGTAGTCGATCGAGCTCTTGAACTTCGCGGGGTCGAGTGTGTCATCCGGTCCCTGTGTGCCTGCTGCGGCCCGCACGCGGCCGCCGTGCTTGGGCCCCGACGCCTCGGCGACCCGAGTATTGGCCACGATGGTGCCCGCCATGCCGATCCCGATTCCGAGGTTGAGGAGCGCTGAGAGGAACTCGCGGCGTGTCAGTCCTCGATTCCGGTAAAGGCATCTAAGGCAGTCCACGTCACGTTCTTGAGTGAGTCTTTCGACTTCTTTTTCACTGATTTTCATTTAGCTACCTCTTCCTCCAATAGACGCCCGTCCAGTCGATTTCCTGGATAGGCTCGGAAACCCCGTGTTCAGCGCGAAAATCGTGGACCGCCTTGCGGCAGGCGGAATAAGCGCCGTAATCATCGACAATGACGAACCCCCCTGCCGATACTCTATAGTACAGATTACGCAGTACGTCCATCGTCGACTCGTACATGTCGCCGTCCAGTCTAAGGATCGCGAGCTTCTCGATCGGGGCGTTCGGCAATGTGTCTCGAAACCAGCCTTTCAGGAACCTGACCTGGTCATCGAGCAATCCGTAGCGTTCGAAGATTTCCTTGACGTTCTCGAGCGGTACGGCGAGTACATCCATCTCGTGAAACGTCGCCCCCTTGTCATCGGGGTATTGTTGTTCGTTCGGTCTGGGAAGGCCTCGAAAGGAATCCGCAAGCCAGACGGTTCGATCCGCGATCCCGTATGCCCTCAGTAAACCACGCATGAAGATACAGGAGCCGCCGCGCCATACGCCGGTTTCAATGAGATCGCCGGCAATGTCTTCCGATATGACCTTTTCGACGCAGTATTGGATATTGTCGAGCCGTTCGAATCCCACGAGGGTGTGGGCCTGGACCGAGAAGTCACGACCGATCCGGCGTCGCTTCGCATCAAAGGAGGGACGTTTTACAAGCGCGTAATCGCCAAGCCGCAGCAATTCGCGCCGTTCGATGTCGTGGTAAAGCCAATTGACCAGACTCCGCTTCAACAGGTCGAGATAAGCGGTTCGTCCAGCGTCGCTGGAACAGGTATTCATTTCCCACCGTCAAGAAACCGGTAGGGAGAATAACCCATATTCCCCTCGGGCTAAAGGTGCTTGTGGCCGGAAGGTGCCGGAAGAAACCGACCCCCATCACTCTCTTCGGGGATCGCCCGGTTCTTTCCCGCGGGGCGGGCAGCCGCCCACGCAATCAGGCGACGGTTTTGAATGTATAATAATCGAGTATCCATAAGCCAGTCCTGTGTAGATCAAAAAGTATGTCTGCCATCCCAGCCGGTGACGAGATAGGCGTTCGAGAAATAGAAGATGACTTCGATGCTGCTCTGTCGTCTCGCACACCATTCGTCGTTCGCGGGGCGGCCAGTGACTGGCCGGTCCGATCGTGGACCATGGAAAAGCTCGAAGCCACCATTGGAGTCAGTGACTCTAACCAATATTGGCACCACCTGCCCCGGGACCGGTTCTACGCCGAAGAGGTGCCATGTCCCGACTGGTTGAGTGCGCACTGGGAAGAACGGGCGCATCGCCTTTCGCTGGAACGCCCATTGCGATTCTGGCAGGCGGAGGGGGGGCACCAAACACCGTGGCACTACGATGGCAATGCGTTGGACGTGGTCAACGTGCAATTGGCCGGCTCCAAGCGCTTCACGCTGGCACCGCCAAACCGGGAATTGCCGTGGATCAGGTTCCTGCCGGTCTCAACGCTTGCCTATGATGATGCGGACGTGCCTATGCAGCAGGTTATCCTGAATGCCGGCGACCTGATTTTCATTCCCAGGTTCTGGAGCCACCGCGTTCAGGCGCTCGAAACCGTCAACCGCAACGTGAACTGGGTTTGGACGGACTCTGAATTTACGGCGGATTCCGCGGTCGCGGTGCGGGAAGCCGAGAGGCTGGCGGCCGTCAGGAAACTGGACGAGTCGGGCAGCCTGGACAGGTTTCTGACGGACTATGAAGCGAAGTCGCTTCGACAGGAGCTGCATTCGTTCGCCGGCCGCCAGAATGTCAATCTGGTGAGTCGAATGCTGGGAACCGTTGCACCGGCACGCGTCGATGCGCGAATCGATATAGAGCTGGCAAACGAGTCCACTGACGACTTCATCGCCCGACTCGACGAGCGCGCGCGAAGCCTGTTTGTGCGGGAGATGTTCGGCCCGGCGGTCTCGGCGGGACTCGTTGCTGTCGCTGGGTGATTACCTGCGCGACAACGGATAGCCGGACGGGTTCACGTCAAGGTTGAAGTAAGGACAGTTGCCGCCCCGGGCAAGTGCCCGTTTCTCCCCGGCGGTGGCCGCTCTACTTCAAAGGCTGCCAGATGTACATGCCGACTTCTGGAGGATCAAGCAGCTTGAAGCCGGTCTGGTAACCCAGCTTGGGCACTTTGGTTACCGCCATCATATAGGCCCCGCCCGGCGCGTTCTCTTTGAAGTACCGAGCCACCTCGCCCACCACGAGTCGCCCGAGCGACTGCGTTCCAAGTCCTTTTCCGCGGTGATCCGGATGTACGGCGGCATCGACGCAGGCATAGTTGGTGCCGCCATCGCCGATCAGACGCGCCATTGCCACGATTTCACCCTCGTGGCAGACGTGCACACCGAACAATGTGTTGGGCAGTCCCCGCTCCGCCGCCTCCACCGACTTATCTCCCAGGCCGGCTGCGCGGCGCAGTTCAAGATAGTCTTCCACCCCGGGCGTGGTTTTCACAACTTGGTAGGTCATTTAAGACTCCAGATTTCTCGAAGCCGGCTTCGCGATCGGGTGGCCGGCGTAGAATGAATTAGTCCGGCAACTCGGCCATGCGCACCGCGACCGCCACGGACCGCTGGTGAGGAGAGAGGCCGCGATGGAGATTCGCTTTAGCTGAGATCGACGGAAGATCGGCGCCCGGGTAAAGTACGCGTCCCCAGCCGGCCGCCGTACGCACGACGAGGACCGCCTCTGGATTGGCCGCGCGGCGGAGGGCGTTGATAATCTGCCGTTTCTCCGTTTCGTCGATCCCGACCACCAGCGCCAGAAGAATGCAGTCGAACTCTTCGATACCAGTCGGACTGGCCGCATCGCCGCGCACGATTCTGACGTTGTGCTGGCCGCAAGCCGCCAACAGGCGGGAGGACAACTCGCAGGCCTGCGTCGACCGGTCCATGCCCACCACGGTAGCGGACGGGAAGGCATCGTGTATGACGATCGCGGACATCGGATACGCGCCGCTGCCGATGATGAGAATGTTCCGTGGCTGGACGGAATGCAGGACGGCAAGCTCATCGGCGTAGGCGTCGCGCGGAATATGGTCGCTGAACAGCCTGCGCAGCGTGAGGGAAGACGGGTCGTCGAGTGCCCGTCGGGCGAGCTCACACTCGCGCTCGAACCAGGTTTCCGCGCAGGCGCGTATCAAATCCGTTCGAATGGCGACATAGTCGGGATGGCCGATCAAGGCATCGATATCCGACGGACTCAGTGCGGGCAGTAGTTCTTCGAGCGCATCCAAGGCGTCGCCGCACGACGCACCGTAGGTGAACGAACTTACTGCTTCGAGACACAGAGCCAGTGCTCTGTCTGCTTCCGGCGCGAGATCCCCGGTCTCTCGGTGAAGCAGGTCCGTTGACGCATGCCGCGCGACCGAATCAGACATAGCCGGTGACGGCCATTTCGATCATGCAGAAGTAGAACTCGTTGGAACGATAAACGCAACGCGGATCGTCCGGGTCGAAATGGGCATACCATTCGGCCAGCGACTCCTTGTCGATGCGGTCCTGGATCTTGTCCCCCATCCATTCGCCGTTGGTCCGGATATATGCGGCCAGATCCGTATCGGCGGGTCCGAAGCGCTCGATGACGTGGGTATCGCAGGTTACGTGACGGAAATTCTGGCGACGAAACAATCCTGGCATCTTCCGGCCGAAATAGTGATCGAAAAAGGCACCGTCGGTTCGGTTTTCCGTCGCCTGGACGAGTTGGTGCTGCACGAGGGAAAGAAGCTTCACATCCATGGGATACAGCAGGAAAGGCTCGCCGTCCCAGTTGCGTCCGATAATCCGGCCTCCCGGTCGGGCGATTTGCATCATGTTCTCGACTATCGAGGAGGGGTCGGGGAGATAGCAGAAGCAGTTGCTGAAAAAAACGATGTCGAAACTCTCGTCGAGCGTCCCGACACTCGAGAAATCCATCTGCAGGAAGCTGATGTCGTGACCGGGATGCGACTCCTTGGTGATTCTGCTGGCATGCGCCAGCAGATAGCTGTCGAAATCAACGCCGACGATTCGTCCCGACGGGCCCACGGCGTCGGCGAGAAGCTGGGTCCACAGGCCCGGGCCACAGCCCAGATCGAGGACCCGGTCGCCGGGCTGAATATCCAGTTTGCGCACGATCTCCTGGCGGTCCAGGAGCTTGACTCGGTGATGAAGCAGCAGCCAATCCAGCGAGGACAGCTCGATGCCGCCCTTGCCTTGCCGCGTTGCGCTGACTTCCCCCATACAAAAACCTCCCCGAAATTGAATACGGCGGGATTTTACACCCGAATCCGCAAGGTTTGCGCGTCCCGGGGATGATCCCCCGGTATTGATTGTTCGCTCTCCGCGTTCATCCGTCCGCCGGGCGGGGGTGTTCGTCGTCCTTGAGCTTCGCCGCGACGAAGACGGTTATGGACGGGTTACCCGGGTGTTGCCTGACGCTGATCTCGGTCCCCGGGGTTTGCAGGTAATCAAGTGCATCTTCGCCGAACTCGTGGAAGACCAGGCGGTCCGGGCTTTGAGCATCCCACACACCGTGGTAGCTGGGAGGGTACAGATGAACGACCTGTCCCCGATCCAGCTCCGCCCTCCGGCGGGTCTTCCTGCCGTCCCACACCACCGGTACCGTGAAGATATGTCGTCCCCCCGGCTTCAGGACCCGCTCGATCTCGCCCAGGGCCGTGGAAAGTTCCGGTACGTGCTCCAAGGTATCGGAAGTCAGGACGAGATCAAATTCCCGATCCCGATATGACAGATGCGCGAGGTCCTCTGACGGTATCGCCGGATCTTCGCTTCCGTACTCAGAGTAAGCCAGTTCCGGATTCAGTTTGAGGTAACCATGAAGCGCGCCGCAACCGTTCACTTCCGCTACTCGCAGTCGCCTGAAATGGAGGGACTTCGCATAGTCGGAGAAGCTGTCGTAGCCCAGGTCCGGTGCCCCGAACGCCTCCATGATCACCCGGGCGAGGTACCGAAAGCGGGAAACCGACCCACATGCATCGCATCCAAGGCCCTCGCGACGCTCGATCAGGCGTCTCCAACGCGAATCGATTTGCCAGCTGTCCACGAGCCCGTCCGCCAGTTTCCAGGGCCGGCCACGACGGCTTCGACGACCGCAAACCCGGCAGGAAGACTTGTACACCGATGGCAAGCCAAGGGCGACGGGCACTTCGTTCAACAGGCTGTACGCCACTCGATCGACGAGTTCTATCACTTTGCAATGACCGGTTCGGATTCGCAACAACTACAGAAGGACATCCAACGGATATCCGGTTGCCATTTCGCGCGTATGACACACGTCCCGCTTTGTCCCGCTTTCCACTCGAGACGCGGGGCTTGTGCGGGCCCCCGCGGCAAACAACCTCGACGGGCACAGTGTAGACCGCCCGAGGCATCTGTGCGTATAGGAATGCTGCGACATCGTGAAAGTGCCGAAAATGCGGTTCATCGGTTCTGAGGCGCCTGACGCCGGCGAGGCGAATACAACAGTGGGCCCGCGCCGGTTTCGATCTCACTGCTCCAGCGGGAGCACCCGGGGCTTCAGCGACGGATACTGCCCTCCGATCGACGAGGCGAGGGCGCGCGCGTCCTCGTATGTGGCTGCCTGACGGATCACCAGACGATGCCGTTCACGGCCGCCCATCGTGGCAAGGGCGTCTTCCGCTGGATATCCGGCGTCCGCGAGTTTCTTCATGAGACGCGCCGTATCGCGCGGGTCGGCGGACGACGCCAGCGCCACTGTCCAGTGGCCGCCGATTGTCAGCACCCCCGCTCCTTGCCGCACATTGGTCTCGGCGGCCCATTCCGCGACTTTCTCCTGTGTAACAGGCATGTTCATCTTCATCTCGCCGCCCGCGGGCATCATCATATAGTGCATGGGTTGCTCCATCATCATGGTGGCGCGTCCGGGCATGTTCATCTCAGCCTCGCCCTCGAGCAGCGCAACGAGAGAACCGTCCTCGTTCGTGCGCCCCCACACGTCGGTTCCGCGGATACCGATGGTAGCGGCGCCCACCTGGATGTTCACGCGACGCCGCTCACTCTTGCCAATGAGGCTCGTGGTGAAGCGGAAGACTCCCTTGAGCACATGCAGCACGCCCTTGAACATGGTGCCTTGTTCGTCGTGCATCATGTCCATGGCGGGCGCGGCGAACTCGGTGTTTTCGCCAAGTTTCACGGTACTGTGTTCCGGGAGCTCGATGTACACCCGTGCACCGGGACCGGTGCGCAGGTTGTCGCCGTCCTCGACCCGCGTGCCGGGTTTGACCGGGATCGCAAGCGCGCCCTGCACCAGCCACGCGGGCGGCTGCACCGCCGTCACCCGACTACCGCCCGCAAGGTCACTTTCCGGTGTGGCGGCATTCGCCAACCCCGGTGCGACCATCAGGAGCGCCGCGACGGCGCCGATGAACTGACGATGAAACATACGTGTCTCCTGGTATCTGACGGGACTGCCGGACTAATTCGCAGCCCGAACTTGAAGATACCACCCCCCGCGGCGGGGAGTTTCGCCTCAAAGACGAGATTATCGGGGAAATGGCGGTCTTTCGGCGTGTTCCGGGTCCGGTTACCGCTCGCGCGCAGGGGTCAGCGCCGTTGCCGTTGACAAAAGGACTTTTCCTTCGCAGGATTCGAGAAGATCCGACTCTGGCTCGCCGTGTTGCCCGCATGTGTCAGTGCGCGCTCGCGGGTTGAGCGGTGAGGCCGCTCGATTTGAAGATGCCATGTCAGCTCCAAGGGGATCCCACAAGTGACATCAGACAAGCCGGTTCCAGTAGTGAGTTATGTCCAGCCCTCGGGCACGGGAACGAGAAAAATGGAACTCGTGGCGGGTCGCGGCACTCCCGACGAGCAGCGATTCGTATTTGGAGACCGAATAGAGATAGGGCGCTACCAAGATCGCGACGACCTTCCCGGTATCCTTCTTCTCCGGGATCCCACTGTGTCCTCACGTCATTGCGTCATTTCGCAAGCTGAGGACGGGCGCTGCTATATACGCGACATGAGCCGAAATGGCACCAGGGTCGACGGCCGGCGGCTGGTTCCAAATGTCGAAGTCGAGATCAAAGCGGGACAGACGATCTCCGTGGGAGATCAACATGAACTTGTCTTGTACGGCGACCCCGACGAAGCAGCGGCGCCCCATCCAAAGCGCAATCCACTCCTCACCGTCGTGCAGCGAGCAGCCGCGGTTAACGTCACCGTTCTGGTCGGCGATATCCGCGATTATACGGTTCTCGTGCAGCGGCCGGATTCGATTGCGATCCAGCAGGCGCTTCGGCAAGTGTTTCACAAACTCCAAGACAAGGTGCTGCAGCTCAACGGCACCGTAAAGGAATTTCGCGGGGATGCCATTCTCGCATTCTGGGAGGAAGATCGGTTCGAAAACGCCGCCATCGAGGCGTGTCGTGCGGCGGTTGCGCTCGAACAACTGGGACGTGAACTAGGGACAGACGACTCCGTCTGGAACATTCCAGACGTTCACTTCCAGATGGACTGGGCGCTGGCTACGGGTCCGGTCACTATTGACAGCATAGGCTCGGATCACGCTGCGGGCTTGTCGCTGATCGGCGCCCCCGTGGTGCTTGCATTTCGGATTGAAAAATATGCCGACCACGAAACAGGCCCGATCGTTGTATGCCCGGTAACCAAAGACAAGGCCATGAGCGCCTTCGAATTCAGGGATCTGGGTGACAAGCCGTGCAAGGGATTTGACCACCTTACCAGGGTTTACGCTCTAGTAGGGTCGCGTTGACTTGGTAGTATGGCCAAAGCGACGCCCGGGGTGTTCTAATGCAAGGCTTTGCACGATAGTGACCTGAAGGATCCCCCAGCCCATGACGCATACTGACATCACCGATGCCCGGGGCCTTTCTCTCAGTGCCGCCAGCGCCTCGGCTGTTGAGCGTTTGGAAAGCCTGATTGACGACCTGTACTACTACCGCCTGGGTGTGGCGGATCGCTTGGATGCACTGCTGCAGGAATTTCCGGAGTTTGTCCTCGCTCATGTGCTCAAGGGTTACTCTCTTATGAGCGAAGGTACGCTCGACGCCCGCCCCAAGGCGCTCTCATACCTGTTGCAGGCGGAGGCTCTTTCCGCCAATCCCCGGGAACGTATGCACCAGGAAGCCCTTCGTGCCTGGATTGCGCAGGACCTTTCTGCCCGCGCGGCGGCCTGGGAGCAGATCCTGGTTGAGTGGCCTTTGGACTTGCTGGCTTTGAGGCAGTACACCGGCACACTTTTTTGGAGTGGCGACAAACGACATCAAGCCGAGGTGACCGCGGGGGTCGCCTGCCATTGGGGTTCCCAAACACCTGGTTATGGACACTTTCTCTCGGCTCACGCATTCGCAATGGAAGAGGTTGGCCAATACGCGGTGGCGGAGCGATGCGCAAGGGAGGCGCTGGCTTTGCAGCCGCAGGATCTTTGGGCCCTGCATGGTTTGGCCCATGTGCTCGAGATGCAAAGCCGTGTCCAGGAGGGCATCGAGCTGCTCAGCGATGCGGCGCGGTTTCTCAATGACTACAACCTCTTTCGGGGCCATCTATGGTGGCATTTGAGCTTGTTCAAGCTGTCGCAAGGCCGTTTCGACGAGGTGCTCGATCTGTTTGACCGCGAGGTATATCCGCAGTCGTCCACGTTCTACCTGGATGTTCAAAATGGCGCGTCACTGCTCGCGCGCCTGGAGTTTCAGGGCGTTGACGTCGGGCTCGCGCGTTGGGAGCGCCTGGCGCAAGCCTCCCTGCCCAGCGCCACGCAAAACACGATATGGTTTACTGCCATGCATCACGTTATGGCACTGATGCGCACCGGGCGATTGTCGGCGGTGCAGTCGACGCTCAACTACCTGCGCTCCGCCGGATCGAGCTCCGGACAGGCGGCCCTGGCGCACGATCTGGCCCGCGCCGCCTCGGCTTTCTATCAGGGCAGGTTCCACGAAGTGCTCGAACGGCTGCTGGCACTGCGTCAACGTCATGGCGAGCTGGGTGCGAGCCATGCTCAACAAGATCTCTATGATCAGATCGCGGTCATAGCTGCGCTGCGGATTGGCGACTTGCCCCGTGTGCGCCAGCTGCTCAGGGCGCGACTTATCACTCGAGTCTGGGATGCGCAGAGCTGGCAGGCATGTGAAAGCCATGCTCGGCGCATCGACGCGGTTCAAGACTCTGCGGCCGTTCGGGCCGAGCTGCGCTGGGAGGCGGGTTAGCGACTTGCAGTTGCAGTGCGTGCAGCCAGGGACGTCCTTCGCTATCTCGTCGAGAGAACTCCCATGTCCCGCAGCCGCAGGCCGGTTTTGATCTGGGTCAACAAACGGACTCGGCGGTAGAGGCACAATCATCGGCCTTTCGAAGAGAAGCCTAGTGCGTTTCTTTCCCTGGGGAGCGTATTCGATGAGCCGGAAAGCAGCACCAAGTCGTTCCAGACGCCGACTACTGAAAGCCCTTGGCACGACCGGTGGCTCATGCCAATCTGGGCCAAATGGAGGAGGCCAGAAGCTACTTAGCAGAAGCACTGAAGGCGAAGCCGGATTTGTCGGTGCCTTTCCTCGAGAAGACGCTGCCCACCAAGCATGAAGGGGGACTGGATCCTTATCTGGAAGGTCTTCGCAAAGCGGGACTTCCCGGGTAGGGCAGAGGAACACGACAAGCCTCCGGCCGTGATCATTTGGATCTGTGAGCTGAGAGCACTCCGGAACAGGGGTCTTCGGATAGTTCTCGCAACGCGTCCGGTCGAGTCGCGACCCACAACATGTCTTCCGGGACTTGTCTAGCCGGCGGTGTCGCTGATTCGGTTTGCCTGTCTCTCGACTTCGAAAACGTGGGGATCCTCCACCGACATCTTTCGTAGCGAATCCGCGAGGTCGAGCAGGTATTCGATGTTGGGACCGCTGGGTCCGCGGGAGCGGTGGATATGGCGCGCTATGTCCGCTTCGGATGCGGGGCCGAGGAAGGCGGGATTGTCTTCCAGGGCGATGTAGACCAGTCCGTGGGCGTAGTCGCCGTTCTGGAAATCCAGGCGGGTTTCGAGTCTCAGGTACCCGTTCTTCTCCCGGATATCGAGTTGCTCCAGCACGTCCGGCATCACCCGGTAAGCTATACCGGTGCAGGTCGCACCGTGCTCGGGAACCAGCGTGACCACCCGACCGGGGGCGCCGGGCGTGCCGCGGTGGTCGTGGGAGCCTTGCCAGAATCGCCGCACCCAGTGCTGGATGGTGGCCCGCCTGGATTCCAGGTAGGGGAAGTCGACCTTGAAGATCAGGGATCCGTAGCCGAACAGCCAGATGGGCACTTTAGTCATGTTCGCACCGAAGGGATAGAAAGGATAACCCACATGTTCATCGGCTGAAAGATGCTGCCAGACAGGACCTCGGGGGGAATAGCAGCTTGACCAAGGGACGCTATGGTGCTGAATCAGCGCATGGGTGCGTTTCTCGGGTGTGCATTATCGGGATTTGCCAATCCGCCCCCGGCTGCAGGGCGAGCGCGAGTATGGGGCGCGGCGTGGCCAGGGTCTACCTGGCTGGTGGTTGTCGTGATCTATCCGGCCCGGCGGCGCCGGGCGGGATGCGCCCGAGTCATTGCCATGGAAGGCATGTATGCCGGCTTTGCAGGAGCAAAAGGCGGCCACGGCGGCGCGTCGCTGAGCCGGGGCCTTGGCTTCGTCAGGGTTCCGTTTGCCCCGGCGCGCCGGGGTCACCAGTTGTCGCAGCACGCTTTTGGGTGCGAAGACCCCGTGAAAACTGCGTCTCTTTTATTGCTCCCCTGTCAGTTTACGAATGCCCCAGGACTGGACTGCGTCATGAATCTCCTTCTTTGCTTGGTGGAATAAGAAACATAGGGTGTAAATTCCTCCTACACTTGAGCCCCGAGACTTCTCCCTCATGCCCAATCTTACGCCGCGCAGTTGTCCCGAATTCATAACACCGCCACGCCCTCTTGCTCTAGCGCGGTCCCGCGGTCAAAATCTCCTGCAAAAGGGACGTTTCACGTCGGGTTTTAATCCGCGTGCGATCACTCTACAAGTAGCTCACCTGGAGCCTGCTCACAAACATCGACTTGATGGAGTGAGAAGTTGCTTTCTGAATAATATTGTCCACGTAACGTCCAGAACGAATGAAGAAAACCAATCTTGATGCAATCGATATTCGAATCCTCAGCGCGGTTCAAAATCACGGCCAACTGAGCAAAACCAAACTGGCAGAGATCGTCAATTTGTCGCCGACGCCGTGTTGGACCCGATTGAACAAGTTGAAGGCAGCCGGTTTGATACTCGGGTATCACGCCGACATCGCGCTTGGTCGTATCGGTGACTTGACGCAGGTTATTGTGACGATTGCGCTGACGCATCACCGGAAGTCTGATTTTGACCGCTTTGAGGCTTATATCCGAAAAATGGATGAGGTCGCCGAATGCATCGCTACGGGTGGCGGTATGGACTACGTCCTCAAAATTTTCAGTTCCAGCCTGGCAGATTTTCAGACCTTGATGGAAGCACTGCTTACGGCTGAACTGGGGATCGATCGTTACATGACTTACATCGTGACGCGAGAGATTAAATCCAAGCCGCCCAACCTTGAGCGGCTGATTGCCAGGCCCGACATATAGTGCCGCCCGCCTGAACGGTCTGCCGGGCGAATGACAATAGTCTGTTCGGCCTGTCACCCGAGTATTTTTGGTCCGAATTCGGGCCGCAACCAACGCTAAACTTCGCCCAATTCAAAGGCTTCCCGTTGGTCGGGCCGCAGGTTCAGAAGGATGAATAACATGACGCAGTCAGACGATTTCGGATTCGGCACACAGATCCGAAAATCCCCCTATTTCAACGCAACGGTCCGATGGGGCGCTCAGGCGTTTTCCGTGTATAACCATATGTACATTCCGCGCGATTTTGGAGATCCCGAACAAAACTTCTGGAACCTGGTGAACGACGCGATTCTGTGCGATGTCGCGGTTGAACGCCAGGTCGAAATCACCGGCCCGGACGCCGCCAGATTCACCCAGATGCTGACACCGCGCGACCTTTCGAACCTGTCCGTCGGGCAGTGCAAGTACATTCTGATCACCAATGCCGACGGTGGCATCCTGAATGATCCTATTCTGCTGCGGTTGGGTGAGAACCACTTCTGGATATCGCTTGCCGACAGCGACATCCTGCTCTGGGCGCAGGGCGTGGCCGTCCATGCGGGCATGGATGTCACAATCCGCGAACCGGACGTCTCGCCGCTGCAATTGCAGGGACCGAAATCCGGTCAGGTGATGCAGGCACTGTTTGGCGAAAGCATTCTTGACTTGCGCTATTACTGGCTGCGAGAGGTGGAACTGGACGGCATACCGCTAATCGTGTCACGGACAGGATGGTCCAGCGAACTGGGCTATGAGCTTTACCTGCGGGACGGGTCCCGCGGTGACGAGTTGTGGGAGAAGATCATGGCGGCTGGGGCACCGTTCGGCCTGAAACCCGGTCACACCTCTTCCATTCGACGTATTGAGGGCGGCATGCTCTCTTATCACGCCGATGCAGATATCACCACAAACCCCTACGAGTTGGGTATGGGTCGGCTGATCAATCCCGATATGGAAGCCGAATTTATTGGCAAAGCCGCGTTGCGCCGCATTCGCGACAATGGAGTGACCCGCAAACAGGTCGGTTTACGTATCGATGGCGCACCGCTGAAGGGGCCGAACACCAGTTTCTGGTCCATCCGCAAAGACGGCAGCACCGTCGGCAAGGTCACATCCGCCGTATATTCGCCGCGTCTTGAGCAGAACATCGCCCTTGCAATGGTCGCCGCCGACTACGCCGAAATTGGCGCGGAGGTAAAGGTTGCGATGCCTCAGGGGCCGGTTCGGGCCACCGTTGTCGCACGGCCGTTCTACGACCCCAAAAAGCAACTCGCCGCCGCGTGAGTGTCTTAGCAATAAGAGATCCTAAAATGTCCGAGCTTTCCATCGAGCTGCACTGGCAGCGCTCCGAAACCAACCTGCATTCAGGCAAGTACTCCAACGTACATACCGTACGCTACAACGACAGCTATGACCTGCAGGTGGATGCCGCTCCTGATTGGGGTGGTGATCCGGAAAATACCAATCCGGAACAGGCTCTCGCGGCTTCACTGTCCAGCTGCCACATGATGACCTTTTTGGCGCTGGCTTCGAAAGCCAGATGGCCGGTGGCGAGCTTTCGCGACCGTGCCGTCGCTCATCTAGGCAAGAACGCCAGAGGGCAGATGTCGGTGACGCGCGTCGATCTGCATCCGGAGGTGCTATTTGACGCGGGGTTTTCGGTAGAGACCGTGGAACTGGAAAAGATGCAGCACCGGGCGCACCGCTATTGCTTCATCGCCAATACGCTCGCCGATAGCGTGGAAATCAATATTCTGTAGGTTTCAGTAGAGGAGCCGACCTGTGCAAGCGAGCGAACTACTACTGAGCGAACTGGATGACGACGGTATTTTGCGTCTGACTCTGAACGACGCCGGACGATGCAATGCCTTGTCCGAGATGCTTGAGGGCCGGTTGATGGACACTTGAGACAGGGACGCATATAGGGTTTGGGGACTGGCGCTCTGTTGCGGGACGAGATAGGTTCGGGGACACACGGTGTGCAGCCCGCCTCCCTTGGCTGGTGGTCATCAAGATCCATCCGGCGTAGCGGTAAATCATCGAATGGCCGAGCAGATCGTTCATGGCGGATTCATCGGGTGAGAATCAGAATGTCGTCCATACAGTGGAAGAATTGAACTCCCGCCCGGTCCGGGCAATCGTCGAGCGGTTTGGGGTATAGCGCCGCGAACAGCGGACTCATTTGTTGCGATACGCAGGTCCGCTTTGGGTCGTTGCGGGGCCAGGCCGTGCTCGCCGCGAGCGTTTGCAAATGGGTGTGAAGCACACAGGTTGGTGGCCAGGGACAGAATCGAACTGCCGGCGCGGGGATTTTCAGTTAGGTAGTCGCATTCTCAGCGACAACACAAACAGTCACCTAGCGCGCTTGCATGTGTCAATTAATGCACTACAGAAGTTCCGGGGACAGTATATCGAACTCCTTTAACGAAGCTTCTACCCGCAGCAGCGGCGGGTTCCGGGGCACGCGGCGGGCAACCGCCTGATTGGCTGGCAGTCAGCTTGGCCGCGCGAGACCGCCTCTTACCCGGAGCCGCGGGTCTTGGTGCGATGCAGTTTGGCGTTCTTCTCGAGGAACTCTATGGTCATTCGTGCGACGTCCTTGCCCGTCGCTTTCTCGATGCCTTCCAGCCCCGGCGAGGAGTTGACTTCCATCACGACCGGGCCGTGATTCGAGCGCAGTATGTCGACGCCCGCCACGTTGAGCCCCATCTTTTTCGCTGCGCGGGTCGCCGTGGACCGCTCCTCGGGAGTGAGCCGGATCACTTTGGCCGTGCCACCGCGGTGCAGGTTGGAACGAAACTCGCCTTCCTTGGCGCTGCGCATCATCGAGGCCACTACTTTGTCACCGACCACGAACGCCCGGATGTCGGAGCCCCCGGCCTCCTTTATGAATTCCTGGACCAGAAACTCGGCCCTGAGCTGCCGGAAGGCGTCGATAATGGTTTCCGCCGCCTTGCGGGTTTCCGCCAGGACAATGCCCTGGCCCTGCGTGCCTTCCAGAAGTTTCACAACCAGCGGAGCGCCGCCGACGATTTCTATCAGGTGCTGGGTATTTCTGGTCGAAGCCGCGAAACCGGTCAAGGGCAGGCCGATGCCCGCGCGTGACATTATCTGCAGGGACCGCAGCTTGTCGCGCGAGCGGGTAATGGCGACGGATTCGTTGAGTGGATATGTTCCCATCATCTCGAACTGACGCAGGACGGCGCAGCCGTAAAAGGTCGCTGAGGCGCCGATGCGCGGTATGACCGCATCAAAAAAATCCAGTTCCTTGCCTTCCAGGTGTACGCTCGGTTGGTGGGAAGCTATATCCATGTAGCACTTGAGCGTCGGCACCACCTTGATCTCGTGCCCGCGGCTCTCGGCCGCCTCCAGCAGCCGGCGATTGGAATAAAGGCGTTTCCCACCCTGACTCAATAGCGCGATTCGCATAGATCACTCCTCGGTTGGGGCCGCGACAAGGAACGTCTCGCCTTTCCCCAAACAACGATGCAGCTCAAAATTGTTTCGAACAGGTATGGTATCACGAGCTTCTACGGTGGTCAGAACGTTTCATCGCAACGTCGCACCGGAGAAGGAGCTGGATGCGCCGTCCCGGATTTCGTATGATTGCAGCATGAAAGGAAACAAGAAAAAGAGCAGTGGAAGGAGTGCGGCAAAGTTGATCATCGGGCGGCAGGATAGAGTGGACCTGCCGGCATTCGGTTTCAAGGATGTTCCCTGCAAGATAGACACCGGGGCCAACACCAATGCCATCAACTGCGACAAGCTCAGGATCGTGGAAAAGGACGGCGTGGAGATCCTCTCATTCGAGCTTCTGGACTCCTCACAGCCGGAGCGCAATCGAAAGGAATTCCGCACCACGGATTTCAAAGAGCGGAAAATCAGGAATTCCTTCGGAGTAAGTCAAGACAGGTACGTGATCAGTACGACAGTCAGGATATTCGGCAGGGAATACGAGACGGAATTCTCGCTTTCCGATCGGGAAAGAATGAAATTTCCGGTGCTGCTCGGAGCCCGTTTCCTGCGGCGCCGCTTCCTCGTAGACGTCGCCAAGAAGGACCTGTCATATAAAGAGAAATAGCAGCCAGTTCCGGGCAGCCAGTTCCGGGGACAGTATATCGAACTTCTTCAACGAGACTTCTATCCGCGGCACAGGCAATTTCGCGTCAATAACCGGACGGACGCTGCGGCCGGGTCGGCTTGGTCCCAAGTCAAAGGCTGGATTGTCGAGTCCCTTGCCGAAACCACGGACTGTGAACCGGTGTTTAATATGCTGCCCCCGAAAGACGTCAGGATGCCGCACATTCCCTCGGCGAAGTCTCGGAACTCGATCCGGATCAGACGGGCGCGCTCAGAATCACGCTGAAACCGGGCACCTATATCCTGCTTTGCAACGTCCCGGGGCACTATGCCATGGGCATATGGACGACCATCGTCGTCAGGCCATGAAAAGCCGGCAGCAAATATTCGGTGACGGGTCACGCGCGGACCGGATGTTCTTCTACTTCTGAGTTGATGTCAGTAGCCAGGCAATAATGAAACTACCACGGTGCGACAAGTTGAAGACTCTATTCGAGAACTAGTCAACCACCATTTTGCGGGAGAAGGCGGACATTCCAAGGACAGTATGATAGTAATATCCGGGATTGCGAACCGGAGCTGATCGATGTCGGATCTTGAACAATATAAAGTGGTGATTATCGGTGCCGGATGGGCGGGGACAAGCGTTAGCTACTGGCTGAAGCTCAAGACGAACAACCCGATGGAGCGGCTTCTGAAGGAAGCCCGGCGCCGGACCAAGATGGTCGGGGCTTTCCCGGACGGTCATTCAGCGTTGATGCTGGTGTCGGCGAGGCTACGCCACGCGTCGGCCACCAACTGGGGGTTGAGGAAATACATGAACATGAAGCTGCTCGAGATGATGGATAACCAAGCCGTCTCGGCAGCTTGACCGATCCAGCCGAGGCCACCGATTCTGGAGAAAGTGCGAAAGATTGTAGACACGACCACCCGATGCGGACATTCGCGACTGACTCGGCTTTATGAGCAAGGTGCAGCCCCGTCCGCATCAGGGTGTACCGGGAGCGCTGACGGGTGGCGTTGGCCACGTGCTACCGTTCGTCGGATTTAGCATACTGTTCATCCGTTCTTCAGTCTACTCTTCCAGGGATGTCAACGCGGAGATAAGCTCGCACTTGGACAGTCAACGCGCACTAAATCGCGGATCGAGCAAGGTACGGCAACATCGCGGATCGGAATCGGCGGCGAAGCAGGAGGGGGTTGGGCCCGACTTCAATCGCCGGAATCACTGTGACGTCACTGGAAAGGTATTCATCGCCGATCCGCGTGCCGTGTGTGCCGAAATATGCAGCGTTCTGAGCCGGCGTTTCCCCGATATCAATCTGCGGCCGGTACACGTCGCGTTTCGCACTTTCGCTGATCTATACGTAGGTGAGCTTCCTGGCTATCTTGGATGTGAAACCTGGTATCACGATGCTCAGCACAGCCTCGACTGCGCCCTGGCAATGTCGCGCCTGATAGACGGCTACGAGAGCACGGCGAGTAGCGCAGATCGACTCGGTGAGCGACGTGCCGTTCTGGGCGTGATCACGGCGCTGTTCCATGATGCGGGGTACATTCGCAAAACCGGCGACAAGGAACGGCACGGCGCGGAGTTCACGCTGTACCATGTACGGCGTAGCGGCGACTTTCTTTCCGAGCTTCTCCCTAGACTGGATCTTGGCGGCGAAGCGCCTTTGATCGAGCAGCTCGTGCACTTCACCGGTTACGAAGTCTCCCTGGACAACATTCAAGTTCAGCACCCTTTGGACCGGCGGCTCGGCTTCCTGCTGGGAACGGCCGACTTATTGTCGCAGATGTCCGATCGTTGCTATCTGGAAAAGTGCTACCAATGCCTGTATGCGGAATTCGAGGTCGCGGGCTTGGCGGGAAAAGTGCGGCCCGGCGTCCCCGAACCGGCCTACTCTTCGCCGGAGGACCTGATCCGGCAGTCGCCCGGCTTCCTGAATCACGTCTGGCGCGAGCGCCTGGACGGCTATTTCGAGGGCACGTACCGTCATCTGGCCGACCATTTCCATGGCCCGGACCCCTATCTAAAGGCAATCAAGAAGTGGAGCGACAGGATAGAGGCCGTCGCTGAACAAGTTGAAATCCGCGATTCACTACGGCGCGACGCCTACTGTATCAACGCTGGTCCCTTGCGCCTCATTCTGGGACTGAAGCCGCGAGCCATTCTGCCTTTTGAAAATGGGTGGCCGCCCGCTCCGCGTTTTTCTGACTGAAACCGTTGCTCTACGATTCTATATCGATCAACCGGAGAGAGGAGTTAATACCATGAGAACCAGGAACACCTTTGTGTACGCGGTCGTTTGTACCTTGGCGGCTACGTTCTGGCTGTCCACCGCCGAGGCCGGCGAGAAGGCGGGGACCGTCATTGCCCTTAAGGGCGAGGTCAGCGCCCAGGACGCGTCCAGCGTCAATCGCGAGCTGAAGAAGGACGACCCGGTGAGCGTCGGTGACACCATTCACACCGGTTCCGGTAGCTACGTCATCATCGAGTTCATCGACGGCGCGCGGGCTACCATACGGCCCGACAGCGAGCTGAAGGTGGATCAATATGCCTACGGTACGGGCAGCGACGGTGCCGTCATGAGCCTGGTTAAAGGGGGCTTGCGTGCGATCACGGGCAGCATCGCACACGAGAACCCCGAGTCGTACAAGGTGAAGACCAACGTTGCCACGCTCGGTGTCCGCGGAACGGAGTTTGCGCTTCGCCTCTGCGAGGACGATTGCAGCGAGGAGGCAAAGCGCTATGAGGGGATTACCCAGGGCCTGGAGATGAACGGCGATTTCATCGTCGCGAGGTAAATACAGCCACGTCAGCGATTTCCTGACGGTGCGAGCCGCGCCTGTAGGTAAGCCCCGTAGGTAACTCGAAGGTGTGATCTTGGCCGCATTCAGCTGCCCACGTTCCAGGCTGTGAGACTCCGGTATGCTGCGAACACCGGACGTAACGGTCTTGGTGCACGACCTTCTGCTAACAGTATCGCAGGCGGGGTCTTCGGTCCGGTGAAGTCGTTCCAGTGCCCGGAGCGTGGCGCTGGAAGGCGGCGAACCACCGGTCCACCGTCCGCGACGTAGACTCCGTGCAAGAAGAGCATGTGGAAATGGAATTCATCAGCACTTCACCTGCCCCTGGAGGGAGCAAGGTCGACTATCGTCACGAAGCGGCGGCAGTCAGGAGGGGGTGAATCGCGAAGCGAACGAATCTGCGTGGACTTTGACTGCGTTGCTGTCCCCGCACCCAGGCTCGTCAACGCTCACTGACCTTCGTCCCTCGCTGACCTTCGTCCCGGGGAGGGCGACACGGTGAATTCGGAGCGAGGGTACTCGTTCAGACAGAGCGGTGTCAGTATGCTCCCAACAGCCGCTGGAACAGCGTGCCGCCGAGATAGCGGCGGAAGATGATGACATAGAGGACGATCATGGCGAACAGCAGGAACGCAGGGCCACCGCTGCGCTTGATTCCGCTTCCGGTCAGGCCGCCGCTGAAATAGCCGATCAAGTAGCCGCCGACGACGAAGATGAAGTCGAGGATGGCGGCGAACACTCTACGCCAGGTGCCGGCGGGTTTTCGGGCCTCAGATGTGGCAGGCAGTGACATGGGATCCCCTTTCGGCGTTCCTCTCGTTCGAACTCGGGAAGACACGCTACTGCTTCTCGTTCACCGGTTCGACATTGACGTTGATCCTGATCGGCTTCCACTCGCCGTCGGAGGCGATGAAGTCGAGCTTGTAGACGACGCGGCTCGGCCTGGTGTCGAAGTAGCCGCGCAGGATCAACGCGCCGCGTTCGTCGATCTTGCTTTCGCTGGAGGGGATCGCCGGCCTGGTGACGATAATGCCGTAATCGATCTTCTTATCGCTGAATACCTTAAACGTCCTCTTGAGGCGTTCAGCGTTGAACTGCTCGCGGAACGGCTTGGCCAGCTTGGTATGCAGCACCGTGTAGTTGCCGGTGATGTTGGCGTCGTTGAGGGTGAGCAGGCAGGTCTTGATCAGCACCTCCTGTACAACCACGCTCGGCACCTTGCTCTCGACCATTGCACCCCACGCCGCGAGGGGCAGCATTACTGCCCCGACCAGAGCAGCCACCACGTGGAATCGCTGTCGCATCCATTACTCCCGCTGAAATTGGATAGTAAGAATAACCAATATACTTGTCGGTCAAAAGGCCCTTGCGGTGTTGATTTGCACCCAAAACTGACCCGTCTATCCCCCTAATTTGCATCGAAAGTTAGCCCCCGTAAAACTCCTTCTGCAACGAGGCTTCGCAGGAGACATGAGGAGTGATCGACGTGGCGTTATTGAGCGTAATCAGGCGATGGCATTTCCGGGAGGACGTGCCGATCCGGGAGATAACCCGAAGAACGGGGCTGAGCCGGAATACCTTGCGCAAGTATTTAGCCAGTGGCGTGGTGGAACCGCGCTATCCCAACCTCAAGAGCCCTCCAAGCCGGATGACTACGAGCTGACGCTGACCAGCCGGCTGTTTCGCGAGTCCCGGCGGCACCGCAAGCAGCGCAAGACGGTCAGGCGGTTGCACAGCGACCTGGTGCAACTGGGATACACCGGGTGAGCTGATACGGTGATCTGCAGCCACTTATTGAGTGAGGGTTGTCGTCGTACCGTTGACGCTGATCGCTGGGTGAGCGGCAGCTCGGGCGGGGGGTTGATAGTCGAGCGAACTGTGCGGTCGCTCGTGGTTGTAGCGGCATACGGTACGCCCTGTATATAAACTCGAGCGGCTCGAGGATAACATGGCAGGTACCGTCGCGAACGGATGCAACAAGTGTAAGAGTCACCATTGGAGCCACCTATGAAATACATACTATGCGTGTCCCTAGTGATCGTGTTGACATCAGGCGCCCATGCTGCATTGCCGGGCGACAGCGCCGAGGGCAAGCGTTTGCACAACGCTAGCTGTATGACATGCCATGACATCAGTATCTATACTCGCGAAGACCACGCCGTTCAGTCTTTAGACGAGCTGAAACAACAGGTGCAGGGTTGCGGTCACATGGCGCAGAAACACTTCTCAATCAGCGAAACCGATAGCATCATCAAGTACTTGAATGATTATTTTTATCACTTCCGCTAACTCGCCGCCGTAAAGCCGATCGTCCAATGGCGGTTGACGCCGAGATGATTTCTACGCCGTGGCCGTCGGGTGTTTGGTTTTTAAGCTAAGTTATGGTGGCCAGGGACAGAGCCGAACTGCCGACACGGAGATTTTCAGTCGATGGTTGGATTCAGGGCTTCAAATGAATCAATGAGTTACGCACTGCCGTTCCACGCAATCGTGACTGAAAGTGACACGAAAAGACAGGTTGTGACCAGAGTGCGTCACGATCTGGTCACGGTCCCTCAATACAGCAGGCAGAGGAATGCAAGGTCAACCGTTTCTCAACAGAGTCGAGGAGACCGAGAACGTCCTATCGCCGGTTCAACGCTGCATGGCCAAGGCTGCCCTTCGTATCGGTATTCGGGAGCTGGCCGCCAGTAACTATACGACGCCCAAGACAGTCTGTAGATTAGAGAATGGCTACGACGTCCATCCGGCCATCAAGCGCAATCTCCAAGGCGTGCTGGAGCAAGCAGGGATTTTCTTCGCGCCGCCCTCTACGGACTACCGGGCCGGCGTGCACCTGAAATCAAGGTAACACTTTGTATTACTTTCTTCACACCATATAGCAGCCCAAGATAGAGCCCATGCTGGCCTCGAAGAAGCAGAGCAGCGAACCGGTCGGTACCATGTTCCGGGGTCGTCCTTCCAAGTTCGGCGAAGTCTGGGTGCCTGAAAAACAGGAGGAGATCCTCCAGCTCTTCTCTCAGGGTGCGTCCATTAAGGCTGCCTGTGTGGCGTGGTGCGGAAGCGGAAATTGATACAGTGAGTTCGGAAATGCTCATAAATCTGGATTTCTCACCGTGAGGACGCCGTCATTGCATTCGAAGCTTCCCAGCGAGCATTCAAATTTGGCGTTGGGTTCGTAGTTGAAAATGATTTCCCACTTATCGGCTTCGAAAAGCCGCAGCAGTGAATGATGAACGTCGCGGCCGTGCGTACCTAGGTGTACGCGCCGCGCCTTCCGTTTCAGCAACTGCATGAAGGGCGGAAATACCAGGATCTCGGACTGCTGGATGTCGGATTCAACGTAATCGACGACATCGAAGGGACTGAGCACGTCTTTCAAGGTCACCGCGCTGACCATTTTGATCTCGGAGGGGAGGTCGTGGCCGGGAAGCAGATCCTTGGTAATGCCCGTGCTGTTGGTCAGCATGAGGTTGCGCAAGGTCTCCTCGGCGGCGCCGGCAGAAATGATCTGTTCGGCGTAGATTTTGCGTGCGGCCAGCTCGTTGGTCGAGACACAGTTCTGCGCGCCCCAGCCCGGCGACCCGATCGGAAACAGCACGGGATCGTTCTCGTCGCTGATGGCCGCTTTGACGATCCATTGCTCGTCAGGGTCGATGCCGTTGTCGCGCATGTGCTTGCGCGTCCATTCGTAGTTGCCCGGTTCCGGTTCGACGGCCACCAGCTTATACGGCATCGGATTGAGGTGCTGCAGGGCGCGGCAGCTGCCAACTGCTTGAGCCCCATAGCATGCGCCGAGCGTGATCATGACGAATCGGTCGCGCGCCGCGCGTGCTGCCTCGATCCAGTTGACCGCTTCGAACCAGCCTTCGCCGTCCTCGATCACCGGGAGGCGTGTCGTCACGTGATGCCCGCCGGTCTTTGACGGGTCGACGCCGAACATGGTGCGAAAATTGGCGTCGGTGAGGGTGCCCAGGAAATCGACGCTGAAGCCCAGCGGGACCTCGCCCGCCCACGGAGTCATCCCCTCGAAGGCGGCATAGTCTTCCAACTTATTCATTTTCGTTTCCTATAACTGATACCCTTAGGTCGTACCGATGACAGGACTGCGGCGGCTTCTCTCCCAGAGTCGAGCGGCGAAAGTGCTCAGCAGCGTTCCCAGCCGGTATGGACGAAACCTGTACCAAAGCCAAGCCAACGCAATGAAGCGTGCCAGCGGGCACGGCAGTCTGCATGCGGCCCCCAGCACGTTTCGATCGCGCGCGGATTGAGCCGCCGTCCCCAAAAGAAGCGCCCGATCCGGCGGGCAATGTTCCAGCGCCAACCGCGCTACGGCGAAGCGTCAGCGTTGCTGGAAGAGGTGCGGGTACCATTTCGGGAAGACGGGGTCTACTGTCAGTTTATCGGGCACGAGCTGCAGTATTCTACGTGCCTTGTCAAGGTCAGGGTCGAGTCCCCCGATCCAGGCGACCGCGTCGGACTCATTGACCATGAGACCCAAGCGGGTAATCCGGTGCTTGTCCTTGACATCGAACAGGGGCGAATACTGGGCCTTACGGTCTTTGTTGATTCGCTCATAAGAAAGTCCTATGGATTTGGTTGATTGACACCTTATGATTTTGCATAGCAGGATTGACAAGTAGCCGATGCAGGAGCGTCAATCTTTCGAATATACTGTGCGGACGTTTCTTGACGCCGTCGCAAGCGCCCCGGCGACCGGCCGATACCATATATGAAGGCGCGCAATTGCGCACATACCGGAAGTCCGGCGAGGAATGTCAATTTTGTC
Organism: uncultured Gammaproteobacteria bacterium; assembly: GCA_963731035.1. Lineage (GTDB taxonomy): Bacteria > Pseudomonadota > Gammaproteobacteria > Arenicellales > JAANXG01 > JAANXG01. The sequence continues at coordinate 51,119 of CAVSUY010000011.1, read as the reverse complement.
AAAATTGTCGCGCGTTTTTAGGCGAGTTGATAATTCTGCCGAATCGGAAATCCGGAAGCGGCCCCGGGGAAGTGCGGACCCTCTCGACGCTATCGATACGTTTCTTGCCGCAAAGCCCACCGAAAGTGAACGTGCTACTTTGTTCAGCAAGATTATCGATCGACTAGTCACCCCCTATCACGAGACCGTCTTTTGGGGCGATAGGATGCTGACTTTGGGCAAGGCGCGCGGGTTTTTGGATAGTGCCGCCTTCCGGGACGCCTACTTGGCAATCCGCGGGTCTCACGTCTATGACGCCTACGATACGCCCGATACGATCTCGTGGCGGCTCCACACCTTAATCTGGGCAGCTCGGTGCGGGCTCGCCCATGAAGGGGACCTGGTTGAGTGCGGGGTGTTCAAAGGCGATATGGCCTGGGTGGTGTCCACAGTCCTTGCCGATGAGCTGCGCGACCGCACCTACTATCTTTACGATAGCTTCGAGGGTTTTTCGAGCGAGTTATCGAGCGCCGACGATTACCCCGAGAATCCTGGTTTTTTCGACTTCGCCAATAAGGTTTATGGCGAGCCCGGGATATTCGAGGCGGTGAGTAAGCGCTTTGCCGATAATCCCAATGTGCGCATCATTCGCGGTTTTCTGCCCGATACTCTTTCTGCAGTAATGCCCGAGCGGATCGCATTTCTTCACATTGACCTCAATTCTCCTGCGGCGGAGGTCAAAGTGCTGGAGGTGCTATTCGACCGTGTCGTTCCCGGCGGGGTCATCGTGTTTGACGACTATGGTTGGGAGGTGTTCCGTCGGCAGCGTGAAGCCGAGGATCGCTTTATGGCATCACGCGGTCACGCAATCCTGGAACTGCCAACCGGCCAAGGACTCGTCGTGAAGCACTAGGGGCAGTTGCGGATAAATTGGGTCGGACATAGACAGCCTGCCGGCAGCGGAATTGAATCAACATGCGTGAAGGATCGCGGAAACTTCTCGGCGCCTTTCGGACATCGGGTATGTGGGTTATCCTTCCTATCCGCGTGGTATGACTTTCCCCGCCTCTTCGGGCACCTCCGGGGAGGAAGTGTACCCCCAGATGCGAGGTCCAAACCGGGCCAAGGCATCCCAAATCTTACTGGAGCGAACGTAAATGGGTCGGCTGCTGGAAATCGTGACGCCGCTGCATAAGGCGACCAAGCGCGACTATCTCGCGCGCATGAACGACGACAAAGTTCATTGCATGCTCAAGGCGAAGGAATACGAGGTGGATTATTGGGATGGGGACCGTCGTTACGGCTATGGCGGCTACAAGTTCATTGAAGGCCGTTGGGCGCCGGTCGCGCAGGCGCTGATCGACATCTACGGCCTGAAGGACAGCGACAAGGTGCTCGACGTCGGTTGCGGCAAGGCGTTTCTGCTTTACGAAATGAAGAAGATTCTTCCCAATCTGCAGGTGACCGGCTTCGACATCTCCAAGCACGGCCTCGCCGATGCCCGCGAGAACATCAAGCCGTATCTCTTCCGCTATCGCGCCCAGGACCGTTACCCGTTCGGCGACAATGCTTTCGATCTCGTGATCTCGCTCGCCACTTTGCATAACCTGCGTCTTTTCGAGCTCGAGACGGCGGTCCAGGAGATCGAGCGCGTCGGTAAGAACAAGTACATCATGCTCGAGGCCTTCCGGAACGAGCGCGAGCAGTTCAATCTCGAGTGTTGGGCGCTGACCGCCGAGTCGATCATGCATACGTCCGAGTGGATCTGGCTGTACAACCACTTCGGCTATACCGGCGACTACGAATTCATCTACTTCGAATAAGAACTGTCAGCACAATGCAGATCAAAAAAGCCAAAGCGGCCATCCTGGCGGAATCCCGCAAGCCCCTGATCACCGACGAGATCGAGCTTCCCGAATCGCTGGCTCCCGGCCAGGTATTGGTTGAGGTCCTCCACACGACGATCTGCGGCGCGCAGCTGAACGAGATTGCGGCGGCCAAGGGCCCCGACAAGTTTCTTCCGCACCTGTTGGGTCACGAGGCCTCGGCCAAGGTCGTCGAAGCGGGTCCCGCCGTCGTGCACGTCAAGCCGGGGGATACGGTCGTCATGCATTGGCGGCCGAGCCTCGGCATCCAGTGCGTGCCGCCGTCCTACAAGTGGCGCGGCCAGAAGCTCAACGCCGGCTGGGTGACGACTTTCAACGACTACGCGGTGGTTTCCGAGAACCGTCTGACGCCGATTCCGGAAGACTTCGATCTCGAGGTCGCGCCGCTACTTGGCTGCGCGGTCACCACCGCGGCCGGCATCATCGCCAATGACGCCAAGGTAAAGACCGGGGAGTCCGTCGCCGTGTTCGGAACCGGTGGCGTCGGCCTCAACGTCGTGCAATTCGCGCAGCTTGCCGGCGCGTATCCGATCGTCGCGATCGATCTCGTCGACAGCAAGCTGGAAATGGCCATGACGCGTGGGGCGACCCACTGCCTCAATCCCAATGGGGTCAAGGATGTCCCGGCGGCGATCCGCGAGATCGTAGGCGCCGAGGGGCCCGACAAGGTGATCGAAACCACCGGCGTCAAATCGGTCATCGAGCAGGCCTACGACCTCACCCATGCGGATGGGACGTGCGTACTGGTCGGTGTGCCGAGCGATAAGGTGACGATCTACACCTTGCCGATCCACTTCAACAAGATCTTGACTGGCTCGCATGGCGGCGACGCAGCCCCGCACATCGACATTCCGCGGCTGGTCCGCCTGATCAAAGCAGGCCGGCTGTCGCTGAATGGCATCATCACGCACAAGTTCACGCTGGACCAGATCAACGAAGCGTTGGACATGGTGCGCTGCGGCGCCGCCGGACGGGTTTTGCTGAACGTGGCCGACCACTAGCACTCGACCTCGACGAGACGGCTCGTACGGTCATCATGCAGATGACCCCGTGCTATTTTGAACGTTTGGGCTCGGATAGATCTATCAGTGCATCGATGATCTCATTCACGTCCGGTGCCCCAATGCCATATGCTTCGCGCAAGCGGGACGAATCGAGCGTGGTGTGGGATCGTGCCGAACCCCCGGGCAATCCGGCGTCGCTTGTCCGACCTTCCATCACCAGGTCCGGATCGGCGTCGACCCTTTGCGCAATATGGCGACCAATATCTGCGTAGGACAAATCGCGCGGGCCGGTGAGCTGGAACAGGCCGGACGCGGCGTCTTGCATCAGGGCCGCGATGGCCGCAGCGACTGTGGCAGTCTCCGCCGGCGCCATGGTCATATCGCTGAACGCCCGGATCGCATTGCCGCCGGCAAGCGCATCCATCCAACCGCGGATCAGCGGCATGTCAGGCGAGACCACCTTGGCAAGCCGCAGGATTGCCGCCGGCGCACCGCGCTCCATGTGCCCGCGGAATGCGGCCTCGGCGCGCGCCTTCTGTCGTCCGTACTCGGTAACGGGACAGGTCGGTGCGTCGGCCGCGACATTGGGTACGGTGCCATCGAAAACCTGGTTGGTCGACAACAGCAACACAGGGATGTCGCGCGCGAGCAGACGATCGGCGAGCGCACCAGTCTGCGTCACATTGACCTCGAACGACCCTTGCGGATCGGCGTCGCAATCGGCAATGCGAGCGATGGCGGCGCAGATACAGGCTGCCCTGGTCCCGGCCGGCGGCTCCCAGTCATCGAGCGGCCGCGATAGATCGAGAAATGGCCGATCGCCGGCAACTCGCTCCGGGCGCCGTGTCGTGGCGGCTGAAGCAATGCCCTGCGCTTGCAGAAAGCGGCGTGTTGCCGCCCCAATCTCGGAATCACCACCTACAAGCAACCACATCGTCATCTCGATCGAAAAGTGCGCACTGCGCGTCGCAACAAGAGCTGGCGGCGTACCGTAGCGCTACGCCACTGTTTCCTTCTCCTTGAAAGCGCCGGCCACGCTCGCGGCGATCTGCTGCGGGAGCAGCCCGTAAATGTCGAACAACTCGTCCTGCCGGCCGTAGTTGTGCGGAAATTCGTCCGGGAGCCCAAGCCGTTTGATCTGCGGTGCGGCCGTCCCAAGAATATCAATGATGACGTCGGTCACTGCGCTACCAAACCCTCCGGTGCGCACGCCTTCCTCCACCGTGACGACGAGCTCGGCGTCCCGCGCGAAGTCGAGCACCGCCTCGTTGTCGAGCGGCTTGATGGTGTGGAAATGCACGACCGACGCGTCGATACCCTCCTGGGCAAGAAGCTCGGTGGCCGCCAGCGAATTGGTGGTCATCACGCCGGTCGACATCAGCACCACCGAGCCCCGCGAGCGTGCGCGCCGTATCGGAATGGCTTTACCAAGGGTAAAGCCAAGCTCTTCGCGGCTGACCACCGGATCGCCACCCTTGGCGAGCCGGATATAAATCGGATGCGGCCAGTCGATGGTGGTGTTCATCAACCGGATCATTTCGTCGGCGTCGCAAACCGCTGTGACGGCCATGTTCGGCAGGGCGCGCATGATGGCGATATCCTCGATCGCCAGATGCGTCGGGCCGAGCGGGGCGTACACCAGCCCGCCACCATTCGCGATGAGCCGTACCGGCAGGTCATGCAGGCACAGATCAACGGCGACCTGCTCGTAGCAGCGCCGCGTTATAAACGTCGCGATAGTGTTGACGAAGGGAACATAGCCCTCTGCGGCGAGGCCGGCCGCCATACCGACAACGTTCGCCTCGCTGACGCCCTCCATGTAATAGCGTTCGGGCATCTCCCGCTTCATGTCGGCCAGCAGGCCGGGGCTGAGGTCGGATCCAATAAACAATACGCGCTCGTCGCGCCTGGCAAGGTCATGGACCATGTTGAGGCAGGTCTGACGCATAGTCTACTCCAGCTCCGCGAAGAGCTTGGCCAGTACGTCCTGGTCGATCTTCGATTTATGATGCCAAGTGGCGTCGTGCTCGGCGAATGAAATGCCCTTGCCTTTCACCGTATGACACACGATCGCGCTCGGCCGCTCCGAGTCCAGCGGCAGGCTGCGGAACGCCTTGCGTAGCGCCTCGACATCGTGGCCGTCGACTTCGATGGCGGCGAAATTGAACGCGCGCCACTTGTCGAGCAGCGGTTCGAGGTCCTGAATGTCGCGCGTCGGGCCGGCAGACTGAATCTTGTTGTAGTCGATCACGGCGGTCAGGTTGGAGAGGTGATGCTTGCCAGCGCACATTGCCGCCTCCCAGATCGAACCCTCGTTGATCTCGCCATCACCCGTGACCACGATAACCTGGCTATCGCGCTTCTGCATGCGCGCGGCAAGTGCCATCCCAACGCCGATCGACAGGCCGTGGCCGAGCGCGCCAGTCGAAGCCTCGACCCCCGGTATCTTGCCCGCCTCCGGGTGGCCGCCGAGGATCGAGTCACGGCGGCAGAACGTGTCCAATGCCTCCATGGGGATGAAGCCCTTGTCGGCCAGCATCACATAGAGCGCGATACAGCCATGGCCCTTGCTGAGGATCATGCGGTCACGATCCCGCCACTTTGGCTCATCCGGCCGGTAGCGCAGAATGTCATCATAGAGCACGCGCATGATTTCGATGAGCGACATCGAAGAACCGACGTGCCCGCGCTCGCCACCTTGAAGCGTGCGCACGACCAGCTTGCGCAGGTATTTCGAGCGCTGGTCGAGCGGCGGAGTCGTGAGCTTGAGCATATGTGTAGCCTTGGCACTAATGGCCGTAGGGGGCTAGCCCTCCAATTTTTCCGGCAGCGCCGCCAGAAAGGCGGCCGCACCAGCAAGTTGCGCGGCCTTCGCTGCGGCCCAGTCTTCACTCGCACCAGCAAGCACCCGACGCTGCCAGCGCTCCGGAAGAAACTCGTTCAACAGGATCAGCACCCAACGCAGGCCGAACAGATGAAAATAGGCAGTCAACCGCGGCCCAAAAAACCGATCTTCGCCATAGAGGCGCTCTGTCAACTGGCGAAGTTTCCGCCTTTGGAAGGCACCGAGCACCCGCCCCGGATGCAACATGAGGTCGGCGGTCATCTTCGCCGGGTCGTCCCAACCGAAGTATTCGAAATCGACGAATGCCAAGGACCCATCCGGACGGCGCAAGCTGTTATGGAACCCGAAGTCAGATGGCACTAACGCGCGCCATTCCCGAGACAATTCGGCCTCAAAATCAAGGCCCGCGGCCTGCCCCCCGGATTTTTCGGCCGTCAGCGCCTGTTCCAGTGCGGCCGCGAACGGCCCATCGAGAAATGCCGCGAGGTCAGGCTCGCCGGAAATCTTCCGCAGTCGGTCGCGGCGCGCCACGATCTGCCGCTCGATTTCGGCGCCCGACAGGCAGGCTTCCGATGCGAGTGGTTGCGCTTTGGCCCAAGGGCTGTTCCGCATGCCGTGCACAGCCGTCAAAAAGGCGACCGCCGCGTCTATGTCGGAATCGGCGATATCAACGACTTCTGTCCCATTGATCCAGCTGAGCAAGGCAAAGCCCTGGTCGGGGTCGACGCCGATCACGCGCGGAACGATATCGATCTTGTGACGCTTCATCAAGTCCAGCGCTCCCACCTCGGTGGCAAGCCGGTCGCGGGGATCGTCCGCACGTGACGGATACTGTTTGAGCGCGAATTCGCCTTGTGGGCAACGCACGTGATAGATTCGGCTGTTGCGGCCGCCGGTCACCAAATGCTTGACCTGCGCGGGGCCTTTGACGAGCGTCCCGACAACCTCCTGCGCTTGGGTCAAGCCGGCATCACCTGAGGGCACTGAAAATCAGCTCCTCGACATGGCGCCACGTCGGGCAGACATTGCAGCCCGCCGCGTTCGCGGGGATATCTTCCTCTGTGAATAGAATTCGCTCAACGCCCGAGGGAAATTTCGGATCGGTGAGCACTTCCTGCAGATCGTCAACGAAATGCGTACAGCCAAGCTCCGCGATGCGCGCAAGCTTTTCGTCCCTTGTCGCCTCGAAATAGACGTCGTCCGGCTGAATGCCAAAACCGCTCTTGCAAAAAAAGCCATACGCCGCCATCCACGCGCGGGCGGCTTCGTGCAAATTCACGCGGTCCGGATCGAAATGCCCATACTCGGTCTTGTGGCTGACAATCACGACGGGAACATTCTCGCGTCGGCATAGACGCAAGAAAGCGTCGACGCCATCATACATCGTCGCATCAACAATTCCCCTGCCGTAGACGTATCCTTGCAGCCGCCGCCACGATAATTCCCCGTCCGGCAGAAGGCGAATACGGTCTCTGACGGCCTTCTTGCGACCGGCGAACCCGGCTCCCACAAAGCCACGTTGCCGCGCGGCGGCGAGGAACACCTCGTCGTAGGTGACGAGCGTGTTGTCGAAATCAAGCCCGATGCGAATTGCCGCTTCGCTCATCACGCCTTGCCCACACGCGCTTAACGGCGCGGCCAACGTGGTTCACCCGCAGAGAATCTTCCGTGAAACGCTGCGCGGCCAGCTTCAGATATCGCTCCTCGGTACTTTCCGCCTCCGCGATCTGCGCGCCTGTTGGATGCAGAACCATGATGATGCTCGAATAGAGTCCGCCTATGGTCGGTTCGTCACTGCTCTTTCGGCGAAACAGGTTTGCCGCAAACGTCACCAGCACAAACACACCGGCCGTTGCGGCGGCAACAGGCAAATACAGCCGCCTTTTAAGCGTCAGCACAAATGCATTGCGCATACTGCGGTATGCCAGCCAACTCAATGAGTTCGAAGGAACGAAGGCGACCTTCTCGAGCACCACGGATAAGTCAAAAAACCTGTCAATATTATGGAGAATGTCCGTTCCGAGGTAATGCCCTCCGCCAACACCTTGGGTGTTCGTCACAAAGACCACAATTGATGCGTCTGACGACAATACAGGACTAATGCGGGCAATAGCCGCTCGCGCGCCCTGCAATTCATCCTGCCGCAATACCAATAGACACCCGTCGAAGGGGCTTTGCAACTTGGCATACTCATCTCTGTCCAGTACGGAAAGCCTGTGACCGTCGAACGACGTGACTGAAGATGCAAGATCGGAAAACCAGCTTTGAAAAACGCCCGGTGACTCAGAAACGATGAGAAGTCGCCGCTGGCCAACGGAAAAATAGCGACGTGCAAGATCGACGACTGTTTTGTAGTCCGCCCAGCGGGGGTGAATGCGCCTGACATTAGGAATTCGTCCAAAAATCAGGTCCCGGCCTCGGTAAAGCAGGGCCTGATAGCCATTCGTTTTCGTCTGTATGCCTTCGAGATCGATGTCGGAGCTCTCTTGTTTAGGTTTCCTGGCTGCCAGATGCGCGTTGATCGCACCGATCCAATAAGGGTGATTCCGGTGCGGTTGGGCCGCGGGAAGCCTCCTTTCAATCGCCTCGATATAGGTCTTCGACTCCGCAACCACTTCTGCGAGTTCCGGCGAACCTTTGCCGACATGAAATACTACGACCGAGTGCGCATTTTCCCTATGGCGAGCTGTCGTCCATTCAGCAAGGCTTTCGACAAGTGAATCGAGATTGACCGCCCCCAACCTGAGAAACTCCCTCTCGTGCGTGCGACCCTGCATCTCGACGACGAGATATTCGTCCGAATCCGTCATGACATGAACATTATCGGAGGGGCACATCTCCGGCATGAAAGAGTAATCGCAGGAAGAACCAATCACAAAATCCGTAATTTCTGGCCTGATGCAGATCATATGCATCAGGTAGAACCGGCCGATCAATGTGGTCTCATTCACCCGCCAGAAAAGACGATTCGAATGCGCGCTATGACACAGCGAAAAATTCACAGTATTGGCGGCCGTCATCGGATGAAGGAATCGGAAAGCCCACTCGGTCAATCTGCGCGGAGGCACCACAATCGCAGGCTTTCCTTCGTCCAGTTGTCTGAAAAACGAATCATGAGCGTCTTCTCTTGTTACCTGGAAATTTCCCGCAAAGACGCCGTTGTAACCTTCAAAGATTCGCGCGAGTACGTTTCGCAGCGATCCGTCGGCTATGATGTAGTCTGAGATCAAGAAAAAAAAACAGGTATCCAGCATGGCATCGCCGGCCGCCTGCACCGCCTTCGCATAAGCGAGCGTGATCGTCGTCGAATAATTGTCGCCGGTAATCAGTTCGTCGATGAATCTGAATTCTATTTCGCAGATGCTTTGCAGGTATCGAATGCCCGGATATGGTCTCAGGAGGTCGGCGCCCTCAGCATTGGTCAGGATCACCAGTTTGCAGGGCAGCGCCTCGGCCAACGCCGGAAGATTCCCCGGCGCCAGCAATGTGGGCAGACCCACCTCCAAAAACTGCCTGATGTAGTTGGTGCCCCAAACTGGCAGCAGAAGCTGGATCGCCTTTGGTTGCCTGCGGTCGATCGGACCAGACGGTCGTTCACTCAGGCTGGAGGAACTGCCCGAAGTCCGATCGGGGCCCGCATTCATGTCAACTTCAATCCCTGCATCCGCTTTATGTTGTAGTACCGATCATCGGTGGCTGCATTGGGCACTTTCCCGGATTCGAACGCCTTTTTGAGGTCGATGATCGCGTCGGAAACGGTGTGTTGGGCGCTGAAACCGAGCTCTGTCTTAATCTTTTCGGACGAAACGTGATACGACCGATGGTCGTCCGACGGCGTCACCACAATATCGACATTATTGCCGACCTCGGCTTGCACCGTCTCGGCGATTTCGCGCACTTTCAGATTGTGGTAACCGGCATTCCATATCTTGCCGCTCACCCGCTCGTCCGGTTCCTCCAAGAGTTGAAGGTAAAGATCAGTCATGTCTTCAATGTGAAGATTCGGGCGCAATTGCTCTCCACCGTATACCGTGATGCGCCCATTATTGATCGCATGACTTGTCAGGATGTTGACAGTCAGATCGAGCCGCAGCCGTGGCGTATAGCCGCAGACTGTGGCAGGCCGAATCGTCACCGTGGTAAAACCCGGCTCTCGCTCCTCTTCGAGCACCTCTTCGCACATGGCCTTGAACTTGGAATAGTCGGTCAATGGCTGGAGTGGCAAATCCTCGGTCACGTCGGGATCGCTCTTGATGCCGTAGACGGACGAGGATGAGGCATAGATGAAGCGCTTCACGCCCGCGTCCTTCGACGCTTTCACCAGCGGCCGGAAGCAGTCGTAATTGATCGACTTGCCGAGATCCGGATTGAGGTCGAAGGACGGATCATTGGAGATACAGGCCAGGTGAATGACCGCGTCGCAGCCGGCGAGCGCACGTTTGACGTCGTCCGGATTGCGAAGATCACCTTTGGTCTCGATCAGCTTGGCGTTGGACTTCAGGTCGGAGAAAACATCGCCGTAGATATACAAATCGAGGATCGACACCTCGCAGCCGGTTGCCAGCATTTTCGGCACCAGGTTCGAACCGACGTATCCCGCGCCGCCGGTGATCATGACACGTTTGAATTGGTTTGCCATCGTTCCGCTAGTGCGTTCTTGTCTTCTTGCTTCGCCGCCCGATCCTATGCCGGCTTTCCCCAGCCCTTATCGATGTCAAGGACGGCATGGCAAAGCGCCAAATGAGAAACCTCGACAAACCCATACTCGCGCGAGTGTATGTAGAAGTTCACGTCGCCAGTGCGACGCAAGTCGTTATCCTCGGTGAAGCCGGAAAAGGTTGCGACTTTGCAACCCCGCTCCCGCGCCATTGACACCGCTTTGAGGATGCTGGGCGAGCGTCCGGAACTCGAAATCGCAATCAACAGGTCGCCCGGGTGGGCGTGGAACTCAATCTGCTTGGCGAATACGTTCTCGTATCCGAGATCGTTACCGAGGCATGTCAGCGCGGTCGCGTCGTTGAAGGCAAGAGAACGTAGGCCGCCTTTCTTGGAGAAGTCGATCGCCATGTGACTGGCAATCCCCGCGCTTCCGCCATTGCCAACAAAGATTACCTTGTTGCCGGAACCATGAGCCTCGTGAGCCGACTTGCGGAGCCATTCACAGCCGTCTTCAAGTGACAACTCCCTCGATCTTTTGTCGGTGACCTTGGCACCACGGAGCAGGTCCACCAGCGCTCCAAAATACTGATTCAGTAGCTCTTGCACGCGCCCACCTTCCGCCGGATCCCTTATTTAAGAAGTCCAGTAATGCCTTTGATGAGCGAGGCCTTCTCGATCGAACGCCGATGACCAACGATCTCGACCTTCAACGCTCCAACGACATTGCCAATAAAGCCGACCTGACTCATCGCTCCTCCAGCCGCCACAAGCGGTGCTGTCACCGCGAGAAAGGCGTCACCTGCTCCGATAGTATCCACGACATTCTTGGCGAATGCCGGAATGGTATGCACAACCCCCCCGTTCTCGAAGGTGACGCAGCCGTGCTTGCCCTGGGTGACAATAATCTTTGAACAGTCGATACGCTCTTCGATCAGCCCACGCGCGATGTCGCCGACGTTGGACAAACGATCGCTGACGGCGAGACGCGCTTCCGACGAGTCAATGCAAAGGTAGTCTGCGCGCCGATATTTGGTGATGAGGTTGTAGCCGAGATTGGCGCTGTTACTTTGTGTGTTGACTGCGAGAAAACGCGAATTCCCGATCAGCGCGTCAATGGACGATGAGGCCATCAGACCGTGGCCGAAATCGGCAACGATGACGACATCGTAGTCCGATGCCATGTCGACAATCGCTCCGTCCACTTCCTTTTGGACATCGGGCGCGAGTGGCTCATCGTTCATGAAATAGACCTCGAACAGCTTTCGCATGTATGAGGGATCGACGAAGCGGCGCTTGAGGGTCGTCGGCGACGCCGCCCGCGTGAACGCCTTGATACCGACGTTCGGCTTCAGGCTCTGGCGAATCAAGTCTTCATGACGGTCGTGGTCGCCGAGGCAGGTAATGATATCGACCTGCTCGCAAAAGGAGGCGACATGATTGGCCGCCGCGAACACGCCACCGGCGAATAGCTCGCTATCCTGATAGCGCGTCGCAATCATATTCTCCTTGGGCGTCTTGTTCATCTGCAGCACATACTGATACTCGTCGATAATGGCGTCGCCGACGATCAGCACACGGTAATCCGCGACGCTCTCGATCAGCCCGCACATTTCTTCGAGCCCGCCGCTATTCCGCAAGACGTCGAGATGCTCTCGGATATGCGGCTCAAAGACGTTCAGATGGCGATTGATCAGCTCGGTCGAGCTGAAAATGACTTCGTCCGTAAAATAAATGTGCCCACCGTGCGCCTCAACCGCATCGCGCTCAAGGGTTATCTTTCCTGTAATGTCGTCCTGCGGATTTTGGTAGTCTTGACCCTTGATATAGACCGACGGCTTGATGCGGTCGATCGCGCTGACAGCGTCCGCAGCGTCGTTGATGGCGACCCAATCGACATACTCGAGCGTCGCCAGCATCTCAGCGCGCAATTCCTCACGGAAGACCGGACGCCCAGGGCCTTTGTTGACAAACGCGTCGGCCGTGACCGTGACGATCAGCACATCACCCTGCTTATGGGCGGCTTCGAGGTGGCGAACATGGCCAGGATGAAGAAGATCGAATGCCCCATGGGCGTGGACGACGGTTTTCCCTGCCAGCCGGGCCTGCTCGCAGATTGCGACAAGCTCATCCAGCGTTCTCACCTTGTCACGTGGGTTGTCCGACCCACGGACGGGCGCCCGACGCAGTCTCGTGACATTCGACTCCATATTGTTCGTCACCCCGCTGCCCTTTGATCAGTCCCAAGGTAACGAAACCAGTCGCTTGTCGCCTCCGCGATGCTCGATTCCGTCCAGACCGGCGCATCCCGCCAACAGTCGATGTTCTGCATCATCACGCGCACGCCCTCGGCGAAGGCCACCTTTGGCTTCCACCCCAGGTCACGACCGATCTTGGAAATGTCTGCGCAGGTGCAGTCCGGCTCCCCGGGACGGTTTGGAATATGCACGGTCGGCGGCGAGCCCAGAAGCCGCACCAACTCGTTCACGCTGACCGGCTGGCCGCTTCCAACATTATAAATTGCGCCGCTCTTATTGCTCTCGGCAACCGTGATCAACGCATCGACCACATCCGATACGAAGGTAAAATCCCGGGTCTGCTCGCCGTCACCGACGATGGTCAGCGGCTTGCCCGCCAGGAGCTGGGCAAGAAAAACGCCAAATACGGCACCGTATGTCCCGCTCGTCCGGGCACGAGGCCCGTATACGTTGAAGAAGCGGACGGAAACGGCCGGCAACCTATAGACTCGCGACCAGTGCATGACGAGCTGTTCGCCCAAGAGCTTGGTCAGCGCATAAGGATAACGCGGATCAGGGGGTGCGTCCTCTGCCGTCGGGTATTCCGACGGAATGCCGTAGCAGGAGGAGGACGCGACATAGACGAGACGCCTTACGCCAGCGCGCCGGGCCGCCTCGAGGACGCAAAACGTACCATCGACGTTGGAGCGGAAATAGGCCTTCGGCTCTTGAATCGACGGAACGATGTCGGCGCGCGCGGCAAGGTGAAACACCCTGTCGACTTTGGCGCTCGCGGCCGTCACGATTGTCTGGTCGGTGATGTCGCCTTCGATGATCTCCAATCGAGGGTGATCGTCGTGCTGCGCGAGATTGGCACGCCGCCCGACGACGAAGCTGTCGAACGCGCGCACGAAACGTCCCCTGGCGAGGAGTTGGTCGACCAAGTGGCTTCCAATGAAGCCGGCCCCGCCAGTTACCAAGTCAATTCCCATCGGTGCTTTCACGGAACGGCCCCTCACGCAACGTCAGCAGTGCTACCATTTACGGCCCAGGGCTGAAAATTCCTCTGCTGCAAAGATGGTTGTCGAAAGACGGATTGGGATTTTCGAAAAGCATGATCGCCGACGAACCGCGACTGATATCCATCATCTGTCCGTGTCGCAACTGGCCTCAGTCGCAACTTGTGGCTCACTTTGTCAGCTTTCTTGATGGTGTGCGCCGTGCACAATGTTGCATGTAGCATGCCGGTGTCTCGTGAAGCAGTCAATCTGATAAGCCTAACCCCGATCAAGCACTTGATTTCTAATCGCTTTTCGGCGCGTCAGCGCCGCCGCCGGCGCGTCTACACCACGTGTCAGGCACACCTACCGATGAGAGCGGCGCACGCGATCACCCTCGCGCACCGACGTCCGGCACACCGCAGGAATGCTCGCCGCGTGCAGCCGCGCCGCCTCTCCACCCATTACGCCTCCAGGGCCGCAACCTCGCTCGGCGCTAGTTCTACCGCCGGCTCCGTCGTTCGCGCTACGTTCTCGTGGTACTGATCGAGCACTTCGTCGATCGACCCGGTCTTGACGCATTGCCCCTTCTCTAACAGCAACCCCCGATCGCACCAGCGCCGAAGCAGGTCCTCGTTATGTGACGCGAGGACCAAAATGCGCGTCCGCTCGAACATCTTCTCGAGCCGGCGATTAGCCTTTTCGAGAAACGCTGCGTCCCCAGCCCCTACACCCTCATCGACCAGGAGGATGTCCGGCTCGATTGCCGTCGATATAGCGAACGCCAGGCGGGCCGCCATACCGGTCGAGTACGCCTTCACCGGAATATCAAGAAAGGAACCAAGGCCGGCGAATTCTGCGATTTCTCCGGCGCGCTCGCTGATTTCCCTGCGGTTGAATCCGAGAAACATGCCACGAAGCAGGATGTTTTCATAACCGGTGCTTTCAGCGTCCATACCCAACGACATGTCAAAAAGCGGAACGGGTTTGCCCTCGATGACAACGTGGCCCTTAAACGGCTCGTAGATTCCAGCGAGAACACGCAGGACGGTCGACTTGCCGGCGCCGTTGTGGCCGACCAGTGCGATGCGCTCGCCGTGGTCAACCTGCAGGGACAAATCGTTGAGCGCCCTGACCCCCACGTACTCTTTGGCATTGGCAACGACGCGGCCTCCGGTGGTCGATGCTATGAGCGCATTCTTCAGTGAACGCGCGGTCATGTCATAGACGGCAAATTCTACCGAAACTTCGTCAAGAAGGATGGATGCCACGACGATCGACCCGTTCAAATCCAATAGGGAATTCGCCACCGATAGCGGGCGAATACGACGAAAGTAAGAGCCCAGCCAAGCACCCCCAATCCGATACCGACTGCCCAGTTCGCAGCCGTCGGCGCGTGTCCCAGCAGGGGGGCGCGGACGAGCTCCAGTAGGTGGAAAAGCGGATTGTATTCGTAAATGAAGCTTCGCGAGCCATGCAACGAGTCCGGCCGCCAGACGATCGGCGTCGCCAGATAGAGCAACTGCAGCGCGCTCGTTACAATGAGCGGGATGTCGCGGAACCTTGCGCAGAAGACGGCCAGAATGAGCGCGAGCCAGGCCCCGTTGAAAACGGTCAAAGCAAACCCCGGAATCACAAACCAAGTGTTCTCATTGGGCCAACTCGCAAACAAAACCGCGGCTGCTACATAAACCCAGATATTATGGCCGAAGATGATGATGGTGCGCCAAACTATGCGATATATGTGCATGGCATAGGGCAGCTTGATCTGCCGGATAATCTGCTCCGAACTGATGAAGGTCATGCAACCATCCAGGATCAACGTCGACAGCAAGGCCCAGATTATGTTCCCCGCCGCGAGGTATGGAAGGAATTCATGCATGTTCTGGCCAAGCAACGCGCCGAAGACGAATCCGATCGAGCCGACCGTCACGCCCATGGTGATCGTGATCCAGAACGGCCCGAGCGTTGAACGCCGATAACGCTGACGGATGTCGTGCCACCCCAGCGTGGTCCAGCTCTGCCACGCAATTGCGCCGCCCACGATGTCGGCTACGGCTTGTCGCCAAGGGCTGCCCGGCAATACCAAGCGGAACGAAGACGAGCTGTTCGGCGTCGCGCCCCCATCGTGGTTCGCTGCGTTAAGATCGGTCGTTGTCAAAACGGAAGCACCTTATACTATCTCACGGCCAGCCTGGCTGGGCACCTGATTCCATCGAGGAAAGCCCTGCCTTTCGTTCGACGGCAAACCCAATCTTCCCCCCGATGGAGGCACCGGTCTCACGGCGATGACGCCGGATTTTCCGCCGAATTGTGTTGCGCTCCGAAGAACCGGCCCCAACGCCAGATGCGCTCCGCGCGTCGCCACAGCATGGTCAGCAGAATTCCGGTCAACGAGGTCGGCCGGAACAGGCGCCACAATCGCATTAAGATTAACAAACGGGCGAACTCTCTGCCGGGCAATGCCAGCAGCCTCTCCATCTTCGCACGCTCGTTCGCAGAACGACTGCCCATTGCGAGAAGAAACTGACGGTCGATCCGCTCGGCATTCAGCGCCAAGCGGCATGTCGCGAACCGCCACCTGTTGCGGTAAGCGTCGGCGTACCACTGCGGGAAGACCGGATCGGCCGCAACCACCCGGGGAACCACATCCAACATATATTCTGCCCGCTGAGGGTCGGCGGCCGACGCGCGCGAGACACTGTTGGGCATGACCGCCCAAGCCGAAACCAGCCTTGGTTCGAAGAAGAAGCCGAACCGCAATATGATCTTGCGCACGAGGAAACCGTCGGCAAAGGAGCTGAGACGTTCGTCGAAGCCGCCGCCCCAGAGGGCGCAATCGCGGCGAAGGACCGCGCTGCCGGTCAAAATCCAGTTGTCGCTCGCGCGCAGCAGCCGTTCCACGCGCGAGGCGCTGACGCGTCCGCCGCACAGGATGGGCCGGACGCTCGGACGCACCGAGAGAACTTGATTGGTACTTCCATCAACCAACAATGCATCGCCGCAGAAGAGCCCCAGGTCGGAATTTACTTCCAGGCGGCGAAGAGCCGTGTCAAAAAAGCCGGGCAAAACCCAATCGTCCGACGCCGCGAAGTAGATATACTTGCCGCGCGCCGCTTGTAGTCCACGCTCAAGGGTCGGAACGACTCCCCGGTTCTTGGAATTGATCAGGACCTTGATTGACGGAGCCCCGGTCGCGAATTTCTCGATCACCGCGAGACTGTCGTCCTTGGAGCCGTCGTCGATGACGATGATTTCGTCCGCGGCACGCTCTTGGGCAAGAAGCGTGCCGAGCGCCCGGCCGATATATTTCGCATGGTTGTAGTTCGGCAGAACAACCGACAGCGTGGGGCACGGTGTCATTGACGAGCCCTCAGCGCGGCCCACGGCCAAACCGGAACAACATCAGGTCGAGCGGCGATGGCAACCAAGCGCAAGCAGGTAGTGAGCCATTGGATAAAAGCCGGTATGAACGACCTCGTCGTTCATCGAAAATACGAATACGCTGTGAAAGTATCTCTCGATCGTGCGCTTGAGGGCCTCACCCGATTTGCAATTGACATGACCCGCCTTACTTTGAGGTGATGCGTAAGTCTGCGACTCGAGCGAGGGCATGCCGATGATCGCGATGCCTTCGTCCGTCAACGAGCTCACGACGTTGGTGATGAAATGATGCTCTCCGCTCTCGGGAATGTGTTCGAGCACGTCGAGCGCATAAGCCGCGTCGAATGATCCCGGCACCGGGCCCGCCATCATGTCATGGACAAATACCTCAATCGGCCAATGGGGGTTCATCCGCTCCTTGACGTCCTCAATGAAGATTGGATCGAAATCGACCGCGGTAACCTTGCCAACCGCCTGCTGGACGATCCGCGTGCCGAAAGCATCTGCGCATCCGACTTCGAG
This sequence comes from uncultured Gammaproteobacteria bacterium, assembly GCA_963731035.1. Classification (GTDB taxonomy): domain Bacteria; phylum Pseudomonadota; class Gammaproteobacteria; order Arenicellales; family JAANXG01; genus JAANXG01. The sequence goes on along the minus strand of CAVSUY010000011.1, from coordinate 33,608 downwards.
CACACGCTTGCGTCCTTGAAGCATCCTTGCGACAAACTTATATCGCGCCAGCGTGAAAAGTGTTCGCTTCGGGTCCTGGTTCCAGGCCTCATTGATCATGAGGCCGAGCCGCGCGATCCCATGCTTTTCCTTCACGTCGGAAAGCAATGAATACTGAGGCTCTTTCGTCGTCGCAGGTTTGGCTGGCGTCGATTTGGTCATATTCCGAGTACTCTCGGCCGGTATTCAATTGGCGCTCTCTTACCAGCGCCCGAACGAAAGGACAACCGGTAGACGTTCCCTATTGATGCAGATCGTGCCGCGTCAAGAGATTGGCAGCACTTTGCTTCGCAGATGTCACGCCCGTTTGCTGGCTAGCAATGATCCTAACCCTCCGGTTGAATATCCGGATTTCTCACTGCGAGACCGGCATGATAGCGCAATGTTCTTCGAAAATCGCCCGAGGAAAAGTGCGATTGCAATCTGTAACCGCCGGCGCGACCGAGTGCGGATTGTGTATTGGGAGCGCAATGAATTTTATCTTCGGCAAATCGCCTGGAGCAGGATCGGTTTTGCGGGTGGCTCCTTTAGAGTGAAAACTGACAGGCCTCAGTTGTTTTCGCCGACAGCGTTATATCAAACTCTTTGAATAGCCGAAAGTTCTCGATGTGAATATCCGTGATGTGCATTGCGCATTCCCGAGTATGATTAAACTAGATTCTGTCATGCCTGCTTTCGTCGACAAATACGGTTAATGGACCAAGTCACAAGGGAAGCGAAACATGTGGGGGAAGATAGGCGGTCTAATGTAGTGGAGAGTTATGAGGAGGGATATTGGGACCGAATGGCCGTTCCAGTGAAGAAGGGGCCATCGTCACCGGCTCGTAAGCGAGAGGCGCGTGACCAATCCGGGACCAAGTTTCTGACGCACCCTGAAAGTTATGGATTTATGGTGATCAGGCAGTTGAACGAGAGGCCAAGAAAAACCTTAGACTACGACACAACGGCAGAACGTTTCGCCGCGTGTGTCGCGTCGATCGGTTGAAATCGCAACCCAAACCGAACCTTCGTTTGCCAACATACGCGGCGAAATGAGTTGTTCCCTTATGTTCAGGTGGATCAGCGCCGATCCGGTTTGGGAGGCTCTCCCGACGGCCAGGGCCCAGCTCTCCAAACACGACCGTGGCAGCCCCTCTAGTCAGTCGACCCCCGTCACCGTGAAGGACCACTCGTAGTCCTGGGCAAGGGGGTTACCCAGCCCCTGGGAAACGACGGCATCGGCGGGCAGGTGCACGGAACAGTCCGTGCCGCCCAGTTGCGTCGAGCCCAGGGGCGTCGCGGTGAAGATCTGGAGCTGGTCGCCGTTCGTGCTCGTGACAATCGACTTCGTTTCGGAGGGGGAGGTGACGGCGATCCCCTGTAGGCCGGGGCCCGTCTTGATAGGGGTGTCGAAGGTCACGGTGATCACGGACAGGCCCAGGTAATTGACCAGGACGCCCGAGGCGGGATTCGTTGAGACGACGTGCAGGGGGGTCGAGAGCAGCTCGCTCAGGTGCTTCCAGATCGAGCCGGGGACGATCACCGCCGTGTAGGGGTCGAAGGTGAAGTAGCGCGTGCGCACTTGGACGCCGGAGTCGACCGAACCGTCCGGCGGCCGGGCCGTGACGGTCGTTCCCGGGGGAACGGGAATCCAGCCGTCGAGGGTGCTCTGAATTTCGTCCGTCCCCACTTGGAACGTCGAGGCGAAGATGTCCTCACCGTGGTCCTGCAAGAGCCCGTCCACATTGATCCTCTGGTGGGCCACGGGCTTCACCCACTCGCGCCGGGATCCGTCGTTCGTGAGCTTCCACGTCACGGTGAGGTTGCCCGGATCCAGGTTCGCGACCTGCGTGACGAGCGGCCTCGTGAACGCCTTGATGCAGACGTTGGCGTTCGTGAGCGCCTTTTTGCCCCCGCCGGCCTGGGGGATCTGGACGGTCGTGAGGTCCTGCCAGCTCTGGCCGTCGGTGCTCACGAAGCTCTCCCCCGGTCCCGCCTTGATCTTCGTGTAGGAGGGGTTGGGGCTCTCGATGTAGATCGTCGCGGGGGGCCATCCGAAGTCGCGGTCGTGGCCCCGCAGCACCACGGCGAAGCGTTGTCCCTGGTGCAGCACGACCTTCTGGGGGAGCTTCACTGTGCGATAGCCCCGGACCCACAGACTGACGTCTGCCGTGGCGGCGAGGGTCCCGCCGACCGGGCCATTCGTAGGATCCAAGTAAACCTGGATCTGGTAGTCCATCGAAGGATTCAAGAGCTCGTAAAAGCTCACGGCGGTCAGCGCCTCGTCGGCCTCGGCGGTGAACACGTTCCCCTGCCAGCTGTACTGCCCGCTTTGGCCGGGAAGGACGAGGGCGCTCAGAGGGCCGCAGGGGTCGTACTGGTAGATGCGGCTGTAGTTCCCCAGCGGCTCGGCCGTGAAGGCGGTCATGTAGGTGCCGATGCTCCCATCGAAGTAGGAAATGTAGATGTAACCGTTGTCGCCCCAGTCGGGGCCGCCGTTGTCTTTTGCAATGAACGCGCCGTCGCCAGCCGGCACCTGCTGGTCGGCGGGGACGGAGGGGTCGCCACAGTAGAAGAGATTGCGGTCGAAGTTATCGTCCCAGCCGACGATCGTCACGGCGTGCGCGGTTTCGGCCGTCGGGTGGTAGTAAGTGTTGTGGATGTATATGTAGGGGCTATAGACCGCGCGGCTGACGGCGCTGTAGACCCCCCCGAGGTTGGTGACGGCCATCTTGATCCAGCAGTTGTCCAACGGCCCCTGTCGGTCGGGCAGGAAGTAGACGTCCTGGACGTGCTTCTGGACGGGAGCCGCGCCCGGCCCCGTGTCCTGCGGCTGGACCTTGGAATCGAAGTCGGTCTCGTTCACCGGGCCCTTCCAGGCCGCGAGGTAGAAGGTGGCGGCCTCGTAGGTGCCGCCTGCGCCGCAGGTCGGATAGTCGTTTCCGCAGCCAAGCTGCATGTGTGCCTCGGAGAAGTCGCGGATCTCGGCGGGAGCGAGGAAGGACTCGAGGGAGCCAATCGCGGCGAAGGTCCAGCAGGAGCCGCGGCGCTCGTGCGGGCGGCGTGACGCGCCCGAGGGCCCGCAGGTCGTAGGAGGCCGGAAACCGGCACAGCCCAGGCGCAGCGGGCGGCGCGCGAGGCTTCACGCCGAGCGCGGCCGCCACCGAACTCGGATCGAATCTGGGCGGAGCGTAGTCGGATACTGTGTGCCCCGCCTCCATCTCCTCCATGTAGTGCTGTAGGGCGGGGCTCGGCGCCACCTGGGCGAACGGAGAGGAAGCCGCCCGGGGACGGAAGCCGCCCAAACCTCCTAGGCCGAGGAGGCGCGCGAGGTCGCGAAGGCTATCCCACATGGCTCATTACACCGCTAAGTCTCGATGCTCTTAGAAAGCACACCGGCTCTCCTTGCTTGCCGTCGTGTACGACGCCGGCGAACGGTACGACTTCAAAAATTTTTCCCGCTGCCGCGTCGTCATTGAAGTCTGTCTCACTCATTCGGCCCCGGTCGCAATCTACATCCCGCACCGCGCTACCGAAATGGCACTGAACCCGGTCAGTCGTGGGGAGGCACCAGATGCGGCTTCGACAGGTCCGTGACCGCTGGGGGAATGACCGCTGAGGTGCTTACCTTCTGCGGGGCGCGCGCCGCCAGAGAGTCCACGTCACCCAGGGTGTCCCGTATCTGCGCGGTAATGGCATGCGGTGGATGACTCGACGCGAGACCGAAGAAATAGGACGAGTCTCCGTGGCCGACGCTCGCCCCGGCACAGACCGGAGAGGCGAAATTTAAAGTGATGATTGAGCCGCTCTCGCTCGCGCTGCTGGGTTTTACGGTGCCGATGCCGCCTTTCGTGATCACGAAGACCTGGTCCACCGCTCCGTCGCCGTTGTAATCCAGCGCCGCCACCGGACCGAAGTCCAGGCTCAGGCGGTTGACACACGGCATGGCGGTGACGCCCGCGAGCCGGGTCATATCGATACGGTATAGGTAGGCAATGAGGCCCGCACCGAGCGAGCCCGGCTTGCCAACCGGCCAGGTGCGCGATTGCAGAAAGGCGTTCCCGCTGGTTGGCGGTAGAGTGAAATGTGCCACTGTGTCCGTGACCACGATCTTGCAGCTCGCATCGAACTTGCAATTGATGCCGGGCGCGCTCACGTTGACGATACTGAGTGGTGCGGCGCGTACTGCCGTCGTTCCCGCCAGGAGCAGTGCCAGAGCGACAATGAAAATTCGCGGCGCGTCTATCGCGAAGAGGAGCGTGCGATGAGGGCGCAGTTTGGTCCGCGCCGGTGAGCAGTGAATGGTATCACTGCGAGCCGTGAACACATTGTCATCAACGTCGCGGCAAACGCCGCACGCGCAAGACTCAAGCTCGGAGGGGAGAGTCGGCGGCGCTCCCTTCGCAGACGTGGTCCGTGAATATCGAAGCAACCTTCCAGCAAATCTGTACATGACCGCCTCCATGACCGGCAGGATCAAACTGTAGTGGAGGAAACGGTGAGCCGATCATTGAACTCTTGATATGGGGGACAGAGCCGTCACGCCGTAAAGCGGTGGCGTTGCTGTGAGGTAGACTCGTCGCAGAGCACGATTTTGGCCGGTGGACGACAATGGCTGATGCAGAAGTACTCAAACGAGCGCGCCCGGATCAAGTTCTCATGAACCAATACTGCCACCGTTTCTGAGCAGAACAACTGCTTTGACCCCGCAATGGCTGCAGCATTTGGTACCAATCGAGTGAGGGCGACGAGGGGTATCATTGTACGGATAGATGGTACAGCTGTTGCAGCAACCGAACGGCCGGTTTTGGCCGCATCCAGACGCCCACGTAGCACACTGTGAAAGTCCGCTATGCTGCTGCGATTTCAACCGATCGACGCAACACATTGGTTGAATCGTTCAGCGGGCGTCTCGAAGTTTAGCGTCTTTCTGAGAAAAATGGGGGTCAGAGAGCATTTGTTCGCCCCTGGCAGGTGCTTCTCGATCTCGAACGCCTGTCCGATACCGTCCGGGCCCGTGCCAAGTACAATGATACTGGCGCGAGCAAACAGGACCCGCGGCCCGGAGTCCATGATAGGCCGTGTTCCCACCGCGCCGCCGGACGAGAGACCGACACCATGCAAGTAGAAGACACACTCCACGATGCAGTCGTCATAGGCTCCGGGGCCGGCGGCGGATTTGCCGCCATGGGCCTCGCCGAGGCGGGCCTGAGCGTTCTGGTGCTCGAGCGGGGAGAGCGCTTTGACTTCGGCCGGGACTTTCCCATGCGCGAGCGCGACTGGGAGCTGCATCCCGGCGTGTTCCCGCCGCACGGCCAGGATCCGACGATCGAGCGGCGGCCCGGCGCCGACCTCGCACCGGGAACAGAGCACCTGTGCTCGCGTGGAGGGTCGTTCGGCAACGCTTCAGGCTGTGTCCGCCGGGCGCCCTACGAGTATCACCGCGTCTTCGGCGTCGGCGGCACCACGCTCCATTACCAGGGCGAGGCTCATCGCTTCGCAGAGTTCGCGTTCGAGCCGCACCGCCGATATGGATTCGGCCAGGACTGGCCGATCGGCTACCACGATCTCGAGCCGTACTACCGCCGGGTGGAGGAGTTGCTCGGAGTAGCCGGTTCCGCGGACAATCCTTTCAAGCCGCCACGGCAGGCCTTCCCAACTCCCGCCCACCGACTGTCGCTCGCGAGTCGCTTCGTCCAGCGCGGGGCCGACGCGCTCGGCTGGGCGTTGCTTCCCAACAGCCTTGCGCTCCCGAGCCGCTCGGTCGACGGTCGCTCTCCCTGCCGTCATACGGGCGGCTGCGTTCAGGGTTGCATATTCGGCGCGAAGTCCAGCGTCGACCTCACCGCCCTGGCGCGGGCGCGGCGCACGGGGCGATTGTCCATCCGGACCGGCACGCGGGTGCTGGCCCTGGAGCATGACGGCGTCCGTGTCACGTCTCTGGTCTGTCTCAGGGACGGAACGATTTCGCGCACCCGAGCGCGTGCCGTGGTGTTGGCGGCGGGTGCCGTGGAAACGCCGCGCCTGCTCCTGAACAGCGCCGGTTCTGGATTTCCGGCAGGACTTGGGAACAACAACGATCAGGTTGGAAGGTACTTTCTCGATTCCTTGCTGGTGACGTTGACCATTCGACTCCCAGAGCGCCTGAATCCATACAAGGGTCCGCCCATAGATTCACGGATCTGGGATTTCTCCCGCCCCAATACGCAGGGACCGCCGCTTTCAGGGTACGTCCTCGGCGTATCCGGCACGCTCGGCGGTTTCCACGGCCCCCTGTCCTACGCGCGCAGCATTCCCGGCATCGGTCCGGCCCACAAGCGGGCGATGCGCGAGCGCTTCGGCACCATAGTGACTCTGTTCGCCACCGCCGAGCACGAGCCCCGGCCGGAAAACCGAATCAGGCTGGGCGACAGCGTGGACGACGCCGGGGTTACGCGGGTCGTCGTCGAATCCGGATTTTCCGATGCCGACCGGGCCGTGTTCGAGGCGATGATCCAGCGCTGCAGCCAGTGGGCCGGTGCCTGCCACGCGGTGGAGACGATCAGCCTGGGCTCGACCTACAGTCACCCCTCCGCCAGCCAGGTCGGCGGCGGGTGCCGCATGGGGAACGATCCCGAATTATCAGTGGTGGACCCGCTCGGGAAGGTTCACGAAGTGGCCAACCTTTTCGTGGCAGACGCCAGTGTCCTGGTGGGTCAGGGAGCGGGGGATTCGCCTTCCCTGACGATTCAGGCGCTTGCCCTGCGCACGGCGCACAGGATGGCCGATCTCATGAAGCGCCGGGAGCTGTGACCGTGTGGCGCCGCACCTTCTTGAAGCGGCTGCGCGCTCTGCCGCTCTCGATGCTCGGCGCTGAGGCGGCCGGGGCCTCGCCGACGGGCGGTAGGGATGTCGACTACGACACGCTCACCGCGGTCGTGGACACGATAGTGCCCGCAGACGACGAACCGGGAGCGGTCGAAGCCGGCGTCGCGGCGCAGTTGTACGAGCGGCTGGGAGGCGATCCCTGGCACCGGACGATCTATCAACGCGGTCTCGCGCTCATGGATCGCCAGGCGCGCGCCCGGGGCAGTACGGGATTCGCCACCTTGCCCCTGACCGAACGGGTCGCGCTGCTCGAATCGCTGCTGGCGGGCGGAAACTCCGACGGCAAGCAGTTCTTCCTGCGTGCACGCCGGGACGTATTCGACCTTTTCTATACCTCGCCGATCGGGCAGGCATCTTTGGACTACGAGCCCCCCGCTAACGGTTACCCCGACTATGCAGGCCCTTCGGATTGGGAGGCGCTACGGTCCGAACACCTTGACCTGGCAGCCGCCGGGAAACAGGTCGAAGGGGTAGACCCAAACGCTGCCACCGTCGTCGAGCATGACTCGGCCCGCGAGGCCGTTGTTTCCGGGCCCGTCGAACTGGATGCTGCCGGTGATCACGTTGGTGCTGGCCGAAACGTCGAGGTTCGCCGATCCGGGAACCGCCACGGGAAGGCCCTGGGCCGGTAATATCGCCGTATCGCCGCTCTGGTTGAATCGGACGATAGCAAGCGTCACGTCGCCGCCGTTCACGCTGGCACAGACATCGAGTTCCGTCGTCGACTGTATGCCCCCGGCGTAGGCCCGGGGCGCGATCATGTCGAGAACCGACATTGCCTCAACCAATGAGCCGGCCACGCCCGAGCCCCCGAAATCGCCTTCGATCGCGCTGGTCTGGGCATGGGCCGGCAGGACCACCGTGTCGACCACCGGCCTGCTCCAACGTTGCGGAATCGTGTGCGAAGTGGTCGCCAGCCCGCCTCCCACCATGATCGACTTCAACAAACGTCGCCGGGTATTCGTCGTCTTTTTCACGTCGCTGTCTCCCCTTACAGTTCGTTGGACCGGGGCAGTATACAAGTCTTCCTGCCCTTGTCGAAGCCGTCTACAGGCACCACAGATAGCTTACGAGGCAGGAACGCGGTTTGCGAGAGCCGAATATCGACTATCTGACCTGGAATTCCTTCCAGCTTGCCAAGCTACGGGGGGACTGTATGTAAGTTATTGATTAATTGGTGATCGATGCTGGGCTTGAACCAGCGACCTCTGCCGTGTGAATTCAACTTACAGCAAATGGCCGGATATTCTAGTTTTCAGTGGCGCAACTTTTTGGGAGACGGTCACCGGCCCTCTACTTTCCCGGTGTCGCCTTGTCCGTGAGCTCAATCGTGGTCCCGGTGTATCTGCGTCCCGCCGTCGAGAAATCGGACGGGCGAGGCTGACCCGTCCTGGTTGGCGCGGCGGTGGTACACCGCGCTCAGCGGGTGTCCGGGGCATTGAAGACAACCGTCGCGCGGGGACCCGCCGCGGGAGGGGATAGCCATGGGCGCGAAAGGGACGCAATCAGTAGCTGGAGCCAGTCACCGGAAAACGCCGGACATCAAGATCGAGGCGCTCACCGGGTTGATTGTCTTCGTGCAGACGACGCCGCTGGTGATCGGCGCGGGCGTCGTAGCCTTCTCCGCGCTGGGTCCAGAGTACGCAACCTTGGGCACCAAGGCGGCCCTGTGTGCGGCGGTGTTCGCCACTATCCTGGCTTCACTGCTGGGCGGCTCCGTGTTCCAGTGGACGGCGCCGCGCGTGGCGTTGGCGGCCGTGGTTGGCTCGCTGGCGGGACACCTGCTGCGCGATCCGGACCTGGCCCGGGCGATTGCCGGCCGGGCGGTGCAGCCCGAGACGGTGGTCATCACGCTCATGTTCCTCAGCGTTTTCCTGGCCGGCTGCTTTCAGGTCCTGTTCGGTCTGTAGCGCGCAGGCTCCCTTATCAGGTTCATACTGTATCCCGTGGTCGCCGGCTCGACAAGGTGCTTGCTTCCCGGTGCAAGACGATGGCCGTTACCTAATCTCTCGCCCGGTCAGGATATTTGCGGCTTTCTGACGGACATGGGTGTGCTCGACGAGGATATGCGGCGACGCGTATTCCAGGACACGGAGTCGGCGCTAGTGTGGGCCGAGGACCATCTTCTGAGCGAGTGGGAAAGCGCGGAGGAAGACGACAGCGGTATCGAGTTGGGCGAGGTCGCGGTGATGGAAGGCCTAGGAAAAGATGACCTTGGGTACCTCAGTACCCAATTGCTCGATGAGTGCGAGTATCAGGCGGGCGAGCGAATCCTCGTCGAGGGGGACCACGGCGACCGGATATTTTTTCTCGTTCGCGGCACCATCGACGTGACCAAGAAGCTGCACGGCGGCGAGGTTCGCCTCATGCGCCTTCGTCCCGGTGTCACCTTCGGATCAATGGCGCTACTGACCCAGAGCCCCAGATCGGCGGACGTCAGCGCCAAAACGGCGGTCAAGTGCTTCGCGCTGACAGAGCAGGGCTTTCAGCACCTGTGCGAGCATCGCCCGCAGATCGCAATCCGGCTGCTGTTGAACATCAGCGGAGAGCTCGCGGACCGCCTCGCGGCGACATCAAGGGTCGTGCAGGAGCTCGAGAACTAGCCAAGCCGCCCAGCGGGTAGAGTGGATGGTTTGGGAACACATTCATGGGATTCGAAGGCGAGCCTGCGCTAAGGTCGGCTCTGGCTTACCCCTCCCAATCCCTGAAAGGAGTATCCCTTTATATGACGGAGTGTGTTTGTTCGTCCCCTCACCCCCCTCCGCTCTGTGTGACTATTCGCATAGGCAGTTTCCATCGCATATGGCGAGGAACAGACCCGATTACGCTTGGAGGTTGTCACGAGAACAAGCACCTTTTTAGTCGGATGTCTTGCCACGTTGGTGCTGTATTCGGGAATCGTATACGCAGAGCCGAGGGGGGTATGCCGACGAATCCACTCGATCCCAGAGACGATAAAGTGAATGGCATCGGTTGCGGGAGTTCCGGCGACAGCAGTTCCGGGGACAGTATATCGAACTTCTTCAACGAGACTTCTACCCGCGGCACCGGCAATTTCGCGTCAATAACCGGACGGGAGCTGCGGCTGGGCCGGCTTGGTCCCAAGTCAAAGGTTGGATTGTCGAGTCCCTTGCCGAAACCAAAGACTGCGAGCCGGTGTTCAGTATGCTGTCCCCGGAAAACGTCCCGCTTGAAAATGTCTTCCGGATGAACAAACGGGGGGATGGGGATTACAGCCTATGGACCGACATCGCCGCGGAGTGTTCGAAGCAAAAAAAAGAGGCCGTCGTAGCCTGTACGGCGGCCTCTTTGCGCGAGGATACGCGCTGATCAGGCGTTGAATCTAGGCGTTGGGCAGTAGACAAAAAGCAATCGACACCTGGCCCGCTGAACCAGCCACGCCGATCGTTCCGTTGGCGGCACTACCACCGGGGCCGCCATTGCCACCCTGCCCGACTCCCGAACCTTGCGCGTTCTGCGCGCCCGTTCCCCCATTGCCACCGGCGCTTCCGGTACCGCTTCCGGCTGCCTGCTGCGGGCCACCGGCGCCGCCGGCTTGACCGCTGCTACCGTCGTTACCGACCGTCGGACCACCGGTAGAGTCGCTACACCCGCTACCACCCCCACCGCCGTTACCTCCTTGGGCGGAGATATTGACACTTCCTCCATAAACGTGGGTAGTGCCACCCGAACCACCGCCGCCACCACCATCGTTGGTGGTGCTGACACCTTCATCGTGGTTACCGCCCGTATTACCAGAGGGATCACCAGTACCGCCGGCACCGCCCTGGCCCCCCCGACCGGGGCACTGGTAGAGTTCGTTCCGCCAGTACCGGGATCACCACCTTGCCCGATCACCAGCGTCAACGACCCGCCGCCGACCACCGCGACGGTCATATTTACAGTATCGCCCGCCGACCCCTCACCACCGGAGCCGCCAATGTCATTGTTTGCCGAGGATCCACGGCCACCGCCGCCACCGCCGCCGCCACCACCGATCGCGACAACGGTCGCACTCACCGCGGTCGGCGGAATATTGACCGCCTGATCAGTATCGTAGGTGATCGGATCGGCCAACCTACACTGCGGCGTCGGGCTCCCCGATGTCTGCGCGTGTGCCGGAAGCAGCACCCACTCGACAATCGGCCTGCTCCATTTCGATGGAACCGCCAGACTTCCGGCAGCGCCACCCAGCAGGGCGCCCTTTAGAAGTTTCCTACGGGAACTTTCAATCGCGGACCCCGTGTATTCCGCCGTGTTCTGTCCCTTGGATTTCGTTTTGCGTTTCATATCGGACATGGTTTTGGTCACCCCTTCCCCTAGGTGTTAAGTCGTAGGTTGATTGACGCACCGCCCACAACTCGCTCGTTGTCTTCTCCGCTCATATCCTCACGATAGGTCAGTTCACAGACTAGAAAGAGCTGAGACGTCCCCCGATGCCTGCCGGCTTGTTCTCTTACGTTGGCGACCCGTTGTAGATAACCCCAGACACGAGATTGCGTGCTCTGCGGAGCGTTCTGTCGGAGGCTGGGAACATTTTCTTAGCGCCGGAAGACGACTCTGGAGAAGGAATTAGACTGCAGATAGGGTAAACAGTGTTGTAGTTTTCCGAGTCCATACGCGCGCGCAAGGCGCGCATTGCAGAAGACGGCTTGGTACCCCGAATGGGTAGATAATCGTGGGCCAGGTAAGACCCCGATCATCACTACCCGACCTCCTTGCATTGGGTGCTCTGGATAGAATTGGTAGGCTTGAATCAACCATCAGCGGGTTACGGATAGCGTGGAAATAAAATCTCCATTTCAGTTGACGGATGTCGAAATAGCCCTGGGGCGAGACATGTGTTACGGATCATGTCCCGTGTACTCGGTTCGCATCTCTGGCGACGGCGAGGTGGTCTACGAAGGCAGAGATTATGTTGACATATTGGGGACGCAACGAAGGACCATCGACCCAGAGGATGTCCTGAAGTTGCTGCGGGAAGCCTTTGAGATCGACTTTTTTGAGATGGCCGAATCCTATACCCACTGCAGCGTCTTGGACTGGAATGCCGGTGGGTGGGTGCAGCCTGTCGGTGTCCATACGACGGATCTGCCTAGCTGCACAGTGGGGGTTGAGATCGCCGGTCAACTGAATAAGCAGGTGTATGACTACAATGGTGCGCCCAAGAGGTTGAGGGCGTTCGAGGCGATGATTGACGAGGCCGCCGGCACTGCCGAATGGATAGGGGAGGGCAGCCAGCAGGGGGATTTCCCGGATATTGTATTCGTGAGCAAGGACGACAAATGACTGTATAGACCGTGAATGCCGGACTCATCCCTGTAGATGGTGAGGAGCCTTGGCCTATGCACACGGTAAATCAGTGTTTTACTTTTCGGAATCCACTTACGCGCGCGAGGGCGAGTGCCGCTTGCCCCACAGCAGTTAGAGCGAGCGGCAGACGGATGGGTCCTGAGGCGAAGCCCGGCCGGTCTGGAAGCGGGAAGCGGCTGGGCGCCAGTTCCCACCTCTTGGAGCCGATCGAGGAGAAGCCCAGGGGTATGCAATGGAAGACATTCGGCCGGCTGGGGGGGCGGGACCTCATTGCAGGCTACGATGGAGCACTAGCGTTGCGTACGGCGCAGTTGTGGGATGATCCGAGATGCTAGTCTCCCGCAAACATGCCATTTGGCTTTCGAAGCAGCCCCGATTTGCCCCCTTCGTGGGACTAACGCTCTGTACCTTGTAGGTGAGGCCACCGTAGGAGTTCGATCCTGAAAAACGGCCAAAATGGCACCGTGAGAAAGGAAGGTGGGATTCGCTCTCACCTGAACAGGCTAGAAGGGCGGAGGAATCCGATTCATTCGGGTGAAATACGGGGACCGTCCGCTCCTGAGCAGTTTCCGGACCTTCGTTTCCAGAGCTTCGACCGGCCGCTACCAACCCATTCCGGACGTTCGCGACTGTCCCGGCTATAAGCAAGCTGCACCCGCGGGGCGCATCGGGGCGTACCGGCAACGCTGGCTGGCTCGATCGGGTGGGGACCTTGCGGAGCGGAAAATCTACGGACTGTCGTAGGCACTTGTCCACGCTTGTCGGGCTTCAAGCCCGCCCTGTAGGGCAGGGATGGAGGGGAAACGTCCTTCCCCACCTCGCGCTCGTCGATGTCGAACGGCTGACCATGCAGCCAGACCAGAAGCGGCACGATCCTGTGGTAGAGTCGCCCGCATAGGGAAAGCCTTGCCACAGGGAGTACGTGCAGGATGTCACAGACGGCCACGACGGTCGATATCGGGGCTCATGCGCCCGCGCGTTCTTGTACGCTCGCACAAATGTGCACTATGTTTCGCGCAGGCTTGGCCCCGAGCGAAGGCTGCCTGATGCGGGGCCGGTAGTGGCCCTGCCGGATTTGCGCGAACCCGCCCCGTCCGACACCGGGAGATGGTCGATGGTCTTAGATGCCATAAACCGAAAGCTTGCGACGATCTTCGCCGCCGACGTCGTCGGCTACAGCAAGCTCATGGCGGCCGACGAGGAAGCAACGCTCAGGACGCTGCAGACCTATCGCAAGGTCATCGACGGTCTCATCGAGAAGCATGGCGGGCGTATCTTCAATACCGCCGGCGACGCCGTGCTTGCCGAGTTCGGCAGTGCCGTGGAGGCGGTGCGCTGTGCCATTTCCATTCAGGAAGACCTGCGGGTGCGCAATTCCGAGCTTCCCGAAGCAGGGCAGATGTGGTTCCGAATCGGCATCAATGTCGGCGATGTCATGGTCGATGCGGGCGATCTCTTCGGCGACGGCGTCAATATTGCCTCCCGGCTCGAGGCGCTCGCCGAAAAAGGCGGCATCTGCATATCCGGCAGCACCTTCGACCAGGTGAAGAACAAGCTCTCCATCGCCTTCGACGACATCGGCGCCCAGATGGTCAAGAACATACCCGATCCGGTCCCCGCCTATCGGCTGGTGCCAGGGCAGGTCGCCGTCCAGGACGCCCGCGCCGCGGTGACGGCGGGGCGGGTGGCTGGGGGCCGGCGATGGCTTCCGATTGCAGTTGCGCTTGTCCTCGTGACCGTTGTCGGCGCCCTCCTGTGGACCGTGTTCCCGGTCGGCACGCCGGCGGCGCATCCCTTCGACGGCTACTGGAAGGTGACGCTGAGCTCGCTGTCGGGATGTTTCAACAACAACACCCGGTCCTTTGGGATGAATGTCAGACAGGGCAAGATCGACGAATCGCAGCAGCCCTTTCCGAAAACGGGCACCATCTCCGACGACGGCGCATTCAGCATAAGGGTGACGGACAAGGCCGGCAATCTCTGGGCCACCCAGACCGGCACCATAACCGGCGATTTCGGTGAGGGCCCCTTTCGGGGTGTCAAGCCGTCTTGCACCGGCACCGTCACCCTCACGCGCCTGGCTGCGCCGCACGAGTGAACCGGCAGATCCCGCCAGGAGGACGCCCGGGGCGATCTTCCCGATGCAGAGGAACGAAGGGGTGATCGGCTATCTGAGCAAGGGACGGTCGACTTGATCCCCACAGGTCTGATTCTTGAAACCCTTGTGCTGTCTCCGGACTGGTTTTCATGTACCCGAAGCTCGCCGGGTCGATCTATGCTGCGTCGACTGCTAAGAAGACCAGGGGGTGCCGGTAATGAGCCGCCATGCATTGCCGAAGGCCACTTGTTGGCGGATTCCGGGGCTTAGCTGTTGCAGCAACCGGTGCTGAAACCGGATGTATTCCGGATAACTCTGCTCGACCGCCGGTCGGTAATCGCTTGCGGCCAGAAATCGCTCCGGGTGCTTTTCCATCAAGACGCGCCATTCGGTCTTCAGTTTGTTAGACGGATATTTATAGATCGTCCCGTCATGTGCGCCTGACGGAGCATAGACGTTATGCGCCCCCGGCGTAGCGAGATCGAAATGCAAATTAGGGAAACGTTCGATCAGGGAAGCGACATAGGCGGGACCGTACCTCTTCGTCCTGTCCGGGTAGCGGATCAGGCCGAGATGGCACCAGATAACGCGCGCTCCCGGATAGCGTGCGAGCATCGCTTCCAGGCCGGGAAGCAAACGGTCCTCGATCTCGTAATGAATCTGGAATGCGACGCGGGTCTCTTCGGAAAGCGCGAACAGTGCGTGGCCGGCCGGGCTTTCGATGTCGACCGTGATGTCGCGATCCTGGCGGCCCGCCTCGACCTCTTCGGGCGAAGGATAGTGTCTGAATTCATGCTCGCCCATCAGGTAGTAGGAACCGCTGCGCAGGTCGCGCGCCACTGTCCGCACGAACCGAACGGGAAAGCGCGCCCAGAACGGAATCTCACCGCTTCTGCTGGTCGGAATGAAGAATTCCGGATGGCGCTTATGCAGCGCGAGGGAGGGGTTGCTATGGGGCGCCGCCGTTGCGAAGGCGATCTGCGCGACATCGAGTGCGTCCATGTGCTTCATGATGAAATCGATGTTCGTCACTGTGGGGACATAGGTCGCCTGCATGTCGATAATCGGCAGGCGGCCACGGCTTAGAATTTTGTCGATGCGTTTTTTCCAGCCGGCGATTGCGCGCGCCCGCGCGTTGGCTTGCGCTGTCGCTGCGCCGGAAAGAGCGGGCAACGCACAAGCTGCACTGACCGCATTGAGCAGAAAGTGACGTCTATTCATCACAAGCGTCGCTATGTTGCTCGACGCATTTTGCCACATACAGTGGCGCTGTCTAGGGTCTCGCGTCGCATTAATGGGGAAGCACCTCCATTCCGCAGCCTGCTGCCCAAGCTCAAGCTCGAGGGCATCGACGATGAGCTGTATAGCTGATGAGACTCTGCAGTACCACTGCGGGGGGTGTGAACATACGTGAGCAGTGCATCGCCGCGCCCTGTTCCGGAAATCGCCGGGGGGCGTGCATGGCGCATATACGTAAGGGGCCGCGGGGGTCCGCTCTTGGCCGCATTCAGACGCCCACGTAGCACGCTGTGATAGTCCGCTATGTTGCTGACACCGGACAGTCCAGTTTTGGTGAGCGACCTTCTGCTACCAACCCAAGGCGGAAGTTTCGATATTGTGTCATGAGAATATTATTTGTCTTCTCCGCCATCATTCGGTAACCAGGTCGGATGGTCGCACTATCAGTTTCCTGACCAGCCTGTGCTTGTCAAGCAGGCCATCATCGTTGAATACCGGAACCAGACTGAGCGTGTGGCCTGGCGTCCAGGCCTAGCGGCAATGCCCTGCTCGCTGACCTTGATGCGGTAGGTCGGAATGCTTCTCCACCGATATCGACGAGGTCGATCAGGCTCCTGTCCGCCCGAAGCTGGATCAGTCCGACTTTCGCGGAGCGGCACTCCTCCGTGCAGCCGAGAACGTTGCAATAGAATAGCAGCGCCTTCTAGAAATCGCCGACCTGAAGCACCACGTGGTCCAGCTCGCGCGGCTCGATACTCATTGAGGTCAGCCAGGTGGTGGCTTCGCTCCGCCTATTGTTTGGATATCTGGGATGGTTCCTTAACGACTATCGCGGCCTTGCCTTTGTGGTTCTTGATCAGGCCCTTAACACAAATATTCTGACCGTTCAGTGATCTGGGATCGTGAAAGTTGGGGAGATCGCGGCCCGGGATCAGGGCCATGAATACCGGTGTCGGGTACGGGCGATCCAGATACAAGAACAACGAGCGAGCCGGGGACTTCACGAATTGCATGGTACCCGCGACTTTCCCGCAGACCATGGCATGCTCTCCTACGTGGTTGATGGCGTCTTCGGGAGATACGGTGGATTGGCCAAATGCCATTGAAGGAATGGCGAAGGGACATAGGATAACGAGCAGTCGCACTGGATTGATTGGGGTCATGCCGTTTCCCTCAGACGATATAGGTTGCCTCGAATCCTGACTCACTTCGCTGGCGTCTTCTGGCAACGAAGATACCATGTCGAAGCACAGAGGCACCATGGCTTTTGTTCTGATCCGTACAGAGTCAAATTGTGCTCTGGACAGGTATCGACGCAGTCCCACAGGCCAAGGATGTCACGGGTGAACCGCGCTACCCTGGGCGCAGCGTATCAGAACGTCTCGAACGTCCGCTTCTGGCCGCAGGCCGACATTTCCAACGTCAGGTTTGAAGGTCCGCTACGCGGTGCACTCCGGGCGCCTACGAATCAGCGATGGAGCGGCAGCAACCAACCCGAAGCGGCTGTTGAGTCGGAACATGCGGTCGACGCCGTGTTTGACGACTAGAGGGGATTAACCGGGCGATGAAGTCCACCGACGCGAGGAGGATGTGGGTGGTGTCATCCCGGTACGGAGTTTTCAGCGTGTAGCGAACGTTCCACTGTGGCGTGAGTGCCAATCGGTCGATGAGATAATTTGTCCCCCAAATTACTTCTACAGTAGCCATTCAACCATTGCCTTAGAGCGTGGACTTCTATTACAAAATCTCGCGGAAACAGATGTGACAAGTTCGGTAGTTGGCGCCGGTAATCTCGCGATGCGGTGTTATACGCCGTAAGAAATCCTTGGGTTTGTCCCCTTTGAGGGACTAACTCCACCTACCTTGTAGTGGAAAGGCAAATATCGAACGGCGAAGAGTTTAGGCCATTCAGTAGGAGGGCGGCGTGATGGCCCAAATTACGACGGCTTCCTGCTCGGTAGGGTTGTTGTAACGATGCGGCGTGTCGCTGGAGAAAGCGAAACTGTCTCCTTCCTTGAGCACGATATGCTTGTCTCCCAGCCATAGGTTCAAGGTTCCGGACATCACGACTCCAGCTTCCTCGCCGCGGTGGGTGTACGGTTCGGAGCCGCTTTCTGCACCCGGTGGAAACACGCAACGAAGCAACTCTATCTTGCGCCCCAGATTTGGTGACAGCAGCTCATCGATGATTCCGCTGCTGAATTTCAGGCTGCGCCGGTTGTCGGCGCGCACGACGAAGTCCCTGAGCTCCGCGTCTGTCGTGGCCGACGGCGAGAAGAACCAGCTTATCGTGACACCCAGTGCGCGGCTGATGGAGTGGAGTGCCTTGACCGAGGGACTGGAGATCCCACGCTCGATCTGGCTGAGGTAACCCTGAGACAGGCCTGCTTTCTTGCTCAGATCTGTCAGCGTGGCCCCGCGCGCCTTCCGTAGATGTCGGATTTCCCGTCCGACGCGTTCGTCGATATCCCCCAGTTCCGCGAGATTGGCCGACACGTCAGCGACCCCTGCCGGCCGGGGCCGGTGAGGCCGGGGAGCTCGGGGCTTTCCGGCGGGAGCGGGGCGCGATCTCGCCCCGATGACTGCCTAAAGGGATTACCGTCATTGCTGGATCACAGTGGTTGGGATGTCATACATGGGTTCTTGATGTCTTCGGCCGGCCAAGGTAATCGCTCGCACGATCGAAGCCTGCTTGGGCATCGTACTGGTTTTTACGGCCAAGTTCATTGCGCGGCCACGGGGACGGACGTGTTCGAGTGGCCTTGACCCGCGCGCTGTCGTCATAACTATCAGATTTCCTTCGATAAATCACCTATGTGAAGAAAGAGTGATTATTATTCATTAACATGATATATGATAGTGCACAATCTGATTTTTGAGAAATCCGTTTGACCGTACCAAGTCAAGTCGATGTCGCGATTGTGGGAGGTGGTGTAGCCGGATGTGCCATCGCCTACCACCTAGCCAAGGTGGGGATCAATGACGTCGTCTTGTGTGAGCGCAGGCAGCTCACCTGCGGCACGACCTGGCACGCAGCCGGGCTAGTGACGCAACTGCGGGCCACGCGGAACATGACCGAGCTTGCCAAATACACGGGTGAGCTGTTCGGCAGCCTCGAGACGGAAACGGGTCACGCGACGGGCTTCAAGCGCAACGGATCCTTGCGGCTGGCCACGACCGCGGCGCGTTTTGAAGAGTTGAAACGCGGTGTGTCCATGGCCAGGAATTTCGGCTTGGAGGCGTATGTGCTTCAGCCGGGTGAGATCCTGGAGCGCTGGCCGCTGGTAGAAACAAGCGATCTCGCCGGGGCAATCTGGATGCCCAGGGACGGGCAGGTCAATCCGGCTGATGTCGCTACCGCTATGGCCGCCGGCGCCAGACAGCACGGCGTGCAAATCCTGGAAAACACGCCGGTGCGCAGGGTACTCGTCGACGGCGGGCGGGCCGCCGGCATCGAGCTGGAAGACGGTGCAATCAAGGCCAACAAGGTCGTGATCGCGGGGGGGATGTGGTCCCGCGAGTTCGCGGCCCGGATCGGTGTCTCGTTGCCTTTGCACGCGGCCGAGCACTTTTACATCGTCACCGAGCCCATTCCGAACCTTCCCAGTGATCTGCCGGTCCTGTTCGTGGCCGACGAGTGCTCCTACTTCAAGGAGGACGCGGGCAAGTTTCTGCTCGGTTGTTTTGAGCCCGAGGCCAAACCGTGGGGGTATGATGGCATCCCCGACGGCTTCTGTTTCGATTCCCTGCCGGACGATTTCAATCATTTCGAACCTATTCTGGATATGGCGGTCAAGCGGGTTCCGGTGCTGGAAACGGCGGGGATCCAGCTTTTCTTCAACGGGCCCGAGAGCTTTACGCCGGACAATCGCTATCTCCTGGGCGAAACGCCGGAGGTGCGAAACCTGTATTGCGCGTGCGGCTTCAACTCCGTTGGCATTCTTTCCTCCGGCGGCGTGGGGAAGGCGCTCTCGGAATGGATACGAGACGGTCATCCTCCTTCGGACCTCTCCGACGTCGATGTCCGCCGGATGCATCCTTTCCAGTCCAACCGCAACTTCCTTTTCGATCGAACGACGGAATCCCTTGGACTGCTTTACAAGGTGCACTGGCCCTACAGGCAGTACGAGACCGCGCGAGGCGTGCGGCGCAGCCCTTTTCACGAACGGCTCCTGGCCGCAGGAGCCTCCATGACCGAGTTGGCTGGCTACGAACGCCCAGGATTTTTCGGGGAGCCGGGTGCCGGCATCGAATACTCGTTCGGACACCAGAACTGGTTCGAGAACGCCCGCGCCGAATGCCTCAATACGACACAGGCCGTCTCTCTTTTCGATCAAAGCTGCTTTGCCGAATTCCGCGTGGAGGGCCCCGATGCCTGCGCGGTGCTGAACCGGCTTTGCGCCGGGGACGTGGATGTGCCGGGCGGGAAAGTGGTTTACACGCAGTGGCTCAACGACCGCGGCGGAATCGAAGCCGACGTGACCGTGACCCGCCTTTCGGAAACGGCTTACATGGTTGTCACGATCGTGAGCTCGCAGACACGGGATTTCTCTTGGCTCGTGCGGCACATCCCGGACGAAGCCCGGGTGGTCGCCACGGATGTTTCATCCGGTCTGACCATGCTGGCGCTCATGGGACCGCGATCGCGCGACCTGCTGGAACAATTGTCCGGGGAAGACCTCGGCAACGACCGCTTCCCCTTCGCCACCAGTGCGGAAATCGAGATCGGCTATGCGCGCGTGCGCGCCACCCGACTGACGTACGTGGGAGAACTCGGGTGGGAGCTCTATATCCCCGCCGAATTCTCGGCGCATGTGTTCGACCGTATCGTCGAGGCCGGGCCGGCGTACGGGTTGCGACACGCGGGCTTTTTCGCCATCAACTCCCTGCGCATGGAAAAGGGGTACCGGCACTGGGGCCACGACATCGGCGAGGAGGACACGCCGCTGGAGGCCGGCCTGGGATTCGCGGTGGCCTTGGACAAGCCCGGTGGGTTCATCGGCCGGGAGGTGCTGTTGCGGGCGAAGGACCGCGGGACCCCCACGAAGAGGCTGGTGCAGATCAGGCTGGCCGGAGGAAAGGATGCGCCGCTGGTGTATCACGAGGAACCCATCGTTCGAAACGGCGAGATCGTCGGTTCCGTGACCTCGGGTGGTCACGGGCATCGTATCGATGCCTCGCTCGGTATGGGCTACGTGCACTGTCTCGACGGCGTGACCCGAGACTTTCTGTCTTCGGGTAACTTCCAGGTCGAGGTGGCGTGCGAGCGCTACGAGGCCGAGGCGCAGCTTTCTCCGTTCTTCGATCCCCAAAACGAGCGCATCAAGAGCTGAACGCAAAATGAGGTGACCCAATGAGCGACGTGTTACGACGTTTTCAAGAACTGAGCGGTCACGTCTACGTCGACGGTGCTTTTCGCCAAAGCGAGGGCACGGATGGGCTGGACGTGATCGACCCCGCCACCGAGGCGGTAATCGGAACCATCACCAACGTCACGCCCGCCGAGATTGACGAGACCGTCAAGCGGGCCAACGAGGTGCAGAAGAGCTGGTCCCGATGGTCGGCCCTGGACCGCGCCAAGGTGCTGCACAAAGTCGCCGACGAAATGGAGAAGCGGACATCGGAGCTCGCCGAAGCCCTGACGCGCGAAATGGGCAAACCCTACAAGGAATCCGTCGATGAAGTGGGCTGGTCCGTACACTCCATTCGCTACAGCGCGGAGATCGCCCGGAGCGAAATGGGCCGGGTGATGGGCCCCGCCGTGGAAGGACAATTTCATTACACCCTGAAACAGCCGCTCGGCACGGCGGTCCTGATCCTGCCGTTCAACTACCCCATGGTACTGCTGGCCTGGGAGGCCGGTGCCGCGCTCGCCACCGGCAACGCCGTCGTGGTCAAGCCGTCGGAGTACACGACCATCACGACCATGCTGTTCGCCGAAGCCTTCTCGCCGCTACCGAGCGGTTTGTTCCAGGTGCTGTCCGGCGCCGGAGAGGTCGGGCGCCGGCTGGTCGAGCACCCGGATACCCATGTCGTCGCATTCACCGGCAGCGTGCCGGTTGGCCGAACCGTTTCTAGCACCTGCGGCGGCCTGATGAAACGCTGCTTGATCGAGAACTCCGGCAACGACCCGTTCGTGATCATGCCCTCCGCGCGTCTGGACGTAGCGGCACGCGCGGCCGCCTTCTCGGCTTTCATGAACTGTGGCCAGATCTGTGTCTCGGCCGAGCGTTTCTACGTTCATGAGTCCATATATGACGAATTCGCCGACAAGCTCGTCGAGCAGACGAAGTTGATCCGCGTGGGAAACGGGCTAGACAAGGTCGACATGGGGCCGATGGTGTCCGCCAAGGAGCGGAACCGCTACGAGGCCATCCTCGAAAGGGCCACCGCCGACGGCGTCAGGACCGTCGTCGGAGGCGGGCGCCCCAAAGGGCTGGATCGCGGTTGGTTCGTCGATGCGACGGTGCTGGTGGACTGCGAGCCAGGCATGTCGATCTTTCAGCAGGAGAGTTTCGGACCCGTTGCGCCACTGTGCCGGGTTAAGAGCTTTGAAGAAGCCATCGAACTCGCCAACCGATCCCAATACGGTCTGGGCGCCAACATTTACACACGTGAGCTTTCCGAAGGTATTCACGGAGCAGAGAGGTTGCAGGCCGGAATGGTCTGGGTGAACGCGCCGTTGCTGGACAACGACGCTGGTCCTTTCGGTGGCGTCAAGCTGAGCGGTCTCGGCCGCCAGCTCGGCCCCGAGGGCCTGGACACTTTCCGGGCAACCAAGACCGTGATGATCGATCCGGATTGTGGGTCACAGGACTTCTGGTGGTTCCCCTATCCGGCCGATGAAATGTACCCCGGCGACTGACGGCCGGCCGCTGTATCACTAAAACAGATCGGAGGATCGAGTCATGTCTAACGGTACCTTCCCGCCAGAACTGGAAAGGCGGATATCCGAATTGGAGAAAATGGAGAACCAGGGAACCGGGTTCACCGGCATGGATTGGGCGCTGCTCCTGCTGACCGGCGTGATCTGCCCCATTCTTCTTCTCTGGTGGGGGTGGAGCTGATGAACGAGCAAATGAAAGACACTGCCGACGAAACCAACTGGCCGCTGCTCAAGTCCGAGCGCACCTGGGGTCAGTTGGAGCTTGGAGTTGTGCTCCTAGTTGCCGCGTCGGCCACCTGGTGCTACATCATCGGCGAGTACGTCGGTTATTACCTGGGCCTCAAGCAGGGGTTCGCGACCATGACCGCCGGCTCGATGATCGGGATGTTTCTGGTAACCCTGGCCGTGGTGCCGCCGGCGACCCGATACGGCATCGATTCCATCGTGGCGGCCCGGCCGCAGTTCGGCAGCCGCGGCTGGATCATCACTGTGTTCCTACAGTACACATCGATCATCGGGTGGAATTCCCTGCTGTTGATCTTCTTCGGCAAGTCAGTGGTCCAGTTGTTCAACACCATAGGCCTCACGGGTGGGGGTTCCGATGCGATCGTCCTGTCGGTCTCGACGCTGGTCGCCTGCGCCGTGGTTTTCGGCGTCCTGCTGCAAGGCAAGACCGGAATCGAGCGCCTGTCGAACGTTCTGTTCTTCTTCATCGTCGGCGTAGGTATTTGGATGGTCTACCTCCTGCTGGCCAACGAGACCGACACGCTGGCCCAAGCGAAGCCCGCCTACACCTCCGGCGACCCGCACTGGGATTACACCACGGGGTTGGAGATTGGTATCGTCAGCCTGTTGTCGTGGTGGCCATATATCGGCGCCATGGTGCGCGTGTCCCCGAACGCTCACAAGGCTGCCATGCCGGCGATGCTCGGCATGGGACTGCCGGTGCCGCTGCTGAGCGTGATTGGTCTGGCGGCCATCCTGGCCCTTCAGACCTCCGATCCCTCGGCATGGATGGTGCAGCTTGGAGGCACCTTCTACGGTGCCATCGCGCTGCTGTTTGTTATTGCCGCCAACCTCGGAACGGCGATTGTCGGCGTGTATGCTACGGCGGTAGGTCTGAAGAGCGTACCGGGGGTGGAGAAGCTGCCCTGGAAGGTCACTTTGCTGCTCGCATTGGTGCCGGTGGCTTTCATCGGGGTCATCGTGCCGAATCTGTTCTTCAACAACTTCGGCACTTTCCTCGCCTTTATCGGGGTGTTCTTCGCGCCGCTGTGCGCCATCCAGATAGTCGACTTCCTATGGCTGCGCAAGCAGCGGCTGGACCTGAGGGCGTTGTATGACAGCTCGCAGAGCGCACCCTACTACTACTGGGGCGGCTTCAATCCGGCTGCTCTGCTTGGCATGGCCGCGGGTTTCTTCGCCTACATCTATCTGTTGAACCCTCTGTCATACGCAAGCCGGTCGCCGTACGAGCTCATCACGGCATCGTTGCCAGCGGCAGTGGCCGGAGGAGTGGTTTACCTCATCGTCACTCTGGTCCTAGTCAAGCCGAGCGGAAAGGGAGGCTACGGATAGGAGCGTCGAATAGTCCCCCATAACCCTACGAGGCATTGGAACAGCATTGGCGGGCCCCCTTAAGGGCCCGCTTTTGTTGGTAGGAACGTGTAGTTTCTGTTGCGACTGTGCGAGGCCTCCATTGGAGCAATGTTTGGACCTAGAGTGCCGAGCGGCCGTTGCCTCCCAGAATTTGCCCAGCGACAGAGCCGGGATCATCCGACACCAGGAATGCTACCGTCGAGGTAGTTTCAGACGGATCGGCCATGCGCTGCATCGGGATGCTGACAAGCGATCCGTTTCAAACCTGCCATGAGAGAGGTAGGCGCTGGGGGCGATCGTGAACCTCTCGTCGGAGTCGCGCTGGGGCGCTTTCGGCCAGTCGAACTATGCGTCCGCTAAAACACGTATCGTCGGTGGTCCGGTTTTGGCGGATTGCCGCATATTGCGCTGCACAAACGCAACAACCATATGTGATCCAGGGCTGAAATTTGGGTGGCAGCTGCTCCCGGTGTGTGTTATCCGGGTAAGTGCCGTGTGATGACACTACAATCTTCCGTTCACTCAATGTTATGCGACTCCGTCATCCAAGGGGACTGAATCATGACTGATCTAACGATGATTGGGCTCGGCGCGATGGGAAGCGCACTCGCCCGTGCATTTATTGGGGCGGGGCACGACGTTACTGTCTGGAACAGGACTGCGTCAAAAATTGAGCCATTCCTTGTACTCGGTGCCAGTGGCGCATCCAGCGTATCTGAAGCTGTTGCGGTCAGTCCAATTATCGTTATTTGCATAGATAGCTATGAATCTTCCAAGGCCCTAGTTTCGCAAAATGATCTTGGGCAATATTTGCCTGGCCGTATCCTAGTTCAACTCAGCACGGGATCTCCTAAAGAAGCGGGCGAATTTGGGCAATTCATTCGTAGATTTGATTGCGAGTATATCGATGGTGCAATCATGCCCTATCCTGAGGGCATTGGTGATAAGGACGCAAAGCTACTTTTTTCAGGACCAGAAGAAGCCTATAACCGATGCGTTCCTTTCCTTAAATGCCTGGGAGGTGATCTTCGATACCTGGGCTCAAATATTAAAGGTGCAGCCGCCCTCGACATGGCCCTGCTTACATACGATCTCTGTTGTTATCTTGGTGTCATTCACGGTGCACATATTTGTGAGGCAGAAAACATCAGCGTTGGAAGATTTGCTGAAATGTTTCCCGAGGGCAGCATTGCAAGGGGACCAATAGAGGTAGTTCGTTCGGGGAAATATGACGAACCTGGTGCAACATTGGCTGTGTGGGATGGAGCTTTACAAAGAATACAAAGCCAGGCAAAGAATGCAGAAATTAACAGTGAAGTTCCTGATTTTATCTCAAGCTTTTTTAAACGCGCTCTAGCAGCTGGTTACGGCGAAGAAGACGTCGCGTCAGTAATCAAGGTCATGAGAAATAGTAATGTTACATAATATGCGACTGTGATGAAAAGCAAAGGATTTTTTCTCAGCCCGTAGTTTCACGATTCCAGTGAACCCCGTTGACCTGCTACGGTAATCTGCTGCCACCTATTGAGTGAGGGTTGACGTCGTACCGTTGACGCTGATCGCTGGGTGAGCGGCAGCTCGGGCGGGGGGTTGATAGTCGAGCGAACTGTGCGGTCGCTCGTGGTTGTAGCGGCATACGGTACGCCCTGTATATAAACTCGAGCGGCTCGAGGATAACATGGCAGGTACCGTCGCGAAGGGATGCAACAAGTGTAAGAGTCACCATTGGAGCCACCTATGAAATACATACCATGCGTGTCCCTAGTGATCGTGTTGACATCAGGCGCCCATGCTGCATTGCCGGGCGACAGCGCCGAGGGCAAGCGTTTGCACAACGCTAGCTGTATGACATGCCATGACATCAGTATCTATACTCGCGAAGACCACGCCGTTCAGTCTTTGGATGAGCTGAAACAACAGGTGCAGGGTTGCGGTCACATGGCGCAGAAACACTTCTCAATCAGCGAAACCGATAGCATCATCAAGTACTTGAATGATTATTTTTATCACTTCCGCTAACTCGCCGCCGTAAAGCCGATCGTCCAATGGCGGTTGACGCCGAGATGATTTCTACGCCGTGGCCGTCGGGTGTCTGTTTTTTAAGCTAAGTTATGGTGGCCAGGGACAGAATCGAACTGCCGGGACGGGGATTTTCAGTCGATGGTTGGGTTCCAGGCATGAGCTAAATCAATGACTTACGCACTGCCGGTCCACGCAAACGTGACTGAAAGTGACACAGGAGGACCAGTCTAGAGTGGTGCGTGTCACGAATTGGTCACGGTCCCAAGCAGCCAGGTGTGTATGACCGGGTCCAGGGTACACGCGGTATGTATAAGAGGTTTCAGGCACTGTCGCCGACGCAATGCAGGATGGCCCGGACGGCTCTCCGAATTGGGATCAGAGAACTGGCCGAGCTCGCAGGCACGTCTCCGACGACGGTGTGGAAGTTCGAAAACGGGACGGACATCTATGTTGGTAT
Organism: uncultured Gammaproteobacteria bacterium; assembly: GCA_963731035.1. GTDB lineage: Bacteria > Pseudomonadota > Gammaproteobacteria > Arenicellales > JAANXG01 > JAANXG01. Next base: position 7,109 of record CAVSUY010000011.1, on the reverse strand, counting down.
CAAGCGTGCTCTGCGGAGCGTTCTGTCGGAGGCTGGGAACATTTTCTTAGCGCCGGAAGACGACTCTGGAGAAGGAATTAGACTGCAGATAGGGTAAACAGTGTTGTAGTTTTCCGAGTCCATACGCGCGCGCAAGGCGCGCATTGCAGAAGACGGCTTGGGACCCCGAATGGGTAGATAATCGTGGGCCAGGTAAGACCCCGATCATCACTACCCGACCTCCTTGCATTGGGTGCTCTGGATAGAATTGGTAGGCTTGAATCAACCATCAGCGGGTTACGGATAGCGTGGAAATAAAATCTCCATTTCAGTTGACGGATGTCGAAATAGCCCTGGGGCGAGACATGTGTTACGGATCATGTCCCGTGTACTCGGTTCGCATCTCTGGCGACGGCGAGGTGGTCTACGAAGGCAGAGATTATGTTGACATATTGGGGACGCAACGAAGGACCATCGACCCAGAGGATGTCCTGAAGTTGCTGCGGGAAGCCTTTGAGATCGACTTTTTTGAGATGGCCGAATCCTATACCCACTGCAGCGTCTTGGACTGGAATGCCGGTGGGTGGGTGCAGCCTGTCGGTGTCCATACGACGGATCTGCCTAGCTGCACAGTGGGGGTTGAGATCGCCGGTCAACTGAATAAGCAGGTGTATGACTACAATGGTGCGCCCAAGAGGTTGAGGGCGTTCGAGGCGATGATTGACGAGGCCGCCGGCACTGCCGAATGGATAGGGGAGGGCAGCCAGCAGGGGGATTTCCCGGATATTGTATTCGTGAGCAAGGACGACAAATGACTGTATAGACCGTGAATGCCGGACTCATCCCTGTAGATGGTGAGGAGCCTTGGCCTATGCACACGGTAAATCAGTGTTTTACTTTTCGGAATCCACTTACGCGCGCGAGGGCGAGTGCCGCTTGCCCCACAGCAGTTAGAGCGAGCGGCAGACGGATGGGTCCTGAGGCGAAGCCCGGCCGGTCTGGAAGCGGGAAGCGGCTGGGCGCCAGTTCCCACCTCTTGGAGCCGATCGAGGAGAAGCCCAGGGGTATGCAATGGAAGACATTCGGCCGGCTGGGGGGGCGGGACCTCATTGCAGGCTACGATGGAGCACTAGCGTTGCGTACGGCGCAGTTGTGGGATGATCCGAGATGCTAGTCTCCCGCAAACATGCCATTTGGCTTTCGAAGCAGCCCCGATTTGCCCCCTTCGTGGGACTAACGCTCTGTACCTTGTAGGTGAGGCCACCGTAGGAGTTCGATCCTGAAAAACGGCCAAAATGGCACCGTGAGAAAGGAAGGTGGGATTCGCTCTCACCTGAACAGGCTAGAAGGGCGGAGGAATCCGATTCATTCGGGTGAAATACGGGGACCGTCCGCTGCTGGCCAGTTCCCGGACTGTCAGCTCGACAGGGTCGACCGACCGCGTCCAACCCGAAGCGGCCGTTCCAAGTGCAGACATTTTGTGCAGGAATTGGTATGGTCTATCGACCTGCACACGTCGAACCAGGGGAGAATGCAATGTCCGATAAAAAGCGCCGAAAACTGCTCAAATCAATCGCTGCGGGAAGCGGTGCAGTCATCACCGGGAAAACGCTGCCTGAGTCGTGGACTCGTCCAATGGTCGATTCAGTTGCACTTCCTGCGCACGCGGAGACGTCACTGGTCTGTTGCGAGGGCGTGTTCTGCAATTTGGATTTCGGTCAAAATGAGATCAATGGAAGCGCACAAGTAAGTAGTGATTGCACAATTATAATGGAGGGTGACTCGGCGGTTGGTCCTTGGTCGGGCAGTGGCACCGTGGCCGCTGATGGCTCGTTTTCTTTTCCTGTCATTTTTGTTAGCGCTGCAAACCAACAGGTAAACGGCAGTGTAACTGAGAGTTGCCTCAGAATAGATGGTACTATGACTAACATAGGTAATTTCAACGCTCCGGTTACGCAAGGTGTTACATCTATAAACCAGTGCATTGCCTGATTACAGAATCATAGGTAAGCCGCCCGTCGGGGCGGCATCTTCTTCCTATCGAACGACCGCTGCTGGCCGCAGGCCGACATTCCTAACGTCGGGTTTGAAGGTCCGCTACGCGGTGCTCTCCGGACGCCTACGAATCAACGATGGAGCGGCGCAACCAACCCATTCCGGACATACGCGACTGACCCGCCCTTGCGAGCAGGAGCATCCGTTCAAGACACCTGGGCGGACATCTGAGCGGGCACTCTCAACTTCTTGACCCGCGCGGACACGCAAAGCCTGGTGCCGGCGTTTTTTGTACGCGCTTTGCCGCTGACGGAAATGCAAAATGTGGAATGACAGAAAAGTACTTGATCTGCTTGGCATTGAACATCCGATCATCCAGGCGCCGATGGCGGGCGCCACCAATCCGTTCGTCGTTGCCGGGGTCAGCAACGCCGGCGGCCTCGGAAGTTTTGGTGCTGCCGGTTCTTCGCCTGCAAAGCTGCGTCAAACGGTCGCAGCAATCCGGGAAGATACCGCGCGCCCGTTCAACGTCAACCTGTTTGCCGCGCACACCGAAGAATTCGACCGCGATGTCCGTCCGGGTCCGCGCCTTGCGGAAAAGCTCGCTGCATATCATGCTGAATTCAGTCTCGGCGCCGTTCCAGATCCGGGGCCGATGTTTGGTCCGTTCGATGATCAGCTCGACGTTCTGGTCGAGGAGAAAGTTCCGGTCATCAGTTTTCATTTTGGCGCCGACCCGGCTGCCGTTGAAAAAGCACACATTGGCGGCGCAATAGTGCTCTGTTCGGCGACGACGGTTGCCGAAGCAATAGCCCTCGAAGAGGCGGGTGTCGACGCCATCATCGCGCAAGGGTCGGAAGCCGGCGGCCACCGCGGTACGTTTACCATTGATTACGAAAAGGCATTGATCGGCACGATGGCGCTGGTTCCGCAGGTTGTCGATGCGGTCAGAGTGCCGGTGATCGCGGCGGGCGGCATTATGGACGCGCGCGGCATAGTCGCCTGTCTTGCGCTTGGTGCTTCTGCCGTTCAGATGGGCACTGCGTTTCTCGGTTGCCCGGAAACACCGGTGCTCGACGGTTGGCGGGCTTCACTGCAACGCGCCGCAGCCGAAGATACCAAGGTGACGAAAGCGCTGTCCGGGCGGCCGGCCCGCGGCATACGCAACCGCTACATCGAGGAGGTCGAGGCGTTGAACGAAACTTTTCTGCCGTATCCGGCGCAATACTCGGTCTCGCGTGACCTGCGCAAATCCGGTGCCGAGCGCAACGATACTGATTTTATGTCGATGTGGGCAGGGCAGGGTGTTGGCCTGATCCGCAATCAGCCGGTTGCCGATTTGATGCGGGATCTGATCAACGGGTCGCAGGAGCTGATCACCCGTCTCGCGAAACGCTGAAAGCAGCCATCGGCGGATGAATCCGGCGCAACGAGATTTGTTCATCGTGCCGGACCTGCCCCATCAAAATTCGGGTTCGATCAAAACGGTGTCGACCCGTCTTAGCCTTGTTTCGGTGCGTCGAAATATCGCGTACCTGATGCGCGGCAGAAGTATGTTTGTCTTTGGACGCGTCTACTAACTGCCGACCTGCGGATTCCAGTGCGGCCTTGCGACGATCATCGTCATCGTCTGCCCGGAAGCGGAACCAGCCGACGTTCATTACTTCCCAGATCTGATCGCCCCAGAATGCGGTTTTGTTGGGATCAGGGTTGGCAGGGTTTTGTGCCGAATTGTCCCAGGTCATGGCCAGCACGACGCGTGTTCCGCTGGGTATGAGTTTCGGCGGAGCTAATGCATATATTGGTTGCCAGTTGAAATCATATTTGGAAATCGACAGTAGTATCTCGTTGCCGCCGTCGGAACAATGCACCGTAATCCTTGCTGCCCGGCCGCGCAAATGGAAATGTGCAAGCAGGCTGTAGAGCATGATGTCTTTGAAGAGGACGTTACCGTTTCCGGGGCAGCATGGATGGAGCTTTCGAAGCGGACGGCCGGTTATGGCCGTAGGCCGACGTTGCCGCGCGCGGGCACGACAGTCCGCCATGCCGCGCGTAGTGGACGTCCGATCTCGATCTAGCTGCTGGTGAGCGTACTACCCCAGAGAATGCGCCTAAGAGGCCTTCCTGCTTTCGCTGAGGACGCGCTGAACGGTTCCGACACCACAGCCCGCCCGTTTGGCAATAGCAATCATTCCTGTGCCGTTCTTCCTCGCTTTCAGGATTGCCCGTTCGAGCTTGGGCGGTACCTCCGGGCGACCGAGGATCGTCCCCTCGCGTGGACGTTCGTTACGGTACGGTGCAATCTCCGGTCACTGGAATGAACGTCGGACAACTTGACATCGCATCGAGTGTCGCGACCAGCGGACCTGCGGGGGCGTTTGCACCGCGCTGCATGGTGTACGTGAGGGTGGACGGCGTGATGTTCGTAAGCGTCGCCGTACGGTTTGGTGGCGGTGGCGAGCAGTTGGGTCCGATGACCGTGGCCACCATCGTTCCCTGACCGTTCGTAAACGTCCCCGTCCGCCGGGTATACGAGACTCCATCGAAGTCCGTCTGAAATGTGGCGGAGACTTGATCGCCGCAGACCTGGACACAGATTGTCGCCCGTTCATTTGGGCTGAACTCGTCGTCGCGGAACCCGGTTATCCCATAGAAAAGGCACCCGGAAGTCTGGGCGTGCGCCGGCAACATCACGCTATCGACTACCGGGCGGACCCAGTGCACCGGAATCGTCGCGACGACACCGCCGCCGGCGAAGACTTTCAGCAGTCTGCGTCGGCCGGAAGTCGTCGACGTATCGCCGCTTTTTTTATCAGTGGTCATGCTCGCCTCCTCAGAGTTTCAGTCAGTAAATCATCGAGCCAACCGATTGATTGCGGCAATTCACGGCAGCCTTCTCGGTGTACTGTAGGCCGTATTCGTCCTCGGAGCAAGAGCGGGACCCCTAGCTAGGATCAATGTCGCACACAACAAGGTGTTGGCGCTAACAACTCCCTCATCGACAAAATCGGGTAGAGTCGAGATGTGGCGCGGTGGCGGTAGGTGTGGCCTATCTATGCCCGCCCCTTTCGTCTGGCGGTGCCTCACTAGCCGGATCGTAGCTCCGTTTCCACATTCCGCTCATCGCACCGGACGTGCGGTTTTCCCGCATCCGGCGCTCGGACAAGGTGTCATGCCTTCGCCCACGGAAGATCACGCGTACGCACCGACAACCGACGCATCCCTAAGACATCGTAGACGTGATGCGCTTGACTGGCCCAAGTGACCGGCCGGACGGCCAAATGGGACGGGGCCTTTACGGAGGTCCGTCGGGGCATCGGCCGCGTTCAGCCTTGAACTCGCCCATTGCGTTTGTCGAACAACACCCCAGCGGAGAGAAACGGTGAATGTAGAGGATCGAGAAACCTCCTGCTAAAGTGCATCAAGGGTGCAAGTGAAGTATGCTTCTCCAAATGGCCCACGGACGTCCTGTCTGGACGCACCTTTTCGACCGCTAGACGTGTGGGCTATCCTTTCTATCCGCCACCATCACCAAAACAAGGGGTAGAGGTTGAAAGACAAGCCGGAACAATCCGCAAAGAACACAAGTCGCCGTAAACTGCTTACTACCACCGCCGTGCTCAGCGCCGCTGTCGGCACCGGTGAGATCCTGCCAGGGGAATGGACCCGGCCAGTTGTCGAGGCCGTGCTGCTGCCTGCCCACGCCAACATCAGCGGTTGCAGCGGCACCTTCTGCGATTACGCTGATGGCAACGTCGTTGTCACGATAAGCGCCGGCACGGTCATGGCGACGGTCGGCACCGATTCCGGCAATGGCCCCCCTTCGCCGGACGGCACCTTTAGTTTCGCCCTCGGCGCCGACAGGTGGATCGAGGGAACCATCACACCAGACTGCTCGGAGATCCAGGGAGGCATCTGCAACAGTACCTCGCCGTGTAGCGGAAGCTATGATTCCAGTTATCTCGCTACGCCGAAAGGATGCGACGCGGTCCTGTAAGTCGCCCATGGCCCGGAGTATTGAATGTGTCGTCGCCGGCGCGGTCATGATGTCGCACGCGGAAACGACATCCGGTTCATTCATTGCCCGCGCCCACGCCGCTTACGTGGTCAGGTCGACCTGTGGTAAGAAACCGGGGCGGGGCACGGTTGAGCGTACGGCCAGGATGCGTCCCACCGCAGCGTAGGCGAACACTCGGCATGAACTTTTCCAGCACACTGTTGCCCACGAAGCGGTTGTCGGCCCGGTACGACGCCGATCACCTGGCCGATGACCTACGGTTATTGCCGGAGGCGCAGTGGCGGGTGCATGAATTCAGCCTGCCGAACCGCGCTTCCGGGACATACCCGGAGGCAATCCTGTGGGACGAACCCGGTCCGTTTCCGGCGCTGGCATTGTGCCCGGCTCTGAATTCGTTTCTGCGCACGTTTCCCGCCGGGGTTCACCACGCCCGATTGGCCCACCTCACCCCTGGCCTGCACATCGTCGGTCATATCGACCGCGTCGGCCGGTACCAGGACGATGCCGTGACCTTGCACGTCCCGATCACCACGAACCCCCGGGCACAGATTGTTGTGGCGGGCAAGCGTTACCACATGTCGCCCGGTGAGTTATGGTTCCTGGATACCTACTGCCTGCATTCCATCGCGAATCGCGGTACTACCTCGCGTGTACACCTGATCCTGGAATGCGAACCGGACGAGTCAATTAACCAACTGCTCGGGTTCGACATCGAGGCATACCGTAAGAACAATCTACTTGCCCACCACGAACAATACGCGCGGTTCCTGCGCCGGGAACAGCGCTGGAAGCGGTTGGCTGAGGCAAGCTCCACGGACAGGGAAACCAGCCGGAACGGCGATGTCCGACGGCCCGGGCAACGCCGCGACTTCGCAGGCTAGCCCTGCTGATCGTGGGGTTCTGCTCCTAGCCGATGGCGTCTGTTGTGTCGCAGTATATGAATGACCGCTTCTGGCCGATTCCGGAAGTTCGTACCGCCGGCAACGATGGTCCGCACTACCGCGCATACCGGACGTTTAATGTCGATCTAGCCGGGTACGCGCTACCCCCGGATATGCGCCTCGGAAGCCTCCCTGCTTTCGCTGAGAACCCGCTGAACGGTTCCGACACCACAGCC
>CAVSUY010000010.1:0-7763 GCA_963731035.1 uncultured Gammaproteobacteria bacterium | reverse complement strand
AGCGCTTCGGATGGATTTGACTACATGCCACCGGAGATCGCGTTGCCACGGTGGCCCAGCGCCTTGGCGATGTCCGGATTGTTTTGCAGATATGTACGCACGTGGAAATCCGGACTGCTGGGACGCCCCTCCTTGATTCCGGTCTCGTACCAGTGTTGTGCGGCTCCCGGATAGTTCTGCGCTCCAACCTGCTTCGCGGCGTCCGGATTCGACTTCAGGTAATACCGCGCGTCGAAGACCGGCGAACTGGCTCTCCCCTCTTTGATGCCAAGGGTGCGCCGGTGCTGCATGAGTTTTCCGGTATCGTAGCCAAACTGGTCCCGTACGTCCGGATTGTGATCGGCGTAGTAGGTCGGCTCGAACACTTCCGAGGACGTCATCCAATCGGCGGCCGCGGCCAGAGGTAAGAGTGCCGCGACCACGAATTTCAGGCTCTGCAATGTAGGCACGGTCAGTTTCATCTCGACATTCACTTTCCAGTGCTTCAGGTCAACAAGGGGTATACGACTATTCGCGCAACCGCCTGCACAGGCACCGACTTTGCTGCCGTCATCGTGCATCTGTCCGATGCTAAGGCGATCCCCGACCCAATTCACCATGGGCAGCTGAATCTATGCCTCTTTGTTGATTTGGATCAGAAATGCGATCCCGGCGGCCCATGGATGGCAATGGCGAGCGCGCTCAGATCGTGAATCTCGGGCGCTGCAGCTCGTCCTCGTACTGGGCTAGCGAGGTTTGCGTCGCAATGACCGGGCTGACCACAACCCGACCGTCGACGCCGCTGAGAAACTGGTCGATTGCCGCGTTCCTGGTCAGCCACTCCCGAACTCCCTCCGGCGTCTCTGGTAGCGCACTCAGCAGGAAGTCGTAGCTGCTGTGATGGTAGGCTATAGCGTGGGTGGTCGTCGGCCCCCTTCCGTCAGGTCGTTCCAGGAAAGAGCAACCCGGTACCTTCGGGTACTCCTTTCCCCACCTCGCCCCGCCGAGATAAAACAACCGCCAGGAGATCTTTTGCAGCTCGGCCACGGCACGCCGCAGGTAGTGCAGCGTTGCATCGTGGAAGATTACGTCGTCCTCGAGCACCAGGACGTGCTCCAAGCCGCAGCGACTTGCGAACTCGATGATGGCCCTATGAGACAGCAGACAGCCGGCATGATGGTTCTCTACGGTGTCTATGGCGCTGAAACGCCGAACCAGTTTGTCAATACCCAGCTTGACGAATCGCCGCGACACTTCCTCCCACCGGTCCGTCCGGCTATCCAGGTTGATACAGTAAATGGCATCGAAGAATCGAAAAGGATTGTCGCTTTCTATCAACCATGATTTGCGCACGTGGTCGACGAGCTCCGGTCCGACGTGCATTTCGAAATGGTCTTCGACCGAATCACAATCGAGACCCAGCTCCTCACAGGCCAGCAGATAGTTGCGCATCCGGTCGTCCCACAGGTTGGGATACTGCTGGCCTCCGGGTCGGGCGAAACGGTGCAGCCACCGCAGAAAAGGCAGACACAGCGTCCGCCGTCCCGCCTGCCGAAATTTCTCGTGAATGTACCCCTCCTCTCCGCCGAAGCCACGGAACGCGGGATTGAAGCCCAGCCAAGCCTCGCGGCGGCAGGCGAACACGCCCAGCCCCTGCAGGGGTATTTCGAAGGGCTCCGAGTCGCGGTCGAGTCCCCGCGGGTCGCAGCCCCAGGTACCGAACATTCCTCCGCGCCATACGGGGTCGCAATGGGTGGACAGGCTCGCCAGGTCGTCATAGAGCATGGGACCCTGAAGCAGATCGCCGGATCCGGGATGGGCATCGAAATACTCAATCAGCCTTCGCAGGCCGCCGGGCTCAATGAGCACATGTGAATCCACGCATAGCACGGCGTTGCCCCTCGCATGCCGGAAGACATGATCGCGTATCGCCGTGCCATTGAATTCATCACATGCTACGTAACGCAGGTTCGGGATCCAGTGCGACAACTGGCGCAGAGCCTCACCCGCAGCGCCTCGGGGATTATTGTCGACCACCAGGATTTCGATGTCGGCATCTACCTCCGGGTGAAACATTCGCAGAGCCTGCACCGTGAAATAGGCGCCGTCGAAATCGTCATAGGTGGCCATGCCCACCGTGAGCTTCGGCACCGCCTCCTTGCGGGCTCTGAGATTCGGAGCCGCACCTTGATCGGCTCTGAGAATCAACCTCAGCAAGGCGCCCGCCTCCCGTTCGCCCGGCCAAGCGGAGCGCTCGGTGTTCAGCCAATCCCGGGGATCCAGCGGCAAATGGGACTCCACATCGTCCGGCGGCTCGCGCTCGCCGATATACACATCGGCGCTGTCCGCGAAACGATATGCATCACCGGCATCCACGACAACCCGCAGCGCCTCCGGCTGCCTTACCAGAACCTCTGGAAGGACAGGCTCACAGTTTGCGATGAACAGAATATCTGTCTTCTCCAAAGCCGGGGCGACCACCCAGGGCATGACCCGCTTGGCAAGCAGCGTCGAAAAGAAATTGGAAGTCCCGGAGAAGTCGACGGGGAAGCCGGCAAATCCGATCCGGATCATTGGCGGGACGTTGCCATGCGAAGGACCTGGACTGATGTTCACCAAATCTCGGCTCGCGAGGTCAGCGAGCATGGCATCTACGTTACGGTCGTCCTTCCGATCCGGATCGTCGTGATCGAAAAGCCCGGCTCGCAGCTCAGCCACCGTCCGAGAACCGTCGCTCATTCGCCACAACAGGGCGGCGGCCCCACCCACACGGTGGCGCGCCCGACCGTCCCGAGCGAAGCAGGTTACGTTCCCGTCGGCAATCTCAACAACGAAACCGGCGCGGCGAGCCGGGCGAACCGCATCCGGCAGGAGAAAGCTACCCCATATCAAGAATTCAGCCGAGAGAGCTCGTCGTCGTGGACGTGAAAGTCGTGGACGTGGTGCTGGTCGTCGTCGTGGACGTCGTCGTGGGCGCCGCTATGGGTTGTTGACACATAGTCTGGTCGATACCGTCGATGCTCGATGTGGCGCGCACGCTGGTGCCGATGCCCGTCAGCGTGACGAGCGGAGACGTATACTGACCGTTGGCAGCGCTCGTGGCGCTCGTCGTATCGCTGTCCACTACCGTATTCCCGGACAACAGCTCCACCAGGATCTGCAAGTCAACACCGCCGCTCGGCGGCGACACGAAACCGCTCACGACCACCTGGTAGCCGCCGGATACCGGAGTGACGCTCAAAGAGCAGGGGTCAGCCAACGACGTGGCGGCGTGCGCGGGCAGGATGACCGAGTCCACGACCGGATTCGACCACTTGTCGGGCAGCACGTCCGCGCCAATGACGATACCGCCCCCCGCCAGGATCCTGCGGAGCGCGTCCCGCCTCTGCTCGGGAGACAACCGGGATCCGCCCGCCTCGTCGCCCTTCCCGTTTTCGACACTTTGCGCGTCATGCTGCTCATTATTGCCTTTGCCGCCTTTGTCGCCTCTTTCTTTCATGAGTAGGTACTCCGATGCTCTGGGTCACGAGGCTGTATACTATAACCCTACAAGGAAGAGAATCCCACTCATCGCAAGGCGCGATACATCCGTCATTCCGCCCGCTCGGAACCAACACGGACCCCGGCAATGGCCACGCTCAGCGCTCTGATACCTTCCTGCAACGACGCCTACACGCTGTCCTTGTGCCTCCGGAGCATCGCTCCCTATTTCGAGGAGATCATCGTTCTCGACGACGCCAGCGTGGACGAAACCGCCGTCGTACTGGAGAAAGCGGTGGACAGCTGGCCGCATATCCAGGTGCAAAGACATACAGGCATTCCGCTCGGCCCCATCGAGGCACGCAACCGGCTGCTTCGGCTCGCGCGCGGCGACCATCTCTTCTTTCTGGATGCCGACGATGTTCTCAATGAATACAACGCCGCCCTGCTCCACGAGATCACGGAACTGGCGCCGATGGTAGGCCTGCAGTTGGCGGAGATGTGGGGCGACTTCGATCACACGACTCAACGGCTGGTGCACTACGACCCCTGCCACATCTACCTCAACCGCTCGATCTTGCAGGACATTACGTGGGGAGGGCACGGCGGCTTGCTGCAACGGCCTTCGTTCACTGTCCGCGCAAACTACCGGGGAGAGACGACCGTGCGCGGACCGGGGCCTCTGTTCTGGCACCTGAAAGGCGTCAAGCCCGACTGGCGCCTGGTGGGCAGGCCGCGCGTACGCCCTTGGCTGGCTGCCGGCAGGCGATCCTACTACTACGACGACGTGCTGGTGCGCGACCCCGAGGACAATCATCGCTCAGCGATGCGACGGTTGCTGTCCGACGACGGTGATCGCATTCAGCGCTACCGGATGACGCCGCGCCGGCCGGCGGTGCTGGACGCCGTGGAGCCCCGCTTCGAGATCATCTATCGCGACGGTGCGCCGGCTGACCGTTTGGACCGCGGCTGGTGGGCCGGCAACGGCAGCCAGCCTGTCGTTTCTCCCATCTTCGCCGCCGCCAGGCGACCGCTGCGTGCGGCCGAATTCGCCCTGAATCGCGTCGACGAATCGACGGTCGAGCTCTGCAGCGGCGGGACGCGCCATCGCCTCGACAACCTCGCCTGCTCCATCTGGGCTCTGTGCGACGGCCAAAGCACCATCGAGCAGATCGCAGGTCAATTCGCGTCCGCCTACCCCGGGGAAGACGAAAAGAAGGTTCGCGACGCAGTTGTCGAAACCGTGTTGACGTTGTATCGGCAGAAGCTGGTTGAGCTTGTTGAGGACGTGTAACCGGCGGGCCTTTCCTCACTACCCCTTCGGTGTGAGCGTTATGGCATCTTCGAGCAGCAATTTGCGCAAGGCCGCAAAGACCTCGTCGGCGCTCACTATGCCGGACATTTCGGACTCGATGGCGGCCAAGTCGCGGCGTCCGTCGCACAGGACCCACAAAGCCAACGCAGGCGCATCGCACAGGATCACGTGTTCGTTGGAAAACGGCCCGATTCTGGCACCGGCCCTGCTCAGGCCAACCGCCACGCTTTCGGTCTGCTTGGGTTGGATCGGCATCGTCAAGCCCAACCGCCTAGCGAGCGAGTAAGCCTCCGTGAATATTCTCGAAAGACGGTCGCTACTCAGCAGTTCTCGGGGCATACGCCCATTAGCGCGCATCTGGTAGCGACCCTCCGGAAGGCCCACGACGACGGTCCCGGCCGAGGCGCCCTCCAACTCGAGCCAGTCGTACAGCCCAGCAACGGCTTCGGCGGGGGAACCGACCAAATCCTCGTAGCGCACCAGGTGGCATTGATCGGGATAGTCCTCGACGCAGGCCAAGTAGGCTTCGTTGCTGGAGATCCAGTCATTCAACAACGCCTCGAACTCCCCGAAAGCGCACAGTCTCTGGCTTGCAATCGTGTCGACCGGGTTGCGCGCGACGAACACGAAGCGGCTGTTCGGGAACAACTCAAGCAACATCTCAACGACCCGGTCCGAGGCGCCGTATCGGATCTCCTTGAAACCCCAGCGGGGCGCCGCAATCCAATCGGGATTGATGCAATCGGCGATGAACGAGGCATAGTGGCGGTCAAGGTCCTCCCTACGGTAAGGATTGAGCCACCCGGGCCACGCCGTCGGGTCCTTCAACCTGCGCAGGACTTCGTCCCGCAACTGTGCATCGTCCGCGGCCGGGCGGAAGCAGCCTTTCGATTGCTGGGCGAAGTAAGCCTCCGCCAATGGCCGGAGAAACCCGTTGTGCTCACCGAAGACTGCGGTGCCCGGAGCGGCATTGACGATGCGCTGCACCATCGTGGTGCCGCTGCGGCCGCAACCGATCACGAAAATGGGTCTGGTTCCGCGTGCGCCGGACGGCGGGGCCGGTTCCCGGGCGCCTTCACTGCGACGTTCCCCTATGACGGGCATCGAGGTCTTCGCCTGCATGTGGAACTCGAATACTAGATAGACAGCCACCGTTTCGCCTGGATTACGCAGCCCGTGCGGCTCGCCGGCCGGGAAGTACATGATGCCATTGTCTTCGAGCCGTTCCCCGGCCGTCTCGATTTCACCCTGAAGGAGAACGATGGCCACGTCGTAGGCGTCGATATGCGGCTCGTATCCCCCGCCCGGTGTCAGCGTCGAGACGTGGCCGTTCAGGCAGGAGAGGTACCGTGTGGGCGCCTGGAAGACACGCGTCGGGTGAAAACCCGACTTCCGCGCGTGCGACTTCACAGATTCGAAGGCGTTGTGCTTCCGGAATTCCAGGGATGTAATGCCCGGCGACGGTGTTCCCTGCCACTTGAACATGAGGTAGTTGGCGGGCTCCGGACTGATAGACGTCAGGGTATGGGAGAAGTGCGCCGGATAGTAGACGAAGTCCCCTCGCTCCAGATGCGTTCCTTCCGGTCTCTCCTCCACCGGCAGATCCGGAAGCGTGAGTTCGACCTTCCCTGACAGCACCACCAGCAGTTCCTCGGCCTCGTGCCGGTGAGGCGCATGGGGACAGCGACCCGCCGACAATGTGGAGACATGGCACGACAAGCAACCTGCCTGCTTCAAGCGGCCGCCAAACACGGGATAGCGTTTCCAGCCGTCACTACCCGGCGGCAAGGGAATGCGAAACGGCTGTACCAGCGCGGGCAGGAGACCTCGATGCTTCCGACCTGCCGGGGCCGGGGGATCAACCAGCCGGTTGACGCCGGCCACATCACGGCCCTTGATCATAACGCAGGCCGGTCGGGGCGCCTTGCGCGGCTCGAAAGGCCATTCCAGTCCCCTGCGATGCGGGATTCGTATCTCGGCTTCCGGTACCGCGTACTGAAAGAGCAGGGCGTGCCGCGTTGCGGCTGACTCGTTTCGCGAATGATGCCAGAGCCGCCCGTCAAAGAAGATCGCCTCTCCGTCGCTCATATCGGGCGTTATCAGGCGGCACCGGCTGTCTCTCCGCGACGCCCAACGAACGACGTCCTCCGTGCGGACTTCTCGTCTTTGCATCCCGTGGCGTTGCCTTTCCTCCTGAAGCGTAGTCCCCAGTCGGTGTGAGTGGGAGATGAGGCGGAGGGAGGACTCCACGCTGGTGTTTGCGATGCCGATCCAGACCGACAGCGTTGGCGCCCCTGCCGTGGCGGACTCGATGTCCGAATGCCAGTGATGGACCACGCCGGGAGGACGGGTGGGCATGCCCGCACCCCACAACAAGACGTTGTCTCCCAGCAGTTCGGACACCACATCAAGGATGGCAGGATGCGTGCCGATCCGGTAGAAAGTATGCGAGCTCGCGGCACAACCCTTCGCCCAGTCCAGCGGAGCTTCCCGGGCCAGGGCCGTCATCACGGCCTCGTGTATGCGCCTGCATTCACTCCGCGTGAACAACCTGACCGGACCGAGGAATCCCTGTTCCGGGAAGCTTTCCATTCGCCAAGCGTTCACGACTCAAACCTACTGGTAATCGACATGAAATCGCACACTGCACTCTCTCGTACCGATCGTCAGATTCCGCATCCGACAAGCTCGATGAACCTGGCACCGCTCGAGAGACAAATACACCCGGCCGAGCGGCGATCTCAACTTCCGGATCAACCGGTCCGCCATGAACATCACCGTGCTAATCGCAAAGAGCAACGACCCGATCAGTCCCGGACGGGTATGATGGCGCGCATGCCTGCACACGATAAAGGCATGATACTGCTGAAAAGCAAGCATATACAGATGCGCGTGAGGACCTCAGCCACAGGACGAGGCTTCAAGAACGTGCCTTGTCCTCGATTTTTCAGGGAGCCGGATGCGGGCGATTCTGGTAGTAACGTCCCGG
>CAVSUY010000009.1:0-283818 GCA_963731035.1 uncultured Gammaproteobacteria bacterium | reverse complement strand
CATTCGGGCACGAATTCGTCCCCCACACCCCCGACCTGCCGCCAACACCCCACCCCGCAAGCGCCTTTTGACCGTCAGGGATATCGGTTATCCTGCCTATCCGTTTGCAGTAATTTCCCAGGATGAAAATAATGATGAGCTTTGTGTTCATGCGAATTGGGCAGGCCCTGTCATTTTACGGTAATCGTCACTATTCACGTTCGGACATGCGGTTACTGCTCAAGGCGAGTTAATTCCCATTCTATATGTGCGATAGCAGACAGAGCGAATTTCTTAATACCAATATAGTTCAATATCACGTCTCGCTGTTATTCAACGTTTTAGCGGTTCAATTTTTATCTGGAGCAGGCATGATTGAACACATAACACGCAAACTGACTCACATCATCCTGCTTACAGCAACGCTATTTGCAGGCGGTGCGAGCGCCGACGAACTTAAAGCACCGCTGTTTTCATTCAGCGGCTTCGGTACTTTAGGTGTGGTTCATTCCAGCGAAGACCAGGCGGACTTTACCTCTTCCATACTCAAGCCCAACGGTGCCGGCTACAGCCATACCTGGAGCGCAGACGTCGACAGCCTGATCGGCGGGCAGGTCACTGCCAATATCACCCCGAAGCTCTCGGCCGTCCTGCAGGTCATAGCGGAGCAGAATTTCGACAACACCTACCGGCCCCATGTGGAGTGGTTGAATATCCAGTATCAGGTCACACCGGATTTCAGTGTGCGCGCCGGGCGGACCTTACTACCTACCTTTTTACTCTCCGATACCCGCAAAGTGGCTTATACCTATCCTTTTGTGCGCCCGCCACTGGAGGTCTATCGCCTGTTCCCGCCTACCGCCAGCGACGGTGTTGATGCAAGCTATCAGGTGCGCGTCGGCGACATCACGAATATTCTGCAGGCCCACTACGGTCAAAGCGACAACCCGTTACCAAACGAGCTCGGCACTTTCAAATTGAGGCACTTGTGGGGTCTGTCCTATACAGGTGACTACCATGCCGCCACGTTCCACATAGGCTACGAAACAATCCAAATGACTCTGGATGGCCTCAAGCCGATTTTCGATGGGTTCAGGCAGTTTGGGCCGGAAGGCATTGCCCTTGCAGACAAATACGAGATCGACAACAAAGCCACCGCCGTCATCACAATGGGCGCACGCTACGACCCCGGCCAATGGTTCATGATGGCTGAGGTGGCCCACGGAGTCACCCATTCTGTCCTCGGCACAGGAACCGGCTGGTACCTGAGCGGTGGCTATCGGCTTGGGAAGTTCACGCCCTACATCGCGTATGGCGAGGCGAAGGCGGACAATCTATCCGATCCGGGCCTGGCTGCCCCCGCCGCAGCGAACCTCAATGCCGCTCTCAATTCGCTGTTGAGAACGAAACCGGTGCAGAACACCCTGTCCATCGGCGGCCGCTGGGATTTCATGCCTAATGTCGCACTCAAGCTGCAATACGATCACACCGATATCGGCACCGGCTCGTCCGGCGTGTTGACCAACCTGCAGTCGGGCTTTCAAACCGGCGGCAAGGTCAACGTGTTCAGCGCCAGCATTGATTTCGTATTCTGATGGGGCCGTTCATGATCAAAATGCAGCGCATCGGATTTATCATCATCGGCTTGTCACTGAGTTTCGGCTCAGCCGGGACATCAGCCGAGGTGGTTGCGGTAGTCGCCGCCAACAACCCGGTGACTACGTTGAGCAGGAACCAGGTAGAAGATATTTTTCTGGGCAGGATGATCCGTTTCCCCGATGGCCGCCAAGTCGTGCCGGTCGATCAGCTTGAAACCTCTGCCGCGCGCGCGGAGTTTTACCGCAAATTTGCTGGCAAGTCTCCCGCTCAGATCAAGGCATTCTGGTCGAAGATTATTTTCACCGGCCGGGGCGAACCGCCGCCGGAAGTATCGAATGATATCGAGGTAAAGAAGTTCATTGCCAAACATCCCGATGCCATCGGCTACATCGAGCAGAAACGGGTGGATGACAGCGTGAAAGTCGTGATCACGAAATGATCCAACTCAACGATATCGTAATGGTTATCTCCTTGTCAGCTGGCGGGGGTTGAATCGATATCGACAGTATCCGGCTGCGCCAGAAACTCGGTCATCTGCTCCGCTGGCATAGGCTTATTGAGATAAAAACCCTGGAACTCATCGCAGGCATTCTGGCGCAGAAAGTCGGCCTGCTCCTTTGTCTCCACGCCCTGGGCCACAACGGTCAGGCTCAGCGTTTTGCCCATTGCGATAATGGCTTCAGTCAATGCCCTGTCTTCGGCAACCCTGGCGATGTCATGAATGAAGGAACGATCGATCTTGATGCTATCAAGAGGGAATTGTTTGAGCGAGGTAAGTGAGGAATAGCCAATGCCGAAATCATCGATGGCGATCCGGACCCCGACAGACTTGATGCCACGAAGTACCCGCATGGTTTTTTCAACATCACGCATCAGCAGGCCTTCGGAAATTTCCAGCTCCAGAAGATGAGGGTCCATGCCTGTCTCCACGAGTATTGTCGTCAGGTCCGTCAGCAGGCTTTCATCGAAAAGCTGCCGCGCCGTCAGATTGACGGCCATGTTCAAAGGCGCCAGCCCCTGATTTTGCCAGGCCATGTTTTGCAGGCAGGCGGTCCTGAGCACCCACTTGCCGATAGGCACGATCAAACCGGTTTCTTCCGCGAGCGGGATAAATCGCAACGGCGCCACCAAACCCAGGTCAGGATGCTGCCAGCGCAGCAACGCTTCCATACCGGTGATCAGGCCGCTGCGGATATCCCGCTTGGTCTGGTAGTAAAGCTGAAATTGATTTAACTCCAGCGCCTGTCGCAGAGCCGACTCCAGGTTAAGCCGTTCGAGTGAGCTGGCGTTCAGCGCCTCGGAATAGAACTGGAAGTTGTTCTTGCCTTCCTCCTTCGCCTTGTACATCGCGATATCCGCATTTTTGGTCAGCGTCTGCTCATCCAGACCGTCTTGCGGGTAGGTGCTGATACCGATACTTGCCGTAACGCGATATTCCTGATCGCCGAAGACAAATGGCAGGGCGACGGCGGCAAGAATTTTCTGCGCCACGATCGCCACATATTCTTCCACCTCTAGTTCGGGCAACATCACGACAAACTCGTCGCCACCGAGTCGCGCCACGATGTCACTGTCACGCAGACAGGACTTGAGTCTAGCTGCAACGTCCTGCAGTAACTCGTCGCCAGCCTCGTGTCCAAGCGTGTCGTTAATGTTTTTGAAATGATCCAGGTCGAGAAACAGCACCGCCAGTTGTCGCGTGTAGCGATGCGCCTGGGTGATGCTATGGCCTAGCAGCTTGCTGAACAAGCTGCGATTCGGCAGCTCCGTAAGGCTGTCGTGATAGGCAAGGTATTCGACACGCGCGGCATGAGCGATTTGTTCATCGACAGCGCGCTGGCGGCTCAAGGCAAGCTGATGGCTCATGCGCCCCATCACCGCGATAATCAGGAGCATAACCAGGCTGCCGGCTGCCGCCCGCCACAGATAGACTTGTCTGTTCCGCTGAGTGGTCGCCAATTGTTCGTCTGCGGATAATCCAACGACTACAGACAGGGGGAAACCATAGACCGGGTGCACGCTGGTGTAACGCCGTACGCCATCCCAGGCGTTGATCTGGAGCATAGTTTCACTTTCCGCCTCAGCAAGATATGTCACGGGCTTTCGTAATGCACGCTTGATTCGAATATCGAGAATGCCTAGTTCCCGCAACAGGGCCTCGGTTGGCCAGACCTCCCTTGTAGTTGCTGATATAGTGTACAGAATCGGAGGAAAATGTCGTCAAGGAGCAAGGCTGGATGCCTTCAGCGATGGCCAGGAACGCCGATGTACGAAAGGTCAAGGACTATGAGCGCCGCCGTCCAGAGCGGACGCTGCTCTACCAGCTTATCGAGGAACACTATCCTCGGTTTCTCGAGCTGTTAGCCACCCAGGGCCGCTCGCTGCCGGCACACGTGCAGCGCGAATTCGACGATTTCCTCAAGTGCGGGATTTTGGAGCACGGCTTCCTGCGGGTGCGGTGCCAGGATTGCCGCACTGAGCGGTTGGTCGCCTTCAGCTGCAAACGGCGGGGCTTTTGCCCCAGCTGCGGCGCCCGCCGGATGGTCGAAAGCGCCGCGCTGCTGGTCGACGAGGTCCTGCCCCACCTGCCCATGCGCCAGTGGGTGCTGAGCTTTCCCTTCCAGCTCCGATTTCTGTTCGCGAGCCGGCCCGAGATCATGAGCCGGGTGCTCGGCCTCGTCTACCGGGCCATCGAGACCCATCTCATCCAGCAGGCCGGGTGTACCCGCGCTACTGCCAAGACCGGGTCTGTAACCCTGATCCAGCGATTCGGCAGCGCCCTGAATCTGAATATCCACTTTCATATGCTGTTTCTGGACGGCGAGTATCTCATCGACCGCGAAACGCCCGTATTTCGCCACCTGCCGGCCCCGCGTCCCCAGGCATTGGAACAATTGATCCACACGATCAGCCAGCGCGTGGGTGCTTACCTGGAGCGCGAGGGCCTACTGGTGCGGGACATCGAGAACAGCTACCTGCAGCTCGAGGCGCCTGAGGAATCCGCCATCGACGATCTGCTCGGCCATTCGGTCACCTACCGCATCGCCGTCGGCCCCCAGGCCGGGCGCAAGGCGTTCACGCTGCAAACCATCCCAGCCCGGGAAGAAGATCGCGACAACAGCCAATTGGCCAAGACCGCCGGCTTCTCGCTGCACGCCGGCGTCGCCGCCAGGGCCCACCAGCGGCGCAAGCTCGAGCGTCTATGCCGGTATGTGGCCCGCCCGGCCGTGGCTACCGACTGGTTGGCACTTACACCACAGGGGAACGTTCGATATGACGTGAAAGGATTCACTAATGTCGCGGGCGCAGGGATGCGCAGGAGCGACCACGCTGAAAACGCCGTATCGCGACGGCACCACCCACATCATCCTCGAGCCGCTGGACTTCATCGCCCGCCTGGCCGCCCTGGTGCCGAAACCGCGCGTGAATCTCACCCGCTTCCACGGGGTCTTCGCCCCCAACAGCACACTGCGACACCACGTGACCCCGGCAGACCGGGGCAAGCGAAAGCCCATCGAGGCCAAGACCCCGGCCCAGCGCCGCACCGCGATGACCTGGGCGCAGCGCCTCAAACGGGTGTTTAAGATCGACATCGAGACCTGTGACCAATGTGGCGGCACGGTCAAGGTGATTGCCTGCATCGAGGACCCGGCGATTGTGAAGCGAATCCTGGATCACCTCGAGCAACGGACCGATCCCAACATAACATCCACGCACCCCGCCCGAGCGCCCCCGCCGGCGGCTCAGCAAGACGGATCTTGATCTCCAGTAGCCAGGGACGCAACGCCGGCACTGCGCCTCACGGCCCCGCTCGTGCCCCAACCCGGGTCAGCAGCACTGACCCGCGCTCGTCGCCTGCTCGCAGGCCATTCGGGCACGAATTCGTCCCCCACACCCCCGACCTGCCGCCAACACCCCACCCCGCAAGCGCCTTTTGACCGTCAGGGATATCGGTTATCCTGCCTATCCGTCGGGCACATCATATTCATCACAGTCGCGCACACTAGTGCGCGAACCGAGGTCAACGAGTTGGTTCTATCCGGAATAGCCGCATGACAAGGTCTATCGAGTCCGATCGCTTGACCGCTTCCTCCTCTCGCTGCCGCTCCACCAGGTCGCCGTCGAGCGCGGCACATCGCTATCGTTAGGCAACAAACGGAGCTTCGGATGCCGCCACTTTCAAAGCAGAAGCAGGTCATGGGACTTGTCGGTTGGCTGGTTGTGAGCTTTGCGGCTTCTGCCGTTGGAGCAGTGGCTTCAATACAGGCCAAGTCTTTTTACAGTCAGCTTGCCCAGCCTGAGTGGGCACCGCCGCCATGGGTGTTTGGCCCGGTGTGGACGGTTCTTTACGCCCTGATGGGCATCGCCGCCTGGTTAGTATGGCGTTCCAGAGGATTCCGCGCCAATCGACAAGCACTCACGTTGTTTCTGTTGCAGCTTGCCTTCAACGCACTATGGAGTTGGCTTTTCTTTGCCTGGCATCTCGGCATTATGGCGCTCGCCGACGTCTTAGTGCTGTGGATCCTTATCGTGGCTACCCTTGTTTCTTTCTGGCGTGTACGCCCGCTTGCTGGTGCGCTGCTCATCCCATACCTGTTGTGGGTTAGTTTCGCATCTGCACTGAATTTTTCTCTATGGCAACTCAACCCACAGGTTCTCCGTTAGTGACGTTGCTGCCTGACCAATTATTCAATCCTGACGGCGCAAACAAGGCGCTGCACCGGACAGCCATTCCGCTACGGTTCATTGCCGCCGGCGAGCTCGGGGGTTAACCGTAATACCAAGAACACTTCATCTCTTTCAACCATAGGAGTTCAACATGACAACAGGTTCAGGAAGTACAATGAAAATTGTTGGTATTATCCTGGTAGTTTTAGGAATTGGCCTTGCCATATGGGGTTATCAACTATCTGGTTCGATCGGGTCGCAAATAACACAGGCTGTTACAGGTTCAGATACAGATAAGGTGATGACTTTCTACATTGCTGGTGCTGTCAGTTTTGTTGTTGGAATCTACCTTTTCGTTAAAAATTGATGCGGGAGGCAACATGGATATCATTAGCTTAATAATATTCTTGGCAGTTGGCGCGTTGGTTGGATGGCTTGCTGGAATCATAATGAAGGGAAGCGGATTTGGTCTCATAGGCAATATTGTTGTGGGAATTATCGGCGCTGTATTGGGTGGCTTTGTATTCGGTTTGCTCGGTATAACAACGGGCGGGTTGTTGGGCTCTATCATTATGGCCACCATTGGCGCTGTTATTTTGTTGTTTATAATTGGTTTACTTAAGAAGGCCTAGATCAATAGCAGCATCCAAGACATATGAAGCGACGCATCCCAACCCGTTGGTGCCGCGGTGTTGACTGGGCGGTCGACGGTTGATGCGGATGGAGATCTACTATCTTGAAATGCGGTCGCCCGCCTCGCTCGTCTACCGCGAGTGCCCCGAGGGACTCGAAGTGCGGGAATGCGAAGTCGGACAGTTCGAGTTCAACAGGTTCCTTTATCAGCTCGTCGGTGGACCGTGGCAGTGGACGGACAAGCTGTCCTGGTCGGACGGCCAATGGAAAGACTATGTCGAAGACGAGAACCTGCGCACCTGGGTGGCCTACAAAGGGGGAACGCCGGTGGGTTACTACGAGCTGCAGCGGCAGCAGGGCGGCGACGTGGAGATCGCTTATTTCGGGTTAGCACCGAACTTCATCGGCGAAGGCAACGGAGCCTATCTGCTCTATCACGCCATAAAGTCGGCCTGGGCGTGGCAGGGAACGAAGAGAGTCTGGGTCCATACCTGCACACTCGACCATCCCGGCGCCCTTCACAACTACAAGGCACGGGGACTGAAGGTCTACGACATCGTCGCCCGGGACGCGACACCCGGCATTCCGGGCAACGGAGACAACTAGCGGGGCACGTCACGTCGTAGAAGCATCTGCGGCTTGAAGCTCGGTACCGAGACATCCCTAACATATATCGGCCAGGACCGCGTCTTTATCGAGAACCATCCGTTTCAGCTCACCAACGGTTCAGGGTGGAGGCACCTGAAGCTGCGCCTCCCTGACCGGCCATCGGCGATGATCGGCATTGCGTGGCTGCACTGAAACAACCGGTACTATGCTATAGACTTGACTCACGGAATCCGCCAGGCAGACGGAAGGGAGAGAGCAATGAAGCCGATACTGCTGATCCACGGCTACAGTGCCGAGAGCAAGACCGAGACCCCCGATGAGATCGAGAATATCTACGCGACCTTACCGAAGGCTTTGGACGAGGTATATGAAAATGGATCGGCGGTGGAGATCGACCTGTCGCGTTACATCTCCCTGGAGGATGGAATAAGCCTGGATGATGTCAGCAGGGCGCTGGACCGTGCGCTGCATGACGACCAATACCGGCATCTCCTGCAACAGGGTTTTCATGCCATCGTTCACAGCACGGGCGCGCTGGTGCTGCGCAACTGGCTGCGGCGATTCAGTACCAGGCCCTCCCCTCTCGAGAACCTCATCCATCTCGCCGGCGCCAACTTCGGCAGTGGCCTGGCCCATATCGGCAAGGGCCAGCTGGCGAAGTGGGGCAGACTAGTGCTGTGGGGCCAGGAACGCGGCTTGGGGATCCTGGATGCCCTGGAGCTGGGTTCGAGCTGGACGCTGGATCTCCACCTGTACCTGCTGCGTCCGGAGAACAATCCGGCGCGCGAATATGGTGTCCGCGAGCACATCGTCGTCGGCTCCCAGGCGGACGCCTCGTGGTTCGAGGCGCCGATCCGATACGTCAAGGAGGACGGATCGGATGGCGTGGTGCGCGCTTCCGCCAGCAACATCAACTTCAACTACGTCCGGTTCCAGCCGACCGGGGACGCCCGGGCACTGACATCCGACGCCGCCAGCGACGAACTCGACAGGAACATCGCCCGCCACGATCGCCGGGGCAGCGTGTATCACATCGTCGAGTACCGCCGGCCGGGCGCGGACCAGACACCGAGGATTCCCTTTGCCGTGCCGTTCCAATGCGCGCATTCCGGCGACGAGAGGGGGATCGTCACGGGGACCCGGCCAAGAGAGCAGGTGCTGCGGCTGCTGGACCTCGGCCTGAACTCCACTGAGGACAACTGGGCCGGTCGAGTGGACGCGTTTGCGGAGGAGACACGGCTCACATACGAGCAAGCCGCAAAGATGAGCGTGCCGGCCAAGTGGAAGGTGTGGGTCACGGACCCGCAGGCCCAGTACGACGGCCACGCCCAGGTGATCTTCCGGCTGCGCGATCAGGATGGCCGTCCGGTCGAGGCATTCGACATTTTCTTCGAGTCCAAAGGCGAGCTGCCTATCAAGGAGCTGATCGAGGACCGCCACAAAAACAAGGCCACCGACGGGATCCTGGTTTTCTATCTGCGAACAGACCGCTACGACCGCGGGAGAAACGAGTGGGTCTCCCAGATACCCCGGATCGGCGAGGTATTCCTCGAGGTGACCGCCACTGAACCGGGCACCGCCGGCATCGTCTACCTGCCGATGCGATACCGCTTTAGCAACCGGCAGATGCAGGATTTCATCCATCCGCACCTCACCACCGTCGTGGATATCGAGCTGCTGCGCCTGCCGATGGAGGATGTATATCGCATTGTCACTCTTCCCGCGACTTAGTCCACCGACCTTGGAAGCCTCGTGGAGCGTGTATGAAAAACGAATCACAAAACGGATTCAGGGATCCAACCACTCTCACCAAATGGACGAAATGGTTCCTATACGCGCAGATAGCATTGGCAGTTGTCGCGATATCCTCGAACCTGCTCGAGTATCAGCTGTTTGCAGATTTCAACAGTGTGGCCAACCTCTTTGATCAGGTTTCCAACGCCGTCGTTGTCGTTCTAAGCCTTCTCATGGCCGTCCTGGTGCGCCGGATACAACGCATGCAAATGGCTCGTGTCGGTACCGAATGACCCGCCAAAATAGCCGTTCCCCGCAAGAGAAGCTCGAGGGACTACAACTCCGGTGGTGATGATCACCAAAAAACGCTACCTTGTCGCTCACCACCAAGTTGATCGACATGGCGTCGATCGCAGCGAAGAGAATGACCGAAATTCGACTCCTCCAACGGCGGGACTGGCCGGCCACGTGGGCCATCATTGAGCCCGTCTTCCGCGCCGGCGAAACCTATGCGTTTCCTCCCGACATAAGCGAGGAGGAAACCTACGAGATCTGGGTGGAGAAGCCCACTGCAACTTTCGTTGCCGTTTCCGGGAACGGCGAGGTTCTCGGCACCTACTACATCAAGCCGAACCAGCCTGGTCCGGGATCGCATGTGTGCAACTGCGGTTATATCGTTGCCGAACGGGCCCGGGGAAGGGGCATCGCCTCCGGGATGTGTGAGCATTCCCAGCGCGAGGCGGCCGCCCGTGGATTTCGGGCAATGCAATACAACCTGGTCGTTGCCACGAACGAAAGCGCCGTCCGGCTCTGGCAACACCATGGGTTCGAGACCGTCG
Source organism: uncultured Gammaproteobacteria bacterium (assembly GCA_963731035.1). Taxonomy (GTDB): domain Bacteria; phylum Pseudomonadota; class Gammaproteobacteria; order Arenicellales; family JAANXG01; genus JAANXG01. The sequence continues at coordinate 273,757 of CAVSUY010000009.1, read as the reverse complement.
GCACCCTGGCCGGCGCATTTCGCCATCCGCGTGAGGGGTTCGTGGACGCTTTCCTGATGTACAAGCAACTGGCGACTTGAAGGACGGCCTCGCACAGATGAGATGGATAGTTGCCATCGCCGGTATTTGCCTTTCCCTGGCGGTCCATGCGGACGACACGGCAACGGATATCCGACTGAGAAACGGCACGGTGCTCACCGTCAAGGAAATCACGGACCACCGGGGAATCCCCTATTCCTACTATGATCAGGCGATGGAATCCATCGCCACACTGTACCCCGACTACGTCCTGATATTGAAACGACGTGTTGGCACCCTGGGCAACGCGCAGTATTCCATTGTTTGCTACAAGGAGTCTCCCAACCGGACTCGGGTCCGAATAGGCGGCTCTGTGGCCGGGTCGAAGAAAGCATGGTCTTTTGCGGCGGAGGTGCCGGAGCAAGCATTCAATGAATCGCTGGTGCTGGCTTTGGAGACTATCTCCAACCTGCCCCGCCGCCGGTAGGCCGGCAGCCTCCACGCGGCAGGGGGTCGGTGGATAGCCAATATCTCCACGGCCGGGCTAATATCCTTCCATGAACGAGCGAGACCTTCAATTCAGACTCAACGCCGACGAGGTGGCCTTCGTCCAAGGACCCGTCTCCATAGTGGTTTCCAGCTGTTCCCGCGACCTGATCCCCAGCGTCGTGCGCGCCACCGGGTGCCGGGTGGATGACGGCGGATGCGTGTCCATGCTGGTGGACGTGGGCCAGGCGCGGGCAGTCATCGACGACCTCGAGGCCGGGGGCATGGTGGCCGCCGTGTTCAGCCGTCCAACCAGCCACCAGACCATTCAACTCAAGGGCCGGGACCCTCGCGTCGCAGCGCCGCAGGCCGAAGACTGGGAGCGGGTACTGGCGTATCGGGAAGCGATGGCCGCGGAGCTGCGCGTTCCGGGTTACGACGAAACGTTCGTCAATCGAGTGCTGGCGGCGGAGCCGGAGCTGCTGGGCGTGATCAGCTTTACGCCCAGCGAGGGATTCGCCCAGACTCCCGGACCGGATGCGGGAGGCGCCCTTCGACCATGACCGGACGTATCACTCTCGACAGGGTGCGCGCGGCAATGGAAGGCGGCGTTCCCGCCGCGGTCGCCACCTGCGACCTGGATGGTGTACCGAACGTCTCCTATCTCTCCCAGGTCGAGTACGTGGATCCCCGGCACCTGGCCCTGAGCTTCCAGTTCTTCAACAAGACCCGGCGCAACGTGCTGGCCAATCCCCGGGCGCGGCTGCTGGTGATCCACCCGCGCACCGGGGCCCGCTATCGCTTGAGTCTGCAATACCTGCGAACGGAGACCGACGGCCCGCTGTTCGAACGCATGAAGGCCCGCCTCGCCGGCATCGCTTCCCATACGGGCATGTCCGGGGTTTTCCGCCTCCTCGGCTCGGACGTCTACCGGGTGCTGGATGTCGAGGAGGTGCCCGGCAACCCACGGCCGGAACCCGCGCCCGCACTTAATCGCCTGACGGCGCTCCGGAGATTGAGCGAGAGCTACGCGAATTGCACGTGCCTGCCCGCCGTTCTGAGCCGCTTGTGGCAGACGCTGTCAGAGGGATTCAATGTCAGCCATGCCATGGTGTTCATGCACGACGCGGCCAATGCCCGTTTGTACACGGTGGGCAGTCTGGGCTACCCGGCATCCGGGGTCGGCGCGGAGATACCTCTGGGGCGCGGCGTGGTGGGAACGGCGGCCCAGGCTCGCACGCCCATTCGTATCGGTCACTTCACGCGGGAATACACCTACGGCCGGGCGATTCGCGAGCAAGTCTCATCGGCGGGCATGGATAGCCAGCTCGACACGGAAATACCACTGCCGGGACTGCCCGAGTCGCGCAGCCAACTCGCCGTACCCCTGATCGGCGCCGGCCTGCTGTTGGGGGTGCTGTTCCTGGAAAGCGCTGAAGATCTGGCATTCAGTTACGAAGACGAGGACGCCCTGGCAGTAGTGGCGGCGCTCACGGCAACACAGGTGCGGATGCTGGAGGAGCAGGACTCCATAGCCGAGGACCCCCAGCGGAACAGCGAAAGGGCTCCCGTGGAGCGTGTCGCGGCGCTGGTCGGTGATCCGGTGACTATTCGCTTCTATCCCGAGAACGGCAGTGTATTCCTGGACGATCGGTACCTGATCAAGGGCGTGGCGGGGGAAGTTCTGTGGGCTCTGGTGCAGGACTTCGACAACAAGGGCACCACCGACTTCAGCAACCGCGCCCTGCGCCTCGACTCCCGTATCAGGCTGCCGGACGTTAGCGACAACCTGGGGGCACGACTGCTCCTGCTGCAGCGGCGCCTGGAAGAGCACCGAGCGCCGCTGCGTATCGAAAGGACCGGGCGCGGCCGGTTGCGTCTTTGCGTGCGCCGCCCGTTGCTGCTGGAAACCGCTTAGGCGGCTTCCGCAGAAACTTCCAGACCAAGCGCCAGCTTCTTCCAGTCCGCCCCACTCAGGTGCTTGCGCGCCAGTGCCAGGGCGCCCCGAAACACTTCCCCCGGTGCCTGGACCCGCATAGCCTGCAGCATTCCCAAACGCTGACCGTGATCGATACTGGGCAGCATCCAGCGAAGGATCACGCCCATGCTCTCGGGTGGAACGTGGGCGACCAGGTCGGCCTCTATGGCGGCCAGTTCCTCGTCGGTGTACGCGGCGGCGAGGATGGCGTTATGCACGGTTTCCTCGTAATGCATGTGCTCCAGGTTCTCGGCGATGAACAGGCCGAGCCTGCGATAAAGCCCCAGCAACGCCGGCGCGCGTGCCACGCCCCGGCTCTGCTCCACAGCGAAAACCTCGCCCTCCAGACGTTCGATGGCTTTCTCATGCTCGACATGCTCCTCGGCGATACGGGTGCTCGAGCCCGGGTGGCGCCTTTCCATGGCGGTGTGCAGGAATTCGTTCTCGTGGTCGAGATGCGCCCGGCATACCGCCAGCAACTCCCGCACCCGGCTCAGCGCCGCCTCCGTTTCCGGACCGTCGGCGGGATCCACGGCGCCGAGAGCGACCTGGGTCTGGAACATCATGTTGCGCAGGGTCTTATGAATATTGGTATAGACGTCATGGCGCGAAGCGTCATGTGTGGCGTTGGCTGTTTCATTAGTCATGGTGGCGTGCTCGTTCAAGTGACGCGCGGAAGTCTAGAAAGAAGCGGGAGAGTCGTTCGTTAAAACTTCCTTGAGCGGACCTTAAAAATCCGTTAACGCGCAAACCCACCCTTCCGGGACCGGCCCCCGGCTGTTCGAAGCATTTGTTGGATCTGTCACAAAAGCCCCGCTCGCCCGTCTAACATGGGAGATATCGCAGATGACGACTCCACCCATGGATACCCGCGCCGCCACCTTTCAACAGCACCGCCCGAGACTGTACGGAATCGCCTATCGCATGCTCGGCTCGAAAGCCGACTCCGAGGACGTCCTGCAGGAGGCCTACCTGCGCTGGCACCAGTCGGAAACGGAACGTGTGCGGACAGCGGAAGCCTGGCTGACCACCACCGTCACGCGCCTTTGCATCGACCGCTTGCGGGCGGTGCGCGCCGCCCGCGAGGCCTATGTCGGACCGTGGCTGCCCGAACCGTTGATTGAGCAGGAGTCGCCGCCCGCGGATCGGCGCCTGGAACTCGCCTCCGACCTCTCAGTCGCATTTCTGGTGGTGCTTGAGCGGCTCGCCCCCGAGGAACGCGCGGCCTTCCTGCTGCGCGAAGTGTTCGACTGTGGGTACCCGGAGATCGCCGTTGCCCTCGGCAGGAACGAGACCAGCTGTCGCCAGATGGTGCACCGGGCGCGGGAACGCGTGCGGCGCGATCGTCCACGCTTCCAGGTGAGCGAGGCCGCCCGCACGCGGCTCCTGGAGAAGTTTGCGGCCGCCCTCCACGCCCGGGACCAGCAGGCGCTGCTCGATCTTTTTGCCGCGGATACGACCTGGACATCGGACGGCGGCGGCAAGGTGAAGGCGGCACACAAAATGGTGCGAGGCGCGGAATCCGTTGCCCGCTTCGTCGCCGGCGTCTGGCGCCGGCATCTGGACCGGCTGAGCGAACGTATCGTCTCCATCAACGGCGAACCCGGGCTGCTCCTGTGCGTCGACGGCCGGCCCATGTCCGTGGTCTCGATCAAAACCGACGGCCAGCGCATTCTCGCAGCCTATGCGGTTCTGAATCCCGACAAGCTGAAGGGGTTGGTGCCCGAGAGGCATCCTGACGACTGAAAGAAAGTGTCACAACTCGGGGTCCCGCGCGTCTTGGTGGGTGCGACAGCGGATGCACGTCACCGACGCGCCGCTCGCACATACATTTGTGACTACTTCCCACAGGAGCCCCGTCATGCAACCACGTATCGACTACACCCAGGTGTCTCCCGACGCCCTCAAGACCATGCGTAACATGGAGGCTTATCTCGCGAAGTGCGGACTCGAGCGTCCGCTCATCTACTTGATCAAGATGCGCGCCTCGCAGATCAACGGCTGCGCCTATTGCCTCGACATGCATTCCAAGGAGGCACGCGCCGCCGGGGAAACCGAGCAACGCCTGTACACGCTCGACGCCTGGCGCGAGACGCCGTTTTACACCGCGCGCGAGCGCGCCGCCCTCGCCTGGACTGAAACACTGACCAGGATCGCGGAAACCCACGCCCCGGACGACGTATACCAGGAGGCGTGCGCGCAGTTCTCGGAGACCGAACTGGTGGATCTCACTCTCGCCGTGGTCGCCATCAACGGCTGGAACCGGATCGCCATTGGATTCCGGACCGAGCCAGGCACCTACCGAGCCGGCGTTCGCGCCCATCTTTGAGATCACGCTCCGCCGCTGCGCAGTCGCCGGTTCATTGAGGTAGACTCCGCCTTTCGGACATTGCATCGAAACGCGCCTGTCGCAGCCGACTCCCGTGCCTGTGCTCGGCCGCCAGAGTCAAGCCCCGTATCACCAGGAGACTTCCATGCCGACCTATCGGTTCAAACAGGTAGATGCCTTTACATCGAACCCGCTGTTCGGCAACCCGGTCGCCGTGATACTGGGGGCGGACAGGATGGAAGAGGAGCAGATGCAACGGATCGCAGCCTGGACCAACCTCTCCGAAACGACTTTCGTGCTCGAGCCCACCGTCGAGCGGCCTGCGTACCGGCTGCGGATCTTCACGCCGGAACACGAGCTCCCCTTCGCCGGGCACCCGACCATAGGCTCGTGCCACGCGGTCCTGGAAGCCGGAATTGTGGATGCGTCGGAGGGCCGGCTGGTGCAGGAATGCGAGGCGGGTGCCCTACCCCTTCGGATTGCGGGCGACGAAACGCAGCGAACGATCTTCGTGGAAGCGCCCGCAGCCGTGGCGAAGGGGCAGTTTCCGGAGCGGATCGGCGCCTTCTCCATGGCCCTTGGATGCCAGGTGGCCGGATCCTCCCCCCCGGCGGCATTCCAGAACGGGCCGAATTGGCTGTTCGTCCGCGTCGAGGACCAAGCCACCGTCAGGACACTGAAGCCTGACATGCAGGCCATCGCGCGGCTCAGCCATGAGCTCTCGATAACCGGCATCGCAGCCTTTGCCTTGGTGGGTGAGGGAGAGTTCGCCGTGCACATCCGCTGCTTCGCCCCGGCCTTCAAGGTCCCGGAAGACCCGGTCACGGGAAGCGCCAACGCCGCCCTGCCCGCGTACCTGGCGCGCCACGGCTTGCTGGAGCGGACCGGCCGCGAGTACGTCGCATCGCAGGGCACCGAGCTGGGCCGCGACGGCCGCGTCCACGTACGGGTGCTGGACGACAGCGGCCGGGCCGAGATCGGCGGCCGGGCGGTGACGGTAGTGGACGGTGAGATAACAGTGTGAGCAGCGCCGGCCCTGCAGCGTGTCGCCGATGAGGCCGCGAACGCCGTGAGAAGACATGACGGCATCATCTTCGATCTGGACGGCACGCTGTGGGACGGCGCCGAGACCGCGGCGAAAGGCTGGGGCCTGGCGCTGCAGTCCTGCGGCGTGCGCGGGGTCGAAGTCTCTGCGGACGACATCAGGAGCGTAGCGGGCCAGCCCTTCGAGGTTTGCGTTCGAACTCTGTTTCCCGGCCTGCCGGATTCCTCCGGTGCCGAATTCCTGCACGCCCTCGACGCCGGAGAGCGCGCATTGTTCGAGGCTCACGGGGGGCGGATCTTTCCTGGTGTTGCCGAAGGGATGGAGCTGCTGTCAGCAGACCATGACCTCTTTATCGTCAGCAATTGCCAGCAGTGGTACCTCGAATGTTTCTGGATGCAGTACAGCCTTCGGCGGCACTTTGCGAGCTGGGACTGCCACGGCGCCTCCGGGGCCCCCAAGAGTGAGATGATCGAACGTATCGTTGATCGCTACGGAGTCATGAATCCGATATACATTGGAGATACCGAGGGCGACAGACAGGCGGCGGACGCTGCCGGCGTGGACTTCGGCTACGCATCCTTCGGGTTCGGCCGAGTGGCGGCCCCTGCACCGGCATTTGCTTCATTCGGAGAACTCGTTGCCTGGTTCGGGCGGCCCGACGTCCGGGACGCCGCTTCGTAACCGGAAAGGAGAGGAAATGGGATGAGCATCGGTGAAAGAAGATCGGAGTTCGTGACCGTGATTGCGTGGATTTTCATCCTGCTCACGGGGTTCTCGACGGTGGTGCTGCTGGCTCAGAACATCGTTTTCCGGACCATGTTCTCCGGAGAGGTGGGCCGCTCGATGATGCAGAACATGGGCCATGCGCCCCCCTTTGCGAGATTCATGTTCGGTAATATGGACGTGCTGTTTCTCGGTATCCTGCTCATCAGTCTTGTTGCGCTCATCACGTCGATCGCGCTCTTGAAGAGGAAAAACTGGGCGCGCCTGCTCTTTATCGTCTTCCTGGTCATCGGAGTGCTGTGGAACGTGGGAGGACTGGTGCTCCAATTCACCATCTTTTCGGATATGGCCGCATTCCACAACGCCAACATGCCGCAGCAGTTCACGTCCGTGATGACCGCGATGCGATTGATGGCATCCTTCATCGGGATCGCTTTCGTGGTCCTGTTTCTCTGGATGATCAAGAAGCTGGCATCCAGGGACGTGAAGGAAGAGTTCCGCTCGTCCTGACCACGATGGAGCAGGACAAACTTCACATGAGCCTTCGGTGACATCGCATGCCTGAAGAACCAGAACTTGACCTCATAGCGAACCGTATCAAGGGGGCGCAGGATGAAGCCCAACATATCGAGCCGATCACTTCCGGGACGGAGGGCTTCGCTCTCTCCGATGCCTACGACGTGGCGCACCGGATTCATCGGGCGCGCTGCGCTGCTGGCGCCGTTCCGGTGGGCCGAAAGATCGGGTTTACCAATTCCAACATCTGGCCGAAGTACGGCGTGCACGCGCCGATATGGGGATATCTGTACGACACCACGGTGATGCAGGCGCACGACGGCAAGGTCGCGTGCAGCCTCGGTTCGTTTACCCAGCCGAAGATCGAACCGGAGATCGTGGTCCATTTCGCGTCCACGCCTCCGGTGGACACCGACCTTCATGCGATTCTCGCCTGCGTCGACTGGGTGGCGCATGCCTTCGAGATCGTTCAATGCCACTATCCCGGATGGAAGTTCCAGGCTGCCGACACGGTCGCCGATTCGGCGCTGCACGGGGCATTGCTGCTGGGGAATGCGTTGGCGGTCGAGACACTTGGCGATGACCCCCTGGGCGCGCTCGAGTCCTGTTCCGTAACCTTGTCCCGAGACGGAGAGATCCTGGAGTCCGGGAAGGGCTCCAACGTGCTGGGCGGGCCCATTGCGGCGGTGGTGCATCTCATCGCCACGCTCGCGGAGCAGCTTCAGTATCCCCCGCTGCAGGCGGGAGAGATAGTAACCACGGGTACGTTGACGTCCGCTTATCCGGTTGAGCCCGGCGAACACTGGACGACCGAGTTCGAGGGAATCGCGCTGGCCGGCTTGTCGGCCGAGCTCGAGGCTTGATTTCGTCCGGCTTTCCGCGGGGAGACGGCCGTTGCCCCGACCCTGTTTCGGATAGACCGGGAGACGGAGTCTAGAGTCCGTGGTACGACACCAGGCTTCCGACAACTGGCGGCGCGGCATGACACTCGCGGCGGCAACCATGCTGCTCTGGGCTTCCCTGCCGGTTGCGCTCGACATTTCGCTCGAAGTGCTGGATCCCTTCACCCTGAGCTGGTTCCGGTTCCTGGCGGCAGGCATCGTCCTGGGAACCGGGCTCGCCCTGTCGGGACGACTCCACCGGTATGCGCGGCTGTCACGCCGGGGCTGGACGTTGCTCGCCGTCGCGGCCCTGGGCCTGACGTGCAACTACGTGCTGTATCTCGTCGGCCTGGCCCACACCTCGCCGGGCAACATCCAGGTGATCATCCAGCTTGGACCACTGTTCCTGGCACTGGGTGCCATGGCGTTCTACGGGGAGCGCTACACACCGCTCCAGTGGATGGGCTTCGTGGCGCTGGTGCTCGGTCTCGGCATCTTCTTTCGCGACCAGCTAGCCGTGTTGGCCGGCAGCATCGGCACCTATGCCTTCGGTGTGTTCATGATTGTCCTGGCGGCGGCGACCTGGGCCTGCTACGCGCTGGCCCAGAAGCAGGTGCTGGTCGAGCTTGCATCACCGCTCATCATGCTGTTCATCTATGTCACCGCTGTCGTGCTGTTGTTGCCGCTGGCCACGCCGTCACAGCTCCTGCAGCTCGACCGGATTCACGGCGCGGCTGCCGCCTACTGCGCGCTCAATACTCTCCTCGCCTACTCCGCCTTCGCGGAGGCCCTGAATCACTGGCAGGCCTCGCGGGTGGGCGCGGTGCTGGCGCTCACCCCCCTGGGCACCCTGATGGTGGTGGCCATGCTGTCCCGGGCCTGGCCGGCCTTCGTGCGTCCGGAATCCATGACCGTCATCGGCGTGGCGGGGGCGCTGATCGTGGTCATCGGGTCCATGACAACCTCGCTCGGCGGCCGCCGTACGAGCGCGCCTCGCGCCGGCGCCGCGGCCGGGGAAGCAGCTTCCTGAGGAGTCTTTCCCGGCCACAGGATACCGGTCTCGTGGTCATGTCAATCAGCTGCTTGCCTTTCCCCCTTCCGCCGTAACCTTGTGCTCCCGGTGTTGTTCGCTACCTATACGGGGCTGGTCATCTATTTCATCCTGGCGTTTTCGAACCCCTTTGGAGGAACGGGTCACGTCGAACCCGTCCGGCTCGAACGCTTGTATGGAGGAATGTTGAAGACGAACTAGCGATCTCCAGAGGACGCGCCTGTCCTCTATTCCAACAGCGTCACGGCCTTCACCTGGACATAGACCCGCTTCCCCGGGGAGAGGCGCAGCGCGTGGGCCGACTTGCGGGTGATACGAGCCAGCAGCGGCGTACCGGCAACGTCGAGCCGCACCAGTGTCTGCGCGGGACCCTCTTCCGCCAGGCTCTCCACCGTTGCGGGAAAGATATTGAGAATGCTGGTGCCGGTCTGCGGTTCCAGAGTGATGCTCACATCGCGCGCCAGCACTCGCATCCTGACTGTTTGGCCGACGGGCAGTCCGTTACGGACGACGTTGATGCGGCCGCCGGAAAAGTCCAGGTAGGTGAGGTGAAAGACCTGGTCGTGTCCCGCGACACTCGCCTCGACCACGGCATCAGCCTCGCTGCCCAGGTCGCGAGCCAGATCGAGCCTGGTCCGCAGGTCGCGTAACGCTCCCGTTGCGCGCACCAGTCCGGCCTCCAGCAGCACCAGATGGTCGGCCAGCCGCGCCACCTCGCCGGGTGAATGACTGACATAGAGAACCGGCATGGCCAGCTCATCGTGCAGTCTCTCCAGGAACGGCAAGATCTCCCGCTTGCTCTTCTGATCCAACGAGGCCAGGGGCTCGTCCATCAGCAGCAGGCGGGGGCTCGTGAGCAGCGCCCTGGCGACAGCCACGCGCTGGCGCTGGCCGCCCGACAGGCGCGCCGGGAGCCGCTCGAGCAGGCCGCCGACTCCGAGCAACTCCGTGGCCTCCCCCAGCGCCACGCGACGCCGGGCCGCCGGAATGCGGGACAGTCCGTACTCGAGGTTTCTTCGCACCGACAGGTGCGGGAACAGGCTGGCCTCCTGGAATACGTAGCCGATGGAACGCTCGTGGGCTTTGCGGAACAGTCCCGAAGCGTCGTCTTGCCACACTTCGCCGCCGACGCTGAGGCGGCCCGCCACTCGCTGTAGCCCGGCCACACAGCGCAGAAGCGTGGTCTTGCCGCAGCCCGACGGCCCGAACACCGCGGTGACTCCCCGCATGGGACAGCTGAAAGCCACGTCGAGCGAAAACTCCCCGAGGGTGCCCTGGAAGCAGGCATCGATGTCGCGATCGCCGCCGCTCACTGGCCGCTGCGCCTCATGCGCTTTTCAAGCAGCAGCACCGTGAGAATCACGCCGAAGGAAAAGAGCAGCATGCCGCCGGCCAGCAGATTGGCCTGTGCCCACTGCAGGCTCTCGACGTAATCGTAGATCGCGACCGACAGGACCTTGGTCTCACCCGGTATGTTGCCACCGATCATTAAAACCACGCCGAACTCGCCGACGGTATGGGCGAAACCCAGCACCGCGCCGGTGAGAATACCGGGCCGCGCCAAAGGAATGGCGACCGACCAAAAGGCGTCCCAGGGCGATGCGCGCAGAGTGGCGGCGACTTCCAGCGGCCGGTCGCCGATGGCCTCGAACGCGTTTCGAACCGGCTGCACCACGAAGGGCATCGAGTAGATCACCGAGCCGATCACCAACCCCTCGAAGGTGAACGCCAGCGAGCGGCCGCCAAACAGGGGCGCGATCCAACCTCCCGGGCCGTTGGGGCCCAGGGCGACAAGCAGGTAGAAGCCCAGGACCGTAGGGGGCAGCACCAGCGGTAGAGCCACGACGGTTGCCGCGATCTCCTTCCACCACGATCTGGAGCGGGCCAACCACCACGCTATGGGAATACCCACGATGAGCAGCACCACGGCCGTGATCGACGCGAGCATCAGGGTCAGCCGTATCGCCGACCAGATCTCGGCGCTGTCAATCATGAGTGCTGACCGGTCCTAGTGTACCGCTTCATTAGTTGACGCCACGGACCACGGCGATACAGAACATGACCCAGGCAGCGATGAAAGCTACGCCGCCGAAAGGCGTCACGGCGCCGATCCAGCGCTGGCCAGTGAGGCTCAACAGGTAAAGGCTCCCGGAGAACAAGAACGATGCCCCCGAGCATCAGCCAGCCCGACCATTTCAGGGACACCGAAGTCGGGCATCCAGGCGGCCGCCAGGCCGACCGCGATCAGCCCGAGACCGTGAAACAGTGGTATTCGATGCCGGTGTGATACATCGCCATCATGTCCACCGGTAGTCGCGCCTTCAAGGCATGGGCCCCGAAAGCGCCCAGTACGACGACGAGCGCGGCGTTAGCGCCGCCGAGGAGCAGGAACAAACGAGCGGTGGCGTTCATTGTGGCGACCTCTTTTCTTTGAGGGGAGCATAGACGCTCGCATCGTACACCAGTCTATCCAAGGCCCCGGCCGAAGCGCAATTTCCCGTTCCCTGTCCATACAACAACAGCCGGAGTAGCATACCCGCGCCGGCCACCGACAATTGCTTTCACTTACCTGCGCAGCGAGACCCATGAGCACTACGAGACGCCCGAATATCCTGGTCCTGATGGCAGACCAGCTGACCGGAACGTTGTTTCCCGACGGTCCCGTCGAGTTTCTTCACGCCCCCAACCTGCGGCGGCTGGCGGAACGGTCGGCGCGCTTCGCCAACTGCTATACGCCGAGTCCCCTGTGCGTGCCCGGGCGCGGTGCGTTCATGACCGGTCAGCTGCCGTCACGCAACCGTATTTACGACAACGCCGCCGAGTTTGCGGCGTCGCTGCCGACCTATGCCCATTACCTGCGGCGCGCGGGCTACTTCACGGCGCTGTCCGGTAAGATGCACTTCGTGGGGCCGGACCAGCTTCACGGCTTCGAGAAGCGCCTTACCACAGACGTCTACCCCGCCGACTTCGGCTGGACGCCGGACTACCGCAAGCCCGGGGAGCGTATCGACTGGTGGTACCACAACCTCGGCTCAGTGACCGGCGCCGGCGTGGCGGAGATCACCAACCAGCTCGAGTTCGACGACGAGGTGGCGTTCCACGGCCAGGCGGAGCTGCTGCGGCTGGCCCGCGGCAACGACCCGAGACCCTGGTGCCTCACGGTGAGCTTCACCCATCCGCACGATCCCTATGTCGCCCGGCGCCGGTTCTGGGATCTCTACTCGAGCTGCGGCGCGCTGCAGCCGGAAGTGGAGGCTATGCCATTCGAGGCTCAGGACCCACACAGCCAGCGTTTGTATCTGGCCAACGACTACAAGAACTTCGAGATTACGGAGGAGCACATCCGCGATGCCCGGCGCGGCTACTTCGCCAACGTGTCCTACGTCGACGAGAACATAGGTCGCATCCTGCAGACGCTGGAGAACAGCGGCATGGCGGAAAACACACTGGTGGTGTTCGTCGCCGATCACGGCGACATGCTGGGCGAACGGGGACTTTGGTTCAAGATGAGCTTCTTTGAAGGGTCGGCGCGCATACCTCTGATGATTTCGGGGCCGAACGTCTCGCCGGCGCTGCTGCTCGATCCGGTTTCCAGTCTCGACATTCCGTCAACGCTGGCGGACCTCGCGGGGGTGGATACGACCGGGTTCGAACCCTGGACCGATGGCGAGTCGCTGGTTCCGCAATTGAACGGGTCGAAGCGGCAGACACCGGTATTGATGGAGTACGCGGCGGAAGGGTCCTACGCGCCGTTGGTTTCCATCCGCGAGAGCCGCTACAAGTTCAATCACTGCGAGCTGGATCCTCCGCAGCTCTTCGATCTGGAGAACGATCCGCGCGAGTTGACGAACCTGGCCGAAGACCCCGAACACGCGGGAACCGTTTCGACCTTCATTGAAAAGATCCGCTCTATCTGGGACATGAAGAATTTCGATGCCGAAGTGCGCGACAGCCAGGCCCGGCGCTGGGTGGTTTACGACGCGCTGCGCCAAGGCCGCTACCAGCCCTGGGACTTCGAGCCCAACCAGCACTGCGACGATCGCTACATGCGCAACCACATGGATCTCAACGTGGTCGAGGGGCGGGCGCGGTTTCCCAAGGACTGACCCGGCTCACAAAGTCGAGGTAATCGCGACTGACGTAGCTCCTACAATCCGGGTTCGGCACGTCGCGCAGCTTCGGATTGTAGGAGCGGCTTTAGCCGCGATCGAGCGCTTACTTACCAGAGACGGCCCGCCTACTACTCCGGCGACGGCACGCCCGGCGAATTGAACGGTGACGACATCGGTGGGGAGTGGCACGTCATTCGCACGGAGTAAACGAACGCACCGGCCTGTTCAGCCGTAATCCATCCGTTCAGTCAGACGCCGCGACGTCTGCTACCACAGGGGCGTGGTCCGAGGGCCGTTCCAGCTTGCGGGGCCCTTTGTCGATGGTGCACGACTGTACGTGCTCGTAAAGAGAGTCGCTGCACAGGATATGGTCGATACGCAGGCCCCTATTGCGGCGGAAGGCCGCTGCGCGGTAGTCCCACCACGAGTAGGCGCCCTCCGGCTGTTCGAACTTGCGGAACGCGTCGTGCAGACCGGTGCCGGTCAGAGCCCTGAAGGCTTCGCGTTCCGGCTCGCTGCACAGTACCTTCCCCCGCCAGGCTTCCGGATCGTGCACGTCCCGGTCTTCGGGAGCGATGTTGAAATCGCCGCACATCACCACGTACTCATGCTCGCTCCTCAGGGCATTGGCGTACTCGAGCAGGTGTTCCAGCCATTCGAGCTTGTACTCGTACTTGGGGGAGCCGACCTCCTGGCCGTTGGGAACGTAGAGATTCACAACCCGTACGGAGCCGATGAGGCCGGATAGGACCCGCCGCTGGGGGTCTTCCAGCTCCGGCAGGTCGGTCTCGACGTCGCGCATGGGCAGGCGGGAAATTACGGCAACGCCGTTGTAGGTCTTCTGGCCGGAGAAAGCGGCGTGGTAATCCAGAGCCTCGAACTCGGCGACAGGGAATTCCTCGTCCCGCAGCTTTGTCTCCTGGATACACAGTACGTCCGGCTCGTTCTCCCCCAGCCAGTCCAGAACTTGCGGCAGCCGGACCCGGAGCGAATTCACATTCCAGGTGGCTATTCTCATACTCGGTCGTTCGTTTCCTTCCGCCGCTTACTGGTCGACACGGATCTGCTCGTCCTTGGGTATCTCCTCGAGTTTGGTGATGTCGTCAGGCTGATCGCCCCCCGTATCATTGGGGAACATGTCGTGATTCAGGGTCAAGCCGTTGTCCTCGTCGAAGATGTTGTTGTCCTCTCCGCGCAAGGCGGCGTCCTTGGCCTTTTGCTGGATCTCCTCGGGGGTCATTCCCTGGAGGTCGTCGCGGGTCAGCGGCTTATTCTGCGTCGACTCGGAAGCCTGCTCCGTGGGCCTGGGCGCGGAAACATCGGTGGAGAAACCGGCATCTGCGAGGTCCTTCAACATGAGCTGCTTGTTGTATCCCGTCAGCACCTGGTCGCCGATGGTGACGACCGGCACCGACAGCACGCCGGCGACCTTCTTGATCTCCGCCTGGACAGCCGCGTCGCCGTCGGCATTCTTCTCCTGGAACGGTATGCCGCGCTGCTCCAGCATGTGCCGCACCAGGTCGCAGGAATCACACACCTTGATCGAGTACAACACGACAGGCACGTCGGGAGTCGGGTTCGCCGCGGCGGGGTCGGTCCGCTCCACCATCGTTTCCACCTGGCCGGATTGGGCCGGTGGCGGCTGGCCCTGATAGGTGACGTTGCCGTCCTTGTCCACCCACTTGTACAGGGTATCAGCGCCCATGGCAGCGGGGGCTGCCAGGATCGTGGCCATCGCGGCCGCGCAGATTAGGAGTCGCATCGGATTTACCACAAGTTCGCTCAGGATTAGTTTAGACGTGTCTGACCATTTTTGATTCAAATACCAGTATAACCGACTATCCACGCCGTTCGTCGTGCTGGGCTGCGCCCTCGCGCCGGCGGCGGGTACCCGGACCAGTGGATCGCGTCCGGGTTCGCAACAAGCTCGCCGACCGGGACGGGAACGCCAATATTTTCGACCGAAGAAGAGTGATCGACGGTCATGCGAAAACCCGCCGCTTCGCCTCCCCTGGAACCTGAATTTAGCCTGCACATGTTGATCCGGCCACGATTGGGGGCTAGATTGCTCAATCCAGAATCCACTAATCACCTAGGGGAGGAGATACCATGCGTTTTCGTCATTTTCTTACTGCAGTCGTCGCGGCTGCCCTGGCTGCGGGCTCGGCGGCCGCTTCCGCCGACTCGGCCCAATGCAAGACCGTCCGATTCTCGGACGTGGGGTGGACCGATATCACTTCGACAACCGCGTTGACAACGACCGTGCTGGAGGCGCTCGGATACCAGACCGATGTGAAGGTCCTGTCGGTACCGGTGACCTACACCAGCCTGGCGAACAACGACATCGACGTGTTCCTGGGCAACTGGATGCCCACCATGGAGCCGATCATCAAGCCGTATCGCGAGGCCGGCACGGTGGAAACCGTGCACAAGAACCTGACCGGCGCCAAGTACACGCTGGCCACCAACAAGTACGGCG
Source organism: uncultured Gammaproteobacteria bacterium (assembly GCA_963731035.1). Taxonomy (GTDB): domain Bacteria; phylum Pseudomonadota; class Gammaproteobacteria; order Arenicellales; family JAANXG01; genus JAANXG01. The sequence goes on along the minus strand of CAVSUY010000009.1, from coordinate 258,139 downwards.
CCAAGATTGGTATTGCCGACTACAAGGACATCGCCAAGCACAAGGATGAACTGGACGGCAAGATCTACGGCATCGAGCCCGGCAACGACGGCAATCGCCTGATCCAAGGCATGATCGACAAGAACCAGTTCGGCCTCGGCGGATTCGAGATGGTGGAGTCCAGCGAGCAGGGCATGCTGGCCCAGGTGGCCCGCGCCACCCGCCAGGAAAAGCCGATCGTATTCCTGGGCTGGGAGCCGCATCCGATGAACACTAATTTCGACCTCACCTACCTCTCCGGCGGCGACGACGTATTCGGCCCGAACTACGGCGGCGCCGAAGTTTTTACCAACACCCGGGCGGGCTATGTCGATCAATGCCCCAACGTCGGGCAACTACTGAAGAACCTGACCTTCTCGCTGAAGATGGAGAACGAGATCATGAAGGCGATCCTCGACGAGAAGCAGGATCCGGGCGATGCCGCCAAGGCGTGGCTGAAGAGCAATCCGCAGGTGCTGGGCACCTGGCTCGGCGGCGTCACCACGATCGACGGCGGCGACGGCATGGCCGCGGTGAAGGGCAAGCTCGGAATATGAGCTGAATGCATTCCGATCCGTTCAGCACCTGGATCGCCTCGCACAGCCTGCCCATCGGCCGCTGGGTGGAAGACCTGGTGGACTTGCTGCTGCGCTACGGCGGCTGGTTCTTCGATGGAGTGTCGGCGATCCTGGACACGATCATCAACGGGGTAGTGGACGGCCTGCTGTGGCTGCCGCCAGTGTTGTTTATCGCGCTGGTGGGCCTCATCGCCTGGCGGTTGCACCGCTCCTGGAAACTGGTGGTAGGCATCGTCCTCACCCTGTTGCTGGTCCTCAACCTCGGCTACTGGAAGGACACCTGCCAGACCACGGGGCTGGTGAGTATCGCCACCCTCCTCTGCCTTCTCCTCGGGGTGCCGTTGGGCATCGCCTGCGGCCACCGGCCCAGGCTGTACGCGGCGGTGCAGCCGGTGCTGGACCTGATGCAGACCATCCCGACCTTCGTCTACCTGATCCCCACCCTGATCATGTTCGGGCTGGGCATGGTGCCGGGGTTGATCTCCACGGTGATCTTCGCCATGCCCGCGCCGGTGCGGCTCACGATGCTGGGCATATCGCGCGTTCCCAAGGAGTTGTTGGAAGCCGGCGACGCCTTCGGTGCCAGCCACTGGCAGCGCCTGTTCAAGGTCGAGCTTCCCCACTCCATGCCGTCCATCATGGCCGGGGTCAACCAGTGCATCATGTTGTCCCTGTCCATGGTGGTGATCGCCGCCATGGTCGGCGCCCCCGGCCTCGGGGTGCCTGTGTTGCGGGCGCTCAACCAGGTCAACATCGCCATGGGGTTCGAGTCGGGTCTGTCCATCGTGATCGTGGCCATCATCCTGGACCGCCTGTGCCGGCAGACTAAGAAGAACAAGTGGTGAAAGACACGATCCGGATCGAGCGCGTGGACGTGCTGTTCGGCGCCCGGCGCGGCGAGGCTCTTCGGCTGCTGGATGCCGGCGAGAGCCGCAGCCGCATCCTGGAGGAGACCGGCGTCGTCCTGGGGGTGGCGGACGCGACCCTGTCGGTGCCGGAAGGCGAGATCTGCGTCTTGATGGGCTTGTCCGGCTCGGGCAAGTCGACGCTGTTGCGCACCGTCAACCGCCTGAATCCGATTACCCGCGGCGAGGTGACGGTGCTGACCCGCCGGGGCGAGGTCAAGCTCTCCAGTTGCAACGCGGCCACGCTGCGCCACCTCCGGCAGGAATCCGTCACCATGGTGTTCCAGCAGTTTGCTCTGCTGCCCTGGCGCACGGTGCGGGAGAACGTGGGCTTCGGACTGGAGCTCAAGGGAGTTCCGAAAGCCGAGCGCCTGCAAATCGTGGACGAGAAGCTGGAGATGGTGCATCTGTCGCAGTGGGCGGACCGCTACGCCCGGGAGCTGTCCGGCGGCATGCAGCAGCGGGTTGGCCTGGCCCGGGCCTTCGCCACCGACGCCGACGTGCTGCTCATGGACGAGCCGTTCTCGGCCCTGGATCCCCTGATCCGCTCCCACCTCCAGGATGAGCTGCTGACACTGCAGCGGGAATTGAAGAAGACCATCCTGTTTGTCAGCCACGACCTGGACGAGGCGCTGAAGCTCGGCCAGCAGATCGTTATCATGGACGAGGGCCGGATCGTGCAGTCGGGCGTACCGGCGGAGATCTGGCGCAACCCGGCGACTGATTACGTGCGCCGGTTCGTGGCGCGCATCAATCCGCTGGAAGCGCTGACCGCCAGCGTGGTGATGACTCCCCTGGCCGAGGGCACCCAGCTCGATGGCCTGCCTCGTATCGAATCGGACAAGAGCCTGCGCGATGTACTGAAGGCACGCGGCGACGCTGCCTGTGTGGTGGTGGTGGACGAAGGGAAAGCGGTCGGCTTGATCGACAACGAAACGATTTTGCGACAGTTGAAATAGCCCGAACCGACACCGGGCCACCGTCGTTGTGAGGCGGCGCATACAGCGACATCCCAACATCCGCTTTCCCCTCAGCCGGATCAGGCAGCCAGGCCATTGTGGCGGAGGAGGGCGTCCACCTTGGGGTCGCGGCCGCGGAAGTTTCGGAACATGTCGGCGGGGTCGACGACGCCGCCCACCTCAAGGATGTTTTCCAGAAATGAGTGGCCCGTCGCCGGGTTGAATATGCCCTCCTCCTCGAAGCGGCTGAAGGCGTCGGCGGACAGGACCTCGGCCCACTTGTAGCTGTAGTAGCCGGCGGCGTAACCGCCGGCGAAGATGTGGGAGAAGCCGTGCTGGAAGCGTTGGTAGGCGGGCGGGGTGATGACCGCCACCTCCTTCCTCACCTGGTCGAGCACCTGCTGCACGTAGTCGATGCCCTGATCCCGGTAGTCCCGATGCAGGCGCAGGTCGAACAGGGAGAACTCGACCTGCCGCAGCATCTGCATGGCGGACTGGAAGTTGCGTGCCGAGCGCATCTTCTTCAACAGATCGGCGGGCAGCGGCTCGCCGGTGCGGTAGTGTCCGGAGACGAGATTCAGAGCCTCGGGTTCCCAGCACCAGTTTTCCATGAACTGGCTCGGCAGCTCCACTGCGTCCCAGGCAACGCCGTTGATGCCGGACACCGACACGTAGTCGACCCTGGAGAGCATGTGGTGCAGCCCGTGACCGAACTCATGGAACAGGGTCAGCACCTCTTCGTGGGTCAGCAGCGCCGGCCGGTCCCCCATCGGGGGCGAGAAGTTACAGGTCAGATAGGCCACCGGGATCTGCACATCGCCCCCGGTCCGCCTTCTCGATATGCACTCGTCCATCCAGGCCCCGCCGCGCTTGCCTTTGCGCACGTAGGGGTCGAGAAAGAACCGGCCGCGCACCTCGCCCTTCCGGTCCACCAGTTCGTAGAATTCCACATCGGGGTGCCAGGTTTCGACCCCTCCCACGTGCCTGGCCTCGATGCCGTAGAGACGACGAACCACCTCGAACAGCCCGCTGATCACCCGGTCGGTGGGGAAATAGGGGCGCACGTCCTCGTCCGAGAATGCGTAGCGCGACTGTCTCAGCCGCTCGGAGACATAGGCCATGTCCCAGGCCTCCAGGCTCTCGAGGCCGCACTGGCCGCGGGCGAATTCCTCGAGTTCCGCCAACTCGCGCTCGGCCGCGGCGTGAACCCGCCCGGCCAGGTCCAGAAGGAACTGTTCGACCTGCGCCGGCGACTCCGCCATCTTGGTCTGAAGCGACGCCAACGCGTAGTTTTCGAAGCCGAGCAACGCCGCCGACTCTTCGCGCAGGGAGAGGATCCGCTCGATCACAGTGCCGTTGTCAAAGCGCCCCGCATCCGGCCCCTGGTCACTGGCCCGCGTGGCATAGGCCTCGTACATCTGCCTGCGCAGGTCCCGGTCCCGGCAATACATCATGAACGGAAGGTAGGAAGGTATGTGGAGTGTGAAGCGCCATCCTTGCTGGTTCTGCTCGGAAGCGGCCTGCCGCGCCAGCTCCAGGTTGGAGTCCGGCAGGTCTTCCAGGCGATCGCGGTCCGCGACATGCAACGACCAGCTTTCGGTGGCGTCGAGCACGTTGTGGTCAAAACGATTGCACAACGTGGCGAGCTCCTGTTGAATGGCCTTGAAGCGCGCCTTCTTGTCTTTTGGCAGATCGATCCCCGCGAGCTTGTAGTCGCGGATCGCGTTGGTCACGATACGTCGCTGGGCACTTTCCAGCTCGTCGAACGCCGCTCCCTCCCGTATGGCCTTGAACTTCTCGAACAGGCGCTCGTTGTGGGACAGGTCGGTGTGGTAGTCGGTGAGCCGCGGCAGGGCATTTTCGTACGCGGTGCGCAGTTCCGGACTGTCGTTTACCGCGTTCAGATGGGACACGGGGGACCACATCCTCGCGAGTCTCTCGTCCAGGTCCTCAAGCACCTGCACGAAGTCGTTCCAACCTGCGGACCCGGACCGCTTCTCCAGCTCGGCCACGCGTTTGCGGTTTAGCTCGAGCAGGTAGTCCAGCGCCGGCTCCACATGTTCCGGCCGTATGGATGAGAATCGGGGGAGTCCCCGGAGGTCGAGCAGGGGATTATCGGGCGCGTCGGTCATATCAACGTATGGGTTTGGCATAATTGCATGTATCCAGCGGGGATGTTGCGGCGGGCTGTCCCGGAGGGCGCCCCGGTGGACAAGCCCCGGCTGAAAAGCATCCGGGGAACATCCGTCGCTATCAATAGATGGTGCTTCCACTCCAGTTTACAACAACCGGCGACACGGCCGGAATTTCGGACCAGACGGTATCATGACCACACAGTACGACTACATCGTAATCGGCGGCGGTAGCGGCGGCATCGCATCTGCCCGCCGCGCGGCATCTTACGGCGCCAGGGTGCTCTTGATCGAAGGCAACAGGATGGGAGGCACGTGTGTGAACGTAGGCTGCGTCCCCAAGAAGGTAATGTGGAATACCTCCGCTGTCGCCGAGACGCTGCACGATGCGGCCGGCTACGGCTTCTCCGTCGACGGAGTGCGCTTCGACTGGTCCGCCATCAAACAGGCGCGGGACGCCTACGTATCCCGGCTCAATGGCATTTACCAGAGGGGTCTGGACACATCCGGCGTGGATGTGCTCCACGGGTTCGCGCGCTTCTATTCACCGCGGAAAGTCCGCGTCGGGGAGGAGGTTTACGCCGCGGAGCACATCCTGATCGCAACCGGCGGCAAGCCCATCGTCCCCCACGTCCACGGCGCGGAGCTCGGGATCACCAGTGACGGCTTCTTTGAGTTGGACGAGCTGCCGAAGCGGGTCGTCACCATGGGCGCGGGGTACATCGCCGTGGAGTTAGCGGGGGTGCTGCACGGGCTGGGGTCCGAGGTCACCATGGTGCTGCGCAAGCATGCGTTCCTGCGCACCTTCGATGCCGCCCTCCGGGACACACTGATGGACTTGAGTGAGCAATCGGGCATCGGTTTCCGCAAAGGGACCCGGGTCTCTGCGCTCGAGAAGTCGACCGCTGGCATCGACGTCCACCTGGAAGACGGGGGGTCCATCACCGGCGTGGATTGCGTGTTGTGGGCGGTGGGCAGGATGCCGAATAGCCGCGACCTCGGACTGGAACATGCAGGCGTAGAGCTCGATGCCTTCGAACACGTGGTCACGGACGGATTCCAGAATACCAACGTCACCGGCATCTATGCGGTCGGGGACGTCACCGGCAGCAAGGCGCTGACCCCGGTGGCCATCGCCGCCGGCCGGCGGCTGGCCGACCGCCTGTTTGGAGGTCAGAAGGATGCGGCCCTGGACTACGAGAACATAGCCAGCGTGGTCTTCAGCCACCCCCCTATCGGAACGGTGGGCCTGAGCGAGGAAGAAGCCTGTGAACGCTTTGGAGAGGAAGTGAAGGTCTACTCGGGCCGCTTCGTGAACATGTACTACGCTGTGCTCGAGCGCAAGCCGCCGGCGGTGGTGAAGCTCGTCACGCGGGGGCCGGACGAAAAGATCGTGGGCTGCCACGTCATCGGCGACGGAGCGGACGAGATGATCCAGGGCTTCGCCGTAGCGGTGAAGATGGGCGCGTGCAAGAAGGACTTCGACGACACTGTGGCCATCCATCCGACGGCATCGGAGGAGATGGTGACCTTGAGCTGAGTCCTGTGAGGCTTCTCGGCGCGAGGGCCTTGCATGAATCGGCGCGGAGTTTCAGCGGGACCTGCAGGTCGGCGGCGTCTCGGTCCCGGCGGTCCGCCGCACTTCCTGACCTCCATGGATGGAGGAAATGACGGGATTGCCTGGAGCAATCCCAGTGCACATCCTTGTAGGGCCGGGATTTATCCCGACAAGCTGCGTCGGGCTTGGTTCGTGGGATTTGAACATCTTGTGGGGGGGTCGCTGGTTGGTGGAGGTGTTCAGATTCTTGGCGGGAGTGCCGGTGCATGAACCGGGGCGGGATTTCAGCGGGACGCCGCAAGTACCTCCTTGTAGGCTCGCCTCCGGCATCCTTGCCTCCAGACGCCCGCTGAAATCCCGCCCCGATTCATGCCTATACGCCCATCCCTTCGTTTGGGAGGGGGGCGGGGATACCTGACACATCCGTGGTGTTTGCCGAAGGGTGACGCAGTCTGAGCATGGGTTGGGGGAGGTTTTCGCCGACCGTCTGGAGGCTTAGGATACCGGAAGCGAGCGTACAAGGATGTATTCACAGCGTGTCGGCGAAAGCGTCCCCCAACCCATGCTAGCCGTGGTCCTGTCAACTAACGACCAGGCACTAGCACAGCGCCATTCCGAACGCCGTTTGCCCTCACCCCAACTCTCTCGGCTTCCGGATTTACGCTGCTGCTCGCTCCTCAGGCGCTCCACTTGAGCTTCTCAATTGCGGGAGCCGTGTCGGGCCGCTTGCCGTGCCACACGTGGAATGACTCGGCCGCCTGCTCCACCAGCATCCCCAGCCCGTCGGCGCATTGCGTGGCACCGTGTTCGGCCGCCCAGTGCAGGAATGGGGTGCCTTCCCGGCTGTACATCATGTCGTAGGCCAGCGCACCGCTGTTGAACAGACCCTGCGGCAGGGGAGGCAGCTCGCCCTTCAACGACGCCGAGGTGCCGTTGACCACCAGGTCGAAGGAGCGGCCCTTGAGTGCCTCGAACCCGGCCGTCTCGATGCGGGCGCGCACGGCGAAGAGCTGTACCAGGGCCTCGGCCTTGTCCAAGGATCGGTTGGCGATCGTCAGCGTCGCCGGGGTCTCGTCGAGCAGCGGACCCAGGACACCCCGCACCGCGCCGCCCGCACCAACAATGAGAACGGTCCTGCCGGCGACGTCGAAGGCGAGGTTGGCGATGATATCGCGAACCATGCCGGCGCCATCGGTATTATCCGCATGGATGAGATCGTCCTTGAACCACAGGGTGTTGGCGGCGCCGGCAGCCTCGGCCCGTTCGGTGCGACGATCCGCGAGTTCCCAGGCATCGATCTTGAAGGGGACGGTTACGTTGACGCCCTGTCCCCCGGAGGCCCTGAAGCTGTCGACGGCCTGTTTGAAGCCGCCGACATCCACGTGAATGCGCCGGTAGTCCAGCGCCATATCGAACTGCCGCGCGAATATACCGTGGATCTGTGGTGAGAGGCTGTGGTCGACGGGATTGCCCATCACCGCGTAGAGCGGCGGCGGCGGAGCGAAGTCAAACAAGTCGGTCATGGTGCGGGCGGTCCGGCAAAGAGGTATATAGTAGTCTAGGATACAAGACACCCCGGCCCCGACGATATGTTCCCCCTCTTCCCATGACGCTCACCGAGCTTCGCTATATCGCCGCGGTCGCCCGCCATCGTCACTTCGGCCGGGCGGCGCGGGCGTGCTTCGTGAGCCAACCCACTTTGAGCGTGGGGGTCAAGAAGCTGGAGAGGGAGTTGGGAATCATTCTCTTCGAAAGGAATACCGCGGAAGTTACCGTGGCACCGCAGGGGCAGGCCATTATCGACCAGGCAGTGAGGATTCTGGAGGACGTCGATGCGCTGAAGCGGATGGCACAAAGCGCCCAGGACCCGCTTTTAGGCCCGTTGCGACTGGGAGCGATCTATACCATCGGCCCGTACCTGTTCCCCGACCTGATTCCCGGGTTGAAAAAGCTTGCCCCGGACATGCCCTTGATCCTTCAGGAAGGCTACACCTCGGACCTGTCCCGGCAACTGAAGCACGGCGAGATCGATGCCGCCATCCTGTCTCTGCCCTTCGAGCAGCCCGGCCTGTTGACCCTGCCGCTGTACGACGAGCCCTTCGTGGTGCTGCTGCCCGCCTCCCATCCACTGGCGGAGCGTGACCGCATTCAAAGCCGCGCGCTCGGCGGAGAAAACCTGCTGCTGCTGAGCGACGGTCATTGCTTTCGCAACCAGGTCATCGAGTCATGCCCGGAGTGCACCCAGGGAGAGTCGCCGGCCACCGAGGGCAGTTCGCTGGAGACCATACGCCACATGGTGGCGTCCGGCCTGGGAGTTACCGTGGTGCCGTGTACCGCCGCGGGCGCCGACAAATTCACCCGCCGCATGCTGGCAGTGCGCCGGTTCGCCGGCCGCGGCGGCAAGCGCACTGTGGCGGTGGCGTTTCGAGCCGGCTACCCGCGTTTCGCCGCCATAGAGGCCCTGCGCCAAGCGGTTTGGGACTGCAGATTGTCCTGCGTGAAGATGCTCGGCGGGGATCGCCGCGGGCGGGGACGGCAGGCATAACCACGAGTTGCCGAGGTGATGGGGAGCCGCTCCCGCAACCCGCGTTTGCCGCCGTCCCTGAGTGTGCTACTGGCCTGCCGCGGCCAGGGCCTGGCGCATGAGGCCGGGGCAGGCCAGATGTGCGTAGTCCTCGTCGTAGTAACTCATTACCCGGTCATATTCCTCTCCAACGCCTCCAGGCGCGACATTGTGCTCATAGTATTCCGGAGCGAAGGTGTTGTAGAGCTCACGGCTCTCCCAGGGCCTGTAGTAGGCCTTCAACCAGTGACCGTCGTCCAGCGCGGCCAGCCAGCGCGCCCCGACCAGCTGGTCGATATTGACGATGCCGGTGGAAAACTGCCCGTTGCTCTCGGATTCGGCGATATTCATGTCCCAACCAAAGGTGTCGGACCCCACCAACAGCTTCTGCATCATGAACGCGGTCCGCTGTGCGGGCGGCAGCTTCTCGAGCAAGGCATGGGCCAGAGGATGGCTCTGCTGCGGGAACCGGGCGTCGAACAACGCATGCACCTGGCGTCGGTATGGCCCGTGTTCAATGCCCGGGCATTGAAGTAGAAACGCCTGCGCGGTTCTCGGGTGGTGCTCGATGAAGCCGCCCCGGTCGATGAGCGCGGCGATCTGCCTGGCCTGCCAGCGGGCCAGCAGATTACCCAGCCTGTCGTTGGGCCGCAGCCGGTGCTGATTGGGCCCCATGCCGTAAGGAAACCAGGGGGCGCCCGGTTTCGACATCACCAGGTGCCGATAGCGCGGGTGCGAAGCGGCGAGCTTGCGAAAGCGTTCGTAGGCGGCCAGCTCGTCGGGATTCAGGACTGGTGCGTCATGGCTGGAACCGTAGAACCCGGGCCAATGTCCGGTCTTGCGCTCGCCGTATTCGTAGCTGGACCAGATCACGTGTGGCGGGGAGCCGTGGCAGCTCATGCAGACCTGCGGATTCGGACCCGAAACCTCTGCCGCTGCGCCGGAAAAATCGATGGAATACAGCTCGAAGGACTCGCTCTGCTCCTGGAACTGCAACGTCTCTATGGCGTTGTAATACTGCTGCGATGGATCGCCGTTGAAGGTCAATATGAACTGGGCGGTGCGCCCGAATAAAATGGCACGGGGATTGTCGTGGCTGCTGCCCTGAAGGCTCTGGCTGTGATAGGCGAGGGTGTAGTTTTCCTTGTATTCCTCCGGCAGCCGGGCGATCACCTGCTCCACTGAGGTCAGATTGTTGTCCCGGATCAGGGTGCGGAGGTCATCGATGTTGAAGGCAAACGCCTGGGCGTGCACCAGCAGAGCCAGGCACGGCCACAGGCGTATACGCTTCGAGGCGATCCATCCCATCACCCAATAATACCGGATGCCCGCTCCGTGGCAGTACCGGACCGTCAGGCAGCTTCGTTGACCTTGAGGTATGCCTCGAGCTGGTCGGCACCGCCTATGAGCTGCCCATCGATGAAGACCTGAGGCGTCCGGTCGCTGCCCGAGACCGCCCGCAGGGAGCGGACCGTGGCGTCCCGACCCAGCACGATTTCCTCATAGCCCAGACCATGAGTCGCCAGCGACTTCTTGGCGCGCACGCAGTGCGGGCACCCGGGTTTGGAGAACACGCTGATGGAACCGGGGACGACCGAGTGCGGATTCAGGTAATGAATCATGGTATCGGCATCGGATACCTCGAACGGATCGCCCTCCCGCTCCGGCTCGATGAACATCTTCTCGATCACTCCATCCCTGACCAGCATGGAATACCGCCACGACCTCGGGCCGAATCCCAACTCGGACTTGTCCACCAGCATACCCATAGCCTCCGTGAACCGGCCGTTGCCATCAGGCAGCATGCGCACGTGTTCGGCGTGCTGGTCCCGCGCCCAGGCTTCCATGACGAATGCGTCGTTCACAGAGATGCAAGCAAGCTCATCCACACCGGCTTCCCTGAAAACGGGATACAGCTCTTCAAAACGCGGCAGGTGGCTGGAGGAACAGGTCGGCGTGAATGCGCCGGGCAGTGAGAATACGACAACATTCCGGCCGGCGAAGTAGTCGGCGGTGGAAATCTCCTTCCATTCGCCGTTCTCGCGCAGTTTCAACCCGACGTCGGGCACGCGCCGGCCCTCTTTGCTCTGAAAGATCATGTTCACCTCGAAAAAGTGGGAATTGAGTTTGTAGCCCGAATTTTACGGGCGTCGAGGTGAATTAAACCAATGTATTATAAATAATAATATCGATAGTTTTTAACTATTATAGACTTGTCTCCAGCGCTACCATGTCGTCGAAGGTCTCGCGACGCCGCACGACCTGAAATTGGTCGCCGTCCGCCACCACCTCGGCGGGTCGTGATCTGGCGTTGTAGTTGGACGCCATGACCGACCCGTAAGCACCGGCGTCGGTGATGGCGATCAGGTCCCCCACCGCCAGCGACATTCGCCGGCTGGTGCCGAGCACGTCGGCGCTCTCGCACACCGGACCGACGACGTCGTATACGTCTCCGGCACCGGCAGGTTCCTTTACCGTCAGCATGCCGTGCTTGGCCTGGTAGAGCGCCGGGCGCAGAAGGTCGTTCATGCCGGCATCCACCACGGCGAAGCGCTTGTCGCCGCTGGCCTTGAGATACTCCACCCGGGTCAGGAGGATCCCGGCGTCCCCCACGATGGATCGTCCCGGCTCGACGAACAACTCCAGATCCCGCCTGCCACGCCGGCGCATGACCTCCAACATCGCCTCGACCCACTTGCCCCTGTCCGGACCGGGACTTTCCGCCGGACCTATTCCCAGACCGCCCCCGGCGTCGATATGACGTATGCCGATGCCGTTCACCTCCAGTGTATCGACCAGGTCCAGCAAACGTCCGAAGGCATCCAGCAGGGGCGCCATGTCCATGAGCTGGGATCCGATGTGACAAGCCACGCCGCGGATGTCGATGCCGGTCATGCCGGCGGCGTAACGGTAGGTCTCCAGCGCTTCGTCAATGCCGATGCCGAACTTCGCGGTCTTCAGTCCGGTGGCAATGTACGGATGGGTATTGGGATCGACATCCGGGTTCACCCGCAGCGCCACCGGCGCGCTGCGGCCGAGGCTGCCGGCGGCCTGGGAAACGCGATCGATCTCCTCGATCGATTCCACGTCAATGCTCGCGATTCCCGCCGCTACCGCGGCCTCGATCTCGGCCCTGGTCTTGCCCACACCGGAGAATACGACCTTGGACAAGTCTCCACCGGCGCGCTCCACCCTGTGCAGCTCGCCGCCGGACACGATGTCGAATCCCGAGCCCAGCGATGCCAGTATGTCGAGCACCGCCAGCGTGCCGTTCGCCTTGACCGCGTAGCACACCAGGTGGGGATGATCTCCGAACGCCTCGTCGTAGGCGCGCCAGTTTTTCTCGATGCGCCCGCGCGAGTACACGTAGCACGGGGTTCCGACCTCCTCCGCGATGCGAGAGAGCGGCACCCGCTCGACGCACAGGCCACCGTCACGATAGTCGAAAGGAATCATGCGTCCCCAAACGGGCCCGCGCGACGGGCCTCATGGAAAGGTCGTTCCCGGACCGGTCTAGGTATCGCCGCTTGGAGAAGCGGGCTTGATGGTCTCGGGCGTCTTCTGCTCCTTTCTCTTTTCACCCTTCTTCACCGGCAGGTACAGCGGTCCTCTCTGACCGCAGCCCGCCATCAGGGAACCGGCACCCAGGCACATCGCGAGCACGGTCATTCGGCGGATACGTCGGGACGGCATGGCGGCTCCTCTGTTCATACGGTGATTAGCGCGTTCGATTATCGCATTCTATGGCGGAAGATTGCCATCGAACAGCCGGCCGGGCAAGCGACTAGGGCATGCGAATCCCATCGCACGAACGTTGGAACGATCCTCAGGACGCCAGTCGCGCCCTGTGCCTTTCGATTGCCGCGCGCACTTGTCGCGGAGCCGTGCCGCCCAGGTGGTCCCGTGCGTTCACCGAGCCCTCCAGCGTCAGGAATTCGAACACATCGGGATCGATGCCGCGATGAAACTCGCGCAGCCGCTCCAGGGACAAGTCCGTCAAGCCAATGCCCTCTGCGATGCACGCCCCCACCGCCTTACCGACGACCTCGTGAGCGTCCCGAAACGGCACCCCCTTCCTGACCAGATAATCGGCTAGATCCGTGGCGGTGGCGAAGCCTCGGCTTGCCGCCTCCCGCATCCGGGCCCGGTTCACCGATATCGTCGGAATCATCGCGGTCAACACCGCCAAGCACAGGCGCGCGGTCTGCACGGTATCGAACAAGGGCTCCTTGTCCTCCTGGTTGTCGCGGTTGTAGGCCAGGGGCTGGCCCTTCATCAGGGTCAGCAGAGCCACCAGGTTGCCGATAGCGCGCCCACTCTTGCCCCGCAACAGCTCCGCTACGTCCGGGTTCTTCTTCTGGGGCATGATGCTCGACCCGGTACAGAAGGCATCGCCGATCTCTATGAAACCGTATGCTTCCGATTGCCACAGGACCAGCTCTTCGGCGATACGCGACAGGTGCACCATCGCCAGGGATGCGTGGGCGCAGTATTCGATGGCGAAATCGCGGTCCGAAACCGCATCCAGGGAATTGTCCGCAACGCCGGCAAAGCCGAGCTGCTCGGCGGTGTATTGCCTGTCGATGGGGAAAGTGGTGCCCGCCAGGGCCGCCGCTCCCAGCGGCAGCACGTTGATCCGCGAGCGTGCTTCGGCAAACCGGGCGCTGTCCCGCTCCAGCATGGACACCCAGGCCATGACGTGGTGGCCCAGCGTCACCGGCTGCGCGATCTGCAGGTGGGTAAAGCCGGGCATGACCGTGTCTGCTTCCGCCTCCGCCAGGTCGAGCATGGTGCCCCGGAGGGCGACCAGCTTTGCCAGGATATCGTCCACCGCATCGCGCAGATAAAGCCGCAGATCGGTTGCCACCTGGTCGTTGCGGGACCGTGCCGTGTGCAGCTTCTTCCCAACTTCCCCGATCCTTTCCGTCAGCGCAGCCTCGATGTTCATGTGCACATCCTCGAGCCGCCTCGACCACGAGAAGTGGCCCTGCTCGATATCCTCCTCAATAGCCTCCAGACCCTTTACGATAGCGTCGCACTCATCTCCCGACAGGACTCCGGCCCGGCTCAGCATACGGGCGTGGGCGATCGATCCTTGCACGTCATACCGGTGCAAAGCCCGGTCGAAGCTCACGGACTCGGTGAACTCTTCCACCAGCTCGTCGGTCGGTTCCTTGAATCGCCCTCCCCAGGGCTTGTCGTTACTCATGGACACCTCTCTGTGCTTTTGAAGGGAGTATAAATAAGACACAATTGTTGGGGAATTGCCGGCCCATTATGGGCCTAATCGCGGCTTGGGCACTGGGTTTCATATCGTAGAATTCCGTTTATCAGATGTCCCCACCCGCCTATCGTCATTGCATTGCGCGCCCGGAGACCCCCGACTAGGATTGGCACCACTGTCACCTGTTATCGAGACAGGTAACGGAAATACCAGGTTCGGAACCTTCCTCAGACACCCCCACCGAGTATCCGGACCGGGTTACCTAGACCCCCCATAGCACTATGGGGGGTTTTTTTATGCCCCCTTCTTTTGTCGCTTCCCCGCCCCGGCATCCCTGTATTCTACGCGGGATGACCTTCAATCCCCTTGCTGAAGCGCCCCCCGTAGTAATATCCGCCGTGTGACGCACCGCGAAACGGCGAGTCCCGTCCCCGGAGACCCTCCGGGCGGACATTATGATTCAATGCCTCATCCCCCCGGTCGGCGCGGCCGGGAAGCAGCGAACGGAAACATGCAAGCAAGCAATGAACTGTCCACCAGCGCTTTCCTGCCGAATTTCGGGAGCGCCTCCATCGCGTTCCGCATCCTTGTCGTCGCCCAATGTCTGGCGATTGTGCTCACCGTGGCCCGGAACAACAGCTTCGACCAAGCGGCCTGGAACGACCTGATCCTGATGACCACGTTCGCGCAGCTCGTGGCCATAAGCAGCATCGTCGCCCTGAAGCTGGTATCCCGGCCGGTGCAGAAGATGGGGCCCATCACCGGCGGCATATTCGTCTTTCTGCTGTTAATGGCGGTGTCCGCGGCGGTAGCCGAGGGCATCATATTCGCCATGTTCGAGCTCAACATCTCCTCGGAGCGGTGGCCGGAGTGGCACATGACGATGGTCACCCGGGTACTGGTTGTAAGCGCCATCATCGGCGCCCTGGCGTTGCGCTACTCGTTCGTCTATCACCGCGCCCAGATCAAGAGCGAGATCCAGCAGCAAGACCGGCTGCAGGCGCTGCAATCCCGCATCCGGCCGCACTTCCTGTTCAACAGCATGAACAGCGTGGCCAGCCTGATCCGTTCCGATCCGGAACTGGCGGAACGGGCGCTGCAGGACCTGGCCGACCTGTTCAGGGTGCTTCTTGCCGACGCCCGCAGGATGGTCCCCATCACCGCCGAGGGTGAACTGGCCAGGCAGTACCTAGACATCGAGAAGCTGAGGCTGGGAGACCGGCTGCAGGTCAAATGGAGCGCCTCCAACGTGCCCCGGAACGCGTTGATCCCGTCGCTGACGCTGCAGCCGTTGATCGAAAACGCGGTATATCACGGCGTGGAGCCCAGCTTCGCGGGCGGAATCGTTGATATCCGCATGTGGTCGGAGGACGATAGGCTTTCAGTTCTGATCACCAACCCGATACCCGAGATCACCAACCAGGCCCAGCATCGGAAAGGCAACCGGATCGCGATGAACAACGTGCGCGAACGCCTCGACAGCCATTTTCACGGCAAGGCCAGCCTGCAAAACTACGAAAAGCTCGGCAGCTATTACGTCATGATTACCATGCCCGTGGTCCGGGGCTGACGCGTTGTCGACGCCGGCGACAAGATGGATCCAGTTCTGGCCGTCCCGGCCGGAGGCGGTACCGGCACCAGCATCGGTGGCGATCGACTCGGCGGGAGAAGGGTTCCTGCCGAATTTCTGCCGCGGACCCATCGTCGGCCACGTCGTCGTCGTAGCCCAGTTCCTGGCGGTGGCCATCACTGTCATCATCCCGCCTCTGACCCAGCACGTGTTTCTGGACCTGTTCCTGGTGTCCCTGTTCGTTCAATGGATCGCGCTGGCCAGCATAAGCACGCTGTGCGTCGCCGGACCGTTCCTGAACAGCCTCCCTGAGCGCCGCGCCCTGACCATGGCCTATCTCCTTCTGCTTTGCGTCACTTGGCTGGTGGGCGAATGCGCTCTGTGGGTGCTGTCGGAATTTCATATCATCGCCTCCATGCACCCGTCCTGGTACAGGTTCTTTCACGTCCAGAATCTGACCGTCAGCGCCATAGTCAACGCCCTGGTGCTGCGCTATCTGATGGCGCGTCATCAATTGCAGATACAGACACGTTCCGTGGAAAGGGCCCGTGCGGAGATTCTGCGTCAGAAGATCCGACCCCATTTCCTGTTCAACAGCATGAACATTATCGCCAGCCTGACACGCCGTGCCCCGGCCAAAGCCGAGGCAGCCATCGAGGACATGTCGGACCTGTTCCGTGTGATGCTCGACGACGACAACGACCTGTGGTCGGTTCATAACGAGATCAGCATCGCCAGGAAATATCTCAAGCTCGAACGACTGCGGCTGGACAGGAGGCTGAAGGTCAGTTGGAAGACCCAGGGAGTGCCCAGGTCGGCGAGAACGCCTGTGCTGATATTGCAGCTATTGCTCGAGCACGTAGTACACAACGCCGTGGAGCAGATGTCCGATACCGGCGTAATCCTCATCACGGTGCAGTTCGACGAGCCGTCCGATCTGGTGATCGAGCTCACTGCACCGTATCCCGATGCCGTGTCCGACGATATCGTGGACACCGCGGGACTGGAGAATATCCGGCTGAGACTGAACGACCACTTCGCGGACCGTGCGCTCATGGTGGTCAACAGCGGCAACGGCCGGATTTTCGTTAGAATTACCCACCCTGCTTTTGGAGAAGACGATCGAGATGCGCATACTAGTGGTTGACGACGAAAAGCTGGCCCGCGCGCGAATGCGCGAGCTGATAGAGGCGTCGGGTGAGCATTCCATCGTGGGCGAGGCCGCCAACGGCAATGAAGCCATCGAGCGATCGATGGGACTCAAGCCGGACTGCGTGCTGATGGATATCCGGATGCCAGTCATGGACGGCCTGGAAGCCGCGATGCACCTGCAATCCCTGGAAACACCGCCATCGGTGATCTTCACTACGGCGTACGACCAGCATGCCCTGGAGGCCTTCGAGGTGAACGCCATCGACTACCTCCTCAAACCGATTCGCAGGGACCGCCTGAACGCCGCGTTGCAGAAAGCCAAGCGCATCTCGCGCAAGCAGCTTCAGCAGCTGAACAAGGCCCAGGACGAGCCATCGGCGCGTTCCCATATCAGCGTCCACATGCGGGGCCAGATTACGCTGATCCCGGTGCCGGACATCGTCTATTTCATGGCGGACAACAAATACGTGACGGTTCGCACTGCGAATGAGCAGCACCTGATCGAGGATTCCCTGGTAAGTCTGGAAGAGGAGTTCAAGGACCGGTTCCTGCGGATTCACAGAAACGCGCTGGTGGCGGTGGACTATATCCGCGGCATCGAGAAACAGCCTTCCGGACGGTGGCGGGTGGTGCTGAAAGGAATCGACGAGAAGCTCGACGTCAGCCGCCGGCACACGCCGTCGGTTCGCCGTTGGACGCGGAGATAGTGCCCGGCGATCCCGTGCCGGGACCTGACCGGCGGCACGGACGCTGAAGCGGCCATGACCACGCTGAGAATCGCCACGCGCAGAAGCCCGCTCGCCTTGTGGCAGGCCAGGTGGGTGGCCGAGGGGCTCGAGAGGCATCATCCGGGGCTTCGGACCGAACTGGTGGAAATGACCACCACCGGCGACAGGATACAGGACCGACCCCTGGCCACGGCCGGCGGCAAGGGACTTTTTCTAAAGGAACTCGAGCAGGGCCTGCTCAATGACAGGGCCGATATCGCCGTCCATTCGATGAAGGACGTCACAGTGACCGTCCCCGACGGTCTGTGCATCCCCGTGATGTGCCCCCGCGAAGATCCCCGCGACGCTTTCGTCTCCAATCGCTACATCTCGCTCGACGAGATGCCGGTGGGCTCGGTAGTCGGTACATCCAGCCTGCGGCGCCAGACGCAGGTCAAGCACCGCTACCCGAACCTCAAGGTCATTACCCTGCGCGGCAACGTCAACACGCGCCTGGCAAAGCTGGATCGCGGCGAGTTCGACGCGATTCTGCTGGCGGTCGCCGGTCTGACCAGACTCGGAATGGGAGATCGGATTCGCGCGCGAATAGATCCGGACGTTCTACTGCCCGCCGTCGGCCAGGGCGTAATGGGAATCGAGTGCCGAAACGCGGACCACCGGATTCAGGAGTTGATCCGTTGCCTCAACGACGCCGACAGCGCGACCGCAGTCGGCGCCGAGCGGCGCGTCAATGCCGCTCTCGATGGCGGCTGCCAGGTCCCCATCGCCGCCTACGCTGATACCATGTCACCAGACCGCCTGCGCCTGCGGGCGTTGGTGGGCACTCCGGATGGGGAAACGATGCTGACCGCCGAGGACGTCGACAGCCCCGGGCAGGCGGACGCCCTGGGGGAGCGCGTCGGCCGGTCCCTCCTGGATCAGGGTGCACGCCGCATCCTCGACGGGGTCTATGCCCACGGCTGACGCTCTGGTGGGAGTGCGGGTAGTGGTGACCAGACCGGAGTCGCAGTCGGACAGGCTCGCGGCGTTGGTACGCCGCCAGGGGGCGGAGCCGATCCTGTTCCCGACCCTGGAGATCGCGCCGCTCAGGCCGTCCGCCGCCCAGGTCGAGCACTTGACCACCTCCGACACGGTGATCTTCATCAGCGCCAACGCCGCCACTCACGGATACCCGATCCTCGAGGATCTAGACCATACGGACAAAAGAATCGTGGCCATCGGTGATGCCACCCGCCGGAGTCTCGAGGCAATGGGATGCGGCGATGTCTATAGCCCCGGCGAACGCACCTCCAGCGAAGAGCTCCTCAAGGCGCCTTTCCTGCGCGACCTCGACGGAAAGCGCTTTTGTATCGTGCGAGGACGGGGAGGACGGGAAACGCTGAGGCAGACGCTGGAATCGCGGGGGGCCCGGGTTTCCTATCTGGAATGCTACCGGCGCCGCCGTCCGTCCCATACGGAGCCCCGGGGGCTCACCGCGGCCCTGGACAGCGAGAAGGGAAGTCTGGTGGTGACCGCCACCAGCGTAGCGGGGTTGACGAATCTTCTGGAAATGGTGCCGGAGGGGTACCGGCAACACCTTGCCTCGCGACCGCTGGTGGTCATCGGCGGCCGCCAGCGGGAGGCCGCTCTGGAGCTCGGTTGGAGCGGGCCAGTGCTGGTGTCGCCGGGCGGCGACGAGCACCTCGTCAGAACGATCATCACGTGGCGCAGCACGCACTCGTAAACCGGCGTTGCCGGCGTGACAGGCGACGGGAGCCCGTTGTGGTAGAGTCTGGAAACGCTTGTTCAATGCCGCGAGAGAGATGAAAGATGACGGAAGAAAACGCTCCGGACTTCGCCTCCGGCGCTGAGGCCGGATCCTCCGAACAGACCCCGGCACCGCCACAGCCGGCGCCCAGGGCAACGACCGGGGGAAAGGCTTTCGGCATAGCAGCGCTTGTGGTGTCGATTGCCGCAGCCTCCGTTGCGGGATACCTCTGGTACCAGGTGCAGGTAGAGCAAAGGTTGTCACAGAACCAGGTGCTCACCGACATCAAAGGCTCGGTCAACATCTCCAAGGTCGAGGTCACGGCCCTGGAAAAGAAGTTCGACGCTTTGAGCGAGCAGCAGAAGGAGCTCAGCAACCAGGTCGAGCAGCGGATCCAGAAGCGGCTCGATGATCTGCAGGCCAGTCAACGCAGTTTGAGCGAACGCAGCGACGCCCTGTCCAAGTCCATCGAAAAAATATACGCGGACCTCGATCGCAACCTGGACAGCTGGGCCCTGGAAGAAGTGGAGCAGCTGCTGCGCATCGCCAACAACAGCCTGCGGCTGAACGGCGACGTTGCCACCGCGGCCACCGGCCTGGAGCTGGCTGACCGGCGCCTCGAGGAGCTCGGCAACCCCGCTTTCCTCGAAGTGCGTGAGAAGCTGGCGAAAGACATCACCGCGCTAAAGAGCCTGCAGCCGGTAGACATCGCCGGCCTGTCGCTGCGCCTTTCGGGCATGGCGGCCAAGGTTGACGACCTGCCCCTGGCCGAGAAGACCGAGCGTCCCATCAGCGGCGGTGCAGCCGCGACGGAGCCTTCCGGCAAGAAGCAACAGGGAAGCAGCAGCTGGGCGCACGCCGGCAGGCAGTTTCTCGATGATCTGAAGCAGCTCGTCCGCATCCAGAACATCGAGGCTCCCCCCAAGCCCCTGTTGACCCCGGACCAGCGATACTTCCTGTTCGGCAACCTGCGGCTCATGCTGTCCGGTGCGCAGATCGCGGCGTTGCGCAAGGATACGGCGACTTTTCACGAGAACCTGGCGCAGGCCGCAAAATGGATACGGGAGTACTTCGACACCGATCACGAGGGAGTTCGCCAGCTCCTCGCCGACATCGACAGCATGAGCAATATCGAGCTCAATCCCGAGCTGCCTGATATCTCCGACAGCCTGGCGAAACTGAAAGAAGTCAAGAAGAGGATCACGGCGCAATGACCGCCCTGCTGGTCGTACTGGTTACGCTCGCACTGGCGGTGGCCTCGGCGTTGTTCTTCATGCAGGACCCCGGCTACGTACTGATTACCCTCAAGCCTTGGAGCATCGAGATTTCCCTGGCGTTGTTCATCGTCGCGCTGGCGCTGTGCTTCCTGGCCTTGTATTTCGTCATTCGCACCCTGGTCCGGATCTGGACGTCCCCGCGCAACGTGCGCGCGCGGCGCCTGCGCAACCGAGAGACCAAGGCACACCAGTTGAGGTCCAAGGGCATGTTGGAGCTCATCGAGGGCGACTGGATCCGGGCCGAAAAGCACCTGCTGAGTTACCTGCCATACGCCGAGAATCAGGCGCTGAACTTCATCGGTGCGGCCCATGCCGCCCACAGCCAGGGTAACCTGGAGGCACGGGATCAGTATCTGGACAAGGCGCGTGAAACCGGCCCCGAGCATGCGCTGGAGATCGACCTCACCCAGGCCGTGCTTCAGTACCGCTCCGGCCAGTACGAGGAAGCCTTGCGTGGGCTCATCCCGCTGCTTCGCCGCAAGCCGAAGAACGCCAAGGTCCTGGGCCTGACGCTGAAGACTTGCGAAGAGCTTGGCGACTGGCCCAGGCTGCTCGAGTTGCTGCCAGGGGCCCGCAAGCATCATGCACTTCCTGAACGGGAGCTGGATCGCCTGAACAAGCTGGCCGCGGTTAGGGTGCTGACACAGTCGGACTCAGAGGATCTGGAGCGGGAGTGGAAGAAGCTGCCCCGCTCGGAACAGTCCGACGTCGACCTGCTCGCCGCCTATGCGCAGCGGCAGATCCAGGCCGGGCGCATGGACGACGCCGAATCAGCGTTGCGCAAGGCCATCAACCGCGACTGGCAGCCGGCCTGGGTACGACTGTACGGTCGGGTCACCAGCAGCGACCCGTCGGCGCAGCTCAAGGCGGCCGAGCAATGGGCCTCCCAGCATCCCGACAATCCCGATCTGATGCTCGCGCTGGCGCGTATCTGCATGAACCACGAGCTCTGGGGCAAGGCCCGCTCGTATCTCGAGGCCTGTATCGGCGCCGGGGGATCGGCCGAGGCCTACCAGGAGCTGGGGCGTCTGCTGGAGCAGCTCAACGACAATGAGAAGGCCTTGGCCTACTATCGCGACGGGCTGAAGAAGGTGGTTCCGACCGAAACCGGGCCCAAACGCGTCGGCCACCTGAAACCGGACAGCTAGCCTCGTTTCCGGGACGGCGCCGGCCCCCGTATCCGGTCCAGGATATCCCAGAGCCCCGCCGACGCGAGCAGGAAGACCACCGACAACACGGGAACGAGATGGCGCGCATCCCAGTCGGCGAAGGTGACGGCGACTATCGAAGCCTGAGCCGCAAACGTGGACACGATGAACACCTTTCCGCAGTGACGGCGAGCAGGCACTTTAACCACAGACCATGCCGCCAGCGCGTAGGCCGGCAGCAGAACCGCCAGCGAAATCAGATTGTGATACCAGGTGAAGGAAGGTCTTGCATGGGCGAGGAAGTAACCGACTCTCTCCAGCGCCAGAGTCCAGAAGTGCATCGGCTCCCTCACCATATACAGTACTATCGCAATGATCGGGTGCAGGCCGCGGGCGTGGGCGGCCCTCGCTTCCGACAGTGCGGAGATATTCGCATCGGGATATCCCCAGATCACCGTACCGTCCAGATAGTGGCGCAGAATGTTTTCGTGCGCGGACATATCCCCCACCACTATCCAGGCCGCCGGCGCCGCAACAGCGGCACAGACCAGCACCAGCACCAGGGCGCGCCAGCGCCCAGCGGCCTCCAGCGAACACAGAAGGAATAGGAATCCACTGACTGCAAACCCCACCCCATGCGGCCGGATCGTGCAGGTGAAGCAGAACGATACCAGCGCCGCCAGGACGCCCGGAGCCGATGCAGCCGATACCGCCAGCCAGGTCGAGATGATGATCATGCTCGCGTACAGGGAATCGGTGAGTATCGCGCAGTGCCAGTAGCCCACGTCGGGGAACAGGACGTAGGCGGTCACCGCGGTAAGCCCCACCCTCGCATCGTGGAGACGGGTGCCCACCCCGTACAAAGCCAGCAGGGCGCCGAAGGCGACAACCGCCTGGGCGGCGGCGATCGACTTGGTCCCGAGGTGCATGCCCAGGAACAACGCCACGAAGAAGTCGTAGCCCAGATATGAGGCCGCCTTCCCGGCGGGCAACGAGCCGGAGAGGATCCTTTCGGCGGCATGCAGGTAGCGGCCGGTGTCGCCCAGATGGCGGACTCCCAGTTTGTAGAAGAACCCGAGTTGCAGCGCGAGCCACACCACGCACAGCCCCCCCAGGATCAGGTGTCGCCAACGCGCCTCCGGCCAGGTGCTGTGGTCTGTCATAAGGGAACGGTTCCACGGTTCTGCCCCCGTCCACCGGAACGGCGCACTGGCGGGCCGCTTGTCTAGTCTTCAACGGAATGTTGAGGAGGGCAATCCACCCACTCCTGCGTGCTCAGCTCCGCGGGGCATATGTAACCCCTCCGGCCGGCCGCTTTTCAACAAACTGCTAATTGATTCTATGCGCAGCAATGGTGAATACCACCTCCACCCGGTCTTTCACCTTCAATGCGCCCCCCAGCACCGAGAACGGCTCCATCCCGAAGTCACTCTGCAGCAGGGCGAACCGTCCCTTGGCGACGAGGCGGTCATTGTCGATGTTCATCGACACCGGAATGGTCATGCTCCGGGTTACGCCCTTGAGAGTCAAATCCACCGTCACGCTCGCATTCTTCCAAGACCCCTCGATCCTGGACGAGCTGATGTTCACGTAGGGATAGTCCGCGGCGTCGAGCACGTCTTGTCCCAGCATGTTCTGCCGGGTGCGGGCGCGCGCGTTGTCGGATATCGTCGTCTTGAACTCGGAGCCTTGGCTCCGCCTCAGGTCCGGCGGGTCCACCACGGCTCCTGCCGGAGCCACGGAGATATCGAACACGGACCGGGCGATGTCTCCGGCGACGAAGATATCGCCCCGCACGTCGGGAAACTCGACAACGTGGTTATGGCCTAGCTTCGACAAGCTGCCGCCCCGGTATACCCGCGCGTACACCAGTGTGCCGTCCCCGACCACCTGGTAGCGGACCGCATCCGCCACGGTCCGCACGGGTCTCGCAGGCGCCTCGACCGGTTTCGCGACTGGGGCCGGTGCGCACGCGGCAAGCGCCAGGGCAGCGGCGATCCACAATTCCCTCAGCAGGCGGGCCGGTCCACGGGCGGTGCCGTAAGGCGGTCGAAAGTCGGCACGATGGCGAGATGCCGGATACGGAGGCACGCCGGACGCGGCGCATCTGGAAGCCACGGGACACTGCCGCTCCATCACCGGAGGTGAGAACGTAAGAAGGACAGGATGGCCTTTCATCACCCTCCTACGACGACGGGATGTCGTAGGAGAACTCGAAGGAATCATAGAACAGCTGATCCTCCGGCAGCCCGTGCGCGACGAAGGACTTTTTCATGGCCTCGATCATGGGCGGCGGGCCCGATGCGTACACTTGGTATGGCGACAGGTCCGGGTGGTACCGCGTTACCGAGTCGTGAACCCAGCCGGTCTCCCCGTCCCAGTCGTCCCCGGCGACGGGTTCTGACAGCACGGGAGTGAACTGGAAGTTGTCGTGCCGTCGCCAGGATTCGACCAGGTCGCGCATATACAGATCACGGACAGACCGAACGCCCCAGAACAGGTGCATCGGCCGCCGGACGTCCTCGGCGAAGGCGTGCTCCAGTATCGCCTTGATGGGAGCGAGGCCGGTGCCGCCGGCAACGAAGATCAGCGGTGTATCAGCGGCTTCGTCGCGCAGGAAGAAAGTGCCCATGGGACCCTGAAAACGCAGCAGGTCCCTTTCTCTCAGACCATCGAATACGTAGTTGGTGAAGTAGCCGTCGGGCACCCGACGGACGTGCAGTTCCAAGATGCCTTCCTCGCCGGGCGGGTTGGCGATGGAGAAGCTCCGCCGCCTCCCGTCGCGCATCAGCAGATCGATATACTGGCCCGGCAGGTAGTTGAACCGCTGGTTCTGGGGCAGCTTGAGCTTCAACTCCATGACGTCGTGGGCGATGGGAATCAGACCCACGACGCGGCAGGGCAGCAGCTTGATCTCGATCTCCTGGGAGAACGCAACCTCGCGCGCTTCCACTTGCAGGTCCGACAATGGAAGGGCCTGGCACAGCAGGGTGCAGCCACGCTCGCGCTCCGCAGCGCTCAAAGCCTGCTCATGCGGCTCGCCGTGCTCGAACTCGCCTGAGACCACTCGGGCCTTGCACGTCGCGCATGAGCCGGTGCGACAACTGTAGGGGAGCACCACGCCCTGCCGCAGTGCCGCATCCAGCACCGTCTCGCCGACCCGGACTTCGAATTCCGTGCCGCTTGCCGTAAGCCGCACCTTATACATTTGGGGTGTCCCGGCACTGCTGTGATCGTTCATTTCCGGTCGACGTCTTCGGGTTGGTCATGGATCCCTTGCTTCACATGAGATCCGGGGGTAATAGTGGAGATCTGAACCCATGGGAGTTCCCCCATACTGCCAGCAATAGTGCCAGTTTTCGATTGGACCGGTTGTCCAGGGGAGACCCCGACTATGCCACAAGCCCCGGTGTGCCGGGAATTCGCTGCGCCCTGTGCGCAGACATGTGTCCCGTTAATTGCGGCCGCGTCGGCGACTTTCAAGGCACCCGGGCACGCACCCTTCGCGGCGGATTCGTGATCCCGTGCCCGAGCTGCCCGAAGTAGAGACAGTTCGCCGTGGTATTGAACCCCATGTCGTCTCGCGCCGCGTCGCCGCCGTGCGGATCCGTGAGCCCCGGCTCCGGTGGCCGGTGCCGCGCCGCATGGCCGCCGAGCTGCCGGGGCAGCGGATAGAGTACGTCGGCCGCCGGGCCAAGTACCTGCTGCTGGGTCTCGAGCGGGGACACGTGTTGATCCACCTGGGCATGTCCGGCAGCCTGCGGATTCTGCCCGAGCCCGGCCCCCCGCAAAAGCACGATCACCTCGACCTGGAGCTGGACAATGGTGCCTGCCTCCGGTTTCGAGATCCGCGCCGGTTCGGCAGCGTGCTGTGGACCACACGATCACTGGAGCGCCACCCATTGCTCAGCGGCCTTGGGCCCGAGCCGCTGTCCGACGCGTTCGATGGGGACTACCTCTATGGTCGATCGCGCGGACGCCGGGTGTCCGCCAAGTCCTTCCTCATGGATGGCCGGATCGTGGCCGGGGTCGGCAATATTTACGCCAACGAGGCGCTCCACCGGGCCGGCATCCACCCGGCCCGCCGGGCCGGCCGGATCGCGGCACGCCGGTATGACGGTCTGGCCAAGGCCGTGCGGGAAACCCTGAACGAAGCCATAGAGCGGGGCGGCTCCACCCTGCGGGATTTCCTGGATGAAGCCGGCAACCCCGGGTACTTCGTGCCGCTGCTGCGAGTGTATGATCGCGAGGGTCAGCCCTGCCGGACCTGCGGCGGGGCCATTCGGCGGGGTGTCATCGGCCAGCGCGCAAGCTATTATTGTTCTATATGCCAGCGATAGCCTGGGCTCAAGGATGCAAACGTTGAAGTGATTGCTTCAATACCGGCTGTAAATGGCTGGAAATTCACTGTTTTTTGCAAAAGCTCGCGGATTGAGCTATACATTAGCAAGTTGAGGGTGTTCGCAGGAGTTTCGGAGGACGCCCGCCACCGGACCAAGCGGGGGGCGCGTGAGCGACATGACAGAAACACAAATAGAACGCGAATTCGACGTTTACAGCAACTGGCGGCGATCCGTGAAAAAATCCCTCGTGGCGTATCGCGACTGGCTCCAGGAGGAGAACCTCGGCGATATGGACGTCGAGGAACGAATCAACCAGCTGATCAATACGCTCAACGACGATCGCCTCTACGTGGCTTTCGTCGCCGAGTTCTCGCGCGGCAAGTCCGAGCTGATCAATGCGATCTTCTTCGGCCACATGGGCCAGCGCGTGGTGCCGTCCGGCGCCGGCCGCACCACCATGTGCCCGACCGAGATCATGTTCACCGCGGAGTGGGAGCCCTGCCTCCGGCTGCTGCCCATCGAAACCCGGGAGAACGACACCACCATTACCGAGTACAAGAAGTATCCCGACGAGTGGGACTCACTGCCGCTGGATCCCAAGGATCCCGAGAGCACCGCCCAGACACTGAGGCAGCTCACGGAGGTGAAGTTCGTGGATCGGGAACGCGCCGAAGCGCTGGGCCTGAGCGTGGCCTTGGACGATGCCCACGAGGACGGCATGCGGATGAATGACCGCGGCCAGATCGAGATCCCCCGCTGGCGCCACGCGATCGTCAATTTCCCCCATCCGCTGTTGGAAAAGGGGCTGGTGATACTGGACACCCCGGGCCTGAACGCCCTGGGCGCGGAGCCCGAGCTCACGCTGAACATGCTGGCCAATGCTCACGCCGTGGTGTTCATCCTGTCGGCCGACGCCGGCGTCACCAAGTCGGACCTGGCCGTGTGGCGGGACCACATCTCGACCGGCCGGGAGTCGGACAATGCCAACCGCCTGGTGATACTAAACAAGATCGACGTGCTGTGGGACGAGCTCAAGGACCCGGTCGAGGTGGAGCGCGAGATCGAAAGACAGACGGAGAACACTTCGAAGACCCTCGGAATCCCGCGAGACCAAATCTATCCGGTCTCCGCGCAGAAAGGCTTGGTGGGCAAGATCAAGGCGGACAACAGAATTGTCGCCAAGAGCCAGATCACCAAGCTTGAGGATGCCTTGGCGCATATCATCATGCCCGCCAAACGGGAGATCGTCAGCCGAAACGTGGAGGTGGAGCTGACGCAGATCGTCGATACGGCGCGGGTACTGATCGAGCAGCGCATCCGCGACGTGGAGGACCATGTCAACGAGCTCAAGCAGCTGAGCAGTAAGAACATGGAAGTGATCGAGGACATGATGGACAAGGTCCGCTCGGACAAGGAGCACTTGGAAAAGAACCTGCAACGCTTCCAGGCGACCCGATCGGTGTTCTCGCGGCAGACCAACAAGCTTTACGACCAGCTGAGCCTGCAGCGCATCAACCGCCTGATCGCCGAAACCAAGAAGGACATGTCAATCAGCCTCACCACTGGGGGCCTGCGCACCAGCATGCTGAAATTTTTCACCCAGGTGGACGGCGCCCTGGACTCGGCGGCCAAGCAGTCCCGAGAGATACAGGAGCTCATGGAAGGCGTGTACAAGAAGTTCCAGGAAGAGCATGGCTTGGCCAACATCAAGCCCCGGAAGTTCTCCACCTCGAGATACCAGCGCGAACTGCGCAGGCTGATTGAGCGACACGACTACTTCATCCGCGGGCTCTCGATGGTGATGACGGAGCAGATGGTGGTGGCCCGGCGCTTTTACGACTCGGTGGTCCTGAAGGTCAAACAGATATTCGAGCGCGCCAACAGCGACGCCGACGACTGGCTGCGCACCATCATGTCACCGATGGAATCCCAGGTGCGGGAGCACCAGGTTCAGCTCAGGCGGCGTCTCGAAAGTATCAAGCGCATCCACAAGGCCAGCGATACCCTGGAAGACCGGCTCGCTGAGCTGACCCACGTGAGGGAAGGCATCCAGGACCAGAAGAAGTTGATGGGTGAGTTCGTATCCAAGATCGAGGGACTCCTGGAGAACGCTTCCCTGCACAGCGGCCTGATGGCGGACGACGACGAGGAGCCCAGGCAGCTCAGCGCCTAGTGTACTCCGTCACTAGCGAGTCAGGATAAACCCCGGCCTACATGGGCGGAGCCCCGCGATGATCGGGAACGATCGCAGTGCTATCTAAATTTGCTGCGGACGGCTTCCAGCACGACCGGGTGCAGGAAGCTCGATACATCCCCGCCGTACATGGCGATCTCCTTCACCAGAGATGCGGAGGTGAACGTATGGCTCTCGGACGGCGTCATGAATACGGTTTCTATGTTCGGGTCCAGCCGGCGGTTGGCGGATGCCAGCTGGAACTCGAATTCGAAATCGGACACCGCCCGCAGGCCCCGGATTACTACCCCCGCATGGTTTTCCCGTACACAATCGATAAGCAGGCCGTCGAAGCCGATGACGTCGATGCCATCCAGCTCTCGGGTAACCTCCCGTACCAGCTCGATACGCTCAGCCACGTCGAACAACGGCGCCTTGCGCGGATTCTCAGCGATGGCCACCACCACCTTGCCGAAGATGTGCTGGGCGCGCACGATCAGATCCGAATGCCCATTGGTGATCGGATCGAAGGTGCCGGGGTAGAGTGCAATCAAGTCGGGCTCGCGGTGGTTGTGCGTGCGGGTGCGGTAAGCCTATAGAGAGCCTGGGGCCCGGTCAATCGGCCTTCGCGTACCCGACCGGCGGATTCCCCCCTGAAACGTCGTCCTGGCGCCGCCACAGCTCGAATTCCACCTCGCCGGCGCGTCCGGCCCGGTAGCGCTCCCAGGACGACGGCATCTGCAGTCGGGCGCTTCGGCGCGCGGAGAACTCGAGATACACCAAGGCGTGCGCACTCAACAGGTTCCCCGACTCCAGGACTTCGCACAGCTTCTCGTAGCCAGCGTAGGCGTACGGCGGGTCCACGAACACCACATCGAACGGATCGCGCTTGACTCCTTGAAGGAACGACGTCGCATCGGCCACGACGACGTCCAAGCCCTCCGCCTGCAGCTGGCCCGCGGTATCCCGCAAGTGGGCCCCAATCACGCGGTTGCTGTCCACCAGCGTGGCGGCCGCGGCCCCGCGGGACAGCGCCTCCAGGCCGAGTACGCCGCTGCCGGCGAACAAGTCGAGAACCCGGGCGCCGGCCAAGTACGGTTCGAGCCAGTTGAACAGGGTTTCACGCACCCGGTCCGGCGTGGGCCTCAGAGCATCGGCGTCCGGCACCTTTACACGGCGTCCGCGCCAACGTCCCCCGATGATCCGGAGTCGCCCTGCGCTACTACTCAACCGGCCCCACTCTGACCTGCACCCAGTGCCGCAGATCAATCCGGCGCTGGAAAGCATCGCGGATCTGGCCGGCGGTCACCGCGGCAACCTTGCCGGAGAACGTGTCCAGGTAGTCCAGAGGCAGGTCGTAGAACGCCATGCTCAGCAGGTTATCCGCGATCTTGTCATTGCTGTCTATGCGCAGCGGGAAGCCGCCGGTGATGTTGTTCTTGGCGGCCCGCAGCTCGTCGTCCGTGGGTCCCTGCTCGATGAAGTCCCGCAACGTGTCGAGGGCCAGCTTTTGTGCCCTCGAGGCCTGGGCATTTCGCGTCTGCAATCCGACGATGTACGGGCCACGCTGATGCATCGGTATGAAATAGCTGTACACGCTGTAAGCCAGTCCCTGATCCTCGCGGATGTTCTGCGCCAAGCGCGATATCAGACCGTTGCCTCCCAGGATATGGTTGCCGACATACAAAGGAAAGTAGTCCGGATCATCGCGGGACAGGCCCGGCTGCCCCAGAAGCAGATGAGTCTGCTCCGACGGGAACGATTCGTGCACGACCATGGCTTTCGGGTGGTCGGGCACCGGCGGCAAGGGCGGAGCCGCCCGCCCTTCCGGCAACGACCCGACGATCCGCTCTGCCAAGTCCTCTGCTTCACCCCGCCGCAGATCCCCGACGATGGCGACGACGGCGTTGGCGCCGGTGTACCAGTGCTCGTGGAACGCCACCAGGTCGGCGCGTGTGATCCGCTTGACGCTGTCCTCGTCACCTTCCGGCATGTGACCGTACGGATGGCCGGCGAACAAGCGAGCGTAGAACATGCGCGTGGCGACGGCTTGCGGCGACTGCTTGCTCTGCTCCAGCCCCACCAGGGCGCGCTGACGCTCGCGTTCCAGGGCCGTGGAAGGGAAATCCGGTCTGACGATGATCTTGGAGAACACATTCACCGCGGGATCCATCATGTCTTTTTCCGACAGTACCTGCAGTTGCAGAACGGACATGTCCCGGGCGCTCTGGCCGCTGTATTCGGCTCCCACCGAGGCAAGCCTGTCGGCGATCGCTTCCTCACCCATACCGGCGGCGCCGTCGTCCATGAGCGTGTTCACCAGTGAGGCCAATCCATGCTTGTCCTCAGGGTCGCGGGCTCCGGCGGCATCGAACCCTACCTCGAACTTGACCATCGGTATCTGGTGCGTTTCGACGAACAGGACCCGCGCTCCGTTGGTCGTCTGCCAGTGCTGGATATCCAGCGCCGCCGAGGCGGAAAGGCTGACGGAGCTCAGAAGAATTCCCGCGATCACGCGCTTCATTGCTGCGCCTCCGTGAGGGCGGTAGGTTGTAGGACGGCCTCGGTGACGTTGTCCTCCACGAGGTACTTGTTCGCCACGGCCTGAACCTGGGCCGCGGTGACCCGACGCAGGCGTTCGTTCACCTTGTCACCCGTTCTCCAGCCGTGTCCGTCGGTCTCATACAGGCCTATACGCATCGCCTGGTAGAAGATGGAGTCCTGTTCGAACACCTTGCTTGCCACGAGTTGGGCCTTCACGCGCTCCAACTCCTCCCCGGTTACGGGTGTGGTGCGGATTTCATCGATCACCGACATGATCGACGCCCGCAGTTCATCCACGGTCCGGCCGCTCGCCGGATTGCCGTCGATGACGAACAACCCGGGTAGCCTCGCCTCGAGATCGTAGCCGGCGCCCACCGATGCCGCGACCTGCTGCCGGCGGACCAGCTCCCGGCTCAGGCGCGCACTCTTGCCGCCGTCCAGCAGATAGGCCAGAACCTCCAAGGCGTAGGGTTCCCAGGGCGCGGCACCCTTGGCCCCGAGATTCGGTGCGTGGAACCCCAGCAGCAGATAGGGCACCTTGGCCGGGGCCTTGACGGCGACAAACCTGGAGCCATCCTGGGCCGGCTCCACAGGATCGGGATAGGGGTGCACTTGCTGGGACGGAACGTCGCCGAAGTATTTTTTCGCCAACTCGAACACGTCCGCGGGCTCGACATCCCCGGCAACCACCAGGGTCGCATTGTTCGGTGCATAGAAACGCCGGTACCAGTCCCTTAGATCCTCCACCGTGATCGAACGGATGTCATCCGGCCAGCCGATCACCGGATTGCCGTAGCGCGATTTTTTGAACGCCGTGGACCTGAATTTCTCCGCCGTCAACGCCTCAGGGCGATCATCAGTCCTCAGGCGCCGCTCCTCCAGCACCACCTGGCGCTCCTTTTTGAACTCCTCGGGATCGAGCCGGAGGTTGTGCATGCGGTCGGCCTCGAGCTCGAAGGCGATCGGCAGCTTGGACTTCTCAAGCGTCTGGAAGTAGGACGTGTAGTCACGGCCGGTGAACGCATTTTCCTCGCCGCCGTTGTCGGCAATGATCCGCGAAAACTCGTTGGGGCCGTGCTTGGCTGTGCCCTTGAACATCATGTGCTCCAGCAGATGCGAGATGCCCGTGAGGCTCTCGGGTTCGTAGCTGCTGCCGACCTTGTACCAGATCTGCGAGACTACGACCGGTGCCCGGTGGTCTGGCTTCACCACCACCTCGAGGCCGTTGTCGAGCCGGGTCTGCGCCGGTTCTGTGCCGGACGCTCCGGTATGGGATTGTGTAGTGGTACAACCGGCAAGGATCAACAGACACAGCCAGGCGGCTATTCGCCCTTGGATCATGAAAGGTCTCCGGGGTTGGTTCAGGCCAGCATTCACGGGGCTGCCCATCATAAGGCAGTCTTACCGGTCATGATACGATAATCTGGTAAGACCACAGAAGCTCCGGACGATTCTCCATCAACTTCCACTTTCCATCACGACACGGTGTTCAAAGACAAGCGCAAAAAGACCTCTTTGCGGGAGCGCCTCGCCAAGCCGCGCAACTTTCTCGCCCGGGGCCTGGCCGGTTTGTTCTCCGGCAACGAACTCGACGAAACCCAGTTGGACGATATCGAGGACCAGTTGGTGCTCAGCGATGTCGGCGTCTCGGCAACGGAAAAGCTCATGGAGCCGCTGCGAAACGCCCGCGGGCGGCGTGGCCGTCCGTCCCAGCTCGTCGACACGCTGCGGGCGGAAATGCTTCACATTCTCGAACCCTGCTCCGTTCCTCTGAAGCCGGGCCGACGGCCCTACGTCGTGGCGGTGGTGGGAGTGAACGGGGTCGGTAAGACCACCACCATCGCCAAGATAGCGCACCAGCTCCAGGAGCAGGGTTTCCGGGTCGTCCTCGCCGCCGCCGATACGTTTCGCGCCGCCGCAGTCGAGCAGATCCAGGAATGGGGCAAGCGGTTGTCGATTCCGGTGGTCGCTCACCAACAGGGAGGCGACCCCGCGGCCGTGGTGCACGATGCCTACCAGTCCGCCAAGGCCCGGGACGCGGATGTGCTGATGATCGACACCGCCGGCCGCCAGCATACCCAGGGCGAGCTGATGAGCCAGCTACAGAAGGTCGTGCGCGTGCTCCGCAAACTGGACCCCGAGGCGCCGGACGAAGTGCTGCAGGTCCTCGATGCGGGCACCGGCCAGAATGCGCTGGCGCAGCTGCGCGCCTTCCGGCAGGCTGTGGGCGTGGACAGCGTCTGCCTGACCAAGCTGGACGGCACCGCCAAAGGCGGCATCCTGTTCGCCATCGCCGAGGAGTTCGGCCTGCCAGTGCGTTTCCTCGGGGTCGGTGAAGGCATCGACGACCTGCGGCCCTTCGACGCCGGGGAGTTCGTCGATGCGATTCTGCCCGGGGAGCCCCCCCCGTAACGCGCCGATGATCGTATTCAACGACGTCACCAAGCGCTACCCGGGTGGTCATGAGGCTCTGAAGCAGGTGAGCTTCGAGCTGCCCCCCGGGGAGATGGCGTTCCTCACGGGCCGCTCGGGCGCCGGCAAGAGCACGCTGTTGAAGCTGATCGTGGTGATCGAGAAGTCCACCAAAGGCCAGGTGATCGTCAACGACCAGAACCTGGGCCGGCTGCCGCGCCGGAGACTGCCGTTCTTCCGCCGCCGCATTGGTGTCGTGTTCCAGGACCACAAACTGCTTCCCGAGCGTACGGTGTTCGAGAACGTCGCTTTACCGTTGGTGGTGTCGGGTTTCAACCCGCGGGATGTCCCCCGTCGAGTGCGGGCAGCCCTGGACAAGGTGGGGCTGCTTGGCAAGGAAGCCCTGTACCCGCCGATGCTGTCGGGTGGCGAACAGCAGCGCGTCGGCATCGCCCGAGCTGTGGTCAACCGTCCCACCATACTGTTGGCCGACGAGCCCACGGGCAACGTCGACGCCGCCATGTCGGACGATATCATGGACATCTTCCGCATGTTCAACCAGGTCGGGACCACGGTGCTGGTCGCCACCCATGAGCTGCGTCACATCGAACGCCTCGGCAAGCCGGTACTGCGACTCGAGGACGGCCGCTTGATGGAGCGCCCCGGGGGTACGGGGGTTGATTAGCTACTTCCGCAACAATCTGCAGGTCTTGGCCAGCAGCGTCGCTCAGCTGGCGCGGACCCCGGGCTCGGCGATCATGACCGTGACGGCAATCGGTGTGACCCTGGCCCTGCCGGCGTTGTTGTACGTCATTACGCAGAACATCGGCCAGCTCAGCGGGGCGTGGGAGAACCGCGCGCAGGTCAACCTGTTCCTTGCCAAGGACGTTCACGACCCCAAGGCCATTGAGGAAAAGCTCCGGGCTTTCAAGGAAGTGGACCGCATCGATGCGATCCCGCCGGACCAGGGTCTGGCGGACTTCAAGAAGTATTCGGGGTTCGCTCAGGCGTCCGAGTTGCTCGACGCCAATCCGTTGCCGTGGACCTTGGTGGTCTATCTGGGACCACAGGACAGTGAAATCGCGTCGGTGGAGCGCTTCATCGACCGCGCGGCTGCCTTGCCGGGGGTCGAGAACGTTCGCTCCGATGTCCTGTGGCTGAGGCGACTGGGAGCCATGGTCCGGATCGGCGACCGGCTCGTATGGGTCCTGGCGGTGCTCCTGGGTACCGCTGTAGTGGTCATCATCAGCAATACCGTGCGCCTGGCCATATTGAGCCGCGCCCACGAGATCGAAGTGATCAAGCTCATCGGCGGCACGGACCGCTTCATCCGCCGGCCGTTTCTTTACCAGGGCTTTTTCCAAGGAGCGCTGGGGGCGGTCACCGCAGTGCTGCTGGTGACGGTATGCATAGAGTCCCTGCGGGAACCCATTACGGCTCTCATAGGCGAGTACGGCAGCGGCTACCGGTTGCTGGGTCTGAGCTGGTCGGCGGCCGCGGTTCTGTTCCTGCTGGGAAGCGGCCTGGGCTGGTGCGCCTCCAGGTGGTCCGTTGGGCGCCATCTCAAGGATATCGAGCCACGATAGCCGGGATGGGAATCTCGCGCTAAATCTTTGAATTATTTGGGAACTCTTTACGAATTTAGCACTCAACTCTAAAGAGTGCTAAAATTGGCTACAGTGAGCTAGAGGAGAAACCATTGATGAATTCATTGCCGATCACCGTACAAGGCCCCTCCGCAGGGGGGCTCGCAGGATACCTGCAGGCGGTCAATGCGGCGCCCGTGCTCAGCGCTGAGGAAGAGCACCAGCTTGCCGTCCGCTACCACGACGAGGACGACCTCGATGCAGCCCGCCAATTGGTGGTGTCGCATCTTCGGCATGTGGTCAAGGTTGCGCGCGGCTTTACCGGCTACGGCCTGCCGCTGACCGACCTGATCCAGGAAGGCAACATCGGGCTGATGAAGGCGGTGAAGAACTACGACCCGTACCGGGGCGTCCGGCTGGTGTCTTTCGCCGTGCACTGGATCCGGGCGGAGATTTACGACTACGTGCTCAAGAACTGGCGGATCGTCAAGGTCGCCACGACCAAAGCCCAGCGCAAGCTGTTTTTCAACCTGCGCAAAGCCAAAAACAGACTGGCGTGGCTGAACGACGAGGAGGTCGATACCATCGCAGAGAACCTCGACGTGCCGGCCAAGACCGTTCGCGAGATGGAATCCCGCATGAGCGGGCGTGACATCGCATTCGACGGCCCGGATTCTGACAGCGAGGACGATATCGTGAGTCCCGCCGGCTACCTGCCCGACATGCGCTACAACCCAGAGGTCATCGCCGGCAACGCGGACAGCGCCACGGAGCAGAGTGAGCGCATACGCGATGCCATCGGCTCGCTGGACGACCGCAGCCGCGATATCGTACAGCGGCGCTGGCTGAACGAGGACGAGAAGCCCACGCTGCACGAGCTGGCTGCCGAGTACAAGGTGTCCGCGGAACGCATCCGTCAAATCGAGAAGCGGGCCATGGAGAAGATGCGCGAGCGGCTCGCCGCCTGACTGACGCCCTCCTACCGGCGCACCATCAGCTAAAAAGGCCCCGATCAGGGGCCTTTTTAGTTTGGGTCAGCATCATCGCGGGTGGGGTGCCACCCGATCCTGCTTCTATGACTGGTTCACCGGACCCTCAGGCGCCACCGTGAGCGCCGGCGGCCTCGCGGGCCATGCGCAACATCAACGTCGGGGTGGGAGCAAGGTAGGCCGGAACCGGCGGGCCAGAAACCCTCGCGTCGAAGAATCTGTAGTCGTCGGGCTCTCGCTCGAGCGCCGACAGTACCTGGCCCTTCAGGGTCTTGGCCACCGCCGCGTAGCCTTGGCTCAGGCGGGCCTCGAACAGCTCTTGACTGACATGTATATTGTCAATCTTCTTGAGCTGGAACGGACGCCAGAAGCTGCCATTACGCTTGGACGAGTGGTACCCCCGGACCTGGTAGCCCAGCAGGCTGACCTCCCCGTCCTCGGATTTGAACACGGCGTGCGGCTCCACCACGCGGGAGCGGGACTTGCCGTTGTATCGGATCACGATCCGACGCTTGTTACGGATGGCGGATGCGATCGTCTTGTAAACATTCGGAATCATGCTTGCGGAATCCCGGTAGCCTTGTTTAGAAAGATACAGTTTCCCGGGCGGAATGCCAGGATCGAAC
Organism: uncultured Gammaproteobacteria bacterium; assembly: GCA_963731035.1. Taxonomy (GTDB): domain Bacteria; phylum Pseudomonadota; class Gammaproteobacteria; order Arenicellales; family JAANXG01; genus JAANXG01. Next base: position 221,907 of record CAVSUY010000009.1, on the reverse strand, counting down.
CGACAAACGGCATTTCTGGCCCTCCAAACGGTTCCCGGCTCATTCGACCAAGCCGGTCCGCTGGACGGATAGGAGGTTCTCGGGGTCGGATTTACTGCGCAGCGTCAAGCCGTAGGCGTGCCCCCGCTCCACGTAGTGGACGATATCGTAGTCAGTCAGGGGATAGCGGTCCGCCGGCAGTATCCGATTGAGCTCCCCATAGCCGCGCGGATAGCGGCCGTTTTCCTGGTAGAAGCGGCTCAAAGTCTGCTCCACATTCTCGATCGCCTTGCGGCCGCTGCCCGGCTTACTGTATACGCCAGACTGGTCAGGGGCGCTCTTGCGAAGCCGGGCGATCAGCGTCAGCAGGTGGTGTCTCTTCTTCTCGTCCCCCTGGTGCTCCTTCAGCAGGTCCTGCAGCAGATCCCCGGCCTTCGCCCGCTGTCCCGACAGCACGTCGCGTTGCACCCGCATCAAGGGTAGCTGATAGGTCAGTTCTTCCAGCGCCGCCTGGTAAACCTCGCTCCCCCGCGGCGCGGCGGCGAGGGCCTTCTGGAATTGAACCTCCGCCCGGGCCAGGCTTCCTTCCCCCTTCTCCCGGCGTCCGGCCGACAGTGCCGCGACGGCGGCCTTCGATGCCGCAGGCACGGACTGGCCTTGGGCTCCCGAATCCTGGTGCTGCGGCGTCCCGGCCTTGATCCTGGCCACGGCAGGTCCCGAGGCGGGACCCGCCCTTCCGACCCAGGCGTCGTGTCCGGCCCCGCGCGCCGGGGACATCAATCCCACGCACAACAAGGCGGTATACAGGCACTTGACGAGTTTGCTTCGATTCACGACATCCCGCCGGCCGCGGGCGAACGCCGCGGCCGGTGGTCGGCACGATACTCCTGCGGCAGCGACGGGGTCCAGCGAGAATCCTCCTGTCCCGACAAATGTGCGGGGCCGCGCCGAACGCCGCTGTCGGCATGAATGCCGACCTGCAGCGGGCTTTAGTCCCACAGACGCATGCCCCCCGCGCCGGTATGGAATGCCTATCCGCGTTGCCTGGGAGCCTGTCCGACTCCTAGCGGACCATCAGGAATTCCAGCAGCGCCTTCTGGGCATGGAGGCGATTCTCGGCCTGGTCCCACACCGCGCTTTGGCTGCCTTCGAGGACCTCCTCGCTCACCTCATAGCCGCGATAGGCCGGCAGGCAGTGCATGAACAAGGCGTCCGGCGCGGCGAGCCCCATCGTCCGCCGGTCTACCCGGTAGCCCTCGAAAGCCCGCGCACGACCCTCCTTCTCATTCTCCTGACCCATGCTCGCCCAGGTGTCGGTCACCACCAGGTCGGCTCCACTGGCGACTGATGCGGGATCGGCGTCCCACCATACCCGCTCGCCAGCGGCTTTCATTATCTCCTCCTGCGGACGATAGTCCGGAGGCGTAGAGATGCCGAGATCGAAACCGCACGACCACGCGGCGTTGATCCAGGAGTTGCACATGTTGTTGCCATCGCCGATCCAGGCAATCCGCCGCCCGCTGATCCGGCCGCGATGCTCCACGTATGTCTGAATGTCCGCCAGCAGCTGACAGGGATGGAAATCGTCGGTCAGGCCGTTAATTACCGGCACGCTGCTGTACTTCGCGAAAGTTTCCACCATATGGTGGCTCACGGTGCGTATCACGACGGCGTCAGCCATGCGCGACATCACCCGGGCAGTGTCCTCGACCAGTTCGCCCCGGCCAAGCTGCGTGGTGCCGGGCGACAGGTAAACCGCATTGCCCCCGAACTGGGTCATGGCGACCTCGAACGACAAGCGGGTGCGGGTCGAGGACTTGTCGAAGATCATTGCCAGCGTGCGGTTGCGCAGGGGTTCGTAGCAGCCACCGTCCTTGTATTCCCTCTTCAGATCGATGGCTCGCCCGATCAACGCCTCCAGTTCCGCCGGCGTTAAGTCCCGCAGCGTCAGGAAATGCCGGGCACTCATTGATTCCAGAACCGCTCGATGGTCTTGACCAGGGAGTCCACCAGCTCGTCCGAGTCCTCGTTACGGTAAATCAACGGCGGCAGCATGCGGATCACGTTGTCGGCCGTCACGTTGATCAACAGTCCCTCTTCCAGAGCAAGGCTCACGAGCTCCTTGCAGGAAGTGGTCATCTCGACTCCCAGCATCAGTCCCTGCCCGCGTATGGAACGGATGCCAGGATGCTCCCCCAGCCGGTCGTCGAGCCCGGCGAGAATTCTGGCACCCTGGATACGAGCCCTGGCCGGGCCGTCGATCCTCTCCAGGATGTCGATCACGGCCAGGGCGACGCGGCACGCAAAAGGATTACCGCCGAAGGTCGAGCCATGGGTGCCCGGCGTTAATACGCCGGCGGCGGGACCGCTGGCCAGACAGGCGCCGATCGGCACACCGTTGCCGAGCGCCTTGGCGACCGTCATGACGTCCGGCCGTACGTCCTGGTGCTGGCAGGCGAACCAGCGCCCGGTGCGGCCCATGCCTGTCTGGATCTCGTCCAGCATCAGGAGCCATTGGTTTTCATCGCAGAGTTCACGCAGCCCGGGGAGATACTCCGGCGAGGGCACACGAATCCCGCCTTCGCCCTGAATCGGCTCCACCAGCACCGCAACCACGCCGGGGTCGTGGGCCGCGACTTGTCTCACGGCTTCCAGGTCGTCGTACGGCACCCGTCGAAATCCCGGCACCAACGGCTCGAACCCGGCTTGCACCTTCCGGTTGCCAGTGGCCGTCAGGGTCGCCATGGTGCGGCCGTGAAACGCGCCTTCCGTGACAATAACCGACGGAGCGTCGATGCCCCTCTCATGGCCGTAGCGGCGGGCGAGTTTGATGGCGCCTTCGTTCGCCTCGGCACCAGAGTTGCCGAAGAACGCCTGTTCCATGCCGGCGATGCCGCACAGGCGGTCGCCCAGTTCCTCCTGCTCGGCGATGCGATAGATGTTGGAGGTGTGTATCAGCCGCCGCGACTGCTCGGCGATTACTTCCGCCAACTCGTGGTGGCCGTGTCCCAGTATCGAAACGGCGATGCCCCCCAGGGCATCCAGATACGATGTGCCGTCGGTGTCCCACAGCCGCACGCCCTCGCCCCGGGTGAAGCAGACGGGAAGTCGTCCGTAGGTCGGCATCAGATGAGTTGTTTCTTCGCCCATAGAAATAAAAAGACGCCCGCTACGGGCGTCAGTTCCGACCCGGAAGATCCGGATCCAGTTGCTGAGACGGTAAGATCCCGGACCCGGCCTCTCATGTCAAGAAGCAAGGGGCGCACGCTTGACGTGCGGGGGCACAGCAATGAAGATAGCGCGCCCCTACAGCACGCGTGATCCACATGGTGAGCAAAGTCGTACTGGCGTATTCCGGAGGGCTGGACACCTCGATCATCCTGAAATGGCTCCAGGAGACGTACCGCTGCGAGGTGGTCACTTTTACCGCGGACATCGGACAAGGCGAGGAGGTCGAGCCCGCCCGCGAAAAGGCCCGGCACCTCGGAATCCGGGAGATCTACATCGAGGATCTCAAAGAGGAATTCGCCCGAGACTTCGTCTTCCCTATGTTTCGCGCCAACACTGTCTACGAAGGGGAGTATCTCCTCGGCACGTCCATCGCCCGCCCCCTGATCGCCAAGCGCCTGGTAGAGATCGCCGCCGAGACCGGCGCCGATGCCGTCGCCCACGGGGCGACGGGCAAAGGCAACGACCAGGTTCGTTTCGAGCTGGGCGCATATGCCTTGAACCCGGGGATAAGGATCATCGCGCCGTGGCGGGAATGGGATCTCAACTCACGTGGGAAGCTTATGGAGTACGCGCGGACCCACGGCATTCCGGTGGAGGCCAAGGCCGACGGCAGTGCACACTACTCGATGGACGCCAACATGCTGCACATCTCCTACGAAGGCGGGGAGCTGGAGGACCCGTGGATGGAGCCGCCGGCCGGAATGTGGCGCCGCACGGTTGATCCGGAGCGGGCGCCGGACCAGCCCGAGCCGCTCGAGATCGGCTTCAGGAACGGTGACCCGGTTTCGGTGAACGGCCGGCCGATGACGCCGGCGATGCTGCTGGAAGCATTGAACGAGGCGGCGTGCAGGCACGGCATCGGACGCCTGGATATCGTCGAGAACCGCTACGTTGGCATGAAGTCCCGCGGCTGCTACGAGACGCCGGGCGGCACCGTGCTGCTGAAGGCCCACCGCGCCATTGAATCCATCACCCTGGACCGCGAGGTCGCGCACCTGAAGGACGAAATGATGCCGCGCTACGCTACGCTGATCTACAACGGCTACTGGTGGAGCCCCGAACGCCTGACACTGCAGGGCCTGATCGACGATACGCAGAAGACGGTCAATGGCGAGGTTCGCCTGAAGCTGTACAAGGGAAGCGTCAACGTGACCGGCCGGCGCTCGCAGAGCGATTCACTGTTCGACGAGTCCATCGCCACCTTCGAGGACGATGCCGGCGCCTACAACCAGGCGGATGCCGAGGGCTTCATCAAGCTCAATGCCCTACGCATGCGTATCGCCGGTCTCAGGAAGCGGTAGCGAAAGCCGCGCGAATCGATCGAAGGATTGTTGAATCGCGGCTGAAGCCGCTCCTACAATCCCCTTGAGAAACCCGGGTATCCAGGTATCGGTCGTCGTTCCGGTCTACAACGAGGAAGAACTGGTGCCGGACCTCGTGCCGTATCTCGCGTCCCTGGACGCCCCGGAGATCATCGTCGTGGATGGCGGCAGCGGCGATGGAACGTGGCAGCGACTCAATGATCTAAATCCGGGTAAGCTGCTGTGCCTAAGAGCCCCGAGGGGTCGGGCGGCGCAGATGAACAGCGGAGCCGTGCGCGCCGGCGGTGATCTGCTTATGTTTCTGCACGCCGACACCCGTCTCCCGCCGCACTGGCTTTCTTCGGCCAAAACCGCGCTGGCGCGCAATCCGGAATGTCGCTGGGGGCGGTTCGACGTGCGCTTCGACCGCGCCGGCCCCATGCTCCGGCTTGTGGCCCTGGCCATGAACCTGCGCTCGTCGATGACATCCATATGTACGGGAGACCAGGCGATCTTCGTCTATCGCGATGATTTCCTGGCGATCGGGGGGTTTGCCCCCGTCCCTCTGATGGAGGACATCGATCTGTCGCGGCGCCTCCGCCGACATTCGCTCGCCTTGCGCGTGCGGGCGCCGGCGACTACTTCATCGAGACGATGGCTCACGCAAGGTACCTTACGTACCATCGTTTCGATGTGGCGGCTTCGCTGGTTATATTGGTGGGGCGTTCCCGCTTCCGCGCTGGCCCAACGCTACTATAAGAGACACCGATGAATGCCGAGTTGATACTGTTTGCGAAATCACCCGTGGCGGGACGGGTCAAGACGCGGCTCATTCCCGACCTCGGCGAGGCCGGGGCCGCGGCCCTGGCCGAAAGCCTTATAGAGTACACCTTGCAGCGTGCGGCGGAGTGCTGGCCAGGCCCGCTTCGCATGCTGGTATGGCCGGACCCCGCCCACGACTGCTTCGAGCGGCTCCGGGACCACTACGGCATTGAAGTCTCCCTCCAGTCCGGCAGCGATCTCGGGGCCCGTATGTTCAACGCCTTGAACGAGGCCCACCAGCGGGGTGTTGCGGCCGCGGTGATGGGATGCGATGTACCGCAGTGTCCGCGCGAGACATACCGCACGGCCCACGCCTTCGTGTCCCAGGGACGGTCGGTGATCGGCCCCAGCGTCGACGGCGGCTACTATCTGGTTGCCGTCAACCCGCCGGAGCCCGCGTGCTTCGACAACATCGAATGGGGTGGAGGTCGGGTTTTCGACACCACCCTGGCACGGGCCGCCGACGCCGGAGTAAACCTGATCGTGCTGCAGCAGCTCAATGACATCGATACCGTGTCGGATATCGATGCGCTCAGGGAAACGGACGCGGAGCTCGTCGTGCGCCTCATGGAAAGGCTCAGTTAATGAGCAGGTTAAACGAAGGGTCCGCCCCCCGCGAGGGAGAGGGCGCCTGGTCCTTCTTCGGGCCGGTCCCCGCCCAACGGCGCCGGATCCTTCATGGAGACGCAGCCTGTGCCTAGCCCGCATATTGCGCCAAGGCGCAGCTTCGCCTGGGCTTGGTCATCACTCGAGCCGTAGCCACGGCTACGTCTCTCGCTCCAGACCTCCAGGGACGGAGGAAGTACTGCAATCGTCGGGAACGATCGCAGTGCGACCGGCGCCCAGCCGAACCTGTCCCGCGCCAGGCGCCGGGTGCAGCATGCGGGCTAGACGAAGGTCACGTCCACTTGGAACAGACGTTCGACGTCGGCGATATGCTTCTTGTCGACGACGAACAGAACAACGTGGTCGCCGGATTCGATCACGGTCTCCTTGTGGGCGATCAGTACCTGATCGTTGCGCAGGATGGCGCCTATCCCCGTACCCGGTGGCAGCGCCAGGTCGCGCACGCCGCGGCCTACGACCCGCGAGGATTTCTCGTCGCCGTGAGCGATGGCCTCGATGGCCTCGGCGCGGCCGCCGCGCAGCGAATGGACGGCAACGATATCCCCCCGTCGGATATGAGCCAGTATGCTGCCGACGGTCACTGTTCGCGGCGATATCACGAGGTCGATCTCGCTGCGCTCGAACAGTTCAACGTACACGGACCGGTTGATCAGCGCCATGACCCGTCTGGCACCCAGCCGCTTGGCAAGCATCGCGGAAAGGATGTTGGCCTCGTCGTTGTTGGTGACGGCACAGAATACGTCCATGGTCTGTATGTTTTCCTGCAGCAGCATGTCCTCATCGGCGGCGTCTCCGTGCAACACCACCGTATTGTCCAGTCCGTCCGCGATCAGCTCGGCGCGCAGCCTGTCCCGCTCGATGAGCTTCACGTTGTACTGCTTGCTTTCCAGCTCCCTGGCCAGGCGGAAACCGATGTTGCCTCCGCCGGCCAGCATCACGCGGCTGACGGACTTTTCGAGGTGGCGCATCTCCCCCATGACGGAGCCGATATGGCGCCGCGCGGCCACGAAGAACACTTCGTCGCCTGGCTGTATCACGGTCTGGGCGGTGGGGATGATGACCTGCTCGCCGCGATAAACCGCGGCGACCCGCGTGTCGACCTTGGGCATGTGGGAGCGCAGCTCGCCGAGCGGGTGCCCCACCAGGGGCCCGCCTTCATAGGCGCGCACGCTCACGAGCTGTATCTTGCCGCCCGCGAATCCCAGCACTTGCAGGGCGCTCGGATACTCGATGAGCCGGGCGATATGGTCGGTGATGATCTGCTCCGGACTGATGAGCACGTCCACGGGAATCGCCTCGGACCCGAACATTTCCCGGCACTGCAGGTACTCGGTGGCGCGGATCCTGGCGATCTTGGTGGGAACGTGGAAGCGGCATCCGGCGACAGTGCAAGCCACCATGTTGATTTCGTCGCTGTTGGTAACGGCCAGCAGCAGGTCTGCGTCCTCGGCGCCCGCTTCGGACAGGACCATGGGAAACGATGCGTTGCCGACGACGGTGCGAATGTCGAGGCGGTCCTGCAACATTCGCAGGTGCGAGGCATCGATATCGACGAGGGTCACGTCATTGGCTTCGGACGCCAGGATATCAGCCATCGACGCTCCGACCTGCCCTGCACCGAGAATAATAATCTTCATCCGTTCTTTCTCTTACAGCGGGCCCAACGGTTCAACTGCACGAATTCTCGCAGAGATAATTGTCGCGACGAAATCCCGGTCTACGGGTCCCGTGGTCTCGCGACCGATTGTGGGTCGGGATTCTATGCCGACATGGGCGTGTTTATCCGGCTCCAACTGACCTACGCCTGCTTGGCTTGCTTAGGGTCTATGCCCAGGTTCTTCAGCTTGCGGTACAGGTGCGTCCTCTCCATACCGATGACCTGTGCCAGATCGCTGACGTTGCCCTTCACCAGGCCGAGGTGATAGTTGAGATAGGCCCGCTCGAACTGATCCCGGGCCTCTTTCAGCGGCAGCTCGAATACGGACCTGGAGTAGCTGAGCTCGCGCTCGATCATGGAGCCGCCGATGGCGATGCTGGCTTCCTCGGCGGCGATGTCCTCGCCCCGGTTGAGGATCAGCAGCCGCTGCACCAGATTCTTGAGCTCGCGCACGTTGCCGGGCCAGTCGTAATTGCGCAGCACGTTCACAGCTCCAATGGTGAAGTTCCGGTAAGGCAGGTCGTCCCGCTCCACCAGCCACTTGACGTAGTAGTCGATCAGCGCGGGGACGTCCTCGACGTGGCGGCGCAGCGCCGGCACATCGATGGGTACCACGTTCAGCCGATAGTAGAGGTCCTCGCGAAACCGGCCTTCCTTCACCAGCGCCAGCAGGTCCTGGTTGCTGGCGGCGATAATCCTGACGTCGAACTCGATAGGGGTACGGCCGCCGACCCTGAGAAACCTGCTCTCCTCGATCGCGCTCACCAGCTTGCCCTGAACTTCGAGATCTATGTCGGCAATTTCGTCCAACACCAGCGTGCCGCCGTCGGCTTCCTCCAGTGTGCCCCGCTGTACGACGCCGTCGATCTCGCTGCCGAACAACTGGTGGGACACGCTGGCCGCGGGTGTCGCGCCGAGGCTGAGCTCGATGAAAGACCGATCCCGGCGCAGGCTCTTCTGGTGCAGGACGCGGGCCACCACGCCCTTGCCGGTGCCAGGCTCTCCGGTTACCAATACCCAGCTGTCGGTCTTGGCGACCCGCTCGATGCGGTCGCGCAGCTGGGACATCAGCTCGCTCTTGCCCACCAGCTCGGAGGCCAGGGCCAGGCGACCCTTGAGCTCGAGGTTCTCCCGGCGCAGGCGCGAATCCTGCAGGGCGCGCTTGACGGTGACCAGGAGCTTGGCCGTCGACAGCGGCTTCTCGAGAAAGTCGTAGGCACCATAGCGTATCGCCTCCACCGCCGTTTCCACGTTGCCGTGTCCGGAGATCATGACCACGGGGATGTCCGGTACCCCACCATTCGCCCACTCCTTGAGCAGGGTGATACCGTCGGTGCCCGGCATCCAGATATCCAGCAGAACGAGATCGAAATCCCCCGTCCGCTCGAGCTCGCGGCCCACCTCGCCATTCTCCGCGGAGACTGCGGCGTAGCCCTCGTCTTCGAGAATGTCGCGGACGATGTCCCGGATGTCCGGCTCGTCGTCGATGACCAGGATCCGTTCCTTGCTCATCCCGTGCTCTCGCTCAGAAAACGTTGTTGAACCCGCCGGAGTTTCAGGTCCGTGCTGAGAGACGACGACTCGCCGACTGGTAGGATGATGGTCACCACGGCCCCATCCCCCTTGGCGGCGTTGTCCAGCCGCGCAAGCCCGCCATGTTCCTCGACGATTCGCTTGACGATGGCGAGGCCGAGCCCAGTGCCCTTTTCATACTTGGTGGTGACGTACGGCTCGAACAGCCGGTTGCGGTCTTCTTCGGTGAACCCGTGGCCGTTGTCGGATACCTTGAGCTCAACGCAAGCCTGGTCATTCTCCTCCGAGTAACGGGTTCGGATCGTTATCGTGGGCCGGTCCACATCCGCGGTTGCGTCCTTGGCGTTGATGATCAGATTATTCAGGACTTGTCGCAGGCGGCCCGCGTCCGCGGTGATGACGGGAAGGTCGGTCTCCAGATCGAAATGGATCAGAGAAGGCTGCTCCTCGTTCACGAACAATTCCGCGACGTCGCGAATGAGATGGTTGAGCACCAGCGGCTCGAATTTCTGCTCGGACGGCTGCGCATAACTCGAGAACGCATTCACCATACCCTTCATGGACTCCACCTGCTGGACGATAGTTCGCGTGGCGCGGTCCAGGGCGGCTCGGTCCTCCGAGGGCAGCTTCTTCAAGTACTTGGTGCGGATTCTCTCGGCCGACAGTTGTATGGGCGTCAACGGGTTCTTGATCTCGTGGGCGAGGCGGCGTGCCACCTCACGCCAAGCCGCATCTCTCTGGGCCTGGATAAGCTCGGTGACGTCATCGAAAACCACCACGTATCCGCCGCCGCTCTTTTTCACCGGGCTGATCCGGGTGCCGCGGGCCATGAGAACCTGGCGGCCGCGGCTTCCGAAGATGGCCACTTCGGTGTACCACTCGGCCTCCCCGCGCGCAATGGAATCGCGGATAAAACCGAACAGGGGTTCGAACTCCGGCACGCTCCGGGCAATTTCGTCCGCGGTCTGCTTGCGCAGCCGGGTGAAATCCTGATTCAGGATCTGCGTCACGGCGGCGTTGTAGGTGAGCAGACGGTTACGATAGTCGAAGGACAACACGCCGGAGGACAGGTGACCCAGGATTACCTCCAGGTAAGTGCGCTGGCGCTCCGTTTCCTGCTGGTGGCGCTTGACCGAAGTCTGCGCCAGGTGGATTTCCCGGGTCATATTGTTGAACGACTCCACCAGAACGCCCAGCTCGTCGCTGCTGGTGACGGGGAGCTTCTTGTGATAGTCGCCGGCGGCGACCGCCTGGGTGCCCTCAGCGAGGTCGCGCAGCGGTGCCAGCATGCGGCGTGATACGTAGATCGCCGCCCACACCGCCAGCATGGTTGCCGCGAGGGTCACCACCGACAGGGTGAGGATCAGGCTGAACTTCAAGGGCCCTCGGGAGAACACCATCTGCCGGTAGCGGGCGGAGGCGTTCTCTATGCTGTCCGCGAGCCGGGAATAGCGCAGAGGCACCAACTTGAGTCCCTGCAGAATCCGGGGCGGCTCGCTGATGCTGGTGCTGAGAACGGGCACCGCGATCCTCAACTGCTGGGCGCCGCCGGCAAGCGGCTCCAGGTTCACGTAACGGTTGCCGCCGCGCACCTCGTTCAGAACGTCCTCGTTGGGCTGGTCGGGGATCAGCTTGCCGGCCTCCTGCTGGCTGGAGGCGATGATCCTGCCGTCCTGGGACAGCAACAGCAACTCCGCGTAGTCGCCGTCCTCACGGATTTCGTCCAACAGCGTCACCAGCGGCAGCTCGTCCTGGACACCAACCAGTCGCGACGCCGCCTCCGACAAGTTGTCCACAGCGTCCTGCTTGATGGTCTCCAGCGTGGTCCGGCCCAGAAGCAGCGAATCGTGCACCGCCCGGTCCACGCGAACGTCGAACCAGCTGTCGATGCCCTTGCTCAGAAACTGGGTGGACACGTAATACACGACGGACAGGGGAATCAGCACCAACAGGACGAACAGCCCAATTATCCTCAGCGTCAGACGGGATCCCAGCACCTTGCCGCGCCACTGCCGGCGAAGACGCCACAGGTTGCCCCCGATCAGCGCCAGGAGAACGCAGATCCCGAGCACGTTGACGCCCAGCAGGGCGAGATACGACTCGGCGGTGACGTCCGTTCCCAGGGCTACCGCCGTCAACATCAGAAGCGCCGCCACCACCACGACGGAGAGGATCAGCGCCGGGACCGGGCCTATCAGTTTGTCGATGAACCGTCTATGGGCCATTGGGTCCAGTCACTGGAAAGCTGCCACTGCGGAGAGAACAGTGCGGTGGGACGCAGGGGTGCCGGCAGGGCATTGATATCGATCCGGCTTCTCACCGCTACGGTGTAGCCGGCGCTGTGGGCCGGTATCTGAAATCTTGCGGTGGTGGAGCTGATAGTTTTCAACGCGTCGCTGACGGTTCGGAAGGCATCCAGCGAAGCCTCGTTGCTGTCCAGCACGTATTGACCCGACAGCGCGTAGTAGCGCAGCCGGTGCCGCTGGCTGACTCGCTGCTCCACGTGGTTCCAGAGCCAGCCGTTCCTCAGCAGCTCGATCTCGTTCACCACGATCAACGGCACGCCATGAGACAGAGCCTGGTCCGCGGCGTCCGACAGGCTGAGGTCGAGATCGACCTTGACCCGTATGCTGTCGTCCACCCTCCGGGCGTCCACGTGGTCCACCACGAACTGCGCCCGTGCCGCACCGGACAGGAGCAGCCACAGGACCAGCGAGATTCCGGCGACACGTGCCATGATGTCAGTATATCGCCGCAACGACCCCGGACTCTATCCAGGCCTGCAACAAATCAATCCTCCGTTCGATCCGGATGCCCGCCGGCGGTCGCGGCGGCGCCAGGCTCAGGCATGTTTCCTGAGCACGGCATAGTAGAAGCCGTCGCCTCCCAATGGCTGCGGGAGCACCTGCCAGCCGGTGGCCAGCGCCTGTCCGAGGGGCAGATGAAACGCCTCTTTCCGGCAGTCCTTCGTACGCCCCAGGAACCGATCAACCTGCTCCTGGTTCTCGCGTGCCAATATGGAGCAGGTCACGTATATCAGGCGGCCGCCGGGCCCGACCGTCGCCCACAAACGGTTCAGCAGCCGTTCCTGCGTCCCGGCGAAGCCGTCCACGTCGGTCTCCCGGCGCAGCACTTTTATATCCGGGTGGCGGCGAATCACCCCGGTGCCGCTGCACGGGACGTCAAGCACCACCAGATCGAACGGCCGTCCGTCCCACCATCCGTCCAGATCCTCGGCGTCCGCCACGGTGACGGCCGCCTCGAGCTGCAGGCGTTCGAGGTTTTCAGCGATCCGCACGGCGCGCGCGGGATCGGCCTCTATGGCATGGGCCTCGATGCCGGGGAACGACTCCAACATATGTGTCAGCTTGCCCCCCGGCGCCGCACAGGCGTCGAGGACCCGCTGGCCCGGTCGCGGCGAGATCAACTGGGTCAGTAGCTGCGCCGACGCATCCTGGACCGATACCCGGCCCTGTTCAAACCCCGGCAGACGCTCCACGCCCACCGGGTTTTCCAACATGACGGCATCAAGCACCTTTTCGACGGGACCGGCCTCTATCTTCGCGTCTTTGAGCGCCGCCAGGTAGCGCTCCCGAGTGGTCAGGCGTTGGTTGACGCGTAGCGTCATCGGCGGGCGGCTGTTGTTGGCTTCGATGACGGCTCCGGCGCCGTCCGGCCACTGGTCCATGATGGCCTGCCACAGCCAGGCCGGATGGGCATCGGCAGCATGCGCCGGAAGGCCCGCGAGCAACTCGTCCCGGCGCCGTTGATAGGTGCGCAACACCCCGTTGACCAGTCCTTTGTGGCCGGCGCGGTCGACGGCTGCGCAGCATTGTACCGTGGTGTGGATGGCGGCGTGAGGCGGCAGCCGCATGCGGTCCAGCTGGTATATGCCGACCAGCATCAGCGCCTCGACGATACGGTCGCGCTTGCGCAGGGGACGCTTTACGAGCTGGTCCACGACCCCCTTGCTTCGCCAGAACCAGCGCAGCGTGCCATAGCTCAGCTCCCTGAGCAGGGCGCCGTCTCGGTCCGCCGTCTGTTCGGCCCATCCGGCCAATACCGTGTCCAGGGACGCGCCTCCATATGCCACCTCGAATACGATCTCGGCGGCCCGGGCGCGCGGCAGGACACCGTCGTCAGTGGGGGGAATCGAACTTCTCCCCGACTTCCAATCGGTAGCCATTCAGGAACTCGAAAGCGGACAGCGGCTTGCCGCCCTCGCGCTGCAGGCCGGTAAGGCGGAGGACCCCATCGCCGCAGGCTACGTCCACCCCGTCCCGACCGAGGCGAATGATTTCCCCCGGTACGCCGCCGGAACCGCTCACCACGACGGCCTCCCATACGCGCACCTGGTGGTCGCGATGATGGGTCCGGACCACGGGCCAGGGATTCATCGCGCGCACTTGCCGTTCGATCCGGGCGGCGGACCGGTGCCAGTCCAGGCGCGCATCCTCGGTGGTGATCTTGGGCGCGTAGGTCGCCAGACTATCATCCTGGGGCACGGCTTGAACGGACCCCGTGTCCAGACGGCCCAGGGTCTCAACCAGCAGCTCGGCACCCAGGGCGGCGAGTCGGTCGTGCAGCGTTCCACCGGTATCCCGGGAAGTGATCGGGATCACGCGCCGCGCCAACATCGGACCGGTATCGAGCCCGGCTTCCATGCGCATGATGGTCACGCCGGTTTCCGGGTCACCGGCTTCGACGGCGCGTTGAATCGGCGCCGCCCCGCGCCAGCGCGGCAGAAGAGATGCATGGACGTTGATGCAACCGTGATCCGGCAGCTCGAGCAGCGCGCGGGGCAGGAGCAGGCCATAGGCCACTACCACGATCACCTGCGGCTGCAACACGCGGATGTCCGCCAGCAGTGAAGGGTCCTTGAGCCCCGCAGGCTGCCGTACATCCAGGCCAAGGGCGAGAGCGCAGTCTTTGACGGGTCCGGAGATCGTTCGCCGCCCGCGGCCGGCCGGCCTGTCCGGCTGGGTGACCACTGCCTCCACGTCGTGGCGGGCCGCCACCAACGCTTTCAGCGCGGGCACGGCGAATTCCGGGGTACCCGCGAACACGATGCGCATGGGAGGTGGTTGGGAAGTGGCGGCTAAAGCGGCTAAAGCACTGCCGCGGTGGCCGGCTGCGGATCGTGCCGGGCCTGCTTGACCAGCCGTTTTTTGATTCGCTCGCGTTTCATCCGCGACAGGTAGTCCACGAATACTTTGCCGTCGAGATGATCGATCTCGTGTTGGATGCACACGGCCAGAAGCCCCTCGGCTTCAAGCGAAAACGGCTCGCCGTTCCTATCCTGCGCTGCCACCACCACCCGCTCGGCGCGCGTCACCGGCGCGTAGACGTCTGGCACCGACAGGCAGCCTTCCTCGCTCTCCGTGCTGCCCTGCTTGTCGACGACGCGCGGATTGACGAACTCGCGCAGCTCGTTCCGCTGCTCGGAAATGTCCATCACCACGACGCGCTTCGGCACGTCGACCTGCACCGCGGCCAGCCCGATGCCGGGAGCCTGGTACATGGTCTCGGCCATGTCGTCGATCAATCTGCGGAGGTCGCGGTCGAAAATATCGACCGGTTCGGCCACTTGGCGCAGTCGTTGGTCCGGATAAACCAGGATATCTAGTACAGCCATGCTCTCACCCGATTGCCGCCGCACCCATCCGATAGACGGTGCAACTTAAGGGATATTCTACGCTTTTTGGCAAACTCACTGAATATTCTATTGTTTTTCTTTGGCGATATGCCACAGATCGGCTAGACTTCCGCCAAAACCCCATCCAAATTCTGTTCGCACAAAGTGGAAATATCCGGCTCGTTTGAAAGAAAAACAAGGTGGGTCGCCGTGGCCGCGCTGGTGTTTGCGTTCACCCTGCCCGCCGGCCCAGCCCAGGCTGAAGACGCCAAGCTCACGGCCAACCCCCCCGATCGGTACACGGTGCAAAAGGGCGATACCTTATGGGACATCGCCCAGCGGTTCCTGGAGAATCCGTGGCGCTGGCCGGAAATCTGGCAGCAGAACCCGAGCATCGAGAATCCGCACCTGATCTACCCCGGCGACGTGCTGGTGCTGTCGGCCGCTCCCGGCGACCAGCCCAAGGTCAAGCTCCTGCGCGAGCGCAAGGTCACCAAGTTGGAGCCGACAGTCCGGGTCATTCCGCGGAACGATGCCATCCCCACCATCCCTCCTGACGCCATTCAGCCGTTCCTTTCGGCGCCGCTGGTCGTCGAGGAAGGTGATCTGAGCCACGCGGGCTACGTGGCAGCCGGGGACGAAGGGTCGCTCATTCTGGGCAAATACAGCGTGTTTTTCGCCAAAGGCGTGAACGGCGACAGTGAGAACTACAACATATTCCGTCCCGGCAAGAGGCTGGTGAATCCCGAGACCGGCGAGTTCCTCGGCCTGCAAGCCATCCATTTGGGTGATGCACGGGTACTCGCGGAAGGGGATGTTGCCAAGATGGAGGTGACGAGCTCGACGCAGGAAATCGGACTTGGTGACCGCATGGTCCCGACCGAGGACAACATTGAGCTGCCTTATTATCAACCCCACGCTCCGGATCAGCCGGTGCACGGCTACGTCATCGATATCCACGGTGCCATAGCCGAAGGCGGACCTTACCAGGTAATCGTGGTGACCCTGGGATCCCGGGAGCAGATGGAACCGGGGCATGTGCTGCGCATCCAGCGCCAGGAGCCAGACCAGAAGGACGTGGTGACCGGTGGGACAGTAACCATTCCCCCGCAGGACAGCGGCCTCGCCATGGTGTTCCGGGTCTTCCACAAGGTGAGCTACGCTCTGGTGCTGAAGGCCAGCCGCGCGGTTCACCTGAACGACCGCGTCACCAACCCCTGAGCCCGCCCTTCGAGGCGGTCGGGTGACAGCCCCCGAGGGACCATGTCCCCGGGGGCGGGGACACGCGGCACCGTAGCGACCCGCAGCACACCGGGCCTGCAAGGATGCCGTCAGGAATGCGAACCGGCCGTCGGCCCATGGAGGGAGAAGATCCGCTTATGGATGATAAAAAGGAACTGTGGCTGCGCCTGATCCACTCCGACAACCCGTGCCTGCGGGACTTGAACCGCCGTCTGCGCAAGCGCCGGCCGGACAAGACGCTTCTCGAGCTGGCGCCGGACGAAGCAACACGGTTCCTCGAATCCCAGGTCGAAGGTCCGGCGGGCCTTGACCGACGGGCCCTGGAAGCCGACCTTCAATGGCTCGCCGGGGCTCCCGACCGCTACCTGCTTCCGATCGTCGACCGTCAATATCCCTGGCTGCTGCGGGAAATCCCGGATCCACCGCTGGCGCTGTTCGTGGTGGGAGAGCCTGGCTGCCTCAATATGCCGTGCCTGTCGATCGTCGGCAGCCGAAACCCGACCCCGCAAGGCCGTGAGACCGCCAAGTTGTTCGCGCGCCGTCTCGCTGGCCTGGGCTTCACCATCGTGAGTGGGCTGGCCTTGGGCATCGACGGCTGCGCCCACCATGGCGCAGTCGATTCGGGGCGCACCGTGGCAGTGTGCGCCCACGGACTGGACACGATCTATCCTCCAGCCCATCGCGCCCTGGCATCCGCGCTTTGCGAAAAGGGCGCACTGGTCTCGGAGTTTCCAACCGGCAGCGAACCGCGCCGCCATAACTTTCCGCAGCGGAACCGACTCATCAGCGGGATGAGCCTGGGAACACTGGTGATCGAGGCCGGTCTCAGAAGCGGGTCCCTGATTACCGCACGACTGGCAGCGGAGCAAAATCGGGAAGTGTTCGCGGTGCCGGGACCAATTAACTCGCCGCAATCCCGGGGCTGTCACAGCCTGATCCGGAACGGGGCCTCGCTGGTGGAATCCCTGGACGATATATTTCGGGAAATCGGCCAGTATCGTCATCATCCGGCGCAGGTAACGTGCGGGCAGGGCTCCGCGCGCCTGGGAGAGCACGCATGGTTTCTCGATCACATGGGCTATGCTCCGTGTACACGCGACGAGTTGGTGAGGCGAAGCGGATTGACGTCCGGGGAGGTTTCATCCATGCTGTTGATACTGGAGTTGGAGGGGTGCGTTGAATTATGTCCCGGGGGTACTTACGTTAGGGTCACCAGAAGTTAGCTTCCGATGAAAGAAAATATGCTCGATGTGTTGCTGTACCTGTTCGAAAACTACATGATCGAAGGGCAGGATTTTCAACCGGACCAGGAGACACTCAGCGTTGAACTAGCCCAAGCCGGATTCGCTGACGGGGAAATCAACAAGGCTTTTGATTGGCTCGAAGACCTGTCCGAGCTCTGTGATCCCCCGTCGACCAATGTGACCTCCGCCAACGTCAAGGGCGGCGCGTCTACATCGATCAGGCATTTCTCACCCGAGGAGCAGATACGTTTTGATTCCCAGGCCCGAGGCCTGCTCCTCAAGCTGGAGCATTCCGGGATACTGGACCCCGAGACGCGGGAGCTCGTCATCGACCGTATCATGGCTCTTGAGACCGCCGAGATCGACACCGAACACCTTAAATGGGTGATCATGATGGTGCTGTGCAACCGACCCGGACATGAAGATGTGGTCGCTTGGGCGGAAGAGTTGATCATCGACGGGATAGAGCAGCACGTCCACTAACCTGCAGCAGCTAAAGGCCCCGGGGATCCGGCGCCCTATCGAGAATCCATGTGAAATGACCGTGTTCAGATCTGCGTCGCCGTCTGGAGCGTCCGTGCGATACGCCGGCTAGCCTCCCGGTGCTGGCGCAGGGAAGGTCCCCGCGTCGATTGCCATGTCTAAGAACCTGATTGTCGTTGAATCACCCGCCAAGGCCCGGACTATCACAAAGTATCTGGGTAAGGACTTCAAAGCCATGGCGTCCTACGGCCATGTGCGGGACCTGGTCCCGAAGAGCGGCGCCGTGGATCCCGACAAGGACTTCGAGATGAATTACGAGGTCATCGACAGGAACAAGAAACATGTCGACGCCATTGTCAGGGAATTGAAGAACGCGGACGCCCTGTACCTCGCCACCGATCCCGACCGCGAGGGTGAAGCCATCTCCTGGCACCTCTATGAACTCCTCAAGGACCGGCATGCCCTGGACGGCAAGAAGGTCCACCGCGTCGAATTCTACGAATTCACCCAGCGCGCGATACAACACGCCGTAGCACATCCGCGAAGCCTTTCCGAGAGTCTGATCAACGCCCAGCAGTCGCGGCGCGCCCTGGACTACCTGGTGGGATTCAACCTCTCGCCGCTGCTGTGGAGAAAGGTCAGCCCCGGACTTTCCGCGGGCCGGGTGCAGAGCCCGGCCCTCAGGCTGATTGCCGAGCGTGAGGAGGAGATCGAGAAATTCGAGCCACGGGAGTATTGGACCATCGAAGCGGACCTCGAGGCGGACGGCAAGCCTTTCACTGCCAAGCTGACTCGTCTCAAGGGTGAAAAGCTCACCCAGTTCTCCATCAACAACGAAGCGCTGGCGAGCGATGCGGAGACGACCATTCAGGCCGCGGCGCAGGGGCGGCTCAAGGTCGTCAATATCGAGCGCAAGCAGCGCAAGCGCAACCCCGCTCCGCCATTCACCACCTCCACGCTCCAGCAGGAGGCGGCGCGCAAGCTAGGCTTCAGCGCCCAACGGACCATGCGTGTTGCCCAGGGGCTGTACGAAGGTGTGGATATCGACGGGGAAACGGTCGGCCTCATCACTTACATGCGTACGGACGCGGTAAACCTGTCAAACGACGCCGTGTCCGAGATACGGGAGTTCATCGGCCAGCGCTATGGGCCGGAGAACGTGCCCGACAGACCTCAGGAATACAAGAACAAGTCCAAGAATGCACAGGAAGCACACGAAGCCATCCGCACAACCCTGGCTTCCCGGCTTCCAGAGCACATCAGGAAAGCGCTGACCAGCGATCAATTCAGGTTATATGAGCTTATCTGGCAGAGAACGGTCGCCTGCCAGATGATCCACGCAACGCTGGACACGGTGGCCGTGGACCTGGCGGCCGGCAACGACGCCGTGTTCCGGGCCAACGGTTCCACCATCGTCCACGCTGGTTTCATGGTGGTCTACCAGGAAGGCAAGGATGACGCCAAGGAGGCCGCCGAGCAGGACCAGAAGATCCTGCCACCGCTCAAGGAGAATGAGCAGGTGCCGCTGAAGCAAGTGCGCACCGAGCAGCATTTCACCGAGCCACCGCCGCGCTACACCGAAGCCAGCCTGGTGAAGACTCTAGAGGCATACGGCATCGGCAGGCCGTCCACCTACGCGTCCATAATCTCCACTCTGTTGGCGCGTGAGTACGTCACTCTGGAAAACCGGCGTTTCGAGCCTACCGACGTAGGACGAATCGTCAACCATTTCCTGTCTTCGCACTTCGGGCAGTACGTGGACTATGACTTCACCGCGAAGATGGAAGACCAGCTCGACTCGGTGTCGCGCGGCGAACAGGAATGGCTGCCGCTGATGAAGGATTTCTGGGAGCCGTTCAAGGATCGGATCGACGAGAAAGCCAACGTGCCCCGTGAAGAAGTCGCCCAGGCTCGGATACTGGGCACCGATCCGAAATCCGGGAAGCCCGTGAGCGTGCGCCTCGGGCGCTACGGCCCGTTCGTTCAGATCGGGACCAAGGAGGACGAGGAGAAACCGAAGTTTGCGGGCCTGCGACCGGGTCAGAAGATGTCGGAAATCACCCTGGACGAGGCCATGGAGCTGTTCAAGCTGCCCCGCGAACTGGGGGCAAGTCCCGACGGCGAGAAGATCGTGGTCGGTATCGGACGCTTCGGACCGTATGTGCGTTATGACGACAAGTTCGTCTCGTTGAAACAGGACGACCCGTATACCGTCACCCTCGAGCGCGCGCTGGAAGTGGTGGCGGAGAAGAAGCAGGCCGACGCCGACCGGATCATCAACACGTTTCCGGAACAAGGCATACAGGTCCTCCGGGGACGCTACGGCCCCTATGTGACCAACGGGGAAAAGAACGCCAAGATTCCCAAGGACGTCGCCCCGGAGAGCCTGGGATTGGAAGAGTGCGAGGCCCTGCTTGCGGCGGCACCGGTGCGAAAGAAGAAGGCGGGCAAGAAGAAGGCGAGCAAGAAGAAAAAGAAGGCCGCCAGGAAGACGTCCAAGAAGAAAAAGACCGCGCGAAAAGCGGCGGCGAAATCCGGCGATTCGATGACCTGAGGGCTTCAGGCGGCGCCGGTACTCTCGGCGATTTCCCGCCGCATCTCCAGAACGCGTTCGGCGGATGCCCTCCGCATCGGTCTGCCTTCCACCGGACACAGCGGCGCCTCTCTGATGCGGTCGTATTTAAACACCAGCGCGTCGAACTGACTGCTCTTCCATTCGAAAGCAAACCCCGGCACCTGCTCGTAACGGTCCAATGGGAAACGGACCCGTTTGTCGTAGGGGCGATGCGGAAGGCGCATAACCTGTAGTCGCGCCATAACCTGCTCCGGGGCATCGCAGAACAGGTGCAGCTCGACGGCCCCGTGCGCGGTGGCAATCCCTTCCAGCAGCGGTCCGACCAACCGCGGCCGGAATTCCCGCAACAGCTCCATAATTTCGACCGCCCTCTCCAGCCGGGTACGGTAGCGGTCGTTGGAGCGATCACCGTCAAACAGGCGCAGCCTCACCCGGACCGCGTCGGTCAGCTCCTTGTTGCTCGGCAGGTCCGTGCGCCGCGGGGACATACCCAGGCGCTGCACCGCCTTCTTCTTTGCGAAGCCATAATCCGAGATCCCGTGGTCGATCATGATTCGGGCCGCCTCTTCGCAGATGGTCCTGCGGTCGAATTCCGCCGGCCTTCCCGGGCCGGCTTTCCTCGAGGCGCGCGGCATTAAAACAAACCTTCCGTTGTGCCCCCACCGCCGGTGGACCCGCGGTCCGAGTACGCAGGCGTCGTGCCGTCGCCCGACCCTCCCACCCCCGGTGCGGTCCCCACTTTGAAGTACTCGGTCATGCCGCCCGCCTTGTCATCGGGTATGGCTCTGCCGGTGTCGGGAGAGATCTTCACGGCGACGACATTGTCCGGCTGCAGCAGGTCCGATTCAGGTACGCCCTCCAAGGCCGTTCCCATATAGTTGATCCATATCGGCAGGGCCGCGCGGGAGCCCGTCTCACCGTGGCCGAGGGTCCTGGAGTCGTCGAAGCCCACCCAGACCGTGGTCTCGATATTGTCGTCGAATCCGGAAAACCAGGCGTCCCGGAAGTCGTTGGTCGTCCCCGTCTTTCCCGCCAGGTCATTGCGGCCCAGTTGCATGGCTCGGCGGCCGGTTCCGTGCCGGACGACGTCCCGCATCATGCTGGTGACGAGGAACCGGTTTTCCGGAGGAATCACCCGCCGCGCCTGCAGGGGGTGGTCCGGCTGATTCTCGAACGTCGGCGACGAGCAGTATCCGCAGGCACGGGCCGGCTTGGCCTGCTCGATGATATTGCCGTCCGAGTCCTCGACCCAGCCTATATAGTATGGCTTGACCAGGAAGCCGCCATTGGCCAGCACCGAGTAGGCCCGGGCGATGGTCATCGGCGGAATGGTTGCGCTGCCCAAGGCCAGCGACAGGCCGTTCGGGAGCGAAGCCGGATCGAATCCAAAGCGGGCGATGTGATCACGGACCACCTGCACGCCCATGCTGCGGACCAGGCGCACCGACACCAGGTTCAGGGACAGCATCAATGCCTTGCGCAGCCGCGTGGGGCCGAAGAACTTGCCGCTGTAGTTCTCGGGCCGCCACAAGGCGTCCGTCGCTTCGTTCTCCACCACAATCGGGCCGCCGCTGACTTGGGTGGCCGTGGTGAAGCCATGCTCCATCGCCGCAGAATAGATGAATGGCTTGATGTTGGATCCTGGCTGGCGCTCCGCCTGTGTTACCCGGTTGAACTTGCCGAGGTAGTAGTCGAAGCCACCGGTGAGTGCCAGAACCGCCCCGTCTTTGGGGTTCAAGGATACCAGTGCGCCCTCTACCCGCGGCACCTGGCTCAGACGCCAACCCGACTTGTCATCGGGATGCACGTAAACGATGTCCCCCGGCTGCACCACGTCGGAAGCCTTGTGCGGACCGGGACCCTGCCTGGTCGGGCTCTCGTAGCGGCGCGCCCAGGCCAGCCCGTTCCAGGGGATTTCCACGATTTCCTTGTCCTGGGTGTAGACCGTAGCAGTCTTGTCCTCGACGGCTACCACCACTCCCGGCAACAGCTTGCCGCTGGCCTGATACTGCTCCAGGGCCTTGTCCAGCTGCGCGCCGCCTGTGTCCTGGGCCAGTTCGATGTGCGCCGCCGGTCCCCGGTAACCGTGGCGGTAGGAGTAGGCCATCAAACCCTCCCGCACGGCTTCGTTGGCGGTTCTCTGGAGCTTTGGAACGATAGTCGTGTAGACCTTGTATCCCAGCCAGTAAGCCTCCTGACCATACTTGTTGACCATGTAGTCGCGAACCATCTCCGCCACGTAGGGAGCTTCGTCGTCGGTCGTAATCCGGTGCGGTCCCGCGGTCAGTGGTGCGCGTATAGCCTCGTTGTAGGTAGCGTCGTCGATGTAATGCAACTTGTGCATTCTCGACAGCACGTAGTCGCGCCGGTTCGTAGCACGATCTGGATTGGTTATGGGGTTGTCGCGCGAAGGCGCCTTGGGCAGCCCCGCCAGCACCGCGATTTCCGGCAGGGTCAGCTTGTCCAGCGGCTTGCCGTAGTAGATACGCGCGGCGGCACCGAATCCGTAAGCCCTATGGCCCAGGAAGATCTTGTTCAGGTAGAGCTCGAGAATCTGGTCCTTGGTAAACATCCGCTCCAGGCGGAATGCCAGCAGCGCCTCCTTGATCTTGCGGGTAAAAGTCTTTTCCCGGCTCAGGAAGTAGTTGCGTGCCACCTGCATGGTGATGGTGCTGGCACCCTGGTCGACCTGCCCGGACTTGAGGTTCTCGAGGGCGGCCCGAACCACACCGGAAAAATCCACGCCCGGGTGAGAGTAGAAGGAATCGTCTTCGGCGGCCAGGACCGCGTGGATGAGGGTCTTGGGCACCTTGTCGATGGTCACCGGCTCCCGGCGCTGTTCCCCGAACTCCGCCAGCAGGGCCCCGTTGGCGGCGTAGACCCGCAGCGGCACCTGCAGGCGGACGTCCCGGATTTCCTTGGCGCTAGGGAGGTCCGGCAGGAGGGTAAAGGTGAACCCGGCGAGGGCGAGGGCGCCCACCAGCGCCACAATCATGAAAAATCCGGCTATTCTGAGGAGTATCTTCACAGTGTTGTGGAGGGGCTGGTGTTTGAATTACGGGTGGATGGACGGCCGGGCGCATTATAATTCCGACGATTGGTCCGACGAAATTTGTCAATCTTTGAGCCCATCGTCTATATTTCAAGCGGACTTTAAGGTAGTTTAGTACGACAAAGCCGTAAACAGCGGAAAAATAAGGGGGAATTTCTGGCCTTTTTCAAGAAACAGGCGCATTCTCTGATCGGCCTCGACGTCAGCTCTTCGGCCGTGAAGTTACTCGAACTCGGCAAGAGCGGCAACCACTATCGGGTCGAGCGGTATGCGGTCGAGCCACTCCCGCAGAACGCCGTGGTGGAGAACGCCATCACCGACGTCGAGCAGGTCGGCCGGGCCGTCGATCGCGTCGTCAAACGCTCGGGCACCAAGTCCCGCAACGCGGCGGTGGCGGTGTCGTCATCGCACGTGATCACAAAAAGGATCACCATGCCGGGCGGACTGAGCGAGGAAGAGCTGGAGTCACAGATCGAAATGGAGGCCGACCACTACATCCCGTACCCACTCGAAGAGGTGAACATCGATTTCGAAGTGTTGGGCCCCTCCGAGTCGAACGCCAACGAAGATGAAGTCATCATCGCCGCCTGCCGTAAGGAAATCGTGGACGACTATGTGGCCGTGATCGAACGTCCGGGCCTGACCCCAACCGTGGTGGACGTCGACACGTTCGCCGTCGAGGCGGCTTACGAGTTTATCATGCGCCAGTCCGCGGGCTCCGGCTTGGAGCGGACGGTCGCGGTGCTGGACGTGGGGGCCACCACCACCCACGTCAACGTGATGCACAACAATCATTCCGTCTACACTCGCGACCACGCCTTTGGGGGCCGGCAGCTTACCGAAGAGATACAGCGCCGCTACGGACTGTCCTATGAAGAGGCGGGAATGGCCAAGAAAGTGGGTGGGCTTCCCGACAATTACCAGACTGATATCCTGCAGCCGTTCATGGAGGCGATGTGTCAGGAGACCTTGCGGGCGCTGCAGTTCTTCTATTCCTCGACGCCCTTCAACAGCGTGGACCAGGTCATGCTTGCCGGCGGGTGCGCGCAGATTCCAGGGATCAGTGAAATGATCGCCGACCGGGTCGGCGTACCGACCACTATCGCCAACCCGTTTGCCTCCATGTCACTGTCGAACCGTGTGCGCCCGCAACAGTTGAGCAGCGACTCCTCGGCCCTGATGGTGGCGTGCGGATTGGCCATGCGGAGCTTCGACTGATGGCCACCCGAATCAATCTCCTGCCCTGGCGCGAGATTCGCCGGCAGGAACAGGATCGCCAGCTGCTGTCCGCCAGCATTGGGGCATGGCTGCTGATGGGCCTGATCGTGTTCTACGCGATGTATTACATGAACGGTCAGATCGACTACCAAAACAGACGCAACGAATACCTGCGCACGGAGATCGCCAAGCTCGACAAGAAGATTGAAGCCATCAATCAGCTCAAGGATCGCAAACAAGCCCTGATAGCGCGAATGGAGATCATCCAGCAGCTGCAGCAGGACCGCACCCAGATCGTGCACGTCTTCGACGACCTGGTGCGAAAGCTTCCCAAGGGCGTATATCTCACGGGGCTGGCCAAGAGGAACAAGCAAATCATCTTGAAGGGGGTGGCACAGTCGAACGCCCGCGTGTCGCACCTGATGAACAACCTGGATTCCTCCAACTGGTTTACCAATCCAGACCTCGATATCGTTAACGCCCGCCAGGAAGGCGGCGAGCAGGTGAGTCAGTTCACTTTGCGGATCAACGAGCAGAAGGCGACCGTGGCCCAGGCCGCGGACCACACCACGAATGCCGGGGGTAGCAACTGATGGCCCTGACACTCGACGATCTCCGCAGTATCGATCTCCACGACATTGCCGGCTGGCCCCGCAGCGTCAAGATCGCCGCGGCTGTAATGGTGTCCATTCTCATACTGGCGGCCGGCTACTGGTTTATCGTCAAGGACCAGATGGCGGATCTCGACAAGGCCGAGCGCCGGGAACTGGCCTTGAAGGACGAGATCATGAAAAAGGCGGAGCTCGCCAGCCACCTCGACGCCTACAAGCAACAGATGGTCGAGATGAAGGAACGCTTCGGCGTAATGTTGAGGCAATTGCCCAACAAGACCGAGGTACCGGAGCTGCTCATCGACATTACCCAGACCGGCCTGGGCCGGGGGCTGCAGTTCGACCTGTTCCAGCCGAAAAACAAGCGAGTCGCCGACTTCTACGCCGAGCTGCCGATCAACATCCGCGTGATCGGCACTTACCACCAGCTGGGTGAGTTCGTGAGCGACCTGGCCGCCCTGCCCCGCATTGTGACCATCGACGACCTGGTACTGTCGCCATCCAAGGACGGTAAGCTGGTCATGTCGGCGGTGGCCAAGACCTATCACTACCTCGATGAAGACCAGATCGCCCAGCGCCAGGCCGCGAAGACCAAGAAGGCCAGGAAGACTCGGAAGTAAATATCATGGCACCGAAAATCTGCGCAATATTTCTGTTGGCCTCGCTGTTGTCCATTTCGGGATGCGCCAACAAATCGATGACCGATCTGGAGCACTTCGTTGCCAACGCGGATAAGGACCGGAAAGCGAAGATCGAGCCGCTGCCCCGGATCAAGCCGGCACCATCCTTCAAATACACGGCCTCTGAACTCGTCGACCCGTTTTCCAGTGCCAACCTGATTCAGGATACCCCGTCTTCGAGCGGCGGGCCGGCGCCCGACCCGACCAGGCGTAAAGAGCCCTTGGAACAGTTTCCCCTGGACGCTCTGCGCATGGTGGGCACCCTTAGCAACGCCGAGGCTTCCTGGGCAATCATTCGCGCACCCGATGGAACCGTCCACCGTGCGGGCAAAGGCAATTACCTCGGACAGAACTACGGAAAGATCACCGCCATCGAGGACAACAAGATAAACATCGTGGAGCTCATCCCCGGTATCAGCGGCGGCTGGATGCAGCGCGATGCCTCGCTCGCGATCGTCGGCGCCAAAACCAAAAAATAAACAGAGCCCGACAGACCGGAATCCAGCGAATCATTTCAATTCACAAAAAGAAACACGGCAACGTTCACAAAAGCAAGCTGCGCACAAGAGAGATACCATGAATTACACCTGGAAAAAACGCTCCACGTTCTTGCTATTCACCGCGATGCTTTTGTGCCAGCAAGCCTGGGCCGCCGAGCTAAAAAGCGTCGAATGGAAGAGCGGCGCATCCCCCGACACTCTGATGCTGGAACTCGACCAGCCCACCGATCATCGGGTCCAGTCGCTGGACAACGGCCAGAGGCTCCGCGTGGTGCTGCCGCATACGCAACTTGCAAAAGGCGTGCCGGATATTCCGGGGAAAGGCGTGGTGAAGAGCGTATTTCTCTTTGTCGCGGAGGACGGCAAGTCGGTTAATGTCGACCTGCTGCTGAAGCAACCCGGCCATCTCAACGTGATGGCCACGGACCGGGGGCTGGACGTTGTCGCCGCCGCCGGTATGGCGAGCAGCTCGATGTCCAGTGAAAGCAGCTCGCAGGGTGGCCAGGCCATGGAGTCGGGATCCGCCCAAGCCGGCATGAACGAGCTCAAGGGCATCACCTTCGCCACCCTGCCCGGGGGACGGGTTCAGGTCAATCTATCGATGTCGCAGCGGCCCCAGAAGCCGGGCCACTTCGCGACCAACGAGCCTCCCCGGCTGGCCTTCGACTTTTTCAATACCCGAAGCAAGCTGACGTCTCCGGTTACCAAGATCGGCGTTGGCGCGGTCGAGTCGATCACCACCATACAGGCCGAAGACCGCACGCGGGTGGTATTCAACCTGGTGCGGCCGGTTCCCTACGAGACCCAGGTCACCGACAAAGGCATGGTCTTCGTGATCCAGAATCCGGATACCGAAGCCGCGCGCGTCGAAAGAACCAAACCCAAGCCGTTCGCCAAGAAGTCGACCGCAAAACACAGTATCAACAACATCGACTTCCGCAGAAGCAAGAACGGCGGCGGACGGATCACCGTGAAGCTCTCCGATCCGGAAGTGGGCGTGGATGTGAGGGAGCAGTCGGGTGAAATTCTCGTGGACTTTCTGAACACGCAGATATCCAACGACCTGCAGCAAAGGCTTGACGTTATCGATTTCGCGACCCCAGTGCAGACCATCGATACGTTCCAGGAAGGAAACACCGTGCGCATGGTGGTTACCCCGCACGGCCGCTATCAGCACCTTGCTTACCAGGCCGGTGACGTGTTCAACATCAACGTCGATCCGGTGGTGGAAGTCGAGAAGGAGAAGAAAAAGAACGAGCAGGGTTATTCGGGCGAACGCCTGTCGCTCAATTTTCAGCAGATCAACGTGCGCGCCGCCCTGCAGGTTATTGCGGACTTCACCGGCTTGAACTTCGTCACCAGCGACTCGGTCACCGGGACCCTCACCCTGCGGCTGAAAGACGTGCCCTGGGATCAGGCCCTGGATATCATCCTCCAGACCCGCGGCCTCGGCATGAGGCGCTCCGGCAATGTCGTGTGGGTGGCGCCCTCCGACGAGATCGCGAAACGGGAGCAGCAGCAGCTGGAAGCCCAGAAGCAGAAGGGCGAGCTCGAGCCCTTGTCCTCCGAACTGATACAGATCAACTACGCCAAGGCTTCGGACATCGCGGCCATTCTCAAATCCGTCAAGGCCGTCGACACCGGCGTGCAACAGTCGCTTTTCGGCAGCGTGAACATCAGCGAGGTAAAGACGGAGAGCAACTCGCTGCTCAGTCCGCGCGGCAACGTAACCGTGGATGACCGCACCAACTCGTTGCTCATCCAGGATACCGCGTCGAAGATCTCCCAGGTGCGGAACCTTATCTCCAAGCTCGACAAGCCCGTGCGACAGGTGCTGATCGAAACGCGCATCGTCGAGGCGACTGACAATTTCAGCCGCAACCTCGGGGCCCGGCTCGGCTTCCAGAGGGTCGTGCAGCGATCCAATCTCGGCAATGCCGACGTCACCGCAAGCGGTTCCCTGGAAGGAGCGGATGCGATCAACAATTCCCTGAACGGAAACCCGGGTGCGCCCAGTTTCGGCGGTTCGCCTGACGGTCTGGCGGTGAATCTGCCGGCCGCCGGCATCGGGGACAACAACCCGGCCGCATCGTACGCCTTCGAATTATTCAAAGCCGGAACCGGCATCGCCAACCTGATCCAGCTCGAGATATCCGCCCTGGAGGCTGAGGGTAAGGGCAAGGTGATCGCGAGCCCGCGGCTTATCACCTCAAACCAGCAGACAGCGCATATCGAGCAGGGCCAGGAACGCATCTTCACGACCAGCGTTCTCGGCGTGGGCAGCGTGGTGACCAAGAAAGCCGTACTGAGTCTCACGGTAACCCCGCAGATCACCCCGGACGACCGGGTGGTCATGGACGTGTACGTAACCCAGGACTCGTTTGTCTCCGCGTCGGAACCGACGATCAATACCAAGCAGATCACGACCCAGGTGCTGCTCGAAAACGGCGAGACCGCAGTCATCGGCGGTATCTATCAGCAGGATGAGCAGGATTCCGTCACCAAGGTTCCGCTGCTCGGCGATATACCCGGTCTCGGAGCGCTGTTTCGAACCAAGTCGAAGCAGGACAATCGGACCGAGCTGCTGATCTTCCTGACACCCAGGATCGTCAACCCGGCGCTCAACCTCGGCGCACTGAATTTCGAACCGGTACCGGTCGCTTAAACCACGCCCGATCTTCGGGCACCGGCACCTGTTCCGGATTCTCTGACCCGGCCGGAACTCTCCGGCCAACTGCGGCGGCGGTGCAGGGATGCACCGTCCGCCGAGCGCTCCCCCGCCCCTTCGTCGCAGCCGGAAATCCGAGGTGCATGCGTTAACATAGCCGCATGACCTCAAACGTGTTCCTGATCGGCCCCATGGCGGTGGGGAAGACCACCATCGGCAGGCAGCTAGCCAAGCGCCTGCAGCTGGAGTTCGTCGACTCCGACCAGGAAATAGAGAAGCGCACCGGTGCGAGTATCAGGCTGATCTTCGATGTCGAGGGAGAAGCCGGCTTCCGGGACAGGGAGGCAAAGGTGATAGCCGAGCTGGCGGCGATGGAGGGCATAGTACTGGCTACAGGCGGCGGTGCGATTCTCCGGGAAGACAATAGAAAGGCCTTGAGAAAGCACGGATTCGTAGTATATCTTCGAGCGTCCGTCGATTCGCAGCTCGAGCGCACGAAATCTAGCAAGCACCGGCCGCTTCTGGATACCGAGGACCGCCGCGGCGCTCTCGAGACCTTGATGACGATCCGTGAACCCTTGTACCGTCAGGAAGCGGATCTTGTCGTGGATACCGATCATTTGTCCGCCGGGCGTGCGGCGAGACAGATCGCCCGCAGGATAGAGAAGCTCAAAGCATGAGAACCCTTACTGTCCAGCTCGGCCCGCTGAGCTATCCCGTCTATATCGGTGCAGGCCTGCTGACCGATAAGGATCTAGTATCGCGTCACGTTACCGGCCGCCAAGTACTGGTGGTCAGCAATAGCACGGTGGCGCCTTTGTATATGGACAGGCTGACCGGCTCACTCGACGGCTTCGATATCTCCACCTATGTTATCCCCGACGGCGAGATGTATAAAAACCTCGACGTCCTGCAAGGCATCTTCGACCGCATGCTCGAAGTGCCCTGCAATCGGAGCTGCACGGTGGTCGCGCTGGGCGGAGGTGTAGTCGGCGACATAACGGGCTTTGCCGCCGCCTGCTACCAACGGGGGGTCCCCTTTCTGCAAATCCCCACGACGCTGCTCGCGCAGGTGGATTCATCGGTGGGCGGCAAGACCGCAGTCAATCATCCTCGGGGCAAGAACATGATCGGGGCGTTTTACCAACCCCGGGCGGTGATCGCCGACACTTCGACACTCGAGACGCTGCCCGACAGGGAACTGGCTGCCGGCTTGGCGGAAGTGATCAAGTACGGACTCATCCGGGACGCGGAGTTTCTGTCCTGGCTTGAGTCGAATATCGAGGCTCTTAAGGGGCGCGATGCGGATGCACTGAGTCATGCTATTGAGCGGTCCTGTCACAACAAGGCCGAAGTGGTCGCCAGGGATGAACGCGAGCAGGGGGTGCGGGCACTGCTCAACCTGGGTCATACCTTCGGCCACGCCATCGAGGCGGCCACCGGCTACCAACTATGGCTGCACGGCGAGGCCGTAGCGGTAGGAATGCTCATGGCCGCCGATCTATCGCGGCGTCTCGGCGATCTCAGCCGGCAGGATGTGGAGCGCGTCGAGTCACTGCTGCAGCGTGTCGGGCTGCCCAACAGGCCGCCGGACGGGATGACGCCGGAAACGTTCAGCCGGTACATGGCGGTGGACAAGAAGGCTATCGACGGCGCTGTGCGGCTGGTGCTGCTCAAGAGCCTCGGGGAGGCTTATCTGAGCGAGAATTACGACGCCGACCGGCTGCGGGATACCCTGGCGGCATTTCAGATCGCGGCATGAAAGGCCGCATTGGACGTGGCACGAAAGCGCGCTCTTTCGTTGTATACTTGCCGGTGAGCGCAGCTCCCTTCATCACCCGGCGCCGGCGCGCTACTCTCCTTTAACCCAACGACACAACAGGGCAACACGTGACACGCGAAGATCGCTGCACGGCGGGGCTCTACCGCCGGCGCTTCGAAAAAGATAGTTGTGGCTTCGGTCTCATCGCCCAGATGGACGGCGAGGCCAGCCACGAACTGGTGCAATCCGCCGTGCGGGCTCTCGCGCGAATGACCCACCGCGGTGCGGTGGCCGCCGACGGCAAGAGCGGCGACGGCTGCGGCGTGCTGTTGAAAACACCCGATGGTTTCTTCAGGTGCCTGGCCTCGGAGCTGGGCGTCGACCCGGGGCCGAGCTATGGGATCGGCAGTGTGTTTCTGAATACCGACCCACAGCAAGCAGCGCGCGCACGCTCAGTGCTCGAGGCCGAGTTGACGCGCGAGGGCCTGAACGCCGCAGTCTGGCGCCCGGTTCCCCTTGACACTTCCCACCTCGGGGAACAGGCGCTGAGAACCCTGCCGACGGTCGAACAACTATTCGTGACCACGACGGTCGAGATCGACGACGATGACCTGGAACGACGGTTGTTCGTGGCCAGGCGCCGGGCCGAGAAGCAGCTCGCCGACGATCCCGTCTTTTATGTCAACAGTCTGTCTTCGCGCGTCGTCCTGTACAAGGGACTGGTCATGCCGCGCATGCTGCCCCTGCTCTATCCGGACCTGGCCGACCCGGGCATGGCCTCGTCGCTGTGCGTCTTCCACCAGCGATTCTCCACCAATACCCTTCCGCAGTGGAGGCTTGCCCAGCCGTTTCGTTATCTGGCCCACAACGGCGAGATCAACACCATCCAGGGCAACCGCTATTGGGCGAACGCGCGCAGCTATAAGTTTCAAACTCCGCTCATACCGGACATGGAGAGCATCCGGCCGCTGGTGTCGGAGGACGACTCGGATTCCGCCAGCGTCGACAACATGCTGGAGGTTCTGGTGATGGGAGGCATGGACATCTTCCTCGCCACCCAGATGATGATGCCGCCGGCCTGGCAGAATCTGGACAGCATCGATCCGGACCTGCGGGCGTTTTATGAATACTACTCCATGCACATGGAACCCTGGGATGGTCCCGCGGGTATCGTGATGACCGACGGACGATTCGCGGCATGCGTCCTCGACCGCAACGGACTGCGCCCCGCACGCTATTCCGTCAGCAACGACCGGATCATCACCCTGGCATCCGAGACCGGGGTCCTCGACCAGGATCCGGCCGCCGTGCAGATGAAGGGACGCCTGGGTCCCGGCCAGATGATCGCCGTAGACACCAGTAACGGCGAGTTGCTGCTGCCCGAGCATATTCACGATCGGCTGAAGAAGCGGCAGCCCTACAAGCGGTGGTTGAGGGAGTACAAGACCACGCTGGAAACCAGCGTGGGCGACCGCGACTATCTCGAGCCGCCCATGAATCCATCCTCGCTCAAGGTGTACGAGAAACTATTCAACATCACCTTCGAAGAGCGCGACCAGGTCATACGGGTATTGGCGGGAGCGGGGCAGGAAGCGGTCGGCTCCATGGGCGACGACACGCCGCTGCCCGTGCTGTCCACGCGGGTTCGATCCTTATATGACTACTTCCGCCAGCAGTTCGCTCAGGTCACGAACCCCCCTATCGATCCGCTTCGGGAACGCATTGTCATGTCTCTCGGCACCGAGTTCGGTGCCGAGAGGAACCTGTTCGAGGAAAGTCCGGAGCATGCCAGGCGACTGTCAGTGGACTCGCCGGTACTGTCCAACGGTGAGTTCAATCGACTGACGAGACAGACGGATCCCGCCTTCAAGTCCGCCGTCATCGACCTGAACTACGCCCCGCCGACCACCGTGAAACAAGCACTGGTCGAGATCTGCGACAAAGCCGAGGCGCTGGTGCGCGACGGTAGCGTGGTCCTGGTGCTGTCCGACCGCGACGTCGTCAAGGGCCGGCTGCCGGTGCACGCCCTGCTGGCTACCGGAGCCGTACATCACAGGATGATCGAGGCCGGTCTGCGCTGCGAGACGAACATCGTAGTGGACACCGCCACCGCCCGCGACCCGCATCAGTTCGCGGCGCTCATCGGCTACGGCGCCACCGCGGTGCATCCCTATCTTGCTTTCGCCTGCCTCCACGACATGCTGCGCATCGGCGAGATCCGCGACCGGGACAGCGAGATGTTGCTGCGCCAGTACCGGCGCGGCATCAACAAAGGCCTGTACAAGATCGCCTCCAAGATGGGCATCTCCACCATCTCCAGCTACCGCGGCGCGCAACTTTTCGAGGCCGTGGGTCTGGCGGATGAGGTGGTGGACCTGTGCTTCGCGGGCACCACCTCGCGGATCGGCGGCACCGACTTCTCGGACCTGGAATCCGATCAAAGGGCACTGGCCGAGAGGGCCTGGAACGTGCGCCGGCCGCTGGACCAGGGCGGACTTCTCAAGTACGTGCACGGCGGCGAGTATCATGCCTACCACCCGGATGTGGTGACCGCCTTGCACGCTGCGGTGGAGAGCGGCGACTACGGCAAGTACCTCGAGTATGCCGATGCCGTGAACTCGCGTCCGGTCACCGTGTTGCGCGACTTATTCGAGATCGCCCAGGCGAGTCAGCCGATTCCCATAGAGGAGGTGGAACCGGTCGAAGCCATCTTGAAACGCTTTGACAGCGCCGGCATGTCACTGGGGGCCCTGTCGCCCGACGCCCACGAGACCCTGGCCCGGGCGATGAATTCGCTGGGCGGCCGGTCAAACTCCGGCGAGGGCGGCGAGGACCCCGCGCGCTACAAGAGCGACAGAGTATCCAAGATCAAACAGGTGGCCTCCGGCCGTTTCGGAGTCACGCCCGCGTACCTCATCCACGCCGAGGTCCTGCAGATCAAGATCGCTCAGGGCGCGAAGCCGGGCGAGGGCGGTCAGCTCCCCGGCGACAAGGTGAATGAGATGATCGCACGGCTGCGCTATTCGAGTCCCGGCGTCGCCCTGATCTCGCCGCCTCCGCACCACGACATCTACTCCATAGAGGATCTGGCCCAGCTCATCTTCGACCTCAAGCAGGTCAATCCGGATGCGCTGGTGTCGGTCAAACTCGTTGCCCAAGCCGGTGTCGGCACGGTGGCGGCCGGTGTCGCCAAGGCCTACGCCGATCTCATCACCATCTCCGGTTACGACGGCGGCACCGGGGCCAGCCCGCTGACCAGCATCAAGTACACCGGGGCACCGTGGGAGCTGGGCCTGACGGAAACCCACCAGACGCTGCGCCGCAACGATCTTCGGGACAAGGTGCGGCTTCAGACCGATGGCGGCCTGAAGACCGGCCTCGATGTGGTGAAGGCCGCGATCCTGGGTGCGGAGAGCTTCGGATTCGGCACCGCGCCGATGGTGGCGATGGGCTGCAAGTACCTGCGGATCTGTCATCTCAACAACTGCGCCACCGGAGTCGCCACCCAGCATGCAGGATTGCGCGCGAGGCATTTCGTCGGTACTCCCGAGCGGGTCATTCATTTCTTCCGTTTCGTGGCGCAGGAAACGCGGGAATGGATGGCGCGCCTCGGGGTCCGCAGCATGGAGGAGCTCATCGGCCGCACGGATTTCCTGAAGACCAGGCCGGGAGAGACCGAGCGACAGCGCCGGCTGAATCTCGCCCCTATCCTCTCCGACGGCGGCGTGGACCCGGCCAAGCCCCGGTTCTGCCGGGTCGAGAGGAACGAGCCCTTCGACAAGGGCGAGTTGGCCGAACGCATGGCCCGTGAGATCCTTCCCGCCATCGAATCGAAGAGCGGCGGCGAGTTCCACTATGAGATACGCAATGACAACCGCTCTATCGGCGCACGCCTGTCCGGGGAAATTGCACGGCGACACGGCGATACCGGCATGGAGGACGCTCCAGTCACGATCAGGCTTACCGGCACTGCCGGGCAGAGCTTCGGCGTGTGGAACGCCGGCGGCCTTCACATGTATCTCGAGGGCGACGCCAACGACTACGTCGGCAAGGGCATGGCCGGCGGCAAGCTGGTGATCCGCCCGCACAGTCGCAGCACTTTCCGCAGCGAAGCGACTCCTATCGTCGGCAATACCTGTCTCTACGGAGCGACTGGGGGCAGGCTGTTGGCCGCCGGCAGGGCCGGAGAACGCTTTGGGGTCCGGAATTCGGGCGCTACGGCGGTGGTGGAGGGGATCGGCGACCACGGCTGCGAATACATGACCGGCGGCATGGTGTGCGTGCTGGGCGAGACCGGCGTCAACTTCGGGGCCGGCATGACCGGCGGCATGGCATTCGTCCTCGACCGGGAGCGCCTGTTCGCCGACCGGTTCAACCATGAGCTCATCGACATCCACCGGGTGACACCCGAGCACATGGAAACCCACCTGAACTACCTGTACCGGATAATTCGCGAGTACGCCAAGGAGTCGCGCAGCGTCTGGGGTCACCAGGTCGCGGAGGACTTTCACGACCTGGCGCGCTACTTCTGGGTGGTGAAGCCGCGGGCCGCGGATATCCATACGCTGCTGGATACCCTGATGCGGGCCGCTTGATCGAAGGAACCGTTCTTCAATGAGCAACAACTTCCAATTCCTGGACCTGCCGCGGCAGAACCCGGACAAGACCCCGCCCCAGATCCGCCGCCACCAGTGGGGCGAGATCTACGCGCACTACGATGCCGGCACCGCCGCGGCCCAGGCCGGGCGCTGCCTGGACTGCGGCAACCCCTACTGCGAATGGAAATGCCCGGTTCACAACTACATACCCAACTGGCTCGATCTGGTGGCGGAGGGACGACTTTTTCAGGCCGCCGAGTTGTCGCACCAGACCAACTCGCTACCGGAGATCTGTGGCCGGATCTGTCCCCACGACCGCCTGTGCGAGGGCGCCTGCACTCTGAACGACGGCTTCGGGGCGGTCACCATCGGCTCGGTGGAGAAGTACATCACCGACGAGGCTTTGTCCCAGGGCTGGCGCCCGGATCTGACGGGCGTCGAATGGACCGACAAGCGCGTCGCCATCGTGGGCGCCGGTCCGGCAGGACTTGCCTGCGCCGACGTCCTGACCCGCAGCGGCATCAAGCCGGTGGTGTTCGACCGGTACCAGGAGATCGGCGGCTTGCTTACCTACGGTATCCCGCCTTTCAAACTGGAGAAGCACATCGTCACCCGCCGCCGCGGGCTGCTGGAGGAGCAGGGCGCCGAGTTCGTACTGGGCACGGGCGTGGGTACGGATGTCCCTTTCGACCGACTGCTCGATGAGCACGACGCGGTCTTCCTGGGCATGGGAACTTATACCTACATGCGGGGCGGGTTTCCTGGCGAGGATCTGGACGGCGTCTACGAGGCCCTCCCGTATCTGGTCTCGAACATCAACCACGTCATGGAATGGGATAACCCGCTGCCACGCATCAACCTGGAAGGCAAACGGGTGGTGGTTCTCGGCGGCGGTGATACCGCCATGGACTGCGTACGCACCGCCGTACGCCAGCAGGCCGACCGCGTCACCTGCGTCTACCGACGCGACGAGGAGAACATGCCGGGTTCCCGGCGTGAAGTATTCAACGCCAAGGAGGAAGGAGTCAGGTTCCTGTGGAACCGGCAGCCGGCGGAAATCATCGGCGACGGAAAAGTCCAGGGCGTCAAGGTGGTTCAGACGCGTCTGGGAGAGCCTGACGAACGCGGCCGGCGCCGGCCCGAGCCGGTGCCCGACAGCGAGGAAACCATCATCGCCGACAAGGTACTGATCGCCTTCGGCTTCCGGCCCAGTCCGCCGGACTGGTTCGAGCGCTTCGACATACAGGTGGACAGTGCCGGTCGCACCCGCGCCGACGAAGGTGGACGGTTCAAATTCCAGACTACAAACCCCAAGGTCTTCGCCGGCGGCGACATGGTCCGCGGCTCGGACCTGGTGGTCACTGCCGTCTGGGAAGGCCGCCAGGCGGCCGGGGGAATCATCGACTACCTAGGACTTTGAGGTCCCGGGGGCGTTCTCGATCAAAGCCGCTGCCTGCCGATGCAGGTCGGTGTTGGCGGCGGCGAGCACCTGCCCCGACGAGTGCAGATCGAGAGACCTGCCGGACCAGTCGGTGATGACCCCGCCCGCCCCCTCGACGACCGGTGCCAGGGCCAGGTAATCATAGGGCTGCAAACCGCTCTCCACGACCAGATCAATGTAGCCCGCCGCCAGCAGTGCGTAGTTGTAGCAGTCGCCGCCGAAACGCCGCATGCGCACCGCTGCGCTCAAACGCTCGAAGGCCATGCGTTCCTCCTGGTCGCCAAACAAATCGGGCGATGTGGAATACATCGCAGCGTCCTTCAGACCGCGGCACTCGCGGGTATAACAGGGTTCTCCGTTGAAATGGGTAGGCTGTCCCGCAACACCCACCCAGCGTTCGTTCACGACGGGCATGTCGATTACGCCCAGCACCGGCCTGCCGCAATACAGCAGCGCCAGCAGAGTGCCCCATAGAGGATTGCCGGAAATAAAGCTGCGGGTGCCATCGATCGGATCGATCAGCCAGACGTAGTCGGCACCCGTTCCGACTTCCCCCAACTCCTCTCCCAGGACACCATGTTGTGGAAACTGCCGGGCAATACGGTGGCGCAGCATGGCCTCGACCTCACGGTCGGCGATGGTCACCGGACTGTCGTCTGCCTTGGTATCGACCTTGACCTCGCGCCGGAACCACTTCCGGGAGAACGGCCGCGCGGCGTCCGCCAATGATTCTGCGAAGCCCGCCAGCTCTCTCATGTACACGGGGTCGACGGCAACCGGACTCGAATGCATCGAAGAACCTTGATGATGAAGAATGACAAGCCGGCCCGGTGGAGCCGGCGTGGACGCGGCACAATTCTACATAAGATCGATGCGCTTGTATTCGGGGCATGGCTCTTGTCATGCCACCGGCATGATGTTCTGCATGCTATCCCGTTGGCACGACGAGTGGCTGACCGCGTTGGACCCGTACCAGCACGCCGCAGACGCACAGCGCTATGTTGAAGGTCTGCACAAGGCGGGTTTTGCCTGATGCAGCGTGGTTACTCGTGCCGCAGGGCCTCGATGGGATCGAGCCGTGCCGCTCGTCGCGCGGGAAAATAGCCGAAGATAACGCCGATAACCGCGGAGAACAGGAAGGACAGCACGTTGATGCCCGGGTCGAAGACGTAGGGCACCTGCATCATGCCGGTCAGGCCCAGGGATACGCCGGTGGCAATGGCGACGCCCACCAGCCCTCCGAGGCTGGACAACACCACGGCCTCGATGAGGAACTGCAGCAACACTTCACGTTCCAGCGCCCCGATGGCGAGCCGGATGCCGATCTCACGGGTGCGCTCGGTTACCGACACCAGCATGATGTTCATGATGCCGATGCCGCCCACCAGCAGGCTCACCGCGGCCACGGCCCCCAGCAGCATGGTCAGGATGCGGGTGGTGCCGGTGAGGGTCTCGGCGATCTGGCGGGTGTCCATCACCCGGAAGTCGTCTTCCTCGTTGCGGGAGACGTTGCGGCGCTCGCGCATCAACAGCGTCAGCTGTTCCTTGACGGCGTCGATCGAGGCGCTGTTGCCGACCGACACCATCAACCGGTTGACGTCCCGGCTGCCGGTGAGGCGCCGCTGCACGGTGCGTAAGGGCATGACCACGATCTCGTCCTGGTCGGACCCCATGGCGGACTGTCCCTTGGCCTTGAGCAGTCCTATCACCTCGCAGGCGAACTGCTTGATGCGTATCTCGCTGCCCACGGGATTCTCGTTCCCGAACAGGTTGCTGCGGATTGTCTCGCCAATCACGCATACCGCCTTGCCTGCCCGTTCCTCGGCCTCGGTAAAGGTGCGGCCCGCCGCGAGCTGCCAGTTGCCGGCGCGGAAGTAATCGTTGTTGGTGCCGGTGACGTTGGTGGACCAGTTGCGGGCCTGGAACACGACGGTGACGTTCTTGACCGCCACCGGTGCGACTGCCGTGATGGAGCTGATCTGGTTGCGAATGGCATCGACATCGCTCATTCTGAAAGCCGCGACCCCGCTGGAGCCAGGACCGAAGTGCTGGCCGGGTATCAGTATGATGAGGTTGCTGCCCATGCTGGCGATCTGGTCGGAGACCGCCTTGGTCGCACCATTGCCCAGCGTCACCATGGTGATCACCGCCGCCACGCCGATGACCACACCCAGCATGGTGAGCGAGGAACGCAGCAGGTTGCGTCGAATGGCCCTCAGGGAGAGAAGCAGCGTATTCCAGAGCATCAGACCGCGGCTTCCTCTTCGCTGCGCTCGTCGCTCTCCAGCCGGCCGTCCACGAAACGGACGATCCGCCTGGCGCAGGCGGCCATGTCCGGCTCGTGCGTGACCATGAGCACGGTAATGCCCTCGTCCCGGTTCAAGGCGCCGATCAGGTCCATGATCTCGCGGCTGGTGCGCGTATCCAGGTTGCCGGTCGGTTCATCGGCGAGCAGGACCGACGGCCTGGTGACGATCGCTCTGGCGATGGCCACACGCTGCTGCTGTCCGCCGGACAGCTCCCCAGGCGTGTGGTTGCCCCACCCGGCCAGGCCGACCTGCTCCAGGGCGGCGTGCGCCGCCGCGTGACGGGCTACCGCCGCATCGCCGCGGTAGATCAACGGAAGCTCCACGTTCTCGAGAGCGGTGGTGCGTGCCAGCAGGTTGAAGCCCTGGAACACAAAACCCAGGAAGTAGCGGCGCAGCAGGGCGCGCTGGTTTCGCGTCAGCCGTTCCACATGCACACCCTGGAATTCGTAGGAACCGGCGCTTGGCACGTCCAGGCAGCCGAGGATGTTCATCGCCGTCGACTTGCCGGAGCCGCTGGGGCCCATGATGGCCACGAATTCGCCGGTATCGATGCGAAGATCCACGCCTCGCAGCGCCTGTATGGCCGCCTGGCCCCGACCGTAGACTTTGGTGATGCCGGCCAGGCTGATAAGCCCGGAGGAACGAGTCATCA
Organism: uncultured Gammaproteobacteria bacterium; assembly: GCA_963731035.1. GTDB lineage: Bacteria > Pseudomonadota > Gammaproteobacteria > Arenicellales > JAANXG01 > JAANXG01. The sequence goes on along the minus strand of CAVSUY010000009.1, from coordinate 182,087 downwards.
CGCGCCGGTCACGGCTTCGGTGATTACTTCCGTACCGGCTTGTATGTCGCCGCCGGTGATTTCGGTAACCCGGCCGTCGCTGGGTCCTGTCTTCACCTCCACCGACACCGGCGTGCCGCCGCGCAGCACCCACACATGCTGGATCCCTTCGCCGTTGCTCGAGTTGTTCGGCCTACGGACTGATCGCGGCCGATGCGGAATCAAGGCACGCAGCAGGCCGCCGCTCGAGCTCGATGTTGCCGATTGTGGCGGCGGCGTGAAACGCAGCGCGGCGTTGCTTACCAGCAGCACGTTGTCCCGGGTCAGCGTGGTGATGTCGGCGGTAGCCGTCATGCCCGGCCTCAGGCTGAGATCATCGTTGGTGACCTGCAAGGTTGCAGGATAGGACACCACACCGTCCTTGACCTGGGAGCCGTAGCCCACCTGGGTGATCACCGCCTTGTATTGCCGACCCGGCCAGGCATCGACAGTGAAGGTGGCGTCCTGCCCCACCTGTACCTTGCCGACGTCCGCCTCGTCGACGTCAACTTGCAGCTCCATCTTGGTCAGGTCTTCCGCCAGGGTGAACAGCACCGGCGCCTGGAAGGACGCAGCCACGGTCTGGCCCGGCTCCACCTGCCTGGTGAGCACAATGCCGTCGATGGGCGAGCGAATAGAGGCCTTGCCCAGGTTGGTCTCGTCCGATTGCAGGGCGGCCTGGGCCTGGGCCACGCCGGCGCGGGCGCTGGCCTCGCCAGCCTCAGCCCGTTTCACGTTGGCCTCGGCGGTATCCATCTCACTTTTGGAAGGGACTTTGCCGCCAGACAGCCGCGATACTTCCTTAAAACGCCCCAGGTTGGCACGCGCTTCCACCGTGGTGGCCTGCACCTGCAGCACCTGGGCCTTGGCGGCGTCCACGTTGGCGCGAGACCTGGTGACCGCGTCCTGCAGCTTGGAGAGATCGAGGCGCGCCAGCATCTGGTCCTTCTTGACGTGATCGTTGTCGTCGACGTACACCTCTTCCACGATCCCGGACAACTCGCTGCCCACATCCACCTGGTTGGTGGGCTGCAGGTTGCCGGTGGCGGACACCTTCACCACCAGATTGCCCGTGGTCGCCGGCTCGGTGAGATAACGAACCTGGCCATTGTCGCCTTTGCCGGCCAGAAAATAGTAGGCCGCGGCGGCCACGATCAGGACCAGCGCCAGGACGATCCACAGGCGTGGACGGGTGAAACGACTGCCTGAGTCTCCCCGGACGAGCAGCTCCTCGAGACTGCGCTCGGTTTGAACCGGGATGTCCTGCTGCTTGTTCATGAGGACTGCCCGCCTCCTCCGGATGGGCTTTGCGGCGTCCAGCCGCCGCCGAGCGCCTTGTAGAGCTGGATCAAGGCGGTGCTATGGTCGCCCTCACTGGTTGCCAGCTGGTCGTCGAGATTGAGCACCGTCCGTTGACTGTCCAGGACGGTCTGAAAGTCCGCCAGACCGACGCTGTATTGCTGGCGGGCGAGCTCCAGCGCCTGACCGGCGGAAGCCGCGGCCCGGATCAGCTCCGCCTGACGCCGGCTGGAGTTGGACACCGATACCAGCGCGTTCTCCACCTCCTGCAGGGCGACCAGCACCGAGCCCTGATATGCGAGACGATCCTGCTCCAGCACGGCGTCCTGAATCTCGATATTGCTGCGAATGCGCCCGGAGTCGAAGATCGGCGCCGTGATACCCGCCAGCAACGAATTGGTGGCGGCGGCTTCTCCGAGCCCACTCAGGCTCGCCGCCCGCAGTCCCAGTGAGCCCGTCAAGCGCAGGCTGGGATAGCGGGCCGCCCGGGCCTCACCTAGACGCGCCGCCTGCGCCGCCAGCCTGCGCTCGGCGGCACGGACGTCGGGGCGCTGGCGCAGGGTAGCCGCAGGTATCCCTACCGCAACCTTATCATCGGCGACCGGGATGTTCCCCGTGCTCCGCAGGGTCCGTTCCAGTTCGCCCGGCGGCAAGGCCAGCAGGATATCCAGCCGGTGGCGGGCTTCAACAACTGCAGTGCGTAGACTGGGAAGGCTGGCCCGGCTCTGCTGCAGCAGCGTAAGAGCCTGTGCCTCATCCAGGTCCGACACCAGGCCCGCTTGGCGCCGCCAACGGGTGAGCTCATAGAGCTCCTGCTGGGCGGCGAGATTCTCCTCGGCGATGGCCAGCCGCTTCTCGCTGGTACGCAGACCGGTGTAATTGAGCGCCACCTCCGAAATCAGGCTCACCCTGACGTCGCGCAGGGACTCGAGGTTCGCCTGCACATCGGCATCCGCGGCACGCACGCCTTGCCGTACGCCGCCGAACAGGTCCGGCTCCCAGCCGGCGTCGACGCCGCCCTGGTACTGTTCATGGGCCGCCTCGCCTCCGCTCTTGCTGCGACTGGCCGTGGCGGAAGCCGTCACCGTCGGTCCGAGGTTCGCGCTCGCAAGATCGCGTCGTGCCCGGACTTCACGCAGGCGTGCCTGGGCAGTCTTGAGATCGGTACTCGCAGCCAGGGCCTTTTGAATCAGGTCATCAAGAACCGGATCGTTGAACCGCCGCCACCAATCCGCCAGGGTAGCGGCGTCGCGCGCGCCCGGCGCCGCCGGGCCCTGCCAATGCGGCGGTACCACGGTATCGGGCGGCCGGTAATCGGAACCCGCGATCGCGCAGCCACCCAGAAAGATAGCCATAATGTTAGCCAGGAAAGCCGCGGAGAAAGCCGGGCGTGCGACGGATAGCCGCCGGTGGGGCACCTCGGTTGAGTCGTGGATGCACATGCTGGGAATTAACGTTGCTTACCCATTTTGGTTTTCCCTGAGCTGGATGTTGAAAAACGCCTTCCTGGCCTTTTTCAACGCGCCGGGCGCGGCGCTTGTCCGCACTCGGCTACGCCGAATCAAGCACTTACAGTGCTTGATTCGCGGCGAGACGTCCCTGTCTCCCACTAGCAGGCTGTTTTTCAACAGCCTGCTAGTCGCTGAAAACGCGTCCATTTCGACGCAATGCATTGTCGGTCTCCGCAGGCTCACCACGCCATGATTTACATCAATCATCGTCCTGAACGTAGCGTTCAAACTGCCGCTTGAACTCACCGGTAACCATTCATGTACAAACATCACACCAGCGGTGACCTGAAGGGCGAGCACCATCCCGACCGCATTCGCACTCGCCTGGATGCCGAGCAGCAGCACAGCTATCTCGGCGACGCGGTCCTGGGCGGCATCGACGGCTGTGTCACCACCTTCGCGGTGGTGGCCGGCGCGGTTGGTGCCGGTTTTCCGTCCGCCGTCGCCATCGTCCTCGGCACGGCGAACTTGCTGGCCGACGGGTTCAGCATGGCGGCGAGCAATTACCAGGCCAGCAGAACCGAGCAGGAGCGGCTGGACCGGGCACGCCGCCACGAGGAGCACCACATCGAGCAGATTCCGGAGGGCGAGCGCGAGGAGATCCGCCAGATCTACCAGCGCAAGGGTTTCTCCGGGGCGGGACTGGAGCACATCGTCGATACCATTACCGCTGACCGCAAGCTGTGGGTGGACACCATGATCACGGAGGAACTCGGCCTGCCGCTGGAGCCGGCGGGGCCGCTTCGGGCTGGTCTGGTGACCTTCTTCGCGTTCCTGGTCGTGGGCCTGGTGCCGTTGCTGCCCTTCCTGGTTCCGGGCCTGGAACCGGGGCGTATCTTCGCGGCGAGCTGCGTGATGACGGCGATCGCGTTCTTTGCGGTGGGTTCGGTGAAGGGCCATTGGCTCGGGACGTCTCGGGTTCGGGGGGGGCTGGAGACGTTGGCGGTGGGGAGTGTGGCGGCGGTACTGGCCTATGTCGTGGGGGCGTGGCTGCGGTCGATGTTCGGGGTGTCGTGACCGCCGGCACAAAGTCGTTCACACTTCGGGACGAGCTATCAAGGTTGCCGTTCACCCGTGACGATGAAAACGATGGGTTGCTGCGCTCGGGGACCCCGCTGCCACTCCGCGGGAGTGCCCTGCATGGACCGGGGAGGGATTTCGGTGGGACGCCGCAAGTACTTCCCTGTAGGCTCGCTTCCGGCATCCCTGCCTCCAGACGCCCGCCGAAATCCCTCCCCAGTCCATGCCTCCACACCGCACCTGCGAACCATACCCTCGGGGCCCTTCGGCTTGAACCGGACCACGCCCCGATGAGCGCGGTAAGCGACAGCGACATTCGGGCAGCCTTGCGTGGTGAGGGTTTGATCGATGAGTCTGACGAGATGGTGGTCGCGCCGATGATCGGCGGTGTGTCTTCGGAGATATGGAAGGTGGAGGCCGGAGGGAGGGTGTTTTGTGTGAAGCAGGCCTTGGCGCGGCTGCGCGTGGAGGCGGAGTGGTGCGCGCCGGTGGAGCGGAATCGGTTCGAGGTGTTGTGGAACCAGATCGCCGCCCGCGTGGCGCCCGGGAGTGCGCCAAGGGTGCGCTGCGATGATGACGAGCGGATGTTCTTCATCATGGATTATCTCGATCCGGGCAGCCATGAGTTGTGGAAGAAGAAACTCATGGAGGGCCGGGCGGATAGTCGTGACGCGGCGAACGTCGGGCACGCATTGAGCCGGATCCACTCGGCGGTGGCGGGTGACGCGGACGTGGCGCGGCAATTTCCGCGCACGGACATCTTCCACGACATTCGGCTCGAGCCGTACCTGCTGGCAACGGGTCGGCGGCATCGGGAGCTGGCGCCGCGGCTCGAGGCGTTGTGCCGAACGACCGCTCGGACCCGGCTGACCCTGATCCACGGGGACGTCAGCCCCAAGAACATATTGATCGGGCCGCACGGACCGGTGTTCCTGGACGCCGAATGCGCGTCCATCGGCGACCCGGCATTCGATATCGCCTTCTGCCTCAACCACATGCTCCTCAAGTGCCTGTGGCGCCCCGATGCGGCGGAATCCTACCTGGGTTGCTTCGATGCGTTGGCCGAGGCCTATCTTTCCGGCGTGCAATGGGAGGAGCGGGACATGCTCGAGGAGCGCGCCGCGGCGTTGCTACCCGCGCTCTTTCTGGCGAGGGTCGACGGCAAGTCGCCGGTGGAGTACATCACGCAGGAGTGGGACCGCGACAAGATCAGGCGATGCGCCTCTGGATTGATTACGCGTCCGCCCGCACGACTCGCGACGATCACGGATGCCTGGCGGCGGGAACTGGGACAATGAGAACGCGCATCGAGCGCGTGCATGCGAGGCGGGTGTGGGATTCGCGGGGACGGCCCACGGTGGAAGTGGAGGTGCGCCTTCCCGCCGGCTTGTCGGGGCGCGCCATCGCGCCGGCCGGCGCTTCCAAGGGTAGCGGGGAAGCGCTGGACAAGCGCGATGGCGGTCCGCGATTCGGGGGTGATGACGTGCGGCAGGCGGTGGAGTCCGTAAATGGAGAAATCTCCCGCACGCTGCACGGCAAGGACTGCTCCGACCAGACCGCCGTGGACAGGGCGCTGATCGAGCTCGACGGCACGGCAGACAAGTCGCGTCTCGGCGGCAACGCCATTGTGGCCGTGTCGATGGCGGTGGCCCACGCCGCGGCGGCGGCCCGCGGCTTGCCGTTGTGGGGCTACCTGGCCGGCAACCGAACGGATATGCGGCTGCCGCTGCCGGAGATCCAGATCTTCGGCGGCGGTGCGCACGCTGGACGCCGGGTGGACGTGCAGGACTTCATGGTGATCCCCGTCGGTGCCGCGAGCTTCGACGAGGCCCTGGACTGGACGGCCGAGGTGTACCGAGCCGCAGGCGAGCTTATGGATGAAGAAGGGCTGCTGAACGGCGTAGCCGACGAGGGTGGCTGGTGGCCGGCGTTCGATACAAATGAAGCGGGCCTCGATTACCTGCTGCGTGCCGTGGAACGGGCCGGGTACCGGCCCGGCGAGGACGTGGCCTTCTCGTTGGACGTCGCGGCCAGCGATTTCGGGCGAGGCGGGACATACCGCCTGGCGCGCGATGGACGCGAGCTGGAAAGCGAGGGATTGTCGGAGATGCTGCTCGGCTGGCTGAAGAGATATCCCATCGTGGCCATCGAGGACCCCCTCGCGGAGGACGACGCGGAGGGCCTGGCGCGCTTCACGCGCGCGGCGGGGGCAGGCGTGGAAGTCGTGGCGGATGATTTCATCTGCACGGACGCCGCTCGCATTGAAACCGCCGCCGCGCGCGGCGCCTGCAACACGGCACTGATCAAGCCCAATCAGGCCGGCACCCTGTCCGAGACCTCGTTGGCACTGGAGGCGGCACGGCGGGCCGGTTGGCACTCGATCGCATCGGCAAGGTCGGGCGAGAGCGAGGACGTAACCATCGTGCATTTGTCAGTGGGATGGGGCGTGAAGCAGCTCAAGGTCGGCGCGTTCTCCCGTTCGGAACGCATGGCGAAATGGAACGAGGGCCTGAGGATCTCCGAAGCGTTGGCGTCGGGGGCGGCGCTTCCTGAACGCCGGGTATTTCCCTGGGGACGCTGACCGTAGACCATGAGCAAGCGCCTCACAATCCGCGCGGCACGTCCCGACGATGCGGCATACCTGAGGGATCTGGCGATGCGTTCGAAGGCGGTTTGGGGTTATACCGATCAGTTCATGGAGGCCTGCCGTGAAGAGTTGTCGGTAAGCCGGGAGCAGCTGCTCGATTCCGCCCACGAGTACCTGGTGGCGGAACGGCACGGTGAGGTACTTGGATTCTGCGGTCTGGAGTACCTCTCTCCCGAAAGCTGCGAGCTGGCGGCCATGTTCGTGGAGCCGGCGCACATAGGTACCGGCGTGGGCACGGCGCTGATCACCCGGGCCAAGGCAGATGCCGCGGCGGCCGGCGCGCGCACCCTGATCATTCAGGGGGACCCCAACGCGGTGGAGTTCTATCGTGCCGCCGGCGGCGTGCCGGCGGGAACGCGCGAGTCCGGCAGCATCCCGGGACGCTTTCTGCCTTTGTTCAGAATTTCCCTCGAACACGAATCCCCTGCACAATAGCCGGGTTGCCGGAGTCACCACCCGGTCCCGATTCCAGCTGAACTTGCCGAAGGTGCGCGTGAATGCTCCAGCTTCGTCCCAACTGCGAATACTGCGACAAGGACCTGCCGCCGGATTCCACCGAGGCCCGTATTTGCAGTTACGAGTGCACGTTTTGCGCGACCTGCGTCGACGACGTGCTTGGCAACGTGTGCCCCAACTGCGGCGGCGGCTTCGCGCCGCGCCCCGTGCGTCCGAAGACGGAGCGCCGCCCCGGGCTGGATTTGACCCATCAGCCTGCTTCAACGAAGCGGACTCATATGAAATATTCGACGGCGGAGGTCTCGGCGTTCGTTTCCGGGATCAAGGGCGTCCCACCGGAAGAGCGCTGACCGTCGGACAAACATGATAGACGCATCCAGACTACCGCTCTTCCTCGTCGCCGCCGGGATACTGATCGTGATACCGGGTCCAGCCGTCCTCTACATCGTCGCGCGCAGCCTCGACCGGGGCCGCCTGGCCGGAATCGTCTCGGCCCTGGGTGTGGCGGCCGGCTCCATGGTGCACATTGCGGCGGCGGCGCTGGGGTTGTCCGCATTGCTGGCCTCATCGGCATTGGCGTTCAGCACCGTCAAGTACCTCGGCGCCGCCTATCTGATTTTCCTGGGAATGAGGCGACTCATGCTGCGGGACCAGACGGCGCCGTCGGTCACCGCCAAACCCCGGAAATTGGGCCGTATGTTCTACGAAGGAATGCTGGTGAACCTGCTCAACCCCAAGACGGCGCTGTTCTTCCTGGCCTTTTTGCCGCAGTTCGTGGATCCCGCCATAGGCCCTGTGAGCATCCAGGTCATCGTGCTGGGGAGTATCTTCGCGGGCGTGGCGGTGGTCAGCGACTCGGTGTATGCGCTGTTGACCGGCAGCATGGGCCGCTGGATCCAAAGCCATGCGCGTTTTCTTTCCATACAACGCTGGTTCAGCGGCGGCGTATACATTGCACTGGGCCTGGCTACTGCCCTTGCCGGCCCCGGGCGCAGCAAATAGACGGAAAACGAAAGTGAGCGTATGAACAACGCGCATCCTTCCGCGCAGCCGCTCGAAGGCGGCTGCGATTGCCGGGAGATCCGGTACCGCATGACCACGCGCCCCATGTTCGTGCATTGCTGCCATTGCCGATGGTGCCAGCGGGAGACCGGAGCGGCATTCGCGTTGAACGCGCTGATCGAGGCCGACCGCGTCCTGCTGCTGCAGGGCGAGCCGGAGATCGTCGACACGCCATCGGAAAGCGGACAGGGTCAGAATATCGCGCGATGTCCGAGCTGCCGCATCGCCATGTGGAGCAATTATCCGGGTGCCGGCGACACGGTGCGCTTCGTACGCGTCGGCACCCTGGACGACCCGGACCGCCTGCCTCCCGACATCCATATCTACACCATGTCCAAGCAACCATGGGTCATCCTGCCGCCCGACACGCCGGCGGTGTATGAATACTACGACCGCCGGGAATACTGGCCACAGGCGAGCCTCGATCGCTACAGGAAGGCACGCCCGGACGCGTCCGGACGCTGAGTATCCATCAATCAGACGCAAGACGCGCGAATACAGGAGGAGTGATGCATAGGATCACAGTCGTGACGAGCCTGTTCCTCATGAACGCTTCGGCTCTGGCCGGCGAGGCAGACGTCCTCAAGGCCGACGTCACTTGTGACAGTCAGTCGGTATGCGGCTTCTCGGTCACCGTGCAGCACACAGACGAAGGGTGGGATCACTACGCGGACAAGTGGGAAGTGCTGAGCCCCGGCGGCGATCTGATTGCCGTGCGCAAGCTGCTCCATCCCCATGAGGATGAGCAGCCGTTCACCCGGTCCCTGGACGACGTGCGAATCCCCGCCGGGGTGGATGAGGTGACGATCCGGGCGCACGATTCGGTGCATGGCTACGGTGGTAAGGAACTGGTCGTCCAGATCCCGAGATAGTCCTGGCGAATTCTCCGGTGCGCCTCCACGGCCGGCCCGGCAATGGGCATGAAACCGAATTGCGCGGGTGGCTTTGCCTCCAGCGAGGAGGGCAGGGCCGGGATCGTCCGGAACGATCCCGGTGTGGCCGTGTTCTCGGTTTACTCACCGGCATTGCGTCGAACCTCGCGGTGGCGGAGGAAGCGGTGGACATATCATCGCGAGTACCGGGGAGATACAATCGATCCGTACCCAAGTGAATCCTCGTTTCTGGAGAACCCTTGATCGTGGAGATTTCCTGGCTGCTTTTTCTCGCCGCTTCAGTGCTACTGATCATCACGCCCGGGCAGGATTTGATACTGGTAATGTCCAGAGCCGTGACCCAGGGCGCCGCCGCGGGGGTCGTTACCGCGCTGGGAATCAGCTCCGGCTTGATGGTCCACACCCTGCTTACCTCCCTCGGCCTGGGGGTGATCATCAGAACGTCCGAGTGGCTTTTCTTCGCCATGAAGGTGGTGGGAGCCGCCTATCTCGTGTATCTCGGTGTCCACTCGATCCTGTCCGCTGGCAACAGGCTGGACCTTCGCGGGGCCGAAACGCGCAGCATGCGCCGCCTTTATCTGGACGGCGCGCTGTCAAACATAACCAATCCAAAGATCGCGGTGTTCTATCTCGCGTTCCTTCCTCAATTCATCCGCGCCGATGCTGCGAGCCCCACTCTGTCGCTATTCACGCTTGGTCTTACGTTCGCGGTCCTTACCTTTGTCATCAAGGGCCCGCTCGCGGTGGGCGCCGGTCGCCTTTCCCTGTTCGTCCGCGGCCGGCCATCGGTGCTCTCATGGCTATACCGAACCAGCGGCGCGGTGCTCATTGCACTGGGCGTCAAGCTCGTACTGGAACGCCGCACGTGACCCGGGCCGTTGGAGGGAGAATCACAACCGCTATGCAACGAAAGGTCCGCTCTCCTTTTTGGGAGAGGGCCACGGAGAACAAGGGTGAGGGACCCCGCCACCGGAAGACTTGAGACTCCAAGAGCCGATCTGACGCGCATCCCGTGATGACCCTCACCACCGACCAGGCCATCCTGTTTGCCCTCATCAGCGTGATCTTCGCGTTCCTCCTGTGGGGCCGCTTTCGCTATGACCTGGTGGCATTCGCCGCCCTGGTGATCGCCTGTATCCTCGGAGTCGTACCCGCGGACCAGGCGTTTTCGGGCTTCGGTCATCCGGCCGTCGTCATCATCGCGCTGGTGCTGATCGTCAGTCGCGGTTTGTACCGCTCGGGAGCCATAGAAATACTGGCACGCAGGCTGATCAACGCCTCCCGAAGCCTCCAGGCCCACATTGGCATCATGTCCGGTATCGCGGCCGGACTGTCCAGCGTGATGAACAACGTCGCGGCCCTGGCCCTGCTCATGCCCATGGATATGCAGGCGGCGCAGAAAGCAAAACGCAGCCCGGCGCTGACGCTCATGCCGCTGTCGTTTGCGTCCATCCTCGGCGGCATGGTGACGCTGATCGGTACCCCGCCGAACATCGTCATCGCGACGTTTCGCGAGAAAGCCCTCGGCGAACCTTACCGCATGTTCGATTTCGCTCCCGTGGGCATTGTGGTCGCTATCGCCGGCGTTTTGTTCGTGGCACTGGTGGGCTGGCGGCTGATTCCAGTGGAACGCAGCAAGACCAGCATTCCCAGGGAACTGGAGAACCTCAAGGGCTACATCGCCGAGCTCAAGGTGCCGGAATCCGCGGCAATCGCGGGTGAAGTCCTGCGTGACCTGGATTCGCTCGCCGAGGACAACGACGTACAGATTCTGGGGCTGGTCCGGCGAGGGAAGCGGCTCCCGGGCGCCGCACGGCGCGAGACAGTAAGAAAGAACGACCTGATCGTGGTGGAGGGCGGCCCGGAAGCCATCGACCAGTTCGCGGGCGCCGCAGGGTTGACGCTCACGGACTCGGACAAGCATTCCAAGGCGACCTCCGGCACCACCATCTTGACGGAAGTGGCGGTGCCGGAGGGAGCCCGCATTGCCGGCCGTTCGGCCGCGGGAGTCCGGCTGCTCCATCGGCAGGGCGTGATCCTGCTGGGCATCTCACGCCAGGGGACCCAGATCCGCGAGCGCCTGCTCAAGGCACGCATCGAGCCCGGCGATCTGTTGCTGCTACTCGGGCCGGAACAGCAACTGCCCGACGTAGTCGACTGGCTCGGATGCCTGCCGCTCGCGGGGCGCGGGCTGGAGGTGATTCAGCGTGGCAAGGCCTGGATCGCCGTGGGGACGTTCGCGGCGGCCATCCTCGCCGCGAGCCTGGGTTATATCTACCTGCCGGTGGCGCTGGCCGCCGTCGTTGTGGCATACGCGGCGCTGGGCATCGTGCCGCTGTCGCAGATATACGACGCGGTGGAATGGCCGGTGATCATACTGCTGGGCTCCATGATCCCCCTCGGCGCCGCCCTGGAAGCCAGTGGCGGCACCGAGCTGATCGCGCGCGCGGTAGTGGGCTGGACGTCCGGCTTCCCGATCATCGTGGTGCTGGCGATCCTGATGATTATAACGATGACCGTGTCCGACGTTCTCAACAACGTCGCCACCGCCTTGATCGCGGCGCCCATCGGGGTGGATATCGCCAACCGGCTCGACGCCAACCCCGATTCCTTCCTGATGGCGGTGGCGGTGGCTGCCTCCTGCGCCTTCCTCACACCCATCGGCCACAAGAACAACACCATCATCATGGGACCCGGCGGCTACCGCTTCGGAGACTACTGGCGCATGGGCCTGCCGCTGGAAATTCTGGTACTGCTGGTCGGCATTCCGATGATTGTCTACGTGTGGCCCTTGTGACGGCATGAAGGTCCGGGATGAGTGCTTTATAATCAACACCCATGCCCCCCAAGATTCCCGTCTCCGAGCGCCTGATCGTGGCACTCGATTTCCCCACCCGGCAGCGCGCCCAGTACCTGGTCGAACAGCTGGGCGACTCGGTGAGCTTCTACAAGGTGGGCCTGGAGCTGTTCATGGACGGAGCCTGCTTCGATTTTGTCGACTGGCTGCGCGACCGCGACAAGTCAGTATTCGTGGATCTGAAGTTCTTCGATGTTCCGGCCACGGTGGGACGGGCCGTGCATCGACTAAACGGCCGGGGCATACGGTTCACGACCGTGCACGGTAACGACGCCATGATGCGCGCCGCGGCGCAGGCCAAGGTGGACCTCCAGGTCCTTGCTGTTACCGTGCTGACCAGCCTCGACCGTGGTGATCTGGACGATCTCGGCTTTGACTGCGACGTGGAGCAGCTCGTCATCTCGCGGGCCCGGCGCGCAATCGAATGCGGCTGCGATGGTGTGGTGGCTTCCGGGCTCGAAGCGCTTTCCCTGAGACAGGCTCTGGGCGGGGGCTTTCTTGTGGTCACGCCCGGCATCCGCCCGGTGATCAACGACGATGACCAGAAGCGAACTGTTAACGTGAGACAAGCCTTCGAGTATGGCGCCGACTATATCGTCGTCGGCCGACCGATCCGTGATGCCGCCGACCCCGTGAGGGCCGCGCGGGAGATCCAGTCCGAAATCGCCTCCACCGTCGGCTGAACGGCCCCGGCGCACTTGACGGGCAGCAAGAAATTGAAGAACGATCGGCTCATCAAGGCGCTGCACCGCCAACCTGTGGATCGTACCCCCGTGTGGATCATGCGCCAGGCGGGACGCTACCTTCCCGAGTACCGCGCCACACGCGAGAAAGCCGGTGATTTCCTCACCTTGTGCAAGACGCCCGAGCTCGCCTGCGAGGTCACGCTGCAGCCCCTGCGGCGCTTCCCTCTGGACGCTGCCATCGTATTCTCCGATATCCTTACCATCCCCGACGCCATGGGCTTGGGCCTGTCCATAGAGGAAGGGATGGGCCCGGTCTTCGAGCGTCCCCTCCACGGTCGCGCGGCGATAGACGCATTACATGTTCCGGATCCGGAATCCGAGACGCGCTACGTCATGGACACCATCCGGCTGGTCCGCCGCGAACTCGCCGGCGCGGTACCCCTGATCGGCTTCGCCGGCAGCCCGTGGACACTGGCGACCTACATGGTGGAAGGGCGCAGCAGTCGCGAGTTCAGTCGCATCAAGGCCATGATGTACGACCGGCCCGGCGACCTGCATCGCCTGCTCGAGACGCTGACGGACTCGGCTACCGTCTACCTGAACGCCCAGATCGCAGCCGGGGCCCAGGCGGTGATGCTGTTCGATACCTGGGGCGGCGTGCTCGCCCCGAAAGCCTATCGCGAGTTCTCGCTTCGATACATGAGGCGTATCGTCGGCGCTATCACGCGCTCCCCGAGCGGCGATGCCGTGCCGGTGATCCTGTTCACCAAAGGCGGCGCAAGCCATCTCGAAGAAATAGCAGACACCGGCTGCGACGCCGTGGGTCTGGACTGGACAGTGGACATCGCCGATGCGCGCGCGCGCATCGGCGGCAAAGTCGCGCTGCAGGGCAATCTCGATCCCAACGTCCTGTACGCCTCACCGGCCCGTATTCGCGAAGAAGTGGCCGGCATACTGGAAAGCTACGGCTCCGGCCCCGGTCATGTGTTCAATCTGGGCCACGGCATCCACCCCGGCATCGATCCGGGGAGCGTTGCCGTCCTGGTGGATGCCGTACACGAGATCAGCGTCGAGTATCATCAGGAAAGCGGGAACTCTCTACAATGAAATCAGAGCGAAGAGCAGCCACCACCATGAACCAAGGCACCGACCGGCTTCTAAGCGACATCGACCTGGACTACCTGGCCCAGGAGCAGGCCACGGTGCGGGCCCGCATCGAACAGGTGGGACTGGACGACACTGCCCGTCGCGCGATCATTGAACAGGCGCGCGGTTTTGTACAGGCCATTCGCGACGCGGAGCGCGAGGAGCAGGGCCTCGACGCGTTCATGGCGGAATACGACCTGTCCAGCGAGGAAGGCATCGTTCTCATGTGCCTGGCCGAGGCCCTGCTACGGGTGCCGGACGGCGAGACCGCGGACAAGCTCATCCGCGACAAGCTCTCGAAAGGGCGCTGGGACGAACACGTGGGCCGCAGCGATTCAACCTTCGTGAATGCCTCCACCTGGGGGTTGATGCTGACCGGACGCTTCGTGAAGCTGGGTTCCAACACTCAAACGCACCCCTCCAACTTCCTGAAGGGCATGGTGAGCCGCCTGGGCGAACCGGTGCTGCGGGTTGCCATGCGTCAGGCCATGGAGATCGTGGGCCGCCAGTTCGTGCTGGGTGAAACCATCGGGCAGGCGTTGAAGCGCAGTCGCGAACCCGCGAACCGGCGCTATTGCTACTCCTACGACATGCTTGGCGAAGCCGCGCTCACCGCCGACGATGCCCAGCGGTTCCTGGAGAGCTATCTCGATTCCATCGAGACCATCGGTGGGCAAAGCGAGGTAACGAACGCCGGAATTTCGGTCAAACTCTCGGCTCTGCACCCACGCTACACATTCTGGCAGCAGGAGCGCGTCGAGCAGGAACTGGTGCCGCGGCTGCTGGAAATCGCCCAAGCGGCCAGGCGATACGATCTGTGGGTCGCCGTGGACGCCGAGGAAGCCGACCGCCTGGATATGTCCCTGCGGATTTTCGATAAAGTGGTCAGGAACGAAGCGCTCAAGGACTGGGGCGGCCTGGGTATGGTAGTCCAGGGCTACCAGAAACGTGCCCTGCCGGTGCTGCAATGGCTGAACAGCCTGGCCCGGGACATCGGCAGGTGCATCCCGGTGCGCTTGGTAAAGGGCGCGTACTGGGATACCGAAATCAAGCTGGCACAGATCCAGGGCCTGAAGGACTACCCTGTGTTCACGCGCAAGGTCCATACCGATGTGTCGTACATGGCTTGTGCCAGGCAGCTGTTCGAGGCGCGCGGCTTCCTGTATCCCCAGTTTGCCACCCACAATGCGCACACCGTCGCTACCGTGCTGCACTTCGCCGGCGAGGACCCGTACGAATTTCAGCGGCTGCACGGCATGGGGGAAGCCTTGTACGATCACCTCCTCGACCGGATGCCCGAGCTGACCTGCCGGGTCTACGCCCCGGTCGGTGGCCATGCCGAGCTGCTGCCCTATCTCGTGCGCCGGCTGCTGGAGAATGGAGCGAATACGTCCTTCGTGAACCGGGCCACTCATCGCGAGACGCCGGTGGAGGAGATCGTCACCGATCCCATCGACGACACCCTGGCCCACGACTGCAAACCCCACCCGCGTATTCCGCTGCCGAAGGACCTGTTCGCGCCTGCACGCGAGAACTCGGACGGCCTCAACTTCGCCGACCCGAACGAGCGGCGGGGACTGATGGAAACCGTAGCGCGCGAATCGAACTCCATGAGCCATTGCTACCCGATCATCAACGGCAAAGAGCTCAAGGGAGACGATGCGCGAACGGTGAGCAGCCCCGCGGACTACCGGAAGAAGATCGGCACGGTGGCGTGGACGCACGTCGATCGGGTCGACGACGCCGTCCGCCAGGCCCGGGCGGGATTCAAGCAGTGGCGGGATACGGACGCGGAGACCCGCGCCACCACTATCGAGAAGGTGGCGGACCTCCTGGAGGCCAACCGGTTCGAGCTTACTGCGTCCAGTGCCCTGGAGGGCGGCCGCATCCTGCTCGACGGCGAATCGGAAGTCCGCGAGGCGGTGGATTTCTGCCGCTACTACGCCTGGCAGGTCAGGGAAAGGTTCACCAGGCAGGTGCTGCCGGGCCCGAGCGGCGAGGAGAACACCTTGCAGATGTCCGGCCGCGGCGTGTTCGTCTGCATCAGCCCGTGGAACTTTCCGATCGCCATCTTCACCGGCCAGATCGCCGCCGCCCTGGCCGCGGGCAACGCCGTGCTGGCCAAGCCTGCGGAGCAGACTTCCCTGACCGCGGCGCGCATCGTCCGACTGATGCATGAAGCGGGTATCCCGAAGAACGTGCTGCACCTGATTCCCGGAGACGGCGCCGTGGGCGCCGCACTGGTGGAGCATCCCGACATTGCCGGCGTCGCATTCACGGGCTCCACGGAGACCGCCCGGCGCATCCATAAGACCCTGGCGGAGAAGCCCGGCCCCATCGTGCCCCTGATCGCCGAGACCGGCGGTCAGAACGCCATGATCGTCGACAGCTCGGCGCTGCCGGAGCAGGTCGTGAAGGATACCATCCGTTCGGCCTTCGACAGCGCCGGCCAGCGCTGCTCGGCGCTGCGGGTGCTGTTCGTCCAAAAAGAGATCGCCCCACGGCTGCTGGAGATGCTTTCGGGAGCCATGGCGGAGCTGGTGCTGGGCGACCCGACGCAGCTGAACACGGATATCGGACCGGTCATCGACCTGGAGGCCAAGCACGGCCTGGAACGGCACGTGGATTTCCTCCGCAACAACGCGGAACTGATCTACCGCTGCCCGCTGCCCCATAATCTCAACAGCGATCTCTTCTTCCCACCTCAGGTATGGGAAATATCCGGTATCCACCAGCTCGAGCGCGAGGTATTCGGGCCCATCCTGCACGTGGTGCGTTTTGCCGCCAATGAGCTGGACGACGTAATCGACGCGGTGAACGCCACCGGCTACGGACTCACCCTCGGTGTCCACAGCCGCATCCACGACACCGCCGACTACATCAAGCAGCGGGTGCGGGTCGGCAATGTCTATATCAACCGCGACATCGTCGGTGCCGTGGTGGGGGTGCAGCCCTTCGGTGGCCAGGGCCTGTCCGGCACCGGCCCCAAGGCGGGCGGACCGAACTACCTGCCCAGGTTCGCCGTCGAGAAAGCCATCTCGGACAACATCGCCGCCGTGGGCGGCAACGCGACGCTATTGTCGTTGAACGATTGAACGAAGAACCGTTCCGCGGGCGCACCAGCGTCCGTCGCGATAACGGAGCGCCGGCAATTCCGGACATCTGCCGCCGCTGGGCGGACTCAGGGTGGGGCTATACGGCCAGCATCAGCACCAGGTACAGCACATACACCGCCCCGTTGACGAACAGATGCCAGACCATCACTCGCCGGCCTCTGAGCAGGCGCAGCCACAGGGCGGCCAGGTAGGTCAGCACGATTCCGGTGAGGATCTCGCGGCGAGGCTCCCAGGGCGTCAACACGATACCGATGGCGGGGAGCAGGGTGCCCTGGAAGACCATGGCGCCGGTGATGTTGCCGAAGGCAAGGGTATCCCGCCCACGACGTATCCATAGGATGCTGTTGACTTTCTCCGGCAGCTCGGTGGCGATGGGGATTATCAGCAGGGACAGCAGCAGGGCGGAAACACCGAGCAGGTCGGCCACATACTTCACGCTGTGGATGAATAGCTCGGCGCCGCCGATCAGCAGGCCCAGGCCCAGGAGCAGCTGAAGGATGATTGAAACCGGGTTCTCGCCGACTCCCAGCCACGTTGCGAACAGAGGCCTGTCGATCTCCGTCCCATGGCCCGAGTCGACCAGGCCAGCCGAGGCCCTGACCGTCAGCAGCGCGTATACGAAGTAGATCAGGCCGAGGGAAGCAGCGAGCACCATGCGAACGGACGTGGCGTGGTGGGGAATGAACAGTGCGGCGGTGGCGACGGCGAATGCCACCAGGAAGAAATCCAGGTCGCGGTCGAGGCCCGACTTCTCCGGCCGAAGGGGTCCGGCGATGCCGCGCTTGCGCAGCACCGATGCCGACATGAGGCCGAGCGTAAGGGTAGACAGCATAAGCGGCGCTCCGAGTATCGCCCCCACGCCGATCTCCTCGTTGATCGCGCGGTCGCTGGTGCCGGCGAGCAGGGCGAGGATCGGGATGATGCTCTCGGGCATCGCGGTACCGACAGCTGCGAACAGCGAGCCGGTCACGCCTTCGGAAATACGCAGCCTGGCACCGAGATGCTCCAACGCATTGGTGAAGATCTCCGCCGCGCAGACGATGACTACAAGTGCGGCGGTAAGCTCGAGTATGGGCAATTCTTTTTTCCGGACTAGGATGCGATGGGTGCCCATGGATGATAGCAATACACGGCGGAGCCGTGTCTATGCCATGCAGCGGGATGCACGACCGAACCGTGCCCTGGCCTGGCGGCGCCTCTTAGCGAAAGACGATATCGAATACGTCCGGATATTTATCCACGAAATACACGGTCATGCCCCGGGTCACCGGCTCCGGCAGCTCTTCGTAGGTGCCGCGGTTCCCCTCCGGGAGGATCACCTTCTTGATGCCGGCGCGCCTGGCCGCCAGGATCTTCTCCTGGATACCGCCCACCGGCAGGACCTGTCCGGTAAGAGTGAGCTCCCCGGTCATGGCGATACCGTTCCTGGTGCGCCGTCGCCGGGCCAGCGACAACAACGCGGTCGCCATGGTGATGCCGGCGCTGGGGCCGTCCTTGGGCGTGGCGCCCGCGGGCACGTGCAGGTGAACGAATGACTTGTCGAAGTATGCCGGGTCGGCGTCGAGCTTGCGGGCGTTGCCCGCGATATAGCTGTAAGCGATTTCCGCCGACTCCTTCATGACGTCACCCAACTGGCCGGTGAGCTTGAAACCGCGGGCCTGGCTGTGGACACGGTTGGCCTCCACGGCGAGCGTGACGCCGCCCAGCGGCGTCCAGGCCAGCCCGGTTACCACGCCGACGCCCGACATGCGACGGTCCTTCTCGAATACCGGCCTGCCGAGATACTCCTCGACATCGACGGCTTTCACTCTAACCTTGTTCGTCTTGCCGCGCACGATACGGGCGACGGCCTTACGCACCACCTTGCCCAGCGACTTCTCCAGCCTGCGAACGCCCGCCTCCCGTGCATAATTCTCTATGATCTTTCGAATGGCGGACCGGTCCACCCTGAACTGCCCGCGCTTCAGGCCCGCTCTGCGGACCAGCTTTGGAAGGAGGTGCTTGCGGGCAATGTCCAGCTTCTCAGCGGCCAGGTAACCCGACAGCTGCACCACCTCCATGCGATCCAACAGTGGGCCGGGGATGGTGTCGAGCTGGTTGGCGGTGCAGATGAACAGGACCTTGGACAAGTCGAAGCGCAGATCGATATAGTGATCCAGAAAATCGATATTCTGCTCCGGGTCCAGCACTTCCAGTAGTGCGGACGCCGGGTCGCCGTGGAAAGACGCCCCTACCTTGTCTATTTCGTCCAGGACGATAACCGGATTCGACGATCCCGTTTCCTTGATGGCCTGGATGAACTTGCCCGGCATGGCGCCGATGTAAGTCCGGCGGTGGCCCTTGATCTCGGCCTCATCGCGCATGCCGCCGAGGGAGAACCGGTAGAACTTCCGGTTCAAGGCTTCGGCGATGGAGCGCCCGAGCGATGTCTTGCCCACACCGGGCGGGCCGACGAACAACAGGATGGAGCCGGCGACCTCGCCCTTGAGTTTGCCGATGCTCAGGAACTCGAGTATCCGCTCCTTGACGTCCGACAGGCCCTCGTGGTCGCGGTCCAGTACCTTCGCCGCCTGGTCGAGATCCAGGTTGTCCGCGGTATGCACTCCCCAGGGGAGAATCGTCAGCCAGTCGAGGTAGTTGCGAGTGACCGTGTACTCCGGCGATCCGACTTCAAGCACCGACAGTTTCTGCATCTCCTCGTCAATACGCTTGTGCGCCGACTCCGGAAGATCGAGCGACCCGATACGCTCCTTGAACAGCTCGATCTCGGCGGTGCGGTCGTCCTTCTGGATGCCCAGCTCCTGCTGGATGTACTTGAGCTGCTCGCGCAGAAACACCTCGCGCTGGCGCGACTGCATCTCCTCTTCCACGTGCCTGCGGATCTCCATCTGGGCACGGGCGATCTCCAGCTCCTTCTTGATGAGGACGAAGGATTTCTCGAGCCGCTCCGAGATATCGACGGTCTCCAGGATCTCCTGCAGCTCGTCGGCTCCCGCCGTGGTCAGTGCCGCGGCGAAATCCGCCAACCGTGACGGATCGTCCGGCTTGTAGTTCTGCAGGAAGATCTTGAGCTCCTCTCCATATAGGGGGTTGAGCGGCAGCAGCTCTTTGATATCGTTAATGATGGCCGTGGTATAGGCCTTGATCTGGATGGGATCTCCATGGTCGCTGTCCGGGTAATAGCGCACCCGCGCCTGGAACGGCGACTTCCACGAGATCCAGTCCTCCACCCTGAACCGCTGCTCGCCGGCCAGCACCACGTGTATCTGGTCCTGGTGCTGCTGCACCTGGTGAATCCGGCAGACGGTTCCCATGGCGTGGAAATCCTCCCAGGACAGCTCGCCCACGTTCTTGTCGCCGGTGTACACCACGCCTACCACGTTCTGCTCGGCCTTGTTGACTGCCTTGAGCGTCTCCAGCCATTGCTCGTTGGACAGCATTACGGGCATGACCTGACTGGGGAAGAAGGGCCGGGAAGGATTGGGAAGCAGGTATAGGGAGCCCGGCAGGACGTCAGAGGGGCGCGCCAGCTGAAACCCGGGGTGCTCGCCGCCGTGTTCCTCAACTAGCTCCGCGACACGAGATACGTCGTCGTTCATGGTCTCCTGGTGGGTGGGGCTTTAATGCAATAGATACGGCCGGAGTGAAGTGTATTCAAGGTTGTCGTGTATGCGTTCCACAGGAGCAGGAACCCGCGAGGTGCGGGACTGGCTGCGGAGGAATCCCCGCGCGTAGCCGATCGCGACGGAAGTCGCTTCTACAACCTGCGGTTCACCGCAGCGCCGGTCCCCGGATTGCAGGAGCGGCTTCAGCCGCGATTCTATTCGGACTGCCGCAGTACCTGCCAGGCAGTGGCTTTGATATCGGGGCGCGAGGCCAGGTAGCCGATCGCCGCGATGCACGCACCGCCCCCCAATGCGCCGATCAGCCACAGGCCGGCGCTCCAGTGGTAGGAGATGTCGAACAGGAAACGTGCCAGTCCCAGACCGATCACGCCCGCGGCGACGGCACCGAGCAGGCCCGACAACAGCCCCAGCGCCGCGAACTCCGACAACAGCCCGAGACGCAGCTGCCGCTGTTGCGCACCCAGCGCTCTCAGCACGGCTATCTCGCGCCGGCGCTCGGAGCGGGTGGTCTGTACCGCAGCCACCAGCACAAGGGCGCCGGCGAGCAGTGCGAAGATAAAGATAAACTGCAATGCCCAGTCGATGCGATCCATCAGTCGGCGCACCTGCTGCAATATGGCATCCACGTCTATGTCGGTAATGTTCGGAAAGCGCTCGATCATCCGTGCGATCAAGCCGCCCTGCTCGGGCGGGAGGCGGAAGCTGGTGATGTAGCTCCGTGGAAACCCCTCCAGCAGGTCCGGGGGCACGAGCAGAAAGAAGTTCGGTCTGAACGAGTCCCAGGAGACTTCCCGGAGATTCTCGATGCGCACATCGAAGGTCTTGTCCGCGACGCGGTAGGTCAATACGTCGCCGATGGACAGGCCCAGCGAGCGCGCGTAGTCTTGTTCCACGGACACCAGCCCCTCACTCCACTGATCCCGTTTCCACCAGCTGCCGGCGACCAGCTTGTTGTCGTCGGGCAGTTCTTCCAGCCAGGATAGGTTCGCCGCCCGTTCGACCATGCGCCGGGCGAACCCTTCCTTGAAGTCCTGGGGGTCGATGGGCCGGCCGTCGATGGCCGTCAGGCGGGCGCGCACCAGCGGGGTCAGGCGCGTGACGTCCACGCCGTTGCTCCGCAGGAACCGTTTCAGATCCGCCACCTGGTCCGATTGAATGTTGATGAGGAAATGATTCGGGGTGTCCGGCGGCAGGCGATCCTGCCACGCGTTGAACAGGTCCGTTCGTACCACCGTCAGCAGCAACAGCCCCATGACGCCGATGCCCAGGGCGACGGTCTGGGCGACCGTCGATCCCCCGCGCCGGACCAGGCTGCCGACACCGAAACGCCATGACGCGCCCAGCCCGCCACGCCAGCGGCCGAGCAGGCGGACCATCGCCAAGGCGGCGAGCGCCAGCACCACCAGGGTCGCGGCGGTGCCTCCGACGATCCACAGCCCCAGCCTGGCTTCGTCCGCCACCCAGAATATGAAACCGATGATCGCCAGGGCGGCCGCGCCGTACAGGACCTGGACCCGGGGCGGTACGGCACCCAGCTCGCGGCGGATGACGCGCATCGCAGGAACGTCCCGCAGGCGCGCCACCGCGGGCAAGCCGAACCCCAGCACCGCAACCACGCTGGCCACCAAGCCCACCAGAAGCGGCCTGGCCGACGGCCATGGCAGATCGACGTTCACCATGGCCGGCAGAATCCACACCAGAACCTGTTGCGCCGCATAGCCGAAGAGCGAGCCGATCAGGCCGCCGGCCAGGCTCAACACAGCCAACTGGCCAAGGTAGATGCGGGAAATCTCGGACTGGGTGGCGCCCAGGCAACGCATGATCGCGACGTGGTCCCAGTGGCGGCGGGCATAGAACTGGGTGGCGCGCGAGATCGCGATGCCCGCCAGCAGGATGCTGACCAGAGTCGCGAGGCTCAGAAAGCGAGTGCCGCGGTCGAGGGCGGACCGAAACCTGGGTGACGCGTTGCGGGCGTCCTCCAGCTCGCTCTGGGCAACTCCATTGGCGCGCAGCCAGCTTCGCATGCCGTCGATTTGCCGGCTTTCCCCTGCGAGCATCCAGCGATACCGCACCCGACTGCCGGGGCCGATCAGGCCCGTGGCGTCGAGATCCGCCGTATTCATCATGACTCGCGGAGCGAAGGCGAATCCCACGCCGCCTCGATCGGGCTCGAACAGAATCACGCCGGCAATGGTGAACTCCATGCGCCCGAGTTTGATGGTGCGGCCTACGGCGGTGCCCAGGCGTGCCAGCAGCTGGGTATCTACCCAAACCTCCCCTCGCCCCGGTGGACCGGTCACGTTGACGGCGCCTTTGCTTCCGATCGACACGCTCAGCTTGCCGCGCAACGGATATTTCACACCGACGGCCTTGACCTCTGTGAGCACGGTCTTCCCGTCCTGCAGGACCACGCTTCGAAAATTGGTAGTCAGGGTATGAGCAAGGGCACGACGTTTCGCCTGGACAATAAAATGGTCCGGCGGTGGATTGTTGAGACCCACCACCAAGTCCGCCGCCAGCAGCTCGGTGCCTTGCTTCTCGAAGGCCCGGTTCAGGCGATCGCCGAGGGCATTCACCGAAACCAGACTGGCGGTGGCCACCACCAGCGCCGCCAGCACGATGCGGATTTCACCGGCGTGCCACTCCCGGCGCAGCATCCGCCAGGCCATGACCCAGGAGTTCACCGCGACGCCTCGCTCAAGCGCCCGTCCGCCATGGACAGCACTCTGCCGCAGCGTCCACCGAGACCCTGATCGTGGGTCACCAGAATCAGGGTCGCGCCTTTTTCATCGTTGAGACGAAACAGCAGCTCCGCGACCCGGCCGCCAGTCTCGGTGTCGAGATTGCCCGTGGGCTCGTCGGCGAACAGGATTTCCGGCTCCACGGCGAAGGCCCGTGCGATAGCGACCCGCTGCTGCTCTCCGCCGGATAGCTGCGCGGGATAATGGCCGGCACGGTTGGCGAGATCGACATCTTCCAGATGCTCGCGCGCCAGCTCGCGCGCGTGCGGCCTGCCGGCCAGCTCCAGGGGCAGCATGACGTTCTCCAGGGCGGTCAACCCCGGCAGGAGCTGGAAGGACTGAAACACGAAGCCCACCTTGCGCGCCCTGACCCGCGCGCGCCCATCCTCGTCCAGGACATCGATACGCTGGCCGCCCAGCCACACCATACCGTCGCTCGGAACGTCGAGTCCTGCCAGCAGCGCCAGCAGCGTCGACTTGCCCGATCCGGAGACACCGACGACGGCCACGGTCTGCGCGGCGAACACCTCGAGGGACACGTCGTTTATGATGGTCAGCGGGCCCGAAGGGCTCTCGACTTGCTTCATCAAGCCCCGGGCTCGCACAATCGCCTGCTCCGCCTCGCTCATTGACATGGATTCCGAATGTTCATTATCAGATGCTTGTGTTTGCTGGTCGTGCTTTCGGCCGCCTCGGCGGCCGCCACTACGCCCACCATCATGGTGCTGGGCGACAGCTTGAGCTCCGCCCACGGGATCGATGAACGGCAGGGATGGGTCAATCTGCTCCGGCAGAAACTCGAAGAGAACGGCTATCCCCAAACCGTGGTTAACGCCAGCATCAGCGGCGATACGACCCAGGACGGGTTGTCCCGCCTCGAAGACGCCATCGGGCACCACCGGCCGGACATCGTTATCGTGGAGCTGGGCGGCAACGACGGGTTGAGAGCGTTTCCCATCGACGCCATCCGGAGCAACCTCTCCCGTATTATGGAGACCATACGTGAAAGCGGCGCGAAGATAGTGCTCGCAGGAATGCGCATGCCGCCCAACTACGGCCCCGACTACACCGATGCCTTCGCGCAACTGTACCCCGACTTGGCGGTCAGGTTCCACGCGGCCCTGGTACCGTTCTTCATGGAAGGAGTGGCGATGGATCCCGAGCTCATGCAAGGCGACGGCATCCACCCCAATGCTCGGGGCCAACCGCTGCTCCTGGGAAACGTCTGGCCCGTCCTGCAGCCTTTGCTGAGCAAGTGACGACCGCCAACGACGCGAAACCGACCGGAAGCTACTATAATCGGGCACAAGGCACCTTCCGCGATCGTACCGTCCGCACGGCCCGCTCGCAGCCCGCCCGCTCGTCGCGGCCGGAACCTACGTTCGAATGATCAACTTCGACCAGATAACCAAGACAATCTTCGTCGGCACTTATCCGCAGAGTCCGCTGGACATAGACCGGCTGCGCGACGGCGCGCGGGTGACCGCGGTGCTAAACCTGCAGTCGGATCCGGACATGAAAGCGCTGCGCGTCAACTGGAAGGTGTTGCAGAAGCACTATACGCGCAGGGACATGGCGGTCTACCGGCATCCGATCCTCGATTTCGATCCGACCGACCTGACCCGGAACCTTCGCAACGCGGTGACCCGCGTCGGGGAACTGGAGTCCGTAGGACACCGGATCTACATCCATTGCACCGCCGGCGTCGGCCGGGCGCCGGCCGTCGCCATCGGGCACCTGGCCTGGAATCTGGGTTGGGAATTGGACGAAGCCTACGATTTCGTGCGCGAACGCAGGACGTGCAACCCCTATATCGATGCGATCCGCGACGCAGCTTAGTGGAGCTGCGGGAGCATGGACCAATCCGTCATCCTGGCCGAGGGTCTGCGCAAGTGGTTCGGCGGTACCGAGGTGGTTCGCGGCATCGATCTGGCGGTGCGGCCCGGCACCTGTTTTGGCTTGCTAGGGCCGAACGGCGCGGGAAAGACCACTACCATAAGGATGATACTGGGGCAGTCTCCCTGCGACGGCGGTCGCCTTATGGTATTCGGACAGCCGATGCCCCGGTGCGCTCGCGAGGTGCGTGGTCGCACCGGGGTGGTACCCCAGGCGGACAACCTGGATCCTGATTTCACCGTCAGGGAGAACCTGCGGGTGTACGGCAGCTACTTCGGGCTGTCGGAGTCGGTGCTCGCGAAGCGCATCGACCGCCTGTTGGATTTCGTGGCCCTGGGAGACCGCGCCGACAGCAAGGTCGAGGCCTTGTCGGGAGGCATGAAACGACGCCTGGTGATCGCGCGTGCGCTGATCAACGATCCCGAGCTGTTGGTGTTGGACGAGCCCACCACCGGTTTGGATCCCCAGGTCCGGCACATGATCTGGCTGCGGCTGCGGGAGCTCAAGCAGGCGGGCAAGACTCTGCTGCTGACCACCCATTACATGGAAGAGGCCCAGCGCCTGTGCGACGAACTGGTCATCATCGACCAGGGGCGGGTTCTGGTGGCTGGATCGCCGGCGTCCCTGATCCGCGAGCACGTGGACCCGGAGGTCCTCGAGCTGCGCGGCGATCCGGCGCAGATGCGCGAGCTGCTGAGCGGGTCCGACCTGCGCATGGAATCTGTTGGCGACACGACATATGTGTATACCCGGGACGCGCGGCCGCTGATGGAACGGTTGAAGCACAATCCCGGTCTGGAAGTGCTGCAGCGCGCGGGCAACCTGGAGGACGTGTTCCTGAAGATAACCGGCCGGGAGCTGCGCGAATGACCGGGGGCGGTACCGGCTACTACCGGCTTCCGGTGCTGCGACGCGACGCCCTGGCGGTGTGGCGGCGCAACGTACTGGTCTGGCGAAAGCTCATCGGTCCGAGCCTGTTGATCAACTTCGGCGAGCCGTTGATCTACCTGATGGGCCTGGGACTCGGCCTGGGACTGTTCATCGGCCGGATGTCCGGTCTGCCATACCTGACGTTCCTGGCATCGGGAATCGTGGCGTCCTCCGCCATGAACACGGCGAGCTTCGAGGGCATGTACTCGGTGTACACCCGCATGGTTCCGCAGCGCACCTATGACTCCATGCTGGCCACCCCTATAGATGTCGACGACATCATCGCCGGCGAGATGCTCTGGTGCGCCACCAAGGCTACCATCGCCAGCACCGCGATTCTGTTGGTGGCGGCGCTGCTGGGCGCCGTCCAGCATCCCTCGGCGGTGCTGGCGGTTCCGGCCGCTTTCCTGATCGGCTTGTGCTTCGCGGGCCCCGCCATAGTGATGACCGCCTTTTCCAGAGGCTATGATTTCTTCAGCTATTACTTCACCCTGGTCATTACGCCGATGTTCATGCTCTGCGGCGTGTTCTATCCGACTTCGTCGCTGCCCGAATGGCTGCAGGGCGCCGTGCAGGTGCTGCCGCTGACCCACGCCGTAGCGCTGGTCCGTCCCCTGGTGGCCGGACAAATGCTGGCCCGGCCGGCGCTGCATATCCTCGTTCTGATTGTCTACGCGGCGGTGAGCTACTACTTGGCGGTGGTGCTGGTGCGCAAACGATTGATCGTGTGATCTGAGCAATCGCGGCAACGTCGTAGAGCCCCCGGATGAATTCCCGTTCAAACGGAGTCTACGTCCTTGGTACGCGGTCTTTCAGCCCGCCGTGCCTTGATTCCTGTTATGGTTGATTCATCAAGAACTGGTCGAGCTTCGTGCATGCTGAACCTGCCGCCGCTCACTGCCGGCACCATAGTCAAACGTTACAAACGCTTCCTGGCGGACGTGGAGCTGCCGGGCGAGGGGATCGTCACTGCCCACTGCCCGAACACGGGTTCCATGGCCACCTGCTGGCAGCCCGGTGCGCCGGCGCTGCTCAGCCACAGTGACAACCCGCGGCGCAAGCTGCCCTGGACCCTGGAGTGCGTCGATATGGGGCGGGGCTGGGTCGGGCGTGAACACCAGCCGGGTGAACCGGGCCATCCGGGCCGCCGTGGAGCACGAGCGCCATCGACGCGCTCCGCAGCGTACGAGCGGATCCAAAGCGAGCCGCGAGTGATGTTCGACGGCCATCCTCCGTCGAGATTCGACCTGCTGCTGGAGAGCGACGATGCGCCCGGCTGCTACGTCGAGGTCAAGAACACGACGCTGCTGGCCGGGCGACGCGGTCCGTTTCCCCGACGCCGTAACCGAACGTGGGACGCAAGCACCTGGAGCTGCTGTCGCTGGCAGTCGAGCGCGGCATGCGCGGAGTCATCCTGTTCGCGGTCAACCGGCCGGAAGGGCGCTGGTTCGAGCCGGCCGCGGAGATCGACCCCGGAATATGCAGAGACCCTGGCCCGGGTAGTGGATGCGGGGGTCGAGGTCGTTGTCGCCCGCCTTCGCCATCACGCCGCGCATGCTGGAGGTCACCGGCTCACGGCATTGGCCGCTCTGATCCCGCAGGGATGCCCTCGCCGAGCGACATCATGCAGCAGGATCCCTCCGAGCCACGGCCTGTGGGCTCGCAGCGCCGTCGCTTCGCCGTCCACCGAACCGCTGACGAGCACGGTGGACGCCGACGTGGTGGTCGTGGGCGCCGGGTTCACCGGCCTGTCGGCCGCCCTGCGGTTGTCCCAGCAGGGCGTGTCCGTGGCGGTACTGGAAGCCGGCGACATCGGCTTCGGCGCCTCCGGCCGCAACGTCGGGCTGGTGAACGCCGGCCTGTGGCTGTCTCCGCGCGAGATCGTCCAGCGCTTGGGAGACGAGTACGGCAATCAGATTGATGACCCTGCTGGGCGACGCACCCACCAGGGTGTTCGAGCTCATTGAGAAGCATGAGATCCAATGTGAAGCGGGCCGCAACGGAACCCTGCACTGCGCGCACTCAGCGCCGGCTTCGAGGAACTGCGCCTGCGGGCGGAGGATTGGACCGCCCGCGGCGTACCGGTGGATCTGCTGGATCGTGAGACCGCCGCCGCGCCGATCGGCAGCGACCATTTCCACGGAGCGCTTGCTGGACCGCCGCACCGGCACCATCCAGCCGCTCGGCTACGCGCGGGGACTGGCCGCGGCAGCGATCCAGACGGGCGCGCGGATCCTCACCCGGACGCCGGTACGGTCCCTCGCACGGCGGGACGGCAGGTGGCGCGCCCGGTCGGACCGGGGCACGGCGAGCAGCCGTTCGGTGATCCTCGCCACCAACGCCTATACCGAGGCGGTGGCGCCCATTGCCCGTTGCGTGGTGCCGTTCAGTTTCTTCCAACTCGCAACGCCGCCGCTACCGAAAGAGATGCGAGAGACCATCCTTCCGGGCGGTCACGGTGCATGGGATACGGCCAAGATCCTGACGTCGCTGCGCCTGGACGGAGAAGGCCGCCTGATCGTGGGCAGTATCGGCCGCCTCGACCCCGGACGCCGCGGTATCCACGCGAGTTGGATGCGGCGCAAGACCCGGCAGATGTTCCCGCAGCTCGGGTCGATATCCTTCGAGCACGGCTGGTACGGCACCATCGGCACCACCGGCGACCACCTGCCGCGCATCTCGCAGCCGGAAGAGGGCGTGATTGCCGTCTACGGATACAACGGGCGGGGCATCGGCCCGGGCACGGTGTTCGGACGGGTACTGGCGGACTACGTGCTGAGTGACGGCAGCGGCGAGTTGCCCCTGCCGCTGACGCCGATGACGCCGGAGCCGATGCGGTGGCTGCGGGCGCTGGGTATCGAGGCCGGCGTCAGGGCTCATCACTTCGTGTCGAGCCGGTTCTAGAGGGTTGTGGAGAGACGCGCTGCTGGGGAGGGATGGCCGTGGCGAGGGATCGCGGCTGAAGCTGCTCCTACAAGCCGTAGCTTGCCGCAGTGCTGATCCCCGAATTGTGGGAGCGGCTTCAGCCGCGATGGCTTGACTCGCGAACGAGTCTCTTTGGTCGTTGACGCGCCATTGGGCATTTGCAAAGCCTGGCCGCTTTCTTATAATGACCGACCAGTCAGTCATAAAACGCCCGTGGCACCGAAAATCGTCGACAAGCAGGCAAAACGCGCGGAAATCACCCGGGCCGCCACGGACGTGTTCGCCCGCAAGGGATTCCAGGGCGCCTCGGTGGACGACGTCGCCGAGGCCGCCGGCGTCAGTAAGGGCACGCTGTACGGGTACTTTCGAGAACAAGGAAGAGTTGTTCTACGCCACCTTCGAGGCATTCCAGGCCGAGACCGTCGCCCAATGCGAGGCGGCGATCGCCGGGCAGGATCGGCGCGCGACAAGCTGACCGCGTGCCTGATGCTGACGCGTCCAATCCCTGCAGGACGCATATCGAGCTGTTTCCACTCACCTTGGAGCTGTGGGCGGCGGCGAGTTCGGGCAGCGCCCGCGAGCGCTTCGCGGCGGTGATGGAACGACTCTACCGCCAGTTTCGCGGCATGACCGCCGAGCTGATCGAGGCCGGCAAAGCCGGCGGCGAGTTTCGTCCGGAGGTCGATTCGCAGGCGGTCGCCGCCTGGCTGGTCGGCGGCCTCGACGGCCTGATGCTGCAGTACTGGTTCGACCAGTCCCTGGATGCGCGCGGCTGGACGGCGAGCTTTCTCGATACCGTGCTGCGCGGCATTTCCGCGCGGCCTTGCTGAAGAGAAGAACACATGAAGACAACCCGTTGCGCTTCGTGCTTTCCGTCCTGCTTCCGGCTCTCGCCTCCGCCGCGCCGCCGGATCCCGGTCGGCTCATCAAGAAGGCCCTCGACAACTGGCGTGGCGACTCCTCCTATACGCAAGTCACGATGACCATCCACCGCCCGGACTGGGAGCGCGCCATGTCCATGGAGTCGTGGACCCACGGCGAGGACGACTCCCTGGTGCGATTCACCGCGCCGGCCAAGGATGCCGGCAACGCCACCCTGACTCTCGGCAAGGACATGTGGATCTTCAATCCGCGCCTCAACCAGATCCTCAAGCTGCCGGCCAGCATGATGGCGCAGTCCTGGATGGGCTCGGACTTCTCCTACAACGATCTGTCAAAGGCCAACGACATACTCACCGAGTACAACCACAAGCTGACCGGCAGCGAGAACAGGGACGGCCATACCGTGTACGTCATCGACGCCCTGCCGAAGCCGGAGGCGGCGACGGTGTGGGGCAAACAGGTGATCCGCGTGCGCGACGATGGCGTTCTGCTGGGCGAGGACTACTACGACCAGGACATGAAGGTGGTCAAGTCCATGACCACCGATGAAGTCGGTCCGCTGGACGGGCGCCAATATCCCCTGGTCATGACAATGAAAAAGGCCGGCGAAGCCGACGAGTGGACGCGGATTTCCTTCCAATCGGGCGAGTTCGGGCTCGAGCTTCCCGATGCCTTGTTCACCCGGTCCAACCTGCGCAACCCGCGCAAGTTCTCCACGGGCGGCGATTGATGCTGTTGTCTCTGGCCTGGCGCAACATCTGGCGGCAACCGCGGCGCACGCTGCTGAACGTCTCCAGCATTGCGTTCGCCGCCCTGGTCATGGTTTTCCTGCTTTCCTTCCAGCTCGGCACCTATGCAACCATGAAGGAGAACGTGCTGCGAGTCATGGACGGCTTCGCGCAGCTGCAGACGCCGGACTACCGGGACGACCCGCAGCTCAAGAGAACAATCTCGAACCCGGACGCGGTGATGGCGCTAATCGAGTCGATGGATGACATCGTCGCCGCACCGCGCGTCCGGAGCTTCGCGATTCTGTCAGACGGTGAGAAGAGCTTCGGCGCCGCGATCGTCGGCGTCGACCCCGGCCGCGAGCTGCGCGTCTCCACACTCGCGAACACCGTCCGTCAGGGTCGTTACCTGAAAGCCGGCGACGATAACCAAGTGGTGCTGGGCTCGGCCCTGGCGCGCAATCTCGGGGTGGACGTCGGCGACTCCGTGAGCATGCTCGGCCAGGCCAGGGACGGCGGCATCGCCGCGGACGTGCTTACCGTCGCGGGCATCTTCGACACCGGCACGCCGGGCCTCGACCGACAATTTGCGGAGATTCCCGCTCGCGCGTTTCCAGGCCACGTTCGGCATGGGCTCCGACGTGAACACCATCGCCCTCGCCGGACCGATCCTTGACAGAGGTCACGGATGCCCTCCCGGCCGTTGCGGCGGCGGATTGCGGATCGCCGGCTCGAAGTCCGATCCTGGCAGGACCTGGAGCCGGGCCTGAACGCGGCCATCAGCCTGGATCTCGGTACCTCGATGTTCTGGTACGCGAGCCTGGTGATCGTCGTAGTGTTCATCATCCTGAATACCCTGTTGATGTCGGTGCTCGAGCGAACCCGCGAGTTCGGCGTGCTGCTGGCGGTCGGAATGCGTCCCGGGTGCCCTGGGCGTCATGATCTGGTTGGAACTGCGGACTGCTGGCGTCTGGTCGGGCTCGCGGCCGGCATCGCTCATTGGCGGCGCGGTAACGCTGGTTGTCTCTCACTATGGTCTGGAACTGCCCGGCTCCGAGGCGATTTTTGCCCAGTGGGGGCTGCCGGGCAGGTTGTTTCCACGACTCAGCCTGCTCAGCGCTTCGGCGGGGCCGGCGGTGATGGCGACGTGCATCCTGCTGGCTGGCATTTTCCCCTACCGGCGTGCCAGCAGCTCTGGAGCCGATCAGCGCGATGAGGGCGGCTTGATGCGCGTGCTCGGCATCCTGTTCCCGTTCGCCTGGCGCAACCTGTGGCGCAACCGGCGCCGCACCCTCATCACGCTTGCCGTGGTGGCCGTGGGGGTGTGGTCGGTGATCGCGTTCAACTCTCTCATCCGATGCCTGGGCGGACGCCTCGCTGGCCGGCAGTCTCCGGAATATGACGGGCGAGGCCCAGCTCCACGCTCCCGGCTACCTGGACGATCCCGACATGAAGCGCAGCTTTCCGGCGCCGTCCGGCAAGCTGGCAGAATACCTCGACTCGCCCGCCATCCAGGCCTGGGCGCCGCGCGTGCGCACGCCGGCGATCGTCCAGAGCGAGTACCAGACCCTGCCGGTGACCCTGGTGGGCATCGATCCCGGGCGCGAGGCCGGCGTCTCGTTCATCGCCGACGCATTGAGGCGCGGCAGGCAGCTCCGGGATAGAAACGACGACGGCGCTGCTGCTCGGCCGGCACCTCGCCGAGCGGCTGAAGACCGAGGTGGGCAAACGGGTGGTGATCATGGCCAACGACGCCAAAGGGGAGCTGGTGCAGCGGGGCGCCCGGGTGGTCGGCATCTACGGCGCCGCGCCGGGCACGGAGGACGAGTTCCTGTTCACCGGCCTGGCGCCGGCGCAGAAGCTCCTTCATGTGCCGGATCGGCTGTCGGAGATCTCCCTCGTGACCGCCGCCGCCCAGTCGCTGCAGCAGGTCTGTCGACGCTGCGCCAGCTGGCGCCGGACCTCGACGCCGCCGGATGGCCGCAGCTCCAGCCCATGACCAAGGCCATCAGCGACCTGACCGACGGCTTCATCTACGTCTGGTTGTGGGTGATGTTCGTGCTGGTGGCCATCGGGGTGGTGAACACCCAGTTGATGGCGGTGTTCGAGCGTACCCGCGAGTTCGGACTGCTCCAGGCCCTGGGATTCCGGCCGGGGTGGATCGTTCTGGAGGTGCTGCTGGAAGCAGTGCAGATCATCGGCATCGGCGTCGCCATCGGCGCGGTCGCGGCCGTGCTCACCGTGAGCTCGCTGCACGGCGGCATCTCCCTCGGTGGCCTGTCCGCGGGCGCCGACTTCCTCGGCATCGAGCGGGTCCTGTACCCGCGCCTCGACGCCGGTGAATTCGTCACCACCATCGCCGTCATCTGGGTACTGGGCGTGCTGATCACCCTGTGGCCGGCACGCCGGGCGGCGGGCTTCGATGTCGTCGAGGCAATGAGGTCGACTTGAGAGCCCCTCACCCCAACCCTCTCCCCAAAGGGGAGAGGGGGACATCGGCAGCGAGCGCGCGGATGAGAAGAGGAAACCGCGGGCTTATCGCAGGCGGAGGATCGAAGGGTCCCCTCTCCCGCGTGCGGGAGAGGGGCAGGGTGAGGGCTTACATGAAAGGTGCTCCTCACCCAATCTTCTCCCCAAAGGAGAGAGGGAGATCGAGGGGACAACCCACTCGTTCGCAGAAGGGGTTCGAGTGGGTCGCACTCACTCCCTGGAGCAGAAAGAGAGCGGAATGAGCAATCTGTGCGAGACATGAACATGACACCCATCGTCGAATGCCGGAAAGTCACCAAGCAGTACCGTCAGGGCGAAACCACCGTGGACGCGCTGCGCGGCGTCGACGTGACTTTCAACAAAGGCGAGTTCGTCTCCATCTCGGGGCCGTCCGGCTCCGGCAAGAGCACCCTGCTGCACATCATCGGCAGCCTGGAGCGGCCCACCTCGGGCGAGGTGGTTCTCGACGGTGCCTCCTTGTCGCGGGAATCGAAGCGCGAGCTCGCCGACCTGCGCCTGAACCGCATCGGCTTCGTGTTCCAGGCCTACAACCTCATCCCGGTGCTGTCCGCCGCCGAGAACGTGGAGTTCATCCTGCAGCTCCAGGGCGTGGATGCGAAGGCCCGGCGCGCGCGATCCACCGAGCTGTTGAACGAAGTGGGGCTGGGGGGCCTGGAAAACCGCAGGCCGGGGCAGTTGTCGGGGGGGCAGCAGCAGCGCGTGGCCGTGGCACGGGCCCTGGCCAGTCACCCGGCCATCGTTCTCGCCGACGAGCCCACCGCCAATCTGGATTCCAGCAACTCCGACGAGCTGCTAGCCATGATGTCGCGGCTCAACGAGGAGTCCGGTGTCACTTTCATCGTGGCTACCCACGATCCCCGGGTGATTGCGCATACCCGCCGCCACATCGTGCTCACCGACGGCCGGATCGACACCGACGAGGCCAGGGCCGCTTGATGCGGCTCGCTGCCGCGGCGTTCGTCCTGCTGCTCGCGGCGCCGGCCCACGGGACCGGACTGGGCGGTCGAATCAAGCTGGACGCCATCGGGTATCGGGCCGCCGGCAACAGCCTCGACGCGGCGCTGGGACACCAGACGTCGGGAGAGCTCGCCACGCAGCTGCGCTTGAATTTCACGCGCGACCGGGGACCTTGGACACTGGACGCAGCCTGGCAGATCGATGCCCGCCACGGCAGCGCGGTGGCGCGCGATTCGGACATCGCCGCCAGCTATCCCTCCGCCGTCTTCAACGGTGCCGACGACAGCTACCTCGATCTGGACGACACCCTGGTCGACCGCAGCGCGACCCGTGCCTCGCAGCGGCTCGACCGGCTGAGCCTGGCCTACGCCCGCGGCGCATTCGTGACCCGTATCGGTCGGCAGGCTCTGACCTGGGGCAGCGGCGCGGTCTTCCATCCCATGGACCTGGTCAACCCTTTCCAGCCGGTGGCCACCGACACCGCCTACAAGCGCGGCACCGACATGGCGTACGGCCAGTGGCTGATGGAGGACGGGTCCGACGTGCAGCTCGCGGTCGTGCCCCACCGGCGTGACAACGCCGCCGGTCCGGACTCCGGGAAAGCGACCTTCGCGGCATTCGCCAACATCACAGGCCAGCTTGTGCAATGGAGCCTCCTGTTGGCCAGCGACCGTTCGGATTCCGTGCTCGGCGTGGGTGCCAGCGGGGCCCTCGGCGGTGCCGTATGGAACGCGGAGGTGATCCCGACATGGACCGTCAGCGCCGGAACCAGGACTTCGGCGCTGGCCAACCTCTCCTATGCCACCACACTCCTCGAGCGCAATACGACTCTGTTCGTCGAGCTGTACCACAACGGCTTCGGCGAGTCCGGCAGCGATTACACGGCCACAGACCTGGGTCCGGACCTGGCTCGAGCGGCTCGTCCGCGGCCAGGTCTTCGTCACCGGGCGCGACTACTTGTCGCTGGGTGCGACCTGGGAATGGAACCCGCTGCTGCAGTTGATGCCCACGCTGATTTACAATGTGCACGATCACAGCGCCCTGCTCGATCTGCAGCTCACCAGGTCGCTCGCCAACGACGCCGCCCTCAAGGCCGGTGTGCGTCTTCCCGTAGGTGCGAGGGGATCGGAGTTCAGCGGCTTGCAGACCGCGCCGATGTCCGGTCTCTATCTTGCCGAGCCTGCCCAGGTTTTCATTCGCCTGGAATACTACTTTTGAAAGGGGGAGCAGATGACCTACCAGAGCCCGGTGTCGCCCGGATATTCGTGGTACGAGGCGACGGCCGGAGAACGACCCGAATATCCGGCGCTCGACGGTGACCTGACGGCGGACGTGGTCGTCGTCGGCGGCGGTTTTACCGGCCTGTCGGCGGCGGCGCACCTGGCGCAGGCGGGCATCAACGTCGCGCTGGTGGAGGCGCATCGCTTCGGTGACGGCGCTTCGGGACGCAACGGCGGCCAGATGGGCACCGGACAACGCTACTGGGCGGAAGACTTGGAGGCCGAAATCGGATTCGAGCGTTCCAAGGCGCTGTTCGATCTTGCCGAAGAGGCCAAGGCACATCTTCTCGATTTCACCCGGCAACACGGAATCGAGATCGACTACACGCAAGGGCAGATATCGGCGGCGCATAAACGGCGTTATGTCGACGACTTCAAGGCGCATGCCGACATCATGGGCGAGCGCTACGGCTATCGGCACATCTCGTATATGGACGCAGCCGAAACCGCGGAGCGCCTCGGCACGGAGAGCTACTACGGCGGTATTCGCGACACCGGAACGGGCCACATCCATCCACTGAAGCTCGTCATCGGCACGGCCCGCGTCGCCGCCGCAGCGGGGGCAAAGCTGTTCGAGAAAACGAAGGCCGTCAAGGTCGCTTCTAATGACAGCAAGGTCCAGGTTGACACCGATCGCGGCGTCGTTACCGCCGACAAGTGCCTGATCGCGGTGAACGCCTACGGCGAGGACCTGGAGCCTGTCAGCGCCGCCCACATCATGCCGATAGGTTCTTTCATCGGCGCCACGGTGCCCCTCGGTCCCGGCAGTCCGGTGATACCCGGCGGCGAGAGCGTGGACGACTCACGTTTCGTGGTGCGCTATTTCCGCAAGTCCGGGGATGGGCGGCTGCTGTTCGGCGGCCGCGAGATCTACAGCACCGGCGATCCGAAAGACATCCACGCCGGCATCCGGCGACAGATCGTCCAGCTTTACCCGTCGCTGATGGACGTCGAGATTACCCACGCGTGGGGCGGTTACGTAGGCATTACCATGCCGCGCCGGCCGTTCGTGCGCGAAGTCATGCCGGGGGTCGTCTCCGCCGGCGGTTACTCCGGGCACGGCGTGATGATGGCCAACTTCACGGGCAGACTCTATGCAGAGCTCGTGGCCGGGAACCGCGAGCGTTTCAAGCTTCTGGAGGAACTGAAAGTCCCGACTTTCCCTGGCGGCGCACGGTTCCGGTCCGCGTTGCTGTTTCTGGCGCTCAACTGGTACGCGCTGCGGGACAGGATCTGAGATTACGGTGCCCCCTCACCCTGACCCTTTCCCCAAGGAGGAGAGGGGAGTTGCTTCGGCGTCAAAGCGCGATATCGCACCAGTAAAGAGGGTGGTCCGAGGCGCCTGAATCGATGACGCCGGCGTCGGTCACCCGCAGGCCGCGGCATAGTATCCAATCGATTCGGCACGGGTCGTCCTGCTCAAGGGTTTCGCCCAGCGCGTCGGTGACGTCGTCGCGCGCCAGATACTCGCGCAGCGCCGGATGGTCCTGATTCATATTGAAGTCACCCATCAACACGGCCGGAGACTTCTGGAGGAATTCCTCCATAACCTGCGCCAGCTGCGCCTCGCGCCCCTCCTTCCGATTCAGGTGGGTGAACAGGATCCACACCGGTTGCCGCAGACGAAGCTCCGCGATGGTCAGGTTTCTGAAGTGGAAGCGCTGCGTCGCGTGCTCCGTCAAAGGAAATCGTATCCATTCGCCGATCGGCCAGCGCGCCAACAGGGCGTTGTTGCGGTGCCGGCGAAACCATCGGCTGCGCACCGGCGCATTCAGGCTGGCAAGGCCCAGCCGGCCGGCGAGCCGTGAAAGCTGGATGGGCGCCCGCCACGAATCGTGTACCTCCTGCAAGGCGGCAACGTCGATGCCCGCCAGGTCATCGGCCTGGCGGGCCAGGTCGCGGCGGCCGTCCCGTCCCTTGCCGCCGTGTATATTGAATGTCGCCACGCGTATCGTCGCGGGTGCTTCCCCACCGGCGTTGACGAGCGCGGACTGGTCGGCGCCGCGGCCGCGGCCGCCTTTGACCGGCCGCGGCCAGGCGCCCCAGGCGATCAGCGCCAGCAGTATGAGCAGTGCGATCCAGAGCATCGAGCAGGCAGATGAGTTCTTGAAAACGCCGGAGTCTACAATACCCGCATGACGTCTTACGTCGTTTTGGAGGACCTCGACAAGTACTACACCGAAGGCACGGCGCGGCGAAAGGTGCTATCGGGTGCCGGTGCGCAGATCGAAAGAGGGTCGCTGGTGGCCATTCAGGGGCGCAGCGGCTCCGGCAAGACCACCTTGTTGAACCTGATCGGCGGCCTGGACGTTCCGGATCGCGGTGCCATCCGCGTCGACGGACAGCCTATCCACGCCATGGACGACCGGGCACGCACCCTATTTCGCCGGCGCCACTGCGGTTTCGTCTTCCAGTTCTTCAACCTGGTACCCACCTTGACGGTGCGGGAGAACGTCATGATCGGCCTGGAGCTCAACGGCTTCGACGAGGAAGCGAAGAACCGGCGGACGCGGGAGCTGCTGGCCGCGGTCGAGCTTGCCGACCGGGCCGACAGCTTCCCGGATCAGCTCAGCGGCGGCGAGCAGCAGCGCATCGCCCTGGTTCGTGCGTTGGCCCATGGACCCGGCCTGCTGCTGGCGGACGAGCCCACCGGCAACCTCGACGCCGCTACCGAGATGGTTGTGCTCGAACTGATTCGCCAACTGCCACGAGAACAGGGCACCACGGTCATCGTCGCGACCCACAGCGAGCTGGTGGCGGGCCACGCGGATCGCGTGCTGTCCATCGACCGCGGCGTGCTGACCGCTTCATGAGCTTCTTCGCCCGGGCGAACCGACGCCACCTGCTCCGGCAGCCGCTGCAGGTGGTGCTGTCCGTCACCGGGATCGCCCTGGGGGTCGCGGTAGTGCTCGCGGTGGACCTTGCCAATCACAGCGCCCTGCGGGCCTTCGGGCTGGCCGACCGTGCCGTGTCTGGTGATGCCACCGATACCATCGTCCCCGCCTCCTCCGGCATCGACGAGAGGTTCTACCGCGACCTGCGGATCAAGTACGGCTTCAGGCACAGCGCACCCGAGGTCACCGGCACCGTCCATACTCCCGACGGCCGGACCCTGCGGGTGCTGGGCATCGACCCCCTGGCGGCCCCGTCCGTGTCCGGCAATGAACGACCGCCCGCGAAAGGAATCTCACCCGGCAAGCTCATCGCCGGTGGTGATGCTGTCCTGCTGACGCCGGAAACAGCCCGATCTCTCGGTATGTCCAAGGGCGGCGTCCTGAAAGTGACCACGGGCAACCGCAGCTATCAACTCAAACTCGTCGGCCTGCTGGGCGGCGACGGGCCCCGTTTGGAAGGTCTGCGGGGGGTGCTGGTCACGGATATTTCCACGGCCCAGGTATTGTTGAAGGCGTCCGGCACCCTCAGCCGCATCGATCTCGTGCTCGATGCGAAGGATCGAAAACGCCTCGTTTCCATCCTGCCGCCGTCCCTGGAGCTGCGGCCGAGCCGTTCGCGCAGCCATGCCATGGCGCAGATGACACAGGCGTTCCAGACGAACCTGACTGCTCTGGGACTGCTGGCGCTGTTGATTGGCGCTTTCCTGATCTACAACACCCAGACTCTGTTCGTGCTCAACCGAAGGGAATCGTTCGCCTTGTGGCGCACCCTCGGCATCACCCGGGGCCAGGTCATGAGGCAGGTGATGCTGGAGGCGGTGTGGCTGGCCCTGGCTGGCGCATTGCTCGGCTGCCTGGCCGGGGTTGGAGTTGAGCCGTGTGCTGCTGAGCCTGGTGACGCGGACCATCAACGACCTGTATTTCTCGCTGGAGCTGGGCGGCGTCTCGGTGTCCCCACTCGACATCGTCAAGGCCTGCAGTCTCGGCCTGGTCGCGTCCCTGGCCGCGACCGCCTTGCCGGCGCTGGAAGCGTCCCGGGTGCAGCCACGGCTCGCCTTGTCGCGCTCCGAGTTGGAACGCGGAGCACGACGCCTGCGCGGGACCGGCGCCGTGCTGGCGATCCTGATGTGGCTATCGGCGGCAGCGATCCTGGCCCTGTCCCAACGCAGTGTCACCGCGGGCTTCGTAGCCTTGTTCTTCACCGTCTTCGGCTTTGCTCTCATGGTGCCCGGCGGCCTGCGCCTTCTGACCCGCGGAGCCGTACCGCTGCTGGAAAGGAGTTTCGGTTGGATGGGTGTGTGGTCGGCCCGCAACGTACTGGCATCCATGAGTCGAACCCAAATCGCCGTCACCGCCTTGACGGTCGCCCTGGCCGCCACCATCGGCGTGTCGGTGATGATCGAGAGTTTCCGCGGGACGGTCGCCCAGTGGCTGGACAGCTACCTGCGGGCCGATATCTACATTTCGCGTCCCGGCGGACAGACGTCCGAGACCGGTATCGATCCCGCGTTGCTGCAACGCCTGCGGCAGGTGCCCGGCGTCGAGGCCGTCAGTACGGGGCGCTGGCGACTTCTGCCTACCCCGGGGGAACCCACGCACCTGTTCGTGCTGGACGAAAACGCGCGGGGTTTTCAGAACTTCCATTTGCTGAACCGCGCAAACCGGAAAGTCTGGCCGGAATTCTCCGGCGGCGCCGTCATCGTATCCGAGTCCTATGCCTACCATCGCCGCCTCCACGCGGGGGACTCCCTCACCCTGCCGACCGCCAACGGGCCCCGGTCATTCGACATCGCCGACCTGTTCTACGACTATTCCTCCGACCGGGGCCGGGTAATCATGCATCGTCGAACTTACGACCGCTATTGGAACGACCCGGTGTTCGAGTCCATGGCGGTGTATCTGCAACCCGGTATCGATAGCGAAGCCTTCCTGGACCGGATCGAGAAGACGGAGCTCGCGGGCACCGGCTTGACGGCACGCTCCAATGCGAAGATCAAAACTGCTTCCCTGCGTATCTTCGATCGCACCTTCACCGTCACGGAGGTACTGCGACTTCTGACCATGGTGGTGGCAGCCATAGGCATCCTCAGCGCCTTGATCGCCATTCAGCTCGACCGGACTCGGGAATTCGCCGTGTTGCGTGCCTGTGGGCTCACACAGGGCGAGATGTTCCGGGTGATGACGATCGAAGGAGGGTTGATGGGGGCGGTGAGTGCGATCCTGTCGATTCCGCTTGGGTTGGTTCTGGCGGGGGTGCTGATCTTCGTCATCAACAAGCGTTCCTTCGGCTGGTCCATGCAGTTCTCCCCGTCGTGGGAGCAGGCGGCGACTGCCATGGTGCTGGGAGTGGCGGCGGGCGTGGCCGCGGCAGTCTATCCGGCGTGGCGCATGAACCGGCAGCTCCTGATCTCGAACCTGCGTTATGAATAGGCGCCGCAGGGTGCTGCTGCTGTCACCATTCGCGTGTCTGGTCCCCGCCTGCTCGCGGGGGCCGGAGGACGCCCCGCGCCTGTCTCCCGGCGAGAAGTTGAGCGCGGAGACCACGGGTTATCCCAAGGTGACCCAGCCGCGCGCGTTCAGGTGGCCAGCGGATCACGGGTGCCATCCCGGCTACAAGCACGAGTGGTGGTATCTCACCGGCCAGCTGCTGACCGTCGACCAACGTCGATTCGGGTTTCAGTTTACGGTGTTCCGCGAAGCGATCGCACCTGTGCCACCGCACAGTCCGTCCAAGTGGGCGACCAGCCAGCTCTATCTGGCGCATGTCGCGCTCACCGACGTTTACGCCGGGCGCTATCTGAGCGACGAACGCTCGGCCCGTGGCGCCCTGGGCCTGGCCGGCGCGCGCGCTGACCCGTTCCGCGTCTGGCTGGAAGACTGGCAGCTCAACGGCCGAGCCGACGGCGCGGGTACCATGATCGGACGTGTCCATGTGAGCAGCAGACGGTTCGGCTACGACCTGGAGATACGCAATACCCGGCCGCCTTTGCCCCAGGGTGACCACGGTATGAGTCTCAAGGGACCGCAGGGGAATGCGTCGTACTACTACTCCTACACCGGCCTCGACGCGCGGGGCAGCGTGCGGGTTGACGGCAAGCCTTACGACGCCGCGGGGAGCGCATGGTTCGACCACGAGTGGTCCAGCTCCGCCCTGGAATCCAGCCAGGCCGGCTGGGACTGGTTCTCGTTGCAGCTCGCCGATGGTGCAGCCTTGATGGTGTTCCGGCTTCGCGACAAGTCCGGCCCGCACAAGGACTTCTACAGCGGCACGTTCGTGGACGGGGCCGGCGACAAGACGGTTCTTTCGTCGGGACAGATCGAGATACAGGCGCGGGATTACTGGACCAGCAGCCGGACCGGCGTGCGCTACCCGGTCAAGTGGCGTATCTCGGTCCCGGACTTGGACCTCGTTCTGGACACGGAGCCCTGGCTGGACGACCAGGAGTTCGTTCATGGCTTCCGTTACTGGGAAGGGGCGGTGCGGGTTGATGGACGCCACAAGCGGTCGCGGGTACGTGGCGAGGGCTATGTGGAGCTAACCGGCTACACGTCCGCCCCTGAATAAACCCGCTCCTCTTCTACGGCAGCGTAGTGGATCACACTGCCCGTCTTCGCCGGCTTCTTCAGCATCCTCATGCGGGGCGCGAATCACCTTGCCGCCGTGTCTACGCGAGGACACCGGTCCCGGGCACGGCAAGACCAGAGACTTCGGTCACGCGGCAATGGGTCCCGCGGACTTGACCTCTTCCGAGACCTCGTCGGCGTATTTCTCGAAGTTCTCGGCGAACTTGCCGGCGAGCATGCGAGCCTGCCGGTCGTAGGCCTCCTTATCGGCCCATGTATTTTTCGGGTCCAGCACCTCGTCCGGAACCCCGGGGCACGTCGAGGGCACTTCGACGCCGAATATCGGATGGGTCGTGGTGCGCACGTCCTTGAGTCGGCCGTCCAGGGCCGCATTGACGATGGCCCGCGTGTGGTGAATGGACATGCGCTTGCCGACCCCGTAGGGGCCGCCCGACCAGCCGGTGTTGATCCACCAGACGTAAGTGTTGTGGCGGGCGATCTTGTCCTTGAGCAACTCCGCGTAGCGGAACGGATGCAGAGGCAGGAACGGTCCCCCATAGCAGGGACTGAAGTTGGGGGTCGGCTCGTTCACGCCCTTCTCGGTACCCGCCACCTTCGCGGTATAACCGTTGATGAAGTGGTACATCGCCTGGGCCGGGGACAGCTTGGCGACCGGCGGCAGCACGCCGAAAGCGTCGCAAGTGAGGAATACGATGTTGGTGGGGTGGCCGCCGCGCCCGGTGGCGCTGGCATTCGGAATCTGGCTGATGGGGTAGGAGCCCCTGGTGTTCTCGGTCAGTTTGCTGTCCGACAGGTCAATGGCGCGGGTGGCCTCGTCCATGGTCACGTTTTCCAGCACGGTGCCGAACCGCCGGGTGGTGGCATGGATCTCGGGTTCCTGCTCGGCGGACAGATTGATCACCTTGGCATAGCAGCCGCCTTCGAAATTGAAAACGCCGTTGCCGCTCCAGCCGTGCTCGTCGTCACCGATCAGCACCCGCGACGCATCCGCCGACAAGGTCGTCTTGCCGGTGCCCGACAGGCCGAAGAAGATCGTGGTCTCCCCCTCGGGCCCGATGTTGGCGGAGCTATGCATCGGCAGCACGCTCTGCTGCGGCAGCAAGTAATTCATGAGGCTGAACACCGCCTTCTTGGTCTCGCCGGCGTAGCTGGTGCCGCCGATCAGAACCAGTTGGCGGGCGAAGTTCACCACGATGAAGGTGCCGGAGTGGGTGCCGTGACGTGAGGGGTCAGCCTCGAAATTCGGCGCATTGATCACGGTGAAGCCCGGAACGTGCCGACGCAACTCATCGTCCGAGGCTTCGACGAACATATTCCCCGCGAAAATGTTGTGCCAGGCGTACTCGTTGACCACGCGGATGGGAAGTCGGTAGTCCGGGTCCGCGCCGGCGAAGCAGTCGCGCACGTAAACGTCACGCCCCTCCAGGTACCGGCACAGCTCCTCGTGAAGGACGTCGAACTGGGCCGGCTCGAAAGGAGCATTCACCGGGCCCCACCACACCTTGTCTGCGGTGGAGGCATCCTTGACCACGAACTTGTCCCGCGCGGAACGGCCGGTATGTTTCCCGGTATTCACGACCAGGGCGCCGTGGAGGGACAGTCGGCCTTCACCGAGGCGTATGGCATGCTCGATCAGGGAGCCGGTGGTGAGATTCCAGTAGGTGGATCCCAGATTTTGCAGCCCGTGATGCTCCAGGCCATGGTCACTGTGCGGGCGGACACCCATATTGGTCATGAGATTACCTCACGTTCAATCTTGTCTGTGCGGGCCCCCGGCGACGGGCCCGAACCGCCGGGCCAGATGGGGATTGAATCTTATACGAGTCAGTGTAACGCAACTGGCTCAGCTTTTCAGGCCCGAGTGTTCGATAACTCGTTGGTCGCGAGGCACCTACTTGAGGGCGACCAGATAGGCAACGTAGGAGGCGCAGTGCTCGCCCCGGGTGTCCTTGGTAAAAACCCCGTCACCGCTTTCGCCGTCTTCGTCGGTGCCTTCCCAATAGCAGTCGACCTGGCTGAATCCCGCATCCTGCAGCACTTCCTTGAGCTCCATCAGGCCCCACAGGCGCCAGTTGTACTCGAAGGCTCGCTTCATCTCGGTGCCGTCGGGAAACCGGAAGTGGATGAACAAGCGGGCCTCCCCCGTCACCGGCCAGTGCTCGTCCTGGTCCCAGACATAGGTGAAGCCCTCCTCCTCCATCTCCGTTTCCTCCTCCATCAGGTCCGTAGACTCGGGGCCGCCGTGCAGATCGATGACGAACATGCCGTCCTCGGCCAAGTCCTCCCGAACCCGGGTAAAATAGTCCAGCATCTCCGGCCGGGTCTTGAAGATCCAGTAGGAGAAGTTCTGGGCACAACGCACGTCCGGCGCCTTGTCGCTGGGCTCGCGGGCGTCCTCCAGGTGAATCGTCGCCCGCCGTGCATCCTCGCCGAGTGCGGCGAAATGCTCGGCTTTGCCCCATTTAACGGGCTCGGGATCGATATCGAAACCCTCGGCGGTGTTAGCCGGGTCGCGTTTGATCCAGGTGGCGGTCAACAAGGCGGTGCCGCAGAAGTCCTCGCGGAAATGTCGCGGGGGGCGCCCGCGCTCGGTCTCGTAGACGTTGATGAGAAAGTCGATGTCTTCTTCCGGCGACTGCACCGCGAGCTGGTAGAGTTCATACTTGTCGGCCGTGGCGGCCGTGAATCTGTGCTTGGGCAGCTTGCGGTGCTTGTGCTTGTCTTTTCTTTTCACAATGAACTGATTCTTTGACTTGGGCTTTTTGACTTGAAACTTTATGCCGGTACACTCCCCGGCGCGGATACTCAAAAGCGGCGCAGCATAGCGTCATACGCTTTCACCGACAAGATGATCCCGTCGCACTCGTGAATTACTGCTCGAATTGTGGTGAACCGGTTGTTGTGCGCGTACCGGAAGGCGATACGCTGCCGCGATACGTGTGCGATCACTGCGACGCCATACACTACCAGAATCCGAAGATCGTCGCCGGCTGCATTCCGGTGTGGGAGGACCGGATTCTCCTGTGCAAGCGGGGCATCGAGCCGCAGCTCGGCAGGTGGACGCTTCCTGCGGGATTCATGGAAAACGGGGAGACCGTGCAGCAGGCGGCGGCGCGCGAGACCATGGAGGAAGCTCTGGCCCAGGTCGCCGATCTGGAGTTGTTCGGTATGTTCAACATTCCCCATGTGAGCC
The DNA here is from genome assembly GCA_963731035.1 of uncultured Gammaproteobacteria bacterium. GTDB lineage: Bacteria > Pseudomonadota > Gammaproteobacteria > Arenicellales > JAANXG01 > JAANXG01. The sequence continues at coordinate 137,228 of CAVSUY010000009.1, read as the reverse complement.
AGGTCTACGTGATATTCCGGGCTCGAATGCCGGAGCGCAAGTTCGCGCCCGGCCAGGAAAGCCTGAGCTGCGACCTGGTCACGGAAGAACAGATCCCCTGGGCGGAGATCGCCTTTCCGGTCATAGACCGATCGCTTCGGCTGTTCCTGGAAGACCGGCGCAACGGCCGATTCGCTATCCATACCGGCGACATCGAGCCGCGCCGCAGGTAGCTCCCTCGACAGGACGGAATCCCTCCATCGTCATACGGTGATAAACTTGCCGGGAAAGGCAACGCAGATCAATTCTGTCTCGAACGCGCAGCGCGCGGCCGGGAGTCATCGAGAGGTAGTTCAAGAGAATGAGCGTAGAAGATTTGAGGAAGCTTATCGACGGGCTTCGGAATGAGGTGGCGGCTCTGCCGAGCGAAGACGTTGACGCAAGGCAGCGCCTCAACGCCATAATCGAGGAGCTCGATAAGAAGCTCACGGAGCCTGGAACCGAGGATCATCAGGGTCTCGTCAGCAACCTGCAGGAATCCATCAAGGAGCTGGAGGTACGCCATCCGAACACCACGTCCCTCTTGAACAACATCATGATGACGCTCGCCAACATGGGGATATGAACGCTTTGGACGATGCCGCGGTTCAGCCTCCGGGGGGCCTCGTAAAGGTGCCTCACGGGGACGACAAGTGCTCGATCATAGCGCCGGCCCGGGCTCCGTAGCCTCCGCCGAACAGGTTGAAATGATTCAGAACGTGATAGAGGTTGTAGAGCACCTTCCGAACTTCGTAGCCGGGACTCACGGGCCAGGCGTCCCGATAAGCGCTGTAGAAACGCCGGTCGAAGCTTCCGAACAACTCTGTCATGGCGAGATCGACTTCCCGATCTCCATAGTAGACGGCGGGGTCGAACACCACTGGGTTGCCGCCGGCGTCGGCCGCCACGTTGCCGCTCCATAGGTCGCCGTGCAGCAGGGACGGTTTCGGCGCATGGCCGCCAAGGAGATCATCCAGGCGATCGAGAAGCCGGTCTCCGCGGGACACCGTAGCGGGGTCCAGCCCATTGCACGCAGCGATCCTCAACTGGTATCCGAGCCGCCGCTCCCGCCAGAAATCGATCCAGTCAGCCATCCAGTCGTTGTCCTGCGGGGTGGATCCGATGGTGTTCTCGCGACCCCATCCGAATTCCTGCGCCGAGCGCTGGTGCAGCATGGCAAGCTGCTCTCCGAGCCGCGCCCAGGCTTCTCCGGACGGACGCGACAGGGGAATGAACTCGAGCACCAGGAACGCAGCCTCCTCGGTGCTGCCGGACGCAATGGACATGGGCACTCTCGGTCCCCCCGTCGTGGCGAGCTCGGCAAGCCCGGCTCTTTCCGCTTCGAACATCTGCATCGACCGAGGCTCGTTGACCTTGACGAAGAAGCTCCGCTCCCCGTCCGACATTCGCAGCGCCCGGTTGATGCACCCGCCGCCGAGATCTGCGGTCTCCTTTGGACGGAAGGACGCACCAGTCGCTTCGGCAATCGCGTCCGCTATGCGGTCCCAGATGCGGGAGTCTGTTGGGAGCTCTTTTTGACGTATCAACGCAGGTATTTCACGTAACTGTCTGAATTGCTTGAAAGCCCGTCTCGGGGACCCCGCCGTAATTTATGCACAGCCGGGGCCGGGCGCAAATCGGCGACCGGGGTTTCGGAAGCATTCCGGCGCGCATCGATGCGAATTTCGCAACTCGTTGATTTGATTGGAGAAATCATTTTGCGCAATATTTGTGCAACAACGCTTGAACGATCGTTCCGCGGGATCTGTAACGATACCTTCATAAGTTATGCACACAGTTATCCACAGTTCCTGTGGTTAATTCGAAAACGATCCCCAAAACAGGGAGTTACCGGCGGCGGCGATGAAGAATCGCTGTGCTAGATTGGCGTGATGAACCCGCTGCCGATCGTTCGGGTGGCGGTGCCGGTTCCGCTTCGCCGCGAGTTCGACTTCCTGTTGCCCGGCGATACCGCGGAAACGCCGGCACCGGGAGTCCGGGCATTGGTTCCGTTCGGCAATCGACGCCTGGTCGGAGTCGTGACCAGCACTGCCTCGTCTTCGCGTACGCCGTCGCACACCCTCAAGCGCGTTGTTTCGTTCCTGGATGCCGCGCCGTTGCTTCCAGAGACGCTTCGAGAACTGGTGGGCTGGGCCGCCCAATACTATCAACAACCCATCGGCATCGCGTGGCGAACGGCCCTGCCCAAAGTCCTGCGCGGCAACCGTGCTTTGACGCCGGACATTCCCGAGCACTTCTCCCTTACCAGGACCGGCATCGACACCTCGCAGACCCTGAGCCGGGCGCCGGCACAACAAAGAATCATGAATGCCTTCGAGAATGCGCCCGGGCATTGCCTGGACGCGCCCGCGCTCAAGCTGATCACGGCGCATTGGCGCAAGCCCCTTGCGGCCCTGATCGGACGGGGCTGGATCGAGCGCGCGCCCTACTCGGAGCCGACTCTGGACGAGGTGCCTCCGCGTGAGTTCGACCTCAACGACGACCAGCGCAGCGCCGTAGGTGCGATCAATACCGCAGCCGGCTTCTGTCCGTCGCTGCTGTACGGCGTGACGGGCAGCGGCAAGACAGAGGTATACCTCGAAGCCATCCGCGAGGTAGTGAGCCGCGGCAGGCAGGCGCTGGTGCTGGTGCCTGAGATTTCCCTCACCCCGCAGCTCGTGAATGCCCTGCAGGAACGGTTCGGGAGGTCCGTGGCCGTGTTGCACTCGGGACTGGCGCCGGGGGAACGCCACTACAACTGGTGGCGCGCCCGGCAGGGACACTCGCCGGTCGTGCTGGGCACGCGCTCGGCAGTATTCGTCCCCCTGCTCAGGCCCGGCCTGATAGTGGTGGACGAAGAGCACGACCCGTCCTACAAACAACAGGACGGGCTGCGCTACCACGCCCGCGACGTAGCGGTGTACCGTGCCAAGCTGGAGAACGTTCCGATCGTGCTGGGGAGCGCCACGCCGTCCCTGGAATCCATGTACAACGCGTCCCTGGGACGCTATCGGCGCCTGGTACTCAGCAGCCGGGCCAAAGGCTCCGAGTTGCCGCGGATACGCTTCATCGACATGCGTCGCTCCGCGGCGCAGGACGGGATCAGTACCGCTCTCTTCCAGGCGCTGGCCGCACGCCTGGAGCGTTCGGAGCAGAGCCTGGTCTTCATCAACCGCCGCGGGTATGCGCCGGTCTTGTGCTGCTACCAGTGCGGCTGGCACGCACAGTGCGAGCGTTGCGACGCCCATATGACCCTGCACCGCAGCATCAACAAGCTGCTGTGCCATCACTGCGGCAGGGAGCAGCGGCCGCAAACGGCCTGTCCCCAGTGCCAGGGTACCTCCCTCGGGCCGTTGGGGTCCGGGACCCAGCGTCTCGAAGACAGTCTGCGCAAGAGGCTGCCGGACGCCAGGATCGTACGCATCGATCGTGACAGTACCCGGCGCAAGGGATCCCTGGAGACCAGCCTGCAGGCGGCCCGGGACCGCAAGGCCGATATACTTGTAGGCACCCAGCTGCTGACCAAGGGGCACGACTTCCCCTATGTGACACTGGTGGGTGTGGTGAACGCGGACCAGGGCCTGTACAGCGTCGACTATCACGCTACCGAGCAGCTGTTTCAGCAGCTCCTGCAGGTATCGGGCCGGGCGGGCCGCGACGTGCATCCCGGAGAAGTGATGATCCAGACCATGTATCCGCAGCACCCGGTCTTCCGGGAGCTTGCCGGGCACGACTATTCCCGGTTTGCCGAGTACGCGCTGGCGGAGCGCGAAGCCGCCGCCTACCCGCCCTACACCCGCTTCGCTCTCCTGCGCGCGGAATCGACGCGCGCGAACACCGCACTGGAGTTCCTCCGCGCCGCCCGGCGCCAGCTCCTCGAGCACCCGGAGCACGGACGCATTCGCGTCATGGACGCGGTGCGCGCCCCCATGGAGAAACGCGCCGGTCGTTTTCGCGCCCAGCTGCTGCTCAGCGCCCCCGAGCGCTCCACCCTTCGCGACGTATTGACACCGTGGCTGACGTGGCTGGAAACCTGGCCACGGTCGAGACAAGTGCGCTGGTCCATCGACATCGACCCGGTGGACATGTACTGAGCGATGGCGTCGTTCGGCGTGCAATCTCGCGGCAACCGGTGGGAAAGGCCTCAGCACGTCGTCGTCAATCTGTTTCTACTGGCGTCCGCGCTGACGTTCGGCGTGGGTATCTGGGCGCCGATGCTGACACTGACCAAGCTGGTACTGGTCCACAACACGTTCTCGGTCGTTTCGGGAATCTGGCAGTTCTACCTGCAGCAGGACTATCCGTTGTTCGTGCTGCTCGCCCTGTTCACCCTGGTGCTGCCGGTAGTCAAGCTGGCCCTGCTGTTCTATTCCTGGAATCGGCCTCGTTCGGCCCACCGACGGCTCCTGCGCTGGATGGATGCCCTGGGCAAGTGGTCGATGCTGGACGTGTTCGTTGTCGCAATACTTATAGCCAGCGTAAAGCTCGGACCTCTGGCGACGACGGAGCTGCACTACGGGCTGTATCTGTTCGCCGCTTCCGTGGTGATGATCATGCTCGCCAGCCACGTCGTGTATCGGAAGGTTCGTCGGCTGGCGGAAGAAGGCCCCTAGTTTCGGCTAACATGGCGGTTTCATCCTGTTAGAATCGCGCCCACTTTTTTGAGCAAGGCTTCCTGCATTGAAAGACGCGCTGCACGCAATATTCGCCGATGCCCTGGAACGGCTGCGCGAGCAGGGCGTACTACCGTCCGACTGCCCTATCGAACCCCGGTTCGAGCAGCCCCGACAGAAGGGTCACGGCGACCTGTCCACCAACGTCGCCCTTGCCCTCGCCAAGCCGGCGGGAATGGCGCCGCGGGAGTTGGCGCAGTCGATCATCGAGAAGCTTCCCTCCGCACCGATGATCGACAAGGTGGAGATCGCCGGCCCCGGCTTCATCAACGTCTTCATCGCCGCGGCGGCGCAGTTCGACGTGGTCACGCGTATCCGGGAGGAAGGCGAGCGCTTCGGACGATGCGGCCTGGGCGACGGCCGGCGGGTTCTGATCGAGTTCGTATCCGCCAATCCGACCGGGCCGCTGCACGTAGGGCACGGGCGGGGCGCCGCCTACGGCGATACTTTAGGGAGGCTGCTGACGGCGGCCGGATACGATGTCGAGCGGGAATACTACGTCAACGATTCCGGCAGGCAGATGGACATCCTGACCCTGAGCATCTGGCTGCGCTATCTCCAGGCGTCGACACCCGAGCTGCCGTTTCCGGCACGCGCTTACCAGGGCGAGTACATCAGGCAAATCGCCGAGCTGGTGAGACGGTCCCGGGGCGATTCCCTGGCGAGAGTTCCCGACAGCGACCGCATGGACATGCTGGCGGCGGACGACGAGCAAGCACTGGACGAATCGATCAGCTGGATGCGCGAGGAACTGGGTGAGACCGAATTCCAGTTGGTGCTGGAGACCGGCCGGAGCTGGCTGCTGGAAGACATACGCTCCGATCTCCAGGAGTTCGGCGTGGTCTTCGATCGCTGGTTCTCCGAGCAATCACTGCGCGACTCAGGGGCGCTCGAACGCACCATAGACCGGCTGCGCCGCTCCGGCTATACCTACGAGAAGGACGGCGCGGTGTGGTTCCGCTCGAGCGAATTCGGCGACGAGAAGGACCGCGTGGTGGTGCGGGAAAACGGCGTGCCCACCTACTTCGCCCCGGACATCGCCTACCACTTGGACAAGTTCGACCGCGGCTACGACGTCATGATCGACGTGCTGGGGGCGGACCACCACGGCTATTTCCCGCGTGTAAGAGCAGCGGTGCAGGCTTGCGGCGGCGACGGCGACCGCCTGCGCGTGGAGTTCGTGCAATTCGCCGTGCTGTATCGCGGGGGGAAAAAAGTGTCAATGTCTACTCGCAGCGGTGAGTTCGTCACCCTGCGTGAACTGCGCAAGGAGGTCGGCACCGACGCCGCTCGTTTCTTCTACGTGCAGCGCAAGCCCGACCAGCACCTCGACTTCGATCTGGACCTGGCCACGTCCCAGTCCAACGATAACCCGGTGTACTACGTGCAGTACGCCCACGCGCGTATATGCAGCGTCTTCGAGCAGGCCCGTGACCGGGGCATGAAAATCGATGGGCTGGCAAGCGCGGATCCGGGGCTGCTCGGCGAAGAACACGAGCTGGACCTCGCGAAGCTGCTGGCCCGCTACCCGGACGTGGTGGCCTCGGCCGCGGCGAGCTTCGAGCCGCACCAAGTCGTGTTCTATCTGCGCGAGCTCGCCAACGGCCTGCACACTTACTATAACGCCCACCGGTTCCTGGAATCCGACACGGAGCGCCGTAATGCCCGGCTTGCCTTGATCGATGCCACCCGGCAGGTGCTCTACAACGGCTTGTCGCTGATCGGCGTGTCCGCTCCGAACTCCATGTAGCGTGGCGCAGGCGCGCAGAAAATCACGCGGCTCAGGCACGCGCAGGAAGCGCGGACGGAGGCGCATGCCGTGGGGCACCCTGGTAGTGGGCCTGATGTGCGCGGCGATACTCACCGCGCTGTACGTGGGCTCCCGGGAAGATCGTCCGGGGCAGTTCGGCAGCGGCATACGTTCCCTCTTGAAGAAGGAGGAGGCGCCCCGCGTCCCGACCAAGTCCGCGGTCCCCGCCAAGGCACCCAAGCCGGCACCCGAGGTCAAACTCGACTACCACGAAGTGCTGCCCAACATGGACGACCTGATGTCCGACGGCGATATCATCAGCGACGACGAGCCCGTGAAGGAAGAGCAGCCGGACAGACGTTACATACTGCAGGCCGGCGCCTACAGATCCGCCCGCGACGCCGAGGAAATGAAGGCCAAGTTGGCCCTGGCCGGCTTTGAAGCCGTGGTGCAAAGAGTTAGCATTCGGTCCAAAGGAATGTACTACCGCGTTCGCATGGGACCTTACGACAGCAAACGAAAGGTCCTGCTCGACAGAAAACGTCTGGCGAAGCTCGGCATCAACGCCCTGGCTATCCGCCTCGATAATTCAGGATAGCCGATTCCTCTCGCACGCGGGGGGTTCACAAATTGAGAGGGCGGGGCCATATCGGCCCGCGCCGTCGTCCGGACCAAGAGAAAAAATAGAGGACCGACACATGACATCGCAAACCCTGCTGATCTTTCCCGGACAGGGCTCCCAGTACAAAGGCATGGGCAGCGACCTGTGCGGCGCTTTCGACGTCGCCGACCAGACCTATCAGCAAGCGAGCGAAGTGCTCGGCTACGACATCAAGAGGCTGTCCTTCGACGACCCCGACGACAAGATCAACCTTACCCGCTTCACGCAGCCTGCGCTGCTCACCCACCACATCGCGTGCCTGCAAGTGCTGCAGGAAGTAGCCGGCGACGTCGCCGCGTCGGCCTCCGCCGGGCACAGCCTCGGAGAATACTCGGCGCTGGTGGCGGCGGGTGCCCTCACCTTCGAGGATGCCCTGCGCCTGGTCCAGAACCGCGGCGAGCTAATGGGAGATTTTGGTGAAGGGGAGATGTCCGCGCTGCCCGTGGGCCTGGAGGAGGCGCGGGGGTGGTCGGACAAGTTCTATTGCGCCATCGGCGGAATCAACCTGGCGCAGCAGACTGTCGTCGCCGGCGCTTCGGCAGACCTCGACCAGCTGGAGACCGCGTTTCAGGAAGCCAACCCCAAGCGACGGCCCGTCCGCCTGAGGACCGAAGGCGCATTCCACACCTACTACATGGTTGACGCGGCGCGCCGCTTTCGAGCAGTGCTGGACGACGCCCGCATCGGCGAGCCGGCGTTCAAGGTCCTGTCGAATTACACCGGCACCTACCACGACCCCGATCCGCAGCAGATCAAGGCACGGCTATTCTTCCAGCTTTTCCACCCGGTAAACTGGGCCGGCTGCCTGCAGACCGCCCTGGACGACGGCGTAGAGAAGATCATCGAACTGGGCGGCGGAATCGGATCGGGAGAGGCCCCGGCCGAAAAGCGTCCCAATCTCGAGAGCATCATAAAGAAAGCCGCACGCGGCGCCGGGAAAGAGATTGAGTACGTGCCGGCGATCAATCTGGAAACCATCACCGCCGCCGGCCAGCGTTCATAGAGAAGTCCTGCGCCGCCCGGGATTACGCAGCGGATTCAGCCTTGTGCGTTTGCTGGACCACTCCGTGATTGACACGGCCACGCCGTGGCATACGTACCCACGAATCCTGCAGCCTCCATGTGGCGGCTGATGGGTACTTGACGGTAGAGCAGGGGCTGTAGCGCACCAAGGCGGCGCCGGATCGCTGAACCGGTTGCCTCCGGATTCCGGTCCGTGGACCATGATTGGTTCACACCTGCTCCAGCTCGATGAGCGTGCCGCAGAAATCCTTTGGATGAAGAAACACAACGGGCTTGCCGTGGGCACCGGTCCTCGGATTGCCGTCCCCCAGCACGCGTGCCCCCTGCTTGGACAGGCGCCGGGCTGCCGCTTTGACGTCCTCCACCTCGTAGCAAAGATGATGCATACCGCCGCCGGGATGACGCTGCAGGAACGCTGCAACCGGAGAATCGTCACCCAGCGGATGCAGCAGCTCGATCTTGGTATTGGGCAGCTGCACGAACACGGTCGTGACACCATGTTCGGGCAGGTCCACGGGCTCGGATACCACGGCACCCAGTTGCTCCCGATAAATACAGCTCGCCGCGCCCAGGTCGGGGACGACGATGGCGACGTGATTGAGTCGGCCTATCATGATGCTGATCTCGTTGACGATGACTGTTGCCCACCCTCTCATCCTCGATGGGATAGCGGGCTCTTCATTCGATATTCACTTCCCTATCGTAGCTCCGTTCGTTTGAAGGGACGCTGTCCATGGCCCCTGGCGGCCGATTATAAGGCTCTCGTGAGGCAACGACCTCGGGGGTGCGTTTGGAGATTTTACTTCGTTGTCCCGCGCGATCTTCCGGACGACCGATCAGTCGACGCCGGCATCCACCACCGCGTAGACGCCGCCGCTGCGATTCCCTACGTACAATATGCCGGCGGTGCTCAAGGTCATGGAACGGGCATTTGGGTCGCGGGCATACAGCTCGATACGAAAGCCTTCCGGAAGCAGGATCTTGTCGAGGGGCAGGGGCGCCGCGGCACCGGTCGATGTCGCCGTAATCCAGACCAGTGCGAGCACTGTCAGGATGCTTCGTGCAGAAGGCTTTCGCACGAATGGAAAATTCGAGATTCCGGACGTGGCTGGGTCCTCGTGTTGCCGCCGCGACCAGCGTCGCTGTCCACACTTGAACACGCGCATTAGACCATGCCGCGGCGGCATCGCGTAAGCGTGGCCCAGTCAGCACTGTCAGGACTCGACGTCGATGTGATTACAGGATAGGCCGGATTTGGCCGATAGGCCGGCGGGCTACGCAGGCACTATTGCTGCTGCAACACTGTAAAGCAAAAGCCGAGAAACCCATGGCCGAGCCAAGAAGACGACGAAGCCGACGCAGCCGTTCCTCTGGGACCGAAGGGCAACCGCAGCCTGGTATTCGCCAGCTTCCGTTCCAGGCATTGAAGAGCCGCTTCGCGCCGCTGGAAGCGCTGTCCCCCGAACAGCTGGAAATGATTCACGACACCTCGATGCGACTGCTCGAGGAGCAGGGTATCGAGCTGCTGTCGGCCCAGGCGAGGCAACTCTTCAGGCAGGCCGGGGCCGAGGTGGACGAAAACAGTGAAATGGTGCGGGCCCCCAGGGAGTTGTTCATGGAAGCACTGTCGCACGCTCCCCCCACCTTCGTGCTCACACCTCGGAACCCATCCAAGGCGATCGATATCGGCGCCAACAACATCCACTTCGGATTTGTCTCCGGACCCCCAAACGTCCACGACTGTATCAACGGTCGACGTGCCGGGAATCTCGAGGACTATCGCAAGCTGGTAAGCCTGGCCCAGTACTTCAATGTCATCTCCATGATGGGCAATCAGACCACTGCCCCCATTGAGCTACCGCCCAACAACCGCCACCTGGACACCTACCGGGAGACAATCCTGCTCACGGATAAGATATTCAGCGCGGTGCCCATCGGTGAAGGAAGGGTCCGCGACGCGGTGGCAATGATCGCGCTCGGGCGCGGCCTGTCGGTGGACGACCTGAAGGGAGATCCGTCCGTAATCACCAATATCAATGTGAATTCGCCGCGCAAGCTGGACGACACCATGGCGGACGCCGCCATTTACATGGCGCGGCACGGGCAGGCCGTCATCGTCACTCCGTTCACCCTGATGGGGGCCATGACGCCGGCCACGCTTTCGGGCGCGCTGGTGCAGCAGAACGCCGAGGCGGTATTCGGTCTTGCCATGGTTCAGCTCGCCAGCCCGGGTGCTCCCTGTGTCTACGGTGGATTCACCTCCAATGTCGATATGCGGTCTGGTGCCCCGGCATTCGGAACCCCCGAAAACGCCTTGGCCAACATCGCCGGTGGCCAGCTCGCCCGCCGCTACGGGCTGCCCTACCGTACCAGTGCCTGCAATGCTTCCAATGCCGCGGACGCCCAGGCGGTTTACGAGACCCAGGCCGCCCTGTGGGGTGCCGTGATGGGTCACGGCAACATCGTCTATCACGCCGCGGGCTGGCTCGAGGGCGGATTGGTGGCGTCGTTCGAAAAGGCCATCATCGACATCGAGTCGCTTCAGGCCATGGCCCGCACGCTGCGACCCATCGAGGTCTCCGAGGATGAAATCGGCCTGGAGGCCATCAACGAGGTGGGACCGGGCGGCCACTTCTTCGGAACCGGGCATACCATGGAGCGATACAGGACCGCGTTCTACGAGCCGCTGCTCAGCGACTGGCAGAACCACGAGAACTGGGTGCTGGCCGGTGCCAAGACCGCGACCGCCCGCGCCACGGAAATCTGGCAAAAGGTACTGGAGGAGTTCGAGCCACCGCCCATCGACCCCGCGCGGCGCGAGGCCATAGACGACTACGTTGCACGCCGAAAAGCCGACATCGGCACCGGCGATCCCTAGCCGAACACAAGCGACTTCTCCCCCCAACACCACAACCCGGAGCACGCCGGAACCACTAGCAGGATGTTGAAAAACGCCATCCTGGCCTTTTTCAACGCGCCGGGCGCGGCGCCTGTCCGCACTCGGCTACGCCGAATTAAGCACTTACAGTGCTTGATTCGCGGCGAGACATCCCTGTCTCACACTAGCAGGCTGTTTTTCAACAGCCTGCTAGAACCCTCTCGCGCTTGCGGAATATACCCTGAAGGTCGGGCTTCAGCCCGACAACCCATGTCGTGCTGCGGTCGTGGGACTTAAATATCTTGTGGGGGGCGCTGTTTGGTGCGGGTGTTCAGATTGTTGGCGGGAGTGCTGTGCATGAACCGGGGAGGGGTTTCAGCGGGACGCCGAAGGCCTCCCCCGACCCATGCTGGCCGTGGTCCTGTCAACTATCGATCAGGTACTAGCACAGCACCATTCCAAACGCCGTTTGCCCTCACCCTGGCTCTCTCCCTGAGGGAGAGGGGACCCTTCGTCTAAAACCGTTTGTGCGCACCAAATACCTCTCAGCTCCGGCTCCCGGGTTCACGCCGCGTCGTGGAAGATGATACCGAGGGCGAAACGTTCCCCCGCATGCAACGGGCTCACACCGTGGCGTATGGTGGCGCGGTAGTAGTCGCGGGTGCCGCGCACCGGGCGATGGTGGACCGGGAAGATTACCGCCTCGCCCTGCCGCAGCGGGATCACCCGTCCCCTGGCCTGGCGACGCGGGCGGTTCTCCACCAGCATGAATTCGCCGCCGCTGAAATCCCGGTCGGGGTTGCTGAGCAGCACCGTTACCTGCAATGGAAAAACAAGTTCTCCGTACAGGTCCTGGTGCAGGCAGTTGTAATCACCGCGCTGGTACCTGAGTATAAGCGGTGTGGGACGCGATTGGCCGGCGCGATGGCAGCGGGCGAGGTACTTTGGGAGGGTGCCGGGGAACACGGTACGCTCGCCCAAGCATTTGCCCCAGCGATTGGCTATCGAGGCCAGCGGCGGATACAGGCTTTCGCGAAGCGCCTGGACCTCGTCCGGCAATGGATAGCTGAGGTAGCGGTATTCGCCCTGGCCGAAGCCGTGCCTTGCCATCACGACCCGCCTGCGGAATGCATCGTCGTCTCGGTACAGGGCGCTGAGCCGCCGGCATTCGGCCACGGTGAGCACCTTTGCGGCGGTCGCGCAGCCGTCCTGATCGAGTCCCATCGCGACACGTTCCCAGTCGAAGTCGACGATCCGCCGGTGCGTGGATGTAAAGGTCTCCGTGCTGGACTTCCCCATTGGTATGTTGCCTCTGGTCTTGCGGCAATCAGTCTAGCAACCGGCGATCGCGAAAGCATTCCGATTCTTGCGCGACTTGGTGCAACCAACACGACGCTTTCGACGCCATCGGTAGTACGCAACGCCAACTTCATGATGTGCCGCACGACAGCGCACACGTACATGGATTTGGATTGTTGACTTTACCGGGGTTTGGGGTAAATATCGAAACCGCCAGAATACAGGCGATCCCCCCGAAACGTGCCTTTATCGACGAGTGACGGGCGTCGTCCATGGCGATCATCAAAGAAAGAGGAGGTAACTATGTACAGCAAAATCAAGCGATTGGCTGTAGTTGCAGTCGCCGCCGCCGTCATGTCTTCGACATCCGCCATGGGAGCCGTGCCGGAATCGAAAGATCCCATCATTCTTACCATTCACGACTGGACCGGCCAGTACATCACCACCCACCTCATGGGCAGAGTGCTGGAAGAGATGGGCTACAACGTGAAGTACCAGCAGGCCGACTACATCGCTCAGTTCGCCGGCCTTGAATCCGGAGACCTCCATGTCGCGATGGAGATGTGGGAAACCACCGGCAAGCAGGCCCTGGAAGAAAGTCTCAAGACCGGCAACACCGTCGACCTCGGCGAGACTGGAATGCATGCCCGCGAGGAGTGGTGGTATCCGCTCTACATGAAGGAAAAGTGCCCGGGTCTGCCGGATTGGAAGGCGCTCAACAAGTGCGCGGAGGCATTCTCCACTCCCGAGACCGCTCCCAAGGGGCGTTACCTCGCCGGACCCGTCACCTGGGCCGGGTTCGACGAGGAACGCGTCGAAGCGCTGGGGCTCAACTATGAAGTGGTCCATGCCGGCACCGATGCCGCGCTGTTCGCCGAAGTGCAATCCGCATACGAGCGCAAGGCGCCGATCCTCGCCTGGATCTACACGCCCCACTGGGCGCCCATCAAGTTCAAGGGCGAATGGGTCGAGTTCCCGCCCTACACCGACGAGTGCTACAACGACCCTTCATGGGGCATCAACAAGAAGATGGCCTACGATTGCGGCAAGCCGCAGGGATGGATCAAGAAAGTCGGTTGGAAAGGCGGCGAAACCAAGTGGCCCTGCGCCTACAAGGCGGTGCGCAACTTCAAGATCGACAACCAGGCCATGGGTCAGATGATTATCAAGGTCGACCTCGACGGCCAGAAAGTCGACGACGTGGTCGAGGAATGGCTCAAGGCCAACGACGGCACTTGGAAGAAGTGGACCGAGTGCACCTGACAGCGTAATTCTCCGGACGCCGGTTGTGCCGCCCGGCGTCCGGACCTTTCAACGCAGCAGCGGGCGGATGGTGTCGATCGACAACTCCTCACCGGGGGATCCCGCGGACGCCGGATCGTCCGAATCCAGATTGAAGATATCCTGCGAAGGGATCTGGAAGGTATTCGGCGACGAAGCCGCGAAATTTCTCGCGGCGCATGATTCCAACCCCACCCACGAGCAGCTTTCGAACGCCGGGCTTATCGGCGCCGTGCGCAACGTCAATCTCGGCGTCGTCGAGGGCGAGATCTTCGTCATCATGGGATTGTCGGGCTCGGGAAAGTCGACCCTGGTGCGCTGCCTGTCGCGTTTGATCGAACCCACCGCCGGAAGGGTGATATTCGACCAGCGCGATCTGTTGCAGGCGTCTGAAAAGGAGCTCATCGAGATCCGCCGCCACAAGATGGGCATGGTGTTCCAGCATTTCGCGCTGTTGCCCCACCTGACGGTGCTGGGCAATGTCGCCTTTCCGCTTGGTATACAAGGCATCGACCGCAAGGCGTGCGAAAAGCGCGCCCGGGAGATGATCGATATCGTCGGCCTCACCGGGCGCGAGAGCTACTATCCCCGCGAGCTTTCCGGCGGTCAGCAACAGCGCGTCGGCATCGCGCGCAGCCTGGCGGTGGAGCCGGAGATCTGGTTTCTGGACGAGCCTTTCTCCGCCCTCGATCCCTTGATCCGCCGGGAGATGCAGGACGAGTTTCTGCGCCTGCAGAACATGCTTCACAAGACGATCGTGTTCATCACTCACGACTTCGAGGAAGCGATACGCCTCGCCGACCGGATCGCCATCATGAAGGACGGCGACATTATCCAGACCGGATCGCCCGAAGCCCTGGTGCTGCATCCCGCCACGGAGTACGTAGCCGAGTTCACCCGCGACATTCCGCGCGCCAAGGTGCTTTCAGCGCGCGCCATCATGATGCCGCCGGGGGACGGGCCGGCACCGACCGAAAGCGTGCCCGCCACCGCCAAGGTGCAGGACCTGGCGGCGCGGCTGGTGAACGGCGCACCGCTGGTGGCGGTGACCGACGGGAACGGCAAGGTCATCGGGCACCTGAGCCGCCAGTCGGTGCTCGACGTGCTGGTCGGCGGAAACAACCACGCATGAACACCGCGGTTGCCGTTCGCGAAGCCCGCGGTGGGCAATGGCACTACCGGCCGTGGATCGCGGCCTGGACGGCGGCGCTGGCCTTTACCTTCTTCGTCTATCTCCTGCGGGAAGCCTGGCCGGCGGCGTGGCAGTATCCACGCGAATGGGAAGTGCCGCTGCGATTCTGGATCAGCGACTTCATGAAGTGGCTGATCAATGACTTCGATCTCGGACTGTTCACCTTCAAGGAGTTCACCCGCTCCATTTCCTGGCTGCTGTACTGGCCGCTGGCCACGGCGCAGGGGCTGCTGTCCTCGGGATTCGACCTGTCGTTCGGCGGCCGGGAGGCCATGCACATCGAACCGCTGCCGTGGCTGGCGGTGGTTGCGGTGGTGGTGGTGATGGGCCACTGCGCTGGGAGCTGGGGCCTGGCCCTGCTGGTCGGCGGATGCTTCCTGTACCTGGCGGTGTTCGACCGCTGGGAGAGCGCCATGATCACCCTGTCGTCGATACTGATCGCGGTGCCGATAGGCGTGGCCCTCGGGCTGTCCGTGGGCATTGCCGGCTTTCGCAGCCCCCGCGCCGCCAGGGTGATCACGCCTGTACTCGATCTGATGCAGACGGTGCCGGTGTTCGCCTACCTGGTGCCGATACTGTTCCTGTTCGGCTTCGGGCCGGTGGCGGCCATGATCGCGACCATTATCTACGCACTGCCGCCCATGGTCCGCTGCACCATACTGTCGCTGCGGCAGGTGCCGGCGGAGATGGTCGACTTCGGCCGCATGGCCGGCAGCACGCGCAGGCAGTTGCTGTGGCGGGTCCAGGTACCCTCGGCGCGCCCCACTTTGATGCTGGGCGTCAACCAGGTGATCATGCTGTCTTTGAACATGGTGATCATCGCCTCCATGATCGGCGCGGGCGGGCTCGGCTTCGATGTCCTGACCTCTCTCAAGCGGCTCAACATCGGCGCCGGCATCGAGGCGGGACTGGCCATCACGCTCCTTGCCATCGCGCTGGACAGGTTGAGCCAGGGCTTTGCGAACCGCCCGCCTCCCGCACACAGGGCCGGCCCCCGCAGCTTCTTGCGGGCGCATCCCCACCTGGTGGCAGCCGTCGCCTTGGTAGCGGGGACGACGGTCCTCGGACTGATCGCACGCCCGTTCCAGTCGTACCCGGAAAGCCTGATGATCACCACCCAGTCATTCTGGTCGGACCTGGTTTCCTGGATCAACATCAACTTCTTCGACCAGCTCAACGCAGTGAAGAACGCCCTGTTGCTGGATCTGCTGATCCCCGTCAAGCGATTCCTGGTGGCGCTGCCCTGGAGCGCGGTAGTGGGCATGGTGGCGCTGGCCGGCTACCAGCTCGGCGGGCTGAGGCTCGCATTATTGGTAGGCGGCCTGGCTTTGTTCATCGCCGTCACGGGGAACTGGGAGAAGGCGATGATCTCGGTCTACCTGTGCGGCATTTCCGTGGCCATTGCGTCGCTCATCGGCGTGCCGATCGGCATCTGGGCGGCGAGGCGGGAACGGGTGCACCGGATGGTGCAGGTCGTCATCGATACCTTGCAGACCCTGCCCTCATTCGTTTACCTGATACCCGTGGTCATGCTGTTTCAGGTCGGCGACTTCTCCGCCATGATCGCCATCGTCGCCTACGCGCTGGTGCCGGCGGTTCGCTACACGGACCACGGCATTCGTCAGGTCCCCGTTCACCTCATCGAGGCCGCCCGCGCGTTCGGCTGCACCCGTCGCCAGATCCTGTGGCGGGTACAGATCCCCATCGCCCTCCCGGAGATGATGCTGGGAATCAACCAGACCATCATGATGGCTCTGAGCATGCTGGTCATCACCGCCCTGGTGGGGACCCGGGATCTCGGCCAGGAGGTCTACATCGCCTTGACCAAGGCGGACACCGGCCGCGGCATCATCGCCGGCGTGTGCGTGGCATTCATCGCCATGATCGCCGACCGCCTGATCGGCGCCTGGGCGACCCGCAAGAAGAAAGAGCTCGGGCTGGTGGCATGAACGACGCGAACGGCAGGGCCGCGGAGCTGAGCTGCTGGAAGACAGCGGTGGAGCCGAAGCCTTTGGTCGGCGGCATCACCAACGCCAACTTCGTCGTCGACGATGCCGGCGGCCGCTACTTCGTGCGGGTCGGCAACGACATCCCGCTGCACGGCATCATGCGCTTCAACGAACTGGCGGCGAGCCGCGCCGCCTTCCAGGCCGGCTTGTCGCCGGAGGTCGTACACCACGAGCCTGGCGCCATCGTCCTGAGGTTCGTGGAGGGGGACACGCTGTCGCCGGTGGATGTCCGGGAACCCGTCTGCCTGCAACGGATCGTGCCGCTGGTCAGGCGCTGCCACAGGGAGATGCCCAGGTATTTCCGCGGTCCGGCATTGGTCTTCTGGGTGTTCCATGTGCTGCACGACTATGCCGCCTCCCTGCGCGAGGCTGGCAGTCGCATGGTGGGTGAGCTGCCGCGTCTCATGCAGGCCGCGGAGCATCTGGAGGAAAGCGTCGGACCCGTGAAGCTGGTGTTCGGCCATAACGATCTGCTGGCGGCCAACTTCATCGACGACGGCACTCGCCTGTGGCTGGTGGACTGGGATTATGCCGGCTTCAACAGCCCGTTGTTCGACCTGGGCGGCCTGGCATCGAACAACGAGCTGTCGCCGTCCCAAGAGGACTGGCTACTCGAAACCTATTTCGAGACGGCGGTCCACGATGAGCTTCGGCACCGCTACGCGGCCATGAAGTGCGCGTCGCTGCTGCGCGAAAGCATGTGGAGCATGGTCTCGGAGATCCACTCGAGTATCGACTTCGACTACGCCGCCTACACAGCCGAGAACCTTGCCCGCTTCGACAAGGCGTGGGCCGAGTTCCGCGCTGGCTGAAGGAGTCGCGGGTGCGCTGCATACACCGTCATTCGAGTGCTAAGGCAATAAAACGGTACCGGATCAATGTCTGACTTCCCCAAACACGCACAGGCAGTGGTGATCGGCGGCGGCATCATGGGCTGCAGCACCGCCTATCACCTGGCAAAGCTGGGCTGGAAGGACATCGTCCTGCTGGAGCGCGAGAAGCTCACCAGCGGCACCACCTTCCACGCCGCGGGCCTGGTGGGCCAGCTCCGTACCAATGCCAACGTCACCCGGCTCCTCAAGAACAGCGTAGAGCTCTACGACCGGCTCGAAGCCGAGACCGGACAGTCCGGTGGCTGGAAGAAGGTGGGCGGCCTTCGCCTCGCCTGCAGCGAAGACCGCATGATTGAAATCAAGCGCCAGGCCACCACCGCGCACAGCTTCGGATTGGAGATGCATTTGCTGACGCCGGTCGAGGCGCGCGAGCTGTGGCCGCTGATGGATGTCTCCGACCTCGTCGGCGCTGCCTACCTGCCTACCGACGGCCAGGCCAATCCTTCCGACATTACACAAGCGCTGGCCAGGGGTGCGCGCCAGAGCGAGGTGCGGATCATCGAGGACTGCGCGGTGACTGGCATGAAGGTGGCCGGCGGCCGGGTCCACGGCGTCATCACGGAGCACGGCGAGCTGCGATCCGAGGTCGTAGTCAACTGCGCCGGACAATGGGCGGGTATGGTGGGTCGCATGGCAGGCGTCACCGTCCCCCTGCAGTCGGTGCAGCACCAATACGTGATTACCGATCCGATCGCCGACGTTCCCCGCGACCTGCCAACCCTCCGGGACCCGGACCGGCTGACGTACTTCAAGGAGGAAGTCGGCGGCCTGGTGATGGGCGGCTACGAGCCGAACCCCATCCCTTTCGCTCTGGAAGATCTGCCGAGGGACGCGCACTTCATGCTGCTGGAGTCGGACTGGAATCATTTCGAGCCGCTCATGGAGCAGGCCCTGGCGCGCGTACCGGCGCTGCAGAGCGCAGGCATCAAACAGATGATCAACGGCGCCGAGTCATTCACGCCGGACGGCAACTTCATTCTCGGCGAAGCACCGGAGGTGCGGGGATTCTTCGTCGGTTGTGGATTCAACGCCTTCGGCATCGCCAGCGGCGGCGGCGCCGGCCGGGCACTGGCCGAGTGGATCGTCGGGGGCGAGCCGCCATTCGACCTGTGGGCGGTGGACATCCGGCGCTTCGGGCCCCATCACGCCGACCGCCAGTGGGTGAAGGCACGCACGCTCGAGCTCTACGGCAAGCACTACACGATCGCCTGGCCGCACGAGGAGCACGAGAGCGGCCGGCCGCTGCACGTGTCTCCCTTGTATTCTCGCCTGCGGCAGCACGGTGCGTGCTTCGGTTCGAAGATGGGCTGGGAACGTCCCAACTGGTTCGCGCCCGAAGGCACGAAGGCCGAGGACGTTTACAGCTTCGGCAGGCAGAACTGGTTCGAGGCGGTAGGCCGGGAACACCGGGCCTGTCGGGAACGGGTCGCCTTGTTCGACGCCAGCTCGTTCGCGAAATTCATGCTGAGCGGCCCCGACGCCGCTGCGGCGCTGTCCTGGATCTGCGCCAACAACGTCACCCGGCCACCGGGCAGCGTGGTGTACACGCAGATGCTCAACGCCGCAGGCGGCATCGAATGCGACCTGACCGTCACGCGCCTTGGCCCCGACCGTTACTATATCGTCACGGGGACCGGTTTCGTGACCCACGATCTCGCCTGGATGCGCCGCAACGTCCCCGACGGCATGAACGTGCGGATCGACAACGTGACCGGCGACTACGCCACGCTGTCCCTCATGGGGCCGCGGGCCCGGGACGTGCTGGAACAGGTGACGCGGGCGAACGTTTCCAATGAAGGATTTCCCTTCGCAACCACCCGCGAGATCGAGATCGCAGGCGCGCCGGTAAATGCCTTGCGCGTCACCTACGTGGGGGAGCTCGGCTGGGAGCTGCACCTGCCGGTGGCGCAGGCCGGGGACGTATACGACGAGCTGATGCGGGCTGGGGAGGCATACGGCATCGCCAACGCGGGCTACCGCGCCATCGAGTCGCTGCGCCTGGAGAAGGGCTACCGGGCCTGGGGCTCGGACATAGGCCCCGACTACACGCCCATCGAGGCCGGCTTGGGCTGGGCGGTCAAACTCAAGAGCGAGGTTCCCTTCCTCGGTAGAGAAGCCTTGATCGCGCAACGGGGCGGCGGCGTCAACAAGCGACTGGCATGCTTCACCATCGACGAACCCGAGGCCATTGTACTGGGGCGTGAAACCATCTATCGCAACGGCGAGCGGGTAGGCTGGCTCGGCAGCGGAGGCTGGGGCTACACGGTGGGAAAGGACATCGGATACGGCTACGTACGGCACACGGACGGCGTCGACGACGCCTTCCTGAAGTCGGGCCGCTACGAGCTGGAGATCGCCACCATGCGCGTGCCGGCACGTATTCACCTCACTCCCCTTTACGATCCCGAGATGCTGCGCGTCAAGAGCTAGTGACGGGGTACACTAGAAGCGCGGTCCGACGTAGGAGGCATGATGGAAGCTAATATTGCCGAAGCCCTTGCCCGGATACCCCTTTTCCAGGATGTTCCCCCCGAACGTTTCACCTGTGAACGGCTGGGCGGCCTGACCAACCTGGTATTCAGGGTAGACCTGGGAGAGGACAGATACGTGCTGCGCATTCCCGGCGAAGGAACGGAACAGTATATCGACAGAAAGATCGAGGCCCACAACACCCGGATCGCCGCGGAGGCGGGCGTCTCTGCGCGCGTGTTGTTCTTCGACGAGAGCGACGGCCTCATGCTGTGCAGTTTTCTCGACGGTTCCACCATGACTCCGGAAAGTTTTCGCAGCGTGAAGGGGGCGCCGGCGCGCGCCGCCCTGGCGTTGAAACGCATGCACGACTCCGGCATGGAGTTTCGCTTCCGATTCGAGCTGTTCAGCATGATCGACGACTACCTCGCAACTCTCGCGAAGCTCGGCGCGACTCTCCCGGAAGGCTACCATGAGGTGGTCCGGGACGCGGAAGCCGTGCGTAGCGCGTTGGCCGGAAATCCCATCAAGCTGGCGCCGTGCCACTGCGATCCGCTGGCCGAGAACTTCATAGACGACGGGAAGCGCATGTGGATCGTTGATTGGGAATACTCGGGCATGAACGACCCTATCTGGGACCTCGGCGACGTGTCTGTGGAGGCCGGGTTCACCCCTGCGCACGACGAGGCGATGATGCAGGCCTACTGCGGCGGCAGCGTGCCCGATTCCCTGTTCGGCCGCATGACCATATACAAGGCCATGTGCGACCTGCTGTGGACGCTGTGGGGGCTCATCCAGCACGCCAACGACAACCCAGTCGACGATTTCTGGACCTACTCCATCGATCGCTTCGAGCGCTGCAAGACACTGATGGCAAGTGACGATTTCGGTCGCCACCTGGCCGCGATAGAAAAGGCGTAACGGCTTGTCGCATTCAAGAACCGACAGCGGCGAGTTCCTCGACAGCGAGCAATACTCGGAGCCGTCGATCCGCGCGTACGAGGCAGTGTACGGCCGCGACTTCGTCAGTCCCGGCGGCGAAACGATGGCCCGCGAGCTGATCAGCCGCCTGCGGTTGAAGAGCGGAGCCCGGGTGCTGGACGCGGGCTGCGGCCTGGGCGGCAGCGCGTTCCTGATGGCACGCGAGTTCGGCGCCCGGGTCGATGCCGTCGACCTGTCGCACAACATGATAACGATGGCGCAGAGCCGACGTGACGAGCTCGGATTGAACGATCTCGTGCGCTTGGAACACGGCGATTGCCTGGATCTGCAGCGGCATGATTACTATGACGCCGTTTACAGCCGCGACGTGTTCCTGCATATCCATGACAAGGTCCGAGCTTTTCGAGGTACTGCTGGGCGCGCTGAGACCTGGCGGCCGGCTGCTGTTCACCGACTACTGCTGCGGTGACAAACCATGGAGTGAAGAGTTCTCCCACTACCTGAAGATGCGCGCCTACAGCCTGCTTACCCTGCCGCAATACGTCGCGCTCCTGGAAACGGCCGGATTCACAGACGTCTGCGGCCGCGATTTGACATCGAGATTCCGCGCCATCCTCGACATGGAGCTGAGCCGGATACGCGGGACCAACATGGACGACCGCATGCGTGCGAAGCTGGAAGCCGGCTGGGAGGCCAAGCTCCGGCGCGCGGAGGCCGGCGACCAGCGCTGGGGCCTTCTGGAGGGGCGGCGGCCGTAGACGGGCAGTCCTTGAAACGCCGCACCTCGTACACAGCGCTTCGGCGCGCGTGCTACGCTCTCACCCGGGTCCCCTCATGAACTTCGACGACATCGACATCGAAACCCTGCGCCGGCGTCGCGGGATGAAATGGAAGAACTACGGGCAGGACGTTCTGGCGGCGTGGGTCGCGGACATGGATTTCCCCGTGGCGCCGCCGATCCGCTGGCGCTTGCAGGAACTGCTGGACACCTCGGATCTCGGTTATCCGCACAAAGCCCACGAGGCCCGGCTGGTGGAGTTGCTGGCGCATCGGTGCCGGGAACGTTTTGCGTGGAGCGTGGATCCCGCCCGGGTGGAGGTGATAGTCGAGGTGGTGCAGGGACTGCAGATGTGCCTGCAGATGTTCACGCAGCCGGGGGAGGGCGCGGCGATCCTGACGCCCATCTACCCGCCCTTCCTGAATACCACGCGTGCGATGGGGCGGCGCATCGACCACCATATTCTGACGCCCGGCGCCGATGGATTCGAGATCGACTGGGACGGCCTCGAGTCGTCGATACGGACGGATACCCGCGCGCTGCTGCTTTGCAATCCGCACAACCCGACCGGGCGGGTTCTTACCCGCGAGGAGTTGACGGGGCTCGGGGAGCTGGCTTTGAAACACGACCTGACCGTCATCTCTGACGAGATCCACTGCGATCTGATATTCAACGGCCGAAGCCACATTCCGTTCGCCAGCCTGGGGCCTGAAATAGAAGCCCGGACCGTGACACTGATGTCCGCCAGCAAGACCTTCAATATCGCCGGCCTGCGCTGCGCCATGATGGTCTTCGGCTCGGACAGTCTGCACGAGGCCTACCAGAAAGGCCCCAGATTCCTGCGCGGCGGGGCAAGCAGCCTGGGCATGCACGCCGCCGAGGTCGCCTGGAGCGAATGCGACGACTGGCTCGCCGAGCTGCTCCGTTATCTCGAGGGCAACCGGGGGCTGATCGACGGATTCCTCAAGGAGCACCTGCCCGATATCCATTTCCTGCCGCCGCAGGCCACCTACCTCGCGTGGCTCGACTGCCGGCGCCTGGGCCTGGGAGAAGCCTTGTGGCAGACGGTGCTGGACAACGGGAGGCTCGCCCTGAGCGACGGCCGCGACTTCGGTCCGGGTGGGGACGATTGCCTGCGTTTGAATTTCGCCACTTCCAGGACCTTGTTGAGCGAGGCCCTGCAACGTCTGCGGCGGGCGGTGTCGCCCTAGGCGACACCCGGCGAGATGTGCGCCGCGAGCAGCCAAAGCCCCGCGGTCGATGTACAACTTGCTCAGCGGACACGGCGACGATTCCAAGATTTTCGAGGATCCATACTGGTCACTCTGTATCAGGGCAGCCGCGGCAATCCGATCGTTCTGGCGATGGACCATCGCGACGAGATATTGCGGGGCAGTCGCAATCTCGGATGCAAAAAGCTGATTGACAGGAATCCGGATCTCGTTACCACGCTGGATATGGCAACGGACCACGTAGTGGTGGACCTTGATACACCGGAGGACTACGTGACGGTCACACGCAGGTTATAGCCCGAGAACCAATCCGCATCACGGGTCGAGGCGCGGGAAGCGCTTCGCTTTGGTCGGTATGAGCACAGCCGTCGCACCGCTAGCGCTCGCCCACATGATTCCCGTCGGGCCGGGTATGGATGCCGTAGAGATGGCAGGCGGTGTGGCGGCCGGCGATCCATTGCTCACCGGGCTCGGGGGCGGAACGGAAGCCGACGCTGACGCCGCCGCGGTCCGTGGTGACATCAGTCACGGCCACGAACACCCGCGAAGGCAGATTCAGGCCGTGCTCCTTGAGCCAGGCGGCGAGCTTCTCGGGCTCCCCGGTGGGGAAACGAACCCGCTGGCGGCTGACCTCGGCCTTGTCCAGGCTGCCGAACAAAGCGAGTTCGGCCTCGAAGGTCTGCTGGTCGACCTGGGTCCAGCGTTCCTCCAGGGCGTCGACCAGGTCGCGCCCTTCCCAGCCGCATTCCTCGAAAGCCCGCGGGCAACGCGGGTGGAAGCGGCAACCGGCGGGTGGTCGAACCGCGTCCGGGATCTCGCCGCGGGGCAGGTTTTTGTTGCGGTGCCGACGGCCGGCCTCCGGCAACGGAATAGCATCCAGCAGGGCCCGGGTGTAGGGATGCTTGGGATCTCCAAACAGGGTCCCGGCCTCGCCCCACTCGACGAAGTTGCCGAGATAGAGGATGCCGATCCGGTCGCACATGAAGCGGGCGGTGGCGAGGTCGTGGGTGATGAAGATGTAGGTGAGATCGAGCTCGCGCTTGAGCTCGAGCATCAGCTCGAGCACCCGTGCGCGGACGCTCATGTCGAGCGCGGCGACCGGCTCGTCCGCCACCACCAGCTTCGGCTTGGTGATCAGCGCCCGGGCGATCACCAGGCGCTGCTTCTGACCCCCGGACAGGTCCTCGGGGTAGCGTTCCAGGAATGACTCCGGTGGATGCAGGCCGACACGCTCCAGCATTTCGCAGACCTGCCGGCGAACCTCGGTACGGGTCTGCGCCAGACCGTGGATGCGCAGCGGATGACCGACGCCTTCGCCGATGGTCATGGCGGGATTCAGCGAAGCGTTGGGATCCTGGAACACGAGGCTCAACTCGCGCCGCAGCGGCCTCATATCCCGCTCGGACAAGGGCATGAGGTCCCGCCCGCGATAGAGGATGCGGCCCGAGGTGGGACTCAACAGCTTGAGTATCGAGCGACCCAGCGTAGTCTTGCCGGAGCCGCTCTCACCCACCAATCCGAACACCTCGCCCTTGGGCACGTCGAAGGTGACGCCGTCGACCGCCCTGACCACCGCGCCTCCGCGGCCGAAAAAGCCCCCGCCCATGGGGAAATACGTCTTCAGGTTCTCTACCGAAAGCAGCGGCGCCTCATCGACGGCTTCCCCGTCCGCGATGGCGGTCTGTGCAAGCTCGCTCATGGAACCGTTACGCCGAACGCGCCGGAGACGCGTCGGCGCCGGGGTACAGGTAACAGGCCGCGCGCTGGCCCGGATTCACCTCGGCGAGCACGGGCTCGGCCTCGGTGCAGCGCGTCATGACGTACGGGCAGCGCTCTGCGAACCGGCAGCCGCGCGGCGGGTCGATGAGATCGGGCGGGTAACCCGGGATCGATCGCAGCTCTGTGGTCTCGAGCGAGATCGTCGAGGCCAGCAGCCCCATGGTGTACGGATGCTTGGGATCGGTGAAGATGTCGTCGACCGCACCGACCTCGACGATGCGGCCGGCATACATCACCGCCACGCGGTCGCAGGTTTCGGCAACGATCCCGAGGTTGTGGGTGATCAGCAGCAGGCCCGCGCCTTCCTCGCCCCGCAGACGGTCGAGGATGTCCAGGATCTGCGATTCGACGATCACGTCCAGGGAAGTCGTGGGCTCGTCGGCGATGAGCAGCTTGGGCTTCAGGACTACCGCCAGGGCGATCATGACCCGTTGGCGCATGCCGCCGGAAAACTCGTGCGGGTAGTTGCCGGCACGGGTGGGCGGCACCTCCATTTGGGCCAATGCCTCGCGGGCCATCGATCGCGCCTCGGCCTTTGAGGTCTTCGGGCGGTGGGTGCGGATCATTTCCACGAAGTGGTCGCTGATAGTCATCAAAGGATCGAGGCGAGTCATCGGCTCCTGGAAGATCAGCGCCATGTCGTTGCCGCGGCGCTGGCGCAGGCTGCGTTTGCTGGCGCCGATCAGTTCGTCGCCGCCGACACGGACGCTGCCACGGGTCACACCGCCCGGAGGCATGAGCTGCATCAGCGCCCGCCCGAGGGTGGACTTGCCGCAGCCGGATTCGCCGACCAGGCCCAGGCTTTCGCCGGGCCGTATCTCGAAGTCCACCCGGTCCACGGCCCACAATGGACCATCGGGGGTCCGGTATCCGGCCCGCAGCCCGCGCGCGGTGACCGCGGTCTTCTCGCCGGCCGCCGGCGCTTCGCGGCGCCGACGAGGCTCTCGCGGGATCTTCGGGCCCGATGCACCTCGCGCGCGAAGCAGTGGGTTCACCACGTCGTTCAGCCCTTCCCCCACCAGGGTCAGGGCCGTCACCAGCAGCACGATGGCCAGGCCCGGCCAGAACGCCGTCCACCAGATGCCGGCGGCGACGTCGGTGATGGCCTGTGAGATGTCGTAACCCCACTCCGGGGTCGGCGGCTGAACACCGTAACCGAGAAAGCCGAGGGCGGCCAGGGTGAGAATGGCGTCGGCGGCGTTGAGGGTCAGGATCACCGGCACGGTGTGAACCACGTTGAAGAATACGTAGCGGCCGAGAATGGTGCGGCTCTTCGCGCCCATCGACCGTGCCGCCTCCACGAAAGGCTCCTGCTTAACCGACAGGGTCTGGTTGCGCACGACCCGGAAGTACTGCGGGATATACACGATCCCCACCGCACCCGCGGCGGACACGACCCCCGGCTCGATATAGGCCGCGAGGATGAAGGAGATGATGATCGCCAGCACCAGCGGCGGAAAGGCGTAGACCGCGTCCATGGTGGTGACCAGCGCGCGGTCCAGGGGCCCGCCACCGTAGCCGCTGAGCAATCCCAGGGTGACGCCAGTGACCATGGCCACGCTCACGGCCAACAGCATCACGATCAGTGCCAGTTCGGCGCCGCCGATCACGCGCGCCAGAACATCGAAGCCGTCGCGGGTGGTACCCATGGGATGGATGTCCGAGGGCGCCTGGAGCTGAGGTATGGGCTGGTACTGACCGGGCGCGGTCTCGACGCGGTATTGCGTGGCGTCGAACCTGTACAGGGCGGGGCCCACCAGGGCCAGCACCGCGAAGAAGACGACGACGACCAGCCCGATGAAGATCAAGGCGCGCGACGTGCGGCTGGATTGCCGGAACGGGCGCCACACATGATGCAGGCGAAGAGCCAGGCGGTCCCGCCACGATGGGGCGACGGGCTCCGCGATTCCAGCATCAGTCGTGTCGCTCACGTGAAACGGCTCAATAGCGCACTCGTGGGTCTATGAAGGCATTCACGATGTCGATGAGCAGCGACACGGCCACCACGACCAGAGCAATGAAGGTGACGATCCCCTGCACCGCCGCATAGTCGCGGTTGCCAATGAACTCTACCAGGGCGCGGGCGATTCCAGGCCAGGAGAACACCGTCTCAGTCAACGTCGCGTTGCCGATCAGCAAAGCGAATTGCAGGCCCATGATGGTAACGATCGGGATCAGTGCATTCTTGAAAGCATGGCGAAAGACGACATTGTGCTCGCGCACGCCGCGTGCTCTCGCCGCCTCGACATAGTCGGCGCGCAGGCTCTGCAGCATGTTCACGCGAACCAGGCGCACGAACACCCCGCCGACCAGCAGGCCGAGGGTGATGGCCGGCAGCGTGAGATAGCGCAGGGTGCTCCACAGGGCCTCCCAGTTGCCAGTGACGATCGAGTCGATGATGTAGAACCCGGTGACGTGCTCCGGCGCGTAGAACCCGCCCACGCGCCCGCTGCTCGGCAGCCAGTGCAAATCGACGCTGAAGTAGAGCTGCGCCAGCAGGGCGGTCCAGAACAACGGCGTGGCGTAGATTATGATGCCGAAGAATCGCCCGATGATGTCGAAGGGCGAGTCGCGCATCCGCCCGGCCAAGGCGCCCACCAGCACCCCGACGATTACGGCGACCATCATACCGGCCACCACCAGCTCCAGGGTCGCAGGCGCCGTTTCCAGCACGATCTGAAGAACGGTGCGCCGGTCCGTCACCGGCCTGCCGAAGTCCCCCTTGAGGGCATTGCCGACGAAATGAAAGTACTGGATGTAGATCGGGTCGTTCAGCCCCAGGGCTTCCTTGCGTTTGGCGATCTCCTCGGGAGGCAGGCGCGATCCGACAGTGGCTGTGACGGGATCGCCGGGCGCTGCGTGCAGCAGCAGGAACACCAGTGTCAGGAGGATCAGCACCATGGGGATGCTTAGCAGCACCCGCACCACGATGTAGCGGCCGAGGGAACCCGGCTTCACGCGCCCTCATCCCCGGTGCGTTGCGATGACCGCAGTCCGATCATGAGGCAAGCAGGCCAAGTGGCGGGAACGGCCTGCAGGCCGTTCCCGCCGTGTTGCTCAGCCTCCCTTCTTGGAGAGGAGATAGTAGCGGAAGATCTGCGCGGGCCCCATCGTGTCGGCGACGCCTTCGATGTCGCTGCGCGCGAACGCAAAGGGGGTGATCGTGTAGAGCGGCACAATCGGCGCATCCTCGGCAGCCAGCTTCTGAATATCCGCGAAGGTCTGCATCCGCGCGTCCGTGTTGGGACCGGCCGCCGTCTGCTCGTCGGAGATCAGCTTGTCCATCTTCGGATTATCGTATATCCGCACGAAGCTATCCTTCGAATGGTAGAACGGCGAGATGTAATCATCCGCGTCGAGATAGTCCGGATACCACCCGAGCAGGTAGGCCGGATACTGACCGCTCTTGCCGGGCCAGGCATGGGCCGTGTACTCCGCCCACTCGGTGGACTGCAGGGTTACGTCGAACAGGCCGGTTTCATTCAGCGTACGCTGCAGGGTCTGGGCCAGCGCTGGCTCGGTGTCGCCGTAGTGACCACGCGAATACCACAACGTCAGCTTGACTTTGTCCTTGATGTAGTCGGAGGGCTTCTTATCGCCGTACATGGTCTTGAAGTCGGGCTTCGAGACCGCCTCGAAGGCCGGCGGCACCATGGAATAAAGCGGCTCGGCAGCCCCGCCCAGCACATTCTTGATGATGCGGTCCCGGTCGACCGCCGCAGCGATGGCCTGCCGTACTTCCTTGCGGCCGGCGGGGTCCAGGTTCGGATTGAACACCAGGTAGCGGATCGACGCTCCGGCGCCCTTGTAAGTCTTGATATCGCTGCCGCCGGCGAGGCTGTCGCGCTGCTCAGGGGTGAAATGCCGGAAGGCCACATCGATCTCGCCGGACTTCAGGGCCACCAGCATTTGCGAGCTCTTGGCGAAGAACTTGATCAACACCTTCTTGTTCTTCGGCTTCTCGCCCCAGTAA
This sequence comes from uncultured Gammaproteobacteria bacterium, assembly GCA_963731035.1. Classification (GTDB taxonomy): domain Bacteria; phylum Pseudomonadota; class Gammaproteobacteria; order Arenicellales; family JAANXG01; genus JAANXG01. Next base: position 108,378 of record CAVSUY010000009.1, on the reverse strand, counting down.
CCGTCCCAGGCCTCCAGAAGCATGGACTCGTTCTCGCGAAAGTCCGCGATCTTGTAGGGGCCGGTGCCGATAAAGTCTTCCTTGATGTACTTCTCGCGCTCCTCGGTCTTGGCGTCGTCGGGCAGCGGGCCGTCCGGTGAGGGATAAGCGTCGGAGGGCAGGATTGTCGCCACCGTGTATGCGAGCTTGGATGCGAAGGTCACGTCCGGCGCCGTGAGGTGAATGACTACCGTATAGTCATCCGGCGTGTCGATGGACTTGATGCCCGCCAGCAGGAATCCGGCGCCCTCGGGATGGTTGATCCACAGGCTGCGGTCCAGCGAAAACTTGACATCCTCGCTGGTCATCTTCGAGCCATCCTGGAACATCACGCCGTGGCGCAGCTTGAAGGTGTAGGTCAGACCGTCATCGCTGATCTCCGGCATGGATGCCGCGAGCTGCGGCGATATCTCGGAGCTGCCCGGCGCGTACGAAACCAGGGTCTCACCGGTGTTGTGATAGATGTTCGCGCAATAAAAGCTGTAGCACTTGGCGGGGTCCAGCGTTTGAACGGTGTCCGTGGTTCCGATGATGATTCCGCCTTCCGCCGCCTGGGCGGTATTGACGATCGAGAACGCAGCGGCCAACGCAAGCATCCCGGCCAGTAGTTGGTGAATAGAGCGCATTGTTGTTACCTCCTCCTTTACATAAAGGTGAGCAATTGTAACGCACGCGCCCCGACCGGCGAAACGCACCCGGAGCTGCCTGATTAACGGCCTGTCTTGACAGGCTCCCCCGGACTTAGGGACTATCATTACGCCGCACCGCCCCACCGCGCTCGCGATAACCGGCTTGCAGACCATTAAGTCTAATTGCAGGAGGCCACATGTACGTCTACAAAGAACTCCTCGCCCGCGCCGACCTCGGCAGACCGGTCAGGGCGGGCCTGATCGGCGCCGGCAAGTTCGGCTCCATGTTCCTCAGTCAGGTTCCGAGCACCCCGGGGCTGCACGTCACGTGCATCGCCGACCTCGATCCACAGCGTGCCCGCAAAGCCTGTAGCACGGTCGGCTGGGATGACGACCTGATCTCCCGAACCCGCTTCGTCGACGATGCCGCCGAGGCCATCCGCGGCGACGACGTGGACGTCATTATCGAGGCAACCGGCAACCCGGTCGTCGGCGTCTCCCACGCGCGCGCCGCCTTCAATGCCGGCAAGCACGTGGTGATGGTGAACGTCGAGGGCGACGTGCTGGCGGGACCATTGCTGGCCGGCGAGGCTGCGGACGCGGGTGTCGTCTACAGCATGGCTTACGGCGACCAGCCCGCACTGACCTGCGAGTTGGTGGAATGGGCGAGGGCCTGCGGCTTCGACGTGGTGGCCGCGGGCAAAGGCACCAAGTACCTGCCCGAGTATCACGCTTCGACTCCCGACACGGTATGGAACTACTACGGCCTCACCGCTGAGCAGGCGCGCGCCGCCGGCATGAACAGCCAGATGTTCAACTCCTTCCTCGACGGTACGAAGTCTGCCCTGGAGATGGCGGCAATCGCCAATGCCACCGGCCTGGAACCGCCGCCCGACGGCCTGGTATTCCCGCCCTGCGGCATGGACGACCTCGCCCACGTGCTGCGGCCCCGGGAGGTCGGCGGACAGCTTCATCGCAAGGGGCAGGTTGAAGTGGTGTCGTCATTGGAACGCGACGGGCGCCCGGTATTCCGGGACCTGCGCTGGGGTGTCTACGTGGTCATCGAGGCGCCGAATGACTACGCCGCCGCCTGCTTCCGCCAGTACGGCATGAACACCGACGCCACCGGCCGCTATTCCGCAATGTACAAGCCCTTCCACCTCATTGGCCTGGAGCTCAACATCTCGGTGCTGTCGGCCGCGCTCCTCAACAAAGCCACCGGCTCTACCCAGGGCTTCGCCGGCGATGTCATCGCTACCGCCAAGCGCGACCTGCAGCCCGGCGAGACCCTCGACGGCGAAGGTGGCTACACCGTGTACGGCAAGTTGCTCCCCGCACGCACTTCACTGGAGGCCAACGGTCTCCCGATAGGCCTCTCCCAGGGCATCACCCTCAACAACCCCGTTGCTGCAGGCCAGACCTTAAAGTGGACCGACATCACCGTCGAACAGGAAACCGAAGCGCTGCAGATCCGGAGGCAAATGGAATCCCACTACCGCTCAGTCCTCAACATCGACTAGTGGGATACCGAAGTCCCCTCTCCCCCAAGGGGGAGAGAGTTAAGGTGAGGGGGAAGCCAAACCCGCGCTAGGCTCTCAATAACGCCTGTACCGATGCTGCCCGTCCCGATCGCGACGATGATAATCATCACGGTCACGGTGATGCTGCTGCCCATGGTAACCACGCTCATAATGCCCGTATCCATACCCGCCGTGATCCCAGTAGTACGGATAACATCCGCTCAACGCAACCAACACCGTCCCGGCCAGCAGCGCGCCGAAAACCTTTCGCAAAGACCCAAAGTATCGCATTTGCATGGCACACCTCGTCAATCGGAGGAGAGCAATGATGAAACCGGTCGCCATGACGAAACGCCCCGATCTCCATCGCCCTGCTCGTATGTGAATGTCCACGCAACAATGCCCTCCCAACCCTGAACCCAGACTGAACCCCCGCTGAACGCCCCCTGAACCACCTCATCGTCATTGCGGGGAACGAAACGACGAAGCAAGACATTCAACAGCAACGCCCTCTCCTGCGAGGCAGAGGGACATGACACCCCCCGCCAAACCAGCGTATAAGACCACCCTGAAACTCTACGCCGGCACCAGCGGGTTCTCCTACAAGGAGTGGAAGGGCCGATGCTGCCCGGAAGATCTGCCCGCCAACTGGATGCTCGGGGGCTGCGCCTCCCGCTTTCCCACGGTGGAGATCAACAGCACCTTCTACCGCATGCCCAAGCAAAGCATCCTCGAGGGCCTGGCCGACAAGCGCCCGGAAACCTTTCGCTTCGCCATCAAGGCGCCGCGGCGCATCAGCCACCCCAAGCAACCCAAAGACCGCGAGGAGGAAGCCGGCTACCTGTTCAAACCGCTGGAACGCCTCGGCGTCGAGCCCGGGCTCGCTCAGCGCATTACGGGCCCGTAACCGCGCCATAAAGGGTCCCGCTCCGGGGAAGACCTCATGACGAAGGGAAAGTTACCTGCGCTCGGGCCGCTGAACACCTTCGAGGTGGCAGCGCGGCATCTCAGTTTCACACGCGCAGGCGAGGAGCTCTACCTGACTGCGGCTCGTGGACCGGATGGAGCACATCCAGAGGAAGATCCCGGCTTCCGGCACAACAATGTCTTCGAGGTGGTCGCCGAGGACCGGGACCTGGATCACCTCAGCCACGGCATCGCGTCCGGCGAAGACATGCAGGTGAACAACGTCACCGACGACTGGGGGTCCTGGTGGTGGCCGGACCTCGGTCGCGGGATGTCCTTTCCGGGTTGACCGACACGGATTTGAGCAAGGAATCGTTCAAATGGTTGACGGCCCGGGTCATCGACGTCGCCGGCGTGTCCGTACGGGCCCTGCGCGTCAACTACCTGGGTGAGCTCGGCTGGGAACTGCATTGCCCCATGGGTCGCCTGCCGCAGTTTTACGATGCGGTCTGGAACGCAGGACAATCTCACGAGATCGCCAACTTCGGCATCTACGCCGTCAACTCTCTGCGAATGGAAAAAGCGTACGAAGCATGGGGCGCGGAGCTCACCAACGAGATTACCTTGATCGAGGCCGATATGGAACGATTCTTCGCCGCCGACAAGGGTGAATTCACCGGCCGGGACGCGACCTTGAAAGTGAAAGAAGCCGGAATCACGACCAAGCTGGTGTACCTGGAAGTCGAGCCCGGCGAGAGCGATGTCCACGGTGGCGAACCGGTTTTCGACGGTGACCGGCCCATCGGCGTCACCACGTCGGGCGGCCATGGCCACTGCACCGCCAAGAGCCTGGGGTTCGCCTATGTCGAACCGGATTATGCCGTCGCGGGCCGGAAGTTTGACCTTGAGCTACTGGGGAAACGGCGCTGGGCAAAAGTGTTGGCAGAACGGGTCTGGGATCCGAACAGCGAGCGGCCGAGGTCCTAGCAGGATGTTGAAAAACGCCTTCCTGGCCTTTTTCAACGCGCCGAGTGCGGCACCTGTCCGCACTCGGCTACCCCGAATCAAGCACTTACAGTGCTTGATTCGCGGCGAGACATCCCTGTCTCGCACTAGCAGGCTGTTTTTCAACAGCCTGCTAAAGACCCTGCCCGGGATTTCTTCCTCGGAAGGCACAGGGTTATTCTTCAGTTAACCTTGCGCCAACATGACTGGAGATACGCATGAGCCGGTTGACTTACAGAACCTGGGTGCCCGAACGCTGCGAACGCCTGGTAGAGACGATTGCGCAGCGAACATCAAGCGCATCCACGGGAACGATTGCCGCGCGCATCCCTGAACTGGCGGAACGCAACCGGCTCATTCATGAGCAGGAGTGCTTCAATCTGAACCCCGCCGCCAACGTGATGAATCCCAGAGCCGAAGCGATGCTGGCTGCGGGCCTGGGCTCGCGGCCTTCTTTGGGCTACCCGGGCGACAAATATGAGATGGGCCTGGAGGCCGTCGAGGAGATCGAGGTCATAGCCGCCGAGCTTTGCGCCGAGATATTCCAGTCGGGCTATGCGGAGATACGCGTTGCGTCCGGCGCCATGGCCAATCTCTACGGGTTCATGTCCACCTGCCGGCCGGGCGACGCGATCATTGCGCCGCCGGCGACGATCGGCGGCCACGTCACCCATCACCAGGCGGGTTGCGCCGGACTTTACGGCCTTGAAATCCATGACGCTCCCGTGGACGCGGACGGCTACACGGTGGATGTCGAGGCTTTGTGCGCGCTGGCAAGAAAAGCACGGCCGAAATTGATCACTATCGGAGGCAGCCTGAATCTGTTTCCGCATCCGGTGCGCGCCATCCGGGATATCGCCGATGAAGTCGGTGCCAAGGTCTTGTTCGATGCGGCGCATCAATGCGGCATCATCGCCGGCAAGGTGTGGCCGAATCCGCTGGCCGAAGGCGCTCACCTGATGACCATGAGCACCTACAAGAGCCTGGCAGGGCCCGCCGGCGGCCTGATCGTCACCAACGACGCCGAGCTTGCCGAGCGCCTGGACCGGATCGCTTTCCCGGGCATGACCGCCAACTTCGACGCCGCCAAGTCGGCCGCATTGGCTTTGACCATCCTCGATTGGCGCGTGCATGGCCAAGCCTACGCCCAAGCCATGGTGACGGTGGCGCGGGCCCTGGCCGAGGCGCTCGATGGCGAGGGCGTCCCTGTTTTCGCCAAAGAGCGCGGCTTCACCACCTCGCATCAATTCGCCATCGAAGCCGCACGCTATGGCGGGGGTCAGACGGTCTCCAAGAAACTGCGCAAAGCAGGTTTTCTGGCCTGCGGCATAGGGCTGCCCATCGCAGAGGTGACAGGGGACATGAACGGCTTGCGGCTGGGTACCCCCGAGCTCGTGCGCTGGGGTGTGAGCGAGGCGCATGCGCCGCAGCTTGCATCGTTGATTGCGCGGGCCCTGGCAACCGACCGGCCCGAGGCCATGTCGCAGGAAGTAAGCGACTTCCGACGTAGTTTCAATACGTTGCGGTTCATTCGATGACACCTCTTCCAAGCGAAGGGGATCAGTCAATCTTGTTCAACCAATGAAGGCCCTGCCGCGCAAACGAAAGTACGCTCTCGGGCGCGTGGTACGGCGGCGACTACTGGCGTCCGAATAGACGCTTGAAGCTGCTCAAGTGTTGCAATGCCCCGTGGTTGTCACCCTTGCCCTCCAGCAGACGCGAAAGATTGAAGTGGGCGTCGGCATAGTCCCTGTCGATGGTGAGCGTCCGGCGATAAGCGTCGATGGCAGCATCGATCTTTCCCTATTGCCGGAGTCGCAACGGAAAATACTGTCAAATTAGTGGTTTATCGCTGAAATCCATAAACCGCTTCATGTCCGGTCCGTAGTCCGCCACGGATCGGGGGCGTCGACAAGCCGGACCTGCCGTTGCTGGAAACGCGGGTTTCGCGGCGGCCGCCGGCCTCTGGGTGCGGGCGGTTGCCGGCTCCACGTTTTTGCCACGTAATCCGGGAATAATGGTAAACATCAATGCCTTCCGCCGCGGATAAAGGAAGGGCGAATATTGGCACGTGGTGCGTCGCGGTTCGGAATGGACCACAAGCATCAGACTTCGAACCGGCCGGTCGATAGCTGTCATGAACGTTAACGCTTTCTATCTCTCCTCTGGTGGACACGGTGGCAATCGACATGGGAGCGGCTTCACGAACGCACTCAAGGAATTCACAACGGTTCACTGCTATCCTTGGGACGCGGATCGGGCCGGCGGGCAGCCGGTGCAGCAGGGCGAGCCTGCGGTGGTGGTTCCCGGCCACGAGAATAATTTCGCCGTCGCCGTGGGTCCCATGAACCGCATGGGCGAAGTATTCGGTCGATACAAAGTCGGGTTCACGGTGTGGGAAACCACCAGGATTCCCGGACCACGATTGGCGGATCTGGCCAACGTCGATGAAGTGTGGATTCCGTCGAGCTGGGGCAGGGAAATACTGATGAACAACCATATCGAGGAAGCACGGATTCATATCGTGCCTGAAGGCGTCGATGCGCAATTGTTCAAGCCCGGTGTCAAAGAGCGCAGCGGTGACCGACCCTTTCGTTTCCTGTGCGTTGCGAAGTGGGAGACCCGGAAGGGAATCGACGTGCTGGTAAAGGCCTTCTCGAAGGCATTCAGGCCGGATGATGATGTGGAGCTGGTCATGCATTGTCATAACCCCTACCTGTCCGGTTTCAGTATGGAAAAGACATTTCACCGCTTCGGTATCCGCAGCCATGCCCCCGTCATCTTCAGCAAGCCCGTGCCCGATCCGGTCCTGGTGGACTTGTACAACAGCTGCGATGCGTTCGTGCTCCCGACCCGCGGCGAGGGCTGGGGATTGCCGATACTCGAGGCGATGTCCTGCGGCAAGCCGGTCATCGTCACCGACTACAGCGCCCCGCGGGATTTCGTCAATACGGATTGCGGATATCCGGTGGAGGTCGAGAGCATGATCACCGTCTTCGATCCCTACTTCTTCAACACGGATTTCGACTACGGCCAGTGGGCCAACCCAAGCGTGGACCATCTCGTCGAGATCATGCGCCATGTCTATCGGAATCCCGACGAGGCGGCCGGCAAGGGTCTTGCAGCCAGACAACAGGTCGAAACTCTCTGGACGTGGCGCCTGTCGGCGCAGAAAGCCGCCCGCCGGCTGCGTGATCTGGAGGCGACGCCGGCGGACGCATGATGGGAAGCAGACCCGTATTGTTCCTGCACTTGCCGAAGACCGGCGGCGTCTCTCTGACCGAACACATGAAAAGGAACCTCGGTGAGGGGCTGATTCACCACCAGCCGGGCGCATGGCAGGCCATCGAGCGAAGCGAAGATCTCGGCCGGTTCGATTACTTCGCCGGACACTTCAACTACGGTTTCCATCGCCTCCTTCGAAGAAAAGGAGTGCCCGAAGTCGACCAGATTACGATGTTGCGGCATCCCGTCGAACGAGTCATCAGCGCTTACTACTATCACGGCATCCGTGAGTCCTGGGTCGACTGTCTGAGATACGGCCGGGGGCTTTGCAGGGAATATGAGAACGACATGGTGAAGCGGCTGTCGGGGCTCGCACAGCCCAACGGCTACGACCAGGACTCCCTGGACCGGCTCATTCCTTATGGAACCACCGAAATCCGGCATCTGGAGAAGGCCAAGGAGAACCTGACACGATTGTCGGCGATCGGTATCACGGAACACTACGACGAGAGCATCGCCCGGTTCAGTCGCATGTTCGGCTGGAAGGGCGAAAGCATCCGTATGAACAGTGCTGGACAACGCCTGCACAACAGGCGTCCCGGCTGGCATGAGCTCGACTTCGTCGATCTGGATCTGATTTACGAACGAAATCGTCTCGACATGGAGCTGTACGAATTCGCGCTGGGGCTTTTCGAGCGGCAGCAAACGGGCGAACGCAGCCCGCCGGCCGCCGATGAATAGCGTCGGCACGGGCAGTTGGGTGCCTCCGCGAGACCTGCAGGCGGAGAGGCTGACCGTCGTCGCCTGCACACCGCACTACTTCGGTGATGACTATGTCAAACCTTTCGACGTGCCGAAGGAATTGGGCATCGACTTGAGCTGCAACTTCTCCACCGATCAGGCATTGCTGGACAAAGCCGATGCCTGTTGGTTTCACGCGCCATCGATCACCCGGCTGCCGAAAGAGAAGAAACAACCCTGGATCCTGATGTCGATGGAGAGTGACCGGAACTGGCCAATCCTCGCGAATCCGGAGGTGCTCGGTCGATTCGACCTGCACATGACCTACCGGCTGGATTCAGATGTCCCGGCACTGTATCCGAACTGGAAGCAGTACGGCGACTTCAGGAGACCACCGATCCCTGTCGACGGGAAGAGTAAACGGTCTCCGGCCGTCTACATTGCGTCCAACCCTGTGGCGTATCGAGATGCCTATGTCAGGCGGCTCATGGCGCATATGCCCATCGACGCCCTCGGCAGCTGTCTCAACAACAGGAGTATTGCGGGCTTCGTGAGGCGCGGCAACGCCCGGTGCAAAGGAGGCTTCGCCTCGATTCTGGACGTGCTTCCCGGCTACAAGTTCTATCTCGCATTCGAGAATTCGCTGAGCCGGGACTACGTTACGGAGCGACTGTTCCACGCCTTGGCCGCGGGGACGGTTCCAGTGTACTGCGGCGCCGAGAATATCGACGACTTCCTGCCCGGCGACAACGCCGTGATCAATGTTCGGGACTTTGCCGGCCCCAGGGAGCTCGCCGATTACCTTCTCTATCTGGATCAGGACGATCAGGCCTACCAACGGTACCTCGAATGGAAGGACCGGAACTACTGCGCCAGCTTCGAGAGGCTGCTGGATATTGGAACGATCGATCCACTTCACCGAATGGCGGTAAAGCTGGCGCACCGCTGCCCCGGAACTTGCACCTGCGGCGGCCGGCTGCGCGCACGACCCCAAGAAATTGATCCCTGATCCGCCGGTTGTGGACAATTGGCAACGGTACTGTATCATTCTCCGGAACGAAGTGACTCTTTGAGTTCCGACATGAAAGAAGACAACAGAATCGAACAGGACCGGATTTCCCCCCGTCGCCGCCTGCTCAAGGCGCTGACAGGCACCGGCGGCATCATGGCCACCGGGGTAATGCTGCCGAAGACTTGGGTATCTCCGGTGGTCGACTCGATCATGCTTCCAGCACACGCTCAAACCAGTGGGCCCATAGTCGGCAACTTCGGCGCCGCTGCGTCGACCATGACGCGGCGGGACGAAGGACCGTCCGTGCTGGATCTGGTCGCCCCCAATGCGTACGCCTTCCAGCCTGCCAGTGCCATGGTCGGCAATGTGTACTTCGAGGCCTATTGGACCGTCAGGGAAAACGATGCGCTGATATGTGGCAGCGCGTACACGCTCTCCACGAACGCATCCGCCGACCTCAGCGGCTCGGTTCCGCGAACGGGTGACTCCCTCGGCAACTTCCAGCGATCGGTCGGCCCCGAAACGCTGCAGTTCAAGAACCAGCGAGTCGAGGGTGGCGGGGTCAGCTTGACCGCCGGGGCCAGCGGGGAGAGCGGCGCTTTCTTCGCCCCGCCCGGCCCCGGGTGCCTGACGAATCGTGACCTCGTCCATTAACAGCTCCAGCCCTTACGGAGACGACGAGGATATCGCCTGAGCCCTGGCGGGGCTGCTGGCGAGGCTGAGCTTTCCTAGAAGCGCTGGATACCGTGGTGCACCGTCGACACGGAGAAGTCGACGAATACTTCGAAGCCCAGCCGGCGAAGGCTGTCGCACACCCAGAAGTCTTCGGACAGGTATTCGTCGTTGACGACCCCGACCTGAAAGACGTCGTAGTCCTCCATGACTTTCTCTCCGGACTCGGTCTCGAATGTATATCGATAGGACCGGTGATCGGAGATCGCATCCCGAATCAGGGCGTCGACCGCATCGCGACTCAGCATGAGCACCGCGGTACCGAGATGGGCGACGGTGGCCAGGTCGCCGTCTTGGGTCAGTATTTTCTGGTAGTTGAACACCTTGTCGCCACTGGCGGAGACGCGCTTCAACGCAACCGGGGCGCCGATAACGGCCTTATTGCGGCTCAACAGGGTCTGTATACCCCCGCCGGTCATTTGTACGTCAGCGTCGAGGAACAGCAAATGCGTGTAGGAGCGGGCGCGGTGGAACGCGGAAATGAGCGTGTTCCGGGCGCGCGTGATGAGGCTCTCGTTGCCGATGGTCAGCAGGCGAAACCGTATGTTGTGACGGTAAAGATCCATCAACCCGTGGACGTAGTCCACGTGCACCTGGCCGCCGTAGGCGGGCGTTGCGATCAAGAGGTTCGGGGCGCCAGTTTCTATGGGGCTCATTCTTTATCCCGGTCCGGGGTCGTTCATCCGGACGGTCCGGATGGCAGGGCCGATTATTGTCGTACAACCGGGGTCCTGCAACAAATCCACGAGTGGTCCGAAACGGGGAAACTCCGGCGGTCCTCTTTATTCGAGCGCGTTGGCCTGGATCGTGATCGAGTCTATTGAGTACATCTCGCTGGCCGAGGCATCCGGCTACGGGCTTTCGGCGCAGTGCTACATGCGCGCCCTGGAGCATCGGGGAGTCAAAGTGTACTGGCTTCCGCTTTTCAACTCTCCCCGCGGGTACCGGGACAAGTCCGACGAGGGGGAGCTGGCGTACCGGGTCCGAAAGCTGCGACACGCTTATGTTGACAGCGGCTTGTTCAATGTCGCCCCGCGAACGCGCGGCGATTGCCGCAGCCTCGAACGGGATGTCGTGCTGCACCATACCGTTCCGGAGCTGTGGGATCTGTACTGGGACCCGCGAACCGTCAACATCGGGTACACGGTGTGGGAGACCAGTGCCATTCCGGCGCACTGGAACCTGCTTTGTGAGCGAATGGACCGGGTGCTGGTCCCGAGCCAGTTCAGCAAGGCGGCATTCTGCGCCACCCAGCCGGAAGACAAGATCGAGGTGGTGCCCCATATCGCCAGGGAGATAGTAAGCGAGAGCTACGGTGCCCGTTACTTCCGGGAGCGCTACGGTATCCCGACCGACCACTACGTCTTCTACACCATCAGCGCCTGGAACATCCGCAAGTCTCCCTGGTTGACTCTACAGGCCTACCTCCAGGCATTCAGCAACAAGGACCCCGTCACCCTGGTAATCAAGACCGGCTTATTGGGCGATCAACACTATGACTCCGTCAAACGGGGAAGGACCCGTGACTTCGTGGAGAAGATCGTCGCCAACTACCCCGACGCCGCCGACATCCGTCTTATCGACCACGAGATACCCTGCGACGAAGTCGACGCACTGCATACCACGGGCGACTGCTACGTTGCACTGCCCCACGGCGAGGGATGGGCGCTGGGGGCATTCGAAGCGGGCACCGCCGGCAACCCTGTCCTGATCACGGGATGGGGCGGACAACTCGATTACCTGTCCCCGGAGATCGCCTTCATCGTCGATTATTCGCTGCGCAATGTCCGACACGCCCTGGCTCCGCAATCCTACTCGGCGGGACAGCAGTGGGCGTGGCCGGACATTGACGACGCTATCGACAAGCTCAGGTGGATCCATCAAAACCAGGAGCCGGCGAGGGAACGCGGCGCCGGGCTGCAGCGCCTAATCAAGGCGCGATACGGCGAGGAGCAGGTCGGCGGCCGGCTCGTCGAGGCATTGTCCGTCTGACACCGGGCTTTTCAGCGATTCTCGAGTGATTCCCAATCAATACCATTTCGTATTCGGCCTGAAGCCCCAAACCGAGGCGTTCCACATCGTCCATTACTTGTGCCTGGCCTCGTGCCTGGAGGTCAACCGACCCGCGGAGATCCATTTCCACTACTGCCACGAGCCGTACGGACGCTGGTGGGACGCAATACGAGAACGCTTGACTCTTCACAGGCTTCAACCCGAGACGTTCCTGGTGAATCATCCGGGATACCTGGACCACGAGGAGGGCAGATTGATTCGCGGTCTCGGGCTGGACTATGCACACCATGCCGATTTCATTCGCCTGAAAGTTCTGCTCGAGCAAGGCGGCGTATATGCCGACATGGACACCCTGTTCGTGAACCCGCTGCCCTCCTCCATGTTTAAGGAATCTTTCGTGGTGGCGGAGGAAGAGCTGCGGTCCGCTGCGGGACCCGGGACAGGCGAAAGATCCGTGTGCAATGCCGTGATCCTGTCCGAATCGAACGCGCCATTCGGAGCCCGATGGCTCGAGGAAATGTACGAAGTTTTCGACGGCAGCTGGAGCCGGCACTCCTGCCAAGCCTTGACCGAGCTGACCCGCCGCTATCCCGGCGAGGTGTACGTGGCACCACAAAGATACTTCTTTAAGCACCCCTGTACGCGAGAGGGAATCCATACCTTGCTGGAGGGGTTGGACGCGGATTTCGGGGATGTGTGCAGCCTGCATCTGTGGGCCCATGCCTGGTGGGACCTCGAGCGCCGGGATTTCTCGAATTTCGACGCCGGACGGCTCTCCGAACACTACATCAGGAGCGTGGATACGACGTATAGCGTCGCCGCCCGCCGATTTCTGCCGGAATAGGTTCCCGTTGCAGGGCCTTCACAAGTTGTGAGTTTCTCCATGGCGGTCTATCCTTCGATTTGAGCCTTCGATATCAAGGGTGTCTCGATGCCGGATGACCAGAACCGGGCCTTGTCGTTCGGTCGGTTTTCGGCCTCGCTATTGCCGGCGGCCGTCGTTCTGCTGATCGAGGCTCTGCGCTATTCCAATTTCCTGCCTCCCATACCGTTCCTGCTGCTGTTCGGCAGTGTCATCGCGGCCGCCACGATAGACAGACGCCGCGGTGCCCTTATTGGTAGCGCCGTTGCGGTCGGGTACATCTTGTATGCCTACAGTATAGGCTTCGGGCCTCCGGCGCTGGTCGGGTCGCTGCCCCGTGCCTTGTCGGGAATCACCGCGATCACCCTCGTCGCTGCCCTGCTAGCCTGGCTCCAGGAACGCAGCGACAGACTGCATCGAACCTTGGAGGCACACGCCAACGCGCACTATGAAGCCCTGATCGACAATGCGCCGGAGGCTATTTGCCTTGCCGACCCGGACGGCCACGTAGTTCGAGGCAACCCCAAGTTTCATGAAATGTTCGGAATGCAGCCCGGCGCCGGGCGACGCTACACCATCGCGGACATTTCCGCGGACAAGCAGCCGGACGGCCGCGACAGCGCCGCGGCGGCGTGCGAACACATCCGCTACGCACTCGAGAAGGAACTCATCGTCTTCGAGTGGCTCCATCGCCGGCTGAACGGGGAACCATTCTATGCCGAGGTCGCGCTGTCCAGACTACCGAGCGCTCGCGGCACCTTCGTTCGAGGCGCCATTCGCGATATCACGCGCCGGAAGCGGGCGGAGTTGTTGCTGCAGGGGGAAGCCGAAGCCCTGCGTCTCATCGCCAACGCGGAGCCGCTGCCGGACACGCTGGAACAGCTTGCGACTCTGGTGGAGTCCGTTCTGCCGGAATCCCTATGTTCGATACTTCTCCTCGATTCCGGCAGCCAACGCGTGTATCACGTGGCCGCTCCCAGTCTTTCCGTTTCCTTTCGGCAGGCGATCGATGGCTTGCGCATAGGTCCGTCGGTCGACTCCTGCGTCACCGCCATGTCTCACGGCAGGACAGTAATCACCACCGATATCGAAACGGATCCGCTGTGGAGCGAGTACCGGGTTCTAGCCCGGCCCGAAGGACTGCGCACGTGCTGGCCCATGCCCATACTGGATTCGAGCCGCAACGTGCTGGGCTGCTTCGCCGTGTACTACCGTATGCCAAGGCAGCCGAGCGGAGACGAGCTGGATGTTCTCGCCGGTCTGCGGTCCATCGCCGGCATCGCCGTCGAGCGCGCCCACAGATCCCACGCCCTGGCTCATAGCGAGGCTATCTACCGGGCCACCTTCGAGAACGCCGCGGTGGGCATGGCCCACGTGTCTACCGAAGGCAGGTATCTGCGTGTCAACGAAGAGTTCGCCCGGCTGCTGGGATATTCCGCCGAAGAAATGAGTCAACTGCGCTTTCACGACGTCACGCATCCCGAGGACCTGGAGGAAAGCAAGGCGGGGTTCTCGACCCTGCTGGCGGGCAAGCAGAACATGTTCTTCACCGAGAAGCGCTGGCTGCGAAAAGACGGCAAGACGGTCTGGATGAACATCTCCGTGGGTACGGTGCAAGACGCTGAAGGCAACATCGAACGTTTCGTCGTCGTAGCTCAGGATATTTCCCACGCGCGCGAGCTCTCGGAGAAGCTGATGCACGAAGTGAGGCACGATGCCCTCACGGGCTTGATCAACAGGCGCGAGTTCGACCGCCAGCTTGCCGAGGTGCTGCGCGAGGTCAACCAGCGCGACACGGTGGGCGCGTTCCTCTACATAGACCTGGATCAATTCAAGCTGGTCAACGACACCGCGGGTCACATTGCCGGAGATATGCTGCTGCAACAGCTCGCACCTCTGCTCCAGCGCCAAGTGCGTTCTTCGGACCTGGTGGGCCGCCTGGGGGGCGACGAGTTCGGCGTACTTCTTCGTAACTGTTCCGAGGAAGCCATGCGTGATGTCGCGGCGGGTGTCTTGAACGTGATCCAGGAGTTCGTATTTACCTGGGAGGAACAGAACTTTCGGCTTTCGGCCAGCATCGGCGGCGTTCAGATCGAGGCCGAGAAGTTCAGCAGCACCTCCGAGATCCTTCGGATAGCCGACACCGTGTGCTACGCCGCCAAGGATGCCGGCCGTGACCGCTTCATCATCTGGCAGGAAGACGACGACCGCCTGCACAGGCGCCACGGTGAAATGCAGTGGGTCCCGCGCATTATCAGCGCCATCGAGACGGGCGATCTGTATTTCGTGGGCCAGCCCATCATCGGCGTCGCGACGCACGAGGAAGGTCTCTTCTGGTTCGAGCTGTTGATCCGCCTGCGGGACAACGGGCGCAGCGTGCTACCAGGGGCCTTCATGCCGGCGATCGAGCGCTATGCCGTGGCGCCGAAGGTGGACCGCCTGGTCATCAAGACTGCGATCGAGTGGCTGAAAAGGAACAGCGGGGCGCATGTGAATCCCCGTTTGTCCATTAATCTATCCGGCGCCTCCCTCAACGAGCGCGGCTTCGTCGGCGAGCTCGTCGAGCGGTTGGACGATTTGGGCCAACTTGCCCAGTCGTTGTGCTTCGAGATCACCGAAACGGTAGCAATCTCCAACCTCGCCGAGGCCACAGAGCTGATCGAGAAAGCGCGCGCCCTGGGATGTCGATTCGCGCTGGATGACTTCGGCAGCGGATTGTCCTCCTTCTCCTATCTGAAGAACCTCCCGGTTGACTACCTGAAGATCGACGGCTCGTTTATCCGCGATCTCGTCCGCGATCCAACCGACGCAGCCGTGGTGCGCGCCATCAACGAAGTGGGGCGCAGCATGCGCAAGCAGATGATCGCCGAGTTCGTGGAAAGCGAGGAGATACTCGCCGCGCTGCGCGACATGGGGGTGGACTACGCACAAGGTTTCCATATCGGTCGCCCGCGCCCGTTGGAAGAGCTCAGCATCGGGCCCATTGAAGCCGGCACAGCCTGATCCCGTTTCGCCGGGCACCCTGCCGCCCGCTGGGAGTCCCGCGCCACCGAATCGCGGGATTCCACGACCGGGAAACGCTAAAATGCGCGTCGCTACTTCAACCATCAACGAGGGAAAGGCAAAGTGAAGACAGTCAAACGAGCTGCCGAGCACACCATCATGCAGCGTGCGGACGGGCGCTATGCAGTGCGCGGCAAAGACAAGAAGTGGATCAACGGTGACGCGAAGGTTGAAATTCTCCTCAAGGAGGGTCTGCTCAAGGAACAGCCGAAGGCGAAACCGCAACCCCGGGAGGTGCAGACCACCCCGGAAGAGGCCCCGGCTGAAGAGGCGGCCGACGGCGAGAGCGCCGGCGGCGAATCCTGACGCTCTGGCTCGCCCGCGGGGGCCGGGCCGATTTCCGCCAGGGGGCGCGAGCGGACGCGGGAGTCGTGCACGATCCGCGAGGCTCTATTTCAACCGCACTGCGGCAGCCCGCACGGCGTTGCCAGTCACCATGAGGATCCATTCACCATGACCGAAGCCAGGACCCTGCTAGAGATTGCGGGCGCCGATCTCACCCCCGCCACGGTGGACAACGCCTCCGTCGTTTTCATCGATATCCAGAACGAATACAGGCACGGACCCATCGCAGTCTCCGGGGCGGAAGCCGCCGTGGGTGCGGCGGCTCGTCTCCTGGCGTCGGCGCGCGCACGCGATGCGCCGATTGTTCACGTCGCTCACCTGGGACGACCGGGCGGACTGTTCGACAGGGAGGCTGAACGCGGGCAGATCGTCGGCGAGTTGGAGCCTTCCGGCAATGAGGAAGTAGTGGAAAAAACTCTTCCGAACGCCTTCGCCCGAACCGGCCTGCAAACTCTGTTGGACTCGACGGGTCGCAAAGACATCATCCTGGCCGGATTCATGACACACATGTGCGTGAGCTCCACGGCCAGAGCCGCCCTGGACCTCGGCTACCGGGTCACCATCGATGCCGCCTCCTGCGGCAGCCGCGACCTGCCGGACGGCCGTGGCGGGGTGATCCCCGCCGCGACCGTACACGAGGTGGCGCTCGCCGAGCTTGCCGACCGTTTCGCCTTGATCGTGCGTGAAGGCGGCTCAGGATGAGCCGGCGCCCGGCCAGGGGGGGCCGCTGAACGCGGCCTCGATGATCACCTCGATCTTATCGCCAACTCCCATCATGCTCCCGGGGTGGCGATGCCAAAAGTGCGGGTGTAGTCCGATCGCTTCAGCGAGCCGTGCGCAGAGAATTCGTTGCGTGCGGATCCAGGGCAAAGCCCGCGCAACCGCCGCGGCGGATTCAGTCAGAGAATACTTGATCCTCTTGCCTTCCAGTCGTTAGGCGGTGCCGCGAATCGACAACGGGCAGACGAGGCGTCACGCGCCCCATGCCCGGCGACGGCCCGAAGAGAGAGCTTGAATCATGCGGCGACGAGCCGGGGGTGCGGGAGTCGCGCGGTTTCGGATGCAGGGCATTCCTCAGGCCCGTGACGAAATACGGCGGCAAGGCCTCGTCCGGAGCGGAGTCGCCGGCAAACCCGTGGACGGCAGATTCGACATCATCAAGGATATTCTTGAACATCGAGCGTGCATAGTGCCGGAACAATCCGGAGCTCAGTACGGCCCGCAGTATCCGGGACTCGGTGAACACGTGGATTCGTATATCGTAGCGTGACGATTCGACACTGGCCGGCTCCAGATCGTAGTGGATGAACGAGTTGCCCCATACGGTCCACAACAGCACCTTGGCGCGGCCGGTCTCGAAAAACACGTACTCGCTGAGCGCCCGCGATGTGCTGGAACGGAGGTACGTGAAGCTTGCCGCAAAAGCGTCGTTGCCGGTCACGAAGAACCTGCGCGGGCCCGGCGATCCCTCCACCTGGGTCGCGGCGTATTCCTTGCCGGAATACACACTTACCAGGGCGGCGGTTTCCGGCATGTACCTGAGCAGATAATCGGCGGCACGGTGAGACACGCCGACTACACCGGTGAAGTCGAGCTCCACCGCGAAGCGGTTCGTGAGCTCGTGCAGGATCTTGCCGCGCAGGTTGGGCGGAAGCGGCGTGCCGTCGCGCTCTATGTTCTGCAACAGGGCGCAGCGGCGGCGAACGCCCTGCTCGGTCGCGACGGAGCGGGAGCTGTAGCGCGCCAGACCGGGAACAGGGCAGGCACCGGCCTGCGAGACTCCCGAGCGGGCGGGCTCGCTGACCGAGAGCCCCAGGACGCACAGCCCTACGGCAAGGGCCGTATGGCGGATCCTCGACCAACGCGAGGCTGAATCGATCCAAAACAAGAGCGAGGTCCCGGTTGCGCTACTCATTGAAAGATAGCACCGGTTCGCGATTATCGTGAACGCCTGCCCTCACGACTGCCGGGACGGGCCCTCGCTTCGGCGCCGGAGGACTTCGGACAGGTTCCGGCCGATCCCCGGCCGATGGACTACAAGACAGATCCTTCACCATCTCCCGCTCCCCGGACGAGGAGCAGGAGATGGTGGAGGGACCTCAAAGGTACGTTGATTACGCTCTTGTCTGGATGTGTCTCAGGCGGCCGCAGCGCCGGCCGGGCCGTATCACGGCCCGTTCATCTTGCACGATAGAAGTGGCGGCATAGAGCACTCGGCCAGCGGTACATCGAAGTTGAAAACGGACACCGTGTCGTCGATGAATATCTTGCCTGCAGCGAGGGTGTCGAGCCTGACCTCGATAGTCACCTTCTTGATCGCGCAGGCCTCCGCGACCTCCACGATGCTCAGCGTTGTCTTGGAACCTCCGATCGGCACCATGCCGGCTGCCCGAGCGGGAGCCCCGAGCACGCCCAACAGCGTAAGTTCCACCTCCGCGGAATCGCCGCTCGGGGTTACGCATACGTAAACCGCAAACAGCTGTGCGTCGGCCGCCGGTATAGCGAGATCGAGGATACCGCGCACGGCCGGCGCCGCATCCGTAAACTGCGACATCGCCATACCAAAGTACGTGCCGGAAGTTTGTGCGTGGGCGGGAAGTGATACGGTATCCACCGCCGGCCTGGTCCAGCGCTCGGGCAGGACCCTCCCGGCGACACAGGCGCCGCCGGCGCCAATGGCTGCAAGAAGTCTACGTCGCGACTGCTGAAGTCTAGTTGGCATTACGCTCCCCTTCTATGTTCTTGGAACTCTTACAAGACGGGCTTGGTACTACGCCAACCGCAAGACAACGCGGTTCGACACCCGGAATTAGGCCGTTCCCAGCCGTGCTTTGCAAGCTCTTCCGCCCATCGCGCCCCGGGGCGACCGGCGAACGCCCCCGCCATCCACGGCAGGTATCCAACGGGGACTCGATAATCGGTCCCGTCCCGCGACAGGCGGCACCCGTGGTGGGCAGCGGGTTCATGCAGGCCATCGGATCGGGAGGAGCGTCGCTCCGGTACCGAAAGGACGCGGAAGGGATGATCGATCCTGTTGTTCCCCGTCTCATGTCCACGCCCGAACGTGCATGCAGCCTGGAGACTTATCGGGCGAAGCGGAGATCCGGATTCACGCCTGAGCCCTTCGATAACCGCGAATCGCCCGGTTCACGATTCGTGCTCCAGCTTCACGCGGCTCGTTCACCGCACGACGACCTCCGGCTGGAGCACGGGGAGTACGGATGACGTCGCGCAACCGGCACGACTTCGCCAGGGTTTTTCCGGAGGTTGCCGAGGTGCGCGCGGCCCTGCCCTTCGACGACTTCCTACTGGACGGGGAGGAGTTTCCGAGCTTCTAAGGGGCGGCTGCAGTATGGTTGAACCTCGACCTCGCTATCGCGGCTGAAGCCGCTCCTACAAACCGTGTATTCACTCGCTCCTGAACTATGGATCGTCGGAGCGGCTTCAGCCGCGATAGCCAGGCCCGGACACCTCGGCCATGACGCCGTCGACCTGCGGGCCTTGCAGCTACTTCGTTCGTCTGCCGAGAAATAGGTCGACAATGTCCACGGCGGCCGCGGTGGCTGGAACCGTCTCGTCGCGCACGGCCTGCTCGAGCTCCCCGACGCGGCCCCTGACCCGCGGATCGCGTCGCAGGGCCTGCAGCAGGCTGTCGGTAGCCGCCTGCCACATCCAGGCGACGGCTTGCTCGGCGCGGCGCCGCTCCAGGCGGGATTCACCCTTCAACAGTACGATGTAGCGCTCGACGGCGTCCCAGGCTTCCGCGACACCGGTCCCTTCCAATGCGGAGCAGGTCTGCACCGGCACACTCCAGCCTCTGGTGCGCGCGGACAGCAAGTGCAGAGCATGTTGGTAATCGGCCGCAGAGTGCGTCGCCCTGGCGATCATGTCGCCGTCGGCCTTGTTGACGAGCACCAGATCCGCAAGCTCCAGGATGCCGCGCTTGATGCCCTGCAGCTGGTCGCCGCCGCCCGGCTGTAGAAGCAGAATGAACACGTCGGTCATGTCGGCTACGGCGGTTTCCGACTGCCCCACCCCGACGGTTTCGACGATGACGACATCGTAGCCCGCCGCCTCGCACAGCAGCAGGGATTCCCGTGTGCGGCGGGCGACGCCGCCCACCGACACGCCGGCCGGAGACGGCCGTACAAAGGCCCTCTCATCGCGCGCAAGATTCTCCATGCGGGTCTTGTCGCCGAGTATGGAGCCACCGGTGAGCGACGAAGACGGATCCACCGCGAGAACCGCGACACGTATTCCGCGTCCGGTCAGCCTGCCACCCAGCGCTTCTATGAAGGTGGACTTGCCGACGCCGGGAGCGCCCGATATTCCGACCCTGACCGCCCCGCCGGTATACGGCATCACCGCGGTCAGAAGCTCCCGGGCCTGCTCGACATGTTCCGGGCGCGTTGATTCGACCAACGTGATGGCGCGCGCCAAGGTGCGGCGGTCGCGGCCACGGATCTGTTCGGCGAACTCCAGTATATTCGGGTTGCTCGCGCCTTGTTGCACTGTCGGCATCTACCTCTCACCCTGCCCCCTCTCCGAGAGGGAGACGGGACCCTTCGTTCCTCCGTGAGGCTACTCGAATTCGATGATGGGCTGGTCGACGGAGAGACTGTCGCCCTGCTCGGCGAGGACCTTGGCGATCACCACGTCCTGGGTGGCGCGCAGCACGTTTTCCATCTTCATGGCTTCCACCACCGCCAGCTCGTCGCCCTCCTTGACGTGCTGGCCCGCCTCCACGTCGATACGGACCAGCAGGCCGGGCATCGGGGACAACAGCAGCTTGGAGTAATCGGGCGGCGGCTTATCGAGCATCAGCGCGTTCAACTCGGCGCCGCGGGGAGTAAGAATCATGGCGGACACCTGCATGCCGTCCCAGGAGAGGCGGTATTCGATCCCGTGCCGCTCGATCTGCACGCAGTGGGAGGCGCCGTCGTTCTCGAAACGGAACAAAGGCTGCCCGATTTGCCAGTCGGTGCGCAGGCGGTGCAGGCGGCCCTCGTGGCTGAACTCGTAGCCGTGCGGCACGTGGCTGATCTCCATCGGATAGCTCTGCTTGTCGATCACCGCCACTACCTTCAGCGCTTTCCCCGGCTCCGGAGGCGGCGCGATACGGCCGGTAATCTGCGAGTTCCTGTGCAGGTAGGCGCAGTGGGCCGCGGCCAGGACCGACAGAAAGACATGCACGTCCTTTCCCGAAGGGGGCCGAAGCTGGAAACCACCGGAATACTCCTCGGCGATGAAGTTAGTGGTAAGGTCCCCCGCGCGAAATCTTGGATGGGAAACGAGGACGTTTAGAAAGCCGGTGTTGTGTGAGACGCCGCGGATGAAGTATTCGTTCAGCGCCCTGCGCATGGCGGCAATGGCGGAGTCGCGGTCCGATGCGTGGGTGATGAGTTTGGCAATCATGGGATCGTAGAACACCGAGACCTCGCCGCCTTCGTACACGCCGGTGTCCACACGCACCTGCGCGGACTCCGTGGGGGGTATGTAGCGCACGATGCGGCCGGTGGACGGCATGAACTCACGCAGCGGATCCTCGGCATAGATGCGGGCCTCGATGGCCCAACCGGACAGCGTGACGTCTGGCTGGGTGAACTCGAGCTTCTCACCGGCCGCGACGCGCAGCATCTGCTCCACCAGGTCGATACCCGTCACCATCTCGGTAACGGGGTGCTCCACCTGGAGCCGGGTGTTCATTTCCAGGAAGTAGAAGTTCTTATCGGCATCCACCACGAATTCCACCGTGCCCGCCGAGGCGTAGCCCACCGCCTGCGACAGGGCCACCGCCTGCTCGCCCATGGTGCGCCGCGTGTCCGGATCGAGAAAAGGCGAAGGCGCTTCCTCGATGACTTTCTGGTGGCGGCGCTGGATGGAGCACTCGCGCTCGCCGAGATACACGCAATTACCGTGCGTGTCCGCCAGCACCTGAATCTCGATGTGCCTCGGCTGCTCGATGAATTTCTCGATCAACAGGCGCCCATCGCCGAACGAGGACAATGCCTCGCTGGTGGCGCGCTCGAAGCCGTCGCGACATTCCGATTCGTCGCGCGCGACGCGCATGCCCTTGCCGCCGCCCCCGGCGCTGGCCTTGAGCATCACCGGATAGCCTATCTCTTTGGCGATCTTCACGGCGTGGCCGGCGTCTTCGATCACGTCGTCGAAACCAGGGATGGTATTGACACCTGCCTTCCTGGCCAGCTTTTTGGAGGTCAGCTTGTCGCCCATGGCCTCGATGGCGGCAACTCCGGGGCCAACGAATACGATGCCGGACTTCTCGAGCGCTTCCGCGAAACGACGGTTCTCGGACAGGAAACCGTAGCCGGGATGCACCGCCTCGGCGCCGGCGGCCCGGCACGCTTCCACGATCTTCTCGATGGACAGGTAACTCTCAGCGGACGGGGGCGGACCAATGCAGACGGCTTCGTCCGCCATCTGAACATGCAGGGCGTCGCGATCCGCGTCCGAGTACACGGCCACCGTCGCAATCCCCAGCCGGCGCGCAGTCTTGAAAACGCGGCAGGCGATTTCTCCCCGATTGGCGACGAGTATTTTCTTGAACATTATTGCGTGTCCGTGGTGGTCGAAAGGAAGCAGCGAAGCTTCAATGTATCTCGGCATCGGCTACAGCGGCAGGTTGTTGTGCTTGCGCCAGGGGTTGCCCAAGTCCTTGTCGCGCAGCATGCGCAGTGAGCGGCACACACGGGCACGAGTGCTGTGAGGCATGATCACGTCGTCGATATAGCCGCGCCGGCCGGCGATGAAGGGTTGGCGAAGGTGCGCCGGTACTCCTCGGTATGCCGTGCGATCTTCTCCTCGTCGCCGATGTCCTTGCGAAAGATGATCTCCACCGCGCCCTTCGGCCCCATTACCGCGATCTCCGCGCTGGGCCAGGCCAGGTTGGCGTCGCCGCGCAGATGCTTGGAGCTCATGACGTCGTAGGCACCGCCGTAGGCCTTGCGGGTGATGACCGTGACCTTCGGTACCGTGGCCTCCGCGAAGGCAAACAGAAGCTTGGCGCCGTGCTTGATGATGCCGCCGTATTCCTGCGAGGTGCCGGGCAGGAATCCCGGGACGTCGACGAAAGTCAGGATTGGTATGTTGAACGCGTCACAGAAGCGAACGAAACGCGCGCCCTTGATGGCGGAGGTGATGTCAAGACACCCCGCCAGCACCATGGGTTGGTTGGCGACCACTCCAACTGTGCTGCCTTCCAGCCGGACGAAACCGATGATGATATTCCTGGCGTAGTCCGGCTGGATCTCCAGGAACTCGTTCTCGTCCGCCACCTTTACGATCAGCTCCTTCATGTCGTAGGAGCGATTGGGATCGTCCGGCACCAGGGTGTCGAGAGACGGCTCCATGCGATCCGCGGGGTCACTGGCAGGCCACATCGGCGGCTTCTGCCTGTTATTGGCGGGCAGGTAGTCGAAGAAGCGGCGCACCGACAGCAGCGCCTGCACGTCGTTCTCGAAGGCCAGGTCGGCGACGCCGGACCTGGTGGAATGGGTGTGGGCGCCGCCGAGCTCCTCGGAGGTGACCGTTTCGTGGGTGACGGTCTTCACCACGTCCGGCCCGGTAACGAACATGTAGGAGCTGTCCCGCACCATGAAGATGAAGTCCGTCATCGCCGGCGAGTACACGGCGCCACCGGCGCACGGGCCCATGATCAGGGAGATCTGGGGGATGACGCCCGAAGCCAGAACGTTGCGCTGGAACACCTCGGCGTAGCCGCCCAGCGAGGCCACGCCCTCCTGGATACGGGCGCCGCCGGAGTCGTTCAGACCGATGACGGGGGCGCCGACCTTCATCGCCTGGTCCATGACCTTGCAGATCTTCTCGGCATGGGCCTCGGACAGCGAGCCGCCGAACACCGTGAAATCCTGGCTGAAGACGAACACCAGGCGACCGTTGATGGTGCCGTATCCGGTGACCACGCCGTCACCGGGGATGCGCTGGTCCTCCATGCCGAATTCCGTGGCGCGGTGCTCCACGAACATGTCCCATTCCTCAAAGCTGTCCTGGTCCAGGAGCAGGTCCAGGCGCTCGCGCGCCGTCAGCTTGCCCTTCTCGTGCTGTGCCTGGATGCGCTTGTCGCCGCCGCCCGCGCGCGCCGCTGCCCGCTTGGCTTCGAGCTGCTTGATGATTTCCTGCATGCGTCACCCCATCCAGCCGCTTCCCGGCCTGCGCCCAGGGCGCAAGCTCAGGCGGCGTCTCGTTTGTTTTCGATCAACGACAGCACTTCCGCCGCCGCCGTCGGGATATGCGTGCCGGGCCCAAATATCGCCGACACGCCGGCCTTATACAACATGTCGTAGTCCTGCTTGGGAATCACCCCCCCGCATACCACCACGATGTCGCCGGCGTTCTGCTCCCGCAATCGCTTGAGCATCGCCGGCACCAGGGTCTTGTGACCCGCGGCCTGGGAGGACACGCCGATCACGTGCACGTCGTTTTCGATGGCCTGGCGCGCGGCCTCGTCCGGCGTCTGGAATAATGGGCCCGATGTCCACGTCGAAGCCGATGTCGGCGAAGGCGGTGGCAATGACCTTGGCGCCGCGGTCATGGCCGTCCTGGCCCAGCTTCACCACCAGCATGCGCGGGCGCCGGCCTTCGCGCTCAGCGAACTGCTCGACTTTCCGCTTGATTTCCTCGAAGGACTTGTCGTCCTTGTAGGCCGAGCCGTACACGCCGCTCACCGTGCGGTTGACGGCGCGATGGCGGCCCCAGACCTTCTCCAGCGCTTCGGAGATCTCGCCCACCGTGGCCCGGAAGCGAGCCGCCTCCACCGCCGCGGCCAGCAGGTTGTCCGTGGTTCCGGCGGCACGGGTCAGGTCTTCCAGGGCATTCCGGCAAGCCGCGTCATCGCGCTCGGCACGCACTTTCTCGAGCCGCCCGAGCTGGGTTTCGCGCACCGCGCGGGTGTCGATGTCCAGGATCTCCACCTCGTCCTGGCGGTCGCCGGTATATTTGTTGACACCGACGATCACCTCCTCACCACGATCGATCCCGGCCTGCCGCACGGCGGCGGCCTGCTCGATGCGAAGCTTCGGCATACCCTGCTCCACGGCCCTGGTCATGCCGCCGAGCTCCTCGACTTCGTCGATCAAGGCTTGCGCATGCACCGCCAGGGAATGGGTCAGGGACTCGAGGTAGTAGGAGCCGCCGAGCGGGTCGACGACTCTCGTGATGCCGGTTTCCTCCTGCAGCACGAGCTGGGTGTTGCGTGCGATGTGGGCGGAGAAGTCGGTGGGCAGCGCGAGGGCTTCGTCGAACGAATTGGTGTGGAGCGACTGGGTGCCGCCCAGAGCGGCGGCCAGTGCCTCGACGGTGGTGCGGATGACGTTGTTGTATGGATCCTTACTGGTGAGACTGACGCCGGATGTCTGGCAGTGGGTGCGCAGCATCATTGAACGCGGATCCTTCGGCTGGAAATTCGCATCCATCAAACGCGACCACAACAGACGCGCGGCGCGCAGTTTGGCAACCTCCATGAAAAAGTTCATGCCGATGGCGAAGAAAAACGACAGGCGCGGTGCGAACCGGTCCACCGCCATCCCGGAGTTGATGGCGGCGCGCACGTATTCGAGGCCGTCGGCCAAGGTGAATGCCAGCTCCTGGACGCAGGTAGCGCCGGCTTCCTGCATGTGGTAGCCGGAGATGGACACCGAATTGAACTTCGGCATGTGCCGGGCGGCGTAGCCGATGATGTCCGCCACGATGCGCATCGACGGCTCCGGTGGGTAGATGTAGGTGTTGCGCACCATGAACTCTTTGAGGATATCGTTCTGCAGGGTGCCGGAGAGCTGCTCCGGCGCCACCCCCTGCTCCTCGGCCGCTACGATATACATAGCCATCACCGGCAACGCCGCGCCGTTCATGGTCATGGATACGGACATGCGGTCCAGCGGGATGCCGTCGAACAGGATCTTCATGTCCTCGACGGAATCGATGGCTACGCCTGCCTTGCCCACATCGCCCTCCACCCTCGGATGGTCCGAGTCGTAGCCGCGGTGAGTGGCGAGGTCAAAGGCCACCGACAGGCCGGTCTGGCCGGCTTGCAGGTTTCGACGATAGAAAGCGTTGGATTCCTCGGCGGTGGAAAAGCCCGCGTACTGGCGCACGGTCCAGGGTCGGCCAGCGTACATGGTGGCACGCGGCCCGCGCGTGTACGGCGCGAGACCGGGCAAGGTGTTCAGGTGCTCGAGTCCGGCGAGGTCCTCGGCCGTGTACAGCGGCTTGACGTCGATGCCCTCGGCGGTGTGCCAGACCAAGTCGTCCACCGGCCTGCCGCCCAACTCCTTTTCCGCGAGCAGGCGCCACTGCTCGAATGTGTGCTCATCGCCCGTCATTGTCGACCTCCAGGACCTTCAAGAGAATGACTGACATCCACGGATATGTTTCCCGGCTCGCCTCGTCCGGTACCCCCGACGTATGCAACGGGGAAACCCTTGTCGATTTCCGGAACCGGATTTTCGCTCTTCCCGGTTCCAAGCGTGCGTGCGTACCAACTAGGTCGTGCCGGGGCTGCATTCCATTGCCCGCGACATTATATATGCCTACGCGCGGTGTTGACTTGACGCAGCGTCAACCGCGATCCGCCAGCCACGCGGCGATGGTCGGGGGCACGGTCTTCTGGGACTTGCCGCTGACATAGATACCGATATGTCCACCGCCGAACTCCAGCTCCGTGTAGTCGTCGCTGGCGACCAGGTCACGCAAGGCGCGGGAGGCGTCGGGGGGCACCAGGTGATCCTGATTGGCGAAGATGTTCAGAACCGGCATGGTGAGGTTGTTCAAGTCCACCGGTTTCGAGCCGATGCGCGCGGTGCCGGCGACCAGGCCGTTGCCCTGGAAGAAGATCTTCACGAACTCGCGGAAGGCTTCGCCTGCCTGGTCCGGGCTGTCGAAGATCCACTTCTCCATGAGCATGAAGTTGCGCGCGCTCTTCTCGTCCTCCAGCGCATCCACCATGTTGACGTATTTCTGTCCCATGAGCTGGAACGGCTTGAGGGTAAGGAATGTCCAGTTGAGCAACTCCCCGGGCACGTTGCCCAGCGTATCCACGAGGAGGTCCACGTCCAACTCCCGCACCCAGCAACTGAGCATGTTGTCCGCGGTTTGGAAATCCACCGGGGTCACCATGGTCACCAGATTGCGCACCTTGTCCGGGTGCAGCGCAGCGTAGCAAATACTGAAGGTACCGCCCTGGCAGATGCCGAGGATATTGATGCTGTCCTTGTTGTGGCGCCGGCCGACGATGTCCACGCAGCGGTCCAGGTAGCCGTTGATGTAGTCGTCCAGGGTCAGGAAGCGGTCCGAGCGGTCGGGATATCCCCAATCGATGAGATAGACGTCCACCCCCCTGTCGAGCAGCGACCGGATCATGGACCGGCCCTCCTGCAGGTCTGCCATGTAGGGGCGATTCACCAGCGCGTAGACGATCAGCAGCGGCACCGGTTGGGTGGCCCTCTTCCCGGCGGGCGACTTGTAGTGGTACAGGGTCAGCTTGTCTTCGCTGTAGACCGCGTCGCGGGGTGTGACGCCCGACTGCAGAGCACCGATGTTCCTGAGGGTCTCGAATCCAGCACCCAGCTTGCGCGCAAAATCGCTCAACTCATCGCTGATGGTACCGGGGGTGAGCCTGGCGTCGTTCACTTGCCGGTGCCTTTGGCGGTAGTCTTGCGAGTCGACTTGCCGGCGGCTTTCGCGCGCCCCGTGCTCTTGGGTTTGCCGGCCTTGTTCACGGTGTCGGAACCTGCCGCCAAGCGCGACTTCAAGGCGTTCAATTCCTGACGGGTCTCCTTAAGCTTCCGGTGCAGGATGTCGACTTCCTGCCGGGTGGGGAGATTTACGGCCTCGGCCCACTGGTCCATGATCTTCGCCGCCTGGCGGCGGTAAGCCATCAAGGCGTTGACCATGGTACCGTGCAAGCGCATGTACTCTTCAGTCGCCGCGCGCTCGGCATAGGTCTCCTCGCTGCACGCCACCCAGGTATCGTAAAGGGCGCGGATCGTGGCCGGTCCCGGGCCCTGCTGGAACTCATCGGCCAGTCGCTCGCGCAGCCGTTTCAAGGAGCGTCTGGCAGTCTCACCGCAATAGGCGGCGTACTCCCCATAGGCTCGTTCATAGGCCAGCCACAGCCGCGAAAGTTCCTGCAGGGACTCCTGGTGCTCGCGCGTGTAGCCCACCCCGGGCATCTGCAGCAGTTTGTCCATCTGCGCCAGCCAGGACTGTGCCTCCCCCGACGGGTGCGGGTCGTGGCCCGCGAATTTCTGCCAGTAGTCCAGGGTTGATGCACCCATCAGCGCCTGCCCTGCCGCCTGGGGATCCTCCAAGTGCCCGGCCAGCGTGTCCAGGTACTGGAATACGGATTCCTGCCAGTCTTCGCCCCGCTCACGCACCAGGGTCTCGCCCAGATCCAGGAAGGCACGGCTCTGGTCCGAGATCTTGGTCAAGGCCTCGGCGAACTGCTGTCGGTACGCTGTTTGGTTGCTTTTTGTAAAATGGTCGAATGCCGTGGTCCAGGGGTTGGCCCCCGCCGCACCCGGGAAAGATTGCCAGGCCCGCGTCCACTCATCCAGCCACTTGGCATCCGTCATGGCGCAGTCAGCCGCTTGGGCGTACGGTATGGGTTCGTAAGGAACATGTTTGTGCAGTGCAGCATGATGCTCTAGAATGATGCGGCTAAGTTGAATTCATACAGTCATGCCGGATGTCGGCATGCCGGGAGACACAGTAACTATGTCAGAAAACGTTGTCATTGTCGCCGCGGCCCGGACCGCGGTCGGAAATTTCGGCGGCGGTTTGTCACAATTGCCGGCCCATGTTCTGGGGGCCCGGGTGATCCAGGACCTGTTGAAGCGGGCCAAGCTGCAGCCCGAGCAGATTGACGAGGTCATCCTCGGCCAGGTGCTCGCCGCCGGCTCCGGCCAGAACCCCGCCCGGCAGGCGTCCATCGAGGCGGGCCTGCCCGACACCTGTCCGGCAATGACCATCAACAAGGTCTGCGGCAGCGGCCTGAAGGCCGTGGCCCTGGCCGCCCAGGCCGTCAAGTGCGGCGACGCCGACATCATCATCGCCGGCGGTCAGGAGAACATGAGCCTGGCGCCGCACGTACTGCCGGGTTCCCGCACCGGTCAACGCATGGGCGACTGGAAGCTGATCGACAGCATGATCAACGACGGCCTGTGGGACGCGTTCAACCACTATCACATGGGCAACACCGCGGAAAACATCGCCAAGAAGTACCACTTCGACCGGGCAGCGCAGGACGAATTCGCCGCCGCCTCTCAGCAGAAGGCCGAGGCCGCCCAGAAGGCCGGCCGCTTCGACGAGGAAATCGTGCCGGTGGAAGTGCCCCAGCGCAAGGGCGATCCGTTGATCGTGGACAAGGACGAGTTTCCGCGCCCCGGCACAACCGCCGAGGGTCTGGGCAAGCTGCGTCCGGCCTTCGACAAGGAAGGCACGGTAACCGCGGGCAACGCCTCGGGCATCAACGACGGCGCCGCCGCGGTGGTGGTCATGACCGAGACCATGGCGAAGGACCTCGGACTCACCCCGCTGGCCCGCATAGCGGCGTATGCCAGCGCGGGCGTCGACCCTGCCATCATGGGCACCGGTCCCATACCGGCCTCCCGCAAGTGCCTGGATAAGGCGGGTTGGACGGTGAAAGACCTGGATCTCATTGAATCCAACGAAGCATTCGCTGCACAATCGATGTCCGTGAACTGCGATCTGGAGTGGGATACCTCCAAGGTCAACGTGAACGGTGGCGCCATAGCGCTCGGCCACCCCATCGGGGCGTCCGGGGCCAGGATACTGGTGACGCTGCTCCACGAGATGGGGCGTCGTGATGCCCACAAAGGGCTGGCCACGCTGTGCATCGGAGGTGGACAGGGGGTTGCCCTCGCTGTCGACCGATAACGGACTTCTCCCGAACGAACGGAGGTTTTTTATGACCCAAACCAAGGGGATCAACGATGAGTAGATTAGCCGTAGTCACCGGGGGCACGCGGGGCATCGGTGAGGCGATTTCGATCGCCCTGAAAGACGCCGGATACAAGGTAGTGGCCAGCTATGCCGGCAATGACCAGGCGGCTGCCGAATTCAAGGACCGGACCGGCATCCCGGTGTGCAAGTTCGACGTGGCGGAATACGAGAGCTGCCAGGCCGCCGTCGCCCAAATCGAGTCCGAGCACGGTCCCGTGGAGGTGCTGGTGAACAACGCCGGCATCACCCGCGACGCCACCATGCACAAGATGACCTTCGAGCAGTGGAACGAAGTCGTTCAGACCAACCTGAGCTCGTGCTTCAACATGTGCCACGCCGTTATCAAGGGCATGCGCGACCGGCAGTTCGGAAGGATTGTCAACATTGGATCCATCAACGGCCAGGCCGGCCAGTACGGCCAGGTCAACTATGCTGCCGCCAAGTCCGGTATCCATGGGTTCACCAAGGCGCTGGCCCAGGAAGGGGCGGCCAAGGGCATCACCGTGAATGCCATCGCGCCGGGCTATATCGCCACCGACATGGTGCGGGCGGTACCCGAGAAGGTGCTGGAGAAGATCGTTGAGCGGATCCCCGTTGGGCGTCTGGGCGAAGCATACGAGATCGCGCGCGGCGTGGTGTTCCTGGTCTCCGACAATGCCGGTTTCGTCACCGGCTCGACCTTGTCGATCAACGGCGGCCAGCACATGTATTGATGCGGCGCTACGTGCGTTGATCACCCACTCCCAGGCAGGTAACAGCTTTGTCCTCTAAACCGCGCATCATCAAGAAGTATCCGAACCGGCGGCTCTACGACACGGAGCAGAGCCGCTATATCACGCTTGCGGATCTCCAGAAACTCGCAGAGGGGGGAGAAGAGTTCGAAGTCAAGGACGCGAGTTCCGGCGAGGACATCACGCGGATGATCTTGTTGCAGATCATTTCCGAGCAGGAGAGCGGTGGCAATCCGGTCTTCACCACCGACATTCTCACGCGCATCATCCGGTTCTACGGGGCGTCCGTGCAAGATGCCCTTACCAGTTATCTGGAACAGAGCCTGCGTCTGTTCGAGCAGCAGCAGACGAGCTTCCAGGAACAGGTTCGTGATGCGATGCAAAACAACCCGGTGAACGCCATGTCCGAGTTGACGCAGCGTAATCTGGAGATCTGGCAGGATATTCAAAATCAGTTCTTTCAGGCGGCAACAGGTCGCAACTCTAAAAAAAACAAAGATAAAACAAATAGTTAGATTGTTTTACCATGTCGTCCGCACAATGGACGGCAGCCCTGCCCTCAAGTTCGGTGGTTGACAAGTCGATCAATCATGCACTATTTTTCCGCACTGCATCAATGCAGTGCACAATAATAGATCGCACAAACCGAGGTAACCCAAATGAATCACAGAGTCGCTCTGGTTACAGGGGGTACAGGGGGAATAGGCACCGAGGTGTGCCGCGAGTTGTGTCGTCAAGACCGCGTCGTCATAGCGGGCTATCTGCCCGACGAGTCGGAGCAGGCCGAAGTCTGGCTCGACACGATGCGCAACGAGGGTTGTGAAGCGCATATCGTTTCCGGAGACGTTTCGGACTTCGAGTCCTGCCAGGCCATGGTCCACGAAGTCGAGGAGCGTTTCGGACCCATCGAGATTCTGGTGAACTGCGCGGGAATCACCCGCGACAAGACCCTGCGAAAGATGGCGCCTGAGAATTGGAAGGCCGTCATCAACACCAATCTGGACAGCGTGTTCAACGTCACCCGCAATGTCGTCGACGGCATGATCGAGCGCGGATTCGGGCGGGTGGTCAACATCTCTTCGGTCAATGGCCAGAAGGGCCAGTTCGGGCAGACCAACTATTCCGCCGCCAAGGCAGGGGTCCACGGCTTCACTATGGCCTTGGCCCAGGAGGTGGCCTCCCGCGGCGTGACCGTCAATACTATTTCACCCGGCTATGTCGCGACCCCCATGACTGCCGTTATGCCGGAGGAGATCCAGGATCAGATCGTGGCCACTATCCCCATGCGGCGCATGGCGCATCCGGCGGAGATCGCGCAGGCCGTGGGCTTTCTCTGCGACGAGCGGACAGCCTACATAACCGGGGCCAACCTGCCCGTCAACGGCGGCATGTACATGTCGTGAATATTGAAGTTTTCAATACTCAATCTTAAAAGATTTTATCGTTTCAAGGCTTGACGGATCACCTACCAAGCCCTATGCTGCATTGCATCAATTGGTGCAGTGCAGCATTCACTGCAGCGACTCACAAACCGAACATATGAGGTGATTCGATCATGCAACAGGATTTCGTCAATACAATCAATGACTTTAGCAAGAACGCCGTGGAAGCGACCAAGAGCCTGAGTGAGATCAACAGCAAGCTCGCCGAAGAGGTGATCGAGCGCCATGTGGCCGCCGTGAACCTGTGTGTAGAAGGCGGCGCCAGCCAGGTCAAGCTGGCCCAGGAAACCAAGGACGTCAAGGAATTCTGGTCCAAGCAGGCTGCCCTGACCGACGAGTATGCCGGCAAGGCGATGGACCTGGCCAAGAAGAACGTGGAACTGGCCCAGAAGGTCGGTGAGCAGTACAAGGCGTGGTTTGAGAAGGGCTTCGCGCAGGCCAACAAGGCCGCCAGCGAAGCGACCAAGAAGGTCGAGGCTTCCGCGAAGAAGGCGTCCGCCGCCTAAGACAAGGTGCCCTCTGGTGCGCTTCGGCGCTACCACAAACCCGCACCCCTTTCGGGGGGTGCGGGTTTTTTATTGTCCGGCAAGCGAGTCTGGCAACCGAAGGGGCGGCTGTTGCGTTAGGAGTACGATAAAGATACGGAACCGGAGAACTCATTGATACGCCTGCCCGCGGCCCTCGCCGTCACCGCGATTATCGTCGCGGCCCCATTTCCGACCGGTCCTGTTCGCGCGGATACCGCGACCGATTACTCTTTGACCATTTACAGCCGTAGCCAGCCCGGTGCCGTGGACCCGTCGCTCTACCGGCCCGCAGGCCGCCGCCAGCCCGGATCGGTCCCCGGTTACGCGGTCGTTCGCCAAACCCAAGCCGCCGAGTTGCCTCAGGGCGCCTCGCAGCTGCGGGTGCAGGACGTGGCGAGCCTCATCGATCCGACCACCGTCAGCATCCGGCTGCTCGACGATCAGAAGGATACGATGCGTGTCCTGGAGCAGAATTTCGAGTTCGACCTGGTGAGCTCGGCCAAGCTCCTGGACCGGTACCTGAACCGGGAGATCACCGTCACGCGGGACGGTGCCGGCGGCGACACCCAGGTCACCGGGACCCTGCTCAGCACCGACGGCGGGCTGGTCCTGCGGCAGGCCGGCGGCGGTGTGCAGATCGTCAATGGCTACCGGGACATCAAGCTGCCTGAGCTGCCGGGTGGACTGATCACCAAACCGACCCTGGTGTGGCACGTTCAAAGCGCCACTGCCGGAAAACGGAAGCTCCAGATCAGCTATCAGACCGACGGCATGACATGGTGGACCGATTACAACGCGACCTTGAAGGGAGACGACAAGGGCCGGTGCATGCTGGACCTCAATGCCTGGGTGAGCATCGTGAATCAGTCCGGTGCCGGATTTCCCGACGCGCATCTGAAGCTGATAGCCGGGGACGTTCAACGGATCGTCGGCGCCGGCCAGCGGGTGATGATGGAGGCCGCGCCTGTCGCCAAGGCACCAGGCCCGCCCGGTTTCCAGGAAAAGCCGTTCTTCGAGTACCACCTATACACGCTGCCGGGGCGCACCTCGCTGCCCGACAATTCCACCAAGCAGCTCGAGCTGTTCCCCGCCGCCCGCGGCGTATCCTGCTCCAAGGAGTATGTCTACGGCGCGCCCCCAGCCTACCCGCCGTATCAGTCCAAGCCTTTGACGAACCGCAACCCGGGCTGGCTCACGGCCGACCACGTTGCCGTGTTCCTGACATTCAGGAACGACGAGAAGTCCGGGCTAGGCATGCCGCTCCCCGCCGGCAGGCTACGCATCAACAAGGAGGACCCCACGGACGGTTCCCTGGAATTCATCGGCGAGGACGTGATCGACCACACCCCCCGGGACGAGAACGTCAGAGTCGGCCTGGGTAACGCATTCGACATCGTCGCGGAGCGCAAACAGACGGATTTTCGGCTCGACACGTCGGCGAAGACCATGGACGAATCCTTCGAAATCAAGATTCGAAACCACAAGGAAACACCGGTAACGGTGAAGATCAACGAGGTGATGTATCGCTGGGTGAACTGGGAGATCGTCAAATCGTCCCGGAATTTCAAGAAGCGTGACGCTCGTTCCGTACAAATTCCCGTCACCGTGGAGCCCGGCGCCGAGGCCACCGTCACCTACGATGTCCGCTATTCATGGTAGCGGCGGCCGGCCGAGGGCCCGCCGTCTCGACCCGGACGCCCTAGCGAAAGTCGCGTCCATTGTCCTGCGGTCGTCGGACGCCTGCCCCCGTTCCTTCGACCTGCGGCCCAGCAGCCGCGGAAAGCAAGCGCGTTTCCCCGTGATCGCCCTGGTGTCCGGAGTGCAGGGTGAACCCCGGCTCAGCCGCTGAGAGCCCGGACTCCGGCCATGGCCACTTGAGCGTCCTGGGTGGAATCGGCGCCGGATACCCCGATTCCGCCGACGATGCGATCCTCGTCCATCAGCAGGACACCGCCTTCCAGGGCCGACAAGCCCTCCACCGATAACATCCGAAGACCGATTCCACCTTCGGCCACGCCGTCCTGGAGTACTTTCGTTGGACGCTTGAGATTCACCGCGGTCCGTGCCTTGGCCTGGGCGATTTCCACGCTGCCGTATTGTGCATGGTCCATCTTGTGCAGCGCGACGAGATGGCCAGTGCTGTCCACGATGGCGATCACCATCGCCCAGCCGCTTGCCGCCGCTTCCTTCTCGGCGGCCTCGATAACCCGTTTCGCCGCCGCCAGTTGAATCGGCAGACCGTACTCTACAACCTGCATTGGAGCTTCCTCGCTTGCGGTATTCTGGACAGGACTCTCACAGGACCTCCGCGAGGGCCGTCATCAATGGCCGGCTGGAGTGCAATTGATACCAGTCGATAAACTCTTTACGGCAGCCCTCGTTCAGCCGATGCAACGGTTTGCAGGAAGCGAACGTCGATACCGGCAGGGCGACGAGCGCCAAGGCAAGATGTTTGGCATGTTTCACGACGTCATCTCTTTTCAACAGCACCCATCGCCTTGCTGCTTCGGCGGACACTTGACCGAGCCGTAAGAGCAAAAGACGCAACAGTCGCCGGGAAGCGGCTTCAACAGCGACCCACAGCCGTTGCAGTCATAGAACCACTGGCAGGCGTTCGTCGGCATCGTCTCACTCTTGCGGAATCCGCACCGCGGACAGGTGATTGTGGATTCCAGCACCGGTATCGTCACTTTCCAGTTCCCGTCAAACGGGTATCCAACGAACAATTCATTGGATGCGAATTATACACAGCGCTCGTTGATCACCCGTGTGGGCCTTCCATTCCCTGTCGCTCCGTCCCCTCATGTGCCTCCCGGCTTCAGTGCCACACCGGCCCGCGACGCGGAATTTCGCACTGCGGCGACGAACGCCGCCGGATCGGCCGGAGAGACGATGACATGCGAGCCGCCGGTGAGCGCCAGCTCGACCTGCTTGGAGTGGTCGGTCACGAACACCCGGTACACGCCCCACCCGCGGTTCCAGAAGATCCCGAACGTCCCATAGATCCCGACGACCCGGAGCAGTCCGATTGTGAACCCTTCTGGACGCGAGGCCGGGCAGGCGATGGATTCGAGTCGATTGAGGGCGACGGCATACGGCATCAGGTGCCGGACGACGGTTATCTCTTTGGCAGTGACCACGAATCCGGTTGGATGAAGGAGGTAACAAAGCAGGAGTACCGAAGCGAATACAAGCGGAAACAGGAGTGCTGCCGTGTGGTGGAAAGCTGTTGAGAAGACGATGCCGAGGATCAACGGGATGCCGATACCAACCCCATAGCCGACTATGAACGTGCTCAGCTTCTCACGGGTTCCGAGGGTTGCTGGAAACTCCGCGGCGGCTGCTCTATCAGGTGCAGAATTTGTCTCGGCAGGAATCACGAGCAGTGTCGTCAGAGGAACAACAGCAGGAAAGGGTGTGAACGGACCGGGGAGCATCCCGGTGCGACGATGCCGGACCGCGTTTCAAGCGCGGCCCGGCAATCGCACGTAGACAACTTCGGCTACATCGACAACTTACATGGATGATGCGCCTTCGCGATGCTTGACCGCGAACTCTTCCTCCGGCGAGTACACGAGCGTCGTGCGGCCGTAGGCGCCGAAGTAGACGATGGCCAGCGCATACCAGATCGCCACACCGATGATGCCCTGACGGTACAGCGGATCGGTGAACTGGAAGCCGATGGTGAGGATGGCGATGATGACCGTCAGGCTCGCCCCCAGCACACCGAACGGGCTCGTATAGGGCCGCTCAATGTTCGGGAACTTGCTGCGCAGGCGCAGGAAAGTCAGGCCCTGCAACAAGTAGGAGAACATCGCTCCGAACACGGCCATGTTGAGCAGTGTGCCGCCGATGTAGGTGCCGGCGTCTTGACCGCCCTGAGTAAACCAGATGACCAGCATCACCAGAAAGCCGACCAGGGAACCCGCCAGCAGGGCGACGTTGGGCGTCTTGTGTTCACCGTGGGTGACGGACAGGAAGTGTGGGAAATATCCCGCCCGGCTCAGGGAATAGATCTGTCTCCCGTAGGCGAAGATGATGGCGTGAAAGCTCGCCACCAGTCCCGCGACCGCGAACAGCGACAGTATCTTCGCCCAGCCGGTGCCGTAGATGGCCCGGAAGCCATCGAGGATCGGTTCCCCCGAAGTGCCGTAGGCGAAAGCACCGTCCGGCAGGGCGGGGTTGATGATCAGGATCAGAAAACCGGTGGCAAGCAGTGTAAACATGCCGAGCATGATGCCCTTGGGCATATCACGCTTCGGGTCGACCGACTCCTCGGAGGCCAGCGGCAGCTGCTCGATGGCCAGGAACAGCCACACGGCGAAAGGCATCGCCGCGAAAATACCATGAAGGCCGAAAGGCAGGAAGGGACCGTTGCCGTCGGGAAGCGCCATCGCGGCACCGTCGGGCCCAACCCCGATGTTCATGGCGTTCTGGGCGAAATTGAATTCACCGGAGCCCAGCGCGCTGATGAAGAAGAACACGAGGATCGCCAGCGCTATCAGCGTGACGACTACCGTCACCATGAACGACAAGGCCACACCGCGGACGTTCAGTCCCACGAAGATGATATAGCCAACCAGCCACCACAGCGGCTGGTAGGCGTCCGGCGTGCCGGTGATGGCGGTCATGTAGGTCCCGATGAAGTAGACCACCACCGCCGGGGTGAGCACGTATTCGATGTTCTCGGCGACCCCGGTAATGAAACCTCCCCATGGGCCGAAGGCCGTGCGTGCAAATGAATAGGCGCCCCCGGTATGCGGCAGGGCGGGGCTCATCTCCGCGATCGAGTAGGTCAAGCCCAGATACATGATCGCGATGAGGATCGTCCCCACCAGCATGCCG
This sequence comes from uncultured Gammaproteobacteria bacterium, assembly GCA_963731035.1. Classification (GTDB taxonomy): domain Bacteria; phylum Pseudomonadota; class Gammaproteobacteria; order Arenicellales; family JAANXG01; genus JAANXG01. Next base: position 70,743 of record CAVSUY010000009.1, on the reverse strand, counting down.
CCCCAGCCGCCCACGGCAAAACCGAGGTTCCAGCCGGAGAAGTCACCCGAGATAACGGCACCCACGCCGAGTGCCCACAATGAGAAAACGCCGGCGTGGCGCTTCAGCCCTCTTTTTTCAAAGTAGTCCTGGTCGGGTACGTGATAGCTTACCCCGCCTTCGTGTCGTTTATTTTCGTTGGCCATTGGTGTTGCCCCTCTTTCAAGCGTCCGATCGGCACTTGGAGTGCCTTCTATTACGGATTACGGCATCGCGATGCGCTTCCACGACGCCACCTGAGTTCTTCAAGCCTTCATGAGCCACTTTGCCCTCCCGGTTCGTTGTTGGTTGTTTGCCACAGCCGGGTCGAACCGAAGGTGCTTCATCGCGACTCTATTCATCGGTTGTCACCGGATATCTCCGGGGCTTCTTTGGTGCGGTTTCAATTCGTGGTGCCTACGTGCCGCGCCAATCGTTCAGGAACTCGATGCAGTAGAAGACCCGGCCCATGCTAACCACGTCACGGATTAGCGCGACGGCAGATTACACCCAAAGGGGGGTAAAGACAATATTCGCAAGCGGGCAACAAGACCCGAACAAGTCTTTAAAAGGCGGCGGTGCGTCTACTTTATTTCGGCGCTGAACCCGACGAGCTTCCAGCTCAGTCCTTCGTAAACAAATCGCTGCTCGAAATGGACCTGGTTGGGAGTCGTTGGGTAAAGGCCCGTAATAAGCAGAACACCGTCGTCATCCACCGCCGGCCTGGAACTGAATCTAGGGCTCATTCCATCCAGAACGGTGAGATCCACACCCAGGTCGTAGAAGGAAGCGAACGCTTTGTCTAACTGCTCTATGGTGGCTTGACGCTGCCACAGATTTGACAGGTGGGAATACAATTTCGCCATGCTCTTGTCGTTGACGGACAAAGCGAATACATGCATCGCATCGGCGACGAGCTTGACCTGATCCTCCTCCGAAGGAGCCTGTATCGGGGCGTCTCGTTCCTGAATTCCCGATGGCGGCTTTTGAATCGAGTAGATTCTCCAACCCGCCTCCTCCTTCACGAAACGCAGCGTAATCGGGATAACCCCTCCTGACTCGGTGGTCACCGAGCCGCTCACCTTGCCGTTCCCTCCGCTTATGGAGCGCGACGCCCAATGAGATTCCTTGAAATTCGTCAGTGAATGCTTCTCCAAGAACTGCCGGAGCTGTTCTTTCGAGGTACTGGATTTGAAATCCTCGGAAAGATAGCTGTAGGCCTTGTCCATGTCATTGTTACCGACGCTGGAAAAGAAATCATCGGCCACGGTCGTCATACCAGACAAGAAGTAAAAGACTGCCGCTATGCCAACCACGACGACTCCGACTACCGCCAGCAAAATCTTGAGGCCCTTATTCATGAATCGGTCCCATGTTCTCGTTACGGTCTCACAGTGAGTCTACAACGCGTCCGGCGACTGCTCCAGGGCTCCCCGTGCCGACCCACAAGCGGTTGGTTCCAGCGATGAATGGACCAATCGGACCTGATGTTATAATTCGGGCTCTCAACAATACTTGCGTTGCGACTTTTCGTCGTGCCGTATACGGCAACGATGATCATTATTGGTGCAATCGGCCGGGATTTTCGCTCACCACATTGTTCTCTGCCGGGTCACCGAAAGCATCGCCGAATCCGTTCTTGGCGACTATCGCGAGATAAGCCATCAGTGCAGCGGCAAGAATTCAGTTTCCAGCTCGAAACCCTTCCAACCGGTGGGACGCGCCGATCATGAAGCAGGTAGCTTCGTTCGAAATTCAGTACCGCCAATACCTGAATGCCCAGGGCGAACTGGTCGATACATTGCCGGCCTTCGCGGATGATCCGGATGTGTTGAGGGACCTGTATCGCTCCATGGTCCTGACCCGCACCTTTGACAAACGCGCCATCGCCCTGCAGCGAACCGGCCAGCTCGGTACCTACGCCTCGTCGCTCGGCCAGGAAGCTACCTATACGGGGCTGGGCTACGCCATGAAAACCGAGGACGTGCTGGCCCCCAGCTACCGGGAGCATGGGACCTGCTTCATTCGCGGAGTCCCCATGAGCGACATTCTGCTGTACTGGGGCGGCGACGAGCGCGGCATGCAGTTCGAGAAGGCCCGGCATGATTTTCCGGTGTCCGTGCCCATCGCCACCCACGTCCTTCATGCCGCCGGCGCGGCCTACGCATTCAAGTACCGCAAGGAGCCCCGGGTCGCGGTGGCGGTGTGCGGCGACGGCGCCACTTCAAAGGGAGACTTCTACGAAGCCATAAACGTTGCCGGCGTGTGGGAGCTGCCTTGCGTGTTCGTGGTGGTAAACAATCAATGGGCTATCTCGGTGCCTCGATCCAAGCAGTCGAAAGCGCAAACCCTCGCCCAGAAGGCGGTGGCCGCGGGGATCCCCGGCGAGCAAGTCGATGGAAACGACGTGATCGTGGTCAAGGACCGCATCGAGACGGCAGTGAACAGGGCGCGCGACGGCGGGGGGCCTGCGGTAGTCGAGGCCGTTACCTACCGCTGGCACGACCACACCACCGCGGACGATGCCAGCCGATACCGCAGCCAGGGGGAAGTGGAGTCGGAGCAGAAGAAGGATCCGATCGAGCGGCTCAAGCATTACCTGACCGCCCAGGGCCAGTGGGACGAGCAGCGCGACGAGCAACTGTCGAAGGAGTGCAGCAACGAAGTCGACGCCGCCGTCGAGACGTACCTGAACACCCCGGCGAGACCTCCGGAGACTATGTTCGACAACCTCTACGAGTCCCTGCCGTCCACCTACCAGGCGCAGCGCGAGGAGTTGAAGGCGAAGGGCCAGAAGAAGAACCAGGCCAAGGGAGGAGCGGGACAATGAGCAACCTGGCATTGGTCGAAGCCGTAAACGCGGCGCTGGCGCACGAGCTCGAAGCGGACGACAGTGTCGTGCTGCTCGGGGAGGATATCGGGGTGAACGGCGGCGTGTTCCGCGCCACCGTGGATTTGCAGAAGCGCTTCGGCGAGCACCGGGTGCTGGATACTCCCCTGGCGGAGAACATGATCTGCGGCCTGGCGGTGGGCATGGCCGCGCAGGGCCTCAAGCCCGTGGCGGAGATTCAGTTCATGGGCTTCATCTACCCGACAGTGGATCAGATCATCAGCCATGCCTCACGCATGCGCAACCGCACTTGCGGCCGCCTGTCCTGCCCCATGGTGTTGCGGGCGCCCTTCGGCGGCGGCATCCGCGCCCCGGAGCATCACTCGGAGAGCACCGAGGCCATGTTCGCCCATATGCCCGGGGTGCGAGTGGTGATTCCCTCGTCTCCAGCCCGCGCCTACGGATTGCTGCTCGCGGCGATCCGCGATCCGGACCCCGTGGTGTTCCTGGAACCCAAGCGCATCTACAGGCTGGTCAAGCAGGAGATCGAGGACGACGGCGAGGCCCTGCCACTGGACGTCTGTTTCATATTGCGGGACGGCACCGACATTACCCTGGTGTCCTGGGGCGCCGCCTTGCACGAGACCCTGCAGGCGGCGGACAAGCTGAAGGAGGAATCGGGAATCTCCTGCGAGGTCATCGACGTGGCCACCATCAAGCCCCTGGACATGGGCACCATACTGGAATCCGTGGAACGCACGGGACGCTGCGTGATCATTCACGAGGCGGCCCGCACCTGCGGCGTAGGCGCCGAGATCGCCGCACAGCTGGCCGAAAAGGGGCTGCTCAGCCTGTTCGCGCCGGTCAAGCGGGTGACGGGCTACGACACCATCATGCCGCTGTTGAGGCTTGAAAGTTACTACCTGCCCGGTGTCGACCAGATCTGCCGGACGGTGCAAGGAAACCATGGAGTTCGCATAAATGGCAAGAACCGTATTCAAGCTCCCCGACCTTGGCGAGGGCCTGCCTGACGCGGAAATCGTCGAATGGCATGTCTCCGACGGTGACAAAATCGAAAAGGATCAGGAGTTGGTGGCGGTGGAGACCGCCAAGGCCATCGTGGAGGTACCGAGCCCGTTCGAGGGCGTCATGTTGAAACGTCACGGCGAACCCGGTGACGTGCTCAAGGTCGGCGAGCCCCTCGCCGAGTTCGAGACCGAGGGAGCGGCGGCGGAAGAGCAGGCGCTGCCTGGGAAGGAACGTACCCCTGAAGCGGAAGCAGTGGCGCGCAAGGATGCCGGCTCCGTGGTGGGCGCAGTGGAAGCCAGCAACGAGGTGGTGAAGGAGGAAGCGACCGGCGGCGGTCAGCGCGCCCAGGGGATAAAGGCCACGCCGGCGGTGCGTGCCCTGGCCAAGCGGCTGGAAGTGGAGCTGTCCACGGTCTCGCCCAGCGGGGCGGATGCCATGGTAACGGCCCAGGACGTTCAGCGCGTGGCCAGGATATTGAAGGAAGTCGGACCCATGGAACCGCTGCGCGGGGTACGCAGGCATATGGCCCGCACCATGACCCAGGCCCACCAGGAAGTGGCGTCGGCAACCGTCTGCGACGATGCCGATATCGACCATTGGGACGCCGAGCAGAACGTGATGCTGCGCCTGATCCTCGCCATCATCGCCGGCCGCGACGTCGAGCCCGGCCTGAACGCCTGGTACGACGGGCACGCCGTCGGCCGCCGGGTGCTCAAGAAGATCGACCTCGCCATTGCCGTGGACAGCGAGGACGGATTGTTCGTGCCGGTTCTCCGGGACATCGCGAACCGCGACGAGGCCAGCCTGCGCTCGGGTCTGGAAGAGATGAAGAAAGCCATACAGGCGCGCAACGTGCCGCCGGAGGAAATGCGCTCCTATTCCTTCACCTTGTCCAACTTCGGCACCATGGGCGGCCGCTACGCCAGCCCGATCGTGGTGCCGCCTACCGTGGCGATACTTGGCGCCGGATCCATCCGCAGGGACGTGGTGGCGGCCGACGGTCAGCCCGTGGTGCATCGGATCCTGCCGTTGTCACTGACGTTCGACCACCGCTGCGTCACCGGCGGCGAGGCCGCCCGGTTCCTGATGGCGGTGATCGACGACCTGCAAGCCTGAACGGCACGGCTGCACCACGCCAACCCGCGCGGACATCCATGCCGGGATTGTAGGAGCGGCGGCTTTAGCCGTGATATTCAGGAAATACAATCGCGACTGAAGTCGCTCCTACAATCCGTCGATGGGCGCAGTGCCGTGGCGCCGGTTATCACTACATCACCGTATCGCACGCGACCTCACGTATGGCGTCGTAGTAGGCGTCGTCAACGCTCTCCCAGCCCCTGATCGCACATGCATCCAGGACGGTCCGGGGCAATTCCCGGAGCACCGCACGTATCTGTTCCACCGGCGCATCACAGGCCTCCCGGTTGATTACCACAGGCGGCGCCGGATACGGCCCAAGGGAAGCCACCGTTCGTATATTCCCGGCCAACGCAGCATCACGACGCTTCTCCAGGATCAACACCTGGGAATCGATGGCCGCGGCGTCGGCTTCGCCCACAGCCAGCCTCCTCAACGACTCGCGGTGGGTACCCGTTCGAATGCATTTCGAGAAGAACTCCCAGGACTGACCGCGGGCCGCAAGCTCGTACTCCAGGGCTCGGTATCCGGAAAAGGATACGGTCTCGTTGTAGGCGAAACGGGCGCCGGCGAGGTCCTCCAAGGCCCCAGCATCGCTCGCCGCCGGCACGACGATATCGGAGAAGTACACCGGCAGGTGGCCAGTCCGGCCATCTTCGATCAGAGGCGCCGCCACCGGCACGAAGCGCTCCGGCGCAGCGTCCTGCAGCAACGAGTACGCCAGGCCGCAGATCAGCGCGATACCGGCGCGGCCATCGCGAAAGTCGTCGACGCTTGCCAAGTCGGAAAGCCGGCACACCTCCCCGGTGGCCGCTTCCAGTGACGCGCAGATTTCACGGGCCAGTTCGTTCAGGTCCTGCGACAGGAGATTGGCGACGGTGATCAAGAATTCCCGGCCTTCAGAATGAAGGTATGCCCGTGCCGCGGCATGGGCAGGTTCACGCACCACTGGTCGGTCAGACAGATGTAGGCGTGCTTCTGCCGGGCACCGAGATTGGTCAGCCGCACCAGCGCACGGTCGCCCAACCGCAGGCCGGACCACACCATCAGGCCGTCCAGCTTGCCGGGTATACGGTAGTTCATAACCTCCCCGTGATCCAGGAAGTCACGGTAGGCCAGCATTTCGTCGTAAACGCGCTGTACGTCCTCGACCTCCTCCACGGCGTAGCGCTCGTAGCCCTTCCGCGCCGGATTGAAGACCTCCATGGCATCCACACCGCGCAGCCAGAGGTGACGAAGCGCCTCGCGATAGGCGGCGCGGCTCATGAGCGGCGCGTGCCGATCCGGGTGATCCGGCACCCAGCGCGATACCCAGGCTACCGCCCCCATGCCCTCCCCGGACGCCTTGCGGTTGAAAGCGTCGGCCGAAACCTGGCGCAGCAACAGGTGGGTATAGAACCGATCCACGTTAACCCGGTTGATGTCACGGCTCGGGGGCCAGGCGGACAGGAAATAGCTGTCGACACCGTAGGCGATCGGGTTGGTGGCGGTGAAGGCGAGCGTGGGACTTTGCGGGTGCGGCCAGTCCGTCCAGCTCAGCACCGGGTGGTCATCGGACGAGGCCGTGACCACCCAGTTGGTGACGGAGACTTTCGGATAGACCTCCCTGACCGGTTCCGCCAGGTACCGGGACAGGCGAATCAACCAACGGTTTCGGCGGTAGTTGCGATAGCGCGCCTCGCTGTCCAGCACGCCGCGGGGCATACGCGCAGCGGACGTGGATGCCCGCAACGCCTGGTAGTCGTCGTGCAGCTGGGCGCCCTCGTAGTCCAACCACACAGCGTCGATCTTCACCCCCGCGGACTTGTACTGCTGCAGGCGCGACCGTGTCAGGGCGCTGCTGCGTTCCCATCCGGCGTCGAGGGTGGGATCGGCGAGCCCACGCCACCACTGCGGCACCGTCGCCCCTGCCGGAAACCGGAGGCGCCACCGCGTATCATCCGCCACCGTGTCGTACGGCCACGCCCCGCCCGCGCCTTCCAGCAGGATGACCGGAGCGCCGGCGGCGCGCAGGGCTCGGGCCGCTTCGATATCGGGGGTACGCAGGCGCAGATGTTGCACGATACCCCGGTCGAGCAGTGACCTGATCTGCCGGGGCGCCAGGCGCTCGAAACCTACGCCCTGCCACAGCACCAGGGGCCAGCGGTCGCCGCGATCGTGCCTCAGGGGCGGAAGGCGCCGCACCAGCGTGCGGTGCCAGTCGATCCGCTCCGACGGCGATGGCTGCGCATACAGGGGCTCGGGACCGGAGAAGGGGCGCCGCGCCAGGGTGCAGGCCGCAAGCTGCGCGGCGAGAAGCATGCCGGCAACTGCCCACAGCCAGGCAGGCTGTCGGCGCTCGCTGGGAACCCGCCGGTGCCTTCTGTGAGCGATGTCCCCTGCTTCGCGGCCGGCACAGGGGCTTTCGGTCGCAATCCTGGTGTACCCCGTCACCAATATTGACCCATTCAGAGCGCGCCTAGGCGCCGGCATCGATGTCGAGGTCGAGCAGTCGTGCCGCGGCACGATCCAGCTCCGCCAGCCGCCGCATCGTCACATCGGGGTCGCCCAGCTTCGCCGCCTGATCCAGGGCATCGGCACGGCATGCCAACTCGCCGGCGGCGACATATCCGGCGGCGCCCGCCAGCCGGTGCGCCAGTTGGCGGATGCCGGGGTAGTCGTCCCCTGCCAGGGCGGTTTTCATCGCCGGCAGGGCCTCGCGGGTCTGTCGACACAACGCGTCGACGCTGCGCCGCCACAGCGACTCGTCGTTGGACGCCAGAACCAGGCCCCGCTCACGATCCAGCACCCTGCCCGAGTCGGCGCTTTCCGGGCCGCCCGCGGTTGTCGAGTCCTGGCAGGCGGCGCGCGCCGGGAAGATCGAGGACAACAAGCCTGCCAACGACCGCTCCTTGACCGGCTTGGCGAGGAAGAAGTCCAGTCCCTGGGTGGTGAAACGGCTGCCGCTGTCTCCCATCACGTCGGCGGACACCGCAACCACCGGCACTTCCCTGTAACGCGGAAGCTGGGCTCGCAACCGGCGCGTGGTTTCCACGCCGTCCATGTCGGCCATGTGGATATCCATGAAGACCACGTCGAACGTTTCGTCCCGGCAAGACGCGAGCGCCGCTCCGCCCGACTCCGCCTGGTGAACATCGAAGCCGTAGTGATCCAGCACCGCGTCGAGATACCAGCGGTTGATCTCATTGTCGTCGACGATCAGGGCCGAGAGCCCGCCGCCGTTGAAACTGTCCGATGGGTCGGCGCGATCACCCGTGGACGGCACCATGTGATCCGGAGCGAAGCCCAGCGGCAGGTCGAAGACCACCTCCGTGTAGCGGCCCGGCTCGCTTTGCACCCGGATCCCGCCGCCCATGGCCTCGACCAGGTTCCTCGAGATGGTCAAGCCGAGTCCGGTCCCCGGGTACTTGCGGTGGGGCGTGGTGTCGAGCTGCTGGAACGGCTCGAACAGCCGGGCCTGGTGCTCCGGTGCGATACCGATCCCGGTGTCACGAACAGTGACCTCGATGGTCAAGTGCGACGACGACGTCTCCTTGACCAGGCTGCGAACGGCGACCGATCCGGAGTCGGTGAACTTGATGGCATTGTTGACCAGATTGGACACAACCTGTCCTGTGCGGGTGCCGTCCCCGACAACGAACGACGGTAGTCGTTTGTCGAACTCGGCGTCCACGACCAGGCCCTTGTTCTCCCCCAGCGGACGCAGCAACTCCACGGCACTGCCAACGACATCGCGGTAATTGAAGATCTCGTTGTCAATGGAAAAGCCACCGGCTTCTATCTTCGACAGGTCCAGTATGTCGTTGATGATCTTCAACAGGTGCCGGGCGGATTCCTCGACGGGAACGAGGTATTCCTTCTGCCTCGGTGTGAGACTGGTTTTCGCGAACAGAGACAGGAAGCCGAGGATGCCATTGATGGGCGTACGTATCTCGTGGCTCATGTTGGCCAGGAATGTCGATTTGGCGGCGTTCGCGGATTCGGCCTCGCGGCGTGCCGATTCGAGCTGCTTCTCCATTTCCTTGCGTGAGGTTACATCGCGCGCGATACCGTGAAAGCCGCATATTGCACCATCCCTGAACATGGGACGGGAGCCGATCTCGAAGGTCTTTAGCTGCCCGGACGCGGTCACGGTATCCAGCTCGAAGCTGATCCGTTTTTCACCCGCTGAGTGCCGCTTGTACATCTGTTTCGCTTTCCACAGATCGCGGGGGGACACCAGCTTCTCCCAGGTCAGGCTCTGGGCCTCCGCCACCGTATAGCCCAACAGGTGCTCCACGGCCTTGTTGCCCTCCAGGAAATGGCCGGAAAGGTCGGTGGTAAACACGATATCCGTGGCGTTCTCGAACAGATCCCGGTAAGTGGCCGACTGGGCGGCCGACAACGAGGAACCGCCCGAGGCCGCCTGGTCCTGATCTTCAAAGGCGCGCAGCAGCCGCCATTCACGTCGCGCCAACCACGCGCCCACCGAAACGGCTAGCAACATGCACAGCGCGGACAGAACGACGAACCGATCGTTGGCCTCGATGGCCCGTGCGCCGGAGACGCCGAATGCTGCAATGATCAACATCGGTGACGCGAGACTCAACCAAAAACAAGGGCTCCTGATCCATTTGTCATACATGAGCTGCTCCTGTATCCCTGTACTCAAGGCATGTCGGGTTTACCAATGTTGTGAATTATGGCAAATTTGTTGCGTCGTCGCCCGGTTTCGGGCACGGCGGGAAGAGGAGATAACAACTGATAGAGGATGGTTGCATGGACCAAGCAGGAACGCGCCAAAGGGACATCCGGGTCATGCTCGTGGACGACGACCCGATCATTCTGGAGCTGCTCGCCACCGGGCTTACCCGGGCCGGATATTCCGTCGATACCTGCGCCGAGGCGAAGGGTGCACTGGAGCGCTACCAGACCAACACCCCGGATGTAGCGGTACTGGATGTCGGCTTGCCGGACATGTCCGGCACGGATCTCGCCAGGGAGCTGCTGCGCGCCGAATACCGGCCGATTCTCATCCTTTCCAATCACAACGAACAGGATATCGTGAGGCGGGCCATCACCTCCGGCGTGGTGGGCTACCTGGTGAAGCCTATTTCCGCCGAACAGCTCATCCCCAGCCTGGAAACCTCCGTGTCCCGCCACTTGGAGCGACGCGGACACATCGCTTCGCATATCGGAGCGGGAACGGTCTCCGCCCAGCATTTGTCCGACGTCATGGACGCCTTCCCGTTCGCACTGCTGATTGTCGACGAGCATCACCACCCGATCTATCGCAATGCCCGGGCACAACGCCTGCTCGACGACGGAACCCTGCATATGGACCCCGTCGGGCGACTGCGGTCGAGCATAAACAGCAGCGAGCTGGTACCGATATTGAACCATGCCCTCGGCAAGGCCGAGCCTCCGGGGCTGGGCGCGGTGCTGCTGGACGACCGGCCCGCCCGGCGCCTGCACGCCTGGGCGTCCCCGTTGATCGACGGACCGGACAGCGACGGTGAGCGACTGGCGGCCGTTGCCGTGTTCGACAGTAGTCTCGGCCACGCCTATGCCTGGGAAGCATTGAAGACCCTGTACGGCCTCACGCGGAAGGAAACGAACCTGGTGAACGGCCTGCTCGACGGCCAATCCCTGGACGAGTACTGCGGCGCCAACTTCGTCACCGCCAATACCGTGCGCACCCACCTGAAATCGATCTACCGCAAGACCGGCACCAACCGCCAGGCCGAAGTGGTCCGGCTGTTCGCCTCGATGTTCATGCCCGTGGAAGACTGAGCTGCCGTGGGGTACAGTCTCCGACGGGCAATGAAAGTCGGCAATGCGCGCTGTGACCCCCCATAGACTCGCCCTGCTGGCGGCCGCGGTGCTTCTTGCGCTGCTGGCCGTCGAGCTCAGCTTCGGATTCTGGCTGGGAGGTGATCCACTCGCCGGGCTGTCCGTGACCCGCAACGGCACCTGGCGCTACGATGTAACCTACCCGGGCATCGCCCAGGCCGACCGTGACGTGCTGTATCGCCGGGACCGATTCGGATTCCGGGGCTCCTACCCGGATGTGTCCCGTATCGACCTGCTCGTAGTCGGCGGCAGCACTGCGGCGCAGCGGTTCGTCTCCGAAGACAAGACCTGGTTGAGCGTCCTCAAGCGGAATCTCGCAAGCGACGGCCTGTGCATCGGGGTAGCCAATGCGGCGTTCAGCGGCCGCTCCACCTTCGGTCATCTCGAGGAATTCAAGCACTGGTTTCCGCGCATACCCCGGCTGCACGCGGACTACATCATGCTGTACGTCGGCGCCACCGACATGTTCCTGGACGCCCCCAACGATGTGTGGGACCGTGTGTTCAAGGACCATCCCTGGCGGCTCAAGGAAATCGTCAGGGATCACAGCGCGTTCTACCGCTGGTTCCGCGAATACGCGGGGCCGTACATCCCAAAGCCCTACGATCTCTCCTTCCTGTCGCTGGATTTCGAGAACAACGAATGGGTGACAAAGCCGGCCCGCACCGGCTACGCCGCACTGCTGGCACCCCGGGTGGCCGCGTATCGCGATCGGCTCGGAAAGCTGCTGCAGCTGACCCGCGCCATGGGCGCCGTGCCGATACTCGTCACCCAGGACCGAGGTGATTCCCGCCTGACCGACGACGGTGTCGTGGGACTCGAGCGCACCCACGGCCGCACCATGCAGAGTTATAACGACAAGCTCCTGGGGCGGTTGGATCAGTCCCACATGAACGGCGTCGACTATTACCGCATCCTCTCGGTCTTCAACCGGGCGACCCTCGAGGTATGCAGGGCCAACGGGGCGGTCTGCGTGGACCAGGCTAAGGAAGTAAGATTCGAGGTCGGCGACTTCTCCGATCACGCCCACCTCACTTCACGCGGATCCCGAAAGCTGGGCGAGTACCTCGCCCAAAGGCTCGAGTCGTTGTTCTCCGGAAGACGCTGCGGCACCGGCACCTGAGGGCAGCCGGCGACGGGTTCAGATCTCGCCGTATCGGAACTCGGCCTCCGGCACCGTCATGCCGAAATAGACGACTGCCGCAATCAACAGCGTAAACCACAGCGCGGTCACCAGCACCGCAGCCCAAGTCGGCAGATATTTCAGCAGCCAGATATAAGTCAAAACCATCCTCCCCGAAGGCTGCCCATGAGTCCCCCCAGAATCGTCGCGTAGACGTGGAATCCCTCGGAAAGAGTCGGTTCCTTGGTCAACCCGAAGCTCAACAGCACGAACACCAGCGTGGTCAACACCGCGCAAAGCTGCGTTGCGGGCCGGACGGCGGCCGGCACGGCGAACGAAGTGCGCCGCTTCAGATCGCGCCAGCCGTGCCAAACCATGACGCCGACGCCATGATAAGCACCCCACCCCAGGTAACGCCAGGACAGCTCGTGCCAGAGCCCGAGAGCAATCATCGCCGACAGGATCGCCAGGTAACGCTGGCGCGTTTTCGAAACCACGCTCATATACACGTAGTCCCGGCACCAGCTCGACAGCGAGATATGCCACCGTCGCCAGAACTCCGAGATGTTACGGCTGACGAACGGGTGGTTGAAGTTTTCCATCACGCTGTAGCCGAGCAGCAGCGCGAATCCGATCGCCAAATCGGAATAGCCGGAGAACTGAAAGTAGAGGTTGAAGCCGTAGCGAAAGCAGTCCAGGAGCTGGTACAGGGCCGGGGAATGCTCCCTGAATTCCACGATGGCGCGCGCAAGCTCGAACGACACCAGGTAGTTGCCGAGAATGACGATCTTGGCGTAGCCATAGAGAATGCGCTCGATTCCCTGCCAGAACCTCAATCCCTCCCAGCGGAGGCGACGCTGGTCGCGATGGAATTCGGCGAACCGGTGTATGGGGCCGGCGACCAGCGTCGGCAAAAAGAACAGGTAACCGACGAACTCGGAAAAGCCGTGAACGGGCAGCCGGCCCCGACCTGCTTCGATCAGGTAATGCAGGCAGCGCAGCGCGAAGTAGGAAAGACCGAGAGGCACGGCCACCTGCCGGATGACGTCGTTGGGCGGCGTCGCGCTCGACCACTTGTAGAAAACCAGTACCGCCAGGACGAGGGCGCCGGCGCACAACAGGCGCCAGCGTGAGGACCGTTGCCGGCCGGCGGCGAAACAAGCCACAGTAAACACCGCCAGCCAGACGCCCGACACGGGGTCCCACCGCGCCAGAAACGCCAGCGCTGTGGCCGCCAGCACCAGGTTTCGCCATTTCTCCGGACAAATCCAGTACAGCGAGACCGTGACCGTCATCCACAGAATGAACTCCAGAGAAAGAAAGCTGATCACGGGCCGGATCGTACTGGGACCACGATCTTCAAGCAGATCTGGAACGTTCTCGAACGATGCGTTCGGCGTCACCCAGGGTCTGGAGGGTGGCAATGTCCACCGGCTCGAGACGGATCTTGAAGTGATCCTCCAGTGCCGTAATCAACTCCATATGGGCGAACGAGTCCCAGCCCTGGGTATGGGCGGCGCTGGACTGGGGGGACAGCTCGCGGGGCGGCACCTTGAAGCAGCGGGCTGCGATCTCGTAGATCGCCCCGGTATCGGTCGCATCGGCGTCGGCTCGGGGTGCCTGTTTCTCCAGCAGGGCACGCGCCCGCTCGATCACGACCTTGCCGGAAGGCCCCATCGGCAGCGCATCCACCGGGTGGATCTCGTTGGGCATCAGCTCCCGTGACAACCGCTCGCGGCACGCGTTGAACAGTTCCTCGCGCGATGCATCGGCGGGCGCCACCATCGCTATCAAGCGTTCCCCCCACACCGGATCCTCGACGCCGAAAGCGACCGCCTTGGTCACCCCGGGGATCCCTTCCAGCACCCCGCTGATCTCTTCCGGGTGAATCAATATGCCGCCGCGCTTGATGATATTCTTCTTCCTGCCGACGATGGTGTGGAAACCTTCGGCGTCTATCGTGGCGATGTCCCCGGTGTACAGCCACCCTTCCCGCAGCACCCGTGCGGTCTGCTCCGGATCACGCCAGTAGCCGCGCATGAGATTGTCTCCCTGGATGCACAGCTCGCCGACTTCGCCGGCGGCGAGGACGGTGCCCTGCTCATCGACGATGCGTGTCCGGCAGTCAACCGCCTTGCCCACGGTGCCGCGCCGGTACGTAGCATCGTCCGGCCCGCAGAACAGCCCACCTGACACCGTTTCCGTCAGGCCGTACATGTTGGCGACGCGCACCCTGAAACGTTCCTCGAAACCCCGCCACAGCTCGGCGCCAAGGGCCCCGGCCACCGACACGACGCAGCGAAACCCGGGATGATGAAAAGTGTCGACGTGCTCCTCCCCGAGGCGCTGAATCAGCGCCAGTACCGCGGGCACGGTCACGAAGTGCGTGGCCCGGTGCTTGTAGATGCTGTCCAGCATCGCGGGCAGTCCCTGAATGCTGAACCGGAACGGGCGCAACAGGGTGGCTCCGGTCAGTGCGGCGGCCACCGGACCATGCAACAAACCGTCGGCGTGATGCAGCGGCAGCAGATTCGCGATGCACGCGGCGCCGTCGTATCCAAACTGCCGCGTGACGGTGTTCATGTGGGCGGCCAGCGCGTGGTGACTGATTTCAACGCCCTTGGGCCGCGACGTCGTGCCGGAGGTGAACAGCACGTAGGCCGTTCCCTCCGCAGGCACCGCCCCGAAAATCGCCGCGGGTGCACCGGCGTCGAGCAGGCCCTGGTAGTCGTCCGGCCTGGGAGCCCGGCCTCGCTTCAGGAGCCTGCTGAAGGTGCCGCCGCCGGCCTGCAGCGTGGTGATCTCGACCTCCGGGGGCAGCGAGCCGGCGATCGGATCGGCCAGCGCCGCGTCGAGCAGGACACAACGCGCCTGTGCCCACTCGATCAGCTGCGACAGCTGGATCGCGGGCAAAGCCGGGTCCAGGGGCACCGGTGCCACACCGTTGGCGAGCAGCGCCGGCACCAGGAGCGCGGTCTCCACATCATTGTCGGTGACGATCGCGAACCTGTCGCCGGGGCCGAGCCCGAAGCGCCTGAGCAGGCCGTTCACCTTGTGCTGTTTCTGTTGCAACTCCCTGTAGGTGACGACGCGTTCGCATATCAGATACGGCCGCGAAGGCCTGGTGCCCGCGAGAGCCTGCGCAAGCCGTTCAGGAAGCGGGGACGCGTGATGTTCCGTTGTCGGCATCTGCTGCGAATTCGGCGACGAGTATCTGTCTTCTTATCTTGCCGTTGGCGCCGCGCGGAAGCGCCGCCACCGGGATGAAGCGAGCGGGCGCGCGGCCGCGGCCCAGTGCAGTCACAGCCTGCTCCCGCAGGCGCATCTCCCAGCCGTCCACAGCCGCGCCGTCGCGCAGATGAACGAAAGCGGCCATCCGTTCGATACCGGAGTCGTCGGCAACGCCGCATACGGCGACTTCGACGACATCGGGATGGCCGGCGAGCACCGCTTCAACTTCGTCGGGGAAGACCAGATCTCCATTGGGCAGCTTGATGATATCGCGCTTCCGCCCGCGCAGGTAGACGTTGCCCAGATCATCAATGCGTGCCAGATCGCCGGTGTGAATCCAGCCGTCGCGCAGTACTCGGCGGCTAGCGTCGGCATCGTGCCAGTATCCCGTCATGTTGCGGTCGCTGAACACGCGCAGCTCGCCAATGCCGCCGTCGGTGACAACGCCCCCTTTCTCATCGACGACCTGCGCTATGCATTCGTACGGTCGTCCGAGATACCCCTCTTCAGTCACCGGTGGCGCGTCCGGAAACTGAAGCACGCAAGCGCCGCAGGTCTCGGTGAGTCCATAGTAGTCATATACAGGGATGCCGAGTCCGGTTTCGATCCGGGTTCTGAGTTGCGCCGGAAGACGGGTTGCCGTGGACAGGATGAACCGCAGCCGCGATGGCTTCGCCTGCGGCCGTGCGAGCAGCGCGAGGGCCGCGGGCACGGTGCCGAGTATCGACACACCGAACCGTTCGCAGACCTCGAGCGTGCCTACGGCGCTGCTGTCCGATGCCGGCACCAGGCACGCCGCCGCGACGACCGCGGGCGCGATCACGAGATTCCGCAAGCCGCTTACCGTGTGCAGGCCGCCGATGCTATAGACCAGGTCATTCGCCGCCCAGGCGTAGACGTCCGCGATCAGCCGTGCCGAGCGCGCCAGCGCGCGATGACTGAGGACAACGCCCTTGGGGACGCCGGTGCTCCCGGAAGTATGGAGGATTACCGCCGGATCGGCTTCGCCGGGGCGATTCGAATCGTCCGCAACGACGCCGGGGGCGTCGATCCATTGCGAGAACACCGGCATGTCCCGGCCGGGGGCGAAGCCTCCGTCGGCATCGTCCAGGACCACGCTGGCTCCCGGCATCGCCTGCGACGCGAATCCTGACCGTGGGGGATCGACGAACAACAACTTCGGCCGGCACTCGTCGACAACCCGCCCGCACAATCCCGCCGGCCATTCCGGGTCGACAGGGACGAATAGTGCACCGATCCCGGTAACCGCCCAGAACAGCAGCAGGCACTCGATGTTGTGCCCTGCGTAGACCATGACACGGTCCCCCCGCTCAACTCCGCGGCTGCGCAGTGCCACCATCACCTGATCGACGACCGCCCCGGCTTCACCGTAGCTGAAGCGGCTCTGATCCTGCTGCACGACGGCGCACAGCCTGCCGGCATGGCGCGTGACCGCATTCCGCCACAGGTTTGCCAGGGTGGTCTCGCCATGCGGGGGCAGACATCGCCGGTCGCGATAGAACACCTGCAGCCTCGCCATGGCCGGTGACAAGGGCAGTGTCTGCAACATCTCGGTCTGTTGCAGGCGCTCTATCTCCGGCCGCAGCGCGTCGACACCGACGCCCAGGAACGCCGCCATCCCGCCGACTCTCATCCCCTGGAGGGCCAGGAACAGTATGATGCACTCCCTATCCGTGAGGAGCCCGGCCGGGCACGAGTTCGCATGGTCGCGGTAGAGGGGGTGGCGGTGCAGCAGGTACTCGACGTCGGAACCGTCACTCAGCCGGACACGTCGCGTCGCGCAATCGATGTCGTGTACCGGATTGACCACCAGGTAGTGGTCCGCGATCCCTTGCGGAAGGGGCTGGTCTCGAACGAGCGGCATACCGGAAACCGAACGATCCGCGACCAGCACGAGGCCGTTATAGTGCGGCGTCCCGGGATCGTTCTCGACCCGGGTATAGCCGTCTCGGGAGAACAGGTCCTGCTCGGACATGATGAACGCCGCGCGGGCATCGGACTGTAAGACCGACTGGAAATACTCGTGGTACTCGCGGCCGTGACGTTGAACCCCGCCGCGCTCGAAAAACGGATCCGGTTCGGAGTTGCTCAAGTGCACGTGGGGGAAGACCAGCACCCCGTCCGGTTTGCACACCCGCAGGCATTCCGGAATGAAGATGGACTGCCGGTAGCGGTGTATGCTGTCCAGGCCCACCACCGCGCCTACGCGCCCGCTCCCGAAAGGAAGCGGTTCATCGGGATTGTGAAACACCACGGTGTGGTTGGGGCGGCGCTGCGACTCGCCCAGCCAGAATCGGTAGCCCCGGTAGCCCAGCACGTCGCTGTCGCCCTGCCAGATCGACACCACTTCGTTGTCAGGAAACAGGCCCGCCAGAAGCTCCCCCGAAAAACCGGTGCGGTTCCATGTATCCAGGATGACCTCTCCCGGTGCCAGCGAGTCCCCCAGGATTGGCAGCAAGGGGTACAAGGCGCGAGTCGACTCGTTGAAGGGCTGGAAAGCCGCATAGATATCACGGTGCCCCCGCCTGGCCTTGGTTCTGGCGAAATGCTCGTAACGGTGCTCCGGATCGGACAAGGTCCGCTTCAGATCGCGCAGCCATGCCTTCGAGTTGGATTCGCAGTGCGGCCGGGATTCGGTGAAGAAAGGGAAGCCGTCGACTATCGGAACCGCGATCCGGGTACCGCGGGCGATCAACAGTCCGAGGACGACCCGCCTGTCACCGCCCTCGAGGGGGATCAGCTCAAATGAATCAGCGCCTGAGGCCCAGGCGAAAATTTGGACCAGATCCTCTTTCATACCGGAGCGCGATCCGCTTGCGCGTTGCCATGCAGCAGTTGCCTGGGCACGGCTTGCCGTTCGCAGAACACAGGGTTCCATTCTACACGCCGTTCCCGGTACCGCGTGAAATAGATCCCCCTCTCTTGATTGGCGGGATCGCGGCTACGGTAGCACCTCGGGTCCACATACGGATCAACAATGTCCCGGGACCGGGGACGCGGTAAGATTCAACCACACCCACATCGAAGCGCGGCTGGTAATGTTGGAAAAGGTTGCGCGCAACGAACGAACGCGGAGCGTGAGCGACACACCGACAATCGTATTGACACCGGGCGAGCCCGCGGGCATCGGACCGGACCTCGCGGTGCTCGCGCCTTGGGACGATCTGGACTGCAGGGTCGTGGTGATCGCGGATCCCGAGCTGCTTGCCGGCCGCGCGGCGCTTCGCGGCCGGGCATTCGACTGGCCGCGTCACGATCCGGATGCCCGGCATCCGGTGTCCGTGCTGCCGGTGCCGGTCGCTCGTGCGGCCGTTGCCGGTCGCCTGGACCCGGGCAACGCCGCCTACGTGCTCGAAACCCTGAAACGCGCGGTGGACGGATGCCTGGGCGGCCGGTTCGATGCACTGGTCACCGGCCCGGTCAACAAGGGCGTGATCAATGACGCTGGCATACCTTTCTCCGGCCATACGGAGTATCTCGCCGAGCTCACCGGCGCGCCGATGCCGGTGATGATGCTCGCGGCGGGCGATTTGCGCGTGCCTCTGGTCACCACGCACCTGCCGCTGAGGAAGGTGGCGGACCACATCACGGTCGAACGCGTCACGGCGGTGCTCGAAGTCCTGCACCGAGGCCTGGTTGAACGCTTCGGCATCGCCTCGCCCAGGATCGCGGTCTGCGGCCTCAACCCACACGCCGGGGAAAGCGGCCACCTGGGCAGCGAGGAGGTCGAGATCCTGCGCCCCGTCATCGACGCCTTAACCGGTCGCGGCATGGATCTCAGCGGTCCGCTGCCGGCGGACACGGTGTTCACGGAGGCAAACAGCGCTCGCTTCGACGCGATCGTCGCCATGTACCACGACCAGGGACTCCCGGTGCTGAAACGGGTCGGCTTCGGGCACGCCGTGAACATCACTCTGGGCCTGCCCATCATACGGGTCTCGGTCGATCACGGCACCGCGCTGGACAAAGCCGGCAAAGGCACCGTCGACACCGGCAGCCTGAGGGCGGCTTTCGAATGCGCCATCGGATTGGCGGCAAACGCGCCATCGGGGGCTGCGATCCGATGATCCACGGGACGTGGTGAGCCACCCGCCGGTCCGCAAGTCGCTGGGCCAGCACTTCCTGCACCAGCGCAGCGTCATCGAGGCCATCGTCCGGCACTTCGATCCGCGGCCCGACGACGTGGTGGTGGAAATCGGTCCCGGCCGTGGCGCCCTGACCCGCGAAATCGCGCCGCGGGTGGCGGCGCTGCATGCTGTGGAGCTGGATCGGCAACTCGCCGGACAGCTACAGGCCCGGGCGGCGGAGATTCCGAATCTGGTGGTGCACCAGCAAGACGCTTTGCGTTTCGACTACTGCGCCGTGGCGCCCCATATCCGGGTGATCGGCAATCTGCCTTACAACATCTCCACGCCCCTGCTGTTTCGGCTGCTCGACCGGCTGCACTGTATCCGCAACATGCACCTGATGCTGCAGAAGGAAGTCGTAGACCGCATGCTGGCGCCGCCCGGCAGCCGGACGTACGGACGCCTGTCGGTCATGGTGCAGCACCAGTGCCTGGGCGAGCTGGTGCTACAGGTGGCCCCGGGTGCTTTCACGCCGCCGCCCAAAGTGCAGTCGGCGGTGGTGGCGCTGTGGCCGGACGCCGGGGACCGCAATCCGGTCGACGATCCGAAGCGCTTCTCCGAGCTGGTGAAGCGGGCATTCGCACAAAGGCGCAAGACGCTGCGCAACGCCCTCAAGGGCATGGTGGGAGAGGCACAATTCGCGGACTGCGACATTGCACCGGACGCCCGGGCCGAGCAGCTTTCGGTGGCGGAGTTCGCGCGCCTCTCCAACGCGGTCAGTGGGCCACGGTCAGAGGATTGAGGCTCCTTGCGGTTTCGCCGCGCCCCTAAATCGTTATAATCGCTTGGTCTTCTCTCCGCACGACCACACAGGATCATTCGTTTACATCATGCGATTTTTCAAGTCCCTCACCCCCACCCTGTGCCTGTGTGCGTTGCTGCCCGCCTCCGTCCATGCCGGGACCTTCGACTGCTCGGTGGTGTACGACGAGTTCGAAAGCCTGATGAACAAGGACTTCCTCACCAATCCCGACAAGTATGTGAGCACCCTCCCCGGCCAGATCTCGAAGCAGCAGTACGACGGCGTGGCGAATGCACACTTCCTTCTGTACCCCAACCGCAACGGCATGGGCATCGGAATCCTGACAACGAACATGAAGACTCACGCCAAGTTCCTGTTCCACTGGAGCCCGCCGATGACCGACGGCACGGTGTACGTGATCATCGACGAAGTGGTGAAATACGGGCGCGTCTCCGACGGATACGCGCCGACCCGAATCGGTCCCTTCCGCCTCAAACCGGGGATGCCCATAGACCTCGACAGCGGCAATTACGTGCCGCTGCCCGGCGAGCTGGCGACCACCCAGGAGCAGAAGGACGAGCCGAAAACAGGCGACCTGCAGTATGAGACCGGTGCCGACGGCGGTGTGCTCAAAGCGGTGAACGGTGCGGCGGTCGAGTTCCCACTGGAAACTCTTTGCCGCCAGGACAAAGGTTGAGTCCCCCGGGGTTTTGAACCCCGGATTGTAGGAGCGAATTTATTCGCGATCGCGGTTCCGGCCAATCGCGGTTGAAACCGCTCCTACAATCCGGGGTTCAACACCATAGTGGAACCCCGGATGCGGGACGAGGCGTCAGCCGCGATCGGACTCGCGCAGTCGCGGCTCCAACTCCACCATCTGCGTCTCTATCCACGCCTCCGCCTCGGCGTTGATCTGCTTGGCGCGTTTGTCCACCACCGAGATCGGAGGGCCGACCCGGACCTCGATTACCCCCGGCTTCTTCAGGAACCCTCGGCGGGACCAGAAACTGCCGGAATTGTGAGCCACCGGCACCACCGGGACATCCGCTTTCTTGGCGAGCATCGCGCCGCCAGGGTTGTAGTGCCCGCGCTGCCCCGGCGCCATCCGCGTGCCCTCGGGAAACACTACTACGTAGCGTCCGCCAGCCAGCCTGTCCATGCCCTGCTTCACTACGTCGTCCAGGGCGCGTATGCCCGCCGAGCGGTCGATGGCGATAGGCCGGGTCGCCGCCAGCCCCCAGCCGAAGAACGGGATCCACAACAACTCCCGCTTAAGCACCCAGGCCTGGGCGGGAAAGATTTTCTGGTAGGCGATGGTTTCCCAGGCGGACTGGTGCTTGGACAGGATGACACAGGGCTCGTCCGGCAGGTTATCGAGACCCGTAACCCGATGGCCGAGCCCGCACGTGAGGCGGAGCCAGGCAACGATCATCCTGGCCCAGTAGCCGATGAATCTGGAGCGCGCGACGGGCGACAGCGGCCATGCCGCCAGGGCGAGAGGCGTGTAGACGATGGCCGTCAGCAGCATGCCGGCAAAGAAGACCAGGGACCGGATCCACTGCACTATCGCGCTCCCGCACGGTCAGCGAATGGTGGCGCGGGAAGCATCACTCAGCATGTGGTGATCCACGAAGGAGGCAAGGTCGTCGTAGACCGGGACGGCCTTGAATCGCTCGTACTCGCCGCGCTCGATGGCGGCCGCGGTCTCGGCGCCCTTGCCGGTCCTGACCAGAACGGGTTGGGCGTCGGCGGCGATGGCGGCATCGAGGTCGCGGGACGAATCCCCTACCGCCGGCACCGCGGTCAGGTTGACCTTCAAGCGCCGGGCCAACTCGTGGAACAAGCCCGGCATCGGCTTCCTGCACACGCAGCCGGCGTCGGGGACGTGGGGGCAGAATAGCAGGGCGTCGATCTCCCCGCCCTTCTGGCGCAGAAGCTCGAACATGCGGGCGTTGATCTTGTTCATGGTGTCCGGCGTGTACAGGCCGCGGCCCACACCCGACTGGTTGGTGATGATCACCACCCGGTACTCGGAGCGGCACAGGCGCGCGATGGCTTCCAGGCTGCCCGGAATGGGCACCCACTGCTCCGGAGTTTTGACGTAGTCGCTGGAGTCCTCGTTGATGACTCCGTCGCGGTCCAGTATCACCAACCTCATCAGGCCAACCTCACTGCGCCGCGTCGCCGCCCTGACGCGTGGAGATCTGGAGCTGTGAGATGTCGGCCACCTGCAGGAACAGCTGACTCAGGCGCGACAGCAGCGCCAGGCGGTTGCGACGAAGCACCGGGTCCTCGACCATCACCATCACGTCGTCGAAGAACCGGTCCAGCGGATCCCTCAGACCCGCCAGCAATTTCAACGCCGCGTCGTAGTCGCCGGATTCCATGAGTGGCTCGATTTGCCGCTCCAGTATATCGACGTGATCGTTCAATCGCCCTTCAGCGGGATCGGCCAACAAAGCCGGGTCGACCTCGACGTCCTGGTCGTCAAACTCCGCCTGGCGCAGGATATTACGCGCTCGCTTGTTGGCCACTGCCAAGGCGCCGGCCTCGGGCAGCGAGCGAAACTCCCCGACCGCGTGGATGCGCTTGTCGAAATCGGTGACCGTGGATGGCCGCACCTCCGCCACCGCGGAGAAGACGCCGCCGTCCACGCCTTCCTCCAGGTAGATCCCCTTGAGTCTCTCCATCATGAACGCGTACACCTGGTCCACCGTTTTCTCGGACTTGAGCGATTCCCCCAGCCGGTTGTTGGCGATCTGAAGCACCGCCCACAACGGCACACGGAGCCGCTGCTCCCGCAGTATCCGCAAGGCGCCCAGCGCCGCACGCCGCAAGGCGTAGGGGTCTTTGTCGCCGGTGGGGCTTTCGCCGATGGCGAATATCCCGGCCAGAGTGTCGAACTTCTCTGCCAGGGACACGACGGTGCCTACCCGGGTCTGCGGCAGCGCGTCGCCGGCGTGACGCGGCATGTATACCTCGTCCATCGCCCGGGCGATCTCCGGGTCGGCCCGCTCGTGAGTCAGCAGGTAGCGGCCGGCGATTCCCTGCATTTCCGGGAATTCGAACACCGTCTGGGTAACCAGGTCGCAGCGCGACAGCCGGCCGGCGCGTTGTGCCTTCTCGGTGTCCGCGCCGGTCAGCAGCGCGATGTCCGATGCCAGCGCCGCCACCCGCACGGACTTGTCATACATGCTGCCGAGACGATCCTGGAATACCACGTGCTTGAGCTCGTCGAGACGGCTTTCGAGCGGCGTCCGGCGGTCCTGGTCCCAGAAGAACTTGGCGTCGGCGAAACGGGGACGGATCACCCGCTCGTTGCCCTGGCGCACCGCCGCGGGATCGATGCTGTCGATGTTGGCCACCGCTATGAACCGGTTCATCAGGGAGCCCGATGCATCGAATACCGGGAAGTAGCGCTGGTCCTGTTTCATGGTCAGCACCAGCAGCTCGACGGGCACGTTCAGAAACTCCTTATCGAAACTACCCTGGATCGCCACCGGCCACTCGGTGAGGGCCGCGACTTCGTCGAGCAGATCCTCATCTGTGTCGGCGGTGCCGCCCGCCTCGCCGGCCAGTCGCTGCGCCTGGGCCCGTATCGACTCTTTGCGTTCGTCGATACGGGCGACGACAAAGCCCTCGTCGCGGAGCTTGCGCTCGTACTCCGAGGCATTGCTGAAACTCAAGGGGGCGGGGGCGTGGAATCTGTGCCCCATGCTCCGGCGGCCGGCGGTGAGACCCAGCAGCTCGCAGGGCACAACCTGCTCTCCCATCAGGAACACCAGCCAGTGCACGGGACGGACGAACTCCACATCGGAGTCGCCCCAACGCATCCGCCTGGGAATCGGCAGCCTGCCGACGGCCTGCTCCGCGACCCGGGGAAGCAACTCGATGGTGGCCTGGCCGGCTTCGCGCCAGCGATGAGCCAGGCGTTCCCCCTTGTCCGTCGCCACCCGCTCCAGAGCCGCCACGTCCACCCCGCAGGAGCGGGCGAAGCCCTCGGCCGCCGCGGTCGGCGCCCCCGTGTGGTCGAAGGCGGCGGACGCCGCCGGACCCAGCCGCTCGGCCTGCCGGTCCGGCTGGCTCGTGGCGCAGCCTCGGATCCGGACCGCCAGCCGGCGTGGGGTAGCAAAGCCTTCGGCGGCGTCGTATACCACTTTCTCCCGCGCCAGCCCGGCGCAGAATTCAGCCAGCAGGGCATCACCGAGACTGCGCAGGGCGCGTGGCGGCAATTCCTCGGTGCCCAGCTCGAAGAGCACGTCTTCGCGGTCACCCATGGACTGTTTGCGCCTCCCGGCGCAGCAGCGGAAAGCCGAGCTTCTCGCGGGATTCGTAATACGCCCTGGCGGCGCCTCCGGCCAGGGCGCGCACCCGCAGGATGTATCGCTGGCGCTCGGTAACCGACAACGCATGGCGGGCATCCAGCAGATTGAAGGTGTGCGACGCCTTCAGCACCTGCTCGTAGGCCGGTAGCGGCAGCCCCAGCTCCGCAAGCCGCGCCGCCTGCTTCTCGCAGTGGTCGAAGGCACCGAGTAGAAATTCAACGTCGGCGTGCTCGAAGTTGTAGGCCGACTGCTCCACCTCGTTCTGGTGGTAAATATCGCCGTAGGTGACGGTGCCTTGCGGCCCTTCGGTCCAGACGAGGTCGAAGATGCTGGCAGCTTCCTGAAGGTACATGGCGATGCGCTCCAGGCCGTAGGTGATCTCCCCCATGACCGGCTCGCAGTCCAGGCCTCCCGCCTGCTGAAAGTACGTGTACTGGGCGATCTCCATGCCGTTGAGCCAGACCTCCCAGCCGAGGCCCCAGGCGCCGAGGGTGGGCGATTCCCAGTCGTCCTCCACGAACCGGATATCATGTTTGAGGGGATCGATGCCGAGGCTGCGGATCGAGTCGAGGAATTTGTCCTGGAAGTCCAGTGGCGAGGGCTTCATCACCACCTGGAATTGGTAGTAGTGCTGAAGACGGTTCGGATTGTCCCCGTAGCGGCCGTCGGTGGGCCGGCGGGATGGCTGCACATAGGCGGCATTCCAGGGCTCTGGCCCCAGCGCCTTGAGGAAGGTCGCGACATGGAACGTGCCCGCGCCCACCTCCATATCATAAGGCTGCATCACCACGCAGCCCTGGTCCGCCCAGAATCGCTGGAGAGATAGGATCAGCTCCTGGAATGTCACGCTGCTTGTCAACCCGCTTGCTGCAAAGCGCCGGATTATATCTTGCCTGTCCGGGCCCAGTCGTGGGGGATGCCGCCCTGTGGTCCCCCAAAACATTAGACAGGGCAAATTTTTTGGGATAAGGTGCCCGCTCTGACAGGGCACAGGCCCAAGTCACCGAGGAGGAGCAGGCGAGCATTTCGCCTGAAAATGAATGCAAAAGGGCCCCGGTTCAGGGGTCCTTTTGCATTTATGAAGCATGCGGTCACGGATGCCCTGCCGCCGGCGAACCGGTGACAAACCCAAGGCATGATCCCGGATGGTGCTGCATGACTGGCCTGCATTTCTCATCGGGGACCCGCGCCACCGGCGCAGGACAGGTTCGGCTGGGCGCCGGGCTGGAGCGAGAGGCGTAGCCGTGGCCGCGTCTCGAGTGAAGATCAAGTCCAGGCGAAGCTGGGCCAGCCAGCGCCGGGGCAGGTTGCCCGAACAAACCCCGTAATCGAGGAAAGCGCGATTCATCGATGCTTTTGTTAGGTATGGCAAGGCTTGATCGAACAATCACAACCGCCTCGGTGAGAGATGCGCGCTAGACCCGGACAGCGACAACCCAAAGCCGTCGCGCTGATTTCCGGCGGCCTCGATTCCATGCTTGCCGCCAGGTTGATCCTCGAGCAGGGCGTGCACGTGGAGGGCCTCAATTTCTTCACCGGCTTCTGCGTCGAAGGCCACACCCACGCCATTCGCAGCAGCAAGCGCGAGCGCCCGCGACGCAACAACGCGTTGTGGGTGGCCGAGCAGCTCGGCATCAAGCTGCATATCATCGACGTCATCGAAGATTACAAGGCCGTGGTGCTGAACCCCAGGCACGGCTACGGCGCCAACCTCAATCCGTGCCTGGACTGCAAGGGATTCATGGTGGGCAAGGCCCGCGAGTGGATGGAGGAGCACGAATTCGACTTCATCATCACGGGCGAGGTCATCGGCCAGCGACCCAAGTCCCAGACGCGGGAAAAGCTCCCTATCGTGCAGCGGGAGTCCGGCGCTCTCGACCGCCTGCTGCGGCCTTTGTGCGCCAAGGCCCTCGAGCCCACGCTGCCGGAGCGCGAGGGCTGGGTCGACCGGGAAGCCCTGGGGGATATCCGCGGCCGCAGCCGTCGGGTGCAGATGGAAATGGCCGATCGCTTCGACATCACCGAATATGCCCAGCCCGCGGGCGGCTGCTGCTTCCTCACCGACGCCAATTACAGCGCCAAGCTGCGTGACCTGTGGGCCCACCGGGAATCGCGGGACTACGACCTGGACGACATCATGCTGCTAAAAGTCGGCCGCCACATCCGGCCAAACGACCGTTTCAAGCTGATCGTGGCCAGGGACGCCGGCGAGACCAACTACCTGCAAGGCTACCGCAACCGGTTTACCCAGCTGATGGCGGAGAGCCACAGCGGCCCCCTGGCCCTCGTCCAGGGCGAGCCCGAGGGTGAGGACTTCGAGACCGCGGCCCGGATCACCGCCCGCTACGGCCAGGGACGGGATGCCGAGCAGGTGGCGGTCAGGGTGCGGGGCACCGACGGCGTCGAGCAGGTATTGCACGTGGCGCCGTTTCCGCAGGACGAGATCCCCGAGCAATGGCACGTGTAGTGTCCCGGCTGGATACCAGGGGCTTGATCTGCCCTATGCCGGTCATCAGGACCCAGGAGCACATCAAGCAACTGGCGGCCGGCGACGAGCTGGAGGTGGTCGCCACCGATCCCGGGGCCGCGCACGACATTCCGGCGTGGTGCCGCGTGCACGGGCACCAGGTCCTGGATACCTTGGAAGAAGCCACCGAAGTCACTATCCGGATCCGGATCGGTAATTGAGCCTAATTTGCACTGTTCTAGTGCAATATTGTCATCTCCGCACTGTAGTGGTGCGTTACCATCGTCCGACGTCCCCATAAACGGCGCCAACGCGCGGCCCGGGTCTTGGCATAGATCGTGCTACCAAACAGTGCATTCAATGCGCTTCGGCTTTTTGGACGCCGTTGGCCGCCGGGATCGCCCTTGAATCGAGAGGCAACCGCGCCGTGGCGGGAACGCACCACCTTAGGATCGGTGATCCCGACAGTCGACCCGTGGCTGAACGGGTCGCGCCGTCGAAGCGGCTGAATCAATCAAACGTATCAACCAATGAGGAAACGCGAAATGTCCGCGGCGAATATTCTGAAAATGATCAAAGACGACGACATCAAGTTCGTCGACTTCCGCTTTACCGACACCCGGGGCAAGGAGCAGCACGTCTCCGTGCCATCGCACGCGGTGGATGAATCGACCTTCGAAGACGGCAAGATGTTCGACGGTTCGTCGATCTCCGGCTGGAAAGGGATCAACGAGTCCGACATGATTCTAATGCCCGACAGCGAAACGGCCGTGCTCGACCCGTTTCTTCTGGAGAAGACCCTGCTGCTGCGCTGCGACGTGATCGAGCCGTCCAGCATGCAAGGCTACGAGCGCGATCCGCGCTCCATCGCCAAGCGCGCGGAGGCCTACATGAAGTCCACCGGCATTGCAGACACCGCGTATTTCGGGCCTGAGGCCGAGTTCTTCGTGTTCGACGACGTGCGCTGGGAAGTGGACATCTCCGGCGCGTTCTACGAGATCGACTCGGCCGAGGCGAGCTGGAATACCGGCCGCCTCTATGACGAGCGCAATCTCGGCCACCGACCCGGTGTCAAGGGCGGTTACTTCCCGGTGCCGCCGGTGGACTCGCTGCAGGACCTGCGCTCGGCGATGTGCCTCGCAATGGAGGAGATGGGCGTGATGACCGAGGTTCACCACCACGAAGTGGCCACCGCCGGCCAGGGGGAGATCGGTGTCCTGTTCAACACGCTGGTGAGGAAGGCCGACGAGCTGCAGATCTACAAGTACTGCGTTCACAACGTGGCGTTCCAGCACGGCAAGACCGCCACCTTCATGCCCAAGCCCCTCGTCGGAGACAACGGCAGCGGTATGCACGTGCACCAGTCGCTGGCCAAGGAAGGAAAGAACCTGTTCGCCGGTGACGAGTACGGAGGCTTGAGCGAGCTTGGTCTGTACTACATCGGCGGAATCTTCAAGCACGCGCGCGCCATCAATGCCTTCGCCAACTCCACCACCAACAGCTACAAGCGGCTGGTGCCGGGTTTCGAGGCGCCGGTGCTGCTGGCGTATTCGGCGCGCAACCGTTCAGCCTCCTGTCGCATCCCCTACGTCTCCAACCCCAAGGGGCGGCGTGTCGAGGTCCGCTTCCCGGATTCGGCAGGCAACCCCTATTTCACGTTCGTGTCCCTGCTGATGGCCGGCCTGGACGGCATCATGAACAAGATCCATCCGGGCGAGGCCCTGGACAAGGACTTGTACGACCTGCCGCCGGAGGAGGAGGCCCAGGTGCCGACCGTGGCCCACGGCCTGGATATCGCCCTGGACGCCCTGGACAAGGACCGCGAGTTCCTCAAGGCCGGCGGGGTGTTCAACGACGACACCATAGACGCCTACATCCGTCTGAAGCAGGACGAGGTCACGACCCTTCGCATGAGCACACATCCGGTCGAATTCGATCTCTACTACAGCGTCTAGCAGGCGCTTGGGAAGCGGCCTGCCGGCGCGGGACAGGGACGTCCCGCCGGCGGCGCCGCCACGGGGCGGAGGCGCCTCAATTGAGCGTGGCAATGCACCATTTTGGTGCGAGAATAGCCGATGTGTCCCCTGAGACAGGAACCGGCCATGGCCGTAGAACAGTCACACAACTACGCGGATCACATTCAGACCGCGTTGCTGGGATGTGACGCCGAGCTGCGGGTGTGGGAAATGAACCCTGCCGCGGAGGCTTTGTTCGGGGTCAGTTCCAGGCATGCCCACGGCCGGCCGCTGGCAGGCCTTTGGCTGGACGGCGACACTATAGCGGAGTGTGCGCGCCAGGCGCTGGACAAGGACCACACGGTGAGTGCCTATGACCTGCCCGTGGCGATCGCACCCCACAGGACGGTGCGCATAGACCTTACCGCCACGCCGCTCCACGGCGCGTTCGAGCCGGTTTCGCTGTTGCTCGAGATGACACGGGCCGACCGGTTCCTGTCGCGGGCCCGGGAAGAGCAGCGGGCGGACCGGCATGCGGCGGGCCGCGAGATCCTGCGAGGACTCGCTCACGAAATCAAGAATCCCCTCGGCGGACTGCGCGGCGCGGCGCAGCTCCTCGACGAGGAGTTGCGCGAGCGCGAGCAGCGTGAGTACACGCGAATCATCATTCACGAAGCGGATCGGCTGCGAAACCTGGTGGACCGCATCATGGGTTCTTATCGCCCCATCGATACGCGGCCGCTGAACGTCCACGAGGTGCTCGAACACGTGCGCAAGCTGGTCCAGGCGGAAGTCCGGGAGGCCTTGTCCATCGCGCGCGACTACGATCCCAGCCTGCCGGCTATCCACGGTGACCGCGAGCAGCTGATCCAGGCGGTGCTGAACATCGTCCGCAACGCCGTCGAGGCCCTGCAAGGCGCCGCCCAAGGCGAGATCCGGCTGCGAACCCGCGTGGTGGAGGCGCGCTACATCGGTAAGCAGTGGCACCAGCGCGTGCTGAGCGTGGATATCGAGGACAACGGGCCGGGAATCCCCGAAGAGCTTCAGGACAAGGTGTTCTACCCCATGATCACGACCCGGGCGGAAGGCAACGGCCTGGGCCTGTCGATCGCCCAGGAGGTGGTGCACCGTCACGGCGGCACCATCGAGCTGGAGTCACAGCCCGGGAGAACCCGGTTCTCTCTCCTACTGCCCTGGTCAAGGGACGAGGCAACATGAAGCAGACGATCTGGATCGTCGACGACGACGAGTCTATCCGCTGGGTGCTCGAGAAGGCTTTTTCCAAGGCCGGCTACGGCACCCGCAGCTTCGAGTCCGGCGAGGCGATCCCGGCGCTGCTGCGTCGGGAGCGGCCGGACGCCATCATCACCGATATCCGGATGCCCGGCATCAACGGTCTGAACCTGCTGGAGGAGATCCGCGGCCGGGATTCGACGCTGCCGGTCATCATCATGACCGCCCACACGGACCTGGAGAGCGCGGTGGATTCCTATCGGGGCGGAGCCTTCGAGTACCTGCCCAAGCCTTTCGATCTGCCGGAGGCGGTCGGTCTGGTCCAGCGCGCGGTTTCCGAGCACCCCGCCGATCGGTCGCCGGGCCAGGGCGAGTCCGGCGCACCTTCCACCCTGATCGGTGAGGCGCCCGCCATGCAGGAGGTGTTCCGGGCGATCGGGCGGCTGGCGAACTCCCGGGTCAACGTACTCATCTGCGGCGAGTCGGGAACGGGCAAAGAGCTGGTGGCGCGCGCGCTGCATACCCACAGCACTCGAGCCGATCAGCCCCTGATCACCATCAACACCGCCGCGGTGTCGGCGGAGCTGCTGGAATCCGAACTGTTCGGCCATGAAAAAGGCGCCTTTACCGGCGCCCACGAACGCCGCATCGGGCGCTTCGAGCAAGCTAATCACGGCACCCTGTTCCTCGACGAGATCGGCGACATGCCGCCGAACCTGCAGACCCGGCTGCTGCGGGTTTTGTCGGACCACCGTTTCTACCGGGTGGGCGGGCACACGGAGATCGAGGTGGACGTGCGCATCATTGCCGCCACCCACCAGGACCTGGAGCAGAACGTGGCAGAGGGACGGTTCCGTGAAGACCTGTTCCACAGGCTGAACGTCATACGCCTGGTCCTGCCGTCGCTGCGGGACCGGCGCGAGGACATTCCACTTTTGGCCGAACACTTTCTTGCCGCCAGTGCCCGCGAGCTCCAGGTGGAGCCCAAGCGGCTCGAGCCCGGCGCCGCTGACGTGTTCCAGGCCTTCCCCTGGCCGGGCAACGTGCGCCAACTCGAGAACGTTTGTCGCTGGATCACCGTAATGGCCCCCTCGCAAAGGGTGGCGGCGGACGACCTGCCCATGGAGTTGCGCCGCAGCGACGGCGAGTCTCCGGAATCGGATTGGACCCGCTATCTGCGACAGACCGTACAACAGCGCCTGAGCCTGGGTGAGCACGACATCCTGCAGACGCTCGGGGACGACTTCGAGCGTGTGTTGTTGACCACCGCCCTGCAGCATACCGGTGGCCACAAGCAGGAAGCCGCCCGGCGCCTGGGCTGGGGTCGCAATACCCTCACCCGGAAGCTCAAGGAACTGGGAATAGACCAACCCTGAATCACCGCCCCCGCCGGGGCTTTCAGCGCTTCGGCTGCGTCGTAGCGTCGGCTTGCGGCCAGAAGGCACCGGAAGACTTGTGTCCCCCGTCAAACAGTCGGTAACTTATCGGCGGCTTGCCGATCCGGGTTGAATTGTTTGATAGAGCATCGAAAGGGCGCCGCCGGGGTCTTTTTTCACCAAGCGAGTATCGGGGAGCGACTGAAAAAGACCCCGACGGCGCCCGTTTGCGGATCGGGGCTACCGCCGCCCCGAGCCTGAAATCATTTGCATCATTTCTCGCGGGGCACACTAGGGCGCGCGGCGCTTGCGCCGGCAGCCTGCCCACGGAGTCAGCCGCGGACGTCGTCTATCACTTCGCGCACCGGCCGAAAGCCGGCGGCGCCGATGCGTATCAAGCCGATACCCAGCGGGCGGCCGCATTCCGCCGAGTCGGTGATCTCGGTGACGTCATCCAGCCCCCGCAAGGCGTGCCATAGCTTCCAGATCTCGATCTCCGGCCAGCGCGGATTCGGCAATATGTCATGCAGCGCGATCAGGCCGCCTTTCGCGACCAGGGGCCCGTACAAGGATAGATTCGCACAGATGCCGGGCAGGGAATGGTCCGCGTCGATAAACAGGAAGTCGATGCCTTCACCATCGAGCATGGCGGAAACGCGCTCGCACACCGCGCAATCATGAGCATTGTCCCGGATCAAGGTCAGGCGCTGGCCAGTGCGGGCGAAGGCCCGGTAGAGAGGGGCGCGGCAAGCGCGATAGCCGCCTCCGAACGGTCCCTCGGGCAGATCGATACTGACGATCACGGCATCGTCCACCGCTGCCTGGGTCCACAGGTACAAAGTGCCGCCGCGCGCGGTGCCGACCTCGACGACGCGCCGCGGGGCCAAGGCGGTCACCCGCTGATACAGGCTCCATATCTCCACCGGGTGCTGATATGCCGTCAGGTGCTTGCAGTGGCCGCGGCCGGAGAACGTCCAGGGCACGGCGAAACGCGCGCTCGCCGTGGGAAGCCGGTATTCCAGGCGCCTCAACAGCGCAATGGAGACCCGGCAGTCGCCAGCCGCACGCCAGTCGTAGATCCAATTCTTGATGCGGCGCGCGGGACTCACTGCCCGCCGGCCGGGCGCAGGCGCGACGGGGCAGCGGGCGGGGCGATGCCGATCCGCTGAAACCAGTCGCCGGCCGCTTTGGGGCCATGGCGTATCACGGCGCAGTCCAGTCGATGCTTGGCGCCGGTTCTGGTGGCCTTCAGGCTCGCGACGTTGTCGAGGTGCAGGCAGTAAACGTGACCCGTCCGTTCGAAGGGTTCCAGGGACCGGCGCTGCATGACGCACTTCGACAACATCCGGCTCGCGTTGCAGGTTTCAAGGTACTTCCCACGGTGGCGGTACGGGTACAGATCGATCTTTTCGAGCAACCACCCGTCGCCATCGCGCGCTTCACGTTTGACATAGAGATGTCGGGGCCGCAGCTGCACCAGACGGCCGTCGCTCTTGATTCGGGACTCCATGAGCAGGCCGCGGGATCGGTGATTCACGTGCCAACTGGTGTACAGCTCGTAGCCGGCGGAGCGGAACGCCTGGACCACGTCGCACAACCGTTCCATGGGCATGACGATGTCGATATCGTTGTGCTTGCGATAAAAGCGTCCAACGGCGATGGGCACCACAAGGCCTCCGGCGAGCGCCCAGGTGCCGGCCACCAGCAGGCTGCGCAGTTCGCCGAGGGCGCCGAGATAAGGCGCGTGATCGGACTCCGGCTCGACCGACAGGCTCTTGCGAGGGAAGCTCTCGATGGTGATCTGACCGATCCGGACGCGCTTCTTCATGACCGTCAGCCC
Source organism: uncultured Gammaproteobacteria bacterium (assembly GCA_963731035.1). Lineage (GTDB taxonomy): Bacteria > Pseudomonadota > Gammaproteobacteria > Arenicellales > JAANXG01 > JAANXG01. The sequence continues at coordinate 37,457 of CAVSUY010000009.1, read as the reverse complement.
ATTGGCGGTACGGCGAACAGGCGCACGAACCTATCCATCCGGACATCGAGGTCGCCGGACAGGAATTCCGTAACGGCGTAGACGCCCAGCGCGACGGCGACGACGCCGGTCACCGCCAGGGCCGACTTGGTGATCAGCCGTCTATGGCTCAGCAGGAACCGGCGGTTCGAGGTGATCAGGTATATGACCAGGACCCCTATGGACGTGGGCCACAGCCACTTGACGTTGCGCGGCAGCTCGTCGTTCAGGTGGACGATGGACACCACCGTGAGCACGTAGAAATACGAGCCCAGCACGAATCGCACGTGGCGGTTGAGCAGGCGGCTGCGGGGCTGAAAACGAGCCTTGAGGTCCTGCCAGTCGAGTACCACCAGAACCACTCCGAGCAGGGTATAAACGCGCATCGGCGTGTTCTTCCAGACGGCAACCGACGCCAGGGCGATGACGGAGAACGTGAGCAAGGCGGCCAGACCGTAGTCCAGGGCCGCCGGGGCCGGGATCTGGCGTCGATGGAGCAGGTAGGCGGCCCGCAGGCCGTATATCAGGAACGAATAGCCGAAGAAGTTGAACGATACGTTACGGGCGAACTCCCAAGTCAGCCAGTCGTGCCGGGTCAGGGTCATGAAGGTCCCGGTCGCGTATAGGAACGTCATCACGACCAGGTAGATCCAGCCCGCGGTGCGGTGCCCGGGCTTGCCGGCGAAGGTGAGCAGGAGAAAAGGGACGAGCAGGAACGCTACCGGGTATCCGACAGTCTGGTGGACCGACTGAACGAGATGCTGAGCGCTTTCCACACGACTCCCCGAAGAGGCTGTCGCAATTCGTTATGGGCGCCCCGACACGACCGGGCTTCTTTATGTGTTGCCTTCCCTGGCGGTGCTTCTGGTTATATTAAGATTTCCTGAACAACCGGCAGTCGGGAGTAGTTTGGCGTGGAAACGGGGTATTTGGAAGGGTGAGTTACTGAAGAATTTCTGATCCATTCAGTTTTCCGGCTCCTCGTGGCCCCTCGCGGGTCAGGTCTTGCCGCACTCCTTCAGCAGACGGTCTTCGACCTTCGGGCGGTCCAAGGCTTCGATTACACCGATGTTGCGGCGGTTGCAGTGCCATCCGAAGGGCATCTTGAGAGGCTGCCACTGGTAGCGAACCGGCTGTCCGGGCTCGACGTCGCCGAGGAGGATCTGCGCGTAGGCGTGGCCCACGATCAGATCGGCGTGGGCCAGCCCCTGGCCCGAAATACGGGTGTACAGCCCCTGGTCGTCGAATTCGTCTTTGATGTGGATATGGCCGACGAGGAGGTTGCGGGTGCCCCTGGAAAGCAGCTGCTCGCGCAGCCAGCGGGCCTCGGAGGAGCCGACAGCGTGACTGCGCTTGGGATCGGGATCGGTCAAAGGCTTGTGGGTAATGGCGACCCGGTCCCGGATCGCGGACGCAGGGCCGACGGCTTGCAGTCCCTGGATGAGCCGCGCCCGTGCGCCCCGCACCGCAGGGATAAAGAGCGCCGCGGTATCGAAATTGACGAACTCGACCCCGCCGAGCGTAAACACCCAGTTGCCGGGTCCGATCAGCCGGTGAAACACTGGGTACTTGGCGTGCCAGTTGTCACTGAAATCATGGTTGCCGATGGCAACGTACGCCGGAATGTCCGCGGAACCGAAGTTCGCCAGCGCCCGGTTCAAGTCGCCCTTCTCGTAATACAGGTCGCCCAGGTGCACGAGGAAATCGGCGCCGAGCTGCGCCGCGCGCTTCAATACCCAATGCAGCTCGGTGCCGCCCCCGGAATCGCCGATGGCGGCGAAACGATACTGCTGTTGCTTGGGAAACCGCCAGGAGAACCCGGTCTCGGTGCCCGCGGCCGGCTTGACCGACACGATCCGCACCAGGTTGTCGCGCTCCTCGTTCATTGTTCCCGGCGCCGCGGCGGCCGTATCGACGTCGAGCCGCGACTCCCGGTGCAGGTTCTCAACCACGATGTGCGCTGTGCGGCTGCCGGCGCCGCTCACTTTGAATGCCGGCTCCGGCACGAAGGCGCGAAAGCGAAAACTGTCGCCGTCCATTCCCCTGAAGAACGCCCCCCTGGCGGAAACCTGCGAGCCATGCGCGCGCCAAGCCGTTCTCGGGCCGTCGCTGACGAGATCCAGAGGCGGGAAACGGATGCCGCGGACATAGGTATAGGCCCCGGCTCCGGCCGCCAGGCCATATCCCCCGAGCAGCAGAAATCGGCGTCGGGTCAGCTTGAATCGTGTCATCCGGGAAGTCGTTGAGAAGGGGGGTATGCGGCGCTGGCGGCATAGTTTGGCACGTGCCGCGGACACGGACAACTGCTAAAATCCTGCGCCTTTACTTTTGATCAGTGGAGCCAATCTTCAATGTCCCGCAACTTTCTGTTTACCTCTGAATCCGTCTCCGAAGGACATCCGGACAAAGTCGCGGACCAGATCTCGGACGCCGTTCTGGATGCACTGCTTGCCGGCGACCCGTTTTCCCGCGTGGCGTGCGAGACCCTGGTCAACACCGGGATGGTGGTCCTGTCCGGCGAGATCACGTCCGCGGCGCGCGCCGACTATACCGATGTGGTGCGGGAGACGGTGCGGGAGATCGGCTACACCTCGGCCGACCGGATGGGGTTCGATGCCGACACCTGCGCGGTGATCGTGTCGCTGGACAAGCAGTCCCAGGACATCGCCCAAGGCGTCAACGAAGGCGAGGGACTGGACCGCGAGCAGGGCGCCGGCGACCAGGGGCTGATGTTCGGCTACGCCTGCAACGAGACCGACAACCTGATGCCCTTCGCCATCGACTTCGCCCACCGCCTGGTGAGGCGCCAATCCGAAATGCGCAAAAACAGTTCCCTGACCTGGCTGCGGCCGGATGCCAAGTCCCAGGTGACGGTGCGCTACGAGAACGGCATGCCCAAGATGGTGGATACGGTGGTCCTCTCCACTCAGCACGCCCCGGAGATCCAGCACAAGGAACTCGTCGAGGCGGTCGTCGAAGAGATCATCAAGCCGGTCATTCCGGCGGAGATGATCAACAGCGACACCCGCTTCCTGGTGAATCCCACCGGGCGTTTCGTCACCGGGGGGCCGGTCGGCGACTGCGGCTTGACCGGTCGCAAGATCATCGTCGACACCTACGGCGGCGCGGCCCACCATGGCGGCGGCGCATTCTCCGGGAAAGACCCCTCCAAGGTCGATCGCTCCGCAGCCTACGCCTGCCGTTGGGTCGCCAAGAACATCGTCGCCGCGGGCCTGGCGGACCGCTGCGAAGTACAGGTCGCTTATGCCATCGGCGTCGCCGACCCCGTGTCCCTGATGGTCAACACCTTCGGCACCGGCAAGATTCCGGAGCTCGAGATCGAAAAGCTCATACGACAGCATTTCGACCTGCGCCCGAAGGCCATCATCGAGGACCTGGACCTGTTGCGGCCGATCTATCGCCAAACCGCTGCCTACGGCCATTTCGGTCGCACAGACACCGACTTCACGTGGGAACGCACCGACAAGGCCGACGAGCTGCGGTAGCCCTCCGCCACCGCCAGGCAGCGCAGCAGCCGCGGCAATCCAGCGAACCTTGTCTGGAACCGGTCAGCCCGCTCATGCGCGCCGGGATTAGAATGCGGGCGTGTCCAACCCCAACAGGCCATAGCGAACCGAACGATGTGTGAACTCCTGGGCATGAGCGCCAACGTGCCCACCGACATCTGCTTCAGCTTCAGCGGCTTGATGCAGCGCGGCGGCGGCACCGGGCCGCACCGCGACGGCTGGGGCATCGCGTTCTACGAAGGCCGCGGATGCAGGACTTTTCACGACCCGACGCCAAGCGTCGATTCCGAGATCGCGCGCCTCGTGCGCAACTATCCCATCAAGTCCCACATCGTGGTCAGCCACATCAGGGAAGGCAACATCGGTGAGGTCTGCCTGCAGAACACCCACCCCTTCCAGCGCGAGCTGTGGGGGCAGGTATGGACCTTCGCCCACAACGGCCAGGTGGAACGTTTCGAGGACCTGCCGCTTTCCTCCTACCAGCCGGTGGGGACCACCGACAGCGAGCGCATATTCTGCTGGCTGCTCGGGGAGATCCGGGAGTCTTTCTCCGAGGCCCCGGCCGAGAAGTCGCTGTCGCAGTTCATCGCCGAGCGCTGCCGGGCCATCGACGAACGCGGCGTATTCAACGTACTGATGTCCGATTCCCGGGCCCTGTACGGCTACTGCTCCACCAAGCTGTGCTGGATCACCCGCCGCGCCCCGTTCGGGGTGGCGAGGCTCAAGGACGCCGACCTGACGGTGGACTTCGTGGACCACACTACCCCCGACGACATCGTCACCGTCATCGCCACCGAGCCGCTGACCAACAACGAGGCCTGGACCCCGCTGAAGTCGGGGGAAATGATCACCTTCCAGGACGGCCTGCCGATTGCCGCCTGACGGTCGGCGATCTCCGCGACACGCTCAGGCAATCGCACCGCTCCCGAAGATCGACATTTATGCCGACCTACGGCCGCGCGGGACGGCACCGCCATTGTCCTGGCCGGGGTCCTGGCCAGGGTCCTGGCCAGGTATGCAGCTGAAGCCCAACGCCGACAACGGCCGGGTTCCAAGCAGCCGTGCGACCTTCTATAATCGCCCCCCTTAGAACCATCCCACCGCTCCGAGGAGCGCTGCAACCACGTCCGGAAGACGCTCCGGCCATTTCGGCACGTGGCCAGGCTCGAAGCGGCTTCGGGGAAACCCGAAAAACGGCGCTCACTTTCATTGACATTCCAGAGGTGAAAGATGAGCACGGCAACCCAGCCTGTTTTTACCGACTACCGGGTGGCGGATATCTCGCTCGCGGACTACGGCCGCAGGGAAATCGCCATCGCCGAAACCGAGATGCCGGGCCTGATGGCGACCCGCAAGGAGTATGCCGCCAGCCAGCCTCTCAAGGGTGCCCGCATCGCGGGCTCTCTGCACATGACCATCCAGACCGCGGTGCTGATCGAGACCCTGGTCGCTCTCGGCGCCGAGGTGCGGTGGGCATCGTGCAACATTTATTCGACCCAGGATCACGCGGCGGCCGCCATCGCGGCGCGGGACATACCGGTGTTCGCCTATAAGGGCGAGTCACTGGAGGAATACTGGGAGTTCACCCACCGCATCATGGACTGGCCGGACGGTGTCCCCAACATGATTCTCGACGACGGCGGAGACGCCACCTTGCTGGTGACCCTGGGCAGCCGGGCGGAACAGGATCCCGGCCTGCTGGACAACCCGACCAGCGAGGAGGAGCGCTGCCTGTTCGCCGCCATCCGCAAGCGCCTGGAAAGCCATCCGGGCTGGTACAGCCGGATCCAGCACAGCATCCAGGGCGTGACCGAGGAGACCACTACCGGCGTCAAGCGCCTGTACCACCTCGCGGCCAAGGGCGAGCTGCCATTCCCGGCCATCAACGTGAACGACTCGGTGACCAAGTCCAAGTTCGACAATCTGTACGGATGCCGGGAGTCCCTGGTGGACGGCATCAAGCGCGCCACCGACGTCATGATCGCGGGCAAGATCGCCGTGGTGCTCGGTTACGGCGACGTGGGCAAAGGCTGTGCGCAATCGCTCAAGGGCCTGGGCGCCAACGTGTGGATCACCGAGATCGATCCCATCTGCGCGCTGCAGGCGGCAATGGAAGGCTACCGGGTAGTGACCCTGGACGAGGCGGCCGCCTCCGCGGACATCTTCGTGACCGCCACCGGCAACTACCACGTGATCACCCACGAGCACATGAAACAGATGAAGGACCAGGCCATCGTGTGCAACATCGGCCACTTCGACAACGAGATAGATGTCGCAGCCCTGGAAGAGAACTACCAATGGGAAGAGATCAAGCCCCAGGTTGACCACGTCATCTTCCCGGACGGCAAACGCATCATCCTGCTGGCCCGGGGCCGACTCGTGAACCTGGGCTGCGCCACCGGCCATCCAAGCTTCGTGATGTCCAACTCCTTCACCAACCAGGTGCTGGCGCAGATCGAGCTGTGGAGCAAGGCCGGGCAGTACAAGAAGGAGGTGTATACGCTGCCCAAGAAGCTCGACGAGCAGGTGGCGCGCCTGCACCTCAAGAAGATCAACGTCCATCTCACCGAGTTGACCCGCCAGCAGGCGGACTACATCGGCGTGCCGGTGGAAGGCCCCTTCAAGCCGGATTACTACCGCTACTAGACAGCCCTGGATTCACCGCTCCCGGGCAGGGCTCGACGGCCCGGCTTGTGAAGGCCCGGGAACGGGTGATTGCGGAGCCGGCCGTCAGGCCAGTTCGTCGGGAAGCTGCGAGCTTTTGAGACGCTCGATGGCGTCCTTGAGCTGCAGCCGCTTCTTCTTCAGGCGCCGCAGCTGGAGCTGGTCGACGTAGACGGCATCCTCCAGCTGTCCAATGGCGGCATCGAGGTCCCGATGTTCCTGCTCCAGGTCGGCGATTTTTCTTGTCAAATTGATGTCGATACCCTCTGTGGGTTTGATTCGGCGATGCCGTTACTTTAAAACACTGTTTCATCCAATTCGACGCAAAGAATTCCTATGAGCAACTCTCCCAACGTATGGCAACTGCTGATCCTGGGCGCCCTGGTTATCTTACTCCTGTTCTGGTTCCGGCCTGGACTGAAACAGGCGTTCAAGATGAGCCAGGAGGCCAAAAGCCGCGACTGGCTGGGGGCCCTGATTCCCATTGCCATCGTCGCCGTGTTCGTGTTCGTGCTGCTCTACATCGTCTGACGCCCCATGGGTACCGCAGCCGCCAAAGAACCCGTTACCGTTCGCCTCAAAGACTACCGTCCGCCGGATTTTCTGGTGGACGACGTCGATCTGACCTTCCGGCTCGATCCTGGCAATACACGCGTCCGTGCCATCCTCAGGTGCCGCAGAAACGGGAGTCATCGGCGACCCGTCCGGCTAGACGGCGAGTCGCTGGAGCTGTTGCGCGTGGCCCTGGACGGACGAGAATTGTCCCCGCACGAGTATGACCTTACGACAAGCGAGTTGACGATTCCACACACCGGCAGCGAGTTCGTGCTGGACATCGAGACGCTGATTAATCCGGATCGCAATACCGAGTTGTCGGGCCTTTACATCTCCGGCGGCAATTTCTGCACCCAGTGCGAGGCGCAGGGGTTTCGCCGCATCACGTATTTCCCGGACCGTCCAGACGTGCTGGCCACTTATACCACCACCCTAATCGCCGATCGCTCGCACTTCCCGGTGCTGCTGTCGAACGGCAACCTGGCGCAGTCGCTGCTGGAGGACGGGACCACCCACCGCGCGGTATGGCGGGATCCGCATCCCAAGCCGTCCTACCTCTTCGCCCTGGTAGCAGGCGACCTGGCATTCATCGAGGATCGTTTCACCACGATGTCCGGCCGCAAGGTGGACCTGTACATCTACGCTCAGCATCACAACATCGACAAGTGCGAGCACGCCATGCGCTCATTGAAGAATGCCATGCGCTGGGACGAAGAGCACTATGGCCGGGAATGCGATCTCGACCGCTACCATGTCGTGGCGGTGGACGACTTCAACATGGGCGCCATGGAAAACAAGGGTCTGAACATTTTCAATTCGCAATACGTGCTGGCCAAGCCTCAAACCGCCACCGATGCCGATTACGAGCACATCGAAGGGGTCATCGGCCACGAATACTTTCACAACTGGTCCGGCAACCGGGTGACCTGCCGCGACTGGTTCCAACTCAGCCTCAAGGAAGGCTTCACCGTTTTCCGTGACCAGCAGTTCAGCGCCGACATGGGCTCTCCGGGCGTCAAGCGCATCCAGGACGTAGATATCCTGCGCAGCCACCAGTTCCGCGAGGACGCCGGCCCCATGGCGCATCCCGTGCGGCCCGAGTCTTACCAGGAGATCAACAACTTCTACACCTCGACGGTCTACAACAAGGGGGCGGAAGTCGTGCGCATGCTTCACCACCTCCTCGGCGAGCAGGGGTTCAGGCGCGGCACGGACCTTTACTTCTCGCGGCACGACGGCCAGGCCGTGACCACCGACGATTTCGTCAAGGCCCTGGAGGACGCCAACGGCGTCGACCTGGGTCAGTTCCGGCTATGGTATTCGCAAGCGGGCACGCCCATCGTGAGCGTCGAGGAAGACTACGACGCCAACGAAGGGCGCTACACCCTGACGCTTCGCCAGCACACCCCGGATACCCCGGGGCAGACGCGCAAGAAGCCTTTCCACGTTCCCCTGGCCGCGGCCCTGCTGGACCGCTCCGGTGAGTCCATGCCGGTGTGGCCGGACGACGCGGTCAGCGGGGTGCTGGAGCTGCGCGAGGCCCGCCAGTCGTTCTCCTTCGCTGTATCCGACAGGCCCGTGCCTTCGCTGCTGCGGGGCTTCTCGGCGCCGGTGAAGCTCCAGATCGAGCGTCCCGTGGAGGACTGGTACTTTCTGATGACTCACGACACGGATCCTTACGTGCGCTGGGACGCGGGCCAACAGATGGCCATCACTGTGCTGAACGGACTGGTGGAAGAGATCAAGTCGGGCCGGGAACGGCAGTTCCCCGGCCACTTCATCTCCGCTTTCGAGGGGGTGCTTCGTGCGAAGGACCCGGACCCCCAGTTCCAGGCGGAGATGCTCGCGTTGCCCAGCGAGACCTATATCGCCCAGGGGTTCGACGTGATCGACCCGCAGGCGATCGCCCTGGCCCGCCGCGCCCTGAAGCGCAAGCTTGCGGAGCGCTTGGAAAGCGCTTTCTACCAGCAGTACCAAGCCATGGCGCCGCGCGGCGAGTACCGGCCGGAGGGCGGGCAGATCGGGACGCGGGCGCTCAGAAACCGCTGCCTGTCCTACCTGACGGAGCTCGGCACGCGGCAGGTACGCAAGCTCGCAACCGATCAGTTCCGGGCGGCGAACAACATGACCGACCGCCTGGCGGCGCTGCGTTGTCTGGCGGCCACCCGCAGCAGGGAGCGGGACGAGGCGTTGGGGCGTTTCTACGACGAGTGGAAGTCCGAGCCCTTGATCGTCAACAAGTGGCTGGCGGTGCAGGCGACCTCGCCGGCGGAGGATGCCCTGGAACGGGTCGCGTCGCTCACCGCGCACCCCGCTTTCGACGTGCGCAATCCCAACAAGGTGCGGGCCCTGATCGGCGCTTTCGCTATGGGCAATCCGACGCATTTCCACCGTCCGGACGGCAATGGGTACGAACTCGTCGCCGGCTTCGTGATCGAGCTGAATCGCCTCAATCCACAGGTCGCCGCGAGGCTGGCGTCATCGTTCAACTTCTGGCGGCGCTACGAGGAAGGCCGCCGTAAGCTGATGCGCGAGCAGCTCCAGCGCATCCGAAAGTCGCCGGGGCTGTCGCGGGATGTCTCCGAGATCGTCTCCAAGGCACTGGATCACCATCCAAAGCACTGACAAGCACTCCTCTCTCGCGAGCGCGGGGTCAGGTGAGAGGGTGGCGAGGCCTCGCAAACCCTCACCCCAACCCTCTCCTTTGCAAAAAGCGAGAGGGAGCGAGTGTGGAAGCGAAAAGGGCAACTGTGTATTGAGTATTATGCTTCTCCCGGGGTCAAATTGAGACCTCAGCCCCGCTCACGGCAATCCTCTCCCTGACGGACGGGGAGTCCCGGTAAGGAATATAAAGGCACACATGAACAAGACCAGGCTCGCGGTTCTCATCATCATCGTTGCGGCGGTGGCGGCGTTTTTCTACTTCGACCTCGGCCAGTCCCTCAACATGGAGACCCTGAAGGCCCGCCAGGTGGAGGTCGACGCTTACTACCACGCCCATCCGGCGCGAACCATTGCCGTGTACTTCCTCGCCTACATCGCCATGGCCGCGCTGTCCCTGCCGGGCGCGGTGTGGATCACCCTGGCCGGCGGCGCGGTCTTCGGCTTGTGGGTCGGCACCCTGGTAGTTTCGTTCGCCTCGACAATAGGCGCCACCCTCGCTTTTATGGCCGCCCGCTTCCTGTTTCGCGACTGGGTGCAGAACCGGTTCGGACGCAACCTGCGGACCGTGAACGAAGGCATTCGCAAGGACGGCTCCTTCTACCTGTTCACGCTGCGCATGGTTCCGCTGTTCCCGTTCTGGATTATCAATCTGGTGATGGCGTTGACGCCCATAAGAACACGTACTTTCTACCTGGTCAGCCAAGCGGGCATGCTCGCCGGCACCATGGTCTACGTGAACGCCGGCAGCCAGCTCGCGCAGATCGAATCACTGGACGGCGTGCTGTCCCCATCCCTGCTTGCGTCCCTGTCGCTGCTGGGCCTGTTCCCGCTCGCCGCGCGCGGGATCATCGCGGTGGTCAACAGGAAGAAGGTCTATCGCGGCTACCGGAGACCGAAGACCTTCGACCGCAACCTGGTGGTGATCGGCGCCGGATCCTCGGGGCTGGTGAGCGCCTACATCGCCGCCACCGTCAAGGCCAGCGTCAGTCTGGTGGAGAAGCACAGGATGGGCGGCGACTGCCTCAATACCGGGTGCGTTCCCTCGAAGGCGCTGATCCGATCGGCCAAGTTCGTCAGCCACGTGCACCGAGCGAGCGAGTTCGGCATGAAATCGGCAACGGTCGATTTCGAGTTCGCCGACATCATGCAGCGGGTCCGACGCGTCATCCGCGCCATCGAGCCCCATGATTCCGTCGAGCGGTACACGGGACTCGGCGTCGACTGCATTCATGGAGAAGCCAGGATCCGCTCCCCCTTCGAAGTGGAGGTGGACGGCAGAACGCTGACAACCCGCAACATTGTCATCGCTGCCGGTGGCCGGCCGCTGGTGCCGCCCATCCCGGGCCTGGACGGGATTCCTTACTGGACATCGGACACACTGTGGGACATGCGCCGGCTGCCCGGACGGCTGGTGGTGCTGGGCGGCGGACCGATCGGCTGCGAGCTGGCGCAGTGCTTCGCCCGCCTCGGCAGCCGCGTGACGCAAGTGGAGATGCTGCCGCAGCTCATGGGGCGCGAGGACCCCGAGATCGCCGAGATGGTGCGCAGTCGCTTCATCGACGAGGGCATCGACTTGCGCCTGGGGCACAGGGCGACAGCCGTGGAGCGCGACGACGACGGACGCGTGCTGGTGTGCGAGCACCAGGGCTCGACTGTGCGCATCGCTTTCGACGAGATGCTCGTGGCCCTTGGACGCAAGGCCAATGTCGAAGGCTATGGGCTGGAGGAGCTCGGCATCGAGACCTCCGCCTCCGGGACCGTGCAGGTCAACGACTACCTGCAGACCCGCTTCCCCAACATCTACGCCGTCGGCGACGCGGCCGGCCCGTACCAGTTCACCCACGTGGGCGCCCACCAAGCCTGGTTCGCCACCGTCAACGCCTTGTTCGGGGCCTTCCGCAAGTTTCGGGTGGACTACTCGGTGATACCATGGGCCACCTTCACTGAACCGGAGGTGGCACGGGTGGGATTGAACGAGACCCAGGCGCGCGAGCAGGGGATAGACTACGAAATCACCCGCTACGATATCGGCGACCTGGACCGTGCCATCGCCGACCAGGAGGCCCACGGCATGGTGAAAGTGCTGACCGTGCCCGGCAAGGACCGGATACTAGGCGCCACCATCGTCGGTGAGCATGCAGGCGACCTGATCAGCGAATACGTCACCGCCATGCGGCACAAACTGGGCATGAACAAGATACTCGGCACTATCCACATCTACCCGACACTGGCTGAAGCCAACAAGTTCGCCGCCGGCGAATGGAAGCGCGCCCATGCGCCCCAGGGCATCCTGCGGCGGCTGGCCGGATACCATCGCTGGATGCGGCACTGACGCGCACGAGGCCTCGACATGGCGACACCCGAAATCGAAACCGACCGGTCACTCGCGCTGACCGCCTATCTCGTCAACGATCGCGCCCCGGTGATTCTGCCGGGCGACCGCAAACGCGACTGGATGGAGCACACTCGCGACCGCTTCGCCTACCGCTGCCTGCCGCTGACCATCGCCAATCAGAGCGGCTGGGACCTGTTGTGCCCGGTCTCGTTCGCGGCGATCTGGAACGGCGGTGACTCAATCCACGACCTGTACATCAAGAGCGACGACCCGACGCCCGGCGCCATGTCGCACTTCGGACACGGCATATTGACTTTCGAGGTCAGCGTGCTGTTTCGCACTCCCGGCGGCCACAACCTTTGGGTCAAGGGTCCGCCCAATCTGCCCAAGGACGGCATCTGTCCGCTGGAGGGCATCGTCGAGACCGACTGGTCCAGCGCAACCTTCACCATGAACTGGAAGCTCACGCGCCGCCAGCACAAGGTGGAGTTTGCCGAGGGCGAGCCCTTCTGCCGTATCTTGCCTTATCCCCGCCACTACCTGAATCGGTTCGAAACGGCAACGGTGCCTATACAGGAAGTTCCCGAAGTACTGGAGCGCTACGAGAAGTGGAGCCGGCTGCGCCGGGAGTTCAACGATGACCTACGGGCAGGAGACGGGGACACGCTCAGGTCGGGTTGGCAGAAGGACTACCACCACGGCCGCGACAGTCACGGCGACCGCTTCGACGACCACGAAACGAAGGTCCGTCTCAAGCCGTTCCCGCCGCCGGTGAAGCGCTAGCCCCCCGGGGGACTCGAGCCGTGGCGTGGGATACCCGCGGCGAATGCCGTGGGCGATGAAAACCGGGGCCCGACTAGAAACTGACCCGGAGCTTCACCCGATCGCCGGTGAACTTCAGCTTCATGGGACCGTAGGTACCGATGTTCAGGGCATCGACATAGCGGAATTGACGCGGCGGGTCCGCCGCTGGATCCGATGCCTTGGAGCAGCCGCGGGTTTCCCGGCACCCTGATCCGTCCAGGTATCTCAGCCGGTCTTCGGCGGGGTATTCGATTCCCTGGAGAACCGAGTCGAATAAGCCGGCACGCGCCAGGAGAATGGTCCGGGTGTGGGGAATCGGTCCGGCCGCATCGTCGGCGGCCGCCGTACAGCTCAGTGCTGCAAGGCAGGTCAATCCCAAAATCTGTATGCTGCGCATGGATTCGACCTCCTCCCGCCGGCGGCGGGGGTTCGTCTGACAACAAGGACAATAGTACTCCCGTATGGCTGCGGTATGGTTTATTGCCGGCTGGCCCGCCACTTTTTCCGCATAATTGGATGATTTCAAGGAGTGATCGGTCGATTTCACGTGAAAAGCGGTTATTTTGTAACTAAGCTGTCTTGCAATAACGTCAAATTTCCTTCCAACCAAGGGCCCGTGCAGAAGCTGCAAGAGAAATTCAGAAACAACCCAGGTTGCCGCGAGCGTCATTTGCGGCGCAAGCTCGATAACCCCTTGTTCCCCACCGATGAACGCGACACCACCACGGCGGAGCTCGATGCCGAGCAGCGCCGTGACGACGATGAGCTGAGCGCGTTCTTGGAGGACGTGAAAGACCTGGTTGCGCGAGTCGGCGCCCTGTCCCCGGACAGCGCCACCTCGGAACTCAACGATCTCAAGACCCGGGCCGACGCCTACTACGAGCAATGTCTCGGCTTACCCGGTGACCAGCGCCGGGTGAAAGCCGCCCTGATAAGGCTGATCACCGAACTCACCCGGCTCAACATGCGCACCCTGACCGATACCCAGGCACTGGTGCAGCTGCAGGATGAGCAGGTCAGACGCCTCGCCCACTTCACCCGCCTCGAGTTCCCGATCACGGGCGACCTGTGCCGGCCGCAATCACCGGTGGCCGACGCCGAGCTCGTGGCCACGCTCCTGAGCGAACCGGCCGACGCAGTGAGCGCCGCCCTCGGCCTGTTCGATGCCGAACGTGTGGCGAACATCCGTGACGAAGCGCAGGCCTTGATCCGGCGGCGGCGTGACGAAGGCTACGACATGACCCAAGCCCAACAAAAGCTGGCTGTGATCGACAAGCATCTCGAAGACGCAGCCGCCTGATCGGCGGCGGGGCTGCTTCAGGCGACGTGAATCCGGCTCCCGCCGGTAATCTCCAGCAGGCGGTCCGGCACGATGGCAAACACGGTGTTGGGCGTGCCGGCAGCGGCCCAGATCTCGCTGAAGCCAAGCAGGTCCTCGTCCACCAGGGTCTCAATGGGTCCGGGATGACCGAACGGCGGTACGCCTCCTATGGCGTAGCCGGTGTGCGCGCGCACGAACGCGGCGTCCGCCATTTTCACCGGGCGGCCGAGACGGGCGCCGATTGCCGCTTCGTCGACGCGGTTGCCGCCCGCGGTCAGCACCAGCACCGGACGATCGTCGTCACCGCGGAACACCAGGGACTTGACGATCTGGTCCAACTCGCAGCCGATGGCATCCGCGGCCTGCTGGGCGGTTCTCGACGGCTGACGGAACTCCACCACTCGCGCCCCGGGCGCATCGCGATCCAGCACCGCCTGGAAACGCCGGGCCTTGGCGCTGAGCTCCGCCGCCCCTCCTGATTCATTCATATCGCACGGCCTTCCCCCGGTCACCAGCTGTTTCGCAGCTCCCGCAGCTTGAGGAACACGGTCCTGGCATCCGGATGTTCCGGCAGGTCCGGAAACGACTCCCGCAGCCGAGCGATCACAGTCGGCGAGCGCAGCCTGAAGAACGTGTTGATCTCTTTCTCGAGAGCGAGGTTCGTTACCATCGCATGGCTGGGGTCCTGGTTCTCCACCTCGGCCAGCAGACTCTCGGCCCGGGCGTTGTCCGGCTCGCGGTCCAGGGTGAACTTCAGGTTGTTGCCGATATAGTCGTGTCCCGGGTAAACCCGGGTGTTGTCCGGAAGACCTTCCAGCTGCCGGGCGAACGTGTCGTACAGCTCCTTGGGATGGCCGCCGTTGTGGCAGTTGCCCGCGCCGGCGTTGAACAGGGTGTCCCCGCAGAACAAGCCCGGCGTCTCCGTATGAGACAACAGGCACACGTGGCACATGGTATGCCCTGGCGTATCCAGCGCCTCCAGCTCCACGGTCTTGCCGACCTTGACCACGTCGCCCGCCTTGAGTCCCACGTCGATACCTCTGATCTTATCCTTGGCGTTCTCGTGGGCGAGCAGCTTCGCGCCGGTGGCCTCGATCACCTTGGCGTTGCCGCCGGTGTGGTCCGGATGCTCGTGGGTATTGAGCACCTGGGTAATCTCCCATCCCTTGTCCCGCGCCCGTTCCAGGCACCGCTTGTGGTCCAGCGGGTCCACGGCCAGCGCTTCCCCGGTTTCCGGGCACACGATCAGGTAATTGAAATTCCGATACGAATTCGCGGTCCAGATCTGTTCAACTATCATGCACGACAACCTGTCTTTGAGCTTCCCCCGAACTATAACGTCTAACCCCGGTCCAGGAACACTCCGCCGTGCCCGTGCACGAGCCCGGCACGGATTTCCCGCTGGGCGCTGGACGTCGGGCTTCAGCCCGAGCTCTCTTTATGTAAGGCGTCGATATATGAAAAGGGGGAAAGATTCTTGGCGGGAGTGCCCGACATGTATGAACAGTGCTGTGTATGAACCGGGGAGCGATTTCAGCGGGACGCCGCAAGTACCTCCCTGTAGGCTCGCCTCCGGCATCCTTGCCTCCAGACGCCCGCTGAAATCCCTCCCCGGTTCATGCCTATACGCCCATCCCTTCGTTTGGGGGGGTGGGGGATACCTGACGCATCCGTGGTGCCTCTCGAAGGGGGACGCCGTTTGCCCTCACCCTAACCCTCTCCCGCAAGCGGGAGAGGGGAATGTTTCGCCCTACCTCCTCCGTCCCTGGAGGCGTGCCGCACGCGGGAGCGGAGATCTTTCGTTCAGCTTGGGAGTTTGAGGGTGCGGGTGTCGGCCTTGCGGGGTGTGTGGGGCAGGCTAGGGGCGATAATTCGCATGACTTTGTCGGCGGTGGCGCGGTAGCCGGTGAGCTTACCGCCGAGGATGGAGATGGCCCGGGGGCGGCCGGGGCGGTCCACCGGTAGGTGGGTTTCGCGGGAGCGGCCGAAGGTACGGTCGGGACCCGCGGGCAGGACTCGGAGGCCCGCCCAGGCGTCGAGGATCTCGGTGGACCGCCGGGGGAAGTAGCGCCGGTATGCGGAAAGCAGGTAGTCCTTCTCCTTGTCCAGCACCGCGACCTGGGCAGGATCGCCGTCGTAGGGGTTCTCGGTGGTGCCGAGCAGTGTGCGGTCACCGCGCCAGGGCATCACGAACACCCCGCGCCGATCCTCCGACACCTCGAGGTAGTAGCACCCCTGCTCGATTCGCCCGGGCAACTCCAGATGCGCGCCCTGTACGTTCTCCACCGGGACCAGCGGCAGCGACGGATCGAAGCACGCTGCGAGCCGCGTCGACCAGGGCCCCGCCGCGTTCACCACGACACGCGCCGTCAGGCGATCACTCCGGCCGCCATGCTCGTACTCCAGCAGAACCCCGTCTTCCGTGAGCCGTCCGGACTCCACGCGGGCCGGGCAGACCAGCTGTGTCCCCAGGTGCTCGGCCGACCGCATTACCGCGCGTGTCAACGCGGCGTCGTCGGTCTGCGCGTCCATGTAGCGGTAAACCGTGGTCAGGCCGTCCGTGACCAACCCGTCCAGGTCCGCCCATCCTTCCCGGGGCACGACGTGAAAACGTGCATCCGCATCGAAGCCGCCGAGCATGGCGTACAAGGCAAGACCCGCACCGATCCACCATCGGCTCCGAGACGATTCGCGGTATACCGGGATGAAGAAATCCCGGCGGTGCACCAGATCCGGCGCGATGTTGAGCAGGATCTCGCGCTCCCGCAGCGACTCCCACACCAGTGCGAAGGCCGCGCTCTCCAGGTATCGCAGCCCGCCGTGGATCAGCTTACTGGAGCGGCTCGACGTGCCCGCGGCCAGGGCCGACTGCTCCAGCAGCACCACCGCGCAGCCGGCGGCGGCGGCGGCCTGGGCGACGCCGGCGCCATGGATGCCGCCGCCGATGACGGCCACGTCGAAATCAACGCTCGTCATCGCGAATCGGGCCGCCCCGCCCGGTATTGATCCAGCAAGTCGCCGATGGCATCGGTCTCTACCAGGGTGAAGCCCCGTTCCACGAACGACAACGCCCGTGCGAGATCGTTTATCACGTAGACCGCCCATTGCCAAGGCCCGTCCCAGATCTCGTCGTCGACACGCGGCACCTGGATATCCTCGGCAAACAGGTAGTCCGGCGCCAACTCACGGGCCCGGGCTTGCGTGCGCCGGTTCCAGTGCGGCAAGACCCAGCCGGTTCGTATGTCGTAGCAGCTCGCCGTATGCTCGATGCAGCCGTCGTCGAAGGAGATGATGACGCAGCGACGTTCCACGCCCTCAAGGGATTCCATTACGCCGCGCATGACCGGCCCGACGCCAAAGGTCTCCAGACTGTGGCTTTTGATTTCGATGAATGCCGTAACCGCCGGGTGCTGGGCCAGCCAGCCCGCGAAAGCCTTTACGGTAGGGATCGGCGTTCCCCGGAAGCGGTCGCCGAAGCGCCCGGGATCGTGGGCGCTCAAATCGTCGAGCTGATCCAGGGTGCGCCTCGAGATGAGGCCCGAGACGCCGGTCAGGCGCTTTGTCGTGGGATCGTGAAACACCACCGGCACGCCGTCGCGCGTGCACTGCACGTCGGTCTCGACGTACGCGGCGCCGTGCACCGCCGCCTGCTGGAATCCGAGCAGGGTGTTCTCCGGGAAGGCGTCCGGATAGCCGCGATGGGCCACCAGCGCCAGGTTGCGAACGGCCCCGTCGCTCATCCGGCGGCCCGCCACCAGTCCACGATCGCCGCCGCCACCTTGGGATGCACGAGATAGCCGTAGGAGCGATGCGGATTCAGTCCCTTCTCGTTTCGAAAAGCCGTGTACACGCTGCGATGGGCGTCCTCGATCCGTTCCGTCAAGCCCTGCGCCACCATGCAGGCGAAATCGTCGGCAACCCGCTGGTCGACCGACACCAGGTCGCCAACCGCCGAGACGTTCACCCACTTCCTGATGCCCGCCGGATAACTGCCGTTGAGGCCGCCGTCTCCATATCCGAGAAGCCGACGCTGCACGTAGTTCATCCCCAGCGGGGAGCCCAGGGTCAGGAAGAGACCGATCGCCGGCGGCCGCCGGTCCTCGTGGGTCATCTCCCACAACGATTCGTAGGCGATTACCGTTCCCATGCTATGACTGACGATACATACGGACCCGTCTTGCTCCGCGGCCTTCTGGATTTGGTTCTTGACGACACCCCTGATGCGGTCGGCGATACCATCGGTATTCTCGAAGTAGCGCAGTGTATCCTGAATCATCGCCTTCACGCGCGGGTCGGGAATCCAGTTGATCGACCATTGCGCGTGGTCGCCCATCGAGTAAAGGAGTCGTGTCAGCCACCTGGACCAGTGCCTCGCTTCGCTGATATCCGCCTCGCTTGCGCCCTCCGATTCGATGAGCCGTTCGATCCACGGGATATCGGCGTCGAGTGAGTCGTGCTCGCCGTAGTATACGAAGTTCCAGGCGGCCAGACGGAAGCTACAGGTATCGAGCTGCCTGCCGGCTTCCGCGTCGCAGCGAGACACTCCCCGGCGCAGGCACCGCCACAGGTACTCCCGGTGAATCGCGGGAGGCGGCTTGGGGCTCTTGCCCGGAATGAACACCAACGAACGGCTCAAGCGCCACCAACCCTGGTCGCAAACGGTACCTGCATGTCGGCTGCCTACTCCTTGTTCTTATTTGTGATAGCTACGGCGATTGTAAGGAAGCGTTGGGTGATTGCACGCGCCGTCTCGCGGCCGGGAATCAGCCGGCAGCCTTCGACAGGCCGGATGAGTGATACAAGTCAATCACCGGGTTTGTAACAGCGCGTAACATCTATGGCAATGGCCCGCGGCAATGCGGGACAATAGTGTCGGGCGTCAACGGCGGGAGGCGGCGATACGTTGAACGGCGATATTTGATTCGGGAGCAAAACAACGTGAAACGATTATCTGTAGTGTTAGTGGTGGCGTGCGCCCTGGCGCTCGCGGGTTGTGAAACCATGAACAAGGAGAACCGTGGCGCCCTGGCGGGCGCAGCCGTCGGCGGCCTGGTGGGCCATAACTTCGGCAGAGGAACCGGCCAGGCCCTGGCCACCTTCGCGGGCGCCGTGCTGGGTGCCTACGCGGGCAGCAACATCGGACGGCGGCTGGACGTGTACGACGAGATGCAGGCGCAGCATGCCCTGGAGTACAACCGCACGGGTGACGAGACGATGTGGGTCAATCCCGACAGCGGCAAGCAGGTCACCTTCGTTCCGACCGAAACCTACCAGCGCGACGACGGGCAGTACTGCCGCGAGTATCACACGACGGTGCAGGTCGGCGATCAGGAGCAGGCGGCCTACGGTACCGCTTGCCGGCAGCCCGACGGCAGCTGGAAGATCGTTAACAACTAGAAACCGCCAGCGACTGTCTGCGTTGGGCTCCGGCTCGCGGGTGAGCTTTACGCAGCCGGTGTAGCCCGCGCGGCCGGGGTCGTGATCTTCGCGGCGCTGTACTTGAACTCCGGAATCTTGCCGAATGGATCCAACTCGGGGCTGGTCAGTACGTTGGCGGCCGCCTCCGAATAGCAGAACGGAATGAAAAGCGCGCCCGGCGGCACCGCCCGGTCGCTGCGGGTGGTCAGCTCGATATCGCCGCGGCGCGTCGTGACCCTGATCCGCTCGCCGGGCTCTATCCCCAGGCGCCGAAACTCCTTCGGCGACAGGCTCGCCACCGCGCTCGGCTCCAGTTCGTTCAGAACGCTGGCCCGCCGGGTCATCGCCCCGGTGTGCCAGTGCTCGAGCTGGCGCCCGGTGATCAGGATGTATGGAAACGCGTCGTCCACCTGCTCGTGCGGCGGCAGCACGTTCGCCGGCACGAGCTTGGCCCGGCCGTCCGCCGTGGGGAAGCCGTCCCCGAACACGATATCGTTGCCGGGATGGTCCGGGGCCGGACAGGGATAGGTCACTACGTTCTCCCGCTCGAGCCGCTCCCAGGTAATGTTGTTCAATGAGGGCATCACCTGCTTCATCTCGTTGAACACGTCCTTCGGCCCCTGGTAGTCCCAGTCGAGCTCCATGCGCCTCGCAATCTCTTGCACGATCCACCAGTCCTGCCGGGCGTCGCCCGGCGGCTTCAGAGCCGGGCGACCCATCTGCACCTGGCGGTTGGAGTTGGTCACCGTTCCGGACTTCTCCGGCCAGGCCGAGGCCGGCAGCACCACGTCCGCCAGGTAAGCCGTCTCGGTCAGGAACAAGTCCTGCACCACCAGGTGCTCCAGTCCGGCCATGGCCTGACGCGCGTGGCGCGTATCGGGATCCGACATCGCCGGGTTCTCTCCCATGATGTAAATGCCCTTGATCCGTCCTTCGCTGGCGGCCTCCATGATTTCCACCACCGTCAGACCCTTGTCCGGGTCCAGGCTGGTACCCCAGGCATCCTGGAAGCGGCCGCGCACGTCCACCTTGTCCACCGCCTGGTAGTCCGGATAGACCATGGGAATCAGGCCCGCGTCCGAGGCGCCCTGAACGTTGTTCTGGCCCCGCAGCGGGTGCAGCCCGGTACCGGGACGACCAACCTGGCCGGTGGTGAGGGCCAGCGCGATCAGGCAACGGGCGTTGTCGGTGCCGTGCACGTGCTGGGAGATGCCCATGCCCCAGAAGATGATCGAGCGCGGCGAAGTCGCATAGACCCGTGCCACTTGGCGCAGCGTTCCCGCATCGATGCCGCAAATCCCGGCCATGGCTTCGGGCGAGAACGACGCGATATGCTTTTTGAGGTTTTCGAAGCCTTCCGCATACTTCTCCACGTACTCGCGGTTGTACAGTTCCTCCTCGATGATGGTATGCAGCAGCGCGTTGAGCATGGCGACGTCCGTGCCCGGCCTGAACTGGAGCTGGTACCTGGCGTGGCGCATGATGTTGCTGCGCCTCGGATCGCAAACGATCAGCGTCTTGCCGCGCTTGGCCGCCTGCTTGAAGAAGGTCGCGGCCACCGGATGGTTCTCCGTCGGGTTGGCACCGATGACGATGATAACGTCGGCATCCTCGGCGGCGGTGAATGGCGCCGTCACCGCACCCGAGCCGATACCTTCCATCAGTGCCGCCACCGACGAGGCATGGCACAGGCGGGTGCAATGGTCCACGTTGTTGGTGCGGAAACCGGTGCGCACCAGCTTCTGCACCAGGTAGGCCTCCTCGTTGGAGCCCTTGGCGGAGCCGAAGCCGGCGAGGGCATCCGAGCCGTCGCGGTCGCGGATGGCTCTCAGTCCGGCCGCCGCGACGGTCCAGCGCCTCCTCCCAGGTCGCTTCGCGGAAGTGGGTTAGAGGATTGCCGGGGTCGAGCGCCTCGTCCCAGCGCTTGGGGGCATCCTCGCGACGAATCAACGGCTTGGTGAGCCGCTGCGGATGCTTGATGTAGTCGTAGCCGAACCGTCCCTTGATGCACAGGCGGTTGTGGTTGGCGGGCCCGTCCCGGCCCTGCACCGCCACGATCTCGTTATCGTGGGTTTGGTAGGTGATCTGGCAGCCGACACCGCAATAAGGACACACGCTGCTGGTTTCCTCGAGCTCCAGCTTTCGGTCCAGCTGGTGTTCATCCACGAGAGACGACTCCATCAAGGCGCCGGTGGGGCAAGCCTGGACACACTCGCCGCAGGCCACGCAGGTACTCTCGCCCATGGGGTCGTCGAGGTCGAATACGATCTTCGAGTCGGCGCCGCGGTAAGCCATGCCGATCACGTCGTTCACCTGCACCTCGCGGCAGGCGCGCACACACAGGCCACAGTGGATGCAGGCGTCGAGGTTCACGCGCATGGCCACGTGACTGTCGTCGGTGGTCGGTGTCTGCTTGGCGGGGAAGCGGCTTTCGGACAGCCCGATAGTGTCGGTCCACCGCCAGAAGACCGATTGGCTGTCATGCGCCCGCTCCCTTGGCGGCTGGTCAGCCAGCAGCAGTTCGAACACGCCGCGGCGGGCCTTCGCCGCCCGGTCGCACTGGCTGTTGACCACCATGCCGTTGCTTGGCTTGCGCAGGCAGGACGCCGCCAGAACGCGCTCGCCCTCGACCTCCACCATGCAGGCGCGGCAGTTGCCGTCCGGCCGGTAGCCGGGCTCTGGTGAATAGCAAAGGTGCGGGATCTCGGTGCCTTCGCGACGCGCCGCCTGCCAGATGGTCTCGCCCGGATGAGCGGCGACGTCGCGCCCGTCCAACTTGAATCGGATCATGTCTTTCATTCCGCCTCCTCCCGGCTGTTTGACTCCATCTCTTCCCGGAAATATCTATAGCTGCTGCGCAGCGGATTGGCGGCGGCCTGGCCGAGACCGCAGATAGAGGCGTCTGCCATCACCGTGGCGAGCTCGTGGAGCAGCGGGGCGTCCCAGCTCTCGCGACTCATGATCTTGACCGCCTTCTCGGTGCCGACGCGGCAGGGCGTGCACTGACCGCAGGATTCCTCCTCGAAGAACCGGGTCAGGTTCAGTGCCATGTCCCTGATGCTGTCCTGGTCGCTCAGGACCATGATCGCATGGGAGCCGATGAAGCAACCGTGCTCCTCGAGCTTGCCGAAGTCCAGCGGAATGTCGCCCATGGAAGCAGGCAACACCCCGCCCGACGCGCCCCCGGGCAGGTACGCCTTGAAGGTGTGCCCTTTGGCCATGCCGCCGCAGTACTCGTCGATCAGCCGGCGCACCGTCAGCCCGGCGGGGGCGAGCTTCACCCCCGGCTCCGTGACCCGGCCGGACACCGAGTAATGGCGCAGGCCCTTGGAGCCATTGGCCCCGTGGGATGCGAACCACTCGGGGCCCTTCTCGACGATGTCCCTGATCCAGAACAATGTTTCCACGTTTTGCGCCAGGGTGGGGCGGCCGAACAATCCCAGTTCGGCAATATACGGCGGCCGGTTCCGAGGCAGGCCGCGCTTGCCCTCCACCGACTCCAGCATCGCGGATTCCTCGCCGCAGATGTACGCCCCCGCCCCGCGCCGCAGCTCGACGGGGATCTTCGTGATCCCGGCCTCGTCGAGCAGCCCGATTTCCTGTTCCAGTATCGCCCGAACCCCCGGATACTCGTCGCGCAAGTAGATGTAAGCCCGCTCCGCTTCCATCGCCCAGGCCGCGATCTGCAGACCCTCCAGCACGCGGTGGGGGTCGGTCTCGAAGCAGTGCCGGTCCTTGAAGGTGCCGGGCTCGCTCTCATCGGCATTCATCACTACATAGCGCGGTCCGTCGAACCCGCGCACGATCTGCCATTTCTTCGCGGTCGGAAAGCCGGCGCCACCGAGGCCGCGCAGGCCGGCGGCGTTCATGGCCTCGATCAGGTCATCGAAGCTCGTCGCGCCGTCGCGGCAGGACTGCAGGAGGCGATAACCGCCGTCCCTGCGATAGTCGCCGAGGCCGCGGTACGGCGGAAGCTTCGCTGCCGTATCGCCGCGCGCCAAGGTCTCGGAGACCGTCTCCCGGGTCGCACCGTCGATCGCGTTTTGGCCCACCATGGCGACCGGGGCGCCCGCGCACCGCCCGAGGCAGGGAGCGGCCTGGACCTCGATGTTGCCGGGCGCATCCCCGGCCAGCGCCTCGAGCAGCTGCCTGGCGCCGCGCTGCGCGCACACCCAGCTGTCGCACACGCGAACGATGGTCTCCGGCAGTGGTGCGTCGTCGGCGACGACCCGGAACGAAGAGTAGAAGGTGGCCACTTCGAAAACTTCGGCCATGGGCAGATTCATGAAGTCCGCCAGTGCCACGAGATGCCGGTACCGCAAGCCGCCGAAATGATCCTGGACGCGGTGCAGAGCCTGAATCAGCTGATCGCGTGCCGGGGCCTGCTCCAGCAAAGCTGTGATTTCGACCAGGGCATCCGGGTCGACCTGGCGCCCCTTGGTGAAGCGCAGGCGATTGCCGCGCGACATGCGCGAGCGATTGGTCTGGTCGGATTGTTTGCTCACTGCCGGTGCCCCCGGGGGTGGTGACTTTGGGGCCGCGCTCCACGACCCGCGCCGCGGGGACCGATGTATCGTACGGACGTGCGTCGCAGCGCGGGGCTACTGTACCGCCCCGGCAAGTGCTTTGAAATAGTTACAGGCGAAGGCGAGTTTTCTATTTTTACATCCGAACGGCCTTGACGGCGCGGCCAGAGAGCGCGGCAGGCGCTGCTTCCGTTGCCGGGCCCGATTCGCAATCGAGCGGGCCATGCGCTAAGTTTCGTCGATGACCCACTCCGATCCCGCACAGGCGTATGGTGATCTCCAACCCGACGAGGTGCTGGACGCCGTCGAGAGCCAGGGCTTTCAATGCGATGGCCGTCTGCTGGCCTTGAACAGCTACGAGAATCGGGTTTATCAAGTGGGTCTGGAGGCGGGCTCTCCGGTCATCGCCAAGTTCTACCGGCCCGCTCGGTGGTCGGACGAGGCCATCCACGAGGAGCACGCTTTCGCGTGTGAACTGGCGGCGGCCGAGATTGCCGTGGTACCGCCTGTCACGGGCGAAGACGGCGAGACCTTGTTTCGGCACGGGCCGTTTCGTTTCGCCCTGTTCCCGCGTGTGGGCGGCCGCCCGCCGCAGGTCGACCGGCGCTCCGACCTGGAGCTGCTGGGCCGGTTCCTCGGGCGGCTGCACATCGTCGGCGCCGCCGGCGGGTTCCAGCACCGGCCGGCCCTGACCATCGAAGATTACGGTGTCCGCTCCCGCGATTTCCTGCTGGCCGAGCGCTTCATCCCGGCCGAGCTGGTGGCGGCCTACGAGTCGCTGTCGAGCGACCTGCTGCAGCGGATCCAGTGGTGCTTCGAGCGCGCCGGCGATGTCCAATCGCTGCGCACCCATTGTGATTTCCACGTCGGCAACATCCTGTGGATCGATACCGGACCGCAGGTCGTCGACCTGGACGATGCGCGCACGGCGCCCGCGGTGCAGGACATCTGGATGCTGCTCGCCGGCGAGCGTGAAGAAAGGACCTGGGGCCTGCACGCCGTGCTGGAGGGCTACACCCAGTTCCGCGACTTCGACCCGCGGGAGCTGCACCTGATTGAAGCGCTCCGCACCCTGCGGCTCATGCACTACTACGCATGGATCGCCCGGCGCTGGTCCGACCCGGCTTTCCCACGGGTCTTTTCGTGGTTTAATACGCAGCGCTGTTGGGAGGACCACATCCTCACCCTGCGCGAGCAAGCCGCGGCCATGGAAGAGGAGCCGCTTCGCTGGCCCTGAGAGTCTTGAACCCTGATGAACCCATTCGACACCAGAGATCTGCCCATCGTGACCGTGGCGCTCGTCGGCCTGAGCGTCGCCGCCACGCTGTACACCAATTTCGGATCCAATATGGGCAACATGAGCGCCCTGTTGATCACCGACTACCTTCATGCCGGCTTGCCGGAGGTGATGTCGGGCCAGGTGTGGCGTTTGGTCACGCCGATATTTCTCCATTTCGCCTGGTATCACCTGGCCTTCGACGCCCTGTGGATGTGGCAGCTCGGCTCGGTGATCGAACGGCGTCTGGGGCCATGGGACCTGGGGGTGCTGGTGCTGGTGGTCGCGATCGGCTCCAACCTGGCGCAGTTCCTGGGCACGGGTCCGCTGTTCGGCGGCCTGTCGGGGGTGGTGTACGGGCTGCTCGCGTTTTTCTGGGTCCAGGGGCGATTCAATCCACGCTTCGGCCTGGTGTTGAACGAAAGCGTGGTATACCTGATGCTCGGCTGGTTCGTGTTGTGCTGGATCCAGGTGATTCCCAACGTCGCTAATTGGGCGCATACCGGCGGTCTCGTCATGGGGCTGGCCGCGGGATGGGTGTCCATCAAGCTGCGCCGCCCCTGACTCCCGGGAGAACCCTGACGACCCGCTGTCGGGATCGGATACAATCCGCGAAAACAAGCCTCGAGAACATCCTATGCTGCGCTCCTTTACCCCCCTGAGACCGCTGATACTCGCGGTGCTCGCCACCATCCTGGGTGCCTGCGCCCACACCGGGGGTCCCGACACTGACAGGAACATTGACCCGTGGGAGCATTTCAACCGCTCGATGTTCCGGTTCAACGACAAGATGGACCGGGCCGTGATCAAGCCGGTCGCAAAGGGTTACAAGGCGGTCTTTCCAGGGGCCGTGCGCAAGCACGTGGGCAGTTTCTTCTCCAACCTTCAAGAACCCACCACCATCGTAAACGATGTGCTGCAGGGGAAGATCAAGCAGGCCGGCCAGGATTTCAGCCGCTTCGCGTTCAACACCACTTTCGGCCTGCTGGGGGTGTTCGATGTCGCCACGCCGCTGGGGATGGAGCGACACGAGGAAGACTTCGGCCAGACGTTCAGCGTCTGGGGCTTCGGCAGCGGACCGTACGTGGTGCTCCCGTTGCTGGGGCCGTCCACGCTAGCCGACAGCATAGGACTGATACCCTGGACCCTCTACACCGACCCTCGCACCACCACTGGCACCACCGAGCGCGCCTATATCCTGATCGGCGCCGCAGCCATCGATACGCGAGCGCGCCTGCTGGGCGCCTCCAAGGTCGTGGCGTTGCAGCTCGACCCTTACGTGTTCAGGCGCGAGACCTATCTGCAGCAGCGACGCCAGCGGGTCTACGACGGCAACCCGCCGGACGACGGCGCGGATGACAATTGGGAATAACCATGCCCAAGCTGTTCCCGGAGATCCGACCGAACCAACATTTCCACCTGGAGACCGAACCGCCCCACGAGATCTACGTCGAGGAGTGCGGCAACGACACCGGCCTTCCGGTGGTCTTCCTGCACGGCGGCCCCGGCGGCGGCTGCGAGCCGGTGCACCGCCGGTTCTTCGACCCGGAGATCTATCGGATCGTGCTGCTTGATCAGCGTGGCTGCGGGAGGTCCAGACCCCACGCCGAGCTCGAAGCCAATCATACCCATGGCCTGATCGACGACCTGGAGCGGGTGCGTGAGCGCCTGGGGATCGACCAGTGGGTGGTCTTCGGCGGCTCCTGGGGTTCCACCCTGGGCCTGTTGTATGCCGAAGCCTTCCCGGAGCGGGTCCTGGCGCTCATCCTGCGTGGCATTTTTCTCGGCCGGCGCCAGGACGTGCAATGGTTCTACCAGTCGGGTGCCAACCGGATTTTCCCCGACTACTGGGCGGATTTTCTGTCGACGATCCCAGAGTCCGAGCAGGGGGACATGGTGGCGGCCTACTATCGTCGCCTGACCGGGGACGACGAGATCGCGCGCATGGCGGCCGCTAAGTCCTGGGCGGCATGGGAAGGCCGCTGCGCAACCTTGTACCCTAACAAGACGACCCGGGCCTTCTTCGGCGATCCCCACGTGGCCTTGGCACTGGCGCGCATCGAATCCCATTTCTTCCTCCATGATCTCTTTCTGCAGCCGAACCAGGTCCTCAGGGATTCCTATCGTCTGCGGAGCATTCCCGGGGTAATCGTGCACGGGAGGTACGATATGATCTGCCCGCTGGAGAATGCCCTCGCGCTGCGTCGGGTATGGTCTGGCGCTGAGTTCACGGTAGTCCCGGGGGCGGGTCACGCCGCCGGCGAGCCCGCTATCCAGGACGCGCTGGTGAAAGCGACCGTGGACGTCGCCCGACGGCTGACCGGGAATTCGTCCAGGGACTGATTCGATGGCGTTGTTCGCGATCGGAGACGTCCAGGGCTGTCATCGCTGTCTGCGCCGGCTCCTGGAACGAATGCCGTTCAACCCGCCCGCCGACCGCCTGTGGTTCGTGGGCGACCTGGTGAACCGCGGCCCGGACTCCCTGGGCGTTCTGCGGATGGTGAAGGACATGGACCACGCGCAAGTGGTTCTGGGCAACCACGACCTGCACCTGCTGTCCGTCGCGGTCGGGGCGCGGCCCCTCAAGGTCAGCGACAGCTTCTCCGACGTGCTCGACGCCGATGACCGCGACGAGCTTCTGGCGTGGTTGGCGGCACTGCCGCTGATGTCACGCGACGACGACGCAGGCTGGATCATGGTGCATGCCGGCCTGGCGCCGGCCTGGGATGTCGAAACCGCGACGCGCCTGGCCCGGCAGGTCGAAGGCGAACTCGCATCGCACTATCAGGAGCAGGGCTTCCTTCGGGGGATGTACGGTGACCTGCCGGCCCGCTGGGACGAGGGCCTCAACGGCATGGAACGCACTCGCTTCGTGATCAATGCCATGACCCGAATGCGTTTCTGCCGCCCTGACGGAGAGATCGACCTAGAGCATACGGGTCCGCCAGGATCCCAGCCCCCTGCCCTGCAACCGTGGTTCGAGCTATGGCCCCACAGCAGCCACCGTATTGTTTTCGGGCATTGGTCCGCGCTCGGCGCCGGTGACCACGGGCAGGCCGTGAGCACCGACAGTGGCTGCGTCTGGGGAAATCGGCTGACCGCCGTGCGGCTGCACCCGGGGCCCCTGGAGTTCTTCGGCGTCGAATGCCGCCCACCAGCCTGACAGCTGCGCCAAACCACGGAATGTAGGAGCGGCTTCAGCCGCGATGAACACTGAAAGGGATCGCGGCTGAAGCCGCTGCTACGAACCCTCGACCAGGATCGCGCTAAAAATCCTTTAAATTCAATGGGTTATAGATATCCTGCGGACCTCACACATCGAGATCGGTCACTGAGAACGCGTTTTTCTCGATAAACGCCCGTCGCGGCTCCACCTGGTCGCCCATGAGGATGGTGAAGGTATCGTCGGAGGCGACATCGTCCTCCACCACTACCTTCAACAACCGTCGCTGGGTCGGATCCATAGTGGTCTCCCAGAGCTGCTCCGGATTCATCTCGCCGAGGCCTTTGTATCGCTGCATGGAGAACCCTTTACGCGACTGGGCCATCAGCCAGTCCAGCGCCTCTGAGAACACCTCCACGGGTTGCTCCTTGTCGCCGCGCACCACCGTGAACGGCTCGTTCAGGCCAAGCTTGGTCAGACGCTCCGACAGCAGGGCCATGCTCTGGTATTCGGGTGAGTCGTAAAAAGCCCTGGTCAGGCGGCTCTCCGTGTCCAGACCGTGGGCGGTCTTGAGAATACGGAGGAAGTGGCTCTTGCCGGTGTCGTCCAGCATCGCCAGCACCCGATAGTGGGTAACGCCGTTGTGATGCTTCTGCAGGTAGTCCTGCAACGCCTGCGCGTGCGCCGCGGCGCTGGCTTCGTTATCCAGCTGTCCGGGCTTGATCGGCTCCAAGGCTGTCAGGGCCCAGCACACCGCTGGGTCAATCCGCCTGGCGATGCGGCTGATGGTGAGGCGCACGGTCAGGAACTCTCGGCATACCGCCGCTAGCTCTTCGCCGCCCAGGAGCGTTCTGTCGTCACGCTTCAATGATGCGCCCTCCAGAGCCAGCTCCAGCAGATAGCGCTGCAGTTCTTCGTCATCCTTGATGTAGGTGGCTTTCTTACCGGAAGTCAGCTTGAAAAGAGGCGGCTGGGCGATGTAGATGTGGCCGCGCTCCAGCAGCTCGGGCATCTGGCGATAAAAGAAGGTCAACAGCAAGGTGCGAATGTGGGATCCGTCGACGTCCGCGTCCGTCATGATAATGATACGGTGATAACGCAGCTTGGTGATGTCGAAATCGGCTTTGCCGATACCCGTGCCCAACGCGGTGATCAGGGTGGTGACCTCATCAGAAGACAACATCTTGTCGAAACGCGCCTTCTCGACGTTCAGGATCTTGCCCTTTAGTGGCAGCACCGCCTGGAAACGCCGATCCCGGGCCTGTTTGGCCGAGCCGCCGGCGGAGTCCCCCTCCACCAGATACAGCTCCGATACCGATGGATCCTTCTCCTGGCAGTCCGCCAACTTGCCGGGCAAGCCCCCGAGATCCAGCGCCCCCTTGCGGCGGGTCATATCACGTGCCTTGCGCGCCGCCTCCCTCGCAGTCGCCGCCTCGATGATCTTCTCGGCGATGCGCTTGGCATCGCCCGGATTTTCGAGCAGAAACTCCGACAGTTTCTCGCCTACGATGGACTCCACGGCGCCACGTACCTCCGAGGACACCAGTTTGTCCTTCGTCTGGGACGAAAATTTCGGGTCCGGGACCTTGACCGAGAGCACCGCCGTCAGCCCTTCACGGGCATCGTCGCCGCTCACGCCAACCTTGGCCCGCTTCGCCAGCCCCGACTGCTCGATATACTGGTTCAAGGTTCGGGTCATGGCTGTGCGCAGACCCGACAGATGGGTGCCGCCGTCGCGCTGGGGAATATTGTTGGTGTAGCAGAAGATGTTCTCCTGATAGGAGTCATTCCACTGCATGGCCAGCTCCAGTTGTACCGGCCCCTTGGCGCCATTGATGCTGACGAGCGTGGGATGGATGGGCGTTTTCTTGGTGTTCAGGAGCTTGACGAAGGCCGCGATTCCACCGTGGTACTCGAAGACGTCCTCCTGGTCTATCCGCTCGTCACGCAGCACGATGCGAACGCCGGAATTCAGGAAAGAGAGCTCCCTGAGGCGCTTGGCAAGGATGTCGTGGTGGAATTCAACGTTGGTGAAAATCGTGGGGCTGGGCTTGAACCGGATTTCGGTACCCGTCGTCTCCGTCTCGCCAGTTGCCACAAGGGGCTCCCGTGGCACGCCGAGGCGATACTCCTGCTCGTGGATCCGACCGTCGCGGTGGATGGTCAACCGCAGCACATCCGACAAGGCATTGACCACCGAGACGCCCACCCCGTGCAGGCCGCCCGAGACCTTGTAGGAGTTTTGGTCGAATTTGCCGCCGGCGTGCAGCACGGTCATGATGACCTCCGCCGCGGACCGTCCCTCCTCCTCCAGCATTCCGGTCGGTATACCACGACCGTTGTCCCGAACAGTCACCGATTCGTCGCTGTGTATGACTACCTCGATCTGGCTGCAATAGCCCGCCAGAGCCTCGTCGACGGCGTTGTCGACGACCTCGAAGACCATCTGATGCAGGCCGGTGCCATCGTCCGTGTCGCCGATATACATGCCCGGACGTTTGCGAACGGCGTCCAGGCCCTTGAGGACCTTGATACTACTGGAGTCGTAAACTGGTTCCGATTTCATCAGGCTCCGGCTGCGAAAAACTAGGGAGAGGGGCAGGTATATTCTACCACCTGCGGCCGCCCCGCGCCCTGTCTGGGACGTTCGACTCCGGGGCTCAGGAAGGTCTCGGAACTGCCGGCGCTTTCTCTGGTTTCACGTGAAACAATTCCGGGTGTTTCACGTGAAACATCGCCTACAGTCGCATCGGCATCACGAGATACAAAGTGGACGTGTCTCCAGGCGGGTGCAATGTGCAGCTGCTGTTGGGATCTTCCAGCCCGATATCCACCTCCTCGCTCTCAATGGCCTTCAAGGCATCGATCAGATATCCGACATTAAACCCGATCTCCACCTCCTTCCCTTCGTACTCCACGGGAAGCTCGTCCACCGCTTCTTCCTGCTCGGGGTTGTTGGCGCTCACCGTCATCACCCCAGGCTTCAGGTTTATCCGCACACCCCGAAATTTTTCGTTGCTGAGGATGGAGATACGCGACAGAACCTCCTGGATGGTCACCCGGTCTACGATCAGGTGCGTCGCCAAGGAATCGGGGATTACTTTCTGATAGTCCGGGAACCGCCCGTCGATGAGCTTGGTGGTGAACACCCAACCACTGCCGTTGACCCGCGCATGATTGGGGTTGATCTGCACGCGCGCCGTCTGCTCTTCCTGCAAAAACCGCATCAGTTCCACGACCGCCTTTCTCGGCAGGATCGATTGAGATACCTCGTCAATACCGGTTTTCGATGAAATTTCGCTCTTTGCCAGGCGGTGCCCATCGGTAGCGACGGTGCGCACGGCGTCGGGCGTACACTCCAGGAGACAGCCGTTGAGGTAATACCTTACATCCTGCTGCGCCATGGCGAACGCGGTCTTCTCCAGCAGATCCTTCAAGTCCTCCTGGCTGATTTCGAATTCGGTATCCCATTCCTCGGCCTCCAGCCGCGGAAACTCCGCCGCCGGCAGGCTTTGCAAAGTGAAGCGGCTTTTTCGCGACCGTACGAAGGTCTTCCCGTCCTTCGTGGCTCACTTCAATATCGGTGTCCTCCGGTACTGCCCGGCATATGTCATACAGCTTGCGGGCACCAACAGTGCATTCCCCCGGCTCTCCGTCGACACTATCAATCCGCGCAGTCACCTCCGTCTCCAGATCCGTTCCGATCAAGGTCAACGAGCCATCGCCCAGGCGCATGTACACATTGCCCAGGATCGGCAGAGTCTGGCGTCTTTCCACTACACCCGCGATTTGGCTCAGTGGGCGAATCAACCGTTCTCTCTCGATATTGAATTTCATTGTTTTTTATATATAGGTGATAGTTGTGTTTACGCTGTGTGAAATGTGGATAAGATTGAAATTCTCTTAATTTTCATATACTTACGACAAGAAAGAAGCTGTGAACGGATTTGTGTGCAACCCTTGGGTTGCAGCCGGGATACCGGTGGTGCACCGCCGGTAACGATGTTATCCACAAACTACCCACTTGTGCATTCTAACTTGTCAACAGCTTTGCGAGGTTATCGTAATCCTGCTTCAGGTTGGGGTCGGCCTTGACCAGCTCCTCTACCTTGCGGCAGGCATGGAGCACCGTGGTGTGGTCACGGCCCCCGAAGGCGTCGCCAATGTCCGGAAGACTCATTGTGGTGAGCTCCTTCGCCAGGGCCATGGCAATTTGACGCGGCCTTGCGATCTGGCGATTGCGACGCTTTGAATGCAACTCGGCAACGCGGATGCTGAAATAGTCGGCGACGACCTTCTGAATATTGTTGATGGTGACTTTCTTCTCCTGAAAGACCATCAGATCCTGCAGTGCTTCCTTGACCAAGTGGATATCCACCGGGCGACCGGTGAACTTAGCACTGGCGATGATGCGGTGCAGGGCACCCTCGAGCTCGCGAACATTGGAACGGATCTGGCGGGCAATGAAAAAAGCGATGTCTTCGTCCAGCAATAATCCCTTGCTCTGGGCCTTCTTGCGCAGGATTGCCACCCGGGTCTCGAGCTCCGGGACATCGATCGAGACCGTCAGGCCGCTACCAAAGCGGGAGATCAGGCGTTCCTGGACGCCATTGATTTCTTTGGGGAAGCGGTCGCTGGTGATAACGACCTGCTTCTGGCCTTCCAACAACGCGTTGAAAGTATGGAAGAATTCTTCCTGGGAATGATTCTTGCCGGAAAAGAACTGGATATCGTCGATGAGCAGGGCGTCCAGCGAGCGGTAATACCGTTTGAACTCGTTGATGGCGTTATGACGCAGCGCCTTGACCATATCGCCGACGAATCGCTCGGAATGGACGTAAGCCACCGTGGCCTTGGGGTTGTCTCCGCACCACCACGTTGCCGGCGGCCTGCATGAGGTGAGTTTTGCCCAGGCCCACCCCACCGTAGATGAACAACGGGTTGTAAGCCCGGCCGGGGTTCTCACCAACCTGGATGGCGGCGGCGCGGGCCAACTGGTTCGACTTGCCCTCGACATGGTTGTCGAAGGTGAAATCCGGATGCAGCCGACCCGGGGCGTAGGGACTGCGTTCGCTAACAGGGCCGGGATTCCCTGACTCTGTTGGGGTCTCGACAGGCTCCGCCATGACCTGGCTGCCGACATCCACGGTTACGGCCACCGGCGTGCCTGTGAAGGTCTCGACCATATCGGCGATCCGGGCCTGGAAGTGGTCCCGCACCCACTCGGCGACGAAGCGGTTGGGAGCCAACAGGGTCAGAGAGTCGTTCTCCTCGATCGCCTGCAGGGGCCGCAGCCACATATTGAACTGCTGTTCAGTCAACTCGTCCTCCAGTTCCTGGAGACAGTTTTTCCAGTAGCCCGCTTGTGACACTTCGCGAATCCGGAGTTGGTTTTGATTGACAGTCGGTAGTTGAGGCAGTAAGTTTGCACGCCCCTTGAACGTGCCCGCGCGCCGGTGGAATTTTCGCCTCGCAATCGGAGTTATACAGCATCATGAAACGTACATTCCAGCCCAGTGAAATTAAGCGGAAACGGACCCATGGTTTCCGAGCTCGAATGAAGACCAGGCAGGGGCGAGCCGTCATCAACGCGCGCCGGGCGAAAGGCCGCGCTCGCCTGAGCGCCTGACCTTCCGCTTTTGGGTGCCGGCCGGCCGGATCGCTCTTTTCCACGCGACTACCGGCTAGCATCGAGCGGCGACTTCCGCCGGGTTTACCGAAGCGCATGGCGCGGCAGAACCGGTCTGTTCGGCTGGCACGCCCGGCGCAACGGATGCGGGCATGCGAGGCTCGGTCTCGCGGTGCCGAAGAAAGTGGTGAAGAAGGCTACGGATCGTTCCAGGGTCAAGCGGCTGGTGAGGGAATCGTTCAGACACAACAGGGACCAGATGCCGGCCGTGGATATCGTGGTTTCGGTCAAGGCGCTGCCGCCCGACTTCCATGATCCGAAGCTCAACCGGCTGGCCGGGGATATTTGGATGGACGTCCTGTCGGCCATCAACAACGCTCCACAACGCACTTAACGTATTGCTGAGTCTCGAGTAGAACTGTTTATGGACGTTCGACGCGCCATCCTGCTGTTCACGCTGGCCTTTATCCTGATCATGCTGTATCAGCGGTGGCTGGTATTCACCACCCCGCCGCCGGAGACGCCCGCCACGGCCCAGATGTCGGGGACCGGCGCCCAGAGCGACGGCACGGGGAGTCAAGACATCCCCGAGGCGCCAGAGGCAGCGGCCGCCGCCGCGGGCAGCCAGTCGGGCGGCCAAGCCAAGGGCGAGGCCGCCAAAGGCGCGGGAACCGCCCCGGAAGTCCCCGGGCAGGAGGGACAGACGGCGCCTCAGGGACCGCGCATCGACGTCCGCACGGACGTGTATCACGCCAGGATCAATCCGAACGGCGGCGGCATCGAGGAGCTGGCGTTGCTGAAGCACCCCGTTGATGTGAATCACCCCGACGAGCCGTTCCTGCTGCTGAAGAACGAGGAGACGGACAACGGCCCCGAGATCTTCGTTACCCAGAGCGGCCTGATAGGGAAGGGCCGTGAATATCCGAATCATAAGACCGCCTACCAGTTCGACCACACGAGCTACCAGCTTCAGCAAGGCGCCGACACGCTGACGGTGGACCTGCACTGGACCTCGCCCGACGACGTGCGATACACCAAGCGATTCACCTTCCAGCGAGACAGCTACCGGATCAAGGTCGATTACCTGGTAGACAACCGCTCGTCGACACCCTGGACCGGCTTCGTCTACGGTCAGTTTCTGCGCACGCATTTCATCCCCCATCGCAACTTTCTGCAGCGGCGGCTGCCGATCTACACCGGCGGCGCGATCTACTCGCCGAAAGAGAAGTTCGAGAAGATCAGCTACTCCGACATGGAGGACAAGCCCCTGAAGCGCAAGGTGGCCGACGGCTGGGTGGCGATGGTGCAGCATTATTTCGTGACCGCCTGGTTCCCGCGCGGCGACGCCGACTATTCGTTCTACAGTCGCATGGTCAAGGCGAAAACACCGCGCTACGGCATCGGCCTGAATTCGTTGAAGCCGGCAACGGTGGAGCCCGGCCAGTCGGGGGACCTGGGTCTCGACATGTTTGCCGGGCCCAAAGAGCAGAATCTGCTCGCGAAGACGGCGAAGGGTTTCGATCTGACCGTCGACTACGGCTACCTCACGCCGGTGTCCTCGCCTCTGTTCTGGGTCCTCGAGCACATCCACGGCGTCATCGGAAACTGGGGTTGGTCCATCATCCTGCTGACCTGCCTGATCAAGGCCGCGTTCTATCCGCTGTCGGCCACCAGCTACAAGTCGATGGCCAAGATGAAGAAGCTGCAGCCCAGGCTGCAGACGCTCAAGGAACGCTACGGCGACGACCGTTCCAAGATGAATCAGGCCATGATGGAGATCTATAAGAAGGAGAAGGTGAATCCGCTCGGGGGCTGCCTGCCCATCGTCATCCAGATCCCGGTGTTCATCGCCCTGTACTGGGTGCTGCTGGGCAGCGTGGAGCTGCGACAGGCGCCATGGGAGCTGTGGATCCATGACCTGTCGGTGCGTGATCCGTATTACGTGCTGCCGATCCTGATGGGCTTCACCATGGTCGCCCAGCAGCTCCTGAATCCCTCGCCCGTGGACCCGATGCAGAAGAAGATCATGATGGCGCTGCCGGTCGTGTTCACCTTTCCTCTTCCTGTATTTCCCCGCCGGGCTGGTGCTCTACTGGTTGACCAACAACATTCTGTCGATTACTCAGCAGTGGTACATCAATAAGCACGTTGCCTGATGATTCCGGATGGCCGCCCCGGCAAGCCGGGCCGGCCGTCCCGACACGAGCGTGGCCTCCACCGCAAGACACCATAACGGCCTTGGCAACGCCTCCGGGCGCGGCGGCATCGCCGTGATTCGCGTATCCGGCCCCGGCGCCGCTGATATTGCGCGCCAAGTCACCGGCAGCCTGCCGCCACCCGGATGGCGGTGCTGCGGGACTTCCACGATGCGGCCGGCGCGGCACTGGACCGCGGCCTGGTGCTATATTTTCCCGGCCCCCATTCCTTCACGGGCGAGGACGTGCTGGAGCTGCACGGCCATGGCGGGGCAGTGGTGGTGGACCTCCTGCTCGACCCGGATCATCGCCCTCGGGGCGCGCATGGCCCGGCCCGGCGAGTTCTCCGAACGCGCCTTTCTCAATGGTCGGATCGACCTGGTGCAGGCCGAGGCCATCGCCGATCTCATCGACAGCGCCTCCGAGTCGGCTGCCCGTTCGGCACTGCGATCCCTGTCGGGCCGCGTTCTCCGAGGCGGTGCATTCCATTGTCGAGGAGCTGGTGGCGGTGCGCGCTTATATCGAGGCGGCACTGGACTTCCCGGAGGAGGAGATCGACTTTCTCGCCGACGAGGCCCTCGCCACCCGGCTCGAAGGCCTGGCCTCGGGCCTGGACCGCCTGCGGGCGGACACCCGGCAAGGGACGCTGCTGCGGGACGGCGCGAGAGTGGTGCTGCTCGGCCCGCCGAACGCCGGCAAGTCCAGCCTGCTCAACGCCCTGTCCCACACCGACCGCGCCATCGTCAGCCCTACCCCCGGCACGACCCGCGACACCGTCGAGTTCTCCATCCAGCTCGACGGCCTGCCGGTGCACCTCGTGGATACCGCGGGCCTGCGCGAGAGGGGCGAGAGATTGAGCAGGAAGGTATCCGCCGCGCCCGGCAGGCCGTGCTCGAGGCGGACATCGCCATGCTGGTGGTGGAGGACGCCGCCGCCGCCGGCGCCGGCGGCTATCTTGCCGACATACCTGCGGGAGTCCGCCCGGTGATCGTGTGGAACAAGATCGACCTCAGCGGCCGGCCCGCTGAATACCGAGCCGACAGTAATCCTCCGGAGCTCAGCGTATCGGTCAGGACCGGAGAAGGGCTACCCCTGCTCGAGGACTATCTGCAATCGGCGATGGGGTTTCAGGCCGCCGGCGAGGCAACCTACATCGCCCGGCGGCGCCACTTGGAGGCCATCGACGCCGCGCGCCAACACTTCCGACAACGCGGTCGCGGCCATGCGCGAAGCACGAAGCGGGGAGCTGATCGCCGAGGACCTGCGCCTGGCCCAGCGGCGCCTGGGGGAGATCACCGGCGAATTCACCCCCGACGACCTTCTGGGCCGCATCTTCAGCGAGTTCTGCATCGGAAAATAATC